>NZ_PEIB01000043.1 GCF_004116385.1 Veronia nyctiphanis | reverse complement strand
TGAAGACGGTAAAAAAGAGAGTAACTCACTGTTCTACCAAGACACGTGGGGTAATCAGATCGGTGAGCCGAATGCTAATGAGGTAATGGTTAATCACCTCGCGGTTGATGAAGACGGTAAAAAAGAGAGTAACTCACTGTTCTACCAAGACACGTGGGGTAATACCTGTTACGACGGGCTGGCTGTTCTTTCTATCGAAAACCTTCAGTTCATCGCGATGGATAATCGCCTTGGGCACCAGTCTGTTAGGTTTAATCAAAACGCGAAAAAGCCATCAGTGAAAGAAGATATTGAAGACTTCCTCATTACGCTGATTGGTAACCTTAAGAAAATTGCCGAACAATGCGGTATGTCACAGGAAAATATCGAGAAAATCTCAGCGACACACGACCTTTTCATCAAGCCGGGTAGTCTGTTTACGTATCCAGAAGAAGGGATATTGCTGAATAATGAAGCAATTCATGCACTAGTTTTGGAAACTCAGCGAAGACTGAATAGCTTCTCGATCATTAAATCAAAAGGCTTCGTCCGCACCGAAAATGTAGTCACCAATCTGACCACAGAGTTTCAATGCTCTGGCTTAGATATGCCTTTGACTGGTGATATCGTGCCAGATTATGCATGTTTTTATGTGTCTCAAGAGCGACAAGCACAAGAGGCATAAAAGCTATGCTCAGAATTACACTTGATGTGAAGTCAGGCGTGAAAGAATTTGTTGTTCCGCCCAAGGTGAAAGGCAGTTATATCGAGAAGTTCAAACTGCAACATAACCCTGAAAATCGACACAAGTTCCTGAAGGGCTTACTTTTATACCTTATGGGTGAACGGGTCTCGTTGTACGCATTGGATAATGATCAAGATGACGCTTTATGGAGCGAGCAAAAACAGCAACTTGATAGCTTTTTTGCTCAGATAGAGCTGAAAGGCTGCATTAAACCCCATCGTAGCAATATTGATTTGATGTCGTTCACCCAGCATCGTAAACATGGTGTCCCGCTCTATGGTGATTATCAGTTTAATGGCAATGACCTCATCGAGGTGGGCGAGCATGGCTCACGCCTTAATGAGCGTTACGCGCCATTTATCATCAATGGCTTATTCGATGCGTTCGATCTGACGGACCAGCAAATAAGCGCTCAGATGACGTGCAATAGCTGGACTGAAACGAGGGAAAAGCTCAAAGCAGCAATGAGTGCGGTGTTGGATGATGATAAGGCTTTTTCTGGTAAAAACCTGACGTTGTCTGCCGCCAAACATTTGTTGGCAAAGCTTGATGCTTGTTCGAAACATCGCCAACCATCGCAGTGCGCGAAAGTAGCGATAACATGTACACCTCAATTGTTGATTGCTTGGCAATGTGTGAGCCTGCTGCGAAGCACCTAAAGTCTAAAAAGTACGGATTAGCGATTTCCAGTGAGCAACGAAGTGCAGAACAGCAACAAATCATTGACGATGCCAAAGTAATAATTGACTCGATTCAGTTGCGCTTTAGCTATTTCATGTGGCGTTATCTTTCAATGTATGTCGCGTTGTTCGTTGATGGAGAGAAAATACCAAATTGTACCAAGTTTGGTATGAACAGCCTCGATTACAAAGGAAAGGCAGGTCTTGAGAGGCTATATAATTGGCTCGATGATCCGCTGAAAGAGTTGAAAGAAAAGGCAAGTCAGAACGCCAGTACTGAGTTCTACAAAGGCATATTCAATGCTCCTAAATACGGAGTATCCACGCGAGCACCTGTTCGGCATGTTAGATATGACGGTATATTTGAGCTGTACGTTAATACATCGAGAGAGCTCGAAGCAATGATTCAAGCTCGAATTGAGCAGAGTGGGCGGTGGTACCTGAGAGTAGGCAAATTGAGTGTTGGCCGTTTATCTAAATTACCTGAACGTATTCCGCCGCAGCATTGGCCATCCATAAATGATGATGTGCATACGCTCGGTTAGAAATACCCTTTTTTTAGTGGTAATCATAAGCTATTGATATTTAATACTTGTATAACGTTGAATTAAAAAAGGGTTATAAGACTATATGTTGATTAAGTAACTGACTTAACGACTAAATTAGCTTTTTTATAACGGTGTTCCGCCCCACAGGCGGCTTAGAAGTCACCTTGAGGATTTGGAGCAAGCCATGAAACGTGTTCCGCCCCACAGGCGGCTTAGAAGTTCCCGCGCGTCGCGTGTCTGAGGCTCGGACAGTGTTCCGCCCCACAGGCGGCTTAGAAGAGAATAGCCGTATCAGAGTTCTTCTCCGCTAAGTGTTCCGCCCCACAGGCGGCTTAGAAGTTCACCGCCAGAAGGTGATGTCCATTACCTGTGTGTTCCGCCCCACAGGCGGCTTAGAAGGGGTTCAACCGTGGCAAAAGGCGAGCCGTTAAGTGTTCCGCCCCACAGGCGGCTTAGAAGTCAGACAAGGCAACTTGCTGGCCTTCTGCAATGTGTTCCGCCCCACAGGCGGCTTAGAAGAAACCACATGACGGCCTCATTGATGCACGCTGTGTTCCGCCTCACAGGCGGCTTAGAAGTATCGCGATGTATCCAATTTTCCTTGGGGAATGTGTTCCGCCCCACAGGCGGCTTAGAAGCATTGATAAGATGTTGCTGGGTGATGGCTTCAGTGTTCCGCCCCACAGGCGGCTTAGAAGGATAATAGTACAAATGGCTGGTGCGGCAGCTAGTGTTCCGCCCCACAGGCGGCTTAGAAGTTAAAAGTCTGCTGCTGTAATACGTTTGATGTGTGTTCCGCCCCAGAGGCGGCTTAGAAGCGGGATCCAGTAGTATTTTTTCATGACGTCGAGTGTTCCGCCCCACAGGCGGCTTAGAGGAATAAAGTACTTCAGGCGTTTATCTGATGCAGACGTTCCGCCACATAGGCGGCTTAGAAGGCAGGGGAATGGTGTTGGCCGTCTTGTCGTCGGTGTTCCGCCCCATAGGCGGTTTAGAAGGTCAGCTGACTATCGAATAAAAATATCGAGTGGTATGTTGCTTTTCAAGTCACTTATTAAAATTTAGAGCTTATTGAACATGTTCGACACATTTGCGACATAAGTTAATTAACCAACTGTTTTTAGTATTAATTTAAAGTCCGGCCCGGGGCACCATCAAATTAAGGCCTTACAAGTTTCGCTTGTAAGGCCTTTTTCTTATTTCTAGTCGACTTTTTCTAACGTTGCACTAGTTCTTGCTGCGTTTAACTTGCTTTTCTGTTTTCAATTGAAACGCTTTGATTTTTGGCGCGATAAATTCTCTGTAACGGCGACCGTTGAAGATACCGTAGTGGCCTACGCCTTGTTGTTCATAGTGTTCTTTTCGCGAGGCTTTTACGTTCTTGCAAAGCTTGAGAGCAGCAGAGGTCTGGCCTTTTCCGGTGATATCATCGAGTTCACCTTCGACCGTTAATATGGCGGTTTTCTTTATATCAGCAAGATCAATCAATGTGTCTCGATAGTACAGGTTCCCTTTTGCGAGGTTACGGTCGAGAAAGACTCGCTTGATCGTATCGAGATAAAAATGAGCCGGAAGGTCCATCACAGCAAGGTATTCGTTATAAAACTGACGATGTGCCTCAGCATTGTCGCCGTCGCCACGAATTAAATCACTGAAGAAACGAAAGTGCTTTTGTACATGAGCATCGATGTTCATCGACATAAAACCAGACAGTTGAACAAAGCCCGGGTAAACCAGTTGCCCAGCACCTTTGTAGCTATCTGGAACCGTACTGATGACATTAGATTGAAACCATTCATAGTCTTTGCCGCTTGCGTAGTCATTGACTTCGGTTGGGCTTATGGCGGTATCTATTGGCCCGCCCATTAAGGTGATCGAGGTTGGCGTCGCGGGATTTTCTTGTTTAGACATGGCGGCTGTAGCAACAAGTAATGGTACGCAAGGCTGACAGACGGCTACGACATGTGTATCCGGCCCCAGTAATTCCAAAAACTCAATCAGGTAATCAACATAATCATCAAAGTGAAACGTGCCTTGAGACAACGGCACATCCCGTGCGTTTATCCAGTCTGTCACATAGACATCGTGATCAGGTAAAAATTCGCGAATAGTACCTCGAATAAGGGTGGCAAAATGCCCGGACAATGGTGCAACAAAGAGGACTTTAGGTTGTTCGGGTTGGGCTTTGCTTCGCCTGAAATGCAAAAGGTTACAATAGGGCTTATTGCAATCACATTATATTGAATAGCCAATGTTTCCCCTTTAATGACCGTAGTGTCCAAATCCCACTTTGGTTCTTCATAACAATCAGTGAGTCTTTCTACCAGTTCGAATGAGGCATCAAGCGTTCTGCATGCCCAAGAAGATTTATAGATGTTCCAAGGCACGCCATTTAAATCGCGCATGAATTTAGACCAACTATTTAAAGGCTTGATGGCATCCATGTACGCGGCGTTGACTGATAGAGCATTCACAAGTCCTTGGTTTTATGAGTGAGAATATTCTGCTAAGCCTAGTCGAGTAAACAGCTCTTCACCACAGAACACCAGTTTGTGTGGCGAGGTTTATGTCTGATGAAAACGGCCATGATGCTTGTCTGATAAAAGCAGCTACGAGACTTCTCCTTATCCTCGAACAAAAACTCTCAGTATGAAAGACGAAGGTTTTGAGACCTTCTTGAGAAGTTTGTTAGTGAAGCCATTGCTAGGTTGATGGCTTGAAAGGTTTCTTAGAGGAGAAAAATGATGAAAAAATCACTAATCGCAGCAGGGATGCTTCTTGGTGCTTTGAGCAGTTCAGCAATGGCGGTTGAGTTAAATGGTAACCGTGTTTATGAAGTCACCATTACTAACCTGACAAAGGGGATGTATTTCACTCCATTTTTTGTCGCAACACACAAGAAATCGCCGGATATTCGCGTACTGAGAAGAGGCGAGATCGCATCTGAAGAACTTGAAAGTGTTGCGGAAGGAGGAGATATAAGTGGTTACCAAAACCTGTGGGGTAACCACCCCCGAGTACACGATAACCAATCAACGCAAGGGCTTATTGCACCGGGAGACACAAAAATGTTACGTATCGAAAGTAAAGGCAGATACCAACTCATGTCGCTTGTCGCCATGATGCTCCCCACCAATGACACTGTTGCCGTTGCTCAAAATGTCCGATTTCCGAAATACGGGAAAAAGGCATTTATGCTAAGAGCGCTTGATGCGGGTACGGAAACCAATTCTGAGCTTTGTCATGATATTCCCGGCAAGTGTAGTGACTACGAGGGCGGAGTCGGACTTTCACCTGATGATAAGGGTGAGGGTTTTGTGCATACAAGCCCTGGTGTTCATGGCGAAGCGAATCTTACACGAAAAGACTACGATTGGCGTGGTGCGGTGGGTCGCGTAACGGTGAAGTTCATTCATTAGACAAGAAAAAATCGTCTCATAGTCAACTCTTTGTGGGCGATGAAGAAAGTAAAGAAGGGCGCTCACCACTTCGGGGAAGAGCGCCTTTTAATACTTTTACTGTTTATAGTATGGGTGCTGCGGGTACTGCGGTGGTTGTGGCTTACTACTTGCAAATGGGTTTTGGCTTGCATGGAAACCAGCGTTGCTTTGGTCAATTGAGTTATTTAACCCATCTGCGCCACCTACAACAAAGGCTCCTACTCCGCGAGCTACGTCAGACACTACTTTAACGCAATCTAACAAAAACCTTGCTGGCGTATCAACCAGACTAACAGCAGTCTTTGAAATGTTGTACCAGAGGTTATTAAAAATACTAAATGGCGCTGAAGCAACTGTATTAACCGTGTTCACACCATCTTGAACGGCACCATTAATACCACCACCTTGGCCAGGACCTGGATGTGGCATCGGATGAACAACTGGCGGATGCGGATGAACATGGTGGCCCGGCCCATAGCCATAATGAGGTGGCATCGGCATTGGCGGTGCTGGCATATATCCATGCTGAGGTGGCATAGGCATTTGGCCATACTGCGGTGGCATCATTCCATACTGAGGCGGCATTGGAAAATGCGGAGAAACCAGTGGTGCTGGTGGATATGGAGGAAAGCCATTCATTGGTGGTTTAAAGTAGAAATTAGTATTGGGCGGAATAAACATCATTGATTGTTGCATCATCTGCATCATCATTTGTTGTTGAATCCACACAAGTTGTGGGCTTGGTTGCGTATAACCGTGAGGAGCCACAGACAGGTGTTGTGGCATAGCTGCGCCACGATTTTGAACTGCAGCGTCTTGATCTTGCGGGAGCATTGATCTGTTTTGCGCTGCAGCAGCGTTCGAAATAGGAACGACGTTGATACTCATTGTATTACCCCTAAAAATAGAATCTAAAATTACGACTCTGAAATAAATTTTACATGAACATACTTCTATCAGTTGCATGAGCTAAAGCTCTAAACGTTATGTGTCGTTACTACTAAATTAGTTCAATATAATTTTTATAAAAGTTCATTAGTGAATGCAAAATTAGGTATTAATAATGTTCACTGATCCCTTTTTAGTGATTTGTGTTGTTGATTTATGTTGACTTTTTTTTCATTACTTTCATGGGCTTATTGGTGGGGTTTGTCTTGTTGCTAAAAAGAGAGTAAGTAATAAACTCAAAAGAAAGTTATTGAGAAAACTTTTTAAAGGAGTATCTGTGGTGATAAATATAATATGAATTTGATTTCTTATTTAGGCATTAGTTTAACAATATTTAGTACGTCTCATTTAGTGACAATATAAAAGAGCGTAATGTCGCTTTGGGCTGGTCAAATCAATGGAAAGTTGAATGGAAAGAAAAAGTATTTGATAAAGAGACAGAATATATCTATTCAACGTTTAGCGATCGCCTCGTGTTGAGGGCCTCTAGTCAAGTTTCTGCATCCGGTCTTGTTCGTGAAGACAGGTAGATTTATTAGCCACTCCATTTCTGAACTGGTCCTGGTCAACCGAGAGTCGATTAAGCGATCTGAATGAAACGACCAAATCTGGTGACGATTATGTTGCACGTGTATATGTTGTTATTGATGGCGGCATGATGATGTGGCGAACCCGATCAATCAATTATGTGTGGTCCAGTAATCAAGAGAAATCGAGCATCTGGGATAATGCCTATGCGGGCGACAAAGTGAAAATGATCGCTGTGCAGGGAAAAGAGGCAAAGTTAAACCACTGGTACCAAGAAAAGCGTAATGTTTACAATGATTTGATTGCAATGTTTGGTGACAAAGGTAGCCCTGAAGAAAATGCCAAAGCCTATCGATATATTGATGCTATTGCTGTGATGACAGACACTGACAACAGCAGAAAACAGGCTGTGGCTTACTATGGAAACATCTTTTTCACTCAGGAATAATCCATTCAGCCTTCGTTTGACGACAAGTGATGATAATTGTCAGTGTTAAGTATTTTGGTCGCGGAACCTTGTGGCTCACGAAAATAAGCGGTCTTGCGTGAAAGCAGATATAGCTCTGTTATCTTATACGCATATATATGATTACTGGCGCGGGTCGCGTCTGCGATGGAGCAAAAAATGATGAAGAGGGTGAGCGCACTGACTGTAGCGCTTTTGTTGGTTGGCTGTGTAAGCATGGTAGAACGTGGGAACGAAGCGTTTGAAAAAGGCCTGTATACAGAAGCTGCCGCGTTTTTCGAAAAAGCGGTGGCGGAAGACCCTAATGATCTTGAAGCCAAACAAGGTTTGGCACGTGCTCGCAGCAAAATCGTCGATCAACAACTGATTGATATTCGCATGTTGAGGATGGCGGCCAATTATTCTCAGGCAGCTCTAAAGCTCCAAGAAATCCTGAAGATGCAAAGCCAGTGGCGGACAGATGCCGTTGCTGCTCAGGCGCTAACGCAAAATGAAGAGATTCGCTACGCCACCGATTGGCTGAAAAGCGAGGCGAAAGTTCTGCTTAATGAAAAACAACCGGATAAATTCCGATGGTTTAACCATCAGTTTAAAACACTCATTGGCACAGTGAGGCTATCCTCCACGTTTGATGATTACCAGCAAGAACTCTCCCAGATAGGTAAAGATAAGTGTGTGGCTCTTGGTAAGGAGGGGAGTGGGCAAGATTTTTATTACACCTCGTTTGTTGAGAAATATTGTTTAGCATGGTCCGCCCCTGTCTCAATGGAGCTAGATAACATTGACGAAAGCCGTTATTCCGGCATCTCTTTTACCACCGACCTTAATCTGAATACCTTCAATAATTATGGGTTGAGAGGTCAGCTTGAAGGTTACCAATCAGCGATGGAATCGGCCTTTACTGCTAGCCCTTGGTTCGATCGCGCTGGTGAAAAGACAGCAAAGTTTGAGCTTAATGCAACGGTTGATTACAGTCGTGACAGTGTGTCTGTTCAGCGACAGAAGCGCTACATGGTGACAGAGCTTCGACCTGACCCGAATAGCGTAAATGGAAAAGTGCCTGTCGAGGTTGAGCGCGTGTATTTATACCCTGAGACGACCTATCAAGAGCGATTTGGCGTAAAGGTGGGTTACCGTGGTGAGGTTGATGGGCAAAAGCTATGGAAAACAGAATCGGAAAATAAATCAAATCGGACACAAGGGCATGGAATAGACTACGCGGAAGCGGGGCTGTTTCCGGTTCAACCTAACTTCCTTGATCAGTCTTCAATAGTTGGCGAAGAACTCGAAAAACTGAAGAGTGCCTTCAGTGCAGATCTGAAAACATTATGGCGTGATAGTTACTGTCGAAAAGCGAACACTTCGTTGGTTGCTGAAAGTGTTTTTCGTTGTGCGGCCGTCGAGCCGAAAAATGGCATGGTTGATAATTGGTTCATCCAAACATTTGGCATTGATTATCCGAAAATGAAGGTGCTTTACGGCCTGTAAACGTCGATGGGTGAATGTTGAGAGCTGGTAGATAATCTCTACCGGCTCTTTTTTTATGTATTTAATTGATTGGATTATTGGCTTCGGTAACGAGGGATTCCCAAAAAATATCTTCCAGCCGATTAACCCAAGACTCAGTTGCGGTGCTTAAATATGGCTCTAAGCGGCGGCAAGATCGTAAGCAGGCTTGCTTTCATGTAGCGAAGCAGCCCATAAATTGAGCGATAAACCACCCAAATAATAGTCAATGCGAACGTCACCACACCGATACCTAATGGGGCCAGCAATGTGTTAATGCAGGCAAACCCCAAGCCGAACCAGAATGTACGCTGAATGTAGCGGAAGTGATCGGCCAAAAATGTATCGCCTGCAGCAATGGCTTCTTTTCGTTTCATATGTGCAAGGATGACACTGGCAACACTCAAAATTCCCAGACTGGCGCAACCAAATAGCATTAACAGATAAGAAAGTTGAGCGGTAAATGTATCTGTTTCTTTAATCGTTTTATTAAGCATGTTGAGTTATTTCTTGTTATGAGTTTTGACGAGAGTGATTTTTAACTAAAAACCTTTCTTATTGTATGGTTTTGTTGCCCGAATGCTATCTTTCTGAGACTGTTTGGCTGTTTTCTCGTCGAAATGTTTAAAGCATCAACGCTTGTGCGCCATAAAAAAGTGTTGGACAGGTTGCTTCAGATCAATCGAAAGCGAGAGAGGGCAGAATCCTTTTCGGGACCTTGGGGAGCTTTCGGCTGTTTCAGCGTTAGCGCGTTAAAATCAGTGAAACTATTTTACAGAGCCATTAATCGACGGCGTGTGTTTTTATCGAGCTTTTCCATGGCGTAGCGGAATGCTGTTCTGGGCATCTCTTGATAGTGGCTCTCCAAATAGTTGATCACAGTATCTGGCTCTTTCTTCGACAAGACTTTCAGCATCCAGCCATAGCCTTTTTGAACAAGGTAATGCTCATCACTGAAAAGCAAATCTGCTGTTTTAAGTGGTAACGTTTCGGCGTATCGACCTTTCATGATGGGATAAATCAGTACCACGGCCGCAGCTCGTCGCACGGCAAAGTTTTCATGATCGACCCAGGCCGTGGTCAGCTCATACAGATCGTTGTGTTGTGCAATCAGTTCGCCTAATGCGTGTGTGCAAAAATCATCACAGTCGCCCCAGTCACGCACATAGGTTTTCAGCCAACGCTCAAAAATAAAGAAGGTGTCACGGGTATATTGTTTGCGAACGCGGAAAGCCCAGTCGTAAGAAATGACCCAGCCCGCCCAGCCTTCAATGTCGAGTAATGCTTCAGATAACGTGAGTACTGCGCTGATATTTTTATCCGGAAGCGTGCGAAAGATCTGCGCTGAGAGGGCCCTGACTTGCGCGGTTTTAACGACATTATGTGGGTAGCCAATGCCAGCCAGTTCTTCCCTGACGATGTTTACGATATCCAAAGTCATCCCTCTCATTCAGTGAACAAATACAGACGGGAATTATTATCTGTATTTGCTCTGCTGACATGTCATTTGGCGCGGCTTGTCGTGTTATATCCCGAAAAAAGCATCACACCTAGAAAGGAGCCCGGAAATACAATGGCTTCCAGAGGCAGAAGTATTGAAGGCTATGCGTGGCCGAGTAATCTGAAGTTCCAGTTTTCAACCGTTCCTGATGCCAGCCTGGCCTCGACTTTACTCATCCAGCTAGCAGACAATGCGCTTTGTTCTCTGAGTTGGAGTAAGCCTTCTTGGTTTAGTGGGTCACCAAAGAAAACATCGCAAACCGCCTTTATCGACATGGCGTTTTCAGGGCGGGAAATCAGGGTAAGGCCATCTTTATGACTGACGTAACCGGGCTTGATAACACGGTAAAGCCAACCACATCGGCTTATCGACTGCATGTCGACTGAAAACTCAGATACATTCCAGCGCTTGTTCAGCTTAAAGCAAGGTGATCGGGGCTGGCTGACTTCGATAATTGCATCTCCCCATTGGTACTGGTCACCGACGCATACGCTTTCCTCTGTCATACCCATCGAGCTTATATTCTCTCCCATACCGGGGGCTTTCCAGCGTTCAGGGGTACCATGAATCTTTGCCCAGTAGCGATAATGTTCGGATGGATATTGATGAAGTGCCCGCTCTTTTCCGCCGTGGTGTTTCTTGTCGGCCTGCTCGTCTCCTTCTAACCCGGTAAGAGAGAGATAACACTTTTCTGTGGTTTCTTCTTTATAGATGGCAGTGTCAATACCATGGATATGTGTTGTTTTGCCACAAAACACAGAGACGGTATGGGTTTCGATGTGCATATTTTTTTAATACTCCGTGTCAAAAAGCGTCGATTTTGCTGCCTAGCATGATACTTCAAGGTGCCGATTTACAGCGAATTCGGAGATTTAGAACCATGAAGTTGAGTGATACATAAATGCGCTTACTGTATACATGGTTGGAATTAAGCGGCTATTGACCCTATTTTTTTAATGGTTTTTGGATTTGGTCATTAATCGTTGAGATGCGTCTATGAGCCATAACGAAGCCAATAATCAGAGTTTGATCACCTAACTTTTACAAAGGTAATCAGGCAGCTCATTCCTGAAATATTTACTTCATTGGCCGGTGGGGAAAATGCTCGCACACTAAGATAATGAAATAAATCTTTTTTATCCTTCATAGTCCTTTGGTTTTCCAAAAGTAAAGGCCATAAGTGGCTGCACATAGAGTCACTTTTTCGCCTTAAAAAAGAGATTTTGTGTTCGCATGTGCACCTAATCTCTAAAACTGCACCTAATCCAAAAGCTGTTCTTAGCTTTTTGTTTCTTTGAATAATTTTGAAATTATGTACACGTTTGTATTTTTAAAATCTGTTCATAGAGTTGCGATTTACAGAAAGCCCCCTGATTTTTCTCTAGAAAAGTGAATCGACAACGTCATACAGTTATCTCGCCGACAGAAAGTGATTCGATGACAGCAAAAGGACTTGCCCGGGTCGGTGGTTATTTTAATTTCTCGGGGGTAAATATGTTCAAGCGCTTTACTTCGTTCACCTTCATTACTTGGATTCTCTTGTCTGGTCATGTACAAGCAGGAACAGGGGTGTATACCGCAGACTTTGGTGATACAAGCGGCACAGGTTCAGAGATAACGATCAACGATAAAAAAACGTTTCAGCTGCGGTCTGACAGACTGATTCACGGTTTTCAAAGCGGCCAGAGTATTGCTGGGGGAAATGGCGGTCAGGTGTCGGTCGCTTATAACATCGGACACATAAAAAGTATTAAGGCGTATGTCGGTTACTACGGCTCGCTGAAAATTATTCGGAAAGTTGTGATTGGCTTTTCCTATTACGGTTACACCTATTACCAGACATACGGCCATTACTACGGCAACAATCTGGCGTATGAAGCATTGATACCCGAGCATTCGGAACTCTTGAGCATAACAACGTACACTGCAGCTCATCCTTACAATGCACATTCTGAGGTGTTAACTGGTTTTGCGATAAAGCTGAAGAACTCAGGCCCGATTTTGGGCATTGATAAAGGCCATGCTTCAACAAAACACCTAGATGGGACGTTGTGGGCAAATCAGGGGAATGGCACCGTTTATCGTGTAGGCGCAGCTAACACAGTAGCAGGTTCGGTGGGAGGCCCAGCAGCGGGAACATGGCAAAGTGCTGACCTGTCAATGGTTAACCGAATTGAGGCTCGCTCGACAGTGACACGTCATTACGGCTGGTATGGCAGTTATCACAAAGGAAAACTGAATCAACTGACATTTGGTACACAAACAGGTGCTCCCTATGCACCGCACGGCAGTGAGCTGGTGATAAATGTCATCAAAGGGGATTTTTCGGGTGTGCACGATGTAGGTGTTAAGACCGAAAATGCTTTCTACTGGTGGTACTCGCAGTACTACAGGTACCCGCTTTATGTGAACGGCATAAAGCTGAAATACTGATTTCTTGTGAGTCAATTTAGCTGGCTGGGATTAGTCCTCCATGCCAGCATTTTTTTTGCCTGATACTTTGCATCAACACCGCTCATCACACGTGTCATTTTTGTTAGACAAGCCCTGGAATATTTCTTTCGTCGCTCTATAGCAACTGCATAAATGTGTACACTCTTTTTCATATTCTCGTAAGCCGTGTCGAAGGCGCAAAGTCGACTATTCTCAGCGTTGTTTTGGCATTGGACTATCTGAACAAAGAGGTCGGGGTATGAAGAGAACAAACCGTTCGCAACTGAAACGCCGGGTTGCCATCATTCCAATGCTTGTGCTTATTATATCCGGTTGTGGAGGAAGCGCGCCGTCATCGGTCGATTCAGCAGAAGACGGCCAAATGGTGGATATTACGAATACGGAACTCGTCAACCAAAGCGGAGATTGTCAGCGTTATTTGGGCAATTTCATCTCCAACGTCAACGATATTCAGCGATCGATGATGATTACTGGCAAGGTCAGCATTACCTCTGATGGCAGCAAATGTATTCTCGAATCGAACTCTATCCCCAATCATGATTTTAACGACCCATCAGCAAGATTTGTCACTGATACAAAAGAGCTGAACAAAAAGTATGAGTTTACAGCCTCACCGCAGCCGCAATTGTCACCAAACTCTCTCAGTCTCAGGTTATCGGAAGTTGTGTTACTCAATGGGGTGAAAATCGACTTACTCGCTGCTGCCTGTTATGGCGTAGGGCAAGGCGAGCAGCTGGGTAATGAGAAAATAGGCTGTTTTGATGACCAAATTGATAACCCTTGGCGGTACGACCCGATGTCGTCGCTAAATGACTTTGGCACTGACATCCACAACGCACATGTGCAACCCACGGGTGAATATCACTACCATGCAACCCGATGGCTTTGTTTGTGCAGGCGTGTGAAGGCAAACAGGCCTCTCCTGTTATTGCTTCGCCGCCGACGGGTTTCCGGTGTTTGGCAGTTGCTACCTTGACCCTCGGGATGGCAAAGTCAAAAAAGCCTCATCGAGCTACCAACTGAAAAAAGGCACCAGACAAGATGAACAAGGGTACACCACCCCAGTGGGTGGAATAGGGAGCGTTGCGAGTGACCGCTATGACGGACAGTTTCGAGGTGACTGGCAATTTGTTGAGGGCAGTGGGTCATTGGATATTTGTAATGGAATGACAGTCAACGGACAATACGGCTATTACGTGACAGACAGTTTCCCTTGGGTGATGGGATGTTACAAAGGAACACCGGATGATTCTTTCTCAATGGGGGACGGGCCGCGAGGACGGGGGCACAAGCATCCCCCCAGAAAGCCCTGAATAAGGTGCTTTTTGGCCTAAATTTCGGCAGGAATAAAACCTTATTCTTTATATGTGTTAGCATGTGCCGCTCTCGCTACAATACGCCGATTATTGTGACACTAATTATCTGAGGAAAAAGTGTGAGTCAGTTTGTCGTCTGTGCTCTTTATAAGTTTGTTGAGCTGGAAAACTTTGAACAATTGCGCGCGCCGTTAACGGAATTGATGGAAGCGAATCAAGTACGTGGAACCCTGTTGCTGGCCAATGAAGGCATCAACGGCACCGTTGCGTCAACACGCGATGGCATAGATACGCTTCTGGCATGGCTCAACAATGAACCGCGCCTGACTGGCATCAGCTTTAAAGAATCTTTCTCAGATGAGCAACCGTTCAACCGCACCAAGGTCAAGTTGAAAAAAGAAATCGTCACCATGGGTGTTGAGGGTATTGACCCGCGTCATGTGGTCGGTACCTATGTAAAACCGAAAGACTGGAACGACCTGATTTCAGACCCGGAAGTGTTTGTGGTTGATACCCGTAACGATTACGAAATTGAACTCGGGACGTTCAAAGGTGCGGTAAACCCGCACACTGAGACGTTTCGTGAGTTCCCTGATTACGTGAAAGAAAACATGGATCCGGCGAAACACAAAAAAGTCGCTATGTTCTGTACAGGCGGTATTCGTTGTGAAAAATCCACGGCTTACATGAAAGAGCAGGGCTTTGAAGAGGTGTATCACCTCGAGGGCGGCATTCTGAAATATCTCGAAGACGTTGAGCAAGACAATAGTCTTTGGGAAGGTGACTGCTATGTGTTTGATGGCCGGGTTGCGGTAAATCACCAACTTGAAAAAGGTGAATACGAGTTATGTAACGCCTGTCGCTTGCCGATTACCGAAGACGACAAACAATCAGAGCAGTTCGAACAGGGCGTAAGTTGCCCGAAATGTTTTGGCACTCACTCAGAAGAACAACTGACCCGCTTCCGTGAGCGTGAAAAACAAGTTCAATTGGCAAAACTGCGCGGTGAAGAGCACGTCGGTGGTGATGCAATAAAAGTGTCTCAGCAAAAGCGGGCCGACAAGCTGGCGAAAAAGGATGCTCAGCGGAATCGCTGATTTAGCACAAGCTCTCATGATGACGAAAGCCTCAATTGAGGCTTTCTATTGGGGAGCAAAAACAGGAAAGTCTTTCAATGGAGTATGTTGAGTTATTTATTTAGTACCCACCTCGACCCTTCCCACCCGCATTAAAACTTTCTGCTTTATACCCCGGGAGGTATTTTTTTGCTTCCCGCCACCAATTACGATTATATTCCTCACTGTCATCACGAGGTTTTTTAGAAGAGAAGTAAAGAGGTATATTCCCTATTCCTACTCCACCGTTCTCTGCTTTAAACTTCTTCTCTAAAAGTCGATATTGAAACTCTGGTATTTCGTAAACAACAGGATCATGAATGATAATTTCACGCTGAGCATTTGTGAAAGTTCCTGCGTATTTTTCATATAAAACGATTTGTCTGGTATCAGGTCCAGTTGGTTCTTCGCCATTCTGTAGAGCAGCAGCCCTCTGTTCATCTCTTTTTTTATTTACATCTGCCGTTTCTTCCATGATTGAATTGTAAGTTTCCATATCAATTCCTACATTATTTAGAAGCTCCCAATTTTTTACATATACTCGCTTTCGTTCCCATTGGTGCGGAGAGTCGTCTGCTTTATCCATCGTATGTTGACTGTCAGCCATGACTCTGGCCGTCGTTTTGGCTAAAACGTCATCGAGCGCTTGCTGGCCAGGTAAATTTTGATTAATACCAATTTTGTTCCCAGCCTCTTCATCAAACAATGTCGTATCAAAAGAAGCGGCAATCTGGTTATTTCCTGATGCAGGATCGATATCTTTATCGAACTTTTTACGATCATTTACGGTTTTGTTAAAGCCAAAAGATTTACCCACCTGAGATGTGATTTGATTAGCAGCGAGAAAAAGTTGTCCTTCTTGCAATGTCCTATTCCACCGTCCATCTGTGCTGGCTTCGAGAACTCCATTTTCAATATCTTTAATTTCTTTATTTAACTCAGTTATTGTTTTTAATTCATAAATACCCTCATCATTATTTTTACGAAAATCAGCTTCGTTTCTCAATCCTTTTTTGTTCTTCGCGTCTGAAATAGTACTCGTAAGTTTATCTTTTTTTGATTGAAGTTCTTTTTGTTTATCGGTCAATGATTTTGTGAATGATTTATTAACTTTGCCACTAAATGTTCCTTTATACTTGTGAAATAACTGCGTTGTGAAAAATTTGGTTAGTCCTACCGTCATGGCGGTATCTAAAGCCATTCCCGCAATAGCAACGGCATTCATTATTTGTTCGTTATACTCACGATTTTGTGCGGCATCTTTTTTGCTTAGCGTATCTTCTAACAAATCGGCCCATGATTGTTTTACCTTATCGACAGAGTTTTCCAGTTGGCCTTTAAATTTATTTTCAGTTGCGCTTATCTCTTGCTGATCCACGCCTAAAGCCTCTGCCATATTCTTGCTTTCGGCGACGTTAGTCAGTGACAGTGATGTTGCATAGCTGGATGCAAGCGCTTTAGCTGTTAGTTGGTTCAGCTGCTGTCCTAAATCGTCACTGCTTGCAACGCCTGCTTTAAATGTATCCATCCCTGAAAAAACAGCTTCCTGTGTGACAACTGCATTACGATAGGACTGCTCTAACCATTGCTTTCCGAGTGTTTTAAATCTTTCTTTAGTCTCGACGTCATATTTTTCTATGTCAGAGGTAATCGTATCTATCTCTTGCTGTTGACTATCTATTTGCTCTTTAATTGTTCCCAACTCTTCTCTTATATCATTGATGCCGTCCTTATTATTATTAACTGCTTCCCAAATCTTGTTGATTTCATCTTTTAGTGCTTTTATTTCTTCTCTTTGTTCTTTGTTCTTTGTTTTCTTTTCTTAATCGTATTAATTCCTCTTCGCCTGTTTCACCACTTTCCGTACCTGAATTTCTTCTTACCCTTCTGTTATAACTTGGGTTAGTAAAGGTTGATAAAGTGCCTAAGTCTAATGTATCTACAGCGTTGCCAAGTATCTTTTCCTTTAACTTTTGATTTTCTTCGAGCTTTTCTTTGATTTCTTTTTGTCTCTCTAAATTGACTTTTAGAGTTTGAATTTGACTTTGAACCTCAGTATTTCCTTTATCCTGCTCTAGCAGAGGCCTAACGGGTGCTGAAACTGACTCTTCACCATTTTCTTCGAGTGGGGGACTTACAGATGCGATAGGTGATCCTTTATTTGGCTTTTGTGCGTCGTTGATCGCAGACTTTAACTGTTCGCCATTAAATTCCATTTTTTGTTTAGCCATTTCTGCTTTAGAGTCGGAGTTTTTCTCTATCGGTTCTCTCTTTTTTTTCTTCGTGTTTTTATCTGGATTTCTATTTTCTTCATCATTGTTTATTTTGTCTTTGACTGTGCTGCTGGATGTGATTGTATCGACCATCTGACGCTCCTTGCATTTATTTTATGCACTTTGTTTAGTATTTATATGATTATTAATCGAAAAATAACTCTAAGATGATTTTTATCTTTAGCCAGATGGGGAATTTTTTTCCTATGCCAGATTTGTATGGGTTGATGCCGATTTTTAACCGTGAAAAATTAAAAAGTATAAATATATTACTATTCAAAATGTTAAACTTGCCCTTAAAGTATGATTAGTTTTTTTTTATTGAGTAGATATTAAAATTTACCATTCAAAATGGGTAAGGTGATAAATATTTTTAATCATGTAAGTTCTTAAAGGCGATTTTACCTATATTTATAGCTTAGGGGCCTAAAGAATAAATTAGCGATATAGTGAAATGGAGTAACGAGTTGGCTGCGATTACTTACGCCTTTTTGGGCTTTTTCTTCTTCACGCTGATGGATATTTCTATCAAGTGGCTGCTCGAACATTACTCCCTTATTCAGGTGACCTTCTTCAATTGTTTGTTTGCGATGCTCGGATTGCTGGTCTGGATTGCACCTGATTTCAGTATTTTGAAAACACGTAAAATCAAACTACATGTCACCAGAGCCCTGATCGTTCTCGTTGTCGATTTACTCGCCTTCTACAGCTATGGCGAAGTGCCTCTGGCAGAGGCTTATACCCTGATTCTAACCATGCCACTGTTTACGTTAGCCTTCTCTGTGATGTTTGGGTTGGAGTCGTTCAGCCCATATCGAGCTGTTCTCAGCTTTATTGGCTTTTTGGGCATCACTCTGGTAGTTGCCCCCGGCTTCGGGCATTTTGAAATCGCTTTGCTAGCTGCACTGGCGAGCGCTGCTATTGAAGCGGTGGGGTTTATTCTTGTCTCTCACAACAGCGAGCACGAGCCGCCGCAGGCCTTTGCGTTTTATGGCATTGCTATGTTGACGGTATTCAGTGGTTGTGTGCTGGCGGGGGGGATTTTACCCCCATGCCGACTAACGAATGGCTTATCAGTTTCGCTGGCGGGCTATGTTATGCCGCCGCAACAGCCATGGTTGTGTTGGCCTTTCACAAAGGGCAGCCGGGCGCGGTTAGCGCTATTCAGTATTCTCAATTGGTATGGGGAATGTTGCTGGCATGGCTCATTTGGCAAGAAGTGCCCAGCATATTTGCGGCAATTGGCGGGGTGCTGGTGGTCGTGGCGGGGCTCGGAATACTCAGGGAGCAGATGGGCAAAGTGAATGTGTGATTAAGAACCCTTACCATGTTCCGAATCCGGCACACTGCTATTTTCTTATGGTGTGCCGATACCGCTACACTTCATTTTCTCCATTCAAATTAAATAAATAAAAACAATCACTTAAATATGGCATCGGCATTGCTTGGTAAAGAGTCATTAACTTGCTGAGCGAGAATTCAAATGGATATCAAAATTGAAAAGAAAGGAAAATCATACAAACGTGTTATCGCTTTAAGCACGGCTTTCGCCTTGTTGATCTCGGGAGTTGTGGCTGGCAGAAGCTATTTGGGTGAGTCCAGCAATATGGCGGATGGCAGTGAGCTGCGACGTGCAATTGTTGAGCAAGGGCAGTTTGATATTAAGGTTCGTGCGAGTGGAAAGCTGGTGATTGATTACCAGCGTCTGATAACCGCAAATACCGATGGCAAGGTGACAGAGATCTTGGTAAAGCCGGGCGAAATCGTAGAAGCGGAGCAGGCGATAGTAAGGCTTGAAAACCCTGAGACCCGGGAACGACTCGCGCAGAAACAGTCTTTACTTACCCGAAGACTGGCAGAGCATGAGGCTGAGCTGGCAGGAATGGATGCTGGGTTGGTTGACCTTGAAGCTGCAAGAGACAACGCGCTACTGGATGTGAAGAACGACAAAAAGATGCTCTCCAGCTATCAGCATCTTTTGGCTAAGGGTTATATCTCAAAGCTAGAATTCAATAAAAAGCAATTGGCGCTGGCTAAGCACCAAAATAATCTCTCCGTGCAGATTGCCAGAGTAGAAAAACACATCAAACAAGTCGATGCGGTAAAGCGTGCACAACTTGCAGAAGTCAAAGGGTTGAACCTAGATATTGAAACGCTGATAGCAAAAATCAATGACTTGACTGTTCGCTCTTCCATGTCAGGCCAAATACAGGAAATCTCGATTGGTTTGGGGATGCAGATATCATCAAACAGCACAATAGCCAAAGTGGCTGATCATACTCAGCTGATTGCAAGGTTGGAGGTGGCTGAGCTGGAGGCCCCATTTATTCAAGTCACACAGCCTGCAACCATTGATACTTTCAGCAGTGAGATAAAAGGCACGGTCAGTCGCGTGTCGCCAATCGTCACCAATGGTCAGGTTGAAGTTGATATTGTGCTTTCAGGTGAATTACCCAACGAGGCAAGAAACCAGCTTAATGTGCAGGGAGTCATCAAAACCCTTGAGCGCGACAATGCGTTGTACGTGAAGATTCCGGCAAACAGCCAGCAGAACCAGTTGAACTCGGTTTTTGTGGTGAACGGAAACAAAGCCAGTAAAACCAAAGTACGCTTCGGGCTTCGTTCCGTGAACCATATCGAAGTGGCGGATGGGCTTTCAGTCGGTGATGAAATTATTATCTCTGACACCAGTGAATACGCGTTGGATAAGCAGATTTTGCTTTATAACTGATCGCAATTTGGCAACAAAAAAATCAACAGATATCAAAAAAGCCAGCAAATTCAGCAGGCTTTTTTGTTGCTGTTTTTTAATCCATCGGGCGAAGCTGCCGCAATTCTGAATGTCAGCCACCGTTTACTGTTTTATTGCTGTTCCTAAATCGGGACACTGAACTTTCTGAGTGTGTCGATACCGAAACGCAGCGCGGTTACTGTGAGTAAAAAGTAAGATAAAACAGTTGGTTAACGTTGGCATGCGCTTTGCTGATATGTCTTTGTATCAATGGATTACGAATAATATTTAAGGATAAAAAAATGAAGAAGGTCATTGAACTCAAAGGCATCAGCAAAGTATTTAAAACAGAAGATATTGCGACCCAAGCACTCAACAATATTCATTTGTCGGTTGAGGAGGGCGAGTTTGTCGCCATCACGGGTACGTCAGGTTGCGGAAAATCGACATTGCTGTCGATTTTGGGGCTCATTGATACACCAACGGACGGTGAATATCTGATAAGTGGTAACCCCTCCTTCGACTTGTCCTCTGACCAACGCGCCTTTGTTCGTGCCAATCATCTGGGGTTCATCTTTCAGGCCTTTAACCTCATCAGTGATCTGACGGTACTGGAAAATGTCATTTTGCCGCTGACGTATCAGGAAGGTATCAAGCGTGAAGACATGCTGGCACGCGGAAGAAAAGTATTGGAGCAGGTTAACCTTCTTAACCGTTGTGACCATTATCCTGCGCAACTCTCGGGAGGCCAGCAACAGCGAGCCGCAGTGGCAAGAGCGCTGATCAACGAACCGGACTTAATTCTTGCTGATGAACCTACGGGTAACCTTGATTCAAAAAATGCCCGTCAGGTGCTCGAATTACTCAAAAGCCTACATGAACAGGGCAAGACCATTTGCATGGTCACCCATGATACGGACTCTACCCGTTATGCATCCCGCACATTGACCCTAAGTGACGGAGCCATTGTTAACGATCGCCAACAAGCGCTGGCCGAGGTGGTGTAATGACTTGGCTATTAGATTTGAAATACAGCTTGCGCCAGTTGGCAAAAGCGCGTTCATTTGCAGCACTGATGTTATTCATCATCATTGGCAGCCTGACGGTCACCATGGTTGGGTTTAATTATGTCTACACAGTCACCGTGAAACCGCTCAGCAGCGAGAGAGAGCAGTCTGTGCGAACGGTACGTCAGCTCCGGAGTACCGTTTATGAAGGCAGAAGCTTGACCCGCGTCTTGTTTCTTTTAGTCCTGATGAAATTACCATGATGGAACAGGCTGGTGTCTTTGGGAAGATGGGGGAGTTTACCTACTTTGATTCTGATGATCTGTGGGTTTCAACCGGGAGCATCGGAGAAAGTATTCGGGGCTTATCCGTTTCTAAAGAGTATTCATCATTCAATGGTCGTCGCGCGTTGCTCGGACGCCCATTGTCGGCCAGTGACTTTGACCCATCGGCACCACCTGTGGTGGTTATCAGTAATTGGCTATGGCAACAGCTGTTTGCTGGTAATGAAAATGTGGTCGGCCAGACGGTTTTCATTGATAGTGTGCCATCTACAGTTGTCGGTGTAATGCCAGAGGGTTACAGCGCGTATGGTCAACTTTGGCGACCATACTTTTACAAAAGCTCTGCGATCAGAAGTATGAGACTGCTGTTCCGGCCTTCGAATGATGCGCATGAACAGCTGGTCAAACAGATTATCAGCGAGCGCATGACTGACAGCTACAGAGCATCTTTACCCCAGTCACAACGTGAGTCGGTCGAACCCGTAGAAGTGGTATCGCTGAGTCTGGTTGATGAAAGCACTGACAACATGGGCGTGAAGATCCTCATCGCCAGTTTGGTCTTGGTGGTGGCGATTGTTCTGGTCGCGGCGATCAATATCAGTAATCTTTTACTGGCAAGGGCACTGCAACATCAACGCGACGCAGCGATACGTGCAGCATTGGGTGCATCCAGCGTCGTGTCGTTCGTCAACTCGCTTCTGAAGGCATACTGTTAAGTACGGTGGGGCTGGCAGTATCGTTGCTTCTCGTCTCTCTATTACTGGATGGTTTAAGCCGGATTATGATCGCCTTAGTGGGCCCGCGTATGCCGTATTGGTGGCGTTGGGAGCTGGATTTGGCGACATTCGGTTTGGGCCTATTGCTGACGCTGGTTGTTGTCTTTGTAGCGGTTTTATATCCGGCGATGAGAACCGCCAATTTCAATATCAATGACATTCTCAGAGACGGCACTCGCGGCGCTGTGAGCAAGGCAAATACCCTCGCTTCCAAGCGTATGTTGGGGGTCCAGCTCGGTCTCGTGAGTTTCCTGATTATGTTCGGTGCCATCGTGGTATATGTGATGGTGAGCTTTCTATCACTCAACAACGTTGATGAAGACAAAGATGTCTATCGGATAACGCTTCATGAGGAAACAAAATCGATTGATAAAGTATCACTGTTTACTCTGCTCGGTAAATTGGAGAGTCAATCTGCACAAAATGTGATTGCTGCTGCCACCCTTAAAAGTGATGAGATCAGCACCACAGCGCATGATGTGCAGGCACCGTTAGAAAAACCGATTCGCACGAGATTTGTCAGCGGCCTGAAGCCTGATTCACTGATTGCAGGTCAACACTTTTCCCGGTTGAACAATGAATCCAGTGAACCTGTTGCCATTATCAGTGCCTCGTTAGCTCAGGATATTTTTGGGTCGACTGATGTTGTTGGGAATATCATCGATATTGGCCCAGAGACACAGTATGACGAGGGACTAATTCGCCGCCAGGTAAAAGTGATAGGCGTGGCTGAAGACGCGCACCGCGGATTACAATCAGATTCAGACCATGAAGTGTATCTTCCTTTGCTGCAGGCGGGAGATATCAACTGGCTCAGGCTGTACTTCCGCAGTGACAACCTGACTGCGGCGATGACGCTAATACAGCAAGGCCTCAAGTCATTGGATGAGCCAGTGCGCATCATTGACGTGTTTGATCTCTATAAGAACTCTAAAGTCCTCTTTACCGTCTTTGTTTTGTCTATTGGTGGTATTGTCGCAATCGGTGGGTTCTCACTGTTGATGGCGCTGATTGGTATCTATGGCATGGCAAACTCACAGGTTAACCAGGCCCGTTATGAAATTGGCGTGAGGCGTGCGCTTGGCTCTACGGACAAACAAGTGATCGTAATGATGATCAATAAAAACATGCGTTATGTCGGCTGGGGCATGGGTGTAGCAACGGCGATTTTTGCAGCCCTTTCCTTTGTTGGTTATCGCTTGTTTGACGATCAAATCCCTGTTGGGATGTTTGTTCAGTCAGGGTTTTTAACTTTCTTGGGGTTAGTCGCTGTGGTCGGGCTGGCGCTGTATATCCCAGCGAAAGACGTTGTGAAGCAAGAGCCTGCTCAAACGTTGCGAATGGATTAATCAGCAACAATCACACCTATTTGTTGTTTGTTCTGCAAACAAAAATACAACTCAATCGGCCAGTGATAATGTAGGCCGATTTTCTTCTGTCAAGCCAAACATTTAGCCATGATTGTAGCGATGCTCGCCGCAAATCTTGTCCCTTACCCGCTATCTAGTTATCACTTGTGTATCAATTTCGGCACACTATGTCTGAAGTGTTGTACCGTATTCGAAGCATAATCTGTTGATACTTATTTAAATTCATATAAATCAATGGTTTGAGTTTGGCATGCGCTTTGCTGAGTTCTTTCAATAAGAAAGGAACGTTATCAAAGGACTGGGAATGAAAAACGTCATTGAGCTAAAAAACATCAGCAAAGTATTTAAAACTGAAGACATTGCCACACAGGCACTTAACAACATTAACCTGACCGTGAAGGAAGGTGAGTTTGTTGCCATCACGGGCACATCCGGTTGCGGAAAGTCGACGTTATTGTCGATTCTCGGGTTGATTGATACGCCGACAGGCGGTGAATACTTCATTAGTGATAAGCCGTCGACAGATTTGTCTTCTGACCAGCGCGCTTTCGTTCGTGCCAACCATCTGGGCTTTATTTTTCAAGCGTTCAACCTCATCAGTGATTTGACGGTACTTGAAAATGTCATCCTGCCGCTGACCTACCAAGGTGGCATTAAGCGTGAAGAGATGTTGGCACGTGGAAAAAAAGTCTTGGAGCAGGTTAATCTTCTTAATCGTTGTGACCACTATCCCGCGCAACTCTCAGGTGGTCAGCAACAGCGCGCTGCAGTCGCAAGGGCGCTGATTAATGAGCCTGACTTAATTCTTGCCGATGAACCCACGGGTAACCTTGATTCAAAGAATGCCCGTCAGGTGCTCGAATTACTTAAAAGCCTCCATGAACAGGGCAAGACCATTTGCATGGTGACGCATGATATGGACTCTACCCGGTATGCGTCGCGTACCCTGACCCTCAGCGATGGTGCGATTGTTAATGATCGCCAACAAGTGCTGGCGGAGGTGGTGTAATGGGCTGGTTATTAGATCTTAAATACAGTCTGCGTACCCTTACCAAAGTCCCTTCATTTTCGCTATTGATGCTTGCCATTATTATCGGCAGTTTGTTGATCACGTCGATAGGTTTCAACTTCGTTTATACCATCACAGTGAAGCCGCTGGACAGTGAGATAGAGCAGTCTGTTCGTATGGTCAGACACAATGGCAACGGGTCACATTTCCTAAATGATGATGCACCCAATCCGCCATTTTCACTAATTTCAATATCCGCAGCCTGAATGTGCTTGAGCAAGAACCAGGACTCAATGCATTCGCCGAGTATATGTATACCCACCAATCTGATGTGTGGCTATCTGCCAATGCAACAGGCCAACAGTTCAGCTTGCTTTCTGTGTCACCACAGTTTGAGCAGTTTACTGATATTCAACCGGTTCTTGGTCGGTTTTTGTTGCCCAGTGATCATCAAGCTGACGCCACGCCAGCAGTCGTTATCAGTAACTCGGTGTGGCAACGTCTCTACGCGGGCAGCAAAGAGGTGATAGGCAAAAGTATATCGGTAGGAAATAGACCATCTACGATAGTCGGTGTGATGCCCGAGGGTTTTCGTTTTCCTACCTCCAGTGATCTTTGGCAGCCATTCCATGTGGCGCAAGTAAGCGACGCCGATTCAGTGAGACTCTATTTCAGTGCACGCGACAATCATCATGACGCTGAGGTTCAGCAATTTATTCGCGACAGACTTCAGGCGGCCGGATACAAGGCTGTGCCAGATTCTCCCGTTGATGTTCGCAGCATGGGGTTAGTGGATGCGAATACCGACGGCATGGGCATGAGAACACTGATTGGTTGCTTGTTTCTTGTCGTAGCGATTGTGCTGGTGGCAGCCATTAATATCAGTAACCTGCTGCTTGCTCGGGCCATTAAGCATCAGCGTGAAGCAGCCGTTCGGGCTGCATTGGGTGCGAGTAAAGGGCGGGTAATGCGTTTACTGGCTTGTGAAGGCATTGTGTTGTGCGCTTCCGGTTTATTGATTGCCGTGATTCTGGCCTCTTTATTACTTGATGGCCTCAATCGCTATGTCTCCATCTTAATGGAGGGGCGCTTACCATATTGGTGGGTCTGGAAGCTCGACATTCCCACATTGTTACTCATGGTGTCACTGACGGTGCTCATTTTGTTGTTTGCGGTTCTGATACCGGCTTATCGAACGTCAAACTTCAATATTAATCAGATACTCAGAGATGGTACGCGGGGGGCGGTCAGTAAAACGGCCGTGATGACGTCAAAGCGCATGCTGGGCATACAACTGGGTATCGTGAGCTTTCTGGTTATGGTCGGCGGAGTGATGATGTACGTGTTGTTAAACCTCATTCTATGGGTAGATTTAGACAAATCTGCGGGAAATTTTTCAGCGTATCTCAGCATGAAAAACAGCGAGTCGATCAGCATAGAGTCTCAGCGGAAGTTGCTTTCCTTTTTGGACACAAGTTCTGATGAGCAAATATCTGGCAGTGTGATCATCGAACCGCGTATCAAGTCGGACTCTGATTTCGTTGAGTTTGAATCACCGGAGGTATTTAGTGACCTCCAGATACGGAGAACCCTGGTTAGTACCGTGCCTTCTGAGGCATTAATTTCAGGACGAAACTTTAGTTTGCAGGACGACGCAAGCAGCGAGCCTGTCGCGATAATCAATGAATATCTGGCACTTGAGGTGTTTGGCAGCCTCGATGTGGTGGGTCGCCAACTCGTTTTTTCCCCAAGTCGCGACTATTTTTCCGCTGTATTTGCGTTCGAAAAAGTCACTGTGGTCGGTGTGAAGAGGAATAAATCGCTACAGTTTGGGTCAGCACGACCCAAGGTTTATGTGCCACTCTTGCAGGCGAACCAGACGAGAACGCTATCTTCCAGCCTGAAATTAAGTTTCAAAACTCAAAACATCGAAGAGGCCATAGCTGAGTTGTATCGTCATCTGGCCAAATTTGATGCGCCACTTCAAATCACCGATATCTCAGATCAACTGGCCATAGATAAACAAGGAAAGTCAGCAGTGATGTTTGCCACGGTCTGTCTGGCGACGGTGAGTCTATTTACATTGATGATGGCATTAATAGGGATTTATGGCATGGCACAGTCTCAAGTGAATCAATCGCAATATGAGATTGGCCTGCGCAGAGCGTTGGGCTCGACGGACAATAAGGTTATTGGCCTGATGCTCAAAAAGAACGCTAGCTACGTAGGTTGGGGGCTGGGTTGCGCGACTGTGCTCTTTGTAGCCTGCGTGACGATTTTTTATCTGTTTGCTAAAGATATTCCGCTTTCTATATACATCCAATCGGGTGTGGCGGCATTTGTAGGTCTTACGACTGTTGTTGGGCTTGCCTTGTATCTGCCGGTTAAAGAGGTGGTGAAGCAACAGCCGTCGACAAGTTTAAGGATGGACTGATTCATTGAAACAAATACTCATTGTTGACGACTCGCTGGATATTCAGGCGAGTCTCAAATTCCTTCTCGAAGATGAAGGTTTCGAAAGTCGGGGGTTTACTCAAATTTCCGCTGTATGCGAGTTCTTGAAATCTAACAGCGCCGATTTGGTGCTGCTAGACATGAACTTCAACTCAGATACCACATCAGGCAACGAAGGGTTAGAGGCGATTCCCGCTATCAGGCGATTTGCCCTGATTTGCCAATTATTATGATGACAGGGTGGGGCACGATAGATATTGCCGTAGAAAGCCTGAAACGTGGTGCGAGTGATTTTATCGAGAAACCGTGGAATGACGATCGACTGATTCATGCGATCAAGCAGCAGGTGTCGCAGTCTCAAACGCTGAAAAAGTTGCAGCGTGTCAGTGAAGAACATGCCAGGCATAAACAGCAGGAAGCGCAGCCGGACATTGATTCCTTATCACCAAAGAAACAACGGGTGTTGCAGCAGCTTGCGGCGTTAGCTAAAAGCGACATGAATATCTTGCTACGTGGTGAGAACGGAACCGGGAAAAGCTTTTACGCCAAATACGTACACCAGCATTCGCAGCGGGACAGCGAGAGCTTTATCGCTGTCAATCTCGGTGCAATCTCTGACACCTTGTTTGAGTCAGAAATGTTCGGCCATGTTAAAGGCGCGTTTACCGATGCGAAAGCTAATCGTATTGGTAATATCGCGCTGGCGGATGGCGGTACGCTGTTTCTGGATGAAATTGCCAATCTGTCGAAAAGCGGGCAAGCCAAACTGCTGCATGTTCTGGAAGAAAAGCGTTATCAGTCGGTAGGGAGCAGCCGGACACTTGAGGTCACGGCAAGAATTATCTCTGCCACCAATGGTGATTTGCCTGTACTCATGGAGACAGGTGAGTTCCGGCAGGATTTATATTTCAGGTTGAACACTGTGGAAATTGAAATTCCACCATTGAGAGAATGTCCGGAAGACATTTTACCGCTGGCGCAGAGGTTCATCACTGAATATAGCCAGCAGTACAAACTTGCCGAGACGGAATTAACGGCATCAGCAAAACAGGTGCTTTCTCAATACCCTTGGCCGGGTAATATTCGAGAATTACGTCACCTAATGGAAAGGATGGTGTTTGTGTGTCAGCACGGTCAGATCACCGCAGATGATCTGGGGCTTCATGGACAAAAGCCACTTGAGCACGGTCAATCCGATATAAGTGGCGTATCTCGATCTGACGTTCTCTATGCGAAGGAGCAATATGTGGAAGCGCAACCAGAAAATGGCGAAATGCTGACATTGGAAGGTATCGAGGAGCAGGCGCTTTTCCGTCGGTTGGAACACTTTGCAGGGAATGTCAGCAAGGCGGCAAAGTCGCTCGGTTTATCGAGAAGTGGCTGGTACCGAAGAATGGCCAAATATGAGTAAATTTCCGCTCTATAACCCGACGACAGCTTCCCTTTGGAAAATCACTCTGTTGATGCAGCTAGGGCTAACGGCGTTGTTTTACATACACAGCTACCCTCAGCAGATCGTGGTACTGGCTTGGATGACCTATCTTGGCCTGATCGGCGCAGTCACTTACAAAATGACCTATACCGAGAAACGTCAGCTCAATGTGGTCAATACCCTTATTCATGCCATGGTAGAGCGGGATTTCACGCTTCGGGGAGCAGACCTCAAAGACGCAAGGTTGAAAGAGACGGTTGATATGCTGAATCAGCTTGCTGACCGGCTTGAAAGCGATCGGCGACAGGCCATTGAGCATCAACAATTGACGTCGCAACTGATTGAACAACTTGATGCTGCCATGTTTGTCGTCGACCCAAATAAGCAGTTAATTCTGAGTAACAGTTATGCCCGCCGCACGCTTGAACCTGTTTATCAGAGCATTGGGTTTGCTGACTGGATGGAAAGCATATTGTCTGAGGTATCGTCCTCAACGGTGACCATCAGCATTGCCGGAAACACGCACACCTTTTTGCTGGAATCAGATACGTGTCTGCTTGATGGTGTAAAACACGATATTTACTTGTTTAAGCAGGTCGACAATGTGCTCTATCAGCAGGAAAAGCAGGCGCTGCAACGGTTTGTGCGCGTAATAAGTCATGAAATCAACAATGCCATTACCCCAGTCGGCACCATTGCACGCAGCCTGACCAAACGATTAGATAAGCCCTTCGCCCGCGAAAACTTTGAAAGTGGTTTGCAATTGATTAACGAGCGCAGCCAGTATTTGACTGACTTTATTCGTGCCTATAGCTCGTTAGCAAAATTACCCGAACCGTCGATTGAGAAGGTCGACGTGTCTTCGCTCATTAATGACCTTAAAGCTATGTATCCGACGCTGGCGGTAAGGCATGAGGGGGCAGATCAAGGTCACTTTGACCGAGGGCAAATTAAACAGGCCCTATGTCACCTCATCAACAATGCTTTCGAAGCAAATGGCGATTCAGATTGCGAGGCCCCAGAGGTCAGGCTTAATATCGTCTCAAGGCAGGGGGTCAGCTTCACAATCACAGATAACGGCCCAGGTTTCAGTAATCTCGAAGAAGCCTGCACCCCGTTTTATACCACCAAAGCCTCTGGCAACGGCATCGGCTTGATGTTGGCCAGAACGATTGCAGAAAACCATTCAGGTCGCCTTGAGCTGAACAATGTTCAGCAAGGCGGTGCGAGGGTGAGTCTATACATTCACTAATCTCTTAGAGAAATTCATGATGATGTTCATCTTCCTTATGACCGAATGCAATCTTACCAGCAGCTTCCGGAAGTGTGCGCGCCAAGTGTGAGTTTAAGCTGTCAGTTAACTTGTTAATCGACATATGTTCATGGTGGTGATGGCTGTCTTCATTTTCCTGAGAGGCAAGATCCGAGGGTATCAGCCTTAGAGCACTTATACCGTCACCGATATGTTGCTCTGACAGCGACAAAGAGTTTTGAATGTCTGAACCGTCATATTTACGATAGGAATCAAGTATGCCTTGAATTTGTCTTTGATTACTGGGGATGTCATTATCGATCAACAGGGATGTATCCCGATTAAAACTCGCGTTGTGGCCATTAATATTGTTTTTTAGGTGGTTAAGCTCATGAGCAAATATTTTGGTTTTGTCCATTCCGTTCTGGCTAGTCTTTGGATAGTCATTCGAAATATATATCTTGTTACCAATCTTCAGGCCAAGGGTTTCTCCTCCGTCTGGCGCTTTACCGCTAATTATATTAAGTTTGTTACTCATCTCTGTGAGCTTATTGCCATCTATGCCGATAACTTGAATTTTACCATTCTCGCCGTTGGATTTGATAGAGCTGTCAATAGCTTCACTAAAGTTTTTATCACTTTCGGTGTATTCGTCGAAGATCGACTTTAAATCACCCTTTACATCACCATAAAACTCAACTTCGCCATATTTTGTTCTTGCAGTAGACGAAAGCTCAGTGGGTGTATACTCATTCAAAATCCTGGTTACTTGAGCGTCATCAAGTGACACTGTCCCCGACGGGTTAGTGTCAAACCTGCGGTTAGATGCTTGAACAGGATTACCGCCAGAGGCACCATTGCTTCCAACGCTCGCACCCGACGCACCACCGCTTCCGCCAGAGGCACCATTGCCTCCACCGCTCGCACCCGAAGCAGCACCATTTCCGCCAGAGGCCCCACTGCCTCCACCGCTTGCGCCAGATGCACCACCATTTGCGCCAGAAGTACCTCCGCTTTGGCCATTGCCACCTGCGCCCGATGTACCGCCACCAACTTGACCACCAGCAGAGGCTTGTGTGCCGCTGCCACTGTTGATTTTGGCGCCCCCTAGATACGGAACGTTAACTTGGTCAGCTGGAACACTCCCATCATTAGGCAGAAAGCCATTCTTTATTAGCCATTCCTTGAGCCATTTTTGCATGAGGTATGGATATTGGTTTTGAAGTTCGGAGATGACTTTTTTTGCTTCTTCCTGAGAGCCAAGGTTACCGTTACTATCGATTAGCGGCTCACCATTTTCTTCTTTGGTCAACACAGGGTTACCTTTATCGTCTGTATCGAGTTTTAACCCTTGTTCTTTCAATAGCTTTTGCACTGATTCTGCAATGCTATTCTTAAGTTCATCTGATAATTTCCCTATTTCGACACCATGTAAACCATTTGTTAGTTTCTCAGAAAGTTTAGGATCTTCCGTTATTGAAACGGATTGAATTTTCCCTTGATCATCAATCGAAATTTTATTTTTAGATGCTTCACTTTCAGTGCCACTTGGATTGGTTCCGTCCGAGAGTGCTTCAGCGCTGGTATTGACGATACTGAATGTATCATTGCTATCAATATCTCTAAGAGTGCTACGAATTTTTTCCGTGACCGAAGTATGTGGTGGGGTTAACGTTCTACCTATTGGTGTGGGGCCATCCTTTTTCTTAAAGTAGTTGCAATCTTTATTTGCTGGTTCTCTTTTCTCCGAAAAATTAGAGGCGTCATTTTTGCGTTGCGTCGATTGAGTGAAAAGTTTGTTTACGTGGTTTGTATCCTTAAAGTTGATCAGTGTATTCATTATTAGTCCCTCAGCCAACGCATTTTTTGTTCTCTACAGGATAGTGAATTCCAATTAATTAAACTGTCTCATTTAGTATAACGTGCAGTTAATTCTCTCTATTGAAAATGAAAAAAAGTCATATTTATCATGAGCCTCACTATTAATAAGTAAATTCTTACAAACCTGTGCGCGTACTTTCAAAAAGTTCTATTGATGACTACCTTTTCTGTATCCACACAACAGTCAATGAACAACATCGTTTCATGGCTGCACGTAAGGGTGTTCTTAGTAAATCGATATAAATTAAATGCATAATTTGGGGTGATTGTCTCTAAAAGTAGGCGTAAAAGACGATGTGCTAGAAATCAAAAAAGAAAAATATAAACAAATGTTTAAATAAATAAAGTCATATAAATCAAATTTTTATTAGTGGTTCATTAGCAGTTGATATTAGATATTTTTTGAATTCTCATTAATGCAACCTGTAACCCTGAGTAATTTACCTAATCTGAAAGTGACATTGTCTGGAGTCAGATAATTGTCCTAACTTTAATTACACTGAAAATATACATGGTCAGTCATTCCATGGAGGAAATATTAGAATGAAAGTAGGGAGCTTAGCCAAAGCATTTTTGTTGTCCGCATTAATGTTCGTCATGCCAGCGCATGCTGAGAAGCTGAAAGGGACCGACGGTGTGGAGTACACCTCCAGACTGAAAGTCGTCAGTGAGACATTGGACGGTGATGTGTATGCGACGGTGACCGGCCGTATTTTGTTAGATGGTACTTTAGGAGCTCCTATTTCTATTGTTCTCAATACAGACCGCTTGCTCGAATGGGTTCACGATCTCAACTATTCAGAAGTACTGAAAGTCGATGCCGCAAACGACCAGTCACTCTATATGATCTACAATGCGCCTCTGACGCTTGATGACCGTGACGTGTATGTTCGCTTCCTCGGTGCTCGTGAGGGCGACAATGTATTTACAATGTCTATGATCGAGTTGGAGGGGTATGAAGCAAATCCAAAGGCAGTGCGTATGACTGACCTCAGGGGCGTCTTCCGAATTGAGCAGATTACAGAAGATAAAATGGGTCTGAAGTTTACGCTTCACTACAACCCGGATGCGAAGCCTGTTTTTGCTGCGAATTCAAACACTAAACAACTGGTTAAAAAGACGATGAAGAAATTCAAAAAACTGGTTGAGGGTGAATACAAAGGCGCTGACATTCCTCCAGAGCTTGCAAAGGCGCTTAATTTCTAACTGCCATACTTATACAGCCAACCGGCGCAACACGTTGTGCCGGTTTTTTTTATTCAAAATTGACACCACGTATTACATATCAACTTTCAAAAAGTTAATAAAAAATTGAAATAAATCCGCTAATGATAAATCAGTGATGCATACCTTGAGTCGCTGATTGGTACTTCAACGTTGACCGAAACAGAGAGGGTATCTAATGAAAAATGTCACACTGCTCGCGATGTTCAGCTTTTTATTAAGTTTTATCGTCTTCCCGGCCAGTGCCGAGAGGTTCAAGGCCAGTGACGGACAAACTTATTCGACGCGCCTGAAAGTAAAAATGGTCACCATGTCTGGGGATGAATTCGATACCGCGATCGGACGAATCTTGGTGAAATCCAGCATTGCTGCGCCTATTTCGTTGATCGTCGACACCCATAGAATCGGGGATTGGGTGCATGACATTGTTGCCTCTGAGGTCATTGAGAGGCCTGCCTTGACCGACCAGACTTTGTACCTGAAATTTAATGCGCCACTGACGCTTGAGAACAGAGATGCGTTTATTCGTTTTGTTGGGGAAAAAGTGACGGATAACCGCTTCCAATTTACGCTATTTGAGCAACTCAATCACTTTCCAAAACGTGATGCGGTAAGGATGGCCGATATTCGAGGGCACATCATCTTGGAACAGGTTGCTCCCGAGTGGGTCGCTATGGAGTTTTCAATGCACTACAGCCCGAAAGTACGTCCTGTTTTTGCCGCCAATCAACACACGAAAGAAATCGTGACAAATACCATTAAGAAATTCAGAAAAATTGTTGAAAGGGAGATGAAGGGAACGACATTATCCCCAAAGCTTGCCTCCGAACTTTCCATCAATGCCACATAGGCCCTTTGCCCTCGACCTAATAGAAATCGCTAGTGTGCGCGGTACTTTTGTTTGTTCTTTTTCCCCGCCCGGTAAAGCAATGGGCGGGAAAGCTTTCTGAACAGAGGGAATAAATAACCCAGCGTGGCCAACTTACCGCTAACATACGGCATAGCGATCTCTGTTTTTGAACTCGGTTGGCAAAGCTTGGCAATGTTCTCTGCAACGTCTTCAGCAGTGCTCATTGGTTGCGAATATACGATATCTTCGACGACATCAATGTTGTCCATGATGAAGCCAGTATTGATTGGGCCGGGCGACACGACACCGACTTTGATATTACTTTGAGTCAGCTCATCTGCCAGTGCGTAGGAAAATGCACGTAAGCCCGCTTTGGTTGCTGAATACGTTGCAGCCCCTTGCAGAGGCGCCATGCCTGCCAGAGAAGCCACCATGATCACTGCAGCAGATTTTGAACGTGTGAGATAGGGGAGGCAAAGGCGAGTCAGCACTAATGGCGCGGTAAAGTTTGCCTGAGTCATTTCAGCGACTTGCTGTGCTGAGAGACGGGAAAACTCACCTCTGTGATGACAACCAGCGTTATTGACTAATATGTCGATACAACCAAAGTGGGCGACGGCTTTATTGACGATGTTTGAGAGTGCTGCGGGATCACTGATATCAGCTATAACGGTGATGAGTTCGCATTGATTCTGAAGTTCACGCTTCATATCGTCCAGACCCGCCTGACTTCTTGCCACGAGCACGAGATTTTCCCCTTTTTTGGCAAAAAAACGGGCGACTTCCGCCCCGACACCTTTTGTGCCTCCTGTGATCAATACTGTCTTCCTGACTTTATCCATGATGACTGAGCCTTATTCCATTACTCGTTAATTGACTAATGCCTGATATAGCAACACAGGTGTATGAACCTGTTCGTCACAATACTGATAACGATGACAAGACAGATGTGAAAGCAGCGAGCCTGATGGAAGTAGGTAAGGGGGGAGAATGATGCGAGAAAAGAGAAGAAAAAAACCAGCGTGTCGGCGCTGGTTTTCATAAATGAAAAACTATCTCTCTGCTTCTAGGTAGCAGTATATTCTGCTCGCCGTTAGTGCGTCTTTGCCAGTGTTTTATCATTGCCCTCTAGAAGGTGATCAAAAATCTTTCTCACGAACGGGCCGCCCACTTTGGAACCGCTGCCTCCGTTTTCCAGTACCACTGCCGTAACATATTTCGGGTTGTCATAGGGAGCGAATCCGATATACAGCGCGTGGTCGTGTAGGCGAGAAGACAGTTCGTCGGCCTTATATTTCTGGTTCTCTTTTAGACCAAAAACCTGCGCCGTTCCAGATTTACCACCACTGATGTATTTCGCACTATGGAATGTTCTCCGTCCTGTGCCGTGCTTACCATGGTTCACCAGTCGCATGGCGTTAATGCTGAGATCCCAAAATTTATCGTCAACATTTGCCATCGGGAAAGACGTCAGGACTTCAGCTTTCTTCTCCACCTCTTTGGTGTCGTCTCGCTCCACTGCGGCTCTGAGCAGGTGAGGGGCCATCACTTTGCCATGGTTAATCAGCACAGACGTCGCCTTAGCTAACTGGATAGGTGTCGCAGTCCAGTAACCTTGCCCGATACCGACAGGGATCGTATCACCTTGGTACCAAGCTGACGAGTCCTGCCGACCTTCCATTCACGCGTCGGCATGTTGGCTGACGTTTCTTCCGGAATATCGATACCTGTTTCGTGTCCGAAGCCAAACTTGTTCATCCAGCTTGAGATCCTGTCGATGCCAAGGTCATAGGCAATTTGATAGAAGAAGGTATCAACAGACTCTTCAATCGCGAATGTCAGGTCAACATTACCGTGGCCCCAACGTTTCCAATCACGGAACACCTTGGTCTTATTTTTTGTTTTGGGCAGTCGCCAAACCCCATGGTCATTACGGCGGGTTGTTGGCGTAACGACTTTTTCCTGCAAGGCAGCAATGGCCATAAACGGCTTGATGGTGGAACCCGGTGGATACACGCCCAGAGTGATTCGGTTGACCAAAGGTCTGTCTGGGTCATTCAACAAGGCACTGTATTCTGTGTTTGAGATGCCATTAACGAAGGCATTGGGGTCGTAACTTGGGCTGGATACCATCGCCAGCACACCGTTATCACTTGGGTCTATGATTACCGCACTGCCACGACGTCCATCAAGCTGTTTGTAGACGTACATCTGCAGCTCAATATCAAGGTTTAACACCAGATCTTTACCAGCAACGGGCGGTACATAATTGATTACCCGGATAACACGTCCATGGCTGTTTACTTCGACCTTCTGGAAGCCTTTGGTACCGTGCAGCATGTCTTCGTAATAACGTTCGACACCGATCTTCCCGATATCATAGGTACCGCGGTAGTTACTTTCCTTTCCCCCTTCGGCGATTCGGCGTAAGTCTCTATCGTTAATTCTTGATACATAACCCAATGTATGGGTTAGCACTTCGCCAAAGGGATAATAGCGTTTTAATCGGGCGTTGAGGCTGACGCCGTCAAACTTGAATTGATTGGCAGGTCTCTATCGTTAATTCTTGATACATAACCCAATGTATGGGTTAGCACTTCGCCA
>NZ_PEIB01000042.1 GCF_004116385.1 Veronia nyctiphanis | reverse complement strand
TTGATAAGACTTTACTGAAGCAGCGCTCTCTAGCATGATCTGATTTTTTTTGTCTCCCTCATTTTCTTTACCTTGTTTTATTATATTTCTATCTATTCGTTGGGGATTATTATCCTTTTTATATTGGGTTATTTTTTTTTCTTTTCTATTATTAATGTTATACCCAGTACCGTTGATGTTATTTTTTTTGTCTCCTTGATGATCAGATGCATTATCCTCTCCACTATTTTTATCTTTTTTACTTACTGGCGATAATTTTAGATGTTTATTAAGAGAGTCAGTACGAACCTCAGACACAGGTATTGGGTCAATTTTTTCGTTCTCTGTCCTTGGCTTGTCAGAAATAGTTTCGGGTCTCGTGATGGCATTATTAATTTGCGTTTTTTGTGCATTGGCTTTTTGTACTTCATTCAAATGTGACATGCGCTCGCGAGGTACTGAGTCAGCACGAGCTGCTTCTATACTTCGTTTTTTTCTGTTGTTTGAATGAGTTCCAGCAGAGACAGGCGATTCGTCCTGTGCCTCTATCGCTCGTGCACGCTCGGATTTGAGAGCAGCGTCCGTAACACTTTCCATAGACATATTCCCTTAGCAAGCTGAATAGATTTTTATATTTTTTCAATATAACACTGTGTTGATATCAAACTGTTGTTGATTTGAGATAATTTGTACTTTTCTGTTGTTTTAAATAGATTTTTTGGTTGTCTTGATTAATAAAACTTAACATTCATGCTTATTGTTTTAATGACTGGTTTGACGGTAAAAAAGGAACCAGTATTTGATATTAATGGAAACAATATTGAAAGAGTCTCAATATTGTGATTAAAGTAATGACTCAATAATTATAAATACATCTAATTCGTTCATTGAAGCAGTGGCCTTACATCCTCAGAGATATAACTGGGTAGGGCCAATTATATGAAAAAAACATTAATAAACAGCCTAGTAGCGTCTGTATTGGTTACTGGTTGCACGGAAGATACACAAGAAAATATCACGGAGAATCGGCCACCGAGTTTTGAAGGTAAAGAATCTACACTGGACGTAAGCTATAAGAGCAACACAAACATTGATTTGTCAGCAAAGGATGCAGATGCTGATCAGCTGACGTACTCAATTAAAGTACACCCGCAATACGGCATAGCTACGATTAACGCCAAAAGTGGCCTTTTAAATTATGTTCCACAGCGTAATGTTTCTTACTGGGAGCCAGACCGCCTCCAAGTATCGGTTAGTGATGGAAAGTTAGAAAGTTTTCTTACCGTTCAACTGAAGCCTGTCAATCACCCGCCAATGGTTGGGCGTCAAGGCGCGTTGTTTAGAACGCACTACAAGAAGACGCTTGAAGTTGATTTAGAAATCACTGATCCAGACAACGATTCACTGGACGTTACGATTGTTTCTCGTCCCTCACATGGCACAGCTGAAATCAATGCGTCTGGTTTACTTGTCTATAAACCTACATCGGTAGCGGGTGCGGAGGAGATAACGCTTCGTGTCAGTGATGGGGTAAACACTCGGGACGTCAGTTTTAAGATTGAGGTCTATAACAACGCGCCTTCTCTTTCCTCAGGGTTTAGCATGCAAACCCATCCTTACAACCACGTTCTCGAGATCCCATTCTCTGTCTCTGACAGTGATGGCGACCCCGTGAACTTGGCTATCGTAGGTTCGCCAAAAACAGGTGTGGCAGCCATTGAAGGTAATAAGGTCGTATACCGTCCAAACGGCGAAGCCACGGGTAAGCAGGTGATTCGTTTAAGAGCGAGTGATGGAATTGCATCTGATGATATTGAATTCTCGTTCGATTTAGTTAATTCAGCGCCAGATGTTGTTTCGCCTCTTTACTTATCGAGTGATATCAATGAAGAACTCACTGGAAGGCTATCGGCGACAGATGCTGAGGGCGACACGTTACGTTATTCAATTGAGTCTCTGGCTACGAAAGGCGATGTCACAGTCAACTCGTCATCAGGCGATTTTCGTTATGTTCCTAATGGTTCAGCGGTGGGAAGTGATCGCTTTTCTTTAATCGTAAGTGATGGGCAAAATAGAAGGTCTGTAGAGGTTTTTGTTGAACTCTCAAAGTTACCACTCACGCTGGAAAATGCTGAATACCGCAGTTCGACAAGAATTGTCAGTGGTCAGTTACAATTTTCAGGCGCGAAAAAGGCAGATTTTACCGCTGAGTTTGATAACGCAGATGATATTGAGTCATTCAGTGTTGAGAGTGACGGTACCTTTTTGCTTGAGGCAAAGTCTTATGCGGAACCGATTTTAATGACGGTAACGGCAAGATTTGGCGAAGAATCGTCGACTGCCGAAATGCTTGTGCTCACTGAACAAAAGTACGAAGCCAGTGACGGCTCTGATCCGTTGTATTTCCAACAATGGCATTTACGCAATACGGGACAAACAGGCTTTTCGCGATCGCATGCCACCAAAGGCTTTGATATCAATATTGGCCAGTTACACAAACAAGGTGTGACTGGGAAAAATATTGAAGTGGCTGTGGTTGATACGGGTCTTGAGTTAAATCACGAAGATTTGCGAGCAACATCGTCCCGAGTGGTTCTTATGACTTCGTTGACAATGATGATGATCCATCGCCTGTTTATAAAGATGATGAAGATGGGGGCGACCATGGTACCTCTGTTGCTGGCTTGATTGGTGCGGCAGGGTTTAATTCACTTGGTGGTCGAGGTGTTGCGCCAGAATCAAGTCTGACTGGGTTCAATTACTTGAATAGTCAGACGCTGGAAACATGGAAGTCTACTCATGGTGGAGAGAAAACATCCAATGCCAGAATCATCAATCAAAGTTACGGGTATGGGCTGCCGCTGATTCTGCCGACCACATCGTTTAAGTTCAACATCGAAGAAGCGATATTGGAAGATTATTTTGCGACGGCTCAACAGCCTGCATTGATGATCAAATCAGCAGGTAATGGCTTCAATAGCCTTTACTATTGGTTTTATTCCTATATACGAGTCAATAGCTCACCAGAGGAAGCCCGATTAACGCATCAATTGGCGAATTCTGATCCGAGTAACGCCAGCTTCTACAACACCTTGGTGTCGGCATTGGGTGCAAATGCGGCATCGCCATTATCCAGCTACTCAACGACAGGGGCGGCGGTGATGTTTTCAGCGCCCGGTGGCGAATACGGCGAAGACCAGCCAGCGATGATCACCACTGATGTGGAAGGATGCGAGAAAGGTTACTCCAAAGAACGTTTTTACGATTGGGGTAGCTATTTCACCGGCGGTTTGGATGATCGCTTTCAGGCAGTAACGCAGTGCAGTTATACGTCGCAGTTTAACGGCACATCGTCAGCCGCTCCGGTTGCGTCTGGTGTTGCTGCACTAGTCATGGAAGCCAACCCTGCAATGACATGGCGCGATGTTCGTTATGTTATGGCGAAAACAGCCACAAAAATTGATCTCGACTTCCAACCTGTTGAGCTGACTCAGCAAGGTCAGCGTTACACCGCCGAGCAGAGCTGGGTGACCAATGCAGCCGGTAACAGTTTCCACAACTGGTATGGCTTTGGGATGGTTAACGCGACAGAAGCTGTACAAATGGCAAGCCGCGATTATGTATTGCTTCCACCTCTTGAAAGCACGGGATTTGTTTCCTCATCTGAACTAGAGCCAAACAAGATTCCAGAGAATTTCACCGGGCTCACCAAGAGTTTTGAAGTGACCGAAGATTGGAAGGTGGAAGGTGTTCAGCTCAAGTTAGATATCGACCATAAGCGCATCAATGATTTGTCAGTCGAAGTGATTTCACCCAGCGGCACCAAGTCAATTGTTGTGACTGCGAGAAATATGCACATCATGTCGCCAGACGAAGTGTTTATAAACGAAGGGCCGCTGTTATTTCTCAGTCATGCATTTCTTGATGAGAAGTCAAAGGGCACCTGGAAAGTGCGCATCGTCGACACGAATAATGGAAAAATGGAGTATCGGAAGACCTTCTTTGGCGAGGGTGACCCAGAAGTTCTCGAGAATAATGCGGAGTTGGGGACAGTGAAAAATGCATCGATAAAAATATATGGTCATAGCGATAGCGGCAGAGATGTTGCGGGTAATAAGGAGAGTCAGTCATGAAATTAGGTCATTTACCCGTCGTTGTTTTCATTGCTTTAAGTTCCGCGAGCACATTTGCTAGTCAGGGCACTGAAAGTGTGGTGAGTGGAGGTATGAAGTATGACTTAGTGGATACATCTGACGTGGCAGTCTATTCGCAGTTTGCCTTTGCGTCGCAAACGGGTTTGCATGCTGGTCGACAGGTGATAAACCGCGCGCTTAATATCAAAGGGGAAGTCACAGGAAACCTGATTATTGAATCTTCAGAAAAATCAGCCCTGACATTTGATGACCCGCTGATGAAGAAAGTGAATATTGCCGCAGGCTTCTGGTTGCTGAAGTTCCCGCCAGAGACAGAACTTGCCTCAAAACTTGTATGGGTCCGGCAACAACCCGGCGTTTTATCGGCTGAAATCGAAGTTAAGAACAACCTAAAACAGCTCGATAAATTCAAAAATAACGAACAGGTGGTGCAGTGTCACCGCCTTTTTTCTTTCCCCTAAACGCAGGTTCTTCCTCTATCCCCATGTCTACCTTCTCGAACTCGCAATCAAGATCACAGAATTAGATAAAGCCTGTTAATACTTATTAATCAATCAGATAGTTTCAAAGGTAGTGATTGTTTTAAACATCATTGTAATGCCTGAATAAGCGAGTAGTAGGCGTCATGCAGATAAGAGATGAGTATCCAACACAAGGCAATAGTAAACAGCCAAAAATCGAAACTGCACGTTTGATTTTACCGCCTTTTCGCTTATCTGATGCTGAAAGGCTTTACTAGCATCCTTCCCCTAAATAATCTGGAGGTAATAATTATGAGTCAGACATGGAAAGCACAGCAATACATTAAAAACGCATCCTTTGTTGCCGACTATGGCCTCCCGGTTTTAAAACTCCTGGAGCCCAAAGCGGGTGAGAGAGTGTTGGATCTCGGATGTGGTGACGGGACGCTGACACTAAAAATGGCGCAGGAGGGTGTCGACGTTCACGGCGTTGATTATAGCGATGACATGATACGCAAAGCATCCAGCCGTGGCTTAAGTGCTGAGGTGATGGATGGCAGTAAGCTGAGCTTTTGCGACGACTTTGACGCTGTTTTCTCCAATGCTGCCTTGCACTGGATGAAGGATGCAGACGATGTTATCGATGGAGTAGCGAGAGCGTTAAAGCCCAAGAGCCGCTTCGTCGCTGAGTTCGGGGGCAAAGGGAATGTGAATGTCATTCTTCAGGCAATGGAAACTGTGTTTGAACGCCACCCTGAGTTCGGCGTATTTTCAAACCCGTGGTATTTTCCTTCTGATGACGAATACAAAGCCAAACTTGAAAAGGGTGGCTTTAAAGTCACTTCTATCGAATTGATACCACGACCAACCCCTTTGAATGCGGGTATTCGTGGTTGGCTTGAGACGTTTGCTAATGGGATTACAACCAATCTCTCTGAGGCGCAGAAATCATCATTTTTTAATCAGGTGGAAGCCATGGTAAGGCCTATCCTCTTTGTTGATGGCCAATGGATGGCTGATTATGTTCGCTTAAGATTTAGTGCGGTCAAAGCAGGGTAGGGTAATTCAACGCTACCTTTCAGGTAACAAAGCATTAAATGAAATATTCAAGATGGCGGTGCGAGTAATGCGCCGTCGATTCAATCCTTGAAGGGATTTCGTGAAACCCCTTTAAACGCATTAGAAGCTTATCGAAAGATAAATCATCTGACTAACAATACTCCGCTCTTCCTTTTTGCATAAAAAAGCAGGCATGCTACCGTTCTACGTGCATTAATCAATGCATTGAATTTAAAAAGCTATTGACGAAATAATATGGATGTTTTGGAATGAAAAAACTACTGTTGGCCTTGTCTGCCGTGATGTGTCTGTCTGCGACTAACTTTGCTCTTGCCGATAACTCTGAGCAGCGACTCTCTAAGCCAAGTGCCAAATGTGAAGAGTGTTACTGGACGTTAGTGAAAGTAACAAAAACCTTCTATAACCCGGGGACAGGGAAGATGGAAACGGCGACATGGTATGAAAAAGAGTATCGTTGTGTGCCTGCGTGTGTTGTAAAACCTGATTAATGAACCCGCCAATGTGCCCAAAGTGAAACGGGCACATTGTTTTATCTTAGCTTTGCCTTCTTTTCTTTCCTCTCCTTGTCGCTCTATATATTTATTAAATATTTCCTTCGGTTGTTTGGATGCCATTTCGAAAACCGAAAAGGCAGGCGGATTTCCTAATTGATTGAGACAACAAGATAGTTTCTTAGATTGCCAATAAACAGAATGTGATTTTACTGGCTACAATTTCGACAACCTGACTAATTCAGGCACTGAAGTTATGAAGGGTTCGAGTCGCTTAACGATCATGCTCATGTTGTTATTACACAGAGACTAAAAATAAAGGGCATCGTGGTGTGAATATTGGATTTACTCCTCGAAAACTTAAAGAGTGAGAAATGGCGATGGCAGCTCAATAACTCTAATGATTACAACTCAACGCAAATTTTTGGGGAGAGCGAAGAGTGAGCGAAATGATTTTTGATGCGAGTGAACACCCGCACCGACGATTTAATCCGCTGACTGGCCAATGGGTGCTGGTTTCACCGCACCGGGCGAATAGGCCGTGGAGCGGACAAGATGAGAACCCACCAAAGGTGTTTTTACCTCAGCATGACGAGACATGTTTTTTGTGTCCCGGCAACACGCGAGTGTCAGGAGAGAGTAATCCCAATTTTTCCTCAACATTTGTCTTTGAGAACGACTTTGCGGCACTGGCAAAAGAATGTCCCGAATCACCGAAATCCGAAAGTCCGTTGTTCAGAGCTGAGAGTGTCACTGGCCTTAGCCGCGTAATTTGCTTTTCGCCCGACCATAGTAAAACATTGCCTGAACTTTCTTTAACGCAAATTGGTGCAGTCATCGATACATGGGATCAGCAGCTTCGCGAACTGGGAAAGAAATACATCTGGGTACAGGTTTCGAAACAAAGGCGAGGCGATGGGGTGTTCGCAGCCGCATCCTCATGGGCAAATATGGGCGAACAGCTTTATTCCCAATGAAATAGCATGAAAAGACGACCATTTGAAAAGCTACTACCTCGAGCATGGCTCCAATTTGCTGGTGGATTATATTAAACGTGAACTTGAATCGACCACTCGCATTGTCGTTGAAACAACGTATTGGGTCGCGGTGGTACCGTATTGGGCAGCATGGCCTTTTGAAACCATGCTGTTACCTAAATGCCATGTCCGCAGAATGGACGAGCTTTGCCACCACCAACGCACTGATCTGGCGAATGCGTTGAAATCCCTGACTTGCCGTTATGACAACCTGTTCCAAACGTCCTTTCCTTATTCTATGGGCTGGCACTTTGCGCCATTTTTTGAACCGTCCACCAACATTGAACACTGGCAACTTCATGCATTGTTTTACCCCCCTTTGTTGCGGAGAGCGACAGTACGAAAGTTTATGGTCGGTTATGAAATGCTTGCCGAGAGCCAACGCGATTTAACACCTGAACAAGCGGCTGAGAGGCTTCGGGCTGTCAGCGACATTCACTATAAAAAGCAGGGCTGAGATGGAAAACAGAAACGTTGTAGTCGAGGGCGATTTGACTGAGTTATTTGGTCGTGTTGGCTCAGTATTTGAAGGTGTCTTTGGATATGCTCATGAGTATCTGTTTCAGGCTCCCGGTCGAGTGAACTTAATTGGTGAACACACAGACTACAATGGTGGCTTTGTGCTGCCTTGCGCGATTAGCTTCGCGACCGTTGTTGCCGTCGCAAAGCGAAATGACGATTTAGTGCGTGTCGTTGCTGCAGACTACGAAAATGACAGTGACCAGTTCAGTCTTCAGGAAGAAATTACTTTTAATAAAGATAAAATGTGGGTGAATTACATACGCGGTGTTGTTGTCATATTGATGAAGTATGCATATGCACTTGGTGGTGTATATTTGGTGGTGGGTGGAAATATTCCTAAGGGAGCTGGTCTAAGCTCTTCTGCATCTCTGCAAGTCGCAATTACACGCGCCTTCAGCGAAATCTATGGGCTCTCACTGAGCCAAAAACAAATCGCGTTAATATCCCAAAAAGCTGAGAACGAATTTGTAGGGTGCAGCTGCGGAATTATGGATCAAATGGCGTCAGCAAATGCGCGTGAAGGGCATGGCCTACTAATCGACTGTCTGACTCTGGACATTCAACCTGTCGCATTGCCGGATAACATAACTGTGCTGATTATCAATTCGAACAAAAGGCGAGGGCTCGTTGACAGCGAATACAATTTACGCCGCCAACAATGTGAAACCGCTGCTCGCCATTGTGGAGTTAATACACTCTGTGAACTGTCGTCTGAAGTTCTAATTCGCAATCAACAAAGTTTTGATCCTCTTATTTTCAAACGAGCAAAACATGTTGTCACAGAGAATGAACGCACATTAGAAGCTGTAAAAGCCCTGTCTAAGGAAGATATGAGTGCATTATCAGAGTTGATGGAAGCGTCTCACCTATCTATGCGTGATGACTTTGAAATAACCGTGAGTGAAATTGATCTATTGGTCGCGCTGACAAAAGGAGTTATCGGCACGAGAGGTGGGGTTCGAATGACTGGCGGAGGATTTTGTGGTTGCGTGGTTGCGCTTTTACCTCATGACCTTATCGACAACGTAATAAACGCCGTCCAAAAACATTATAAAAAAATTACTCGACTGACCCCCGAATTTTACGTTTGTGATACATCTAAGGGGGCGTGCAGAGTCTGAATAATTAGGAGAAGGCATGCTAGACGGATTTAAATCTACGGGAACGCTCAGGGGTGTTCTCTTTTATGATGGAGAAAAAGCAGAAGTTATTACTCTGACTAATTTAAATGGAATGACCGCTTCGTTTATGGATATTGGCGCGACATGGTTGAGTTGTATTCTTCCTGTTGGCGGCGAGAAACGAGAAGTTCTCTTACGATCACCGGACATGGAATCCTTTAAAAAGCAAAGCGCTTACTTTGGTGCAGTGGTTGGGCGTTTCGCTAATAGAATAAGGGATGGTCGTTTCACCCTTAACGATCACAAATACCAAATTACTCGCAACAACGGGAAACACAGCTTACACGGTGGAGAGGTTGGCTTTGATAGTCGGCGCTGGAATATTGAATACCATAGCTTTAATCAGGCTATATTCACACTCACGTCGGAAGACCGCGAGCAAGGTTTCCCCGGTAAACTTGAAGCCAGAGTGACCTACACACTGACTGATAAAAATCAATTAGATGTGGAATATTTTGCTGTCAGTTCCCAGCCGACTGCGGTCAATCTGACAAACCATGCTTATTTTAATCTCGCGGGAGAGGACTCAGGGCAGACGGTGCTGACTCATAGCCTTAAAATTCTCGCATCGCATTACTTGCCGACGGACAACGAACTCATCCCGACTGGCGAGATAAAATCGGTCAAAGGTACAGGGTTCGATTTCACACGAACAAAATCTATAGAAAAGGATTTTTTGGTCGACGCTGACCAGAGGATCGCAGGTGGATATGACCATGCCTTTGTCTTTGATCGTGGGCTTAACGATGGCGAGGAAGACGTTATCAAGCTCATGTCACCCGGACGTGACTTGGTTTTACGGGTTAGAACGACTAAGCCTGCTGTACAGCTTTACACCGGAAATTTCCTTGAGGGGACGCCCGGATTGAGTGGCGAGTATGTGAAGGCGCAAGGCCTTTGTCTCGAAACGCAGTACCTTCCTGATGGCCCAAATCATCCAGAATGGGGCAGGAGTAATGGCATTTTACGTGCGGGTGAGGAATACAAACACCGCACTGTCTTCAGCTTTGACTTTTAAAAAATAGGTAACCTTCGGGTTACCTTTTTATCACGTCCAAAAACAAAGCCAGTTCTTTGATGTTTCCTCATTCCAATGCTCTTTCCGGTTATGACTATCGAGTTAAGACAATCACCAGATAGCACGCTACTTACAGGGATAGCTATGCGTATTACACGGTGTTTAATTTATGTTGACTATGATTTGTTATGTTATAACATAACAAATCATGCATGGAAGCATTTCAATCGTTTTGCCTTTCTCTCAGCCACCCCACAATGGCGTATTTTCCTTTCAGCTTCATTCGCCATCTCTCGTTTATCATCAGGAGAAATAGATGTTCAGATCACTTTCGTTTGCCTTTTTGATGGGCGTCACTGCGCTCTCTGCTCAAGCCAAGGATGACGTTCTCGATGTTGTTTCACCCTTTGAACTAAAAGGTAAAGACCCCATTTCTTCTGGCAGCATTTTTCTCAAGATGGATGTTTTAGAGACCCTTATTGATGCAAAAGCAGATGGTACCTTGATCCCCGGGCTCGCGAGTGGTTGGAGTGTATCAGATGAAAATTTAACGTGGACTTTTACTCTGCGCGACAATGTGCGTTTCCATGATGGCGAAGTTATGAATGGAGACACAGTTGCTCAGTCTCTAAATTGGTCGAAAAACAATGGTGGCTTGTTGGCGAGAACGCCTGTCAAATCGATTACTGGCGAGGCCAACACAGTAACGATTGAACTCCTTGAGCCTTTCTCAATGTTACCAGCCATGCTAGTGGAATACCGCTCGGCGATTATATCTCCAAAGTCTATTGGGCAAGACGGCAACATTATTGATGTTGTAGGAACGGGTCCTTACCAGGTAACAGCGTTTTCACCCCCTATCAAAATGACGGTACAAGGCTTCAATGACTATTGGGGGAAAGCTGCAGCCATAAACAAGGCGGCCTACCATGGTATCAGCCGCGCTGAAACACGTGCACTAATGGCTGAGAGCGGTGATGCCGATCTGACATTAAGTTTGGACCCTGCATCATTTACGCGTTAGAAAACAATAGACAACCTTAGAGTGACCTCTACCGCTATTCCTCGTGTTCTCATGCTGGTAATACCTTTGATAAAGCGACGAGAAAAGCGCTTTCGAAAGCCATAGACCGTGCAGGCATTGCCAAAGCAGTGTTGCGTTACGACACAGGTGCCACACAGATGTTTCCCAAAGGCATGGCGGGATGGCACAACGATGCGTTGGAGCCTCTTGCATATAACCCTGAAGAAGCGAAAGCTGACTTGACAAAAGCAGGTTGGAAAGTGAACGCGCAAGGTGTCCTTGAAAGGGATGGAAAAGTGATGGAGATAGAGATTCTGACCTATCCAGACCGTCCGGAACTTCCACTTGTCGCTGCCGTGTTGGAGCAACAATTTTCAGCGGTCGGTGCGTTACCAAAGATTAACTCAACCAATTACACTGAGATACCTGCCAAACACAACAACGGTAAACTCTCCACTGCTCTGTTCGCGCGAAACTTTGCATTGGTTCCTGATCCGGTTGGCACGCTCTTGCAAGATTATGCGCCCGGTGGTGATTGGGGAGCTATGGGTTGGCAAAACCAAAACTTTGCTAAAAAGGTTAAAGCCTTGGCGGCGGGCATTGCGCCAGATGGCACTCGTCAGTATTTGGTAAACACACTGCATGAAGAGCTGCCTGTCCTCCCGATTGCATGGTACCAACTTAATATGGCGGTTACCGATAAGGTGTCTGGGGTGGTGATTGATCCTTTTGAGCGCACAATTGGTTTGTCTGAAATTCGTTGGACACACTAAGTGGGACCATCAACAAAACCTATTATGAGCGCTCTCATCTGGCGTGCTTCTCAGGCTGTCGTCGTCACCGTTCTCGTTGGAGTGTTAAGTTTTGCAATGATGATGGCGTTACCCGGTGATATGCTTTTTCGCATCGCTGGCGCGCGATTTGGCTATGACAACATTAACGCAGAAAATGTTGAATTAGTAAGAGCTCAGGTCGGAGACCCCTCAGGCCCTGCAGCATTCATGGCATGGTTGGCCGACTTATCGACAGGAAATCTCGGTCAATCGCTCGTCACTGGCCAAACTGTATGGGCAGAGATATCGCATCAATTGGGGGCAACCGCTCAGCTGGCGGGAGTGGCAGTCATACTGTCACTTCTGATTGGCCCACCATTGGGTGTATGGGCAGGGTTACATCCCGGTAGTCGAATAGATAAAGCAACATTAATACTGGCGGCTTTGTTTAAATCTACGCCGCAATTTTTATTGGGTCTCGGCCTCATTGTTGTCGTTTCAGTCGGCTTGGGTTTGCTCCCGGCCGCCGGATATGGCAATGCCGAGCACTTCATTTTGCCGGCTCTCACACTCGCCTCGTGCTCGTGGCCAACACCACGCGAATTACTCGGGAGGCTGTCGTACAGGCACGAGACTCAGACTGGTGGAAATTTGCGCGCTGGAAGGGGCTTAATGAACATCAGGTAATGATCCGTCATGGCCTGCGTCATGTGTCAGTTCCTCTTATCACACTCATAGCGGCGCAGTTTGTTGCTTTGATGGAAGGCGTGGTGGTGGTTGAGACCATTTTTGGCTGGCCCGGAATTGGGCATGCACTGGTTCACGCTGTTTTTCATCGAGATGTTCCAATGGTACAGGGGACTGCGCTAGTCATGGGGTCAGCCTTTGTTTTGGTTAACGCAATCGCCGATATTACGACCCGCCTGATTGACCCGAGGGCTCCTTCTCAATGACATCATCTGTGAGAAATTTTGAAAACCAAAGCCAAATCAAAAGCCGACATTTCAGCGTGAAATTGAATAGCCGTTTCTTTGGCATGGTTCTTATGGCCATCGTATTGGTCTTTGCTTTTGCAGAGCCTCACTTTAATGATGTGAGCCCATCGAGCCAGAGTCTGCTGAGTACGCTGCAGCCGCCCTCTTCAGAAGTGCTCCTTGGTTATGACCATCTTGGACGCTCAATGTCTGCTCGCCTCTCGGCGGCCTTGCGTTTATCGTTGACTATTGCATTTGCTACCTTAATGACCACCGCTTTTATCGGCGTTACTCTGGGGGTTGTGGCAAGTTGGCGCGGAGGGTGGATAGACAGACTGATTGTTCTGTTGGCTGACTCGGTGATGGCAATCCCCGCGCTGCTGATTGTATTGATTGCAGGCTTAATTCTCCCCAATCAGCCTCTGGCATTCTGGGCCGGATTGTCACTGACGCTTTGGATTGAAGTTTTCAGGCTGACCAGAGCCACGGTCAGGGCACAACTTGCCGCGCCAGCCGTTGAGGCATCAAAATTATTGGGCTTTGGAAGGCTATATATTTTTCGAACTCACCTTTGGCCAGAGCTTGCGCCAGTGCTGACAACCACCTTTGCGCTTACATTTGCTGCGGTCGTTATGGGTATCGCTGCGCTTGGTTTTGTTTCTGTCGGGGTGAGGGCACCTACTCCTGAACTGGGTTCTATGATGGTGAAGTTGCTTCCTTATTGGCGAGAGGCACCTTGGGCACTAATCCAACCTGTTGTTGCAACGTTACTCACGTTACTCGCGCTGACATTAATTGCAGGGAGAGCCGGACCATGACGTTACTTCGTGCAGATCTCTCTGTTTTTCTCGGCGCTACGCAGTTGGTTGAGCGATATCTGTCGTCATCGAACGTGGTCAGTCAGTCACTTTGATTGGCGAAACTGGATCAGGGAAAAGTCTGTTTGCACAAGCGTTGCTGGGCACATTACCGAAAGAGTTGAGTGCCAAAGGGTCACTCGAAATAGAGTCGGTAAACGTCGATCTGCAAAAAACGAGTAGTATTGAAGCACTCTGGGGTCACAAAATTTGTGTCCTTCCGCAGGAACCATGGCGTGCACTTGATCCATTGATGTCTGCTGTTCGACAGGTCGAAGAAGTACATAAACTTGTCGCCAATCGCCCGAACGCGTTAACGCATGCAGAGCAAGATCTTGAAGCGATGGATTTGTCAGCGGCCAAACATCGCTTTCCATTCCAGCTCTCTGGCGGTATGGCTCAGCGCCTTGCAGTCGCTGCAGCACGCGCAGGGGGCGCAGAGATTGTTGTTGCAGATGAACCTACCAAGGGGCTTGATACATCTTGGCGTGACGACGTCGCATCACATCTACGATCTGTGCCTGAGGCAGGAGGAGCACTTCTTACGAACACTCATGATTTACACCTTGCAGAATCCCTCGGCGGAATATTGGTGATACGAGAGGGCCGTGTCATCGATAGGGGCCTCGCAGAGACAGTATTGAGTGAGCCAAAAGAGGAGTACACGGCAACGCTGATTGCTTCGCAGCCGCGTCACTGGCAGAAAAAAGTACCCGCGCAAATGGATGAAGTCGTTCTTCATGGCAAGCAACTGACGATTGCACGTGGGGAGAATACTTTGATCAAATGCATCGATATCAAGCTGCATGCAGGTGAAGTCGTCGGGCTCTATGGCCCTTCCGGCGTTGGTAAATCTTCACTGGGAGATGCGCTTCTTGGCCTGCTGAAACCTTCAGCCGGTGAGGTATGGCGATCAGGCCGACATGCACCAACCAAGTTTCAGAAGCTCTGGCAGGATCCGCCAGCAGCCTTTCCTCCGCATCAGATTATCGGTCGAGGTTTCAAGGCGCTTATGAAGCTACATAAAATTGATGAAATGGAACTGAACCTGCTTCTCAACCAGCTGAGCATTGATGCCACGTTACTGGCGCGAAAGCCTGATGCGGTTTCTGGTGGTGAGTTACAGCGGCTCGCTATCGCAAGAGCCCTGTTACTTAAACCCGTTTTTCTCTTTGCCGATGAACCCACCTCTCGTTTGGATACATCGACTCAACGCGAGGTCATAGAGTTGCTTGTTAGCTTAGCGAGGGAGCGGGGGGTTGCCATATTATTGGTTAGCCGTGATCTCGACTTAATAGATAAGTCGACAGATCGGAAAATTACACTTTAAGCCGAGAGTCAGCTGTCGCAGGTCATTAAGTTATGCCAATGAATATGATGAGTCAGGCGGCTTTGATAACGATACATATTTCCAAACGTGATAAAGAATAAATTTAGGATGATAGGTTAACGACATGTCTTCGATTTCAGTAACTATTTTGCATGGCTTTCTTGGCTCAGGTAAAACCACAATGCTTCGCAATATTCTTCAGCAAGCCAGCGATAAAGGTATGTCACCCTCTGTCATCGTTAATGATATGAGTGAGCTGGATGTCGATGGGGTACTCATATCCAGTATGGATATGGTGAATAAGCATCAGGGTAACTTTGTTACTGTGAGCGGTGACAGCATCAGTAGCCCTGATGGGATCAAGCAGCTTGAAAAGTCGCTCGACACACTATGCGAAAATGAAAAAACGAACTGGATCGTGATTGAAACCTCAGGAAGTAGTCACCCTCTACCGCTTGTTGAATTTTTTAATAAAAGACAAGGTTTCATCTTAAAAGACGTGATCACCTTGGTGGACGCTATTTGGTTGCGAGACGATTATCGTCAGGGCACCCAGTTAATTCCTAAGTGGCAAGAGAATGTCAGTAAAGGTATTCGAGGGTTAGAAAACCTTCTGGTTGAGCAAATCATGTTTTCAAATCAGGTCTTGTTGACCAAGACAGAGAAACTGACTGCTGATGAAGTTCAGACCATTGCTCAGTCTATTCATCCGCTTAATGTTTACGCAGAAATCATTAAAACGTCTTGGGGCAACCTTGATGTAAATACACTCAACAAAGAGCAAAGCTATAATTTCTTTCTTGTCGAGCAGTTGATCACCGAGCTCCGTGAAACGGTTAATGACCCGCTTTATTTGTCTGGGAAAAAGGGACAAAAGCTGGTTGCCAAAGTGATTAAAGATGACCGACCTTTCCATCCACAACGTTTGTGGAATACGTGTCATGACTTCCTGACCAAAGGCGTCTTTCGCAGTAAAGGGTTTTTCTGGTTTCCGTCCCGAGATGATTTGGCACTGCTTTGGAGCCAAGCCAACGGTAACGTAGGCCTAGAGGTAACTGGTTTTTGGAGAGCGTCCGTCATCAATGACGAGTCTCAGAAATTCACTGATGAGCACCGCCAGGTTCTTCAAGATAAAATAGACAGCGTTGAGAGCCGATTTGGCGATCGTCGTTGTCGTTTAACCGTCATTGGGCAGGTTAACGAAGTCGATGAATTTATAGCAGCGCTTGAGAAATGCTTCCTGACTGACAAAGAAATCGAGAAGTGGAAGAATGGCGGATTGTTTGAAGACCCATGGCCGCAGAATATCGCTAAGCTCAAGTACAGCTAACTTTTTTTTGCTGGCCAGTAACAAGGCTTATAAAACCAGTAAGATCTGGTCTTTTTAGCTCAGTCAGGTTCTCTGATTACCTTTTCACATCGCGCGTTAGTCTCGGCCGCAGACACGGTACAAAATACGTTACCGTGTTTGCTGATTTCTCTCTTGTCATTGCTCTTCATCGGTTTCTGACAGTGCTTCTGCGTGGGAATCAAACAATGTAAAATTTGACCTTCGTCAATAGAAATGAAAATCATTCTCAAAGTTTAAGAGCTGACACCGTTTTTTGTGCAGTGTTTGTGTAAGGTGGTTTGCATATTCATACACAGGCAAAAACGGAGACGGGCATGGACCAATCTGATATTACTGATCTTCTTATTCCTCAAAGTGACTGGGCAACGCCAGACTTATATCTTTTCGAAGATGAAGACCGATTGAGACTTAATCTAGCAGGTGCTATCCAGTTTAGTGGGATCAAGAGTATCGGTGGGTTGGTTCTCGGGTTCAGGTTAGTGCAGTATGCGGTCGAACTGAGTGCGGGAAGCGGCGCTCTGCAGCGAGATGGTATTAGTATTTACACGTCGTTCCCGGGAAGAGGCACACAAGATGCGTTTGAATATACTTGTCGCGCGTTGAGTGGCAATCGCTATTGCTGCGACACGACATTGCATCATCCTGCAGCGCAATCGGGGCAAAGAGGTCAGTTTCTGTTTACTGTGAGAGCCAATGAGCAGTCTATGGTAATGACGCCAGCGGATGGGATGCCTCAGCGAAGTTACTTTGATGCTGATAGACATTCAAAAGACGGAGATGCAGCAGCGAAGAAATGGCGTGATGAAAAAATACTATTCGCGAATACCCTCTTGAGCTTGCCGCCAGAGAAGTGTTTGCGCGTTCTGTAGAAAGTTACGATTATTATTAGATAGCCAGCATTTCGAGCGAGATGCTGGCTTTTTTGATGAGAGTGACACTCGAACATGTTTATCGAGTTTAACTATTACCCATTCACTTCTGCAGGCTTGGCGTCGTTTGTTTTTTTAAAGATATTGGGTATCTTTAGCCGCTGACCATAACCGAGCACGATCAAAATCAGCGCTGATGCAATGATCGGCATATGTCCAACCAATTCCATGAGTGCCGCTTCTTTCATACCGACGTAGAGGAAAACGAGGTTAGATGCGAGCAAAAATAGCGATAAAACCAGCGTGTTCAGACGCGTGACGGTACCTAAAATTAATATTGTCCCAAACACGACTTCCATCATGCCAGCCGACAGTACAAAAAGCCTATCAGTGAAAAAGTCGAGCCCCATCGCCTGCATAAAATTCCATTGGTGGACACGTAAGAATTCCTGACCGAGTGATGCGCCAATTATTTTTTCTGAGAGGCCGAGTGTAACCAGTGAGATGCCAGTGAAAATACGTAATGCAGCGACTGAGTATGGCTTAAATCGCTCTTTTGAGGCCTCTGTGGGCATGTTGTTGAACAATATGAAGAGTGCTATGCCAGTGACATTGATGTACTCGAGAGCACTTATTGGATTAAACTGGATGAGTACTCCGACTAACAAAACCAATAATAGAATAGCGGCAATAAATAAGAATCTATTTGCGATTAACATTAAGCCAATAACAGCCTCTAAAAAGACAAAAAACATACCTATGCTGTCTTGTGCCGCCAAATGTGGCGCAATAAGTTTTCCATCATATGCTGTTAGTAAGAGTGACATACCTGTCAATATACGTACTATTTCTATAACGTCATGCCGAGTTTTGCTGTCAACGATAGGTAGAGAAGGTAAGCGACTGTCAAGAAATATCGATGTGAGAATGAGGAAAACTGCTATACCTATCCATGCCCTTACCATTGGCTCATCAAAGCTGTAGGGGACGAAGGTCTCTGGAGGCTGAAGCTCTGAAGAGACAAACCATTTAACATGCGCTAGCGTCTCTTGAGGATATAGAAAAAAAACAATAAATAGAATAAGAGAAGTGAGTGTACTGAATACTCTCAAATGACTCTCCTGATGGTTCTTTAATTTCATTATTGACCCCATAATTTTCAGTGTTATAACTTTAAAAATAACGCTCTTAACCATATTACATATAACTTGTGATTACTGTGTTTCATTACTTAAGATCAAAAGTTATTGAGGTATAAGTACATATAAAAGTTATGGTTATAATCAGAATTTAGTTCTTATACTTACCGCTAAAACCCTTTCCTTTACTTCTATAATGTTGATTACAATAAAATTAAGACTACCTTAATGGCCATAAATTTCGCGCAAAAGTTTAACGGTATGTTAAAATTGTGTTTATTTTATGTTATATAATTACCGTTGTGATTCATAGATATTATTATACTTATAAATATATTTGTTCAATTTATTAAAGCTAATTAATTCATAAAAAATCAAAACCAATAATTAAATTGCCATTAATATATTTTATATCTTCTTTGATTTATAAAAATATCATATATCCATGTCTTGGTTTTCTTGCAGAGTAAAAGTCTCAAAATTAATAATATAAATAGTTTCGACTAAAAACATGTTTGACATGCAAGTGAATAATCTGTTCTATTAATTTAACGAACAATAGTTAAAAACATTCGTTAAAAATATTTACGCCAATTTTTAAAGATTATTTCATAAGTGAAAACAAAAGCAGGAGATAGGTTATGAAAAGGAGCTTGATTCTTATTTCAGCCATCGCGTCAGCGATTTATAGCTATGTAGGTATTGCAGACGGAATTCACTCACCCGAGCAAAAAAATATAAGCCTACCAACTTTTGACATACTCAGCGCAAAAGTCACCAGTAAAGGTAACATTGCCACATTTACAATGAAGGTGGTGGGTAAAGCTGGCAGCGAAGTAGCAAAAAAACGACCAGGTGCTGGTGCTCCGGGGGCTGAAGCACATGCTTATGTGTGGCCCACATCTATTGACAGCTACCATGCAGGTTTTGACAAGAAACAGGGCATTTTAGCTATTGTTGCCGCTACCCATCCCGACTTTGACGACACGCCGTTGTTTGATGAAAGTGGCGACAATAATTACGACAATGATGGTGGCGTTTGGCATACACATTGGGTTGTTCTGACGCCGGAAGAACGTTGTGGCCCGGGAGCCTCGCAGTGAAGGATATTCCTGAAGGCGCCACACCAAGATTACCCGTCACTTGGCCGGGTTTACCAATCTTGCTTGATAGTCCGGGGTATGATCCTGTTATTGATGGTCAGACTGTAACTATTCGGGTGCCTTTCCCAGATAAGACGGTCATTGAAAATGCCTCTTTCGATGGTGTTACTGCAGCACTTAGAGTAGATACAAACGTCCACGCACCGGTATTTTGTGTAACCAATGTATTTGATGTGGCGTCAGGAGATTTAAGTCTTCCGGGTAAAGTAAATCAACTGTAACTATGAAATGTTTTAAGTCTTGATACGCCTAAAAAATAAAGCGTTTGTAGTTATAAACTATAAAAAGTATGGCCAGATTTTCTGGCCATACTAACGTGAAAAGCACCGTTTTTAACGAAGTAAACAGGTGACTATTTTTTACTTATTAGAATAAATCTCAGCGGTGACCGATTGTTGGCGCTTATTGTAATTAATTGAACGTTTAACGAAGAAATCAACATGTTTCGTTGCCATGATTTCATCATCAAACCACTCGGTTTTTTCGAGCAAACTTTCGTCAATATCAAAGACTGGCGCAATGTCTATATTATTCAACGATTGATTGAACCTGTGTTTAATAAATTCTCGGATTTGGTCTTTGGGTAGGAAGCTCAGCTCGCCATGTTCAAATATCCAGTCGATCACCTCACTCTCAGCTTCCATTGCCTGACGACATAGAGAAGAAACGGTAGCGGCGTGAGAATCGTCAAACCAACTGGGGTTTTCACGCTTAATTTGCTTAATTAAGTCGACACCAAAGTTACCGTGGATCTGTTCTTCTTTTGATGTCGCCTCGACGACATTTGATATTCCTTTGAGTAAGCTGCGATGTTTATTGAACGACATAATGATCAAGAACTGCGAAAACAGCGAGACATGCTCGATAAACAATGCAAAAAGCAAAATAGATTCTGCATAATCGCGATTGTCATCTGAATTAGCATTTTTCAATGCCATATCGAGGTAACGAACCCGTTTCATGATCACCGGGTTGTCGCGCAATGCCTCAAACTCGTCGTTCAGACCCAGAATTTCAAGCAGGTGAGAGTAAGCATCTGAGTGGCGCACTTCGGATTCAGAAAACGTCGCACCTACTGCACCAATTTCAGGTTTAGGCATTTTGCTGTAAATGTTGCCCCAGAAGGTTTTTACTGCAACTTCAATCTGTGAGATAGCCAGCATGGTGCGCTTTATTGCTTCTTTTTCGGTGTTTGAGAGACTCGACTTAAAATCCTGAACATCGGAAGTAAAATTAAACTCAGTGTGTACCCAATAAGAGTGACGAATGGCATCGACATACTCACAAAAATCAGGGTACTCATAAGGTTTAAGGTTTACTCGTTTTTCAAAAATATTCGTCTGTCGCTGTCTGGCATGTTCATTGCGATACAGGATGTATGCCTTTGCCACATCGTGAAATGATGATGACATTAGCGCATTTTCGACCATGTTTTGAATGCCCTCAATAGATGGAACGTAGCGACGGTCTTTCTCTCGAATTGCGGCTAGATCTTCCATCACTTTCAGGGCGATATTTTCAGCATCCTGTTGGGATCCGCTATTGACCGCTCTCATGGCCTTTAGTATCGCATGACTAATTTTTTCTTGTTTGAAGGCAACGATTGAGCCGTCTCGTTTTTGTATTTGGTTAATACCGTGAATCATATTGAGGCTCCCTCGTTAGGCTTCGCAAGCTTTACATTGACGTTGTTGGTTGAGCATCTGGGCTGCATTAACACTGTGTTGGTAGTACAGAGACTTAATCCCCAACTTCCACGCGCTGATATATAGCTGGTTGATTTCTTTTGCAGGTGTCGCAGGGTTAACCACCAAATTTAGGGACTGCCCCTGGTCAATAAAGTCCTGACGAACAGCCGCTTGATCGACAATACTCATAGGGTCGATCTCGCTAAATGTTTTGAATACCTCTTTTTCAAGTTCAGTGAGAAAAGACAAGTGCTGCACCGAACCATCATGGTCTCGAATATCCTGCCAAATCGCTTTTGTATTTTGGTCTTTTTCTTCAAGTAACTGCTCTAGGTAAGGGTTCTTGATGGTGGTTTTCACTTTGCTGATATCTTTCACGTAGCAGTTTCGCCACACTGGCTCGACGGACTGAGATACCTGTCCCAGGATGAACGCTGATGAGGTTGTCGGAGCAACTGCGTTGAGGGTGGTATTACGACGACCGATTCCTTTCAGCATCTCTGGCTCACCAAACTGTTCAGCCAGCGATGCAGATGCCTGATAAGATTTTTCTTTGATTAATTTGAAAACATCTAGATTGAGACGAGCAGCATCTCGTGATTCAAACGGAATCATTTTAGATTGCAGGTAAGAATGCCAGCCCAACACACCAAGGCCGAGAGCACGATTTTCTTTGGCAAAGGCATAAGCTTTTTCCATAAACTGGAAAATACGCTGATCATCGAGTGAGTCTGAATCGCGATATACCTCCAGTTTTGTCAAAAACTCCGAGACTACCGCATCAAGGAAATAGACTAAGGTCTCCACTGCGTCTGTGTCCCGCCACTCATCAAAATGCAGAAGGTTCATCGACGAAAGAACACACACAAAGGACCAACGATCATCGGAAGGAAGCATGATTTCAGTACAAAGATTGGAGGCGACGATCCTTCTCCCTTGCAATTTGTACACATCAACGGTGTTGTTGTTCGCATTATCTTCAAACAGGATATACGGATACCCAAGTTCGCCGCGACGACGAATCACTTTTGCCCAAAGTTCGCGTTTTTGTTGATCACCGGCAATCATCTCTTCCATCCATTGGTCATCAACAGTCACACCATGTGTCAAATCCTGAATGGGGTTGCCTTCCATACCAATGTCCAGAAACTCGCTGGCATCTGGGTGGCTGAGAGGGAGGTAAGGAGAAAAACGGCCGCGACGGACAGAGCCCTGACTGACGACATCAACCATCGTCTGGAATAGCTGCATAAAGTGAACAGCGCCTGATGAGTGGCCGTTATTGGTGATCTCCGCACCACGATGCCGTAAGTGGCCGAAGTAACCGGATGTGCCACCACCGAGTTTCGACATTGTGCCAACCTCAGACTGTGTGTAGAGGATATCGCCAATGTTATCGCCAATACTGGATCCAAAGCATGAAACAGGTTCGCCTCGCTTTTTTCCAAAGTTGGACCAAACGGGGGATGAAAGAGAGTAAAAGCCCTTTTGCATGTAGCCTTCAAACTTGTCAGCGAACCCTGAAATACCGAGAAGTGTCTCTGCGTGACCTGCAATTTCCCTGATTCGTGTTTCTGGCTCTACACCTCTGTCCAGATATCCACTTTCAAGAAATTTTTTTGACAAATCATTCAGCCAATGCATTGAAATCCCCTGTACGTTAGTAAAAGCACCACTACATGTCGTGTTATATATTAATGCCATCACTATATGTTGAATATGATTATAATTCTCATTCTCATCAACAGCAAATAAATAATTTCAGAATTTGGCACATAACACCCGTGAATGATTCTTGAGCATGGTGTTTTTGATAGGCAAGTCAGTAGCGATGGGGCTTCAAGTAAAAAGTTAGTCTCATCGACAAAGAGTAGAAAATGTGACGTATGGCGGAAATTGCCACCGCTTGATTTTGGAAGAGTACAAACACCCGTAATTTAAAAGACAGTATTGGTTAATGAAGAGTGTGTTGGGTAGCCTTGATTCATTGCAAGAAAGCCAAAACTATCATTCTTAAATTATTGATGGAGTGAAGTATCCTCAAAATTCTTGAGGTGTTTTTGCATTAAAAATGCGAGACAACCGATTGATTTAGAGCTTATCAAAAGGGTAAAATTCCGAAAAAATGAACAACAACATTTAATTGTTTCGAGGTTTACAGTGAATAGTTGGTTAGATTACTTTCCATATGTGGCTATGGCTATCAAGCTAATAGCACTGGGCGTTGCCGCTTTTTTCGCTATCAAATGGCACTTTGACCAAGATAAGAAATTGAAAGAAGAGAAGAAAGGAATTGCTAGGCTCGATGCTTGACACTCTCCGACCCAGGTTTGCGACTAGATTTGTTTTCCTCTTTCCTGAGAGAATAACCGTCTCTTAAGGTTAACTCCTGACCCAAATGTCCTACCTCAGCTTGTTGCATATCATTGCATCAATCTGAGTTACGTGGTCTCATCAGATTGCGTCATTATTGATATTTAACTTAAATATCAATAATTAATATCAGTATGACTCAATCATTAAATATGTCGCAACGGTGAGCCGTTGACTCGGCTCGACTTGCATACCGTGAAAACTTACGTGGTATTGCGCTTCGCCTTTGCTTGTTTCAACTCAAAATTCAAGCTTTGGAACGGCATTATCAGCAGGCATTTTTTCTGCAAACTAGCCTGGATTACCTCAATCAACACTCGATACAAATTTCAGTGTGGAATGCGTTTAGCTATGTGCATAGTAAAGTGACTTTCTGTTTAAAGCCGGGCTTAGTGATCGAAAATGATGTTGCTCAAGGCACCTGAGAGGGCTTTGGTTATAGCAAAGATATTATCGATGTCATATGTAAAAGTACAAACTGGCAGTATCCAGCGTCTATTGGTCCTTTAAAGGCGGCCGTAAAATTTACTCTAGCACACTAAATTTGACATGATTGTTCACTCAATAAATATTTTTTCTCTTTATTTTCTCTTTATTTTCTCTCTAATCTTCATTTGATTAGTGCTGTTATAAAAATGCCAATTTTAGTAATCCCCTAAGTCTTATTTATATACTTGATTAGTTTTGACTGATGTGTCTATTATGACTGGTGCCAGAGATGCTTTTTGTGATTTATATATATGTGTGTGTTATTTCATAAAAAAATGGTGATAGTAATGAGTAATTAACCATAAATGCATTTTGGTAAAAATAATATAAATCAATTATTTATTGGCGATGAGTTTAGCTGATGGCTATGGCTTAAGTCATTTTTAATATTAACGTAAATAATACTGACCAGATGAAGTCCTCTGTGGGTATCAAGCTAAAATATTTAGCGATATTTGAGTCTTTATTGTTTAAATTTTTTAAAAAAGGAATGAGAGATGAGAATTAAAGATCTTGACGATAATGATAAAATTACAAATAGTTCAGTCACATATATTTTTCTGTTAGTTCCACTACTTTTTTTGTACTTTTTTCTCCAACTATTCGTTTGCTGAACTCGCAAGCTATCAATCTGCAAAATATGTAAACATCACGGACCCTATGTATGTCAAAGGGGTGACAGTTGTCGAAGCGAAAGTAGCCTCCCAAGAGGATATCATGAAACCTGATATCGTTATTCTGGACGACATTTCTATCATCAAAAAGAACGCCCGAAAATGGGTAGTGTCAAATAACACGCCTTTTAATGTCAACTCGGTGCTTCTTCAAGTTACGACAAAAAAAGGTCAAAAAAAAATAATACGCTTCAATCTCGACAGTGTCTTGAGGCCTTTTGCTAAAGCAGTCATTAAAACTCGTAAAATCAAATTTGGGTCAGACCCGATGGTGATCAAACAGAATAAGATCTTTACGCCGCGACTGAGTGTCGGGCCAACCATAGAAATAGATGAGGTCGACTGTATTCCACCTGCTGGTCAGGTTGCAAAGAAAAAGTGCATCAGACCACTCACTGCTGACTACCGGGAAGTGGCAGAGATTTTAACAGCCAATGCGCACAATGCCGCTAACAGCAAACAATACACATCGAGTATTCGTTCTTATTTTGAGAATGGCTGTCCGACGTTAAACAACTCAGACAATTGTAAAACAGAATGGGTAGATGGACTTGACGCAGGGCTTTACAACATGATCCGCTTTGGTTACGAGGGACATCTACTAAAGGTGAAGTCGATATATGCTGGCAAAGGCAATTTCCAGGGTTTAGGTGGAGGTAAAAAACCATCAATGATGGATGAGACCTCGGGTACCAAAGGCTTTGCCAGTGTGAGAGAAAAGCTATATAAAAACAGTGTCGATGGAATAAGTAATGGGCTTTATAAGGTTCTTTTGCACGAGTATGGTCATGCTTTTGGATATAGCCATAAGACTGGAATGAGCTACGGTTTTCCAATGACGCCTTTTATTAATGTGATCACCGACCACAATGCTGATCACCAGTCTAGGCCAGATCTACAAATACCTGATGTCATTGTAGTGTCTGAAACAGCAACCAACTCCTATGGAAACACAGAGGCCAAATTATCTTTTTTTGATACTTCTGGGCAGAGTCAGAAAAAAGAGATAGAGCTGGATTTTGTCAGCATCTGTAATCAGAGCTTTGATTACCAACTAATCCTTGATACCCAAATCGGCGGAGTCACAGGGGTCGATTTGACATTCCAAGAGGATTTGTCGTGCCCACTTCATATCAGAGTCAGTTACTCAGACGGGAAAAACATCGCGACATATAAGCTCCTTGGTCATGAAGAAATGTTCTATGATTAAGCTGTTTTGCTGCCTGCGTTTTTTGCCATAAGCGCAAGCACTTTAGCAGTTATGTTCCTCCTTTAAGCCGCATTATTTTGCGGCTTAAAGCCACGAAAGCTTTCTCCTTGTTATCAAATCTATTCGCTTAATAAACCGGACTAGCTCTAACTCATCTGTTCACATTTAACTAAAATTCTGCGACTTTTTATCTATCCCTACTACCTGCGAGACCTTGCTATTTTGAAGCCTTATCATCGAGTTGCCAGAGTAGTGTTTCATCTCTGCTTTTGCAGGAGAAGTGCGAGACAAACGATTGATTCATTCATAACCTATCAAAAGGGTAAGATTCCAGAAAATAAATTAACAACAACATTTAGTTATTTTGAGGTTTGCTGTGAATAGTTGGTTAGATTACTTTCCTTTCCTTATGTGGCTATTCATAACGAGGTTATGCGAATAGCCTTTGATAATGTACTGATCACTCTAGGGCTCGACCAAGGCGAGTTGAAGGGCGATAAAATACTGTTCAGTGTTTCAGTGTTTCAGTGTTTCAGTGTTTCAGTGTTTCAGTGTTTCAGTGGATATGCAGGCAGCGATAGACTTGAAGTATTCTGGTGATCAGGAATTACTGACGTTGAGGATGAGTAATCTGACATACAACGTCATCGATCAGACCAACCATAGCTCAAATATTCCGCCAATTGTTGCTGATAAAGTGAGCCAAAAGCTGTTAAACAAAGTCCCAGCAGAGCTGTTCGATAACATTAAAGATCAATTGAGACTACCCACCAAGTTATTGATGTCACAATCTGATCACCTGCAAGGTATAAACGGAAACTGGTTTCGCCCGGCGTCAGAATCAACTGATGTAGCCATTGCCTTTGATTTCATTTTTGACTGAGTGCTTGCCCCCATTCACTATATCGAGTGGGGGCATTATTGATAAATACTTTATTATCCCTGTTGGAAAAAACGTTTTCGCACTTTGTTGGCTATTGGTTTTGAAGTCAGACCTGGAGACAACATGGATGTGGGGCGGGGTACCTTTGCTTGAAGGATTTGAGGAAAGGAGCAAAATGGTAGCTCGAATTTAATTCATTCGACTCAAAAATAGTACTTCAACGCTGTTGCATATGATTTCACAGTTCTGAGGTAGGCGGCCTTACTAGATTGCGCCATTATCGATGCTTCAGTTAGATACCACTAATGAATATCGGGATGACTCAATCATTAAATACTTCGCAACAGAGAGTCGTCGACTCGCAAGGGTTGGCATTCTGGAAAAACTGGCGTGGTATCGCGTTCCGCCTTGGTTTTGCGTTTGCGCTACTCTCTTTTACAACACTTTCGCTCGCCTTATTTTCATCGTTTACGTTCAGCCGTGTAGACAGTGCATTGGTTGAACTCAAAGAGACAGACATACCCACACTCGAACAGGCTGCGCGCTTGAATGATATTGTTCGGGCGTTGATTACGGACTCTGCTTTACTGATTGAAGTTGATTCTAGTCTTGAGCGACAACACCTGATCACCAGGATCACCGATAATATCGATGATATGCGTCGTGCTATGGAGACATTCCCCGAATATCACGCCTATTTTAAAGATCTGTTCTCTCAGGTCATCAACAGCCTCAGTTTACTCCATCAGAGTATCGAAGAATCACAGGCTCTTAGTGGTGAGCTTACGCAACTGATGGAAGGTTTTTTCCCGCTTCTTAAATCTGCCAGCGAAGAACTGGATCAGTTAACCGACCGAGAGAAAACACGCGTCAATTTCAGCCAGTTGAAGGCGCTGCTTTACTATCAATTGGGCTTAATTGAAAAGTGGAATTCTGATCGTAGCTTTAATGAGCTGGATGACACCAGCTACCAACTGGAGGACATTGGCTCGCAATGGCTTGCACTTTGGCAGCAGAGCGGTCTGGCGTCAACAAGGCCGACACTTGATGAGAAATTGTCACTCATTTATCGATTGGCGTCGCGTTCAAGCCGATTATTTCAGCTTAAGAATGAGGTCTTGGAATGGCATTATCAGCAGGAATATTTTCTGCAAACCAGCCGAGATTACCTTAATCAGCTCTCGATACAGATTGAGACAAATACAGTTAACGTGAATTTAGAAATTGACCGCTCAATTGCGCTGGCTCAGCAGTCTCTTGCTTCCAATATTACTCTCTCGTTTTTTCTTTCACTGGTCAGTATCGCTTTGGCGGCGGGTATCGCTTGGTTCTATGTCAGGAAGAGTATTCTTGAACGTCTGTTGCAACTCAATCAGGACATGTTCGCGATTTCGACGGGTCGACTCGATATCCATGTGGCGACTAAAGGGCAGGATGAAGTGACCCAAATGGCCAAATCGTTGACCGTCTTTCAGGCGACAGCCAAAGCAGTGAAACGGACTAATGAGCAACTTGAAGCTGAGGTTGAAGAGCGCAAAGCCGCGGAAGAGAAACTGAAGGTCACTCAAAATGAGCTGGTTCAGGCAGGTAAGCTGGCGGCTTTGGGGCAACTTAGTGTTGGGATAACACATGAGATTAACCAACCGCTCACTGCAGTAAACAGCCACGTGCGAAGTGCCAGCAAGTGGTTGGAGCAGGGCAGACCTGAAAGGGCGGCGCAGAATCTCACCAAAATAGAAAGAATGCTTCACAAAGTAGCAGCACTTACGCATCACTTAAAAGCCTATTCGAGAAAGAGTGATGGAAAAGTTACAGCAACGTTGGTGTTGCCCGTTGTGAAAGATGCGATCGAGCTGTTTGCGAATCGAAATGTACCCATAACCTTGGCGTGTGCTGTGCCAGAAGCACGAAGGTGAGAGCCAATGCCATCAGACTGGAACAGGTTCTTCTTAACCTTCTCAGTAATGCCGTTGATGCGGTGGAAGATGAACTAATGCCTTCAGTTTCTGTGGATATTCAGCAATCTGAAGAGGGCATTAGGATATCGGTCACTGACAATGGTAGTGGCATACCGCAGTCAGCTTTGCCTCATATCTTTGACCCTTTTTTCACCCGTAAAGAAGTGGGAAAGGGGCTCGGTCTGGGCCTTTCTATTGCCTTTAATATCATCAAAGACTTTGGTGGTTTCATCCATGTGCACTCTGAACCCGACAAGGGAACACGCTTTGACGTGCAACTACTACAGGAGATTTCTTCATGACCCCACCGATCAGACATATCACCCTCATTGATGATGAGCCGGATGTTGTCGACGCCGTAAGTGAAATGCTGGAGTTAGAGGGGTTCACGGTATCGGGGTTTACTGACCCCCAACAGGGGCTTGCCTCATTATCGACAGAATCATACACGGTTGTTTTATCTGATGTAAGGATGCCCGTGATAAATGGTCTGGCGATGCTAGAGGCCGCACGGCAACGCAGCCCGCACTGCGAAGTAATTTTGATGAGCGGGCATGGCGATATACCATGGCCATTGAAGCAATGAAGCTCGGCGCCTTTGATTTTGTCGAAAAACCGCTAGTAGGAGATGAGTGGATTGAAAAACTGAATCTCGCGGTGTCAAAGATACAAATGAATCAACCGATGAAGCCTCGGCGAGTAGTATTCCGATTGAGCAACGTGTGATTGGTAGTTCGAGCGCGATGGCAATGGTTCGACAACAGGTTCTTGCGTTATCAAGAACGGGCGTTGATACCATCATCAACGGTGATACGGGAACGGGAAAAGAAGTTATTGCCCGGGCACTGCATGAATACAGCGATCGCAATCAAAAGCCCTTTGTGGCGATTAACTGCGGCGGAATGACAGAGAGCATTATTGAAAGTGAACTCTTTGGCCATGAAGCGGGCTCCTTCACCAGTGCCAACAAGAAACGGATCGGTAAAATTGAGCAGGCCAGTGGCGGCACCCTGTTTCTTGATGAAATCGAAAGTATGCCATTGGCTGTTCAAATCAAGCTGCTTAGAGTGATTCAGGAGCGTTGTATTGAGCGTGTTGGCGGCAATACGCTTATTCCCGTCAATATTGTTGTCATTGCAGCCAGTAAAGCCGACCTTGCCAAATTAAGTGACCAAGGCGATTTCCGGGCCGATTTATTCTACCGCCTAAATATCGCCAGCATTCACCTGCCTCCGTTACGTCAACGAAAAGAAGATATCCGGGATTTATTTCGCCATTTTGTGGCGAAGGCAAGCCATAAATATAAAACACGGCCATCCACCCTGTATGCCGACCAACTCCAGCAACTGTGCCGCCATGAATGGCCGGGAAATGTCCGTGAGCTTCGCAATGTCGCTGAGAGATTTGTATTGGGTATTGTTGGAGATGGCTTTGATCTGCATTCGCCCAGCATGGCAGTCGACGAGCATACTTTTGCTTTTGAACAGCAAATGGAGCAATACGAGAGAAACGTGCTGACCGAAGCATTGATTGAATCGGCAGGCAATATCAACGATGTAGCTGCCAAGTTAAACTTGCCGAGAAAAACCTTGTACCGAAAAATGAAAAAACACCAGCTTGATAAAAGTAATTTCAAACCGTCGGCATGACTTCGTAACGAGCAAATTTTTTCGGTTTCGCCGTTTTGGGTCTGGGTCAACCATGACCAAACCCCATTTATTTCACAAGACACCGATGACCCAAATTCTCGTAGAGAAACCCAATAAAAATATAAGTTACTGATATTAAACAATTAAAATAACTGGCACATCCCCTGCAGTGTGAGGCATGAGTTTAACAATAACGTGAATAAAGGGTTCAATTATGAAAAACAGTGTAAATGGATTGTTGATCACTGGCCTGCTATTGCTGCCGTCCTTTGTCTTCGCAAGTGACTGTGCCTCACGAGGCGTGCTTGATGACAGATACTGCGATGAAAATAAGGACTTAGTTGCTGATTCTCCGAAAAATCCTGATGAATGGATAGACCCTAGCACGCTGGTCTTTACCTATACGCCAGTGGAAGATCCGGCGCTCTACAAAGATGCTTTTGCTGATTTTCAGGCGCACTTGAGCAAAATTACGGGTAAAAGAGTTATCTACTACACAGTACACTCAAACTCAGCACAGGTTGAGGCCATGCGTTCTGGCCGACTTCATGTTGCCGGGTTTTCGACTGGGCCGACAGGGTACGCAGTCAACCTCGCAGGTTATGTCCCTATTGCTGTGAAAGGCGGGGAAAGCGGCTTTCAGGGTTATAACCTGGTCACCATTGTTCGTAAAGACAGTGGCATCAACTCGATGGCTGACATGAAAGGTAAGCGGGTTGCACATACCTCTGCGTCTTCAAACTCTGGCAACCTTGCTCCAAGAGCACTCTTCCCAGCTCAAGGTCTCGTGCCAGATGAAGATTACAAAGTGTTGTATTCCGGTAAACACGATCAGTCAATTCTCGGTGTCTATAACGGTGACTATGACGCGGCGCCTGTAGCGTCTGACGTATACGACCGTATGGTTGCCGCAGGGCGTGTCGATGATTCTGAATTGAAAATTATTTACCGCAGCCCGCGCTTTCCTACATCAGCATTTGGTTATGCGCACAACCTGAAGCCCGAGCTTGTCGATAAAATCAAAGAGGCGTTTTTCAGCTACCGATTCACGCCAGAAATGAGCGCAGCCTTTAAGGGGGCTGACAGGTTTTCTCCCATCACGTATCAGCAGGAGTGGGGTGTGATCAGAGATATTGCTCATGCCACGGGTACTGCGTACACCAAAACCGGCCTCAAAAAGCTCGCAGAGAAGGACGCCGCTAAGCGTGCCAAAAAGAAAGCGGCTGAGTTAGCCAAGCAAGCTACCACCCAGTAACACTTTCGCTTCATTCAGTGAATACCAACTCAGTGCCTCACGGGTAGGGCACTGCTCATTCAAAATACATGTACAGGAAACATTTTTATGGGTTCAGTTAGCTGCAACGGAATAAAGATTAATAACCTCTATCACGAATATGTCGCAGGAAAACCAATTCTCAAAGGCATCAATGTTGATATTCAACAGCCGGGCATCATTGCCATCATTGGCCCTTCAGGAACGGGAAAAAGTACCTTGCTCAAATGTATCAATCGTCTCAACGATCCAAGTGGTGGTGAGATTCTATTTGAAGGGGCAGACCTGACCAAGCTTCAGGGACAGGCATTACGCAGACAACGTCGCCACATAGGGATGGTTTTTCAGGAATACAATCTGGTCGAGCGCCTGACGGTGATTGAAAACGTCCTCAGTGGCCGGTTGGGTTATATGAATGCGTGGGATGCGTGGCGAAGAAACTATACCAAAACGGATTTAGAAAAGGCCTTTGAACTATTAGAATTTGTCGGCCTACAGGATTTTTCGAACCAGCGCGCTGATAGCTTGTCTGGTGGTCAGCGCCAGCGCGTCGGCATTGCACGTGCCGTGATGCAAGACCCTTATATATTGCTGGCTGATGAGCCGACTTCGTCACTTGACCCAAAAACGGCAGTCGAGATCATGGAGCTGATGGAATCACTGGCAGAAAAGAAGCAAATCCCGGTATTGGTCAACATTCATGATGTGAACCTAGCCAAGCGTTTTGCCACGCGGATCATCGGTATGTGCAATGGTAACGTTCATTACGACGGTAGCCCTGAGGGCATCACTGAAGACGATCTCAAAGTGATTTACGGAGGTGAATCATGGCTCAACTGATGTCTGACCGTCGCATTGATAACCCTTTTAAGCCATCGTGGTTGTCACGTGCTGGGGTTGTTCTGGTCGCGGCTTATCTGCTGTATAGCATGTCAACGCTGGGACTTAGCTTTGATCGCTTGATAGTCGGCATTGGTGAGAGTGAGCGCCTGTTATCGAGAATGTTTCCACCTGATTTTTCAAGAACCAGTTTGTTGATTGGCGGCTTGTTGGAAAGTCTACAGATAGCCATCATCTCGAGCTTCTTCGGAATTGTTATTTCGCTCTTCCTTGGCCTGCTGGCAGCTCGGAATATGATGCCATCAGTGGTGTCGTCGCCTGTTCGTGGCTTTATTGCTTTGTGTCGCTCTTTCCACCCGGTGATTATTGCGATCCTATTCGTTAAGGCGGTAGGCTTTGGTGCACTGGCAGGTATTTTGACTCTGGTATTTGCGTCAATCGGCTTTATAGCTAAATTGTTTGCTGAAGCGATTGAAGAGATATCATTTAAACCTGTTGAAGCTATACGTGCGACTGGCGCGAGCTTTACCAGCGTTATTCTGTACGCGGTAATGCCGCAGGTATTCACCCGCTTTATCGGGTTTGCCAGTTATCAACTTGATTCCAATTTACGTAATTCCACTATGGTCGGGATCGTCGGGGCAGGCGGCTAGGTGGCACGTTATTTTCTGCTTTTCAGCGGTTTGATTACGACTTTGTCGCGGCTATTTTGCTCACCATTATTGCGCTGATCCTCGTCGGCGAATTTCTGTCGAATGTAGTACGGAGGATTTTCTGATGACGACAGCTTCAATTGATCGACAATGGCAACGGTTTACCTTTAATGAACGCCTTGCTCGGTATGCCGTGTACCTGTGCTTTGTCTCGGCGATCGTCTGGTCTTGGCAAACCGTCGAAGTGATCCCCGAGTTTCTTTTTGATGCGCCCGCGCAATTCGCCGATATGTTTCAACGCATGGTACCGCTCGACTATGGGTTTTATCCGCAAACTATCCATGCAGCTTTGATTGAAACTTTGCATATAGCAACACTTGGCACGCTGTTCACCCTAGTTTTTGCCATTCCACTGGCTTTGTTGAACGCGCCAAACATTATGCCAAGCAAGACAGTTAACTGGGTTGCGCAGGTATTTCTGGTGTCATCACGTTCTGTAAACTCCCTCGTATGGGCACTGCTGTTTATTGCCTTGTTTGGCCCCGGTGTCTTAGCGGGTATCATGGCAATTGCTGTGCGAAGTATTGGATTCGTCGGTAAGTTGCTGGCTGAAGCCATTGCTGAAGTGAATATGGGGACTATCGAAGCACTGAAGGCAACGGGAGCGTCGTGGACGAGCATTTTACTTAAAGGTTACTGGCCACAGGTTATGCCTGCTTTTTTCTCTATTGTATTGTTTCGCTGGGATATTAATGTCCGTGAATCAGCGGTCCTCGGTCTGGTTGGCGCTGGTGGTATTGGTGTGGTACTTAATGATGCACAGAACCTGTTTGAATGGCAGAAAGTATCCATGGTGCTACTCAGTATTTTTGCTGTCGTCATCCTCGCAGAAGCGCTGGTCATCTATGTGAGGAAAAAATTGATTTAAATTGATACGAGGCAGCTAATTTGCTGCCTCGGGTTTGGCCAAGAATAGATACCCCTCCCAAGCGTCTATGACGCAATTGCTCGCACCTTCAATAAGCCCCTTTCCAATCAAACGCCGACGTTTTGTATCACCGTATGTTCTTGACGATAGACAGGGTCGGGTAAAGAATGAAAAAGGGATGGGCGGGTTGATAACTCGTTGGTTTTGTTCATCAACGTTTTTACGACAAGGATATGTTTATGCCGAAATCCAGCCTTCCGACGATTGATAGCTTTGATCGGAAGATTTTGAATTTAGTTCAAGTGTCTAATCGCATCACATCAGACAAGATAGCGGAACAGGTTGGTCTCTCACCTGCCGCCGTGCAGCGCAGACTGAAACGCATGCGTACAGATAAAGTGATTGAAGCTGACGTGTCTGTGGTCAACCCGAAAGTTGTCGGTCATGCGATGACGTTTGTGGTTCAGGTAACGCTGGAGCGAGAGCGTGTCGATCTCATGCATATTTTTAAAAAAGATATGCAGGCAAACCCCGCTGTACAGCAGTGCTATTACGTGATGGGCAGTTCAGACTTTATCCTGATCGTGACAGCGAGAGATATGGAAGGGTATGACACCTTTACCCGAGAAACCTTTTTCGACAATGCCAACATCAAAAGCTTTCAGACCAATGTGGTGATGGATGCGGTGAAAGTTGGATTGGCTCTGGACATTGAAGAAGACGCAGAGGAGTAACCCTGCGCCTTTGCTTACTGTCTAAGCAAGTTAATCAAGTTGGCGGGTAACAAGTTGGTGGTACAACTCCGGATCTGTTGCTCCCTCTGTTCCTAGCACCAGCAACTTACTTTCACTGTCCAGGTTAAGCTGGGATGCCAGGTTTACTTGGTTACGTGCGATCATCATGGCGGCAAGCCCCGCAACCGCCGATTCACCTGCCTCAATCGCCGGATCCTTGCCCACGCCTTTTGCCAACAACTGCATGGTTTGAGGTACCGTTTCTTCACTCACGGTCATGAAGTCATCAGCGCCTGAGTCTAAAATTGTCCATGCAAGCAACGATACTTCGCCACAGCAAAGCCCGGCCATCATGGTTTCCAAATCTCCAGTGACTGATACAGGCTTTCCGGCTTTCGCGCTCTGCTGAAGACAGTTTGCGTTCTCAGGTTCAACAATCACGAAACGAGGGCGCTTTGCTTGCCAGTATTCCCAGAAATAGCCGCAGACTGCAGCTGCTAAACCACCAACGCCACCTTGCACCACAACGTGTGTCGGTATCTCTCCGTCTAACTGTTCGATGATTTCAGCAAGCATGACGGTATAGCCCAAGGCAACATCTTTCGGTATTTCCATATACCCCTCGTAAGAGGTGTCGGACACAATAATTCTGTTGTGCTGCTTCGCCTGCTCGGCGGCAGTGCGAACCGATTCATCATAGTTGCCATCAATACGGATGACCGTTGCGCCGAACTGTTCCATCGCCAATCGTCGGCCTTTGGAGACATCGGCATGAATGAAGATAACGCATTGGCAGCCAAACATCTGCGCGCCCCATGCCACAGAGCGACCATGGTTGCCATCGGTGGCGCAACTGACAGTAATATCAGCTAAATGTTCACTGTGTTTACCAGTAAGAAGATCATCGATTGAGACTTGTTGGCCTGTTTTATCCTTAAACACTGCCTGCAATTGACGCGCGACAGCAAAGGCCCCGCCCAGTGCCTTGAAACTTTTCAGGTCAAAGCGTTGTGATTCGTCTTTGTACCAAATACGTGAGATGCCAGTTTGCCTTGATAAATCGTCAAGCGAATGGAGAGGTGTGGCTTTGTATCCGGGCCACTTTTTGATATCACGGATTGCTACTTCCGCTTTTGCCAAACTGAGTATTGCCTGATGCTCACGAGTATAAGAATGGGTTATATCTGCCCTTGGGTTAGCGAAGTGGCTCACAGTGCCATCAATCAGCTGTTTTATATAGTTTGTTGTTGTATCCGTTGTCATCGCTATGCATCACTCTGTAATTTACGCTTCACTGGCCTATCACCGATTAAAACTACGTTCGCCTATTCATTTCGATAGAACATAAGTATTAACCGATTGATGACAGTCTATTGCATTTACTAGTGGTCAAAATGCAACCTTCTACAGCCAAATGAAGAATTTCTGCGATATTGAGGTGCAAATTGAGGAAAAACGTCTTTGTCTTTCTCTGTGCCTATTAAATCATTGATAGTTAATGACTATTAGATTTTACGGAGATGTGGAATGAAATGGATTTACTTGTTTTTTGCAGTTATTGGTACGTTTGTACCTTTCGGTGCTCTCTTACCTTGGCTGATTGAAAATGGCGTTGATGTTGCGAAATTCGCAGCAAATATCACTGCCAATCCGATTAGCATTTTTGCATGGCTTGACGTTGTTATTGCAGGTGTTGCTCTGATTGTATTCATTGTGACAGATAGCAAGCGAAATGAAGTGAAGCATGGATATCTGGCAATATTAGCGACACTGATGGTCGGTGTATCAGCGGGGCTGCCACTCTATTTGTCCATGCGGTGTCGAACTGGAGAAGCGGTAAATAGTGCCGCGATTTAAATGACATAAATTTAGCACATACAATGTCATACAATTTATGTAGTGATTATCAGATGTAAAATACTAATATCTACAACCCAACTGTACACTGTAACCGTGGATTGTGAGAGGTTGTAATCATGCGAATAGTCTTAGTTGAAGACGATATTAAACTGAGTGAATTACTCACTGAATACTTTGTAAGCAACGGTTTCGTCGTCACAACTGTTCATGATGGTGGCCAAGCGGTTAACGCTATTATTGAGAATGAACCGGATCTTGTCCTTCTTGACTTAATGTTACCCAATGTTGACGGTTTATCAATTTGTCGAGAAATTAGAGGGCTCGTCAGTAGCAAGATTATGGTATTGACCGCGACTGGCGATGATTTTGATCATGTTGCAGCACTTGAAATGGGTGCTGACGATTTTGTATCCAAACCAATAAAGCCTCGCGTACTTTTAGCCAGAATAAAAAATATTTTACGCCAAGCCCCCTCTACGGCCATCGATCACTCAAGTAATACACAAAACTCAGCTGACCAAAGTAGCTCATTGTCTTTGAATGCAAAGACGAAACGCTGCTTTATTCAGGGTAAAGAAATTGAATTAACAGAGGGTGAATTTGATTTATTACACCTTTTTGTGAGTAATCCAAATCAGGCGTTATCTCGTGAGTTTCTTGTTCAGCAAACCAGAGGGATTTCCTATGATGGTGTTGACCGCACAATTGATAATAAAGTTGTTCTTCTCAGGAAGAAACTGGGTGATAACACTTCAAGGCCTAAGATGATCGTTACAGTCAGAGGTCAGGGATATCTGTTTGTTCGAGATTGAACTAAAGAGTTTTCTATGTTTAGAATTTTTCTTGAGATATTTATAGGGTCAGTTTTATTCACCCTAGCAGCAGCGATATCATATGCAATTTTTTCTATTGAGTTTGGAAGAAATGAAAAGTATTTATTTGATGAAACTATACTCCATCAGTTGTCGGTTTATATGAATATCGCGGCGGATGAAAGAAGTCTTGATGAGACTATTTCCATCATAAATAACTCTCTGTCTACTGAGGTTCTGACAATGTCTATCTATGATCAAGCTGAACTTCCTTTTGAAGAAGAGGACATTGATGATGAAGATGTTGCAGAGGTAAAAGAAACTGGCTTTGCATTCAGAGATGATTACTTTGAATATGTTATCTATCTAAGGAAATACGAGAAATTTATTTTTTTTGAGCCTAAAGAGAATAACAAACAACACCATGACTCTGAGGTGATATCTAATCTTTTTGTCTATTATGTGGCAATGTTTCTAGCATTACACGCAGTAATCATTACATTTATTCTTTCATGGAGGGTGAGAAAAATTGAGATAGTTGCACAACTTTTTTCAAATGGAGACTTCTCAAAAAGAGTGAAAGTTGGAAATTTTCATCGTGTAGGCAAGCTCAATGACAGATTTAATGAAATGGCAGATAAAATATCAAGCCTGATTGAAAAGAACAAACAATTGACCAATGCAGTGGCTCATGAGTTACGAACACCTCTTTTTAGAATTCTTTGTCAGCTAGAAATGTTAGAGGGCAGTCATTTATCGTCTCAATTCAAAAACTATGTAGACGGAATTGGCGATGACGTAGAAGAGCTCCAATTATTAGTTGAAGAGTTACTTTTTCTCGCAAAGATGCAGCGTGAAAGTGACAGTAACCTCGAGCCTGTTTTACATGTCCCCTCTGAATGGCTACGTTCCTTGATTACTCAATTAGAAATTACCAGCAAGGTTCCTATCCGGTTTAATTTATCGGATGATAGAGTAACATTAGACAAGAACCAAATGCGCAGGGCAGCCTCGAACCTCATACGAAATGCGTGTAGATATGCTTCCGAACAGGTTGCTGTTTCGTCACAGGTAATAGGATCAAACTGGATTTTAATTGTTGATGATGATGGCACTGGTATTGCGAAAGAAGACAGAGATAGCGTCATAGAGCCGTTTGTGAGATTAAAAAAGAACTCAAGTCGTGACGGCAATGGGCATGGGTTAGGGTTGGCAATTGTAAGCGAGTTAGTTAAAGCCCATCACGGTATCTTGTACATTGAAGACAGTCCTCTTGGGGGGGCGAGGTTCAGAATTGTACTTCCTATCCACCCAGCTCCGGTAAAGAAATAAATCTTGGTGATAAATTGCCAAGCAAAGATATAGAGTGGTTTCATGTTTATATAGCTCCATGCTAGGCGGTGTAATTAACATTAATAACTTTATTTCTTTACCGGTTGGCTCAGTGGTACCGAAACTCTAAACCTCGCGCCATACATAGGGCTATCTTCGATTGATAAAGTCTCACCATGCAGCTTGACGATGTGATTAACGATTGATAGCCCTAAGCCGTGCCCACCAGAACTTCGTTGTCTCGACGCATCTGGTCGATAAAACGGCTCTAACACTTTTTTTCTGAACTCTGCTGGTACACCAGGACCGTCGTCGTCAACAGTGAGCACCCAATAATCTTTTTCAACTTTAGATGTTAGTAATACACTATTATTTGCATAGCAAATTGAATTTTGGATTAGATTTGATATCGCTCTGCTCATCTGTTTAGGGTCACACAAGATAGTGTCCACTTCCCCGTTAACGAGACAACGAATAACTAGAGATTTCCAGTCTCCGTCGG
>NZ_PEIB01000041.1 GCF_004116385.1 Veronia nyctiphanis | reverse complement strand
CAGTGCGCTCCGTGTCGGTGAGGCGGCATTATAGGGAGGTCACAATTCTTGGCAAGTGTTTTTTGCACTTTTTTAGGGAAATAACGCTAACTGGACGCAAATCAACCGAAACGTATTAAATTTATTCTTAATTAGTCAATTTGAAGATAGAAATGTGGATCTAATGTAAGAAAGCCACCCGCAGGTGGCCTTAGGATTTTTTATTGTTTCGCCTCTATCTGGTTTTTCTTCACAGTGAGGTTAACTGGTTTGCCTGGCTTGATTTCCCCAGACAGAATGGCTTGTGCCAATGGGTTTTCAATACTTTGCTGAATAGCACGTTTCAGCGGTCTCGCTCCGAATACCGGATCAAAGCCCGCCTGAGCAATAAAGCTAAGTGCTTCATCTGTCACGTTGAGCGTTAACTCTTTCTCAGCCATTCGCTGGCCAAGTAAATCGAGCTGGATACCTGCGATCTTTTTTATGTGCTCTTCACCAAGAGGATGGAACACAACAGCTTCATCGATACGGTTAATGAATTCTGGTCTGAAGTGGCCGCTGACCACATCCATCACTGTCTCTTTGATCGCATCGTAATTGAGCTCGCCAAAGTTTTCCTGAATTCGGTCTGAGCCCAGATTAGATGTCATGATGACAACAGCATTACGAAAATCGACCGTTCTGCCTTGGCCATCAGTGAGTCGGCCATCATCCAGCACTTGCAGTAGTAGGTTAAATACATCAGGGTGTGCTTTTTCAACTTCGTCCAACAGGATCACGGAGTAAGGGCGCCGCCTTATCGCTTCTGTCAGGTAACCACCTTCCTCATATCCCACATAGCCGGGAGGTGCACCGACAACCTTGCAACAGAATGCTTCTCCATGAATTCGGACATATCAATACGCACCATGGCATCGCTGCTGTCGAACATGAAGTCTGCAAGCGATTTACACAATTCAGTTTTCCCCACCCCGGTTGGACCGAGGAAAAGGAACGAACCAATTGGTCGATGAGGATCAGCCAGCCCTGCTCGGCTTCGTCTTATTGCATTGGAGACGGAAGAGACGGCTTCTTTTTGCCCGATGACTCTGTCATGTAATACAGACTCCATTTGCAACAGCTTTTCACGTTCGCCTTCCAACATTTTGGCGACTGGAATCCCAGTCTGCTTTGATAACACCTCGGCAATTTCAGCATCTGTCACCCGGTTTTTCAGCAATGACATTTCCTGCATTTCTGCCTGACTGGCCAAATCCAGCTGTCGCTCCAACTCTGGTATTTTTCCGTACTGAAGTTCTGACATTCTGTTCAGATCGCTTGCACGGCGTGCGATTTCCAAGTCAGTACGTGCTTGTTCCAACGCTGATTTGATGTGTTGCGTTCCGGAAAGCGCGGCTTTTTCTGTTCGCCAGATTTCTTCAAGTTCCGCGAACTCGCGTTCTTTCTCTTCCACCTCATCATCAAGTACTTCGAGACGCTTCTTGCTCGCTTCATCACTTTCTTTTGACAAAGCCTGACGCTCAATCTTGAGTTGGATCAAGCGACGCTCTAGTCGATCTAAGGACTCAGGCTTTGAGTCTATTTGCATACGAATGCTCGATGCCGCCTCATCAATCAGATCAATGGCTTTATCGGGCAATTGGCGATCTGAAATATAACGATGCGAGAGACTGGCTGCGGCAACGATGGCTGGGTCAGTGATCTCAACAGCATGGTGCAATTCATAGCGCTCTTTCAGGCCACGCAGAATAGCAACCGTATCTTCAACCGTCGGCTCGTCCACCAGCACTTTTTGGAAACGTCGTTCAAGTGCCGCGTCTTTTTCGACATACTGGCGATATTCATCCAGCGTTGTGGCACCAACACAGTGGAGCTCACCACGAGCAAGTGCAGGTTTAAGCATGTTACCCGCATCCATCGCGCCTTCCGCTTTACCTGCGCCGACCATGGTATGGATTTCATCAATAAAGAGGATGACGTTACCCTCTTCTTTGGCTAGCTCGTTGAGAACCGCTTTCAATCGCTCTTCAAATTCGCCGCGGTATTTCGCACCTGCAACCAAGGCGCCCATATCGAGTGACAGGACGCGCTTATTACGCAGGCCTTCGGGTACTTCGCCATTGACGATGCGTTGTGCCAAACCTTCTACGATAGCGGTTTTACCCACACCTGGCTCACCGATGATCACCGGGTTATTTTTCGTGCGGCGTTGGAGTACCTGCACGGTGCGACGAATTTCTTCGTCACGACCGATAACGGGGTCGAGCTTACCCTGCTCTGCACGCTCAGTGAGATCGATGGTGAATTTTTCGAGAGCCTGACGATTCTCCTCAGCATTTGGATCATCGATGTTCTGACCGCCGCGAACCTGATCAATTGCTTGTTCAACCTTTTTGGCAGTGACACCATAGCCACGGAGTAATTCTCCGAGTGGGCCTTTATCGTCAACGGCTGCAAGGATGAAAAGTTCTGAGGAAATGTATTTGTCTTTTCGCTTCTGCGACAGTTTGTCGCAGACATTAAATAGCATGCCCATGCCATGAGAAAGTTGGACATCACCGCCTGTGCCTGTGACTTTTGGCAAGCGATCAAGCAGTTCACTCAAGCTAGAGCGAAGCTGCGTAATATCCACACCCAGTAGGGTCATAAGAGGGCGAATTGTGCTGCTGTCCTGATTCAGGAGAGAGACCATCAGGTGAGCGGGTTCTATGTACTGGTGATCCCGGCCCAGTGCCAGCGACTGGGCATCAGAAATAGCAAGCTGGAATTTACTGGTAAATCGGTCAAGGCGCATAGCCCCTCCTCTGCTTACATCAATATCGTTTACGATCAGATGGGAACAGCAACCACCAATTTCAAGCTTGGGACAGTAATTTTACCTTGTCTACGATGAAGATATCCAAATGAGACTTGCCTGACGGCCAGTTTGTCTGTCACGTCGATAGGAGAAGAAATCGGTCTGTTGTCGATAAGTACACCAGTCTCCGCCGAAAACAGAACTGATACCAGCAGCAGTGAGGCGCTGTTTCGCCAATGCATAAATATCAGCGAAGTATTTATCACCACTTGGCTGGAAAGCCGACTCGGCTTCTGAAGCATGCGCAATAAACTGCTTACGGACTTCCGGCCCTACCTCAAACGCGTCAGGACCAATTGCTGGCCCCAGCCATGCCATGACCGAATCAGCACCATCAAAATAGGACAGTGTGTTTTCCAATACACCATTTAACAGACCACGCCACCCAGCATGAGCGGCAGCCACCTTGGAGCCGGATGCGTTGCAGAAGAGAACGGGCAAACAGTCCGCTGTCATGATGGCGCAGACATGATTTTCAGCGCGGGTAAACGCTGCATCTGCGTCTAGCGTTCCTTCGCCTTCTTCCGGCAAACTGACAACCCGAGTGCCATGAACCTGATTCAACCAATACGGAGACGATGGCAAGGACGCTTGGTCTATCAAACGTTGGCGGTTTGTCTCCACGTCGCGTTGATTATCATCAACGTGTACACCAAGGTTTAGGCTGTCGTAGGGTGATGTGCTGACACCACCCGAGCGGGTGGTGCTAATCGCGTTGACCGTGCTGGGCGCCGGCCACTGTGCACGATCAATTTCATTTAATAATCCGGCTCGCCCATTTCTTCCTGATCGACACGCAACACTTCTGCAAGTGCAACCATGTCATCAGGAACAGGCGCATGCCATTCCATCAGCTCACCCGTGATCGGATGCTCTAGTCGCAACATAGCAGCATGCAGCGCCTGACGATCAAAGCTGCGAAGCGCAGTAACCAACTCTTCACCTGCATCACGAGGTGGACGAGGACGACCGCCATATAACTGGTCACCCACCAGCGGATGATTAAGGTACGCCATGTGAACACGAATTTGGTGAGTACGACCCGTTTCAAGACGCAAACGCAAACGGGTGTGCGCACGATAATGCTCAGCAACGCGATAATGCGTGATAGCAGGTTTACCCAGCTCATGAACAGCCATGTGGGTGCGCTTACTCGGATGGCGACCAATCGGTTTTTCAACCATACCGCCACCTGTCATGTTACCAATCGCGATAGCTTCGTATTCACGGGTAATTTTTCGTTTTTGTAACGCGCGTACCAGACGGGTCTGCGCTGGCACTGTTTTCGCTACCACCATCAAGCCAGTGGTGTCTTTATCAAGGCGGTGAACAATACCTGCACGCGGTACCTCTGCACTTTCCGGGTAAAGGTAAAGTAGCCCATTAAGCACAGTACCATCAGGACAACCCGCACCGGGGTGAACCACCAATCCGCGCGGTTTGTTGATCACCAGTAAATCGTCGTCCTCATAAATGATATCCAGAGGGATATCCTGAGGCTCCCAACGCTCTTCATCTTCGATTTCTGCATCGATAATGATTTCTTCGCCACCCATCATTTTGATGCGGGGTTTATTGGCAACTTCACCGTTTACTTTTACTTTGTCAGCCAGCACCCACTCTTTGATGCGTGAACGGGAGTAATCAGGGAACAGCTCAGCCAGCGCCTGATCAAGGCGCTGACCCAATTGGCTGTCTTTCACTGTTGACGTTAATTCTATCTGTTGTGCCATAACGAACTTTTTGAACCTATTAAGGACTAACTCAAGACCGGTACACGGTATCCGTCCTCGATCGCGGTCACTATTTGCGGATTGGTATTATATTCAGTCGATGGGTAGAATACCCATAATCGTGCCATTGTAGCTTTTTGCCGCCGACTCCGTAATGGCAACAGCACATTAATTTAATTCAAGGAAGCTATCGCAGCAATGAAACGCCTCACTCTATCCACCCTTTTTGCCGCTATCCTGCTTGCAGGCTGTTCGAGTGCAGACAAAGGAATTGTACCAGATGTTCCGCCTTCAGAGCTTTATCAGGAAGCGAAGCAAGCCATTGATGATGGCCAGTGGGTCAAAGCCGTTGAGAAACTGGAGGCGATGGATTCTCGCTACCCGTTTGGTGCGTACTCTGAACAGGTTCAGTTTGATCTGATCTTTGCTTACTACAAAAATGGCGATTATGTTCTGGCGGAATCGACTATTGACCGCTTCCTACGTATGAATCCGAACCACAATAACCTTGACTGGGTGTTGTACATGCGCGGCCTGAGCAACATGGCGCAAGACAGTTCGCTACTGCACGAATTTCTGAATATGGAACGCTCTGATAGAGACCCGCAGCCCGTCTCTCGTGCATTCTTTGATTTTAAACAGCTGCTTGACCGCTATCCAAACAGCCCTTATGCCGCCGATGCAAGAGCAAGAATGGTCTCTTTGAAAAACCGTCTTGCGGATTATGAACTGGCGACAGCGGACTTTTATGTCAGACGCGAAGCGTGGATGGCAGCCATTAATCGCTGTCAGGCGATTCAACAACAATTTGGTGATACGGAAGCGGCGAGAAAAGCGCTGCCGCTGATGGTGAAAGCCTACGAGGCACTGGGGCTGACTGAACCCGCCGAACGTGCAAAACAACAAATGGCGTTGAACGGCGTTTTGTAACATCACGAAATGAGACGTACAAAAAAGCAGCCTGATTGGCTGCTTTTTTATTTCTCAGCTACCTTAACAAGTTAATTCAGCAAAAAGCGTAACCTTCGCCTACTGCCTAAAATCCACTAGCGGCCTGAATTTGGGCCGATCTTAGCCCTGTCTGAATGGGCTAAAAACGACATGTCACCTACCGATAGTGCATCAGAGTGATCTCACATTTCAACCCTTTTCGGTGACTTTTTCTGTCAGCTTTCCGAAGTGATCACAATTACGTACTCAGTTAAATCACCTAACTATTTTATTGATCTGGGTCACTTTTTTATGTGGCGAAAAAAGTAATCTGAATGTGAGCCCAACGTAAAGGCGCTAACAAGAGGAAACGCATATGAGAGTAGAAATCACTGGCAAAAACATCGAAATCACTCCTTCTATCCGTGACCGAATCGCTTCGCGATTTGCCAAACTGGAGAAGTGGCAAGTTGCTCTCATCAATCCTCGAGCGGTTGTCAGCCAACTGACGAGTACAACATTTAAGATTGAGGCTGATGTTTCTGTCCCCGGCGCAAAGCTAGTCGCCACAGCACAACACCAAGACTTGTACGCAGCCATCAATGAAGCAGGCCAAAAGCTGGAGAAACAGCTTAATAAACAAAAACACAAGCCTGAAGCTCGCCGAGCCAGCCACAGTGACAAACCCGAAGAAGTGGAGACAGAAGCCGCCTGATAGAGGCACCAACCAGTCAATTATCAGCCCCGCTCATGCGGGGCTGATTTGTTTCAATTTGACGATTTGCACTAAAAAGCCCGCCAAAGGTTCCATTTTTGATGGATACACGATAAAAACATCAGTACTAGGAATACTTTTCCGCAAGCGTTGTGCCATTTTGCGCATCAAGTATAGTGAGAGAGAGGAAATGGCTGAGTACGTGCCGTCAACCTTTCGCATTACCCAAAGGCATTGCGTTGCCGAAACAGGATAAGGACATGACAAAACCAACATTGACGCTCGATGAAATCCGAAAGAATGTCAGTCGGGTGGATTCAGAGTTACTGGCGTTACTTGCTGAGAGACGTCAGCTGAGTATTGAAGTCGCCAAAAGTAAAATCCAAACTGAAAAGCCAGTACGTGACCCGGCCAGAGAAAAAATTCTTCTGGAAAAGTTGGTTACAGCAGGTAAAAAACACGAATTAGATGCACCCTATATTGTGAGTATTTTCCACAGCATCATTGAAGATTCCGTGCTTATCCAGCAGGCATTTTTGCAGAAGCTGGCAAACCCTGACAGCGCACAGCCCATCGCCCGTGTATCCTTTTTGGGGCCAAAAGGGTCATATTCTTACCTTGCCGCTAAACATTTCTTCAGCCGAAAACAAACAACACTGGCAGAACTTCCCTGTAAGAGTTTCAAAGAAGTTGTTGAGATTGTCGAAAATGGACGTGCAGATTATGGCGTACTGCCGATTGAGAATACCTCTTCGGGCTCAATCAATGACGTTTATGACCAATTGCAGCACACCCGACTGTCTATCGTTGGCGAGATCACCCAACCTATTGAACACTGCATTCTGACTGCCGTCGATACCGATCTGGAAAACATTGATTGTCTGTATTCGCACCCACAGCCTTATCAGCAATGCAGCGAATACCTTCGCTCTCTCGGCGATGTGAAGCAGGAGTATTGCTCAAGTACCGCGGAAGCCATGCAAAAAGTCGCTGAAATGAAAAGCGGCAATGTGGCAGCCATCGGCAATGCATCAAGCGGCGCGCTTTATGGCCTGAAGCCGCTTAAAGCTAACATCGCTAATCAACAAGAAAATCACACCCGCTTTATTTTGGTTGCTCGCAACCCGGTCGATGTCACGGATCTTATTCCTGCTAAAACAACGTTTATCATGTCGACAGCGCAAGATGCAGGTTCACTGGTTGAATGTCTGTTGGTTTTCCGTAACCACGGCATCAATATGACGAAACTCGAATCTCGTCCTGTGCTGGGCAACCCATGGGAAGAGATGTTCTATGTCGATGTTGAAGGCAATATGAGTTCAGAAGAAATGCAGAAAGTATTAGAAGAGCTCACTTCGCTGACACGCTATATCAAGGTGCTGGGTTGCTACCCGATTGAAAATGTCTCACCGACTGAAATTGAGCTCGACTAAATGTTTGGTTCAACGAGGAAGACATAAAAAAGGAGCCGTCGGGCTCCTTTTTTTGGCAATAACAATGACTAACGTTGGGTGGAATCATTGGCTTGCTGGAGCAATGACTGGCTTTCACGCAGAAATCTGTCGGCATAATCACCAAACCAATTTTCTACCTGACCAAAAGCCCCCACAAACTCCGCTTTGTCATCTGACTCAAGCAACGCAATCGCTTCACCAAATCGTGCATGGAAACGTTTTATCATATCGAGGTTCTGTGGCGACGACATGATGATGTCAGCATACAGCTGTGCATCCTGCGCAAACAGTCTACCCACCATCGCAAGCTCGAGCCGATAAATGGGCGAACTCAATGCGATGAGCTGAGACAGATTCGGGTTTTCCTCAGCAAGGTGAACCCCATAAACAAAGGATGTGAAGTGACGAAGTGCCTGAATTAATGTCATCCCCTGATCGTGCTCGATCGCACTGATCCGGTGAAGCGTCGCGCCCCAGATTCGGATCTGCTCCAGCAACCACTGGTAAGCTTCAGGGTTTCTACCGTCACAGTACACCACAACTTGCTTGGCCAAACTCGGAATGTTCGGCCCAAACATTGGGTGTAGACCGACAACCGGGCCATTGTGAGACTCAAGCATTGCCTGCAGCGGTTCACTTTTGATTGAAGTCAAATCCGCGAGAATACAATCATCCGGGAGCGTGTTCAGCTTGCGGATAATGGTATCCGTCCGGTTGATAGGCACCGTTACCACGACCATACCCGCGTCGGCCAAAATCTCATCAGCACGATCCCAGTCCTGACTGCCCAGCACTTTCACGTCGTAACCAGATAGGGAGAAAAGTTTACAGAAAAGTTTACCTAACTGGCCATTACCCCCAACCACCACGATAGATCGTAAGTCAGGGTTCAGGCATTTAAAGCCCGAATCATTTTCACTGGCGTAAGATTCACGCATCGTACGACGCAAAATGTCTTCAATCAGATCCGGCGGTACGTCCTTCGACTCTGCTTCTTTGCGCCGCGAGGCCAGCATCGCTGCTTCTCTGTCCGGTGCATAAATCGGTAAACCATGTTGGCTTTTCACTTCCCCTACTTCAGCCACCAGCGACAAACGCTTCGCCAGTAACTCCACCATCTGTTTATCTACTTCATCTATTTCATCCCGAAGGCGGGAAAGCTCTGCAACCATGTTAGCCCACTGTCCTTACCATTATTCTTTTCATTGTATGCGTTTCTCGAGCACAGGCGTAAGCTCAGATGCAATATTCAGCAACAAGGCTTCTGTATCCTGCCAGCCCAGACAGGCATCCGTAATGGATACTCCATAGGCCATCTCTGCTCTCGGTAATTCTGCACTTTGGTTACCTTCATTGATATGACTTTCGAGCATCAGACCAATAATTGACTGATTTCCTTCACGGATTTGATGTACAACGTCAGTGGCCACTAGTGGTTGGCGGCGGAAATCCTTGCGGGAGTTGGCATGGCTACAATCCACCATAAGGGATGATTCGATATTCAGCGAGGCCATTTTCTCTTCGCATTCAGCGACAGACACCGAATCATAGTTAGTCTGCTTACCGCCACGTAAAATGATGTGACCATCCGGGTTACCATCAGTATTCATCAGAGCAACCTGACCCGCCTGATTGATCCCCATAAATCTGTGACCACTCGCGGCGGCTTTCATGGCATTGATCGCGGTATCTAACGAACCATCCGTGCCGTTTTTGAACCCGACAGGCATTGAAAGACCACTGGCCATTTCGCGGTGCGTCTGAGATTCAGTTGTTCGTGCACCAATAGCGGCCCAGCTGAACAGGTCGCCAACGTATTGCGGGCTGATTGGGTCAAGGGCTTCTGTCGCCAGAGGCAGACCCATTTCGGTCAACTCAATCAATAATTCTCTTGCCTGATGAAGGCTGCCGACACATTAAAGCTGCCATCAAGATGCGGGTCATTGATTAAGCCCTTCCAGCCAACCGTTGTGCGTGGCTTTTCAAAATACACCCTCATAACAATGTAGAGCTGACTGGAAACTTTTTCTGACAGTGCTTTTAACTTTCTCGCATAGTCTTTGGCTGCGTCAACATCATGGATAGAGCAAGGACCACACACCACCAGAAGACGATGATCTTTTTTATGAATAATGTTGGCAATATCCTGTCTTGCATCACGGATGAATGCCAAATCTTCTTGGCTGACTGGTAAATTTTCTCTTAATTTTTCTGGCGTTATCAGAACTTCCTCGTTCTGAATATGAATATTGGTGACTTGATCGCGTTCCATAGGACTTCCTTAAGATGACTACAACCACGTGTTTCCGCAGCTCGGCCAATAACCTTAACAGTCCAGAAATTGATTGCAAGCGAAATGTAAACTTAAAATTACTATCGTAAATATATATTTACACCCCGCTTTACTGGGGTATTTGAGCAGGCGTTTAGAATCCGCGGTTTATGCCTTCACTATTTTTATATTGGTCGTAACCGCGTTGCCATTCGAGACGAAAGTTCAGTGATTCAGGACGGCTCTCACACACGCCCCGATATATACTTCCCGAAAGTCCAATGTGGTAAGCACTTTGTACATTGCAATACATACCGTTGCCAGCAAGGTATCCTTCATCGTAGAGGCTTAGATCGGCACTGACACCCGCTTTTTTGGCCAATACCGACAAATCTTTATGGGATTTCGCACGTTCGCCGCGCTCGCCGTCAATTTGCCCTAGTCGGTACCAATCGCCCTGCTCAATGGCTTTATCGACCGGTGAAAACGCACATGCAGAAAGAAGGATTAATATTGGAGCGCAAGGCAATGCTATTTTTTTCATTATCATTTCAACACCTCATCAAACAGACCCGTTTACTATACCCAAGCCAAGCGCTCACGCCTGTCTTTAAAGCAACACGATGAGACAATAAGTCTCTAAAATAGCGAGTGTTATAGAGGCAAAAATACTGAGTCACTTCCCTTACTGTGCAAAGACAATCGGGAAGTGAACGTTTCAAAGGGGTACTGTGGTGAAATTAAAAGACGGCGAACTGCTGCTTCATGGTCTGCGCCTGACGACGGCTAATTTCGACTTCAGCGCCGGAATTCATGACGGCAATGAGAGAACCAGTCGCAATACCATTTTCAATTCTGTCAATTTGATCGAGGCGGATGATCTGACTGCGGCTGGCTTTAAAGAAAAAGTCAGGGTCTAGCTTACCCTCGACACGGGAGAGAGATGCATGGAGATAAAATTTTTGTTTACCGTGATAAATAGCGACATGATTTCCCACCGACTCGAAGCGTTCGACCTCGCCAAGGCGAACTATCTGCATTTGTTCACCAACTTTCAGCATTAAGCCGTGGCTATCGGAAAGGTACGAGGAAGACGACACATCAGAAAACGATTCACCCTCTTGCCGTTTCGCGCTCTCAAACTTATCCAACGTGGCACGCAAGCGGTCACGTTGAACGGGTTTTAGTAAGTAATCAACAGCATTCAGGGTAAAAGCTTCGACAGCATGGGCATCGTAAGCGGTACAAAAAACAAAGGGTTGGCTATGCTGAATTTTTTCAGCCATCTCCAACCCTGTCATTTCAGGCATACTGATGTCGAGAAAAACCAAATCAAATGCGCGCTGCTCTAGCATCTCCAAAGCTTCATGAGCATGACGTGCTTCATACGTTATTGCATCAGGATTAACTTGATTCAATAACCTTTTCAATTCGGCTCTTGCCAGTCTTTCGTCGTCGACGATCAATACTTCCATGGTACGGCATCTCTATTGAAACAATAAACCGCCCATCTGACCGCTCCGTGGCGAGATGAGCTTGCTCACCATGCAGCAGGTCAATCTCTCCGAAATATTTGAAAGACCAATCCGGTTACTTGGCTGTTGGCTGGGCTTACCTACTGAGTTAACAATACGGAGCTGCCAATGATGATTGTCCAATAAGCTGGATTCAATCGACAAGTAGCCTTTTGAAAGATTGGGAATAACTCCATGTTTTAACGCATTTTCGACCAGAGTTAACAAACAAAGCGAGGGAACACTCTGATCCAGAGTTTCAGGCGAAAGATCGATAGTGAGATCTAACCTGTCTTCCAACCGAACCTGTTCAATGGTTAGAAAATGGCGGGCAATTTGCCAATCTTTTTCCAGTGAAGAGGAGTGATTCATATCCAGTGTCATATGAAGACGAAGTAACTCCGCCAACTCCGTCACTACGTCCGCGGCAGAATCTTTATCCTCATATATCAATGCCCGAATACTGTTCAATGTATTAAAAAGGAAGTGGGGATTGAGCTGATAGGTCAGTTGAGATAAACGAGCTTTTTCAAGTCGCTTTTGCATTGTGTGGCGCTGGCGGTAAAACTGCCACACCAGATAGACAGCAACGATGACCCAATACTGAATGACGGCATTTACGATGCCGACAATGACAAGCGACGGTGATGAAATACCAATTTCACGTCTTTCATCTGTTGAGGACATGGTGTACCCAAAATTTTCTATTGATGCATCGTCAAAGAACGATATCTCATTCAAAATATAGCTGAAGCCTACATATGCAGAGCCGCAGCATACTGACACAACGAAAAGAGACATGCCGATACGCCATGACATACCATCATGCAGCAGACTGAGTTTGATATAACTTCGGATTAACAAGTGAAATAGAGCGAAGAAAACAAGCACTTCAATGAATGTTCTGAACACCAACAGGCCCGTCCCTATATCGGGCATGATGCTCGCGATCATAGTCACATTGAACATAGTGAGAAAGGCTATGCCGAGAACAAGACACACTTTGTAGGCTGTTGTTGTTTTCAGGGATATGCGCAGCATATCCCTAATGGTTTTCTTAATGCTCATAGTTACTCGAACCTTAACGCAGCGACAGGATTCAGCTTTGAGGCTTTCATCGCTGGCGCAAGACCAAAGGCAACACCAATAAAGGTGGTAAAACCAACCGACAACCAAATCGACCACATCGGAATGTTAATGCTGTCGGTACCTGGTATCAGCAATGCAAAGCTCGATAGCCCCGCACCAAGAACCACACCCAAAATACAGCCGAAGACAGAAAGCATCACAGCCTCAAGCAGAAACTGTAACAAAATCAGCCCTGATGGTGCCCCGAGTGACTTCGCAATTCCGATTTCTTTGGTACGCTCAGTGACCGACACCAACATAATGTTCATGACACCGATTCCCCCCACCAGCAAACTGATACTGACGACAGCGGCTGCGACCAAGGTGACGGACATCGTCATTTCATCAAAGCTTTTCCGGCTCTCTTCTGGCGTAGAGAAAGTAAAAGGTTCTGATTCTCCTTTCCCTACTCTGAAATGTTGACGCAGAACTTTGCGAATTTCGTCCTCCAGCTCTTTGGCAGACTTTTCAGGGCCGGGCTTGAGCATAACTTCAATATCTTCAGTTCGCCAAGGCCCACGCATTGTTCTCAAGGTGGAAAGTGGAACAATGACAAAGTTGTCCTGATCAAGAATGATCAACTTCCCTTTGGGTTCGGCGACACCAATAATTCTGAACCATTCGCCATCAATTTTGATGTATTCACCCACCGGGTTCGCTGGTAACTCGAGTTCTTCAATCAGTGTTTTACCGACGAAAGCAACACGGCGACGCCTATCATCATCACTGTCACTGATAAATCGGCCTAACTCAGGATACGTATTCACCACACGTTGATATTCGCTGTCACTGCCAAGCACCTGTGTACTGGTCGACTCACTGCCATAGACAATCGAACCAAATGAACTGTAACCTCGGGTGCGAGCGCTTATTGCTTCGTAGCCATCAACACGTTGTTTTATCAGTTCAAACTCTTTAAAACCTAGCGTGTTGTACTTACCGGAAAGAGTATCGTCAGTAGAGGTGTACCCCTCTACCGTGAGCATATCCGGATTCAGATCATCAAGCTGCTCATCAGGTTACCTTTCAACATCTCCATCACAGCAACCACCACAATCACAGAGCAACGCCGATGATGATACCTAATATAGTCAGTATGCTTCGTACCCCGTGAGAGGTAATCGCACGGAAAGCAGAGCGGCAACTCTCGGAAAAGTAAAATAAAGAATCAGGCATGAACAACCCCTCCTTCATTGACTACATTGGTGGCAATTGTTTTTTCTCGTCGAACGTCATGAGCGATTTCACCATCGACCAGCCGTACTTCGCGGAGACAGTGCTCAGCAATATCAGGCTCATGGGTAACCAGTACAATGGTCTGCCCTTCGTTATAAAGCTCATCAAACAATGCCATGATGTCAGACGTCGTTTTACTGTCGAGATTTCCTGTTGGCTCATCACCAAGTAAAATGGCAGGGTTAGTGACCAAGGCTCTAGCAATCGCGACACGTTGGCGCTGACCGCCTGAAAGCTGGTTCGGCAAGTGTTGAAGTTTGTCACCCAGCCCGACACGCTCAAGCTGTCGTTTCGCTCTTTTTTCCCGCTCCTTCTTTCCCACTTTCTGATAGACAAGTGGGTATGCCACGTTCTCTATCACCGACAACTTTGGAAAGAGATTAAAACTTTGGAATATAAAGCCTATATGGCGGTTTCTCACCGCAGCAAGCTGTGCATCCGTCTGGCTGCTGGCATTTACTTGGTTTAGCCAATATTCCCCTTCTTCAGCAATATCCAAACAACCAATGATGTTCATCAGTGTTGATTTCCCCGACCCCGAGGGGCCGGTTATTGCCACGTAATCATTCTTTTCAATATTCAGGGAAACCTTGTTCAGCGCGATAAATTTCTCATCGGCCAGTGTGTAGAACTTACTGATCCCTTCCAGCTGAATAACAGGCCTCTCCATCATGACTCCTTCACGTTCACAACCGACTGCTCGTTCAATATTGTCATGCTTCTCGCAGGGCCTGTGACAACCTTAGTGCCAGATTCAAGCCCTTCAGTGATCACCTGATGCGTATCGGAGGCTAAGCCCAAGCTCACCTGTTGTTTCTTGAGTCCACTTTCATCGTAAATCCAGACAAAGTGCTCATCACCTTCAGACTGAACCGCTGAAATAGGCACACTGATTTTCGCTTCTTCAACATTCAGCTGAATTTCAGCGCGGAAACTCATTCCCGGATATACGCCTTCAGGCTATCCAAAAGCGCCTTGACATCAAAATACAGGCTGCCAGTATTTCGTTGTTTGGCTGATACGCCAGTGCGGGTGACTTTCGCTAAACGCGCTTCTTTTGGCTCTGCGGCAGTAAATACACGAACGACCTGTCCTGCCTCAACATTGGCAATGTCGGCTTCATCCACTTTCAACTCAGCGAGCATCAAATCGGGGTTAGCTAACGTCAGTAATGCCTGAGTATTGGCAGACAGAGAACTGTCGGCGACCGTTTCCCCTTCCTTAACGTAAACATTGGCGATCAGCCATCCATGGTGGCGCGAATTTGTGTCTTCGCCAGTTTGTCTTTCGCCAGTGCCAATGCAGCCAAGTCCTGATTGAGACGCACCTTGGCAGCTTTCACTTCGATATTGGCAAGACGAAGTTGGTTAGCCACGCGCTCGTACTCGTCTTTGCCCATAAGCTTTTTGTTATAAAGGCTCTTTTTGAGTTTGAACTGACGCAGCATCTCTTGCTGGCTTGCTGACACCCGCTCAATCTCGATATTTCTTGCGGCCACTTGCGCTTCACGGCTGTCCACATCGGTCTGGTACGCTGTTGCATTCACTTCTAATAACAACTGGCCTTTTTTCACTCTATCGCCTTCCACCACCAACACACTCTCTACGGTGCCTGTGACTTCAGATCTCAGCTGGATCTTGGTATCAAAAGTCAGGTTACCGGATGCCAGAATCGTATCGCGAATATCCTGCTCTTCCGCAGTTTCTACATAAATATCGGTTGGTTTTTCGGCTTTTGACTTCCAGAAAATAACGCCACCAACCACAGCAAGAATAAGAAAAAAGGTTAAAAACTTGCGCATTAAAATCATCCTGAATAAAGAAGAGAATGGCCTCAGACGAAGCCACTGAGGGGTATTAAGCAATGAGGGTCGAAATGCCGATGAAGAGAGCTGTCGGCGCTATCGCCACAATCAGGTTCATCACATTTGAAAGAGTCGTGAGTTGTTTCAGGCCAATAAACGTCAACACTATTCCCCAGATTGTGAACAAGTTGATTCCCTCAGCAAACGGATACCAAGCGTCCTTAATATCTAGGTTAAGGAATAGCTGATTCAATGAAGCATAGTTACCTGCAGTCATCGATAAATCTGGTGTCTGGCTCATCAATACCAACGCAATCAAACCCGCAAAATTAATAATTTTTGGCATCGCTATCCAAATAGAAAAGCTGAACCAATCACCAAACGTTATTTCACGGTTCTTTGCCACCAACTTACCAATGAGAAAGAAATAAAACGCATAAATGAGGATCAAAACAGGCGTCATTATCGCGACACTTCCCATGGCAAATGGACCCGCCATAGGTGCATTCTCTTCAATAAACGCCTTAGCTTCGATTTTTTTATTTTCATCCACCTCATGCATAAGCTGCATTTGCTGTTCGACAATCCACTCTGGGCTCATGTCTTTAAAGAGCAAATACTGGGAAATTACACCGACGATGATCATCAAAACTAGGCCGAGATAACTGGCCTTTTTGTTCTCTTTCAGGCGTGTGAATACACTCTTGGGTGCGACGTAAGCATCCATAATTGCTGCAACTGACATATCTCTTCTCCATCCATTGGGTATGAGGAGAGAATAAGAAACTCACTGCCAAGGTAGGCGAAAAAAGTGATGAACGGAAAAATCGCAGGATAAACGGCAAGTTAAGGCAACAGTGATATCAAAAGCAGTGCCGAGCTGCGAGAAATGACGTTAAGCGGTGATAACAGGCGAACCATGTCCGCCTGATGATGAAATTAGCCTAGAAGGCGGTCCTGTAACTCATTCCAAGAGGAAACCGTAAAGGTTGGTTTAATGCCGTCAGGTAAGCATTCACCGTTAAGGTTTAACCAGCAGGTGTCGATACCAGCATTCATCCCACCGAGAACATCAGAATGTGGGTTATCACCGACCATTAGCACCTTCGCCCGGTCGGGTTTCCCCATCACCTCAAGTGCATGCTCAAAGATTTTCGGGTCAGGTTTCGCCACACCTATTTCTTCAGAAATAAAAACATGCTGGAAAAAAGGCTTCATACCCGTGCGTTCAAGTCTGATTTGCTGAAGCTCGGTAAAACCATTGGTGACGATGCCAAGCTTTGCTTTCTCAGCCAGTAACGGAACAACAGTATCAACATGTTTGAGAGGCTGACAGACATCGGCCATCGCATTGAGGAACGCATTGTTCAGCTCTGAAGGGTCAACCTTCAGCTTATCAGCCCAATGTTGGTAGCGCGTCACCTTTAGCTCTTGCGCTGTAATTTCACCGTTTTGGTACTGTACCCACAATGGCTTGTTTCTGTTTTTGTATTCAACATGATCGTCGCGGGTAAAATCAACGCCGTACTCTGCAAACATGATTTTCAGGCCTTGAAAATCATCAAATGAAAAAAGGGTTTCGTCGGCGTCAAAAAGAATCCAGTCGTAGCGCATATCTGCGTCCTTATTGGTTTTATTTGCGCCCGAATTCTACGCTTTGCAGGGTGTGAATCAATATGCGTTGGATGTAATAGTGCGGAGAATCGAAAGAAAGGCTCGTCAAGCACGCAAAGGGACTTAATGAGTAAGCCGCGCCTGACTGAAAAACATCAAGCGCGACCTGAGAGATGCTATCAGGCTTCTCGACGCTGCAGCGCTTTACCGCCTAACTGCACAATAAATGTGGTTACAACCAGCACAATCAAGCTGACGCCAAAGAGCGGCAACAGGACAGCAAGAAAAGCCAGCAAGAGGACAATCCCCTTACCCACTCGCATATTTTCGGGGACTTTTGGAATGCCCCAGCTACCTTTGGGTTTGCGAATAAAATACGACACCATCCCTGACAAACTCATCATTGCCAGAAGCAAGGCTACGGCAAGTACCAGCCCCCAGTTTAGGCTTCCAAATAGCTCTCCCTGATGTATTCTCATCACAATCTGGCGTGAGTGGCTCATGACACCCACGTCTGACCAAGGAAACGCTTTCACTTCTTGACCTGAGTACTGATCGTAATGAATTGACCATTGCTGATCTAAATCCTGATAGCGGTTTTTGATGCTAAATACCGATGTCGATTTTGCAGGTAAGGTCAATGTTACCGTTCCTGGTAAGTCGGCTTTTTGCGCGATTGAAACCATTTCGTCGACACTCAACGGTGACGCATTCTCAGCCTTCACAGATTTCAAACCACGGCCGTTGTAGCTGACGGATAACCAGAGCCAGTGTTATCGCGAACCCATTTGTAGTTACTGCCAAAATACTCTGTCCAAGGCATGCCTCCAGCCAGAATCACTAACAGAAACGCTGATAACCAAAACCCAGTAACCGCATGTAAGTCGCGGTACAGGGTACGTTTACCCGCATTAAAACGAACAGTAAACAGGCCTTTGACACCCGATTTTCCCTTTGGCCACCAAACGTAAATACCTGTGATGATTAGCACCACCATCCAGCTGGCGACAAGTTCTATCACTAATGTACCTTGCTTACCGAGCAGCAGTTCACCGTGTAACTTCCGTACTTTCTGCATAAGGGTGTCTGAAACCGCCCATGAACCAGTCACTTCACCAGAATAAGGGTCAACATACGTGCTTCGTTTTGATGAATGTCGGCCTGATTGAAATTCAACTGCCTGTTCCAGCCCATTGGGTAGGATCATTTTCGAGGGCAGAGGTTGGCCATTCAGCAATGCAGCTTCTGTTGCGCTATCAAAAAGCTGTTCGTAACTCAAGCGCGGGCCTGAGACCGAAACCTGCTGCACCTCTTTGTATGCTTGTTGTTCGTAATCGCCTTTAAACAGATAAATCGCACCGGTCACTGCGAGAAGAAAAATGAAAGGAAGGCTGAACAGTCCCGCCAGTATGTGCCACTTCCAGATCCAATTATGTATTTGTTGTCCCTTGAACATTACTTGCCCTTGTTATTGTCATGTCAAATGATGAAGGATGTTCACAGGCTGGACAGGGAAAATGAGGCGTATCAAATAATGAGGGTATCAAAAGTAAGCCAATACATTTACAAGCCAGCAATGTTTGCGATCAACCTTTATCGGCCATATCGACATACTATCAATGATTTACACAGATTCTCGTCACCTTGGTTGATAATTCGCATCAGTGAGAGCCATGTATTCTTCCTATTTAAACGAAGAATGGTAGCAAAGGCATGTTTGCTTCATAAGTTGCGCAATGTAACAAAATGTTGTCTCACTTCGCATGTGCTGAAATAAAACTGCCCCCAAACTCACTGATGGTTATACTGGCTGGCCGATAAAACAGGGATAAGGGGAAATAAGCGGTGTTTATCGATAAGCCTGAGAGCATTCCACTGAGGGATTTTGATGGCGTGTGCCTCATGGCTAATTTCAACAAAGAGCGCTTTGACGTCGATAACTTTGAGTTACTGAATATCCCGATGCCGCAACACATCGTCAAATCGGTTAAAAAGCGTCAGGCAGAGTATCTTGCTGGTCGGTATCTCGCTAAACTCGCTCAAGAAAGATTAAATGGTATTGCCTCAGAGATTGCTACTGGTCCACAAAGAGAACCGCTTTGGCCAAATGGTCTCATCGGCTCAATCTCTCATCATCAGTCTCAAGCTGTTTGCGCATTAACCAAACAATCTAATCCAGAACAGGGAATAGGTATTGATATTGAAAGCGTTGTCGATGAAGAAACGCAGGCTGCGCTTATAAAGACGGTTGTGATTGAAGAAGAGCGAATGCTTCTAAAAAACTATTTTACCGAGTCAGAAGGACTTACTGCTATTTTTTCAGCAAAAGAAAGTATATTTAAGGCTTGTTACCCTCAGGTAAAGGGCTATTTTGACTTCCTTGATGTACAGCTTATTTCCTGCAGTAGAGAGTCTTTTCATTTCATATTTAATAAAAAATTATCTAACTTTATTAATGAGGGCAACATAATACCCGTCAGTATCTATCCTCAAAATGACACAATATTGACATTTACAGATTCTAACTGGATAAAAAATTAAACCGCCCTTTACTTAGAGCTATTCCCACCCAAATAAACGATCTCAATCATCGTATATATCGAATTATTAAGAGCGACTTTTGATAAATGCTGCTGAGAATAGCTGCCACCCATCACGCCATGCGTAGAGCATAATCGAGGCTACTATCTATTGACTTTTATATTAAAAATAAAACGATGACTAGACTGTAAGAGGGTTAGTAAATTAAACACAGTATTTTGACTAATACCAGACAATAGAGGGGTAGCTAGAATACATATATCTCATAAGATAATGAGCACTACTTTCGAAAATAGCGCCCATTATGAAGAAATCAATTAGGCTTTTTTAATCGCTTTTTTGATTTTTTTCACTTTAGCTTTTGCTTTTTTCAGCGCTTTCTTCAGTGATTTTTTACCTGGTGCCTTAGTAACTTTCTTCACGTCTTTCTTTGATACTTTCTTGGCCTTTGCCATTATATTCTCCTCATTGATTAGAGCATCCCAAACAACAATTTTTCACCAATATGAGTTATCACTGGTCAACATCTGGGTCTGCATTCTCTTTCAGGTATTGTTTGATAAACCTGCGAATCTCCCTTGCTGCTGAAGTATCCAGCTCTTCACACAAGGCAATAAACTGATCACGCTGCTCACCGTTGATACGGATAACAAGCTGACTGTCTTTTTTATTGTCAGGATTTTTCTTTTTACTATTCACAACTGGACACCTAATGCATCACAAGAGATGTACTAAGTACATACATTTTATATACAATGTAACCTAGCATATAGAATTACCTCGAAGAACAGCACACTAAAAAATGAAAAGCTCATAAAAAGTATAATTTATGAAACACCTTAAATTATTAATGGCCTTATTGAAGCTTGATACTTCAATCGGACAAAAAAAAGCCCACCTTTCGGTGGCTTTTTCATCTTCTTTCGGGAGAATAAACGCCAGAGCGATTATTTCTTAGCGAGACGCTCTTTAATACGAGCAGACTTACCAGAACGCTCACGCAGGTAGTACAGTTTGGCACGACGTACTGCACCGCGGCGTTTAACAGTAATGCTATCAACCACTGGAGAGTGAGTTTGGAATGCACGCTCAACACCTTCGCCGTTAGAAATCTTACGAACGGTGAATGCAGAGTGCAGACCACGGTTACGTTTCGCGATTACAACACCTTCATAGGCCTGTAGACGTGAACGATCGCCTTCTTTAACTTTAACCTGAACAACAACAGTGTCACCCACGTTGAATTCAGGAAGATCTTGCTTAAGTTGCTCTTCTTCGAGCGCTTTGATGATGTTACTCATTTTATTACCCTAGAATAAACTGATACTAAATTTGCTTAGGTACTTGTCTGGTGTTCTTTAATGAACTCAGCAAGCAATAATTCCTGTTCGTCAGTCAGAGCTAGGTTTTCCAGGAGCTCTGGTCTTCTAAGCCAGGTGCGGCCTAACGACTGCTTCAGTCGCCAGCGGCGAATATCCTTATGATTGCCAGACTTGAGTACCGCAGGTACTTCCAGTCCTTCCAATTCATCCGGTCTCGTATAGTGCGGACAATCTAACAAGCCATTTGCAAAAGAATCTTCTTCTGCCGACGCAAAGTCTCCGAGTACTCCCGGTACAAACCGAGATACTGCGTCAACCAAGGTCATGGCTGGCAACTCTCCACCACTGAGCACAAAATCCCCGATAGACCATTCTTCATCGACTTCGGTTTGTATAATGCGCTCGTCTACCCCTTCATAGCGTCCACAGATAAGAATTAAATTCTCATTCTGCGCCAGCTCCTCAACGCCAGCTTGGTCAAGCTTTCTGCCCTGAGGTGAGAGATAAACCACTTTCGCCTTACCGCCAGCGGTTTTCTTGGCTTGATGTATGGCATCACGCAACGGTTGCACCATCATCAACATGCCTGGACCTCCACCATACGGTCTGTCATCGACAGTCCGGTGTTTGTCATGGGTAAAATCACGGGGATTCCATGTTTCTACCTCAAGCAGACCTTTCTTTACCGCCTGGCCAGTTACCCCAAATTCGGTAACAGCACGGAACATTTCAGGAAAAAGGCTGATAATACCAACCCACATTTTTCCGCTCCTATTGCTTTATATGTTACCCGGGGGGTTAAAATCCAGGATCCCAGTCAACTTCGATCCGTTGAGCAGAGCGATCAATCATCTTGATGACTTGCCCATCGAGGAACGGTACTAATCGTTCCTTCTTACCAAAAGCATCTTTCAGGTTGGCTTTAATAACCAATACATCGTTAGAGCCTGTTTCGAGAATGTCTGTCACTTTACCAAGGCTATAACCTTTAGTCGTAACAACATCCATCCCGAACAATTCGCGCCAGTAGAATTCTTCATCTGTCAGCGATGGCAATACGTCTGGATTGATACCAATTTCAGCGTTTGTCAGTGCTTGAGCGTCTTCACGCAGATCAAGCCCTTCCAGTTTACCGACCCAGCCTGATTGTGGCGTTTCCAGTCTTCGACTTTAAACTCTTGCCACTGACCACGTACCTTGATAAACCAAGGTTTGTAGTCGAAGATGTTTTCAGCTTCTTCTGTGTAAGAAAAAATCTTGAGCCAGCCACGAATGCCATAAGAAGCACCAAGCTTTCCTACTACAATCTTTTCTTGCTCACTCATCACTTTTTCTTTCAACCCTGACACCAATTAAATTACGCAGCTTTCGCAGCATCTTTAATCAGCTTAGCTACGCGATCTGAAACAGATGCACCTTCGCCAACCCAATGGTTAACACGGTCCAAGTCCAGACGCAGAGCTTCTTCCTGACCTTTCGCCAGTGGGTTGAAGAAACCGATTTTTTCGATGAAGCGGCCGTTGCGCGCATTGCGGCTGTCAGCAACAACTACTTGATAGAATGGACGCTTTTTAGCGCCGTGACGTGCCAAACGAATGGTTACCATATCGTCCTCTTTGCATTACTGAATTAAATTGGCCCTGCGCAATGCAGGGCCTCGTGCCAAAATAAAGCTCCGGAATTTTACTCTTTGTGTGATCGAATGCAACTGCTTTAGACAAAAAATCACCAACAAATGGTCAGTATCAACCACTTATCGTTTCGAGCTCAGACAAAAATCCGGTGAGAGCAATCAGCGTGGGAACATTCCGCCGCCAGGCATCATGCCTTTCATGTTACGCATCATGTTTTTCATTCCACCTTTCTGCATTTTCTTCATCATTTTCTGCATCTGGGTGAATTGCTTGAGAAGACGGTTAACATCCTGAACCTGTGTCCCCGAGCCTGCTGCGATACGTTTTTTACGCGAACCTTTAATGAGATCAGGGCGCGCACGCTCTTTCAAAGTCATCGAATTGATGATGGCTTCCATCTGAACGAACATTTTATCGTCGACTTTGTCTTTTACATCTTCAGGCAGATTTGACATGCCGGGCAGTTTATCCAGCATACCCATCATGCCGCCCATGTTCTTCATCTGCTGAAGCTGATCATGGAAGTCCTGTAGGTCGAAGCCTTTCTTGTTTTTAAACTTCTTCGCCAGTGCTTCTGCTTTATCTTTGTCGACATTACGTTCAATGTCTTCAATAAGCGATAGCATGTCGCCCATACCGAGAATACGGGACGCAACACGGTCAGGGTGGAAAGGTTCCAGTGCGTCGGTTTTCTCACCCACGCCAAGGAATTTAATCGGCTTGCCCGTGATGTGGCGGACAGACAGAGCCGCACCACCACGCGCGTCACCATCCACTTTTGTCAGGACGACACCCGTCAGTGGCAACGCATCGTTGAACGCTTTTGCAGTATTTGCTGCATCCTGACCTGTCATTGCATCAACAACAAACAGCGTCTCTACAGGATTGATGGTAGCGTGAACATCTTTGATCTCGTCCATCATCTCACCATCGACATGCAGGCGACCTGCGGTATCGACAATGACAACATCGTAGAACTTGAGTTTGCCGTGCTCTATCGCAGCCTTAGCAATATCGACGGGCTTTTGGTCAGGTGTCGATGGAAAGAAATCAATCCCTACATCATTCGCCAGCGTTTCAAGCTGCTTGATTGCTGCAGGGCGGTAAACGTCAGCTGACACCACCAGCACTTTCTTTTTTTCGGTCTCGCAGAGCATTTTACCCAGCTTACCGACACTGGTGGTTTTACCCGCACCTTGCAAACCAGCCATAAGAACAACGGCAGGAGGCTGACAGGTTAAGTCCAGTGCAGAGTTGGATTCGCCCATCACGGCTTCCAACTCTTTCTGTACAATCTTGATGAACTCCTGACCCGGTGTCAGGCTTTTTGAGACTTCGATGCCAACAGCGGCTTCTTTTACCCGTTTTACAAATTCACGAACAACAGGTAAAGCCACGTCCGCTTCCAAAAGGGCCATGCGCACTTCGCGCAGTGTTTCTTTTATATTGTCTTCGGTGAGACGACCACGACCACTGACGTTTTTCAGCGTCCGTGACAAACGTTCTGTTAAGTTATCAAACATGTCCTACTCGCTTACTGCGCGGAATATTTAGGCGGAAATTGCGTTGATTATAACGTATTATTGACGCGACTAACATGCTACGGATAGCGGTGAATGTTCAGTCAGGGTATACTCTGGTTTTGGTTTACTCGCAACTTTGCCTATTCAGTGACGATGGAAATAGTTATTGCCCTTTGTTCTGCATTGCTGTACTTCGCAGCCTTGATGCAGATTATCCCGGGTTTATCCGGCCCTAACCAAATCCCGGTGCATAGGGTTGGTATGTTCGCTGTTGGTGCGATGGTGCTGCATTCAGGTCTTTTGGCTGAGCTCATTCTATCGGGCACAGGGCAAAACCTTAGTATGCTGAACGTCTCGTCGTTAGTAAGTTTGATCATATCAGGCACGACGACTGCATTAATGTATCGTCTTCGAGTGTGGGTATTGTTACCCGTCATGTACAGCTTTTCTGCCATTAACCTTGGATTAGCAACACTGGTTCCAGGCGGTTTTATCACCCATCTTGAAACGCACCCACAACAGCTTGTGCATATTTCTCTCGCCCTCTTCGCCTACGCCGTACTCATTATTGCTACTTTATATGCTATTCAACTCGCATGGCTTGACCAGCAATTAAAGAAAAAAAACAAGTTAGTGATGAACCCTAACCTTCCTCCTTTGATGGCGGTAGAGCGCCAGCTCTTTTCCATCATTTTAATTGGCCAGTTGCTGCTTACTCTTACCCTCGCCTCAGGTTTTGTCTTCGTGCAGGATATGCTCGCAACAGGTAAAAGCCACAAAACGATCCTCTCCGCCATGGCTTGGGCCGTCTACGGGGTGCTTCTCTGGGGACATTTTCGTTCAGGATGGCGCGGCAAAAAAGTGATTTGGTTCAGTATTACTGGCGCCCTCTTACTGACTCTTGCCTATTTCGGCAGTCGTTTCGTACGCGAAGTCATTATTGCAGCGTGATAATAATGATGTAATTGACCCTGAGTATTTGACACTCGGGCGAATCCCTGCCCAAATGAAGGGCTAACTGACACAGAAGGAAACAAACTTTGGACGACATATCGACGGGAACGTTATTTTCCCTACTGGTATTGCTTATCGTCATTTCTGGCTATTTCTCAGGCTCTGAAACCGGCATGATGTCATTGAACCGTTATCGGCTCAGACACTTATCCAAACAGGGTCACAAAGGAGCGAAGCGTGTTGAGAAATTGCTTGCCCGTCCAGATCGCCTTATTGGCTTGATACTCGTCGGTAATAACTTTGTAAATATACTTGCAACAGCTATAGCTACTATCCTTGGTATGCGATTATACGGCGACCTCGGTGTCGCGATCGCGACAGGCGGCTTGACAGTGGTAGTGCTTGTATTTGCTGAAGTGACGCCTAAAACATTTGCAGCTCTTTACCCAGAGCGTGTCTCGTACCTAAGTAGCTATGTCCTTACCATTTTGATGCGTGTGATGTATCCATTGGTGTGGATGGTTAATGCTATAACAAACAGTTTTTTGAAAATACTGGGCCTTGCCACCAATCAGGGCGGGAAAGATAACCTGAGCTCTGAAGAGTTGCGGACAGTTGTTAACGAAGCAGGCAGCCTGATCCCTCGCCGTCACCAAAATATGCTTATCTCAATCCTCGAATTGGAGGAGGTGACTGTTAACGACATCATGGTGCCACGTAATGAAATTACGGGTATTAACGTTAACGATGATTGGAAAGCGATCATGCGTCAGTTAACCCATGCCCCGCATGGCCGAATGGTCTTGTACCGTGACAGCATTGACGAAGTGGTGGGTATGCTCCGTGTTCGCGAAGCTTATCGAATGATGGTTGAAAATGAGTTCAACAAAGAAAACCTGCTTCGTGCTGCCGACGAGATCTACTTTATCCCTGAAGGCACACCGCTCAATGTTCAGCTGCTCAAGTTTCAGCGAAATAAAGAGCGTATTGGTCTAATTGTTGATGAATATGGCGATATCATCGGTCTGGTGACATTAGAAGATATTCTTGAAGAAATTGTCGGAGAATTTACTACGTCCGTTTCACCTAGTTTGGCGGAAGAAATTACACCCTTGCCTGATGGAAGTTATCTCATTGAAGGCAGTGCCAATATCCGTGATTTGAATAAAAGCCTTAGCTGGGACCTTCCTACTGACGGACCAAGAACACTTAACGGACTAGTACTCGAACATCTAGAGGATATTCCAGACAGTAAGATGAGCATTGAAATCAATGGTCACTTCATGGAAATAACCGAGATTGCCGACAACATGGTCAAACAAATTAAAGTGTTACCTGTACTGAAAAAACCACGTTAATACAAAAATCAATTTATAAGGGCGGGTATATACCGCCTTTTTACTCTCCTCATGCCACTCCCAGTCCTCGACACACATCACTAACCCCTATTTAAATTAAGGTTTTAGCTTGCAAAAAGTGACTCATTTGTTGTGCGAAGTCTCACTTTTTCTACTAACAATTAATAACAGTATTTTTTATTTTTCAATCCATCGGTTTAACCTCCATGATCGCGCCGAAGCGTGATGTGGGGCAATGAGGTTTGAGGAAACATTCATGTTTAATGGCAAGCTAAAGAAAGAAATAGAACAATTGAGACAAGAAAGCTCATACAACAAGGCTTTGTTGGAGTCGATCAATGAGAGTGTCCCCACAATCTATTTCACACCCGAAGGTATCATTAAACGTGCTAACCATCTTTTGCTGGGTGCGGCTGGTTATGCGCTTGAAGAAGTTCAGGGGCAGCATCACAGAGAACTTTGTGATCCTGATTATGCACGAAGCACTGAGTACATGAAGTTTTGGGAACGGCTAAGAGCTGGCGAAGTGATCAGTGGTACATTCCCAAGACGTAACAAGCGCGGTGAGCGATTGTGGCTTGAGGCAACATATTTCCCAGTGAAGATTGACGGTAAAGTCGTTGAGGTCATGAAAATTGCGTCCGACATCACCGAAGAAAAAATCCGCCTTGATGATCAGAGCGCTATCTTCAGTGCACTTGACAAATCCTTGGCTGTGATTGAATTCCATCCTGACGGTACCATTATCAAAGCCAACGGCAATTTCCTCGCTGCCGTCGGCTACAGCCTCGATCAAATTCAGGGAAAACATCATAAGATGTTTTGCCCCGAAAGCTTTTATCAAGAAAACCCTAACTTTTGGTCCGAGCTCGCGAACGGTGATTTCAAAGCAGGTCAGTTCGAGCGTAAAAACGCCGCAGGGCATGTTCTTTGGTTAGAGGCTACTTACAACCCTGTTTATAACGACGACGGTAAAGTGTTTAAGGTTGTCAAATTTGCCTCCGACATTACAGCACGAATCGAGAAAGATCATGCGGTCAGGGCTGCGTCTGAAGTGGCTTATTCAACCTCAGTCGAAACGGCACAAATTGCCAAACAGGGTGCTGATGCACTCAACTCTACGGTACAGACGTCCTCATCGATTTCCGAACAGGTACTGGAAACCGCTGAATCAATATCTCAACTTAATGAACAATCAAAAAGCATCGAAGCGATTGTATCAACTATCAGTGATATTGCGGACCAAACCAATCTGCTTGCGTTGAATGCCGCCATCGAAGCCGCTCGGGCGGGCGACCAAGGCCGTGGATTTGCCGTTGTTGCCGATGAGGTAAGGCAATTGGCAGCGCGAACCAGTCAATCAACGGCTGAAATTGCCGACGTGGTGAAGAAAAACCGGGAACTGACGTCGGAAGCGACAGACAAGATGTCTAGTGTATCGGAGAGTGCTGATAAGGGTAAACAACAGATCTCTGAAGCCGCAGGCGTGATGGATGAAATACGTGCAGGTGCAGAGAATGTCGCTAAGACAGTATCCAGCCTCAGTATAGGAAGCGATGGATAAATTCACTCTCACACGCGCTCATTAAGATTGAAAAGGCCGCTGATCAGCGGCCTTTCTTGTACATATGATACACAGAAGATCAGAAACGCCACCATGGGGACTTATCCTGATTCAAATCAACTTTACAATGTTTCAGCTGGACCGAATACGTCCTTGCTTGGCGGTCGACGCGGCTGGCTTCCATTTGCAGTTCACGTTTACTCTTGTGGTATCCATCTTGATAGCCATACCATCCCTCTTTGTAAGCCAGATATTGATTTCGGGCATCAGACATTGGGATATTCAATCGACTCTGGCTTTCATTGGTATACCAACCGAGGAAGTCCAGTGAATCGGCAAAAGATGTTCGGGAAGAAGACTGATTCGTCGCTACCTCATATTCTTGCCAAATCAAATCCTGAGCTTGCGTGTAGCCCACCGGTGCACTGTTATCACCTCTCGGCGATAGACGGAAAAACACATCATCGATAGCGACATCTTGCATGAAGTCACTTTCCTTTCGGATGAATGCCATGGCCAAGGAAACAGGGGTTCCCCACTGTTGCTCCATCGCTTTAGCGGCCTCATACCAATCTTCGTGTTCAGCAAAAATGCTGCAGATATTATCTGGATTATCAGGAGGAGACTGCGCGCAGCCCGTAAGCACTAAGCAAGTACTAATCACAGCCAAAATTGAAGAGGTGTGCATTCGTATATCCTTATACAAAATACAGGCAAGGCGGCATCCTGGCCGCCTTTGTTTAGGTATTAGTTTTTAGTATAGCCAAAGTAGTCAGCAAGATATTGCTCAAAACTGACGTTGTCAGCCTCTTCTATGGCTTTCTGGCGCACGAGACTGTCCGCCGCTTCTTTATCGAAAACATCTGTCGAAAAGTGGCCGAGATAGTCGCTGTTATTAAAGAACTGTAAGTGAGACTCAGCGAGTTCCATGCTGACGCCGTTCACACATTCCTTCTTCAAAATATCGCGAAGCATCTGCCCGGACAGCGTCTTTTCAGGGTACTCAAACCAAGACTCCAGTTCATCACAGGTCTGCTGATAACAATCAGTGTCGTTTGCCTTATCCATCAAGACCGCCAGCGGTCTCAGTTCAGCAAATACACGTTTACCCCAATCAGCCTGAGTCAGTCTCTCACCGGCACACCCGATCTTTAATGTCAGTCCCGGTTTACGTCCTTCGATAACAATCTTCTGCCAGTTATCGCGCCAACAATTCAGTTCAGCTTCGTCCATGGGATCGGACGGCGTGAGCAAGCACCATGTCATCAACAAATCGAGGAAATAGACCTGCTTGCTGTCGATACCTATCGGCGAGTATGGGTTGACGTCGAGCGAGCGAACTTCAATATACTCCACACCACCCCGAGCAAGGGCTTCAGACGGCTTTTCACCACTTTTAGCAACTCGCTTGGCACGAATAGGGCATATAGTTCGTTTTCGATTTGCAGCGCATTGGTGTTGAGTTGTCGGTAGTTACCCTGACTGTCTTTGACACCGATGGCAGCGAACTCTTCAGAAGGCGTATGAATTGCCTTTTGTACGCCTGACAAATACTCATCAAGGCTATTAAAACCAACTTTTATCTCATCCTGAGCACTGTTTGTGTAGCCAAGATCACTTAAGCGAAGCGATGTTGCGTAAGGCAGATAACAGGTTTTGTGGGAAGTCATTTCGAACGGCAGCGTCGTGCCGCTCTTGTCGACAAACGACTTACACAATGCTGGTGAGGCGCCAAATAAATAGGGGATCATCCAACCAAAACGGTAGTAGTTCCTAATCAATGCAAAGTAAGCATCAGAGACCGATGATTGTCGCTCTTGCTCGCTTTGCTCACCAAACATGTGCTGCCACAATGATTCGGGAAACGAGAAGTTAAAATGCACACCAGATATGATCTGCATAACACTGCCGTAACGGTGCTTAAGCCCCTCTCTGTAGAGCGTTTTCATCTTGCCCTGATTAGATGTTCCGTACTGGGCCAGAACAATATCGTCTTCTGAGCCAAAAAAGCATGGCATCGACATTGGCCATAATCTTTCCCCGTCCAAGTTCTTGACGGTAAAACGGTGAATATCATGCAACTGCCCGAGCGTTTCGGGAACGGAATGACTCACTGGCGTAATGAATTCCAGTAACGACTCTGAGAAGTCTGTTGTGATCCATTGGTTAGTCAGCGCTGAACCTAATGCTGCTGGGTGTGGGGTTGAAGACAGATCACCCTGAGCTGAGATGCGCAATGCTTCCCTCTCAACACCCCGTCCTATTCCTTTTAAAACGTCCGGAGTGTGTGATAACGCATTCAACCTGGTCAGAAAATCGGTCAAAGTGGTTCTCGTATAATTATCGAATGTAAGTGGCCCTAGGATAATCACTCTCAGGGCCAATTTCTATCTCATCGTAGGCACAAAAGACTATTGTTATTCACCCGTCGAAATTTCGTCCAGCAAGCGCGTCACGGGTATACCCGTCTTTTCGAGCTGTGACATTATCGTCGCCGCATCACCAACCACAATGATTTGGCAGTCGTCAGGGGTAAACCATCGCTTGGCAAGTGCGTTCAATTCCTGCGCAGTCACTGTGGAGACTATCTCCTGCTGACGTTGTTTATAGTCTGTTGAAAGGCCATATTTCTGGAGATTTGCCAGTAAGCCTGCTTTTTGACTGGGCGTTTCGTAATCCAGCGCGTCACCCTGAGCAATCGATTTTCGCATAAAGGTTAACTCTTGCTCCGTCACCCCATCAGCGGCCATTCGATCCAGTTCATAGATAAACTCTTGAATAGCTTTGCCTGTGACATCGCGCCTGACCTCCGCCTGAAAAAGGATCAAGCCTGAATATTGATTGCCAAAAACGTACCCGCTTGCGCCATAGGTATAGCCTTTATCTTCACGCAGGTTTTGGTTGATGCGTCCGTTGAAGTTGCCACCGAGGTTGAAGTTAGCCAGCTGGGTTTTAAACATTTCTCCCGTGGCATCATAGGGCATACCTTTGCGGACGAACTGTACAATACTTTGTGTGGCTCCGGGGTTATCTTTTAACCAGATTCGTTGACCATTAAATGTCTTGTATTCGGGTTCAGCCAGAACGTTGCCTTCCGAGCCGTTCCAGAAGGACAAACGGTTCATCAAACTGAGCGCATGTTTTTCAGTGATATCCCCTACGATCACGGCTCTGGCTCCTTTGGGGGTGTAATGCGCTTTATAAAAGGCTTTCACATTATCCAATGTCAGGGATGAGACTGTAGAAATATTGCCACCAGGCGAAATGCGGTGTTGTGCATTTTTATAAAACACTTCCCGCCTTGCGCTGTCTGCCAACGACTTAGCGGACTTTTGAGCAAAAGCCAGCCCCTCAAGCATCTGGCGTTTATTTCGCGCAAAGTCTTCTTCTGAAAACTTAGGCTCTGACAATAAGTCAACGGCAATGCGTAGCGTCGGATATAAGTGCTTTTTCAGCGTCGAAATCGTCAACACGGTATATTCCCGATTTGCACGCAATCCGACATAACTCCCCAGCCTGTCGAGCTTGGCCTCAATATTTTCGCCACTACTTTTAATGCTGCCCTCTTCAACCATTGCCGCCGTTAATTCTGCAAGCCCCTGCTGACCATCAGGCTCTCGAAGCCCACCCGCAGGCAGCAATAGCTCCAGCGTAATGGTTGGCGTTTCGCGGCTTTCAGTCCCAATTACCTGCATGCCATTAGACAGCGAGGCGCTATATACCGAGGGAACGCGACCAAATACGGGTTTTCCTTCTGGCGGGATGACTGAACGGTCGAAGGTTTCAGGCGTTTCCCGGTGACCCACCGGCTGCTGGTCATGCCTAGGATGAACATCTCTTGATATTTCTGAGGGCTCGTTGACCGCCAGCATGCTTTCTCCCTCGGGCACCACAGAGAGGATGACGGCGGGCTTTTGCCAGATATATTGCTCAAAAGCACGTTCGACACGCTGGGTAGTGACGTTTTCGATACTGTCTAACCACCAGCCAAGTCGGTTAGGTTGATCATAGAAAACTTCATTGCTGGCAAGTTGTGAGACTTTACCGCTGACACTTTGCAAACTGAATACTGCGCTCGATTCTGCGCCGCCTTTGACCAGCGACAAATCGTCGTTAGAAATACCGCGCTCGTTGAGCTGCGCCAACACATCCATTACCTCTTTGTAAATCTCTTTGAGGTTTTGCCCCTGATTGCCCAACGCATAAAGCTGAATAGAACACGCCAGCTCGCCACAGTCCTGATTGACTCCCACACTCAATACCTTGCCCGTTTTCACTAGCTGTTGATACAAGAGGCTGTTACGGCCCTGGCCAATGACGGAGGTCAACATGTCGAGAGGGAAACGCTCAGAAGCTGAAGGGTTCGCCGTTGGCCAGGTCAGGACGAGCATTGGCTGTTGAACTTTATCCTCTAATGTCAGGTACACATCATGGGGTAAGGTCACTGGCTGCGGTGGTTGCTTTTCAACAACTGGCCCAGGGGGAATATCACCGAAATACTTTTTAACCCATTTCAGCGTCTGCGCCACATCAATGTCACCACCAATCGTCAAGGTGGCATTATTCGGACCATACCAGCGTAAGAAAAAGGCCTTAAGGTCATCCACGTCAACCTGATTCAAATCTTCTATGTAGCCTATTGTCGGGTGCGAATAAGGGTGGCCAGATGGATAAAGTGCCTCAGCAATTTTCTCACTCACCATGCCATAAGGCCGATTTTCAAAGTTCTGCGCTTTTTCGTTTTTTACCGTCGCACGCTGAATCTCGAATTTACGTTTTGACACCGCTTCGAGCAAAAAGCCCATACGGTCAGATTCAAGCCACAGCATTTTCTCAAGCTGATTGGCAGGCACAATTTCATAGTAATTGGTTCTGTCACGATTGGTCGTGCCGTTCAGAGAGCCGCCCGCTTCTGTCACGAGCTTAATATGCTGCTGATCGCCCACATGCTTCGAGCCTTGGAACATCATATGTTCGAAAAAATGGGCAAAACCGGAGCGCCCCGCCTCTTCTCTTGCTGACCCAACATGATAAGTCACATCAAGGTGAACCAAGGGGTCGGAGTGATCCTCATGGAGAAGAAGCGTCAGGCCATTATCCAACTGATACTTTTGATAAGAAATCGCGGGCTCACTGCCTCGCTTTCCACCTTGTTCGATAAAGTTAATACCTTCAGGTATCTCAATTGGAGGCATGGTATTGAGCAGCGAGCAAGAAGATATGGCGAGGATCAGAGGGAGCAGAAGTATGCGCACGGAGAATTCCTTTGATTCAATCGGTAGTAATATTCAGTGAAGAGCGCTTAAGGTGATGACTGAAAGAACAAGATATCGCAACGCTTTCCCCGTTGCTACCAGCAGCCAACACCATCGTTGACGCCAGCGCAGCCAACCAGCTGCCAGACAAAGGGGATCACCGATAACGGGAAGCCAGCTCAATAATAATGCCGGATAGCCGTAACGATTGAGCACGCCAAAGCACGTTGCTGGTGTTTCTCATCAGTTTGTTTGTTGGGAAGGAAACGTCCAATCCAGTAATTAGTCATACCGCCAAGCGTGTTACCGAGTGTGGCCACAACGATTAACAAGGCGACAGAATGCTTGTTTTCACTGAGTAACAGCACCAAATTGGCCTCCGAACCACCTGGCAGTAAAGTGGAACTCAGAAAGCCTGTCGAAAATAAAACCCAGAGCGCATTTTCGCCAGATAACCACTCAAGCATGCTGCCTATCCGTGACATCAACCACGTCCATACCTGCCGCTTTCGCAGCCTCAATGCCGAACACTGCGTCCTCAAACACCACACAACGGGCCTTTTCAGCACCCATCAGCGAAGCACATTTTAAAAATGTATCGGGCGCGGGCTTAGGGTTGTCGACCTGATCGGCACCAACAATAACATCAAAGAGTTCCAGTAACCCTGCCTTTCTAAGAAGTTTTTCTGCAATTTCAGTTAATGTCCCGGTGCCCACAGCCATTGGCTTTTTTCCGTGATAATGACGGGCAATCTCAGCGGCAGGCAGCACCATCACATCCATATCCGCCATGCCATTAAAAATGGCATTTTTACGGTCTGCCAGTGTTTTGGGCTCGACATCCAGCCCTAGCTTTTCAACGAGCACCTTTGCCGTTAAAAGCGTCGGGCTGCCTGCGCGACTGTGATACCAATCGAGATCAACCTCAAAACCATACTCATCGGCGGTTTGTTGCCATGCCTGATAATGGGCAGGCATGGAATCGAGCAAGGTACCATCGAGGTCAAAAATCAACGCGGAATAATCGTCGTAGGCGTTCACCGAATCAGAAAGTTGGCTCATTGTGGCATCTCCAATAAAATCTTACCCCGAGTGCGGCCTGTCATGATATCGCGGTGCGCATCAGCGCCCTTTTCGAGGGAGTAGGTATTAGCGATTTCAACCGTCAGCTCATCGGTTTCTGCCATGGTCAGCAATCTATCCATCTGCCAACGATTGGGACTGACCAACATACCGTCGGCATGCAAACCACGCTGACTGGCCTCTGCTATCACAGCGTCTTTGGTCACCGTAGGGACAGTGATCATCCGTCCTTTCCCATTTAATGCACCCAGTGCATTGATGCCTGTTTCACCACCAACCAAATCAATGATCACATCAAAAAATGCCTGATAGTTGCCAAGACCTGAAGCCTGATAATCGATCACTGATATACCAAGATCGGACAGGTAGTCACAATTCGCCTGTGAGCACGTGGCGTAAACATCAGCATGTCGTGCCTTTGCCAACTGAACTGCAAGATGGCCAACACCTCCGGCACCTGCGAGGATAAGCACTTTCTCGCCATCAGCTAGCTTTGCTTTCTCAAGCGCCTGCCACGCTGTCTGCCCGCATACTGGCAATGCTGCCGCGGTTGCAAGACTGACGCCTGCAGGCACAGAGGAAAGCAAAGATGCATCAACGGCAACATATTGGCTGTAAGCACCACCGCCAAGCGGAAAACCAATCAGGCCGGTGACGCGGTCTCCCTTCTCGAAGGCCTCTTCGTGACACCCCGAATCGACAACGACGCCTGCGATGTCATACCCCGGTACCCACGGAAGGTTATCTTTGTTCTGCTCCGCCGCCCAACCAATACCAGCGCGCGTTTTGGCATCGATAGGATTGACCGCCGCAAACGCGACTTTGACCAGAACCTGCTCCGGCCCGGGAGCGGGCAGTTCACTCTCGACAACTTGTAATGTGCCTGGTTCACCAAATGCCGTGATGGCTAACTGTTTATTTGTCGGCATACCGTATCCCTTTTGCCTTTCCTATCAGACTGTCAGTGTCAGAAAAAAAAGCGGCAGACTCAATGCCTGCCGCCAATTATTTGCGCTGAGTGAGTATTTAAATCAAATTAGCCCACCAGAGCCAGAAGTACACCTGCCGCAACCGCCGAGCCTAGCACGCCTGCGACGTTTGGCCCCATAGCATGCATCAGTAGGAAGTTATGTGGGTTTGCGTCTAAGCCCACTTTGTTAACCACACGTGCCGCCATGGGTACAGCTGACACGCCAGCAGCACCAATCAGTGGGTTGATGGTCTCTTTGCTGTACTTATTGAGAAGCTTTGCCATCAATACTCCCGCAGCCGTACCGATGCTGAAAGCCACCGCACCAAGCAGCAATATTCCCAAAGTTTCAAATTGCAGGAAAGTGCCTGCCTGAAGCTTGGAGCCGACTGCCAGACCAAGGAATATGGTCACGATGTTGATCAGTTCGTTTTGCGCGGTATTAGAGAGACGATCGACCACGCCACACTCACGCATCAAATTACCGAGACAGAACATACCGACCAAAGGCGTCGCCGATGGCAAGAACAGAATCGCCATCATTAAGACCGCCAATGGGAAAATAATCTTCTCAATCTTGGTGACATGACGGAGTTGCTGCATCTCGAGCTTGCGCTCTTCCTCATTGGTCAACAGCTTCATGATCGGTGGCTGAATAATCGGCACCAGCGCCATATAACTGTAAGCCGCAACAGCTATCGCACCCAATAGATCTGGCGACAACCTGCTGGCGAGGAAAATAGCGGTAGGGCCATCAGCACCACCAATAATGGCGATAGACGCGGCGTCCTGAAGAGAGAACTCCATGCCGGGCACAAGGTTCAACAAAATTGCACCAAACAGGGTAGCAAAGATCCCGAACTGCGCAGCGGCACCAAGAAGCAGTGTTCTCGGTTGGCAATCAGCGCGCCAAAGTCCGTCATTGCACCAACGCCCATGAAAATCAGCAACGGAAACACACCACTTTCTATGCCCACATAGTAGACGTAGTAGAGTATCCCGCCCGGATCGGTGAAACCCGCATTCGGTATATTGGCAAGGATGGCGCCAAAACCGATAGGTAACAGCAGAAGCGGCTCAAAACCACGACCAATTGCGAGAAACAACAGGATACAGCCAACAGCGATCATCACCAGTTGGCCGAACTCAAAGTTGGCTAGACCTGTCTCTGACCAAAGAATCATTAATCCTTCCATGAGCCCCTCTTATGCAAGGCTCATCAGTGGAGAGCCCACTGTGACCGCATCACCTTCTTTGACCATCACATCCTGAACTGTACCTGAACGGACAGCTCGGACCTCGGTTTCCATCTTCATCGCTTCAAGAATCAGCAACACATCGCCTTCCTGAACCTGTGTTCCGGCCTTCGCCAACACTTTAAAGATGTTACCTGCCAAAGGTGCAGCGACCACTTCAGCATTGGCAGGCGGTACAGGAGCCGCCACGACGGGCGCAGCAGGCGCACCACTCGGTGCCACTGAAGTCAATTCACCCTGAGGCCCTACTTCAACATCAAAGACCTGCCCGTTTACACGGACGCTGTATGATTCAGTCCCACCGCTAGGCGCGGACGCTACTGCCGGAGCAGGTTCAGGCTCATTACCTGGTGCGGGTTCAAAAGCATCTGGGTTACCACGGTTTTGTAAGAACTTGAGACCAACCTGAGGGAACAGCGCATAAGTGAGAACATCATCAACCTGTTCCTCCGCCAAAGCGATCCCCAACTCTTTTGACTTGGCTACCAAATCATCGGTAAGAGCGTGCAGTTCATCTTCGATTAAATCAGCCGGGCGGCAAGTAATAGGTTCAGCACCATCAAGCACTTTCGCTTGAAGTTCGGCATTTAATTCTGCCGGCGCCTTACCGTATTCACCTTTGAGGATCCCCGCTGTTTCTTTAGTAATGCTCTTATAACGCTCACCGGTCAGAACGTTGATGACTGATTGTGTGCCGACAATCTGAGACGTCGGTGTCACGAGCGGGATGTAGCCAAGGTCTTTTCTGACACGCGGAATTTCATTCAATACTTCGTCAAGACGGTCAGCCGCGCCTTGCTCTTTAAGCTGGCTTTCCATGTTGGTCAGCATGCCGCCAGGTACCTGAGCAATCAGGATACGCGAATCGACACCTTTAAGCTGACCTTCAAACTTCGCATATTTCTTGCGAACTTCACGGAAGTAGGCAGCAATCGGCTCCAGCTCTGTCAGTTTCAGGTTGGTGTCTCTTTCTGTGCCTTCCAGCATGGCCACAACCGTTTCTGTCGGCGTGTGTCCATATGTTTGGCTCATTGAAGAAATCGCGGTATCGAGGATATCCAGACCTGCTTCTACCGCCTTGACCGCTGTTGCCGTTGAAAGGCCAGTGGTTGCGTGACAATGCAGGGCCAGTGGAATATCACACGATGACTTAATGCGGCCCACCAGCTCCTCAGCTTCATAAGGTTTAAGCAGCCCAGACATGTCCTTAATGCAAAGAGAGTGACAACCCAGATCTTCAAGGCTCTTCGCCAGATCGACCCAAGTTTCAATAGTGTGGAAAGGACTTGTCGTGTAGGAAATAGTGCCCTGTGCATGTGCGCCAACATCTTTGACAGATTTCACCGCTTTCTGGAAGTTACGTACATCATTCATCGCGTCAAAAACACGGAAAACATCCATGCCATTGGCATGTGCACGTTCAACAAACTTTTCAACCACATCATCGCCATAATGACGATAACCAAGCAGGTTTTGACCACGAAGCAGCATTTGCATCGGGGTTTTCGGCATCGCTTTTTTCAGTTCGCGCAACCTAACCCAAGGGTCCTCACCTAAAAAGCGAATACAGGCGTCGAAGGTAGCGCCTCCCCAGGTTTCCAGTGACCAATATCCAATATCGTCAAGTGCTGCCGCAATAGGCAACATATCGTCAAGACGCATTCGGGTAGCAAAAAGCGACTGATGGGCATCCCGTAGCACCACATCTGTAATCGCCAATGACTTAGACATACAACATTACTCCTTGTATTTATGTTATTGGCCTTATCGCCGCGTATTCCTGTGCTGGTGAACCGCCGCTGAAATAGCAGCTATGGTTTCCTGACTCACAGCATTGGTTTGTCCGCTTGATGGTGGTATTGGTGTCGGTGCGACTGGCACTTCTTGTGGCACCAGTTTCGACATGATGCGGACCAGAAATATAAGGATAGTAAGAAACACAAAAACAACGGACATACCCGTAAGCATGAGTGTCAGTGCTTGCTCTAATACACTTCCCAGTTCCATTCTCCTCCTCCCCCTGAGGATGATTTCACTTTTTATTCCAGTTCAGAGCGCGGTGTTTACCACAAATTTGTACTTTGACTGTCAAATTAGGGCATTTGAGCTTCTGAATGCCCAAAATACTAACAATTTGCATAAATAACAATCCCTGCATGATAGCAAATTGGTTATTTCATATTCTCCAATCGGCAAAAACGGCGGCGCGTTAATAAAATGTTAATTAATAAAAGACGATACCAAAGCAAGCCGAGATTAAAAGAGTGTGCCGTAATCAGGCAAGAAGTCATCGGGAAAAGTACGTAATTCAATAAAGATATTCAGGATTTTTACCAAAAGAGGAATTTTTGAAAGAAATGATGACGTCCATTCCGTAAGCCCCCCCTGATTACTTGCGTGTTAGAGGCAATACAGATTATATCAAGGGTGAAAAATAGATCAGAATTCCTTAAATGAATATTAAGTCACTTTGAATGAATTTGTAGTTAAAGGAATTTGGAATGACTTCAAGAGAATGGCGCGTCCGGGAGGATTCGAACCTCCGACCGCCTGGTTCGTAGCCAGGTACT
>NZ_PEIB01000040.1 GCF_004116385.1 Veronia nyctiphanis | reverse complement strand
CGAACCGAGGTCCACGGATTTGCAATCCGCTGCATAGCCACTCTGCCAACGCGCCTTTTTTACTAACCGCCTCAGGAAGTTGCCCTCCGCTGCGGTACGGGTGGGCATTCTACGCAATAGCGTGATCGAGTCAACAAGAAATTTCATAAAATCTTATTGTTAGGCTAATCTGCCACCAAACGCCATAAAAAGCATCATTTTGAGAGGTAAATAGCCAATTTATGGGTTAAGAAATTATGTTTCTGAACGTGAGGTTGATTCTCCCGCCATGAATTTTTGCCATTTTGGGGATCGTGTGCTGCCAAAAAGTTTGCGTTTTACCCCCCATGACAAGTATTGAACCAGATGTTAACGCAAATTCTTTTTTCTCTTTTGTTTTGACGTGTCGAAAAATGAAGCGTCTCGACTCCCCCAAACTCACAGAGGCTATGACAGGGTCTTCGCCCAACTCCCGCTCATTATCTTGATGCCAGCCCATGTAGTCTTGGCCATCACGGTAATAATTAACCAATACTGAATTGAATACAGTGCCTGAAAGCGCCTCACATCTGGATTTAATATCTAACAGGGTCTGTGGCATTTTTTGTGGAGTCAGCGTGAGACCTGAGTATGTGTAGTGTTTATCACCGTACCAAGCTTGTAAACGAGGCTGCAGCATTTCACGACCGAACAAAGTGATAGGAAGTTGGTACCACTGTAATCCCTCAACGAGATCAGTGAATATCCGTTCCGCTTCATAACTGCTAATAAAGTCGGGTTGCCAGATCAGCCAGCTGTCTTCACCAAGATCAACGTCGGTTTCTGGTCCAAAAAGTTCTTGCTGCCGCATCGAAGTGCGCCTCCTCTTTGCTACGTTCTTCTTTTATACGACGCTAAAGCAACAAAGCCCACCATGATGGTGAGCTTTGTTCAACTAAGATTTGTTTAATGTGTCAGGCTGACAATTTGTCTTCAAGTTGCGCCTTCCAAATAGCCAATGCGAGCGCAGGCTTTCTCAGTAACTCAGGCGTCGGAATCCAACCTTGCTTAATTTTAGAGAACACATCAAATCTTCCCGCTTGCCCTGCCATCGCCTCAGCGACAACACGGCCAGCAATATTTGTTAAACCCACGCCATGGCCTGTATAACCATGCGCGGTATAAATATCATTCCCGAGGTGGGTGATTTCTGGCATGTAACTGCGAGTGACGGCAAACATACCTCCCCAGTGATATTCCATTTTAATATCACCTAACTGCGGGAAGACCTTCAGCATGCGCTGACGTAAACGTTCTTGGCTGTCTTTGTATTCGCCATTAAACGGATGGTTCACACCGCCAAAGAGCAAGCGTCCATCTGCTGTCGGTCGATAATAGTCAATACAGTTGTTCAAATCAGACATCGCCATCCTGTTAGTGATTGGCAGTCTGTCACCCAATGGCTCAGTCACTGCTATATAAGAGGCAACTGGCAATACTTTTGATTGTGCTCGCCGATTAAGGCCATCGAGGTATGCGTTACAAGCCAACAATACTTGCTTAGCTTTTACTCGACCTGTCGGGGTAATGACTTCATTAACCATACCCTGATTGATCTTTGTTACCGGACTCTGTTCATAGATATCCGCACCAAGCGACCTAGCAGCTTTGGCTAACCCTAAGGTGTAGTTGAGCGTATGAAGGTGGCCGCTATTGCTGTCGAACAAACCACCCAAATAACGTTCAGTGTTTGCCACCTCGGCCACTTTGTCGCTCCCCCACCACTCTGCAACAGAGTAGTCGTAGGCAGTCTGCTTCAAGTCGTACCAGCTTTTGAGTTCCTTTTCCTGCGATGCGTTGAGCGCAAGCTCAATGTACCCAGGCTGGAAATCACAATCGATATTAAATTCAGCGATACGCTCTCGAACGATATCCACTGATTCAACAGACAAATCCCAAAGCTGCTTACCCCAGTCTCTGCCGTATGTGTCGTCAACGTCTTTCAAACCAAGACAATAACCCACAAGACACTGACCACCATTCTTCCAGAACCACCAAACGCAACAGTATTGGCTTCAAGCACAACGACACTCAGGCCTTTCTTTCTCAGCTCTATCGCTGTATTCAGGCCTGTCAGTCCTGCACCAATTACGCAAACATCGGCCTGAACATCCGCATCCAGCTTCGGCTGTCGAAACGACGAATTTGCAGTTGCATGATAATAACTGTTTGAAAGGTCGTGCTTTACAGACATAGGTTTTTTGCCACTTCAAGAAAACAAAATAACGACATATTGATATTTCGCGGCATATTCTCACTTACTTTGGTATCCAGCAAGTGAAAATTTGGTAAGCATGTTGCATTTTTTGTGCGAGAGTAATCAGAGTGTTGACTCTAAGTTGAAAAAAAATAAGATGCTCAACCAGTTCCATGTGGATGGAACCCATTAAAAGGATTGCGATAACGATGAATTTTTCTAAAGAGGTGAAAGCGGCAAGCATTGCACTGTCCGCATTGTGTTCTTTTTCCGTTTCTGCTGACACTCAGGTGCTGAATATCTATAACTGGGCAGAGTATATGCCTATGGAAGTCATTCAGGCATTTGAGGACGAGTATAAGGTTTCGGTGAACTATTCGACCTTCGAAAATAATGAGTCAATGTATACCAAACTCAAATTGCTCGATGGCAAAGGTTACGACCTTGCATTCGCATCGACATACTTCATTGAAAAAATGAGCAATGAAGGCATGTTGGCGAAAATTGATAAGACACAAATCCCTCATTTGAAAGATGTTATTCCAGGCTTACTCAATCAGCCATTCGACAAAAATAACAACTATTCCCTCCCTTATATCTGGGGAGTGACAGGTATCAGCTATAACAGTGAAATAGTTGATGGTTCGAACGTCGGCAAATGGGCAGATTTATGGAAGCCAGAATTCGCTGGTCAAATTATGCTGCTGGATGATGCACGCGATGTATTCGGTATGGCACTAAAAGCCAACGGACACAGTATCAACAGCAAAAATGAAGATGAGATCAAACAAGCTTATGAGCTGCTGACAAAGCTGCGTCCTGGCGTTGTCGTGTACAACTCAGACGCCCCTCATGTGCCATTTGTCACCGGTGAGGTTGGCATTGGCCAACAGTGGAATGGCAATGCTTATCTGGCACAGGAAGAAATAGACGGTATCGAATTTGTTTATCCCGAAGAAGGCAGCATCCTCTGGATGGACAACTATATCATCCCCAAACATGCTGAACACAAAGCGTTAGCGCATAAGTTTATCGACTTTATGTACCGCCCTGAAAATCAGGCAAAAATGGTGGAAGAGCTCGGCTACCCGGCACCAAGCATCCGTGCAAAGGCCCTGCTATCAAAAGAGTATACTGAAAACAAAACCATTTTCCCGGATGACGCCGATGTCGAGAAAGGCGAATTCACTGATGATGTGGGCGACGCCGTCCGTATTTATAATAAATACTGGCAACTGCTGAAAAGCTGATTCAGGTGACGATTACGCCGCGCGCTTTGCTATCAACAGTAACATAGGCCGCGGCGTTTATTTTCCCTTCAGGAACAACAGATTCAGTGCACTGATTGAAATAGCGATGCGCACGAGGATCTTAAACTGCCGCTGCGGCAGACGGTCAACAATCAGATAACCAATCCACATCCCTAGTAGAAGTGCAGGAATACCCACCAAGCTCATCTCTATCGTGTCGATATTGATCAAACCAATCGATGCCAATGCAATCAGCTTGAGTAAATTCGTTGTCATGAAGAACCAGCACCGTGTGGACACGAAAGCCTGTTTCTCCATTTTTTGCTCAAGTAAGAAAAGCCCCATTAACGGCCCTGCGGCATTGGCAACCATGCTGATAAAACCCACTACTGGCCCAGCAATCCACACGGCATATTTGTTCGTGAAGACGGGTAGCGGAAAATAATCTAACCAGAACGACAGCAGCAGGAGCAAAAGAATGGTGATACCTACAACCGTGATAAACAGCTGAGTATCAATGCCTTTAAGCATTATTGCCCCACCGAGCACACCGACCGCGCAAAGTGGCAATAATTTAATCAGCAAACCCCAGTTAATATTTTTTCGGTATGTCGAAATCGCGACCATATCTGTCAGGCAATACAATGGAACAATGACGGCCAGCGCCTCCGGCCCCGGAAAGACAAGCATCATCAGAGGGAGTATTACCATGCCCATCCCGCCAACAGAAAACTTAGAAATGCCTGTAATAAAGCAAGCGAGAAGAATGAAGATTGTCGACGGTTCCATAGCGACGCCTTAACTGCACAGAATCGCCTATCTTATTGCGTCTCTTCGCATTTAAATGCCTCAAGTTGCAGAATTACACACAATTATTTCTGTAAACATTTTTGTTTTAATCAATAAGCGTTACCCTCTGACCTTAAAACTGAATTTGTTTCTATCAGGAAGGGATGCATGATTGATTTTCGCTCAGATACTGTCACTCAACCTTGTGCAAAAATGCGCAAACTGATGGCCGAAGCACCGGTCGGCGATGATGTTTATCAAGACGATCCCAGCGTAAATGACCTTGAAGTGTGGACGGCACACCGACATGGCTTTGAAGATGCGTTGTTCACTGCATCAGGCACACAAGCGAACCTGCTGGCCATTCTCTCCCACTGTGAGCGGGGTGACGAATATCTTTGTGGGCAACAAGCACATAACTACAAATATGAAGCAGGTGGAGCCGCCGTGCTGGGTTCGGTTCAGCCGCAACCGATAGAAAACGAGAAAGACGGCACAATTTCATTAGATAAACTCGCCGCTGCCGTGAAACCGGACGATCTCCATTTTGCCCGCACACGACTGCTAAGCCTTGAAAATACGATCGGCGGTAAAGTGCTGCCAATGGAGTACCTTGCAAGCGCAAGGAAGTTTGTCGATGAACACAATTTGCTGCTCCACCTTGATGGTGCAAGGGTCTACAATGCCGCGGTCGAACTCAACGTCGATATTACCGAAATCAGTAAATACTTTGACTCAATGACGATTTGCCTATCAAAAGGGCTCGGTGCTCCTGTAGGTTCATTACTTATTGGCGATGCAGATTTCATTAAACGTGCCCGCCGTTTAAGAAAAATGGTCGGAGGCGGCATGCGACAAGCGGGAATTCTTGCGGTTGCGGGAAAAATGGCGCTGACAGAAAACGTCGAACGCTTGGCGCAAGACCACGACAACGCCCGCTATTTATCCGAAAAACTCGGCGCAATTCCCGGATTCAATACCTTTATTTACCCAGTGCAAACCAACATCGTTTACGCTGACGTCTCTCAATCCATCGACATCAAATCTATCGCCGCTGAGCTCCAAAAAGAGGACATCATTTTTTCTCCGAGCCATAAGTGCATGCGCTTAGTGACCCACAAGGATGTCAGCCGAGATGACATCAACGTGTTCCTTGAACGACTGGAATCACTGATAGATTGATGGCTAAAAAGTAAAAGTAAAAGGAAAAGAAAATGGCGGGTGCAAGCCTTCTGACGCTACTTGATGACATCGCGACCCTTCTTGATGATGTGGCAGCCATGAGCAAAGTGGCAGCAAAAAAAACTGCGGGGGTGTTGGGTGACGACCTAGCCCTGAATGCTCAACAGGTAACAGGTGTATCGGCAGACAGGGAGCTTCCCGTGGTCTGGGCGGTTGCCAAAGGATCCTTCGTCAACAAACTGATATTAGTGCCCTCGGCGCTGGCTATCAGTGTTTTTATCCCCGCATTAATCACTCCTCTGCTGATGCTCGGCGGGCTCTTTCTGTGCTTTGAGGGCGCAGAGAAGGTCGTACACCTCATTTTGCACGGCAAAGAGGAGAAAGAGGAAACCCAGAAAGACTTCAATCAGGCAACAGTGGATGCGGCAAGCTATGAAGCAACCAAAATAAAAGGCGCAATACGCACTGACTTTATTCTTTCTGCGGAAATCATTGTGATTGCACTGGGGGTTGTAGCCGCAAGCGCATTCACGACACAAGTTGTCACCCTGTTCACTATCGCTTTTTTGATGACTATCGGGGTTTACGGTTTGGTTGCACTGATCGTTAAACTTGATGACGCAGGGCTTTACCTCAGTCTATCAAAGCGTGAGGGAGTATTTGGTAACGTAACTAGACGTTTCGGTCGCGGACTCTTGAGCTTTGCGCCTTATCTGATGAAAGGCTTGTCGATTGTGGGAACGATCGCCATGTTCTTGGTCGGGGGCGCATACTGACACACGGTATGCATGTTATCTCTGACTTCATCACTGATACAGCAGAGAAAACGTCACTGTTACCGGCAATTGGAGACATTGTTTCGGCCTTGCTACCTTCCCTGTTGAATGGCGTTGTGGGTCTTGTTGCTGGCCTCGTGTTGGTCGCAATCGCTCAGCTTCTCAGCAAAGCAAAGGCGACGTTTTCACGCACCTGATCGCAATCACTATCAAATATTTGCTGGTAGCGTCCCTGCTGCCAGCCCTTTACCTATCAAACCCTCTCTCTTATTGGTCATTGTTTGTTCACTTAATTGTCAAATTGTTGCGCCACTGCACAGACCTGAACATCACTGTCTGGAAACCCTCTAAATCTCTGTCTCATGAGCGGTACACTGAAAAAACGTAAAATAGCGGAAGGAGAGCGCTATGCCACAGAAGCCTTTAACCAGTGACAAGCTCTATCGCATTGCAGAACTAAAAAAACTAAATGCCTCTTCAACCAAGCATCTTGAACCGTTGGATGAAATAGTCGGTCAGGATCGTGCAAGACATGCTGTCGAATTCGCCATGTCTATCAAAGAAAAAGGTTACAACATCTACGCTATCGGCCAGAACGGGCTGGGTAAACGCACTATGGTCATGCGCTACCTCAAGCACCACTGGCAACCGACCGATGATGCTTATGACTGGTGCTACGTCGCCAACTTTGATGACTCGCGTTCACCCAAAGTTCTCAAGCTGCCTGCAGGTCAGGGAAAAAAACTCAAAAAAGACATCGAAAAGTTGATGAACAAGCTCGGGAAATCGCTCCCCTTGGCCTTCGACAACGAGATGTACTACTCGCGCGCAGACCTACTTAAAAATCAATTGGCTGAACGTCAAGAGCTGGCGCTACAAACGTTGTCGGCGGATGCAAAAGAACATTCAGTCAGTCTATCGATTACCAGTCAGGGTGACTATCAGTTCATCGCCTTAAACGGTGAAGAACCGCACAGCGAAGAGACGTTCGACGCGCTCCCTCTTAGCGAACAAGAAGCGTTTGACGAAGCGATTGATAAGCTGCAGATAAAACTGCGTGGTTTAATCAGACAAATGTCAGTCTGGGAAGAAGACTATGCCGAACAGCAACAGAGTCTGGATGAGGAAATCGCTACAGAAGTTGTCTCTCACCAGCTTGCCAAGCTGAAAAAAACCTATGAAAAACTTCCTGAAGTGAAGCGTTATCTCGCTGGTATGGAAGAAGACATTATCGAGAATATGGATATTTTCCTTGAGGAAGATGAAGACCAGGCGGCTTTGGCATATGCCGCTCTCGATAAGAAAATGCCACGTCGCTATCAGGTCAATATTCTCGTTGAACAGGAAGAGGGTGAACACCCGGTTGTTATCGAAGACAGCCCGTCTTACCACAATATTTTTGGTTACGTTGAGAATGCCACGTTCAAAGGGACAGTCTTCACCGACTTCTCACTCATCCGAACCGGTAGCCTTCACAAGGCAAATGGCGGCGTACTTCTGATTGATGCCATCAAAGTGCTCGAACGACCTTATGTTTGGGATGGACTTAAGCGAGCACTCAGCTCGAAACAAATCACACTTAGCTCGCTTGAGCGGGAAGTCAGTCTGAGCGGTACAATATCTCTCGACCCCCAGCCTATCCCACTTGATGTCAAAATCATTTTGTTTGGTGACTACCAAACATATCGGACGCTGCAAAATTACGACCCGGAATTCGCCGAGCTATTCCGTGTTACTGCCGATTTTGAAGATGATATGGAAAGGGATGATAACTCTGAGCAAAAATATGCCCAGTTCATCGCTAGCATTTGTCATCATAAAAACATGCGCCATTGTGATAAAAGCGCCATCGCACGAATCATCGAGCACAGTTCAAGACGTGCCGAGGATCAGAAGAAGTTATCACTTCACTCAGGCGATATTGCGAATTTGCTGCGGGAGTCGAATTATCATGCCGCGCAAAGTAAAGCCAATATGATACGCGCCATGCACGTTGAGAAAGCCCTCGCTAACCGTGATATGCGTGTCAGTCGCCTGCGTGACCATTTTATGGAAGGCTTTCATAACGGTACTACGCTGATTGACACCAAAGGCAAAGCGGTTGGACAAGTAAATGCACTGTCTGTACTTGCCACTAACGACTTCTGCTTCGGTAGCCCAAATCGTATTACTGCCACAACGGCATATGGCGAAGGGCAAGTGTTGGATATTGAGCGCAGTGCCAGCTTGGGCGGCAACATACACTCCAAAGGGGTGATGATACTGACGGCCTTCCTTACCTCACTGCTGGGTAAGAAAGCCAAAATACCTCTGACCATGCACCTCACTTTCGAGCAATCGTACAACGGCGTTGATGGTGACAGCGCATCAATGGCAGAGCTTTGTGCCGTGATGTCTGCCATATCAGGGATACCTGTACGGCAAGATTTATCAATCACAGGCTCAATGAATCAGTTTGGTGAAGCGCAACCCATAGGTGGCGTCAATGAGAAAATTGAAGGCTTCTTTGATGTTTGCACCATCAAAGGTCCCAAGCAATCTCAGGGCGTGATCATTCCGAAGTCGAATGTACATAACCTGATGCTGAGAAAAGATGTTGTTCACGCCGTCGAGAAAGGCCAATTCCAGATTTATGCGATTGACCATGTTCACGAGGCAATGGAGCTACTTTTAGGCTTACCCGCCGGCAAACTTGATGCCAAAGGCAAATACAAAGCAAATACGGTGCTTGGCAAGGCTGTCACACAACTGGACGAGCTCAGAAGCAATACAAAATCGAAAAAAGACTAACGACTTTTCTTCCCCTCAAGCAGCTGGGTGTCGCCCAGCTGCTCCTTCAACAAGAAAGCATGCATTTCCATACACTTACATCGAATTTGTAGACATTAAGCAATATCGATCGCATGGATTCGAAACATAAACGCGTTAACCTATTTTAATTGCTTGTTTTAACGCGGAAATATAATGATTAGGGTACTTTTGGCTGATGCGCATTCGTTACTTCAAGACGGGTTAATTAATCACCTTGAAAAGTTTGGTACGTTTTCGGTTGTCGGCAGCGCAACCACCGTTAAACAAGCCATACAGAAAGCCTCTCTCCTCAGGCCTGATATTATTATCACAGACCTCGTACTGCCTGATAACACAGCCATTGATATTATTCATGCGGCAAATAACCTCAAACCGAAAACCAAAGTTGTTGTTTTCACTGCCTGTGCTGACCAAGACATCACTGATGCAGTCATAGAAGCTGGGGCTGCCGGTTACCTACTTAAAGGTGATCCAATCACTGATTTGGTTAATGCACTGGCTATCATTGCGTCAGGGGACAGAATCATCACCCCAGAGACAAACTTCGATGAAACCTTATCTGCATCTGACAATAGTGAAGGTAGCGGCTGGAACCTAACAAAGCGCGAAATGGAAATCCTTGCCTTGATCTCAGAAGGTGCCAGCAATAAATCGATTGCAGAAACGTTACAAATAAGCGTACGTACAGTTGAAACACACCGGCTTCGTATGAAGAAGCGATCTGGCTTTCGTTCAATTATTGAACTCATCCAACACGCACATAAGAATAAATTAATATAAATTACGAATAGATATTCAAAAGATATTTCGCCAAATTAATTTTCAAAGTAAATTTACATAGCTTAAAAAGAAATTTATAAATAATTTTCTGAGTTAATTAAGAATAGGCTTACACCCCCATCAGCGCTGACTATGGTTTATTTTCTCGTACAAAGAAAATCACCCAGATGATAATTAATCTCATTGTAATAAGTGGTAGGAGGACCATTTCGCAAAAATGAGATCTCGCAATCAATATGCAAATTTATCGGGACATATGTAACAAAAATAGACAGAAATGCGTTAAATTGATGTTAAACCGATGAAGTTTTGATGACGGGAGGAGCCTATGAAGACACCAAGATTCACTGTTCCCTATTTTTCTGATTTCGTAATCGGCAAAGTTTCGTACGGACGCCTAATCCGAAAAATGCCTGATTTTATATCTATGGCCAAGTGGAATATTCGATTTGGCGTGTCATCATTGTTTTTATTTTTTACTTTGATGGTATCGGCAACCATTATATTTCATGGTTTGTCTCACGAGTCTTTTTACCAAACATTGTTATGTATAGAACTGATTAGCTATGTAATAGCTCTGCCGTTAATTACGCACATTGCATCAAAACAGCAATGGCTGAAAGACTGGATAAATAATGCTCGCAGAAAACACATCAATAACAAGCTAACAAAGTTAACCTTGCGTGATCGTGTGGTTGCTGCAAACAGAGTGTGGAAAATGCTTCAACACCCTAAGTGGAAAGAATGCATTAGTTACGCCTACGCCTCGGACCCGAAAACAGCGCAGAGCTGCTACCAGAATATCCGTAAGGTATTAATAAATATGACATCCGATAAGCCCACTATTTACTGTGACGCTTCATGGCGCTTATTGAGCGACAAGCGCGGTAGTATCCGCTACCAATTAGATGTGTTGGTGACGCTGGCTAACCGCCACTACCAAACACTTCAGAACAGAAAACCACGCGGCAACCCTGCTGGGACAGTAATCGAAGGTGAATTCCAGCGCAAAAGCGGCTAAAGGAGTAGCGTATGAAAAATGCACTTGTAACCGGCGGTACCAGCGGGATTGGTCTGGAAACGATAATTCAATTGAGTGGGCTTGGCTATCGGGTATTAACTTGCTCACGCACTGAAGAGAACTGGAACAAAGTACTGGCAGAACACCCAGATTTATCAGCGGTAGACTACCTTTGCGTTGACCTCAAAGATGTAAAACGCGTAGATAGCATGTTCGCTTACATCAGAGAGAATTATGGGCACCTCGATATCGCTGTAAACAATGCATCACCAAAACTTGCCTCAAAAGGAAACTATGAAGATGTCGGTATTGATGCACTGTATGGCACGTTAATTGGCGATTTTTGGACCCACGCCCTCTGCCTGAAATACGAACTTGGATTGATGTCAGAAGACAGCGCTATTGTAAATGTCAGCTCCGTAAATGGTTTCCGACCGACTCCGACGGCAGCAATGTACGCAGCAGCAAAGCACGGCTTAGAGGGACTCACACGCTCTGTCGCCATCGAAGCAATCAAGAAAAAAATACGTGTCAATGCCATCGCCCCAGGCGTGACTTGGACACCCCGCTGGGAAGAAGGAACTGAAAAATCGAATAAAATGCTCAGGGAGGCAGTAGCCATGAAAGTGCCTGCTGGTCGATTTGCAGAAGCCTCTGAAATTGCATCGGCAATATCTTGGCTGTGTTCTGAGCAAGCAAAATATGTCATCGGCCACACTCTCGTCATCGACGGCGGCCTAAGCCTTGCCTAACGCTATCCGGGGAGTCCTCCCTGGATCTTATCCTCGGATTTGGATCCCATCATCTTGCACTTTTCGTCATACCTGACGGGAACTTTCTACCCGCTCAAAGCACTCACACACATTAGCCCGCAATTCGCTGGTTAATTGTATTTGAAAATACGTAGTGGAGCATTCCATGTCTTTTGTTGCAAGCAAACCCCCTGTCGGTGCCTCGGCATTGTCTACACCGGGTGCAATGGCTGAAACACATGAACATCCGGAAGGCGCACGTGGTGCTGGTTACTTAGGTGATGTTGGCAAACGCCAAGCTGTATTTCATCGCGCGCCTGATGACGATCGATTCAGAAAAGTTGTCTGGAACCCAGTAACAAGGAAATATGTCGTAGTCGTAATGCCTGAAGACTATATTGAGGACGAGGGCGACAATACCAACCCAGCCTTAAATGCAGTAGCTGGTGATGGTTCTCATGACGACGATGATGATGACGAGATGTTGCTGAAAGAGGAATTCTACGATGAGGAAGACGAAGAATTCGATAATCTGAGCAGCAGATGATACGTCAATATAAAACCGGAGAGCATTAAGCTCTCCGGTTGCTTTTCCTTGTCAGAGTGCTGAGCTTTGCTCGCCAGCAAGTCGGTAGCCTGCTTCCACAAGCCGTTGCTTCACATACTCTGTTCCTCTTTCCATGTACACGTCGCTCGGCGTACTGCCTTTTTCCACACTGTAGGCAAAATCAGCAAGTTGGTAACTCTCCCTCAACCAAAGAGACACATCACTTTGCTCGAACGAATCTGATTTCGGGAACTCAGCCTGAAGCTCTGTCGCCACTACATCAATGTTTAATGGTTGATCAAGAAAGCCTAGGCCACTGTCCCACAGATGGTGAAGGTCTTTCTGAGGGACATCAAGCCGATGTTTATTGGCGCCAAAATCAGACAGACAAAGCAAGCTACTGGTGCTCTTTGTGACAGCATGCATTGGCTGATGTGAATCACCAGCAAGATGACTCAGAAACATCATACTGGCAGCCTGGGGGTTGTTTTTGAACGACGCATACAGCGCATCATTCACCAATTTGATATTGGGCTGAACAGTGAAGCCACAAGTAGACGATGCGGGATAAGCCTGATTGATGTAGTGCCATGCCCCTGTCGTTTTGTCGTCCCAATGCTTCAATCGGTCAGGAATACGCTCTCCCATGGTTAGCCAAACATCACTTGCTGGCATCTTCCGGATCAAATCAGGCACCATAGCCAAACGAGCAAACTGACTTGCCCCTTCTAGTTGATTCATTTTCTCCAGAATATGTTCAGGGAGAGATTGATACGCTTTCTTTGTAAACGCATCAACTTTTTGTCGAACATCCTTGTCCAAGTTTTGGTAAGCAATCTGCGCAACCGTTACGTGCCCTTGATAGTTCCAAGCAATAGAACAAGGCGAAAAGGTAGACAAGGCAAGTGCGGAAAGCACAAAAAGAGGACTTTTCATGGTGAGTACCAGTGGTGGTTAAAACTGGAAAGGCATCAGGCAACGCCTTGAAGCGTGATGTCAATCACAAATTGGTATTGGTGTTCTACATGGCTAATTTGTCCACGATCCTCCCTTCCAATGACTGGGCTATTTATCAATCATCTATTGGGTCGACCGAGATATAAAGCCAGTGTGCGAACTTTAGGTAATAGCAGAAAGCTTATCAGGAAGGCGATAGGCCAACCAATTGCGAAACTGTGCATCCAGCGAAAAAGCAGTTGGTAGTCTATACCGGTGTTAATCGCGGTCAGTATTCCCGACATAAAAAATGCCATACACAGCGACGAAAGAAGGGTTATCAAAAATGCTTGTTGTCTCGTCATGTTCTTACCCTATTAATGATGTGATCTATCCTGTAGATTAATATTTCCATTAATTGGAAACAATACGGATATTTTCAATTATGAATTCCATATTTGGAAACATTGATGATCTCTACTTGTTCTGCTCAATCGTAGAACTCGGTTCACTCCAGCGAGGCGCTAAACACCTTCGGCTACCCGTTTCAACGGTCTCAAGGCGATTATCACAGTTAGAGGCACGACTCGGCGTCAAATTGTTGGAGAAACAGAGCAGAGAGCTGGTTGCAACCAGTCACGGTGAAGAACTTTATCAACGCATTTCGTCAGAAATGCGTCAAACAGAAAACCAGATCGAAAGCTTTTTACAAAAGGCAGGACAAGTCTCTGGTCACCTAAGGCTACTGTTGCCATATAGCATGTACCGAAATCAGATTTCGTCACATGTCGAGGCATTCCTCAAGCAATATCCAGAAGTCACTATTGATATCGAGCTGACACTCGGCGACGTCGTGCCAGAAACCGATAGAGATCTTGTCATTGCATTCAACACAACAAAGCGCACAGACATAATTGCACGCCCACTCTTCGAATCTCACTTTAAGATTTACGCCAGCTTTGATTACCTAGCAAGACATGATCTACCGCAGACGATTTCTGATCTTGAGCAGCATCGTTGGCTAACGCTCACTACGTCTCCAGTACTCACACTTTATAAAGACGGTGAGGCCAAACTCGTCAGGCCGAAAACGAAAATGCGGGTCAATGATGTCGAAATGCTGATCAGTGCCGTTGTGTCAGGTGTTGGAATCGCCGCCATTCCTGTCTTTCATGCCAACGCAGTATCCGACCAACTGACGTGTCTTATGCCGGAATATACTCATCCCTCATCACAGGCATACTTGCTGTACAGGCAGCGGAAACATCAGCCAGCCCCACTTTCGTTGCTAATAGAAACCATTATGAATATTGATTTCCAGCAACACTAGAGTCTTTACCTCAGAGCAATCATGCCTGCATTGTATTAGCCCTCAGACAAAACTCGCGCCTATTCATGCATAAACTGGGGTTTTAGGGAAAGAGTGAGAAGCTATGGATAGACAAAGTGGACTAAAAATCATCAAGGTAGCGGAATACGGTGTGGTGATAATTATCGCACTGGCGACGTTACTGGCAATTGGGCAAGAAATCGCAGTGATAGTAACAGCGGGTGGTGTTGCCATCGCTGATTTACTGTTGTTGTTCATTTATCTTGAAGTGCTTGCCATGGTGTCAAACTTCGTTGAGTCAGGAAAAGTGCCGGTTAGAATGCCGCTCTATATCTCCATAGTTGCACTCGCCCGCTACCTTATCCTCGATATGAAGAATATGGACGACCTTCGTATTACAGCTGTTGCTGCAGCGGCATTGATACTGGCTGTGACTGTTTTTGTTATTCGTATCGGCCAGATAAAATTCCCTTACCCAACCAGAAATCAAAGAGAAACCGAAAAACAAAAGCCTTAATCCCCATCATCGCAATATGAACCCAAGACCTTTTCATTTTGTGTTCATCTTTTTTGGCATAAATAACGATTGCGCTTTGGTTGAGGCCCTATCATGAGAAGTAGGGCCTCCCCATTAACATTGTACACAATTACTTTTCGATACCTTGAACTAAGCCGGCGATCACATGTAGGCGTTTAATTTGTTAACACGATTTAATTAAATGTTAATAGAAAATACAAAATCGCATATTAAGATGATCGAGATCGCTTTTATATTTTAAGAAAAAATTTAATCAACTAATAACTTCTAGGTTTTATCTTTATTTATCTGTGAGTATTTATATATATAGTCATAATTAATGAATATTCCCCACCAGAATAAACTGATGGGGTTAATTTATTTATTATTGTGTCATTAAGTATTTGAGAATAAGAGTTACTTCGCGAATACGCCTTAAAAAACTTTCCTTAGATGCACGTTCATGAATCGTATGGTCTCCATCACCAAACGGGCCAAAGCCATCAATTGTTGGCACTCCCACACCTGCTGTAACATTTGCGTCACTCACCCCGCCCCGACATTCAGTCAGAAGTGGCGACCCTATTAATTGACTAAATTTTTTAACATATTGAGACTGTTTAAGGTTTGGCTCCATCACATCACGTTGAACTCCGCCAGACAGCGTAACTTCCACACCACTAGATTGAACTTCATCACACAAGAGCTCCATACTCTGAAGAACACGTTCCTTCTCTCTTTGGTTAGTAAAACGTGCCTCTACATGTATAGTGGCGTGAGGAGAAATCGTATTCGCACCAATACCACCTGAGACTTTCCCCGGGTTTACCGTTGTTCCTTGTTGAAGGTCTGTTAATGCTTTACAGCCCAGTAGTATTTCTGCCATCACGGCGTTGGCATCAATACCGTCTTCATAATGGTTGCCCGCATGGGCCGCTTCCCCTTTAATATCAATATTAAAGGTGGCTATTCCTTTACGGCCAATAACCACTTCATGGTTTTTTCCTGCCGCTTCAAACACAAGGCAACAATCGTAGTTAGCTGCTAATCTTGCGGTAAGCTCCCGGCTGTCATCACTGCCCGTCTCTTCATCGCTTACAAGCAACATATCAATGTTGTAGATAGACGAGAATTGGCGATGTAAAGCCCTTAAAGCCGTCAGCGCGACGAAATTCCCGCCTTTCATATCACATACACCTGGCCCATATATCCACTCTTCGTCCTGAGAAAAATCAGTAAAGGTGTCAGGTGGAAACACGGTATCCAAGTGTCCAAGAAGAAGTACTTTTTTGCCGTCTCGTTTAGGTGAGCTAAAAAGCAAATGGTCGCCGATTTTCTCTCGACTGAATCTCTCGACAGCAAAACCAATTTCAGAAAATTTCTCGATCATTTGTAGACCATGCTGGTCTACACCGGTTTTATTACGGGTGTAAGAATTACAAAGAATAAGCTCAGCCAATTCATGAAAATTTAATTCCACCTTCATATCTGACACGATTAATACCTTTTTTATTGTATGTTTTTAATGCAAGCGATTTGTAAAATTAGCGTCGCTTAGTGAATGATTTTATTAATTAAAAATCAACCTCATTTTTTAACGACGAGGTCACATAATTTATTTTTAAGATCCTTTAGCCTACTCGCAAATTTGTGAGAGCCTATTTTTTTAAGGAGTAAACATATGTCTTTGAGCACTGTGGGGATGTGGTTATATAGAAATGGAGGTGGGGAACAAATTCAGAGAAAAATTGTACACAAACTTCAAGATCGTGGAATAAAGTGCATCACAGGCTTAGACCTTAAGCATGCTCAGGTAAAAAATGGTGCGATCAATTGTAATGGCGTATCAATGGATGAGCTAGATGCGTTTCTCAGCTATAACGCGGGAGAGCAAACACCTTATCAGCGTTATTTGTATCAAATGGTTAGTCACGTCACCCCTACCATCAATAACTTTGATTCATTCGCCATTGCTGAAGACAAATTTCAAACCTCACATCTACTTAATCTTCATGGTGTAACAACCCCTGATTATCGTCTGGTAGGCAGAGATGATTATGAGGGCTTAAAGCAAGCGATGACGGATTTTGGCGGGAAAATGATCTACAAACCTGTCGATGGCTGGGGCGGATCAGGCATCGTCAAAATCGAAGGTGAAAACGCGCTAAAGACGGTTCTGCCATTTATTGAACAAACCGAGCTTCGCTATTTTTATCTTGAAAAATTTGTCACTTATGACAACACGGATTATCGCATTGATATTGTCGACGGTAAGTTTGTCGGCTGTTATGGACGCAAAGCACCAAAGGGCGAATGGAAGACCAATATCACCAGTGGCGGTTCAGTGTTTGTGAGAGAACCAGACCAAGAAGTGATCGAGTTGGCCATCAAATCGGCCAAAATACTGGGACTCGAGATCGCAGGTGTCGACATCATTTACGACCAGGAACGAGAAGAGTACGTCGTTCTGGAAGTGAACACTATCCCTGCATTCGCGACGCCTGAACAAGAGCAGCTGGGTATCAATTTCAATCAACACAAAATCGACGCACTGGTCAACCTACTGGAACGAACAGTGCACTACAAAGCACGCGAACAAACGATCAAGGTTGCGTAAAAAACAATGAAAAATAATAAAAAACTCCCGAAACTTGGCTTGCTATATCTGGACTACGTCCTTCGTTTTTTTGATAAATCAAACTTCAAAGGATGGCCGGAAAAAATTGAAACCGTCACCTATCACTGGGGCAATGACAAAGACAGATTCATTGCAGAAGTGAAGCGCAAGAATATCGATATTCTGATTGGTAACATTCCAGCAACAGCGTATGAAACCTTCCGTGAAATAGCCCGTAAGCTACCAAATGTGCGCTTCTTGCCGTCTCTGGACAGCCAGTTCTCTAACAAATCGAAAGAGAACGTGACGCACTTCTGTCATAAGTATGATTTGCCAGTACCAAAGACTGAGATCTTTTATATCCCAGAGCAGGCAGAAACGTTCTTTTTGAACACCGATTACCCAAAGATCATCAAGCGTTCATATGGCCCATCAAACTACGGGGGCTACTTTGTTCATAAGGTCGACAGCTACAAAGAAGCCAAAGAACTGCTTTGGGAACGAAAGTATTATCCGGTTTATGTGCAAGATTTTGTGCCAATGGAAGCCGATATACGCGTTATGCTGGTTGGTCATAAGCCCGTCTGTGCTTTCTGGCGTCGTCCGCCAAAAGGTGAGTGGCTGACAAACACCAGCAGGGTGGAAGTATGGATTATCAAGATGTGCCTGAAGACGTGCTTGACCTTGCTGTTCGCGCATCAAAAGCAGCCAACGCCGAGTACTGGGCCTGTGATATCGCATTAGGTAAAGATGGAAAGCTCCGTATTCTTGAATGTGCTACTGCGTTTGCAGCCTTCCCTTATATTCGAGACTGGATTGGCCAATACCTGATGTGGCTTCTGTCAGACGGCAAGTTCAGGAAGCCGCATATCCCAATGTTCAACTGGGAAGAACTCGGCAAGATTGACTCTGGCCTGCTGAGAACCATGCGCCACATTACTTTCGCTAAATATACCCCAAGCCAAGACAGTAATGAGCTGTTCAATCAACTTGATGAAATGGGTTTCCCCATTGTCGACACACAATACTGCCCAGAAGAAGAGTGGCCCAGCGAGATATGGAACCGTCAGGACAATTTCAAGCTGCCCGCAAAAGTAATAGAAGCCAAGAAAATTCAGACAATGCCTGGTGCAGATGAACAGTCTCAGAATGTATTTGGTAGTTATGAGCCAGCAGGGTTTGATGATGAGCAATTACGTCAATTTCTGACTGACATTAAAGGTATTGGCGAGAAGATGGTGAAAGACATCATTGATCACTTTTCAGCTCAGGGCTTTGTCGAGGCCATCAATACTGACCCTCAAACCCTTTGTGTCGTGAAAAACCTCAAACAGAAAAAACTCGCGCTGATCCTTGAGAGCTGGTCTCAGAAATACCTGACCGCATAAGAAAGCGCCTTGAATCCACTTAAACACCGGAATTCTATTCCGGTGTTTTTTTAGGGAGGTAACATGAAAGTCCAATATGCTTCTTATCAGGAAACCATCGATTTTCTGAAAAAAACGATGCGAGAACACCCCCATCTTTTCCGCCTTCAGAGCATCGGCGAAACGTGGGAAAGTCGACCAATCATGCTGATGACAATATCGAATGAAGTCGCATACGCTGATGATAAACCTGCCATGTTGTATACTGGCTCAATCCATGCACGAGAATGGATTGGAAATGAACTCGCCATCAAATTCATTCAATATGTCGTTGATAACTATCGTTTCAATCCCAAGCTACGCGAAGCGTTGAGTCGCAACACCGTTTACATGGTGCCCTGCCTAAATCCAGATGGCTTCGAATTCTCACGAAACCACTTCTCTTTCTGGCGAAAAAACCGACGTAATAATGGCGACGGCACATTTGGTGTTGACCTAAACCGCAACTTTGATGCCAAGTTCATGCGAAATCAGAACACAGCGTCGAATACCTATGGCGGTCCCCACGCCTTTTCTGAGCCTGAGACCTGCGCCATACGTGACTTCGTAGACGGTCATCCAAATATTCGTATTGCATTGGACTATCACAGTCAGGGAAATGTCTTTTTCCCCGCCCATAAGTTTAATCATGAAGCCGAAATCGACGGCACTGACCTCAATGCACTTTGCGCGAACATGAATCATGAGATTCAGAAAGTCACGGGCAGACAATACGGCATTCACCGTGGAAAACCGCCCGCCAACCTTATTCATGGTAGTGGTAGGGAGTACTACTACCATAAGGGCATACTGGCAACCGTTGTCGAGGTGGGTACCAGAAATATTCCTGACTACCTAAAGAATATGACGGAGAGTATTGATGAGAATATTCCCGCTCTTATTCACGCTCTGAGCGAGGCGATCAACTATTCGCCCGCCGCGCCAAGTAGAGTACAGAACTTCACAATCGCTGAAATAGAACATGACAGTGTCACGTTAGAGTGGCAATACCCGGAAGGCGACGATATATATTTCGAAATTTATCGAAGTGATTCCAACAAGAACATGTGCAGTGAAGAAAATATGGTCACTGTTACTAAGTCGCTTTCCTTCCGCGATACACAGCTAAAAAGCGGCCAGTTCTATTTCTACAATATCCGTGCAGTCGATAAAGTCACCCGAATTAAATCACCTTTCAGCCCTGAGTTACGGCTAAAAACCAAACTGGCTGACAATGAGTGTGCACTTACTGTTTTCCCTTCTAAAGAATACGTTGGCTACGTTGGTCAAAATGGAGGGACGAAAAATAAAGAGCACTTTGGCTACAACTCGATGTTCAGCGGTGTCGACAGCAAACGTGGTATCAGTTATGGCGTGATTGGTTTTGATATCAGCAGTATTGAAGACGGCTCAAATATACTGAGTGCCTGCTTCTCTCTCTACCCGATGAATCGGGTCAACGCGAAAATTGAAAAGTATGGCGAATGGTCTGTTTCATTGCTTGATCCTGAGTCCATCACCGATATTCAGGATTATCAACAAATTGCTGACGCGAAGCCACTCCACACTCTCGGTGTCACCATTGAATCTGACAGAATGACACAAGGATCTGGCTTAAGTGGAACTTCAATGGCGTCGAACGGGAGCTCCTCGAAACATTGGTCGCGGGTGGAAAAGTGCTGTTACGTATACAAGGCCCGAATCAGTTGCCGCTCGGTAATAACTCGCAAGTTATGCAGTTCGATATAGGGTACGGGCCCTTCGGTAGCGGCTTACATTACCGTCCAAACCTTGATTTGGTCTATCAACTGCCACAAACACGACTCGCCTTAGCTCCTTCATCGGTCAATACCATTTGCGCGGAAGAAGTCACTGAATCAAAGCTGGCGTCTGGCTTCGATGCCAATGGCAGAATCGTTTACGGACAGATGGAATTCTCGCCAGAGACATTACCTGAGCCATCAAAAACAGTTTTCACCAAGGCGTATTTGAAACTATGTAATAAGAATGCGCTCGCAACGGGCAAAGACCTTCGATTTACCGTTGAACTGGTCGAACTTAAAGACGTTGACTATCAAAGTGTCCGAAAGCGAACCAAAATCGAATATATTGGCTACGAAGTCAGCAACAGTCAGCTCAAAGATCAAAGCACACATTACTTTATTTTTGATAGCTACAGCCTGAGCGAACTGGGAAGATTACATGCAGAGAAGCGTCCGTTTTACTTCTTGATTCGTGCGACCGCTGAATCTCAAGCACAGAACGCATTGATTCAGTGGCGTATAGACAGTACTGACTCCCCCTCATCAGAGTTGGTTATTCATTACATCAATCGAAGAAATCACCCTGTTTCACCTGCTACTGATTTAAGTTATTCGCTTGAAAACAACCAAATAAAGCTGACGTGGAGCAACCCCGAAGAGGAGGATTTCGTTGGATGCTTTGTCGTAAGGAATCGGTTCCATCCCCCTCGCTCGCCCCATGATGGCGTTAAACTGTATGGCGGGAAAGACGAATACACACTGGATAACTTCAGTAACAACGATCTAGCTAAATACTACGCGGTATTTACCTATGATCACGTCCCGAATTACTCAGAGCCCGTGTATTTACACTACCCTGGTAACGAAACGGACAAAGAGAGTTAGTGAGTCATCTTGACTACATAGAAAATCATAAAGCCTACATGCCAGACATTGTCATGTAGGCTTTCTCTAACAAGTAATTCCAACCTTGCATAGCAGGTTTTACACCTTTTCGCTTCAGTCCCTTTGATTTCTCACCGATGAAAAACCAACCCGAAAAAAGATCAGTTTTCCGTTTTATTTCGACCACTAATCGTGTATAAAAACACCGTTCATTATTTAAGTAATCGATAAATGAGAGCCAACAATGCAAGATAATCCGACACTGAGTAGTAAAAGGAAGGAGATAGAAACTATTCAGTACAGGCTAAGGAATGCAATTAAAGAAGGAAAATATTCAGCCGCTGCAACAATGATCGTCGTGCTCGACAATGCACAGCGAGAGTTCGAGACCCTGTTTCAGGATGTGGTTGTAAAGACAGGCATGATTAATCTTGTTTAATCAGTCTAAAAGCAAAGAAATACGAGACAACACAGGAAATGTTACCCCTCTTTCTTCTACGCAATGATCAAATGGACTGATTTTCCATTGCGTAGTACCCCATTGTTTGCTCATACCCAACGCTCAAATCTCATCGATATGCCTAAAACAGTGTGGAAGAAATCTCCTTAATCACAGGGAAAACAGACAACACCAAAAGTATGGCCATGGAGTAATTGAACCACCTTCTATAACGTGTCTTTTTCAATACGCTTTTAATCATTGAGCCGAAGAGTAGCCAAATACCCACGCTTGGAAATGAAACCAAAAGGAATGTCAGGCTAATGGTGAGATTCTGAGCATAATACCCTGCCCCCACAGTGGTAAAGGCAGCAATGGCTCCCGTTGCCACTACCCAAGCTTTGGCGTTGACCCATTGAAACAACGCGCCTTTCATAAAAGTCATTGGCACAGCTTGTCGTTCTGAATCACCAACATCACCAGAGCGGGCAATTAACCAAGCGAGATAAAGTAAGTAAGCCGTTCCGATACAGTTTATCCAGAGGTGTAAATCAGGATACATCTCAAATAGCTGACCAAACCCCAGTCCCACGACCAAAAGCATGACAGCAAAGCCAACACAAATGCCTGTTAACAGCGGAAGGCTTCTTTTGACGCCAAAATTGAGCCCTGACGTCATCACCATCAAATTATTGGGTCCTGGCGTCGCCGATGATGACACCGCGAATAAAACGACCGCCACAAGGTATTCCATTTATGCCTCCAGGATTTACAGTGCTTTTCCTCAGGCTTTAATTGGGTTACCAGTCGAAATATCAACCAATGCCTGTAAACTTTTTTAGTCAAAAATGTAAACTTTGTGTCTGAAATCTACAAATAAAGAGCAAAGAACGTGAAAATATATCACCGGGTACCCAGCAATTTAGACGGCAGCGAGCTCGTCCCGCTGAACGAACTAAAACAGCAATCCCCCGCTCTTTACAAACACCATGTACAAAAGTATGCGACTCGCCCTGCTGCATTAAACAGAAAAGTTTTACCTCTTAATTGCTTTTGGAATGACGTCCTACACTTCACACCAATCCATCCTGAAAAATTTATGCGAGCGCTAAACGACATAGGTTATCAAGTACACAACTTAGGAAAATGGTTTGAGTTTGAAGTAACAACACAGGCATTCGAACTCAGTAAAATGGCACTCTTTTGGTCACCCAACCAAGTGTTTGGTGACTGGAGCGAGAAGGCCGAACACTACCACTCAATTGATTTAGAAAGTGGTCAACAGTTCAAAAACATTCCCGACCAAACAATAAACTATTACAAAGACATGTTCGCCTTGGGCAAAACACCCCTCAACTTCTTTCGAACACCGCATATTCTTTATCGTGGAAGAGTATCTGTTGATAAAGCAAACATGATTTTTAAGAACGCAAACCAAGAGAATACAAATCTTGGTCGACTTTAGGTTGCTTTTACATACAGGAGTCAAAATTGAATATCATTTTAGATAAAGATTTAGAGAGCGTACCTTTTGAAGTTGCAATCAATGCAGTATCTGAATTTTTTAAATCAGCGAAAAATGGTGATGTTATTTCTCCACCAAGCATACCGTGAGTGCTGGTGAAGGAAGCTTAACCTTTACCATCGGCGCCGAATTAGCGACCTCTCAATCCATTGGCTTCAGGGTTTACGATACATACCCAAATCGCAATGGAACAGACACAGATCAAACTGTTGCTGTCTATTCATCCGTTGAAAGCAAACTGAAAGGGTTGATTGTCGGCTCAAGACTTGGTGTCATTCGAACGGCTGCAATTAATGGCTATGCGATGAGTATGATGTCTAGCGAACAAGCTGAAACAATTTGCCTTATCGGTGCTGGCCACCACGCTTATTATCAGCTTAAAGCGGCTTTAACGGTAAGAAATCCCAAAAAAGTGATTCTATTTAATCGCACTCAAGAAAAGGCGAATACACTTCGTGATCGGATAATTCGAGAGTATAAAAATAAATTTGACTGTGTCGTGATTGATGAGGTCGAAGAGGGAGTAAAAACCGCAGATATTATCATTTGTGCGACCAGCTCTCCGAAGCCAATTCTAGATGCGTCTTGGATAAAAGATGGCGCCTATCTCTCCAGCATTGGGCCGAAGTTTGCCGATCGCCATGAGTTACCTAAGAATATCCGTCAAAGGGCATCTGTCATAGTCACCGATGCCTTAGACCAATTGCAGAGTTATAGTAAACCCCACTTCTTAGGGGATACTAGTGATGTTGTTTCACTCGAGACGTTTGATGCTCCGAACAATCCGACTGGCTACCACGTATTTCTATCTTCTGGCCGAAGTGGTACGGAGGTTGTGGTGGGTGACCGAATCATCGATTACCTCAACCACCAGCAATAGAAACACTGCTAGCGGCACTACAAATGTCTATTGAACCAGCTCCGATCGCAAAAGTGCCACCTTACTTTCTGAGAGGCTGAGAAGAGCTGTATATTCAGGTTGTTTGTACATACAAGGCTGGATTTTCACTTATGAGAGGCAAACATTACCGCCTTGTTTAATTTATGGCTCTTTCAAGTTAGCTTGTCACTGGTGCTGGAAGAATTAGCAGAAAAATATTTGAAGAGTTAAATAGTTAGCATTATCCGGATTGCAGAAGAGTACATTCAACATATTGGAAGCACTTTAATAGAAGGGATAAAAGCAAAACCCATCATCGATATCGCAATTGTTACTCACACTTCAAATGACAAATATCATATAGCAATCACATTATTTATTTCTGATTACAAACTAGTCGATAATATCTTCAATAACGATCACATTAATTAACATACGAAGAAATATTAATTTTTACGTATATCAGCTTATTCTCATTCAACCCCTGACTTCTGAAAAAATCGCTTATTAAACATTTATCAAATCGTTAAAGGCACTTAATAAGTATTACTACGTACTAATGCCTTACGTAGATTTCACATTAACTTTTTACCAATACATGCGAAATAGTACTGTTTTTTGTTACTGATTTGTTACGCATCCTAGATTGGAACTTCGGACATCATAAGGAAGTGCAACATGCAACGTCAGAAAATAAAAATCGACAAAAAAAAGCTAGGTAAACTTGGATGTGTTTGTTTTTCGTTACTGTTCAGTTTTTCTTCGCTCGCCGCAGAGAAAACATACCGCCTAACGTTGGCAGAAACTTGGGGCCCAACTTCCCCATCTTTGGTGACGCCAGCAAAAATATGGCTTCGATGGCTGAAAGAATGTCTAACGGCCGATTAAAAATCCGTATCGATTCATCGAATAAACATAAAGCCCCATTTGGTGTGTTTGATATGGTGAAGTCTGGGCAGTACGACATGGGACACTCTGCTTCGTATTATTGGAAAGGCAAAGTGCCCAATACTTTATTCTTCACGACTATGCCGTTTGGTATGGTGGCTGCAGAACAATATGGTTGGTTCTATCATGGTGATGGAATGGCACTGATGGAGGAGGTTTATGCACCACATAATCTTCTGTCATTCCCGGGAGGAAATACTGGCGTCCAAATGGGCGGCTGGTTTCAAAAAGAAATCAACTCAGTCGCTGATCTGGAAGGCCTCAAAATGCGCATACCCGGTTTCGCAGGCGAAGTGCTCGCTAAACTCGGCGCAAGCCCCACAAACATTGCCCCGGGCGAGCTTTACACTGCTTTGGAAAGACGCACCATAGACGCTCTGGAATGGGTTGGTCCGGGTTTAGATTTACGCATGGGGTTCCACAAAATTGCGCCCTTTTACTACACGGGTTGGCATGAACCTGCGACAGAACTTCAATTTTTAATCAATAAAAGAACATGGAATCGACTACCCGAAGATTTACAGGAGATTCTTCGCATAGCAATGCGAACGGCATCCTACGATATGTTTGTTCAGAATGCGCATGCCAGTGCTGAAGCTTGGGACAAAATGACATCTGAGTACCCCGAGATTAAAGTCAAACAGTTTCCTTCTGATGTATTGGCAGCTCTGAAAAGCGCTAATGATGAACTGCTGGAAAACTATGCAAAAAATGATGCCCAAGCGAAGAAAATACTCGATTCCCAAAGCGAATATTTAACGAAGATCCGTCGTTGGACGTCTATATCTGAACAAGCCTATCTTCAGGCCCAATAATTATTTCCCCTACAATTTTTTGACCGGACATATCAGCCGGGTATCGTCCGGTACTTTTTTTGTTCATGGAGTGGGCATGAAATCACTTATTCGCATGGAAGAGCTCATCAATAAAGTTGCTGACCTCCTCGGATGGCTCGCGAGCAGTCTCTTTCTATTGCTAGTTCTTAATGTATTTTACAACGTCGTAATGAGATACCTCTTTAATCAAGTATCAATTGGCTCGCAAGAGCTTGAGTGGCACCTTTTTTCTGCTGTCTTCTTACTGGGCATTCCTTACGCACTCAAGACTGGCGGACATGTTCGTATCGATATTTTTTACGAGCGGCAGACTGACAAGTCACAGGCAATTATTGATCTACTCGGTTGTCTATTTCTTCTTTTGCCGTTTAGTTTTCTTATTTTTTTCTACGGTTTGGGCTTTACTCAGGAAGCATACCAACTCGGCGAGAGTAGCGGCGACCCGGGTGGCTTGTCGCATCGCTGGATAATCAAAGCATGATACCTGTTTCTTTTTTCTTCTTGTTGATTGTAGGTACGGGCAAATCACTCAACGCTATACAGCGGATCATTTCTGAGAGTAAACCGACGGGAGCTGCATCATGACAGGTATAGTGATGTTTGTGTTTGCCTTATTTGCACTGTTACTGGGCTTTCCCGTAGCGTTCACATTTGGCGGTATTGCACTGATATTCGGCTTGTGGGCAGAGGGAATGGAAATATTCGCTTTTATGCCGTTTCGAATCATGAGCGTGATGGAAAATACGGTTCTGATGGCAGTACCTCTGTTTGTGTTTATGGGTCTTGTCCTTCAGAAAACCAGACTCGCTGAACAGCTGCTGGAGGCCATGGCAAGATTGTTCGGCAGCGTTCGTGGTGGTTTGGCCATTTCAACTGTGTTAGTGGGCTGTCTGTTGGCAGCCTCAACGGGCGTTGTCGGTGCATCAGTCGTGGCAATGGGCTGATTTCTTTGCCTGTGATGCTGAAATATCAATACTCAAAGCAATTAGCATGCGGAACAATCTGTGCTTCAGGCACACTAGGGCAAATCATACCCCCTTCAATTATTCTGATATTACTCGGTGATGTATTAGGCATACCTGTTGGCGATTTGTTTGAAGCCGCTGTACTACCCGGGTTGATCCTTGTAGGAAGTTATATTGCCTACATCCTAATTTATGCTCACTTTAACCCCAAGCTAGCAGGCGCAATGGAACGACAACAAGACCAAGACCGAATGTCAGAGGTCATTGATGCGTTGAAAGCCATCATTCCACCACTCGCTCTTATCATCATTGTATTAGGTTCCATCTTTGCTGGCATTGCTACGCCAACTGAATCTGCAGTATTAGGAGGTGTCGGTGCCATCTTCCTAGCCTCAGTATATGGCCAATTTTCACTGAAACTCATGTTCGAAAGTGCAACGGAAACAGTAAAAGTCACTGCGATGGTGTTTGGTATCCTTATTGGTGCGACCGCGTTTTCAATGGCCTTTACGTATACGGGAGGTGACTATCTTGTCGAGGAATGGCTCACCGCATTGCCGGGGGAAAAGTGGGGCTTTCTGATACTGACAATGCTGGTTGTATTGTTACTTGGCTTTTTCATAGACTTCGTCGAGATTTGTTTCATCATTGTTCCGATACTGGCCCCTGTCGCTGAACTCATCGGAATCAACATGGTTTGGTTCGCTATTCTGATTGCTATGAACCTTCAAACCTCGTTCTTAACACCGCCTTTCGGTTTTAGTTTGTTTTATCTCAAAGGTGTTGCAACTGAACGCATAAGAACAAGCCATATTTATCGTGGAGTTCTACCGTTTATTGCCATACAAATAGTTGTTTTATTGAGTATTTTGGTTTACCCAGGCTTTTACGGACTGAGTTAATCGAGACGTACAGACATTAAATTATTAGTCGCATAAACGGGGGGTATTAAGAATGTTCAAAGGAGAGGGTATGCCACTTAAGCTGAAAATCATCTTTATTACCGTCATCCCTCTCGTTGTTATCAGTGCGTTAATTGGCTGGATAACCATTAATCAGGCACAGTCTTTGGGTAAGAAAGAGGTGTCATCTTTTCGTGACAGTATGTTCAATAGTAAAGAGCAAGCACTTGAAAACTATATGCTCCTTGCGATTCAGAGTATCGACTATTTATATTCTGATATTAGGCAAGATGACGAAAACCTGAAAAAACAGGCGCTCAAAATATTACGTGATCTAAAATATGGTAGCGATGGTTACTTTTTTGTCTACGATCAATTTGGCACAAATCTAGCCCATCCTATCAAGCCTGAGTTGGAGGGGAAAAATTTAATTAATATAAAGGACGCTAATGATAATTTCATCATAAAGAGTCTTCTTGCCTCTGCGCGATCTGGAGGTGGCTTCCATCAATATCTATGGCATAAGCATCAACTAATGAAGTGGTACCAAAACTGAGCTATGCCATCTGGTTGCCGCGCTGGAATTGGATGGTAGGAACAGGTTTATATATTGAAGACATAGGTGAGCAAATTGAAAGTGTTAAACTGGATGTTGAATCGAATATAAACCAGACCTATATCGCTATTTTATCTATTTTGATATCGACTGTAATAATAACTGTTGTTGTTGCGCTCGCAGTGAATCTGCATGAGCATCGTATTGCGGACAAAAAATTAAGAGAATTAACCTTCAGAACAGTCATGCTACAAGAAGATGAGAAAAAGCATATTTCTCGTGAGTTACATGACTGTGTAAACCAACTCCTTGTATCCGCAAAGTGCCATATTGAATTAGTATCACAGCACCTTACAGATATTGGAATTAAAGATATTAACGCTCACTTAAAAAAAGGGGAGCACTCTCTTTCAAATGCTATACGCGAAGTAAGGAATATATCAAGAAACTTACGCCCATCAGCACTAGATGATATAGGTTTAAACGCAGCATTAGAATTATTAGCAACAGATATATCAGAGTTGAAAGGTATTAGTGTTGATACACACTTAGATCAACTTAAAATAGAGCCTTCACCCGAAGTAATAACCACGCTCTACCGCATAGTTCAAGAATCATTAGTCAACGTTGAAAAACATAGCCAGTGCAAAAGCGTCGACATTATTGTTTCTCAACTGGGTGAAAAGATCCAACTCATTATACGGGATGATGGCATTGGATTTAATTTTCTAGAGGCCATAAAGGGTGGCGGTCTTGGCCTTAAAAACATGCGTGAGCGAGTAGAGTTTATAGGTGGTGACTTCGACATTGTAACTGAAAAAGGACTTGGTACTGAACTCACTGTCCTCCTCAATCTAAACACGTATATGGAAGGGAAAACACATGGAAAGTATCCGTATTTTGTTAGTTGACGACCACAGAGCAGTGCTGGAAGGATTTGTTGCTCGAATTGAAAATGAAACTGGTCTCACGGTTGCTGGAACAGCAGTGAATGGTGCAGAAGCTCTCGAAAATGCGAAACTGTATAAGCCCGACGTTGTTCTTATGGATATCAGCATGCCGGTACTTAACGGTATCGAAACTACAAAAATGTTTAGAGATCATCACCCCGATATAAAAGTTCTCATTTTGACGATGCATGATAACAGAGAATATATTCAACAAGTCATGAGTTCGGGTGCGTCAGGATATATTTTGAAAGATGTGTCACTAGAGGAAATGATTAATGCAATCAAAGCTGTTCATGAAGGTGCGACATATTTTTGTCAAAACTCAAGTAAAGCGCTCTTTGAATCTTCTGCAAACAGGAAAAGAAGTGAGTATAAAAAAGACGTATTGAGCCAGAGAGAAACAACAGTTCTCATACTCGTTTCCAAAGGTCTGAGTAGTCGAAAAATAGGACAAGAACTGGATATCAGTGTCAGAACTGTAGAAACGCACAGACAGAATATAAAACATAAACTTGATCTATCAACAACAGCTGAGATGGTAGAGTACTCAATAAAAAACAACCTATTAAATTAAGTTGAAAATATATATTTAAAATGATGGAATTTTTTTCATAATGTATAATTCAATCACTATATTTTAAAAAAATTGAACAAAATTATTTATTTAATACAAAATACAAAATACAAACCATAAATGATGAGCTTTTATACACTCGTCGACAATAACTTCATCGCTAAATCTTTAATTCAATCATATATCAAGAGTAAAGCCACAGTAAAAGTAAAAAGGAGAAAGTGTTATGGCAATAGCGACAGCTCCAACTAAGAAAAATAATGAAGTAAATAATTTAATAGATAATGAACAAGGTAAAAATAAAGAAGATAATATACAGAGTAAAAAACAGGAAAGAAGTATAAACGCAGTTAAAAATAGTAGACAGGCACCGGGATTAAACCCGGTAAATAGGCTTAGCCAAGAGGACTTTAATAAAAGGTTAGTGAATGTTGATCAAACAAGCAGTCCGTTGCACAACCGCGCGATAAGAGATACAAGTTTAAGATCCTTAGCCTCACAAGTCGGAAGTGCCGTTGTAACTGGAGGGGTAGGAGGACTAATTACATACGCGCCTTCATTTGGTTTTAAAGCATTCCTGGATCAGTATATTAATGATAATTGGCCTTCGGGTCCTGTTGGTGAAGCTTTAAAGCCAGCAGTTCCGTACATTAGTAACACGATGGCTGGTATGAGACATGTTTTTGGTCAAGCACTTGCGGCGTGGGGTACTAATGCGCTCGGTCGCAAAATCGGCTTTGGCGGCCAGTATGATTACAAACCAGGTGAAAACCCAGCAGGAGCGATTAAAAGAGCGTTTGTAGGCACGGTAGGTACCGCAGCCACTGAATATCTCATTGGTAAAATGCAAAAAGATTTACCATTTGGGTATTTTATAGGGTCAATAGGTGGTGGAGCAGAACTAGACCAAGCAGATAAAGCCATTAGAGCTGCGCAAAATGGGACTTACAATGCACGTAATTTTGGTGATAGTTTTTCGCTTGGAGCTCAAAAGTTTGGTTATGGCGCCGCAGCAGCTTTTGCAACAGGAGCAACGGCACAGCTCGCAAAAGGCTTAGCAGGAGGACAGTACAAAAGCTTGAAAAATGCTGACCCGGTTGAACTTGCTAATGTGTTCTCAAAAATTGGCGGGTTAAAAGAGGTGCTGTCTCGTGGTGCGGCAGGTTTGACCGGCACCGCAATGATCGATGCAATAGGCCAAGGTTCTTCATCCCCTTACGCTAAGGCGGCAGGATTCATAGGAGCCTGGATGTTCAGAGACGAAATAAGAAAAGCGCCAGGGTTTGCACAGGATGTGATAAAAAGTGCTTACAAAGCTGCCCAAGGAGGAGGATTTAACTTAAACGGCATAGATAACGATGGCTTAGATAGTGATGACGCTATCAACATGCAGGATTTCAATAACCTCAATCGTGCCAGACGAGAAATTGGCGAAAAGGGTGTTGAAGCACTCCAACGATTAGGGCAAGCCATGGTCAAATCAGGGTTAACACAAGAGCAAGCCATAGCTAGTTTTAACCGATTCCTTAAAGACGGCAAAAAACTTACCTCTAGACAAGAAAAAGATCTGGAACAACTTGTCCAAGATATGGAGAAAGGGAAAATACCCAATAAAGAGCCATCTAATAATGCATTAATTCCACAAACACCGCAGAGTAGACAAGCAGCAAGGCTGTTTAATCAAGAGGTTGGTAAAAATAATAAAAATGTCACTGCCTGGCCTGAAGGCTCGATTGCAGAGTTTGGCCAGCAATCAGCAGTAAAACAATGGTGGCAATCAGGCAAAGGAGCGTGGGGGTTCGGGAAAAATAATAGCAAGAATCAATTTGATGGAGGATACGCCGTTAGTGTAGATAACAAGTTTGTGACGTCAAGTTTAGGTTCAGAGTGGAGTGGCTACAATGGGCATGCTACCTATAACAAAAATGGTACTCCTCTGATGCTTACTCTCGAGAGTAACGCCGGTACGAATGGAGTGCACAACTGGGTATGGTCAGAGGGCAATGGAAGATGGAATAAAACAGATACTATTTCATTCGAGAACTTTAATCATCGAAGGCTCAGTGCTGGCGGGCAATATGTCGATCCCGAACGTCAACTATTTAATCAGACCAAAGATAAGTCTTCTCTTTACTCCAAAGAAGGGTCTTGGAAAGATGCATTAAATCGAGACTCACTGCACAGTGGTTGGTCAGCATGGAGAAATGGTGACGCTAATGAAGGCTGGAAATGGGGAGAGAATGGTGAGGGTGGCTATGCCATTCCAGTCAATCAAGCATGGATAAACAATAATTTTGGTGATGGTAATGACTGGGGTACCGGAACTAGCAGGGCCGCAGGATGGGTTTACTACGACAGTGATGGAAACCCGAAGGGAGCACAACTGTTCAATAAAACCGCGCCATATAATTACGAGTATGTTCAGATGGACTACAACGGTGACGGCATTCATGAATCCGTGCCTATTGAGGTCACCTACACTCATTTAAAAAATGAACTATAAATTAAAAGAGCAGTGAAACTCTACATAATTGGCTTTTCATCTTTTAGTGACAACTAATGGTTGAGAAGCCAACTTTTCCATATCGCCCACATTTTAGTTATCACTCTCATATACAGTGACAAAAACTGAAATTGTTAAAAACAGCTATTAAAATTGCGTCGGCGTCTCTGATGAGCGCTTTGTGACTGAAAGCTAGGATAAAGTAAAGGCCATAGCCTTTATAAAAAGGTGTCTCAACTCCCTTCCCTACTTGTTGAAGCTAGTTGCCATCCCTACCCTATCAATCAGGGTTAAATCTCCCGTTGTTGGAATTTGTGTAAATGTCCTAAAAATCTATGTAAAAACCATAAGGAAAAACCATAAGGAAAAACAATGACACTCGGCGTAAAAGGACCAGAAGTAAAGCTAATTGAACACAACGAAAGCTGGGCGACAGAGTTCCAAAATGTAAAAGAGGCCTTAATTAGCATTACCGGGATTGCAGAAGAGTGCGTTCAGCATATTGGTAGCACGGCAATACAAGAGATAACAGCAAAACCCATTATAGATATCGCGATTGGTATTGATTCTCTCAATGACATTAACGACAAACTAACTAGCCAGTTGAAAACACTTGGCTTTATTCCCATGCGTCGTCAAATGATGGAAGGCCGATTCATCTTAGCAAAATACACTGACGATACTAAGCAGGTCAAAACGCACTATATTCATTTTGTTGAGCTCAAAGGAAGGGCTTGGTCTGACCTTCTTTTCTTCCGAGACCACCTGAATCAAAACCAGCAGGCCAGAGTAGAATATGCAGCCATTAAACAGCACGCAGCTGAAAAATATAACCATATTGAGCAGTACACAAATGCTAAAGAAGACTTTGTAAAAAATATCTATGCGCTAAACAACTAACGATAGAGAAAATAGCTTCAATAACTCTGTGAGAGGTAATACACCTCTCTTCATACCAATGAGTTATCGAGTTTAACCTTCCCTTACTTCTCTCCGTATTTTCCTTCTGCACTCGATCAACCCAACATTAATAATCTCACTCATGATCAATAGGTTTGTTATGGTTGGTCAAGAATAAGGCACTTGCCTTTTCTGGTTAAAGAGGCAAGTGATGATGAGTTCTCGCAAAACCAAGATGATTTGGAGTAAATTGAGTGATTGAATATAGAAAAGCATCTTTAAATAATATCGACGAACTAAAAACACTTCTCTGGAAATACGGCCCAAATGAATGGAACCATTTAACGCCTGAAGGTGTTGATAATGAGTTCAAGCTTGTTGAAACAGGAAGTGCGACAACAATCACCGCAATTTATGAACATGAAATCATCGGATTTGCTGTGTTGATTGAGGGAAGTAAAAGCCCCAATTATCTTGAGAAGTATGGCCCTGTAGAGAATATCTCTTTCATTGGTGATGTCGTTGTGTCTGATGAACATTCAGGGAAAGGTGTTGCAACGCAGTTGCTCACTGAGTGTATTTTAGAGGCGGAAGTAAAAGGTAAAGAGACTGTTCTTATTGAAAGGCATGAAGAAAACTTAGCCTCAGCGGGCATGATGAGAAAGGCAGGGTTTACTGTCATTGACACTTTTCTTGACACAGCTAAGCGAAATTCGGGGTCAAGAAAAAGTGTGATTCTTGAAAGCAAAATATAAACAGTGGAAACTATGATTACCGTTCTTTCAATGGCTTTATAACACTGTCTAAGCCTTCGATTTTAAGGGCAAGACAAAGCGCCATTAACGTGCCCAATTCGCCCGCAGGAAAGCCCTTCTTTTCGAACCAAAGTAAGTACTCGTCAGGTAAGTCAATCAGCACCCTACCCGCATATTTCCCAAAAGGCATCTGGACTCTGGCGAGCTTGAGCATATTTTCTTTTTCTAGCATGAGTGCACTCTTTTCACGGGAAATTAAACGGCCCAATTTGACCAATTTCTAGGGGTGGACTTACATAGACTGTTTTGCTTTGGCATGACCAGAAGTGAGGGTTGATAGCGTAAACGAGACTATGAGCAGCGCAGCAGCGATGTACTGTCGCAAAACCGACTAGTTTTTCCTCTCAACGTCGTTTTTACTATTGATAAAGTACATCTCCCCACATTCCAGACATTTATATTTCAACCAATGCCTACGTGTCAGCATCCTTTCTAGAATATTTCGGTGTTTTCGACGAAATATCGTACTTTTTTCGCATTCGGCGCAAAAAACCAGCCTGGTCATAACGGTCCCTCAGATGCGTCAAGAATGAATATTCTAAGGGACTACAAGTGAGAATTACTTAATGATGATCACATTTAATATGCAATTTATTATTAGTAATCGTTAATGTTAGTGACTTTAGTTCAAGCCACTACATTTACGAGATAGCTATCTTTACCACTCATTGAGGCAAGAATTTAAAGACTACGAATCTGTTGATCCAAGTTGTAGTTTTTCTCAGTGACTATTTTCTCAAGCACTTCAATACGTTCACGAAGTTCGGCTATTTCTTTTTCACTCTCAGCCTTTATTGCAGCAACGTCATCTAAAACGCTTCCTTGCTCGCTCGATTTATTTTTTGCTACAACACCAATCTGTAATACTTTTGTGACCGATAAGATGGCAATCACAATGACTGCAAATGTAAAGAAGTCCATTTCCCTAACCCTCTGTTTATTCGTACACATTGTTATAATTCACAGGGTAAGAGGCAAGCAAGGATGGTTAAGTGATGCAGCTCTCAGGCTGGGAGATAAAACAAGAAAATTGACACTGAGTTCACAGTGCCAGTTTGTGGTTAATCAGTTTACTGACCATTGTGACAGTGAGCGCTTAAAATCGTTGTAGTCAAACTCATTCAATTTCTGAATGTCACCGTTTTCCCTGCGGCAAAAAATTGATGGCATTCTCAAGCCATTGAACCAATTTAGCTTCACCATGGTGTAACCCGCGCTATCAAGAATATGCAGACGTTGACCAATTTTCAGCGGTTCATCAAATGTCGCTTCACAAAACTGATCACCCGCCAAGCACGAGCAACTGCCGATAACATAAGGGTATTGGCCTTGCTCAGAAGCTTCAGCAATTGAGGCTGGTTCGTTATAGATGAGCGTATCGAGGCGATGCGCTTCAGTCGCACTGTCTACTATTGCCGTTTGCTTTTCGTTTTCAACGATATCAACCACAGTCACCACGAGATCTGTGGTTTTAGTGATGATTGCTTCGCCCGGCTCAAGGTAAAGTTGTACGTTGTGACGTTCAGAGAATGCTTTCAATGCCGTTGCCAATTTTTCAATGTCATATCCTGGCCAGGTAAAGAATACACCGCCCCCGAGGCTCACCCAGTCAAGTTGATTCAGGTAATCACCAAAACGCTCGGAGATAGCTTCAAGCAAAAGAACAAAGGCGTCGACGTCTTTGTTCTCGCAGTTCATGTGGAACATCACGCCGTCGATACTTTCAAACACCGACGCTTCGATGTGATCGAACTGGACACCCAGACGGGAGAACGCACGGGCCGGATCAGCCAGATCCTGACCTGCATAACTTACTCCCGGGTTTAGCCGCAGACCAACAGAGGCTTTACCCTCGACCAAGTGGCGATACGCTTTGAGCTGGGATTGGCTATTGAAAATCATCTTATCGGCAATGTCTGCGACATCGCGAACATCTTGTTCGCTGTAACCAACACTGTATGCGTGAGTCTCGCCACCAAAGGTTTCATGACCCAGTTTTACCTCAAAAGGCCCGCTGCTGGTTGTTCCATCCAAATACGGTTTGATGATGTCAAAAACACCCCATGTAGAGAAACACTTGAGTGCAAGCACCAGCTTAACGCCAGATAGCGCTTTGAGGGTTTTGGCTTTCTCGAGGTTTTCGATGAGCTTTTTCTCATCAATCATGAAATAGGGAGTGGTAAGGTTTGTATCTGCGTTCATCTGTTACGGCAACCTGATAGTAATAAGCCAGCCTAAGGGCTGGCTTTGCTGTTAACTCGAGAGTTTTTACTTAAGGATATTAATTTGAGGTGCTTTGACTTCCAGCTCCTCAACACCCCAATCAAGACCGATAGTCGGCATTAACTCAAGGAACGGATCTGGGTTAAGTTGCTCGACGTTAAAGACGCCATTGCCTTTCCACTCACCCTTGAAGTACAACAGTGCAGCGGTAATGGCAGGAACACCTGTGGTGTAGGCGATTGCCTGATGTTCAACATCTTTGTACGCCACTTCGTGATCGGCATTGTTGTATACAAATACGCTGCGAGGCTTACCGTCTTTCTTACCCTGCACCCAGGTACCAATACAGGTTTTACCCGTGTAGCCCGGTGCAAGGGACGTTGGGTCCGGCAAAATCGCTTTCAGTACTTTCAATGGCTCAACCACCGTGCCGTCTTGCAAGGTGACGGGATCCGGTGAAAGCAGGCCAATATCGCGCATACAGTTGAAGTAGTTCAGGTATTTATCGCCAAAGCCCATCCAGAATTCGATACGCTTTGCTGGAATAAACTCTTTCAACGAACGGACTTCATCGTGCGCCATTGAGTAAACTTTGTGGCTGCCGACCAGTGGGAAATCGAATTCCATCATACGGGTATGGCAAGGGACTTGTTTCCACTCGTCATTTTCCCAGAAGAACGAATCACCCTGAATTTCCAGCATGTTGGTTTCTGGGTCAAAGTTAGTCGCAAACTTTTTACCGTGGTCACCCGCGTTAACGTCCATCACATCGATAGTGTCGATTTCATCGAACAGGTGCTTGTTCGCGTAAGCTGCAAACACGCTCACGACACCTGGATCAAAGCCCGCCCCCAGAATACCTGTGATGCCTGCCGCTTCGAATTTCTCGCGGAACGCCCACTGTGGATCGTAAGCTTCCGGCACTTGCTGACCTTCCGAGCACAAGTCAACAGCAACTGACGTGTCGAGGTAAGACACACGCGCCTGATAGCACGCTTCCATGACTGTCACATTGATCCATGGCGGTCCCGCATTGATAACCAGACCGGGTTTGACTTCTTTTATCAATGCAACCAGCGCGGCAACATCGTCGGCATCCACCGCACGCGCTTCAAGCTTGCGTGCAGGGTCTTTCAGGTTGTTGCGCCCTTTAATGGATTCGATGATCTTTTCACATTTGGTGACAGTTCGTGAAGCAATGGTGATATCACCCAGAATATCGTTGTTTTGCGCCGCTTTGTGAGCAACGACCCAACCAACACCACCGGCACCGATTTGAAGAATTGACATAATTTGATTCCTTTTTTCAAAAGCCAGCCCGCGCTATACGCTGCATTCAAGGCTGGCTGAGATAATTATTTCCGTATATTAGGATGCTGAAATCTGACCGCTCATGCTGTCAGCAAGCTGAGAGATGTTGTCTAACAGTTGCTCGAAATGCGCCATCTCAAGACACGGATTAAGAATGGTGAATTTCAGCGCAGCTTTGCCGTTAACTGTTGTTTCACCCAGAACCGCATCCCCTTTTACGAGTGCTTCGAGACGCAGTTGGCGATTAAATTGACACGTATTAATGCCTTCACATGCCATGCCGACATAACGGAACAGCACGGTGCTTAACGCGGGGTCCGCCAGAAGCTCAAACTCAGGACGATGACCGACAATATCAGCCACCTGCTGCGCCTGATTAATCAGGTGATCCACCATGTTACCCAGCGCTTGTGGACCGACATTCTGCATCGTCATCAGCACTTTCAGTGCATCGAAACGACGTGTCGTGGCGATAGATTTATCTACCAGATTTGGCAGCACATCGTCTTCTCGGTTCAGATAGTCAGCATGGTGCAGGAGATAGTTGAAATTCAATCCATCTTTCAGCAATACCGCACCACAGCTGATGGGTTGGAAAAAGAGTTTGTGGAAATCAACACTCAGCGAATCAGCACGCTCAATGCCTTTTAAACGGCTCTTGTGACGGCTGAGAACCAGTGCACCGCCATAAGCTGCATCGACGTGGAACCAGAGGTCTTCAATTTCTGCAATATCTGCCAGTGCGGCAAGGTCATCAATCGCGCCGTGGTCTGTCGTTCCAGCAGTGCCAACAACCGCAAAGGGAATAAGCCCTTCGGCTTTCAGTGCGGCGACCGTTTCCTGCACTTCAGTCACTTCGATAGCACCATTCTCTTTGGTACCTACGCAAACCACAGAGGACTCACCAAGCCCAAGTAGTGACGCTGATTTTTGTACCGTGAAATGGGTTTTACCTGAACACACGATCCGAAGCTTATCCGCATAGCTCGGTAGCCCCTGCTTCTGAACGGATTCGCCGGAGATCTTCTTCACTGCGTTATCACGTGCAATCAGAAGTCCCATCAGGTTACTTTGCGTCGCACCACTGGTGAAAATGCCATCGGAACCGCCGCCAAGCTCATATTGCTCAGCTAACCAGTCGACAACTTTTTGCTCAACATACGTTGCAGCACTGGCCTGATCCCATGAGTCCATCGATTGGTTCAGCGCAGTAATGAACGCTTCTGCTACAACCGCAGGCAACATAGGTGGTGTATGCAAATGAGCGATACAATGTGGGTGTTGAACCAGTATCGAATTGCGGCCTATCAAGTCACCTGTTTGTTCAATAACCGTATCCAGCGGCAGCGGTGTTTCACCCATTTGCTGCTGGCTGATCAAAGAAGCCAACACTTTCGGGTCCATACCACTGTAAGGCGCGTCTGCCTGCTCAAATATCTGCTTCAACGTGTGAGTCACTTTATTCATCGATGCTTCAAAGCTGTCTGCGCCTCCCGGCCCAGTATGAATAAAATGCTGTTTCCACTCCGCCAGCATGTTCTCTTTGGTGAGTTGAGGCTCCATTGGGCCTGCTGTAGAAATCACGGCTTCACGCATCACACGCAATGCAAAGTCAATTTCTTCAAAGCTAATGATGATCGGAGGCAAAAAACGAAGTACCGAGCCTTCCCTCCCCCCTTTCTCGATGATCAACCCGCGCTCAAGGCAGGCGCGTTGAATCGCTGCAGTGAGTTCCGGATCCGCCTCTGGCTCGCCAAATTTATTTTTACTGCCGTC
>NZ_PEIB01000004.1 GCF_004116385.1 Veronia nyctiphanis | reverse complement strand
TTGAGCCAGTCCCCGCAGGCAGGCTTCTGGAAGTGTTATGGACGCATGCGCTACAAAGGGCTCAGCTTCAATCACAAGCGAGTCTACCGAGTTTACTGCCGAATGGGCTTGAACCTAAAGCGGCGCCAAAAACGAGTTTTATCTAAGCGAGCAGCGAAACCGTTGGAGGTGGTGATAGAGCCGAATCACCAGTGGGCACTGGACTTCATGCATGACACGCTGTACTGCGGGAAGCGATTTCGCACCCTGAATGTTGAAGATGAAGCCACACGGGAATGCCTGGCTATCGAAGTGGATACATCTCTCCCGGCTGGACGAGTAGTGCGAACTCTAGAACACCTAAAAGAGGAGCGAGGTTTGCCTAAACAACTTCGCGTTGACAATGGCCCAGAACGTATCTCTGCACAACTGACCGACTGGTGCGAAACACATGATGTTGAGCTGGTCTATATCGAACCCGGCAAGCCTCAGCAAAACGGCTTTGTGGAACGTTTCAACGGTACATTCCGTCGAGAGTTTCTGAATGCTTATCTATTCGAGTCTCTTGAGCAAGTACGAGACATGGCGTGGATCTGGATGCTTGATTACAACGAAGAACGGACACACGAAAGCTTAGGAAATATTCCGCCGGCTGAATACCGACGGAGACTGGAAATCTCTAGTTATTCGTTGTCTCGTTAACGGGGAAGTGGACATGTCAGGTTGGATACAAACTAGTGCACTTTATGTTCACAGAGCGCCTCCCCACAGGCAAATATTGCCGGTGGGGAGCGCTTTAATGCTGATTTGTTGAATGGAGCCAGTAGCTAGACTGATCTACATAACTTTAACTTTAAATTTGTTTGCACTCAACAAAAGCGGCATCAACTCAGGTGACTGGGATAAAGTGCGCGAATAATGACTGAGCCTTGCTCCGCCGCGCGCAGCTACAGACGATAAAGCGTTACCAGCTCCTCTGACAGCTTTGCCCACTAAAGGCAAACCTGCTGTGGCTAGCGACGCCCCAAAACCAAACAGATTGCTTCTTCGCTCACGAGCGGAGTCACTTGTGAATGCCTGTATACCATAGGGGATGCTTTGCACAAGCCCACCCGCCACCAAGCTTCCACCACCTGTGAACGGCGCTGCTGCCAATGTACCAAGCATGATTACTGGTTTGGCAATTTCTGTTGCCAGCGTGGTATTCCATTCTGCATTTGAGTAGATCAAAGCATCTCCGTTGTATTTATCGGCTGTGCGCCTGCGAGCAATCATCGCCGACGTCAATTCCTCATTCTCATTAGAGGTAAATCGCCTCAGAGTGAAGTCGTCAATGCCTTGAACTTTACGGATCTCAGTGTCAACACCGTTGTTGAACACACCATCTTGTCGAGACCATTGGTTGAAATATGGTTTCAGCATGTTCTGGCTATTAGCCTGTCGCAGCCATACGTTCAACTCTTCTTCGCTATTAAATGCCTGAGTGCTATGTCCACTGAACCCAGACCGTTGAAAGCCTTGCAAAACTGAACGACCGGTGCCGTCACGATACAGAACAAGGTCTGCTGCATCAGCCCCACTCACAGACCGCAAGCTAAGCAGCGATCTCGTCACATTGCCACCTGGTTCCTGAGCACGGCGGATCATGTCAATATGATCGTCGGTCACACGACCTAGTCCAAGCTGTCGAGCTTTCTCCGCCTCATAGACCGGATAGTTCTGGTAGTTCTTTCTAAGCCGCTGTAGCGTATTTGGATCTTCGTAGAACTCATTCATCATCTCGGTCTGAGTCGATTGCAGATCGAGGCGACCATCGTTGATGTATCTGAGGATCTTTCTGCCATCCTCTTCTGTCGTGACTGAGCCATTCATTCTGTCGTTCCGCTGTAAGCCTTTCAACTCTAGGCCTCTATAATGATTTCTATTTAGAAGAAATTCAGACAGGTTCATTGTCTCTGAGTGTGTTACTTGCTTATATTTGAGCGCGCCAGCACTACCCGGACCACCACCCAACACACCATCAGGTACCTGTGTATTGTGCGTGAACGTTATTGTGTAGTCTCTATGTGCCAAGTCCATTTTATCCATTTCTCGGCTTATAGCATTGGCGACGGTCGGCGCCTTAAGCTGTAGTTCGGAGTTTTCCTTCACCTGAGCAAGGACTTTCTCAGGTCCGCCCATTCGAGCAAAAAATGTTCCCGCCCTGTCTTCTTTCCATCTTTTTTCTGGATAAGGTTCATTTTCGTCGTAAGTAGAAACAGTTCCACTAATGGGGTTGAAACGATCGAGTGGGTGGTTATTGGTGGTATATGTGGCTATTCCATACCTTGTCTTGCCATTGCTCTCAATCGGATATCCTGTTATTAACAGGGTGTTATTTCTATCTTTTTCATCTTTCAGCTCTCTCGCAATCCTTCCCTGTAAAAGCGTTTTACCATGTTTCTCTATGGCCTCAGGATTTTCTTTCAGCCCACCGAGGGCATTTAAAAATTGAGTCGGATTGCTAAGAGGGCTTTTTCGAATGGTCATATTCGCCACATCAAAGGATGAACGATTAGTCGATCCAACTTGTCCTCCGCTACTACCTGTTCCGCTGTTGTCGCCCGGTGAGGTTGAACGGATGGAGCCACCTACATTACCACCGCCAGCACCGCCAGCACCGCCGCCTACAGCACCACCGCTAGCGCCGCCTCCATCGTTGTCTCTGTTAGACGGATAGCCTCCTCTGTAATTTGGCGCGCTTGATGGTAAAGAACTTGAATCTGATCCATCTTCGGCAATATTAGTAATTCTCTCCATCAGTGCCGCTACGTTAGTGGATCTGTCGATTGCTTGAAGCAGCGCCTGAAAATTACGTTCTTGTAAATCTTGCGTTCTCTCGGGAGCCCCATATCCTCTATGGATTGGTATTGGCCACTTAAGTTCATGGGCAATTCTTTGAGCCAAAATTTCAGTGGGTCCGTGGCTATTTTCATCGTCCGCCCCCCAAGGGTCCGAGGAACCCGTAACATGGTGAATAACTTCATGAATTAACGCTTCTTGCCACCATGGGTATTCAGTAGTATTAATATTGGGGCTACGCCGATATTTACGACTGGAGTACCAGTAGGAGTCTCTCGGGCTTCATGACTTGCAAATAGAGGAACCTGATTAGCGTTAGAATCTCTGATATCATCGGCGAAAACTTCTGCTACAGAATCGAACTCACTCCCTCGCACAGGGTTAATTTCATACTCATTGGTAAATCGAATCTGACCCAAACTTCTATTGTTATTTAAACCATACACCACAGTATTTTGGAATGTTGGGGAATTAAATAGTGCATCTATCAGTGTAAATTCAATAGCTGCTGCAGTATGATGATCTACTATACTCCCTTGACTAGCAATAACATTTCCCGTTATTGCATTGGAAAGTCCAGCCCTATGAGCGGGCGTTAGTTGCTGACTTGCTCCTCTATTTAAAACATAGTATGCAAACTCATCACTATGAGAATCAGGTCTTTGTAATGGCCTTCCTGAATTACTATGCTCACCAGGACCGTCTAACGACCTTCTTGACCTTCCCGACCTTGGTGGGATTGGCTGTGTTTTGACTTTCTCGGCAATCTTATCTCCTTGATATGATTGTACTTCGACGAGTTTTTCAGCCATCGCATGATTTCTTCTCGCTTTCAGTGGTTTGGCTTTTTGACCTCTACCAGTATTTTCAGCATTACTATGATCGCGTTCATCTACTGGCTTTCGTGTAGTATTTGTTGTTTTGGTTACATCCATCATATACTTACTCCGAGCATTAACATTGCAATAGATATTGCTAGTGTAAATAATGCTCGATGAGACAATTATGTAGAATTTAATAATATACAATAAGATGCTTATACAGTAAGTTGCATTAAACTTCCGAAATGGTTTTAAGTGATTGATCTGTCTTGATAGTCTCCCAGAAAGACTGGTGATTATTCCTGTTAGAAAGCAGGCTCATCACCACGCTTCCCGCTTTGCTAGTTAGCTGGAACCGATGTCGTTTCTCCTTCTGATACCAACTTCCAGCCATGAGCATGGCGCTCCGCCTCCCATAATGAACGGTAAAGTCCGCTACTATTTTCTATGAGATCTCTATGGTTACCACGCTCAATAATTGTGCCGTTTTCAAGCACCACAATCTGATCAGCATGAACAATAGTACTGAGACGATGAGCAATCATAATCACCGTTTTACCTTTGATAAGCGTGCTGAGAGCTTGTTGAATCTCATACTCGTTTTCCGGATCAAGGGACGCCGTTGCCTCATCCAATAACACAATTGGCGCGTCTTTTAGTACCGCTCTGGCAATAGATAAACGCTGTTTTTCACCACCTGACAACGATGCACCGGCTTCACCCACCACGGTATCCAACCCATCAGGCAACTGAGAAATAAAGTCCCAACGACAAGTGGCTTTGCATACTCTCTCTACTTGCTCCCAATCGGGGTCTGTCATACCCAGCGTCAGGTTATTAAAAATCGTGTCCTGAAACAGGTAAACATCCTGAAACACCAAGCTAATGTGGTCTGCAAGGCATTCCGCCGTCAGTTTTTCAACTGGTGTATCACCGATTCTCACTTGCCCACTTGTTGTATCCCAGAATCGAGCAATTAAGCTCGTTATCGTTGTCTTACCGCTACCAGAAGGACCAACCAATGCAGTCAGTGTGCCGGGCTCACAGCGAAAACTCACTGAACGCAACACGGGCTTCTCGGCGTATGTGAAACTCACATTATCGAATTCAATGCTGGGTTCAAGCGTCTCCACCCAGTGTCCCTCTGGTAATTCTGGTGCGGTTAGGACCTCTTCAATACGATTCGCTGACTGCTGCATAAAATTGTACTCTGCAAGGAACATCGCCATGGCAACGAGCGGCCTGAAGAATCGGCTGGAAACAATCAAAAATAACACAGCGACATGTGGTTGCAACTCCCCACCGACATACAAATACACAAGCGCCAGTAACATGGTCGCGAAACCCAGCTCTACAAGTGTGATAAAACTGAGGGGAGCAACACCCGCCACAAACTCGTGTTTCAAACTCATTTTCTGAATGTCTTTCAACTGGTCATCCAGCTTTGAGAAACGTTTGCCCGCAAGGTTATAGGCTTTCAACAGCTTGATAGAAAGAATGTATTCCATCAACGAGCCTGTCATTTCTGCCACTTTGTCGAGCAACCTTCTGCTCAACACAGCACCCACTTTTTTAAGCACAACAAACACCACGATTGCCAGTGGTAAACCAATACACATAGCGATACTCAAGCGCCAATCTTCGATTGTCAGCCCAATTACAACCAGTGTGACCAAACTGAAAGTGACAATGAGTTGAGAGAACAAGTGTGAATAGATTTGCTCTGTAAAAGTGACATCTTGCAACATGGTCGCGTTTATTCGGCCGGGATCCACTTTTAATAAGTACCCCATGGGTACTTTCTTCAGTTTTGAAGCCAGATTTCGCCGAATATCAAGCCCCGCGTCGTAGCCAAGGCTATGGTTATTTATCATGACGTGACGGGCGACCACCACACGGGCAACAAACAGCGCCGTCATGATGCCGCAACACGTCCATACGTAAGAGAGATCTGGGACAGTTGTAAACATCTCTTTTATGATCAGATAGACAAAAACAAACGGCACGCCCACAAGCAAGGCCTCCACAAACCCCCACATGATGTTTTGAGCCAGTCCTTCATTTTGCTTTCCGGTGAGCACTCGCATCTTCTTAAGCATCGACAGACTCCTTTTCCCTTGTTGACAAATTCCATTCACGAGACGCTTGGTGCGATTGCCACATATTCTGGTAAACCGAGCATGTTTCAATCAGTGATTCATGAGTGCCGTGACCAACCAGAGCCCCCTCGTTCATCACGAGAATGGAGTCAGCATTAACGATGGTAGATAAACGGTGGGCAATCACAATCACCGTTTTATCTTTTATTAATGAGGATAAAGCCGATTGAATAAGGGCTTGATTGTTTGCGTCAGCATAAGCGGTTGCTTCATCCAGAATCAGGATCGGGGCATCCTTCAGCATCGCACGAGCAATGGCTAAACGCTGTTTTTCACCGCCGCTGAGAAAAGTACCTTCACCCAGCATTGTCTGATACCCGTCAGGCAAAGCCATAATATAATCATGTGCCTGAGCTGCTTTGGCGGCATTAATCACAGCCTCTTCTGAAGCGCCACTTCCCATCGCGATATTATCATGTACCGTTTGACTCAAAATGATGCTCTCTTGGAAAACGTACGCGGTATTCTCCATCAGGTAGGCGGTAGACAGTGAAGTGATGGGTTTATTACCGATGGAAATTTCACCTTGGTCAATATCCCAAAATCTCGCTACCAGCATCGCCAGTGTCGATTTTCCCGAGCCCGACGGACCAACAATCGCATTCAATGTGCCTGGCTTGAGGGAGAAGGACACATCGTTGAGCGCCAGATGTGAGTCATCGCCGTAGCGAAAACTGACGCTCTTAAAGGTGACACCAAACTCTGAAAGGGTCTCGCTGCTATCAGGCTCAGACAAGGGCGTTCTGCTGATTAACGCCTGAAGCCTATTTACCCCCTTCGAATATCTGATTGAGGTACCCGGTGAACATGGTCAGGTTATACAAAGACTCCATCATGCCTACACCCAGCAAAATACATAATGTGAAGCTGGCGATATCAAGAGTACCTTGTGACCAGAAGTAAACACCAAGAGGAAGCAGCACCACTAACCCGCTGTCCAGCAGTGTCTTGAAGGCAGCAAATGGCCATCCCGCATCTCGGGTCCACTGTTCAACAATGTTGTGATAAGCATTCAGGCTGGAGGTAAACAGTTTATGTGGCCTGCCACCTGCGTTAAATGCTCGAATTACAGGCATCGCACGAACGTATTCGGTAATGCTGGTGTTCAGACTTTCCAGAGACTCATGGTAACGACGCGATTTTTCCTCAAACCCCTTGTACATTGCCATTTGACTTAATATCGCCAGAGGTATTGGAATTAAAGCGACCAGCGCCATTCGAACATCGATAAACATCAGAAACAGAAAAACGGCAAATGGCGTGATCAGTGATGTCACAAAGTCAGAAATATGGTGGGCAACAAACAACTCAACCCGATCAATATCCTCAGATAAGATTTTTTTGATTTCACCCGAGCTTTTCTGACTAAAAAATCCCATCGGCAGTCTTGCCATATGACCAAGAGCCAACGTACGAATTTTATATTGAATCGCAAACGCTGATTTGTGAGAGAGCATAATCGCGATAAAAAGCAACGCATAACGAGCGACCATAAAACCAACCGCTAACGCCGCCCACTGCCAAACCTGTGACGTATCGAACTCCGGGCTAAGGAGTTGCTCGAGGACGAGATAAGCAAAATAGAAAGGGGCGAGCGAACATAGGGCACTTGCAGCCGACAATGTCACCGACAATATAAGTTTAATTTTGTGCTCTGCTGAGACGTCAAACAGCCATCGTAAGCTTGTTATTGATTCCTTATTCATTAGGTTCCCTCTTTTTACAGATGAAACCGATTTTGAAGGACAAATGAATAAGAACTACTCAAGGAGGGATAAAATTCACTCAGCCATGTTTATGAAGGGTAATGAAAGACTTTCTAACGACACATGATAAAGAAATCGCACTCAAACTCGTGTCTAGCGTAAATCGAAGAATCCGAGTGCTGAAATACACTCGGATTTTGACTGCGCTATTCGTTTTCCACAATAGTCATATTCGCTTGGGCACTATTGGCCGCTATCTTTAAACCTGATGAGCGGGAAGTTCTTTCTGCTCATAGGCGTCCGCAAAACCATGGTTCCGGTCACGATGCCCCGCCTCATCTTCACGAATTCGCAAGACAACATCTCTCAGCTTTGCGTTTGCTGGCAACCCATAATAGTTGATCGCGAGTTCAGGGGCATTGACGTTTTCCACTTCGCCGTTATCGATTTTCTCGAGGTATTCGGTGTAACTTACGCAAGCCTCCTCCTCAAAGTAACCGACGACGCGATGCGCAATCTTAGATGAAGACAGATAAATTAAGCTGTAAACAAGAATAAAGATACCTTGCCCGAACAAAACTAAAAGGCGTTCAACCCAAGTTGGTTTTGCAATATCTAAGAAGATCATCAGGTGCATACGCTCATTTTCTGCCTCATTCAGCAGTTCTCGAATCCAACCTTCGTCATCTTTCATTCGACGCAACGCTTTGAGGTGGTTAAACATCCCCGCCACCATGCCTGGTACTGCGGCGATGGTTTCAAGAATGACCGCTCGCTTTGCGTACCTTTTACCATAGAAAATATTCAATACGAACTTGAGCATTTTAGTTATTTTCAGTGCGATATGCTCTGATACCTTTGAGGCTTTCTTGTGAGATAAGTTGAAGTCTGACATTGGAAACTCCATTACTGCTTAAAGATGTATTAATAATACATCTTAAAAATTTAGCTTCAACTCTTTTTAAGTGATTAAAAGTAATATTAATTTTTCGTGTGATATGAGCCGAAAAAAAGCCGGATAGAATCCGGCTTTTACTACGAATAGCAGATTGCTGCGTTTCTTGGCCAATGTGATTACTCGGTAAAGTTTTTAGTTTACCGCTTACTTGTTGCAAATCTTCGAGTCAAAATTAGTGGTGTTTTTTCGCCCAACTTTCTTTTGCATAGCCTGTCACTGTATCTTCGAGAACAGCTTCAGCACCTGCCGTACCGATGAGGATATGCACCATTCAACAACCGATCACAAAGCAACACATCAATTTTACTTACTGGTGACGTATTTTAGCAGTTCCACCACCTGCTCTGGTGTCTCGGCCCAAGCCATTGCGGCACCATCAACTTCTTTGAGAGGGTGGATCAGTGAATCGTCGTGTAGGGTGATAAATGGCTTACCAAGCGCAGCGAGCATGCCAGCGTCAAATGCGGCATTCCATTGACGATATTTATCGCCAAAACGCACAATACCGATATCGCATTGTTTGATAAGTGTTGAGGTGCGAATGGCGTTAACTTTTGCTGACTGATGATCGCGCCAAAAACCTGATTCGTTCTCTCTCAATACATCACCAGCCGCATCACTGGCATCATGATCTGTATTTGCTGAGTGGAACACGATGCTGAGTCCCTGTTGTTCAGCACCATCAATGATGCGCTGACGCCAATCAGTGTGAATTTCTCCACTAAGGTATACATTCCAAATCATTACTCGCTTCCTTTCTATGTTTTCACTCATGATTTATTAGGCTGATAACGGGTGAGCAGTCGTTATTAGCCTTCTTCAAAACTCAAACAGTTTCATTGTATACAATGTGTTTAATTTTTGCGCACACTCTTTAGCCAGAATAATACAGCGCAATAATAGGCATTCAGACAACCAAGAAAATGAGCGACTTCACGTGTCTTGAGTGTTCGGCTTTTTACTTTTGATCAACATAGATTAAAGCGTCGGTATCGAAGCCTCGTGATTTGGCCTGGGCAACAAATTTATCAAGGATGTCCTGAGAAACGTGTGGGGTTCGGGATAATAACCAAAGGTAGTCAGTATCAGGGCCTGAAATGAAGGCATACTGATAGTTTTCTTCTAGCTCAAAGATGACGTATGAGCCGTAGAAAGGGCCGAAAAATGATACTTTTAGGTAACCTTCCGACTCAGTATTAACAAAATAAGCCTTGCCTTCAGCTTCTTGCCATTCATTATCTTTATTTGAAAAGCCTCGGTTTATGACTTTCACACCGCCATCGGGTCTGACACTGTAAGTGGCGGTGACCTGACTTAGCCCTCGCTCAAAGGAGTGATCTAAACGGGCAATTTCAAACCACTTGCCAAGGTATCGGTCGAGTTCAAAACTATCAATGGGAGAGACTTTCTCAGGCATCCCCAAGCAACCGCTTAAAAGAGAAGCGCTGATGAATGTGAGGAATTTTTTCACTGAAATCTCCTTTCTGCACTGTTATTAACGACTCAAGTTTCTCACAGAATGTATTTTTTGCGTATTACTAAAAACACCTTTATGTCGTTCTTTTCTGCGAGTAAAACTCAAACTTAATAGCATGTTAAGTTTGAGTATTCAGGGAATCGCAAGGAACTCAGCCATCAATGATGGAATTGAAAAAGGCACAGTTTTACCCTCACCGTTTGTTCACATTGACTCCTTTAATTCGCTGACTGTTCCCTCATCAGCGTTCACCATTAAGGTCATATTGGGATAAAAACTGCCAAAGCTGTTCACTTGTGTTGAGACTATCGGTGCTCTGGGTAAACCATATATGTTCGCCATCGTTGATCTTGTAATGTTCAACGGCGATACCATTATTTTCATTTACATATTGTGAATATTCGATATTTCCATTTTGACGGATATTCGCAGGCGCAATACCTGTACCGTTAAACTGGATCCAGTGATTTAGGACTGTCTCAACAGAGTTCCAATCGCCGTCTCCTTCATAGGGGATAACGCTGTCTTCCGTACCATGAAAGATAATCACTGGGATTGGACGTGATGGATTACAGGTTCCATCGAGCATAGTGCCTGATACAGAGCCAATAGCGGCAATCTTCTCGCTCAGTTGGCAAGCGAGAGCATAACTGAACATACCGCCATTAGAGTATCCGACTGCGTATATTCTTTCAGAGTCTACTGTGTAATTCTCTGAGAGTTGTTCAATCATCGCGCGGACAAAGCCAAGGTCGTCGGCATTGCTCTTGTTATCAGGTCCCGGAAGGCTTGCATTCCAATGACTCACTCCGTTCAGCAAGCTGCCCTGCGGATATACAAGAATAAACGGCGCAGATTGAGCTTCTGGCCTCATGTCTGCTTCGATTATGTATTCCAGAGCCCTTCCACCATAACCGTGAAAATTTAGCACCACGGGTAAGGCGGTTTCACTGTCATAGTTGTCAGGCAAAATGACAGCGTATTCTCGGTTAACACCATCATGGGTTAGAGTAAAACGCTTACTGCCAGACGCGACCTGTTCGCTGCCGCCACCTCCACAGCCAGTGATTAAAGCGAACGCCAAAAGAAAAACAAAATATACGTTTCTATACATGATGATTCCTTGTCGGTGACGATGAGGAGTGCTGCCGTTTGCCAGTATAAACAGGGTTCTGACAATAATAATTGAATTACGACGATGAAACTGTCTGCTTTTGGCATCACTCTGAATGAAATGACATTTACATATGAATCAATAGAGGCGCCTAGAAATGCACAACACAGATACGAACCCCTCTTCGTTCAATAGACATTTGCTCTTTTAGCGACCTCAGCAGCCAGTGCTCTAAACAAAGCCTGAAAAATCAATGCGTGTAGATACTCGCAAATTTTATCCATGAATTATTTAGTAACGACCGTGGGATTTATATTGTTCTGGGTAAACTATTTGCAGCAGGAGTAAAGAGACGTGTCTAGTGTTATGTACAAAGAATATGCAAGTGAATACGATGTGGCTATTCAGGGGAACTTGTATAATGCGAAATTCGAACGTCCGTCTTTACTCAGCCTTCTCACTGAACTGGAAGGTAAAAAACTTCTCGACTTAGGTTGCGGTCCTGGAGTGTATGCTCAAGAGCTTATCTCACGTGGCGCATCCGTCACAGCCATCGACAACTCTGAAGATATGATTGAAATAACACGAGCCAAAATCGGTAGCAACCACAAGGCTTATGTCCAGGATATTTCAATAGGTCTACCAAATGAAAAAAGTGGCGAGTTCGATGTGGTCATTTGCCCGCTGGCCATTCACTATTTGAAGGATCTCAACCCGTTATTCTCAGATGTCCGGCGTGTATTAAAGCACAATGGTCAATTCATTTTTTCTACCAATCACCCCAATGTTGATTTCAGAAGCTCCCCTTCTGGTGACTATTTTGCGACTGAAGAAATCAATGAAGAATGGCACACATTAGGAAGGCCAGTACCGGTTACTTACTATCGAAGACCAATAAGCGCGCTGGCTGGGTCAATTTCTTGCTCAGGTATGGTTATTTCAAACATATTTGAAGGACTGCCCACAGAAGAGCTGAAAAAAGCGTCACTAGCAGTGTTTGAAAAACTTTCAACAAAGCTAAGTTTTATGTTCTACGTGTGCAAACTGGCTTGAGAACGCATAACACAAACACGGCTCCTTCGAATTGGGGTATTAGTTTGCAGCAGGCCCAAGCTCATTTAATTAGGAATAGATTAGTATGAATAAAGTAAAAGTCATTGCGATAAGTGGCGCTTCTGGATCCGGTAAAACTTCGGCTGTGAAGATGTTATCCAATTACTTCCAATGTCCATCTTTGTATTTTGACGAGCATGTTGAAAAAGACACTTACCCAGTGGACATGAAGAAGTGGTATGAAAATGGCGCTAATGTAAATGAATTTAGAACGCCGAATATGATCTCATCGCTTCGTGGTTTAATAGATTCGACACATCAGTATATTTTTGTTGAAGAACCATTTGGAAGAGAACGCAGCTGTATTTTACCTTTAGTAGACTACGTAGTGTTACTCGATCAGCCGATAGAACTGTGCCTCTCACGTGTAGTAAAGCGAAGTATAAAACGCGGGTCTAAAAACTTGAATAGTTCACTGTTGACGTATTTAGATAACTACGAAGATCACACCAGAGATATTTATATTGAGACAGTAAATCAAGTCCGTGAAAATTGTGACCTTATCATTAATAAGCCTTACTCAGTAGAAGAAACCGCCGAAATTATTGCTCATTGGTTAGAGAGCAAATCTAGCTAACTAGCCGGCCCATAAGAAACAATCAATCTCATAAGAGTTCACCATTAGCTTGGAGTTAGCATCTAATGATTAAGATGAAACCAAATTATAATATTCATGAAGACATGTATGTCGAAGCTCGCCAAGCAGGATGGGATGGTTGGGGTGGCAATGAACGTATGGCTAAAGCAACTTTAGTCGATCGCTTTCTAGAAATAGTTGATCGGCCACAGCAAGGGACCCTGCTAGAGCTGGGGTGCGGCGAAGGTCATCATTGTCGAGGTTTCTCTCAGCTTGGCTTTGAGGTGACAGGTATCGATATTTCGACGACAGCAATTAATTGGGCAAAAGAAAAAGCAGAAGCGGCGGGAATTAAGGGTAATTATTACGTTGCTGATCTAACGACAGAATCGCTTGAGCTACCCAAGAGGTATAATGTTGTGATTGATGGAAATTGCTTGCATTGTATTATCGGTGAAGATAGGTCCATAGTCTTAAACCATATTAACCGTTCACTATTACAAGATGGGATATTTTTTATCAGTAGCTTGTGTTCTAAAGATGATAATAGCTATGAAGCTTATAGAGATAACCTCCCCTACCGTCATATTGCTTCTCAAAAAAGCCTAATTGCTGAATTAGAATGCGCGGGGTTCCGAGTGGTAAATACGACTGTTTACGACCGTGAAATGTCTAACCACATTACTATACATGCAGTAAAAGCTTAATCAGATTCAGTAACACCCTAATACCTCCCCCATTTAAAATAAGGAGCTGAACAGGCCTTCTGCTTTCCATACGTCTTTTGCTCCACTCCCTAACAGGCACCTGCTTACCACACCCCAGAAAACACAATGCGTGTAGACACTCGCAACTTTTAACGATGAATTAGATTAGACAAAAAGTAGTAATTAAATTTTATATCAAAGGCTTAATTCGCCTATGAATTTTCAACATAAATGAACGGTGGTATTCGTGAAAAAGAAAGTTGGTCTGTCTTTAATGTTACTAAGCTCATCAGTGTTTGCAATTCCAACCATTTTCGAAATGGAACTTGGGAAAATGACGGAAAAAGAGTTGAAATCAATTTACAACGTGAAGCACGCAGGTACAAATAAATATAATAACGGAAATATGTACTCTATTCCGGTGTCATCTTTCAACGTTGAAGGGCTTAAGGAAGTCACCACAGTCTTTAATACAGATGGTAAATTAGTCGCAGTACTATCCACACTACCTCAGAGTAAGTTTGATGAACTCAACAAATCTCTAAGCGAGAGCTATAAGTTATTTATCGAAAAAATCCCATTTATGGGTAACAAAAAAGTAGTCTATCGAGATGGTGAGAGAGAAATATCTCTAGAAGCACCATTTATGAGTTTTGAAATGTCGATGAACTACATCAACGATGATTTCATGCGGCTACTTAATCAACAAGGCCGGGCTTCTAAAACGAAGGTAACACTCCCAGACGGTTCAACAGACGTCGTCGAATGTCCTGCGGGTTCATCATTTTATCGTAAGGGTGAATATGATTACGGTTGTCGCTAATTAGAGTTCAACAGCTCAGTGGAAAATTTTTACTAACTGGGTTTTCTGCTGACTTGTCGCTATCAAAAACGGCAAGAACTATTTCCTCCATTCGTTTCTCAACTATCCAGCTCATCATATGAGTTGGAGACGTCAAGATGTCTACGTACCGGTAGACGTTTTCTTGAGTGGTTTATTAGTATAAATCTGTTTATTTACAGCATTTTAGATAGTGGTACAGTAGAAAGCCTGAGCCAAATAAGGCGACATATTTTAACGTACCTTCATTTACTAAACAGCATGTCATTTGCATTGGAGAAGTCATCGAAAGTGTGTAAGACGCTCTGGAGCTTTATGTATTGTTTTGCGTTTATTGAGGGTGATTATGGAGGTTAATCGTTATGGGAAAGCAATTTTCAGAACTCTCTGATAAACATGTAGAGTTTATCGAAAAGCAAAAAATCTATTTTGTGGCGACGGCAGCGGAAAGTGGTAGTGTGAATTTATCACCGAAAGGTGGTGACTCTTTGAGAGTGATCAACTCAAAACAAATCGCATGGTTGAATCTAACGGGCAGTGGCAATGAATCTGCGTCACATGTTATTCAAAACCCGCGAATGACGATAATGTTCTGCGCATTTGAGGGTTCACCTTTGATCCTTAGAACATATGGTCAGGCAACAGTTTTGCATGCAAAAGACCAAAGGTGGGATGAGTACGCGCAGCTATTTCCTGAGAGTGTTGCGACAAGGCAAGTCTTTATATTAGATATCGATATGGTTCAGACCTCTTGTGGCATGTCAGTACCTTATTTTTCTTATGAGAGTGACCGAGACGACTTAGTTCGTTGGTCAGACAAGCAAAGCTCTGAAGGTATCGAAAAGTACTGGCTGAAAAAGAATCAAAAAAGTATCGATGGCTTTGAGACTGAAATTGCATCAAGGTCTGGATTGCTTGAAGAGTAATGAGCATTCTTTTGTTTGCCACACGCAAAATTATCAAAGGTGCAGTTTGGTAGCGTTATATTATCAAGATGGGTCACTTCGAAGACAGTGATCAACGCTAAGTAGGCCAGGAATGAGCTGGCCCTTATCCTCGCCTACGTCTTTTGGGAAGTCTTACATCGAACTTATCTTCAATACCCAATGAAGTACTATTACCCTAACTGCGCATTTTTTAATATAAACTTCACTACCTGCCATCGAAGTAGCGTTGTACCGATATTTCGATATACACCAAACCTTTCAAAGCTAAACCTACTCCCTCTGTTTCTTGGCGTGTAGACGCTCGCAAATTTCCTTCTCTAGCTGCTTTGTAGGAGCCTCAACAATTATATTGAACGCTCTGTAATTATTTTTTTGTTCTTTGGTTAGGGGTTTTCTGAGTATGAATGTTAGAGAGATTGAAATAGCGGATATCGCTGATATTTTTTCGTTGATGCAAGCCAAGGCTAAGTTTGATGGTCGACCAGAGTCCTTAAAATTAGACGAGAATAAAATCGAAGAGGTTTTCTTTTCAAACTCGCCTAAAGCCAAAGCAATTGTCGCAACGATTGATGGCAAAGTTATCGGTATTGCAACGTATTACGACATATTCTCGACGTTTATTGCCAAGCCCGGGCTTTGGTTGGATGACTTATACATTGACGAAAGTCATAGAAAATCAGGTGCAGGCAAGGCTCTGGTAACAAAGCTATGCCAAATTGCTAAAAGTAACGGGTGCGCTCGTATCGATTGGATCGTGGCTGACAACAATAAGAATGGAAAAGGCTTTTATAACGCTTTGGGCGCGACTATTTTTGACGGCATTAGGCATTCAAGGCTTGATGAAAGCGCTATTCATCAGCTAGCCGAAAGCGTATGACAATAAACGAAAGCAGAGTTCTTTGACTCTTTTTTTGGGCTATCAGATTCAAGGCCTCGAGAATATAGAGCATGCAAAGGAGTATCGCATTTCTTGATTGTCTATCACGACAAGGACCCATGGGAATTGTTCAAGAACTTTATATAAGTACTTCAATTAAGCCTCAAGACTTAAAGCAACCAAAATCAAGACAGAAAAGAGCGCTCTTATTTTAGAGCGCCTATCAGTTATTTATAACTTTTCACCCATTCCAACGCTTTTGCCTCATGTTCTTTCACAAAACTATCTTTGTATTCACAGTAAAAATCATTGTCGTTATTACACAACCTTGCGCCCTCTTGTTTCACCTTTCCATATTGTTCAGCAATATCGGGAAAAGCTCTGAGGTAATCACGAAATGCAAGGTGTCTATGAGAACCCTCTGAATCGGCCAAGAAGGCATGCATTTGGTGACTGCGTTGTGCTCCACCTTTCTGGAAGTAACGTCTGCCAGGAATACCAAACTCGCCCTTAGCAAGGTAGCCAATCGTCGCTATTTCGTCGGTGTCTTTATCGAGGACATCAAGGCTGTTGACTATCAATAGAATATCGATAATCGGTTTTGCGCAAAGCCCATTAACCGACGTGCTACCAATATGTTGGATATCAACAATGTTACTCACTGTCAGTACAGATTCTATTTTCGACCTCTCTTCTATAAACTCTGTTGGCCATTCCTGACGGTAATTTACGACTTCAATAATGCGCTTCGACATGTTTTTCCTCGTTTACTTTAGACTCAGATTAACGTCTTAATAGGTTTTACCAGTCTGATTCTCTTCACAACGCCCTGAAGACGTAAACAGGGGTTTAGGTAAATCTGAGGCGGCCGCACAGAAAACACCATCCTTCCGATTGATTCAAATGCTCATAAAAAGTTTTCGGCTGATTACACATTTAACGTCAACGTCGACAATGTTGACTGCGCTTCCGCGACTGAGTAAGCACAACATTCCGTTACGTAATATTTTTTCGCTGATAGCGATAATTGCTTTATTATCAATGCTCAGGTTTCTGGTTTAAGGGATGAAAGATGAAAAAGCCTCTCTCGATAGTCGCACTAATTGTCGCTTTGGCAGGTTGTGAAGATGCGAATAAGATGATTGACCAAGCACAGCAGGTTGCCAATGATGCTGTGGATACTGTTCAAGCCAAGATGGAAACGGTCGATCTAAGTGGATTGAACTTAGATCATTTAACAGACGCCTCAGAGTCAGCTGCATCTCTTCTGATCTCGGTTGAAAACATCATGAATACGGATTTTGGTAACCCTGCTGATTTGCTCAATACAACAAATGATATTGCTAATTCCTACAGCTGTTTAGTCGAAGTATCGTCTGAATCAACCGCAGACCAAGTTATCAATAGTATTGTTTCTAATATCTCGAACCCAGATATTATTGCGTTAATTGATAAAGGAATTGAAAAAGCAAAAGAAGTAGAAGTTTGTGTCAGGTAAATTATTTAATTCCAGCCCTATTTGGGCTGGGCTTATACTTTTGGTATTGATGATACGCTTTATTAATAGAAAAGATATTTGACACTATTCATTAATTCTCAAACAATTTTTCGATTAGACACTCTTTATTACCTGGCATTGCAATAAACAGCCTGACACCGCTTATGGCCGTAATGTATAAAATTGCTTAACAAACGCAACCTGGTGAATAATGAATATATGAAAAAATATCGATTTCTCGTCATTTCCGTTGCTCTTCTAACTGCTGCATGTAGCAACTTTTCAACCCGCTACACTCCTAGAGAGACAAAAGAACCGCTTCACTTACCTGACAACTTAGTGACTAAAAGTGACATTAAACAGGTAGATTGCTCCTTTGACACAAAACCACATTGGCCCACTGTGACATGTGGCGAATTACAAGTTCCCGAGGATTACTTAAGCACTTCAGGTAATACCGTCACTTTGCCTTTTGTCATTTTGGGCGAAATCACTGAGGGTGGACCTTATCCATTACTGGTCGCTGGTGGGGGCGGTCCTGGTGGCGCTTTGGGTATTTCGCCAGATGACCCTTACTTCATTACTGAAGAATATTGGTATCCTTATTACTTACCAACCCTATCTGTAGAACGGCCGCTAATTCTGATTGATAATCGTGGGGTCGGAAGTTCTCAACCGAATCTGAACTGTGGAAATTTTGAGCCTGTTCTCAGCGATTTAATTGAGCAACAACCTACATTTGACGAGTCGTTGGATATATACAGGAGTGCAGTAACAGATTGTCGCGACAATCTTCTGAGTAACGGAGTGGACGTTAAACAATATAACGTCATCAATGCGGCGAGAGACATCAATGAGTTACGTAAGCTGCTCAATATTGAGCAATTAAATCTTTGGGGACAGTCTTACGGCACACGCGTTGCGCTGATGTATGAGCAGCTATTCCCATCAAAAACACGCAGTATGGTCTTAGATGGTGTTTTCCCACTGACCACAAAATCATACGAACAAATGCCAGCCATTTTGTTCGAGACGTTTGAGAAAGTTTTTGCACAATGCAGATTGAATGATGCCTGCAAAGACCGCTTTGGCGCTAATCTAGAACAAGAATTCATCAATTATCTGAGTGAATTGGAAAAGGAGCCTTTACCGATAACGGTGGAACATCCATTCACCCTCAAAACAATCGAAATAAAGCAACGCCAGAAGTCATTATCTCTTCGGTCTTCAACATACTCTACGTTAGCGAGTCTATCGAAAAACTGCCATCGAGGTTGCATGCAATCATAAATGGAGATCAAAACCAGTTAGTAGAGCTGATAGAAGAGGAATATCTTAATATCGATTACCTAACGTTCCTCGATGAAGGCGCTTATTATTCCTACTCTTGCCATGATGAAGTGCCATTTTTTGATCGAGGTAACGCATACTCCGAATCACAACGACATCCTTTTCAAAAGTACATGATGAAAAATCTTATTGAACTGGATTTAATGAATTGCGATGTCTGGGACATACCTCATGCGCCAAAGATAATCAAAGAAGAAAGGGAAATAACGACGCCGATGCTATTACTGTCTGGTGAGTTTGATCCCGTTACGCCTTTCTCTTGGGCAACCGAGCTTAAGTCTCATGGAAAAACAGCATGGAGCAAGGAATGGAAAGGAATATCACATGTCGTAAGTTGGTGGTCAGACTGTTCTGGTGAAGTGGCAAGAGATTTTCTTGAAGCCCCTATTTAGATCCTTTTATTGCTGATTGTGTGAATGACGAAAGCGAATTTCGCTTCTCAATTTATTGATCTATTCAATGAGTCAACATCAAGAAAAAAGCCCACGAATGTGGGCTTTTTGTCGATTTGACACTCAGTACCTAGATTCGGATACCTTCTACGTTCAGCTCGAGCTCAACAGTTGTTGATGCTGGGCCTAGGTTTGTATTGATACCGTAATCTTTAAGAGCAATGGTGGTTTTACCCAAGAAACCACGACGATAGCCACCCCAAGGGTCTTTACCTGCGCCGATGTGGTCAACATCAATGGTGACTGGCTTCGTTACACCGTTCAACGTCAGGTCACCCGTCATTGTCGCTTTGCCATCGCCAAGGTCTTTGAACGAGCTGCTCACAAACGTGGCTTGAGGGAATTTAGAAACATTCAGGAAATCTTTACTGCGCAGGTGCTTATCACGCTCAGCATGGTTTGAGTCCACGCTTGAGGTATCGATGTTTACTGTCACTTTTGATGCACTTGGGTTCTTCTCGTCATAGCTGAACTCACCATCAAAAGTGTTAAAACGACCCACTAACCAACTGTATCCAAGGTGCTGAATACGGAACTGGACAGAGGCATGAGAACCACGCGTATCAATTTTGTAATCGTCAGCCAATGCATTTGGTGCAATAAATGAAGAAGCTAAAAGTGCTGCTGGCATTAGCGTCGCTAAAAGGCGTTTTTTCATAACAGAGTCTCCGTTCAATCTTTTCGTCGTGTCATTACGAGTTACGTTCGCATCATGCTTTTCCGAGCATGCGCTTTAATGTGTCGTCTTTATCTAAAAGGTGGTGTTTCAATGCGCCGGCTGCGTGAAGCACAGCCAAAGCAATAATCGTACAAGCGGCATACCAGTGAATCAGACCGGCAATATCTTCCTGATTTTCAATTTCGGTGATTGTTGCTGGAATATCTATGATTCCAAACACACTTATTGCTCTGCCGTCTGCGGTTGAAATGAGGTAACCGCTGAGCATGACCAAAAAAACTAATAGATAGAGAGCAATGTGCACTTTACTGGCAAGGAGCTTCTCCCACTTCGCATGTGAAGAGATAGGCGCGGGTTTACGAGTGAACACTCTCATCACTAATCGCGCGACCATCGTCATAAAAAGTAAAAAACCAATACTCTTATGTAGATCTGGACCTGTTTTGTACCACGGGTCATAGTAAGACAAGTCAACCATCCACCAGCCCAGAGCAAACAAACCGAAGACAGCAGTAGCGACCAGCCAATGAATGGCAATTAATGGCCAGCTCCAATTTTTTTTCTCATTTTTGCCCATTAATCTGACTACCTTGTTCAGCTAGTGATGTATATCCAATACACCGTTGAAAGAAGTCTCATTATATTGAAAGCCTTGTTGACGACATAGGCTTCGCATGCAAACCTACTGTGCATGAACGCACAGAACTTAGACTGGACTGACGTCCACTTCGCCTATCAAGTCGCCAAAAATGGCACACTTTCAGCTGCTTCTCTGGCTCTCGGTGTGCATCATTCCACAGTGTTACGGCGCATAGATGCACTAGAAGCACAGCTTGGTGTCAAACTGTTTCACCGACATGCGAGGGGTTATACCCCCACGCCAGCGGGAGAACTATTGCTGGCAGCTGCAGATAACACACAAAATGAACTAGACAGATTACTAGGCAAACTGCAGACAAATGACGATACGCTGAAAGGATCATTAAAGCTCACTACCCTGTTGGCTTTTTTACCCCCACTCACGCCGTTACTCGCCGAATTTCAAACCCTTCACCCTGAAATTTGTCTTGAAATCGTGGCAACGCCAAAACTTACACGTTTTGAATACGGAGAAGCGCATGTTGGCATTAGGCCGGGGAAAAAACCTGATACGCCTGATTATGTCGTTCAACACTTAAAAAGCCTTAGCACTGCACTCTATGCATCTGAGGGTTACATCAATCGTAACGGCAGAATGAAGGCATTGGATGAGGTTGGTGCTCACCGATTTATTACGGTCGGTAAAAACTTAATGAACGTCGAATCGACGGCGTGGATAGAGAATAACGTGCCAACTGAGCAAATTAATCATCGTGCGCCAGATTTTAACTTTGCAATGGAAATGGCAAAAGCCGGAATAGGTATCGCACCCTGTCACTGTTGGCTTGCTAACAATGAACCGACATTAATTCGTCAATTTGATGCTCCTGAACAATGGAACGCAAACCTTTGGCTGATTACGCATAGAGATTTGCACCACAGTGCAAAAGTACAGGCATTTACGCAATTTTTGAAAAGTAAGTTGCGAGATAAATGAGTGAGGCTAAAAAACAGCCTCCACCCAATAAATTCAATTCAGTATTTCACTGAATTAATGGTTAGCGAGAAAATATTATCGACGGGTTTAGTGAGCTTACCGCTTGCAAGTATTGGAAAGTTACCGCCCTTATTATCTGGGATATTGAACTTCGCATCAGTGAAGCTGCAACTTGCGGCCTTTTCAGTAATGATTGGAGAAACATCTAAACATTTTTTAAAATGTGTCAGCTTCCCGTCTTTCATTCGACTATAAGCTAGCCCACAAAATTTTGGATCTAAGTCGTAAAGGTCAATTTCTGCCACTTCAAATTCATCTTCTGTTATTTCAAACTCTTCGACAAAAGGCTGTTCACAAACCAAATCTATAGCTGTCGAACTAGCATTGGGAACTCTCCAATCGTCACTGTTCAATATGTCAACCTTTACTTCAGCACCACGTATTTCGGCTAGTTTCCTGTTGGGCTTAAGTATTTCCCACTCGTTGTATGAAGGTATATCTGGCATGGAGTGATCAAGCATAAATGAAGACTTATAAGTAATTTCCTCTCCTGTAGAGATAGAACCATTGGTCTCCCCTTCCCAAACATCAACTTTATTTGCCGCGAGAACGTCTAGGCTATGCTGACATTTATAAGCAATGTCGGAAACACTCGAATATTTTGTCCCACTCATCCGGTTGATTGAAATCGTGATACTGGGAAATTCCTTTTGCTCTAACTTCCATACTTTTGAAGATTTGCTATCGTCTGTGTATTGCCGTTCTATCTTAAAGCCATTACAACTTTTACCACTAAAGCCACTCGCTGAGGTGTTGCCATCGTCACCACCGCCACACGCAGTGAGTAATGTTACAACGGAGACGGCGCCAGATACTTTCTTCATTCCTTCCTCAATTACCGATATAAAAAATCAATATTTGATGAAAAAATACAGCGAAGCCCCAGCCCTAACAATTAGAATAGAGAAGAGTTTGAATTCATAATGAGTTATTCATTGAGTTTAATGAAACTGATTGTTAACGTAATTGCAACGTTAGTTTTTTCTATAGCTTTCGCACTGTTTATTTTAAGCTTTGAGCGTATGTACGTCCCTACAATTCGAGTAGTGCACTCCCTCTGAATTAGACGCCACGCTAGTAAAGTGGAACATTATCAAAAGACCTTTATCATCAAACCTTAGCAAATTTGCGTATCACCTCGTCACCATCCCATTATTTGAAGAAAGAGGTGGACTTTGCCCACCTCTACAGATGACGTGTATTACCACAAGAATAATTGCTCATTTACCAGCTGTTTTTGGGGAATATTGAGCAACGGGGGAATAGTAAGAATCCCGATATTCATATCGTCAATTTCGTATCCCCAAGATGAGATCGCGGCATTAGTCGATAACGACCCGCTTCCTGCAGTAATACTAAAATCGTCTGACACAAAGACGAGTTACTTATTTCCTCAACTTTCATTAGTGAGCTAATAAATCACTTATTTTTTTCTCCATGGCGTCAGACACACTTCGCTGCTTTTGTATATCTCTTGCTACCTCTCGTATTTCAAACGAACTACTCGCATGATTTAACAAAAAGCCAAAAATTATCTCGCGTGTCACCATCGGCGTTGCCTTATCTACGGCCCTCTGTTGTAAGTCAATCATCAGTTCTTGATTGATATATCCATCTTTACCCTGAACGGATAACAATTTCTGCATGACTGACGGGTTTGTCTCTTTCTTTAATGCTTCATTCAGAAGCGGTGCCGAGCTGCTATCGCGACTCAGTATACTTACTGCTAACTCCCTTTCTGAGGATGATGCGCTGTTCAAAAACGGAGAAATTTGCTCACTCAAGTTAGCCGTCGTCGAGTTATTTATCGCAATCAATGTGCGATATGTTTCAGAATCAGATTGAAGCTTTTCGACTAGGAATTCGTCAACTTGGTTGCTTAGTGATGGCGCTCTCTTCCCCAGCACGCCCATATTAATCAGTGCCGTGTTGGCAAGTAATGACCCCTTCTCTTTCATTGCATCTTGAAGTGAACGAAAGGCAACAAGTGTATTCACATCACCCATTCTTGCAATTGATATAGTCGACCTTAAACGGTGTGTTTCTTCGAGTTCATTATCACTAATTAGTTGCGACAGAATCCATTCCCCTTCCTGAGTACCTGATTGTTCCAACGCAAGAATTAACACTGATTTTTCTTTATCACTCAGGGAATTGTCGAGCAAAAGCTGCCGCGAAAATCCCGCTCCTTGAAGTACAAGAAACTCACCAAGCTTCTCACTTTACTGATCAACGTGTTTGACGCGAGTTGTGAGAGATTCTCTCTCAGGTTTTCATTTGTTATTGCGGGGGCTTCATCAGGGCGTTCGGTCGCACGAACGAAATAGGCGCTGTTCGCACCAGAGTCAAACTGCTCTGACTGCCAACTCAAAGAAACAGAGTCAGCGACACGCGATGCAAAGGCTTTTTGGCTGATCGCGAGAACGTTTGGGGGATATCTCACCTCACGAGCATGAGACATTTTCATGGTTAACGGGAAACCTGCGTCATCATGAATCATGTGCCAGTCGTCACTTTCACTCAGCACGTCGAGCACACTTTCGTTTTCTGCACTTTCAAGGCGTGTGCGTGTCAACGTTTTGTTATCCAGCCTTTTGAATTTGAAGGTATACATCCCGCCCTCAAGTTGTAGCTGTGTCACTCCCTCTGAATACGACATTTGTGCGAGTAATGGGCGAATCATCGCCAGTGGATGTTTGTCATCAAGCCCAAGCAAGTCCACTTGTGTAAATTGACCATTTTTAAATTGTGTTTTAAATGCCAACGTATCGGGTTTACTATAAACGGCTTCTAATTCGGGCCATTTAATATCGTAAACTCTTCCCAAGTATTGTTCGCCTTGCCTCTGAGGCTTAAGAGCAAGATTAAATCTGTATTCCAATGTGCCAAGTGCCTGCCCAGCGGTACTCACTTCTGAGTTGAAATAAACAGAAAACATTTTTACTTCTAGATTATCGCTTATGGGCGCATTTTCTTCGTTATTTCGTTGTTCGTTTATCGAGGGTGTTTCTACAGCATAGTTTTCAACATTATTACTTCCTTGTGCCACATCATCGTTCATTATCCATTGAATTGTCATGAAAACTGATAATATGGACACGACGAAGACGAGTTTACGTATCATCTCTGACCTATCCTATTATTTGAAAATTAAGGTGGACATTGTCCACCTCAGATTTGTACTGATTATTCCCACAAGAGTAATTCGATATTGATAAGTGGTGTTTGAGGAATGTTGACCAGAGGCGGGATGGTCAAATGGACAAGGTTCTGATTAATAAGCTGCTGTTCCCACACTGTGAGCCAAACATTTGTCGATAAAGATCCGCTGCCTGCTGTCACACTATAATCGACCGCAAGACGAGCGAAACCTTGGAATGGTAGCCATTGCAACATGTTTGAAATAACAGTGGGGAAGGCACCACCTGCACCGCCGTTAAAGTTCGACAATATAGAAGATGCGGTTGTTATAACGCCATCGGCTACTGCACCAATAAGTGGCGCGTTTGCATCTACGACGTCACCTACAACATCTATGCCTGCATTAACAACGCCAAGGCCTGCATCAACGATTGGGTTCGTAATCGGCGCGAGCACATCAAAAATACCTCCCGCGATAGGCGCTACTGCATTTATCGCACCATTCGCAGCCCCCACGGCTGTATTTGTAACGCTAGAAAGCAAATCAGATTTGTGTTTAATGCCGAATTCAATTTTTGATACCACTTTGAATTCATCGAGGTTTATAGTGCCCGCTCCATCAAGGCCCCACTTGGCTATCCACCAATCAATGGTCGTAGACCCCGCACCTTCAACCGTTCCTTTGACTTCTGGTGTCGCATGCGCAAAGAAAAAATCTTCCTTAGAGCCGTTTTCACCTGCACTAAGCCCAATAGAGGTAGTAATCTTAGTATCGATGACAGATTCCAAAGAAAAGTTATCCAATTTCACACTACAGAAAAACGGGTCAAAACAAACTGCCCCGATGTTTAATGCAGGTGGCACAACCTGAACGGAAAACTCTTTTGATACCTGAATCGTTGAGCGCGGACTGCAGCTCGGCGATGTTTCGAATAAGGTTTCATCGTCTACTCTCAGCGTGACTGACGTGTCTAATTCGCCACATGCCGCTGATGATTTTTGTGTCGACTTGGTTGTGTTTAGATCAGTGTTTGCTTCAACGTTTGTTAATACATCGCTTTTTGGTCCAGCGGTAATCCGATATTTCGAGTACGAGTTCCCTGTAAAGTTGCCGTCGCTGAGCATGAAGCCACCGGCAATAACTTGCCTATCAAAGTGTTTAAGAAGGCCATCCGCCTCACCAGAAAATGTCTTGTTCAGTTTATCCATTGCATTGAATGTGTTTGGTTCAGCGTTTACTCCGCTGTTATAACTGCACAAAACAGCAACCAGTGCCGCTGATGTCCTTATTCTCGCTGTCAGATTCATATATTCCCCTAGTGCATCTCATTTTTATTGTTTCCACTTTAGCTAGCAGTACGCGCCCATTTATTAAGTGGCAGGAGAAAACCTATAATACATTGTTTTATATATGAAAAACTAGCATGCAATATTTCCAATAAGTAAAAAAACATTAAACATTAGATACTTAACTTTGCTGGCTCAAAAAAGAGAATGACTGTGAAATGGTTTAGTTATCATTAACATTCGAAGGAGTGAGAATATTAATACGCAATTATTTGTTTATAAATCGGATGTTTTTCTCAATTAATAGTCACAAAGTATTATGTATAAAAAAATCAATAAAATTTATTGAATAACTATAGTTGATGGTATTTTTTGTCAAATGTATGACACGTTGCGATTAATTTAAATGATAACGTCTAGTTGCTTTTGTATAAAAAACAATCGTAACCGATAAATAAGTCTATCTATAACAGGGAAAAGTACATGGAAGTTTCAAAAATGACTGGGCTGGAAATATTGCAATCCTTTATCGACGGACAATTACCCGCTCCGACAATTACCCATACGATGCCAATGTCGATGGTAAGCGCGAATGAGGGTCAAGTTACCTTCCATGCAACCGCGAACAACACACACCTTAACCCCATGGGTGGCGTGCATGGTGGTTTTGCAGCAACTGTGTTGGATTCAGTAACAGGGTGTGCGATTCACAGTACACTTAAGGCGGGTATGAGTTACGGCACCATTGATTTAAACGTGAAGATGATGCGCCCTGTCCCTAAGAACCAGACATTAATTGCTGAAGGCAGAGTCTTAAACCTGTCAAAGTCGTTAGGTGTCTCAGAAGGCACGTTGAAGACAGAAGACGGTAAATTATTGGCCACAGCGTCGGCGACCTGCCTGATCATCACTTGATATAGAAAACTCACTGACGTATCGGATGGTAAAACCGATTCAAGCAAAAATGACGGCCGGCATTTCTATCAATTCGTTCATCCCATCAGGCAATGGTCCGTGTTTTTATTGTATTGAATCGGTATACAATACCGGATTAAAGTCATGGACCGAATTAAATGGACACCTCCCGACGTCAGTTTATTAAACACTCAGCTTTCCTCTCCGCAGCCTCAATGCTTCCTGCGTGCACTCTCATCAAAAAAACTGATGACAAAACATCTTATGTATACGATTTAACCTTAGAGCCTGCGGTTGCCGAGCTGGTGCCCGGATATCAAACGTCTGTTCTCGGTTTTAACGGAAAAATTCCTGCGCCAACCATTTATTGTCGACAAGGAAAAAAAGTCACCATAAGAGTTACCAATAAGCTTGATGAACCCACCACAATTCATTGGCATGGGCTTCGTATACCTGTTGAGATGGATGGCGTTCCTTTCCTTAGCCAAGACCCGATTATGCCAGGTGAGACTTTCACCTATGAATTCACACCACCAGACGCGGGGACGTTTTGGTACCACCCACACATGAACAGCGTGAAGCAACTGGGAATGGGGTTAGTGGGGATGTTCATCATTGAGGAAGCTGATCCTGTGACTTTCGATCATGATCAGGCATTAATGCTAAAGCACTGGCACCTCGACGCTCAGGGACATTGGAAAGACCTTATGATCCCACGTTACAGCGCCAGAATGGGTACGCCCGGCGAGTGGTCAACCGTTAATGGCGTTCACGAGCCGACGTATTACCTCCTTGAAAACGGAACCGTGAGGCTAAGGTTAGCAAATGTCGATAACACGCTGACCTACCCAATTACTGTCGAGAATGCTGACGTCTGGGTTGTGGCGATTGATGGCAACCCTATCAAAACTCCTTATCAACTCGAACAGCACAAAGTAAGCCCTGGTATGCGCGTAGATATTGCTTTTATCGCACCAAAAGCAGGGACGATGGTTCATGTAAGGCAAATGAAAGGCCGGTTCGCGTTCCCGCTGTGTTCATTTAATGTCATTACCTCTGCGATACCGGATGGTAAATCATTACCCGCCCTGCCATTAAACCCAGTGCCAAATTTGAATTTAGATAATGCTGAGGCGCTCAATTTTGTTTTTGAATGGGCAGGTGCAGTCAGCCCAGCCGACGCATCCGGTAAAAACATACCAACATTCTGGCTAACAAATAAACGTGCATGGGAAGGCATGAGTAAAGACAACATCCCTGCACCGCTGGCCACACTCGAGCTGGGTAAAACCTATATTTTTTACCTTCGCAACTTAACCCAATATCACCACCCCATTCATCTACATGGGCATACTTTTACCGTGTTGGAAATGAACGGAGAACCGCTCGCTGAGCCTTTTCATACGGATACTGTGCTGTTGGGAAAAAATGGCTACGCAAAAGCAGCATTCGTTGCAGACAATCCGGGAAAGTGGATGTATCACTGCCATGTCATTGAACACATGAAAACAGGCTTGATGGGATACATTGACGTGCAGTGAATTTGATGAGCGATTGAAGAAAGGAATTGCCAGCGTACGAAGCCAAGAGACTTAATTCACGGTGCGAGCTAATTGCGTCATAAACTCAAGAAATCGCCCAAGCATATTCAATAAAGCGCTTATATACGCAGAATTACTTGAAGCAAGATCAATTAATGCCACCACTAATTTTTCGAAGTACATTAAGTTAGTGAAGTAACATCTGATACATGAAATCTGTTAGTTGCCTCGCAAAGCATACGGGCGCATTCTACACCTACCAAGTGACATGTATCCCTGCACATAAGCTTGGTTTTTTCAGACGTTATTTTTTCCTTGGAGCCCTCTCTGCATGCGAGGGCTTTTTTTTTATTACTGATGTTAACCCAACACAAAGTTACTCTACTGTTCCCGAAAGAGGGGTTTATTTAGCTTCAACGCCTTGTTTTGCAATGGTATTAAACGTCATTCAGAGGCTACAAGCTGAGGCTTCGACCACTTAATTATGGCTCTGAGGTTCATTGAAAAGAAAATGACATTGGCAATAATCATTGCAACACTTCCTGTCAAATAGCCAACCGCAACCCACGATGTATTCCCGAACATCATCAATACAAAACCGATCTTGTTCTTGTTACCTATCTGCCAAATGGCAAGAAACGTCAGCACCATTGCCAACCAATCGATACCATAAAATTGTAGATAATCCATCTATCACTCCATACTAGATCGCAGGCATCAGCCCGAGAGAAGTGAAAGATAGTAGCATAGGTAGCAAGCCCCTGAAATTACGCGCTTTCATCACGAACTTATAAGCTCGCACTCAATGTTTTTGTCTGCTTGATACACTGCTGAACTTGACCGAATTCGCTGGTTTTCACGAGGGTTGTTCCATTCCATGACAAAGTCCAACTCGCTGAAGTTGGTAACTGGGAAGCCATCGCATCAGCAAACTTAACGGACAAATCATTCAAACCTTTTGCACTGTAATTGATGTCTGATTCGGTTAATTTGACACCATCTGATACCCATTCACCCGTCGAGGACACGAGAAATAGAAACTCGATAGGGAGAGATGGCATTTCGAACTCAGTTTTTACTTCAGAAATAAATGTCCCATCGGCTTTATACTCAACTTCCCCTTCGAAAGTAGCACTCTCAATATCTGAAGAAACAGCATTGCACTGCCAAACGCCTAACAGATGAGGCTGTGTATCTGCCTTCTTTGTGTCATCTAGCATTGATGCCGACCATGCCATTGGCGAGCAAAAAAGCGCCAATAGGCCCAATGTGGCAGTCACACCATTGTTTGTATTCATAAAATTCTCCAGAGATGACATGCCAGATCGTTGGCCATTACTAGCTCTGTCACCCGATTCCCGGCAAAGTTCATTTATTCCCTGCAATACCAAATAAATAAATCGCAACTTTTTTCACCCCGTTTTTCATGTCAGCCGTTTGTAGCGTTTAACAAAGTCAATAAAGACCAATATTGCGCGTTAAAATCGCTAACTAATAGGTAGACATGATGAATAACACACCAAAGTTTTTCTGCTTATCGCTCACCGTGCTTGCACTCACTGCGTGCACGTCTGAAAACGATACGACAAACGCGACGAAGACCACACAGCCAGAACCGCATGAGGTGATTGACGTGGTTTCTGATGAAAACAAAAAAGGAGACACAAAACTCCCACAGACGCCAAAAGATAAAAAACTTATGGTGCTGCATTATGAATCGGTCGACCAGATGTCGACCATGGCGATCCAAACAACGAGAGTCGGCATTCCTCAACCCATGCCACCTATTATTATCGAGCCTCCTACTTCATCATCAGACAGAGACAACTATCTGCCAACACCAAGTAACGGTGTGTTTCAAACCTCTGTCTCACCGCTTTCAACCTTCTCTGTTGATGTCGATACTGGCAGTTATGCCAATGTACGTAGTTATTTGAAAATGGGCAAAAAACCACCAAAAGATGCGGTAAGAGAAGAAGCATTCATCAATTACTTTGACTATCAATACCCTGCGCCATCAAACAAAAAACAGCCTTTCTCGCTCTATACCGAAGTAGCGCCAGCCCCATGGCATGCAGACAGGCAACTGCTCAGACTGACGCTCAAGGGCTACGATATACCAGCCAATGAACGCAAACCCTCTAATCTGGTCTTTCTTATTGATGTATCGGGTTCTATGAACGAGGCCAACAAATTGCCATTGTTGACCCAAAGCCTGACATTAATGGTTAACCAACTCTCTGAAGAAGATTTCGTCAGTATCGTCACCTATGCAGGCGCCACCCGATTGGCTTTGGAGCCCACATCAGCGAAGAACAAAACCAAAATTCTCAATACGCTGAAATCATTGAAGGCTGCGGGCAGCACCAATGGCGAAGGTGGTATTCAACTCGCTTATCAACAAGCACTTGATGCCAAGATTAAAAATGGCGTCAACCGCGTTATTTTAGCCACCGATGGAGATTTTAATGTTGGTACCACCAATATTGATGCGCTCAAATCCATCATCGAGGAAAAGCGTAAACAAGGTATTTCTTTAACCACACTCGGATTTGGCCGTGGCAACTATAACGATGCGATGATGGAGCAACTCGCTGATATCGGTGATGGAAACCACGCCTACATTGACACACTCCACGAAGCGCAAAAAGTCTTGCAACGTCAGCTAAGCGGCACGGTGCAAAGCATTGCCTCCGATGTCAAAATTCAGATCGAATTTAACCCAGCAACGGTGAAGGAATATCGTCTGATTGGATATACCAATCGACTGCTAAAGGACGAGGACTTCAATAACGATGCCGTAGATGCTGGGGAAATTGGAGCAGGGCATGTCGTCACCGCGTTGTACGAAATGACCTTGGCAGGAAAAGCAGGCCAAATTGATGACTTAAAGTACCAACAAACAAAACAATCAAAGGAAAACAATGGCGAGCTGTTAGAAGTTAAAGTGCGTTACAAACTGCCAGGAGAATCAACAAGCAAGTTGGTCAAAACACAAGTCACCCCTGACCAAATCACTCAAAGTTTTGATAAGGCATCTGATGACTTCAGGTTTGCCAGCGCCGTTGCCGCTTTTGCTCAAAAGCTAAAAGCTAACCAATATCTGACTACGATGAACTACACCGAAATTGCTGATATCGCGAGAAAAAGTCGCGGAGAGGACCCTTTCAACTATCGCGGTGAGTTTGTTAGTCTAGTAGAACTTGCTCCTACCCTTTGATTTTATGACAGAGAAAAATGATGAACAGTTGATGCTAGCTTACGGTAATGGTGACAGCGCAGCCTTTACCGAGCTATATCAACGACACAAAGCGCCGTTATACCGTTATTTTCTGCGTCAGATTTCCTCCTCGGCCCGTGCCGAGGAGTTGTATCAGGAGACGTGGATACGTGTCGTTGATAATCGGCAACGGTATCAATCAAGTGCAAAATTCACTACTTGGGTATATAAAATTGCGCATAATCTTTTAGTAGACGAATACCGTAAAGAAAGCTCGCACACTCACTGGCTAAAACAGGTGCAACAAGAAGAGACTGAAGAAGCCATGACTGACGAATTTTCGGAGGCAAAAAAACGAGCGATAAAAATATGCGTCTCTTCGTTACCTTCTCATCAACGAGAAGCATTTATGTTGAAACATGACTCTGGTTTTTCCCGCGAAGAGATCTGCGACATTATAGCGGTTAAACCAGAAACACTGAAAACCCGCTTGAGGTACGCACTAGATCAGCTCAGGCAGTGCATTTCGCGCAAGCTGGGAGAAGTATGATGGCGAAAGAGTTTAATGATGATGACATCATAGACACGTACAAGAAGCATGCTGATGAGACCCCCACATCACGTCTTGATGATGCGATTTTACGCCGTGCTGCACAGGCGATGGAAAGTGAAGATTCAAATAAACCACGCCAGAGATCAGCGCATCAAACATGGTGGCCCTATGCGAGTCTGGCGGCGTGTCTAGCTGTTGTAGCACTACTTTCTCCATGGCAGTGGACCGACATCAGGCAACCGGAGCAGGTTGATGTTAGTGATGCAACCATACTGACTGCACCCGTTGAAAGCATTCAACATATTGAAGAGTCAATACCGCCAACTCTCTCTGAACAATCGATAAAGATGCCTGAAGTTAGAGCTAAGTCAGGGAAAATGGAGATGCTTGGTATCATGACAGTTGACCCAGCACACGAGGTAGAACCTGCCACAAACCGTCAGCTTAATGAACACATGGAAGAAATTGAAAGGATAAAACAACTACTGGGTGCAGGAAAACGCCAAGAAGCCAAAGATGCACTCGACGCGCTGCTGAGAGAGAACCCTGATATCAACATCAAACTACCTGAGAAATTCCTCAATCTACTGAATGAAAAAGACCCGGAGTAACCGGGTCTTGTACCATTAATTGCATTAATTTTGCTTTAGTCTTAATTTCACGAAAAAACCCGTTATTTCTTCCTTATACACTGTCTACGTCAGGCCAGTGATTCAATTCCACCTCATCCATTACAACGAGGGCATACGAAACGACACGGCATACTCTTGATGCATTTAGGATTGATTAATCATGAAAAAAAACCTTCTCCTCATTATTTCATTGGCTACTTTTAGTTTCGCTGTCGTTGCCAACGAAGGTGTTATTCAGGAATACAAGAAACTGGCTGTTTTGCAAAATCAATCCATGACGCTGATGAATAGCGTAGTCGCTGTGAATGCCTCTACGGCCTCACTCTGTGAAAAAGTCGAAGACTCAACATTGCTTGCGGAATCGAAGCAGTTTGAAGACTTTCTTCAACATGTCCATCATCAAGGGAAAGCGAAACCAAAAGATTATAACGACAAGCTAAACGTGGTCACCAAAGCCGTCTGTCAGGGAACATTAACAAGCATTGTTCAGGCATGGTTTAAAGAAACGATAACGCGTTACCGGATTGACGCGATTGAAAACCCCGATAATAAAGCCTTGCGAAAAACCTACTATTGTCTGGTGAAGTCAATGCGAGATTATGATCGTTCAAAAGACACCCCAGACCTCACTGTAAAAAATGTCGCCAGAGCCTGTGGCGTAGTCAAAGTCTGACGAATAAACAGGCTTATTCGTTAACGGCAGGCCTGCCGGTGGTTGGCTCGTCGTTAAACTCGACCATATCGAGAAACGCATCCAGCTCTATGCCCCGTGCATAAAGAAAACCCTGACCGTACTCAATATCAAAATCTTTAAGGCAGGCTTCTTGCGTTTCTAGTTCAATGCCCTCAGCAACCACCGTCATACCGAATTGTTTCGCCAGATAAGCGATGGTCGACACGATAGAGCGTGATTCATCGTCGTCAGGGAGTCGCATCACAAACTGTCGGTCAATCTTCAACTGGTCGAAGCCAAAATGCAGGAGATACTCCATCGAGGCAAAACCAGTACCAAAGTCATCCAATGTCACGGTGACATCATTCGCTTCAAGCCATTTACGGTTTTCTTCAAGCGCTGCCGAATCTGTCATTTGGCTGGTTTCTGTAATCTCTATATCCAACCGATTGAGGGGAAAGCCAGTACGTTTGCTCGTTTCATAGAGAAACTCAGTAAAGTGTTCATCATGAAACTGCTTAGGTGAAATGTTAATACTGACCCTGAAGTTATCAGGGAAACGTCTGACATAAGGCTTCATCTCGAGGAATGTCATCTCTATCACCGCCTCACCAAGGCGAACAATCTGACCACTTTCTTCCGCGACTTGTAAAAGCTCGAAAGGCGCGCGCTCAGGGTTACTTCTCAGCCTGAACAACACCTCAGCCCCAACAACTTTACCGCTGTTTAAGGCAACTTTTGGCTGATAAACAATGTAGAACGCATTGTCATGAAGAATTTTGTGCAGCTCTTTTCTTAACTGCATGTAGTGTTTCAACTTCAGGTCTAATTCTGGTGAGTAAAATCTGAAGCTGGGTTGTGTATCTTCGTTATTCTTTGCCGAGAATAACGCGACATCAGCGCACTGTATGAGCGCTTCAGGTTTCTTCGCGTGCTCAGGAAAAACCGAGATACCCACCGCCGCCGTTATATGCTCTTCCGGCAAGTTAGGGTCATCCGCGGGAAAGTGGAACGTTTGTAGCTGCTTAATTTTATCCAACAACTCGTCGTCAACCGATGAAACAGCGCTGACAATGGTATACGCATCGCCGCTAGCCCTCGCCACAAAGGCCGATTCAGGAAGGTTTTCGAGTAAAAACTGGCCGTATTGCTTAATCAGCTGGTCACCACTTTTGTGGCCAAACTTGTCATTAAACTCTTTCAAACCATCAATACCCACGGCAACAATGACCCACTTGTTGTCGTAGTCAGAGCGACAAACGCGCGTCAACTTTGCGAGTAAGGCACGACGGTTCCACAAACCTGTGAGCGGGTCAGTGTCAGATAAAGCACGCAGCTTCTCTGTCTTCTTCTGAAGCTCGTCCATATAGTTCTGGGCTTGTATCGTCACATCATTGAACGAGGTGATCAAAACGCCGATTTCGTCGTCTTCATGCTTGTCGGGAATCGGGTAATTACCCACATCTCGACTGCCTTCTTTGAAGGTCATTAGTTCACTCATCTGAGTCAGCGCTTTAATGATTTGGTTATGGCTGATGACTAATAAGACAATCATGGTCAACATCACAGAGATCAATGTGCTGGTGGTAATACCAAACATCAGATTCACCGCAGTGTTGAACAAATGAATGGTATCCACCTCTACTTCAAGCTTGCCGACTGGTATCGTCTTGGTTTCGCTGCCCGTTGAAAAGGTATGCATCAAAGTCAAATCAATACGCTTTTCTTTGTTTGGGAGTATTGCCATGAAGATGTTACTGGCACTTGATTCAGCATGCGGAATATCGACTCGAAAAATGGTCTCGCTGTTAACGTCGATCACTTCGAAGTATTTGAATACGGGGTCAGTCTCAAACCCTTTTAATAGAGTTTCCAGTTGGGTTTGGTCCATCGAATAAAGCGCAAGCGCAGCACTTGGGCCAACAGAAAGGACACGCTCTCTGGCATTCTTAATCTCGTTATTTAACTCAGAATTGATACCCTGATAAGTAAAAAACAAGCTTGAAAGCAGCCCGAGCAACAGCGCTGTGAACAAACTTTTCTTCACGAGTTTTTTCGACAAAGACTGTTTAGCGTGATTCCGTGAATTCTGCATATTCATCTTCTCAGTCATCTACAACTACAGCACTTGAATGCCATCTGAAAAATCACTTTTTTTTGCTTGGCAAGAGACATCTTTCATCCAACGTTTCCACTTCGCCTTGTTCTGACGTAACCAAATTTCTGCAGTCTCTCGTGCGGTATAGACATAATTAACTTCAAGTTCCAATAGCGTAGAGAGAAATATCATGTCTTCTTCTGTCATTTTTATTGAACTGATAACCTCTCTTGCGCAAAGAGGTAAGTTATCAGTCATCACTTTAATTATTTTCGTTTCTCTTGGTGAACCGCAATCAAACATATACTCTAGATTTAAGCCCCACCCCGGCTTAATTTCGCAGTCACTTTGATACTCAGGAAACTCAACGTATTCACCAGGTAGATACTTTCGACCCAATTAGGGTTCCAGTTTAAAAGTATAATCGGTTTCTGAATGTTCACAGCAGAATCTAAATACTGCCAAAGCACATCATCATGCCTGACATATTTAACGTCAAAGTTAAGCTCCAACGCGCGTATTCTTCCTTGTAGATTGCCACTCGATGGTCCAGCGTAAAGAATACCTTTTGTTCCTGCGTTTTCTTCAATCGACACCTCTCCATCGCCAGAAAATTCGTGTGCGAAAAGCAACATACAGTCGTTCAGTACGCGCCAGTCTGGTAAACCCGGACAAAGCTCTTTAACGTGTTCGGGGTACCACCACTCCTTTCTTCCTTTAACTAAATGACTTCCTGCATTGATAATTTTGCCTTTTTCGACGAGATGGTAATAAGGAGAAGAACCATTTCCTTGCCATACCTCCATCTGGACATTTGCCCGCCCTGAATTCAAAAAGAACCATTGTCCTAGTGAATCCGCTTCAACAATTTCAGTATCGACGCCGCTTTTATTGAGCAGAATTTCGGTGATGTGGGTGATAGCTTGTTGGCTTGCCCAGTCAAGTTTCAGTAATTTCACGGGTTCATTAGCGTGTAACGAAGTGGTAGAAAAAATAAAATAACACAAACAAACTTGCTGAGGTGCCTAAAAATAGGAACGCTTATTTTAGTTATATTTCTTTTAAGCTCTAATAACTTATACAAACTCAAATCTCATACAAATATTAAATAATGCCTAATAATTTATAGAGTATAGACATTATTAAAAACACGGTCTAAGTGAGAATAAGTAAAAGTAAATACCGAATGACAAACGTTATAAATAAAATTATAAGATCATTGAAATTTCAAACATATCCACTGATAGAGATTACATGGTATGTCATTCTGTATTTTCATGTCGTACCTTCAAAAAAGTGGAGGTTATTTCGATATGTTTAACCTCTGCATTTTACGAGCATTAAACACGAACTTCGCAGCTAAATGATGGAATAACCACACTCCTCAGAAAATGCGGAAAACGCACTATCGCGACATCCGTGATCACTCGCCAACTTAAGAGCATTTTCGTAAGCCAGATATAGCAATAACACTCTGTGGCGCGAGACATGCCATAGTCACGGGCTGAGCGATGCCATCCTTTATCAACCGGATACTTTTTACGTTAGTCATCCCCTTGCCAAGTATTTAGCAACAAGAGTGCTTACCCCACCCGGCATATATCGCCGTATCAAGAATAACACCTCGACAAAGTACCAATCATATATTGTGTTCACCTGCCTTGACGCGTTCTTTCTCGCTCATCGGCTTCGGGGAAGAAAATCTGTGTTGGGACAAAAAGTTTTTGTGTCGTCGGCAGCAGAAGACTTTCCTACACTGGCTCCATCGAAACGGAATACACAAGACATAGAGGGCATAACAATGACTGCTATTAAAAAAACTGCTGCTCAAAGCTTCATCGAAACCAACGTCGACTTTGACAAAACAGTAAAAATCAACGGCGGAGAAACACCATTTAGCCCAACGCCAATGAAAGGCGTAGAAAGAATGATGTTTGAACGTCGTGGCGATGAAGTCGCTATCAGAGCAACGTCAATCGTGAGATATGCGCCAGAGAGTTATTTTGAACCTCACATGCACCCAGGCGGCGAAGAGTTCATCACACTCGAAGGTACATTCCAGGATGAGTATGGCGACTATCCGAAAGGATACTATGTTCGCAACCCAGTTCGTGGAACACACCGTCCCTTTTCAGATGATGGGTGTGAGATTTTCGTAAAACTGGCTCAGCTTCCACCAGAAGAAAACCAAGAGCAAGTGATTATCGATATGAACACAGCAGAATGGAAAGCTGACGGCGAAAAAGCGACCAAACTGCATCTGTGGAAATCAGAATACGAACATACGGACATTTTCAGATTTGAAGCCGGGTATGAAGCAGAAACAACACTCTTTGATGATGTTGCGGAATACTTCGTCGTCAATGGTGTTGCAAACGTCAACGGCGCAGATTATCCAGAACGTTCATGGCTCCGTTTCGCCAAAGGCACGCCCATTACGTTGAAAACTGCCAGCGGTGCAACGGTATACAGAAAAATCGGCAAAGGTTTTGCGAGAACCTCGCTGTAACTGAACCCGTTAGATTTAGAAAACACTCAATTTAGTCGCTCAAAGACATTGATAAATATCAGTAAGGAGACATTATGTCAGCGGAAAACAAAATCACAGTATTTGAAACTACCGGCTTTCCTAACCCTGCGCGTATCCGTGCAGCCTTGGCAGAGAAAAATGCCTTAGATCAGGTGGATTTCGTTGAAATCGATGTCATGAATAAGGAGCACAGAACCGAGAGCTTTTATGCAATGAACCCGCTCGGTACTGTACCGGTATTACGCACGGCTGAAGGAGATTTCATCTCAGAGTCGACCGCAATCACCGAATACATTGATGCGCATTTCGATGGTGTTAGCTTGACGGGTCAAACTGCCTCAGCTCGCGGTAAAATACATATGATGCAGCGTCGTGCTGAATCAATGGTGATGGATGCAGTCGGTACGTATTTCCACCATGCAACGGATGGCTTAGGTCCAGATTTGGAAACTAACCAGTGTTCACAGTGGGGTAATATTCAGCTTGCTAATGCAAAAAACGGCCTGCTGTATTTCGATCGACTGCTTGCGAACAGCGAATATGTTGCTGGAGACAGTTTCTCCATGGCTGATATCACTTTGTTCTATGGTCTGGCGTTTGCAGACTTCGCTAAAGTAGAGATTTCAGCTGAGCTGACTAACCTTATCGACTGGCGAGAAAAAGTAGGTCAACGTCCTAGCTTGAAAGGCTAAGAAAAAAACGTTCACTGCCCGAGAAAAAAGGGCCAGCATTGCTATTGCTGGCTCTTTCTCTTTTCATTAGAGCATTCATTCCGCAGATGGCAGTATATAAACCTTAGGTTCTTGCCGAGGGCTTTCCAATGCCCGTGACACAACCGGATTCCCACCACAAATGATCTCTGCTTTTGACGGTTGTGTTGCAGTTTCAATATTGATGTGAAACTGATTCATTCGGGATGGTGTAAAGCGATGATTGGCCAACGCGTAGTTTTTTACCCCTTCAGAAGTAGTCACCGCGAGGTGGCAATGATTCGATGAACTGGCCAATTCCGTATCATCCGGGTAAACCATGCCATACGAACCATGCAGTGCCGGATATATGTAGCTTGTTAGCTGTTTCTCTGGGTCAAAGTAGCCTAAAAGTGTCGTGACAGGGACACCATGACGTATCGGTTTGCGTGTTTTAGTCAGACTCAACGACTCGCCTTCAACCCACTGACTTCCATCCGAGCGATAGTTTTTGGCGAACCCAGACTTCACCGAGACGGTTCCACCATTAATGTGAAGTGTGGTGCCCCACCCTGCGGAATGCCCGACTGTCAACACTTTGCCGATATTGTCAGAAGATGCAGCCGGAATATGAATATTGTCAGTCCAATTGCCATTATAAAAGTGGACCTTCACACCATCATACTTCGCAAGTTTACTGGCGACAGAGGCCTCATCAGATGTTGATGGAGAGAGACTACCGTAGGTTTTGTCTGGCACTTTATTTTCCCATTCACGCATAGATTGACTCTCAACATCCCACTTCACAAACCCTGTTGATGACGTCTCTGAAAATACAGCTTTTCCTTCAAGGAAACTCTGAATGATCTTGGCGGTGTATGGCGTGTAAAGTGTGAAGGCATTCACCGAAGGGACGTGAGGTGCCCCTCCCCCCATGGAATCATTGCCAAATCTATATTCATTAAACGGGTCGAGACACTGTCCGTTGTAGCAGGCCTGAGTGCCAGATTTAACCACATTGAAATTCGGCAAGAAAAGGTTTTTATCGCTGTCCCATCCCCACGTGGAGTTAATCTGGTTTGCAGGCCTGTGGAGGGTGCCGATGAAGCCGCCAGGATAATGACCGAGCCCATAGTTATGCCCTAACTCGTGGCTCATTTCATTGCCAATACTATTGTCTAACGTCACTATACCCCCCACCTGAACCACCATGTACAACCGGGCCATTCTGATACACGCCGATGGTGCTGTGTACCGTCATCTGCGCGACGGAATAAGGATGCCCCCGACCTGACTGCATAAACACATCGGACGTGTTGATGCCATAGTTTGCGTTGTTGATACCCAATGAAATCAGCATTTTTCCGATTGACTCACGCATTGAACCGCTATGCCATCCACCGTTATCCGGTGCCCGGTCTGTCAGCAAGGTGCCGTCATACATCATGATTTCTTCAAAATGCTGCGGCTCATAGATAGAAACGACCAGACGGCTGGCGGGAAGCGTCTGAAAATACTGTCTGGCATGCTCTTTATCATACTGAAATTCAAACCTACCACGATTCTCAATCAGCATTCCTACATCTATAGTGTGCAGCAGCATTTCGGTTGGCGCACCAACATTTACCTGATCCAATGTGCCTGTTTTTAATTCCATATCAGGTCTTGAATAATTAAACCTGAGTGACATTCCAGGTTTGATAAACTCAGCAGGGATAGAGGCCGACCAAAAGTTCTCCCATACTTGACCTTTGTCAGCTCAATGTCGGAAGCCTGCAACCAAGCCCCTTTGTAATTGACCAAAACCAGCGTTGTTCCGTTTGTCAGTCTTGTACTTGAATTACCGTAATACACTGTTGAACCGTACCCAGCCGACGACTGGAAGACGATTTTCTTCCCGTCCAACGCCTCAGAGGTTGGCAGGTAGAACGCAGAGCGCCATGAACCGTTCCGGGTCGCGACTTTTACCGTTTGTGCTGACTTGAATATGTCGAGCAACTTGGCACCGGATTTATCAAGCTGAGCCAACGCTGATTCTCCTGAAACCGTTGCGTCGTAACTGGAGGGCAAGTCAAAATCAGTCGGATCCCAATCAAAACCCACAGAGACTTCCAATTGACCTGCAATTCCGGGGATCCAGCGGGGCGTCTCCATAGAAACGGAATAGCGATCATTGCCACCAGCGTCAATGACCTGCATCGTCAGCGCATCCCCTGACATCATGTTTTTTTCGGGTTTAACCATGACAAGGGTTTTTCTGTTCCCGGTAAGGTGTGGCTGGAGATCTCCCTGAATATGATTACCAGCAGGGATGATTGAATGCTGAGCAAAGAGCACGTAAGCACTCAAATCACCGCTCAAATCGTTAAAGCTGTTCTGGTTGAACGCGATATAGCTGTTGTGCTTGACGGTTTGCCGGCCGGTTTGCGTTTTATCTAATGGGAACTGGTCGTCTTCATCAACGACACCATCACCGTCATCGTCGTTATCGGTATTATTGCCAATACCATCTCCATCTGTGTCTATCCACTCATTGGTATTGAGAGGAAAAGCATCGTTGGCATCTAAAACACCGTCGCCATCATCATCAAGGTCAGAGCGGTTTCCGATGCCGTCTCCATCAAAATCTGCATACTCCTGCGGATCTAATGGAAACATATCCGCGTTATCTTCAACGCCATCGTTGTCATCATCTGTGTCGCGCGCGTTACCTATATTGTCATCATCGCTGTCGAGTACACAGGCTTTTCCCTCCGAGACATACCCCTTGTCACAACCTACATCAGGGTCAAAAGGTCGGTAGACCCTTTTCATCGACTTTATATCAGTGTTTCCTTTAGAGGTGTTCCACACCAGCATCTGTTTAATCGCGTCACCGGCAAGGGAAATATTGTTTAGAAGTGTTGGCGTCAAAGACTGAATAAAGATACCAGGAGGAATTTGTGCGGCATTTTCAGGTAACACACCTGCTGCGACCAAGTTCATCGCTGCATAGCGAGCACTGATCTGCTCGCCCTTAATAAAATCTGTTGTAATTACGTCTTTAGGCAACCCCAAATGCGTTGCTATCCAGCTTACTGCTGTCGCATGAGTAGACGTATCGCTGAGGTCTTGAGGTTGAGCTGATGCTTGTTGTCTCAGCCTGTAATCAAGCAAGGTTGTCAGTGGCGTAATGACCTTATAACCGGGAGGCATTGAGAGCAGAAAAGTATATGGAACTGTTAACTGTGTATCTTCGTCAATGGTCTTCCCTCTGACCGCTAACGCAACAATCGGGTATCTTTCAGCATTGTCGATACCAGCAACATTGATGTCTGCATCGCCGTTAGCCCCGGACACAGCTGACGGTTCATCCTGATCCAGTTCATAGTCTGCATCAAGGTCTACCCAGACTGTCGCGCCGTCGAGATAACCATCAATCACAGTGACACGATATAAAACCTCGGGCTTTACTTGGTTGATGGATTTGCCTGAGGCTGTTTTCACATCTTCAGCGCTTTTATCGCATGCGCTCAAGCTGACAACTAGGAAGGCTATAATAAGCCGAGAAAACCTGTTATGCATCACAATAATTTCCCCAATCAATTCACAATGTATCTATTGTGAGACTAGTCAACAGCATTGGTAGCGACAATTATTCGTGGTGATTAATCCTCAATGCCTCTTGACTCAAAGCCACAGGAACATACAAAAGAATTTCTGTTGGACATCAAAAAGTTTTGTGCGTCGCTCTGAAAAAATGCGCATCGTAAACTCCCTGCATACCCTCGACGAGGCGAAATTTAGGAGGATTCAGATGAACGTACAACATTTCTTTCATCGGGCGACGGGCACACTGACATATCTTGTTTCGGATCGTGGAGAGGCTGTTGTTATCGATCCTGTATTGGATTACGAAACAGGACAGGTAGCAGCAGATTCATTGCAAATAGTAATTGAGGCAATAAAACGTCAGGGCTTAAAACTTAAGTACATCCTTGAGACTCACATCCACGCCGATCACTTGTCCGGAGCGCAGGCACTTAAAGCAGAAATGGGCGGAAAAGTGGCCATCAGCGAAAAAGTGATTGATGTGTACGAAACATGGATCGCTAAAGTCAATGGTAATCATTTGGCCCGGTTCGATATCCTTTTAAAGGGCGGTGATACCCTGCCAGTCGGTGAAGAAGTCATCACTGTGCTTGCCACTCCCGGACATACGCCCGCTGACCTGACTTACCACATAGCAAATAGCGTTTTTGTTGGGGATACCTTGTTTTCACCGAAACGTGGAACAGCGAGGGCAGACTTTCCGGGAGGCAGTGCGGAGGACCTCTATCGTTCTATCACCAGCCTTTATGAACTCCCTGAGGATACGCGGGTTTATTTATGCCATGACTATCCTGAACAGGAAGATGAACCTGAGTTATGTTCCACGCTAGCAACGCAAAAGAGTGACAACGTAATGATTAACGCACATGTCTCAGAGGCAGAGTACATCAAGAGTCGGTCGAATCGGGATAACCAGCTCGCTGCGCCTAAACTGTTAGACGTAGCTATTCCCTTCAATCTGACATATGTTTTGCCAAGATAGACAATGTAAAAATGTAAAAAAGACCGCTTAGGCGGTCTTTGTGCTTATCAAACCATCAGTTCGATCAATTAACTTGGGCCTGTAACCACAGTTTAAAGTCTTCAACTTTTTCAGGTACGACGACACCCGAAGCCCAAACAACGTAATAGCAAAAATTCGAACGGTGGCTGACCTCTTCGATATTAAATGGGCAGACTAACTTGCCTGCTTCCATGTCTCGTTCAACCAACACACTTCTGCCCAACGCTAACCCTTCTCCTCGGATAGCCGCATCAATAACTTCAGAAGAACTGTTAATTTTCAGGCCCTGAATACAGTCTGGCACGGTGATACTTTTGTGAACGAACCATTCATTCCACGTTGGGTAGAGTTTGCTTTTTGACAACGACACGTCGAACAAAAAAGGGACATCACCAAGTTCTGACTCCCTACCCGCTGCAAGATTATATTTCTCCGCAAACTCAGGTGAACAAACGGGAAAAACCATTTCGTCCATCAGGAATAAGCTGTCATGTCCGTCCCATTCGCCAGAGCCATATCGAATACCGACATCGACCGCCTCTTTAGCGTAATCAAGTGGCGCGATATTCGTAGAGATACACAGGTCATAATCGGGGAAACGTATTTGAAAATCAGCAATACGCGGCAAAAGCCACTTAGCGCCTATAGACGGACTGACACTGACTGTCAGTTTGTCATCAAAGTTGGGGCTTTTGAGTTTACTTAACCCGTTCATGATTAAGTTAAAACCTTGGTATATTTCAGGGTAAGCCAGCTTGGCTTCCTCTGTAAGCGTCAACCTTGCCTGACCTGATGTCGCGCGAATGAACAATTTTACGCCTAACCAGTCTTCCAGTTGCCTTACCTGTTGTCCCACTGCAGCCGGTGTTACGTTCAACTCTTCCGCTGCGGCAACAAAGCTAAGGTGGCGCGCTGCAGCCTCGAATGCTTTGATTCCGTTTAGATGTGCCAATCGATTCATATATCCCTTTGATTATTATTTTGTCTTTAGCGCAAGCATAGCATCCGGCATTAGATCGTTTTCTTCTCATCGGTAAAACTATCTGAAAATGAAAGGAATAAATCATCTTTTAGTGATTTAAAGATTAGGCTTCTTGCATCATTTTCTAAGCAATTTCAGAAAAAGAAAAGCCAGCAAAGATGCTGGCTTTTCATAATAATTATTAACGTAAAAAGGCTAATACAAGTTGTAACTCACACCCAGATAGGTCGACCCCAGCGTTGTACGTGGATTATCAATGCCTTCTAAATAGATACGATCTTTTTCTGTAGACAACCTGATTGTCAGCTGTTTCAACATTGGCGGCGTATATTCAATACCAACCCCATAATGAAGCGACGGACGCGCTTCAGATTCCACATCTTTTCTGTTGGAGTTTGCAACCGAAATACCAACCCCGCCGATCAAATAAGGACGAAAACCTGAATTAAAGCTACAGCCCAGCGTTCCCGCAACTGACATCGATGAAATGTCCGCTGCATTGTTAGGCATATCGTATTTCACGTATTGGCCTTCAAACCCTAAAAACGGGTTTACCTTAACGCCTACGTACCCGCGCTTGGTTTTCTCAGACACAGATTGCGAGAACGAACCACCATTATCTGACGTGCTCTTGATATCGTGTGAATCACCGTAGCCAGCACCGATATAAAACGATGGCTGAAACTGGGCAAACGCATTGGCCGAAAAAAACGCCGCGAGTAGAATGAGTTTTTTCATTATCGTCCCATTACAGCTTGAAAAGAACGCCGGCATAGAGGCTGCCAATAGCAATGCCATGACTGGTGTTAGTTGATGAAGTTACTTCCACCATGTCACCTTCGTAAGCAAGGCGGTAACTCAGACCTCTATCTACCTGCGGGGTATATTCAAGGCCCACCCCGTAGTGCAGCCCAAAAGCGCCACTGTCACCATTAGCAATGGTTAACTCTTTGCGTCCCTCTTGATTAATGTTGACGTAAGAAGAACCAATAAGAACGAATGGGCGCAGGCCATTCTGTGATGAAAAGCCAAGATTAGCAGATAGAGATATAGAAGTAGGTGCCCAGGAGTAATTCAGATCTTGGCCTTTATACTCCGCCTTCGATTTCCCATATTTTGTGTACGCAAGCTCTAGGCCTACGATTCGGTTTTGGTGATAACCAGCGAAACCACGAAAACTTAAATCGTCAGATTTAAAACCTGCGCCCTTCTTATTTGAATTGTTGCCATATTCTGCAACTTTGTCGATCCAGCCGGAATCATCCATGGACGTGTTACCAATACCACCACCGAAATAAGGGCGATAATCATCAGCCATGGCTTGGGTGGTAACCAGCGAAGCTGCAATCAAGAGAAGGGGCTTTTTTGACATATGATATTTTCCTAGTGTGCGCTGAATTACCCTTCGAACATCGTTCAATAAAAAGACAAATGAAGGGACCAATGATCAGCTAAATCAATCAGGCGCATAATAAGAAAACGCATCAATTTGACATGCCAAAAAGCACATTCTTTCTTCACCATGTTAATTTCACGCCATTTTGCTAACCAAAAAAGCATCAACAACCAAATAAAATTCAAACCTCTTCGCAACCAAAGCCTGTAAAGCAATGATTTAAATCATTTATTCCTCAATCAACAAATATGCATTTGATTGTGTATGAACGCCGCTAAATAAAATCTTTAGTGGCTGGCAAAAACTCATGCTTTGTGAGAACGACATGAATTTTTAACAATAGGTATCAACGAAATACAATTGCAATGTGGATGGAGAACATCAATGGAACGAAAACTTGTTGTCATCACAGGGTATGGTCCAGGGTTGGGTGAAGCGCTGAAACACAGATACCAACAGTCAGGTTACACAGTTGTTGGGGTTGCCAGACGAGGTGGTGATTATCAGGCAGACACCACACGCGCTGAAGAAGTCAGTGCGGTGTTCGAAACCATCAGGGAAGAGCATGGTTCGCCCGAAATTGTAATCCATAACGTAGCAACATTGTCCAGGGGCAGTTTTAACGACATATCAGCGGAAGAGTTTGAAGCGACATGGCGGGCAAGTACCTTATCCGCATTCAATGTTGCACAAACTGTACTGCCATCAATGGAACGAAACCACAAAGGCACACTCATTTTTACAGGCGCGACGGCAAGCGTGAAAGGGGGTAAAGGATTCAGCCCATTTTCATCAGCGAAGTTCGCATTGCGTGGTTTAGCACAGTCGCTGGCTCGGGAATACCAACCATCTGGCGTTCATATTGCGCATGTCGTACTGGACGGCATCATATGGTCAGACGTTAGCTTGAAACGTTTCCCGAATTTAAAAATTGAAAATGCGCTGATTCCAAAAGACATCGCGGAAGCCTATTTCCAACTGAGCCAACAACCGCGCTCGACATGGAGTCATGAAATCGACTTAAGACCTTATTCAGAGTCGTTTTAGGCCGAATATCTGAGAATTGGAGGACATATTATGAAAACTAAACGTGTCATCATTATCGGTGCAGGTCTCAGTGGGCTCTACTCTGCCTACCTGCTGAAAAGACAAGGGATAGAAGCGACGATTCTTGAGTCACGAGGCAGAGTCGGCGGCCGTATATTAACCGCAAAAACCGAAGAGCGTGGCGAAAAAGAATATTACGATTTGGGTCCCTCGTGGTTCTGGCCAGGTATGAACCGTCGCGTGGAGTCGTTGGTCAAAACTTTCGGTTTAAATGTCTTCGCGCAACAGGAAGAAGGCAATTACCTGATGGAAGATACCAAAACATCGCCACCACGCGTCATACCGGGTATCTATGTCAATTCACCGAGCTCTTATCGTGTCGAAGGTGGCATGAACTCACTGGTAAATGCGGTTTATAAAGAATTAAAAGAGGAACAGATTGTTCTCAATACGCAGGTAACACGCATCACAAAGCATGATGGGGGCTACACAGTTCATGCCGAGACTGACGGAGAATCTACCGTCTACGAGGGTGATTATGTTATTTCGGCAATACCACTGCGTTTATTGGTCAATCAGGTAGGATTCTCTCCCGAACTCCCTGAAAGCTTGTTGAAAGTGATGCTCAACACGCCAACTTGGATGGCAGCTCACGCGAAATTTGTGGCTGTTTACGACCGTCCTTTTTGGCGCGATGAGGGCCACTCAGGAACGGCCAGCAGCCGCGTAGGTCCACTTGTTGAAATTCATGATGCGTCGATCAACAGCCAATCAGGCGCGGGGGCATTGTTTGGGTTTATTGGTTACAACGCCCAAACAAGAAAAACAGCAGGTAGAGAAAAACTTAAAGAATTGGCTATCGAACAGCTCAGCCACATCTTTGGGGAGAAAGCCAGCAAGCCAATTCGCGTGGAACTGGTTGACTGGTCGCAAGAAGAATATACCGCGACAGTCGACGACCAAGTACAAACGATGCATGGTTCGTATGGCCTTCCTTCAGAGCCTGTTGAACAGCTCGCGGCACAAGGACTTTACTTTGCGGGCACCGAGGCAGCAAAAGGATACGGCGGTTATATTGAGGGAGCTTGGAGGCTGCAGAAGTCGCTGTATCTCAGCTAACCGTTAGTGAGAACGCCACGGCAGCAAATGTCACTTCCTAAAGACTGCAGAGTAAAAGGTTACTCACAAGAAACTAAAGCCGCACTTTGTGCGGCTTTTTCTTTACCAAACTCTGACTGTGTCTCACGCTGTTACCAGCTTTTCACTTTCCATATTGTCAAATAATGCAGAAAAACTCTGCGTCAACTTATGTTTATTATCAAAGTGTACTAATGGCATCTGTTGGTAGTGAGATTCTTTCATTTTGATGGACTGAGGCAAAAATGGTTCCATCAACGGCAGACCAAGCTCTCGAATATTTTCTATGATTTGCGCAGGGAATTTTGCTTGAGCATTAAACATATTCACCACCACTCCCTCTAACTCCAATGCACGGTTGTGGTCATTTCTCAGTTCCGCCAAGTTATCCATCAAGGTCAGTAATGCCTGATGGGAAAAACTGTCACAGTCGAAGGGAATTAAAAGACGGTTTGCCGCGATCAACCCTGCCTTAGAGTAGAAGCCAAGATTTGGCGGCGTATCGATATACACTCTGTCATATTCTTTCTCTAGCTGGTCTAACGCTTCACGTAATTTGTATATTTTATATCGGCGTTCTAACTCTGGCTCGAGTGCTGCAAGCCTTGGGCTTGAAGGTATAATATCGAGGTTTTCATAACGGGTTTGCTGGGGGAAATCTTTGATTGGCGTAGAAACAGAGAACCATGATACGGTTTGATCAAATAAATCGGCCACCGTTTTCTTGCTTCGTTCATTAATGTCGAAGCCCAGATAGTGGCTACTGTTTCCCTGAATATCGAGGTCAATCAGCAACGTGCGCTTGCCGCTTGCAGCACTCATTGCTGCAAGGTTCACCGTGATACTTGACTTCCCTACTCCACCCTTTTGATTAAATACTATGCGACGCATTTCCCCACCCTAAATGTGTTCTGGTTATGTTATTTATGATTTGTATTTTTAATCACTCACCGATGCGCCAAAACGCTGGCTAAGCCCAATCACTGAATTAAAAACACAATTAAGTGGATATTGTAGTCTCTGTAACACATTGAGATTAGGAGGAATTATCACACTGTGATCACGAAGTGGAACAGCGTCAATAATCTGTGAAGAATAAAGCGCGGCATCACTTTGAGTGGCTGCGCAGCCCCTTATTTTCAAGACTGGGCGGAACAATCAGAGATTTGACTTTTTTCGTTCAACCCATTGATAAAGAAAAAGGGCTGACAGTATCAAGGCACACCCCACCAGTTTTTGCGGTGCCAACACCTCACCGTAGTATCCTAGGCTGAAGGTCACTATCCAGACCGGCTCGACCATCATTACCATTGCGGCACTGGTGACATTTGCCTTTTTCTGTCCAAGTGTCTGCACCGCAAAGCGTAAACTTGTGGCGAGTAAAACACTCATCAATACCCAGCCCCATATAGAGACATCAACAGAATTTGGCCAGCTTTCGGTAAAAGACGAAAGGAGAAGTCCTAACACGCCAGTCACGAACAGCTGGATAGTAGTCAGTGCGAGAACGGGGATTTGCTTGGAAATTTTACTGTTCACATTAAAGTGAAAGGCCATCGCCAAAGCAGCAATAAGAAAGAAAACCTGATCTTTTGAGATTATGAGACCACCACTTTTGAGAGACAGAAAGCCCATTCCAACCGCAGCTATCGGTGCACTTAGCCAAAAGATACGTGGTGGGCGTCTACCAAATACAATGATCCCGACCAATGGGACAAATAACATCGACAAGCTGAGTATAAAACCGCCAACCCCCAATGATGTTGTAATTGAAACAGCATATACCCAGAAATTCAGCGTCATGGCCAACAGGCAACCAGTGATACAGCCGTTCATCAATTCTTTTCGATTTAGCTTCCTAATTTGCTTGCAGGAGAATGGCAGAATGAAAAGTGAAGCGAGAACAAACCTCAAGCCAATAAAACCAAATGGCGGTAATCCCTGAATAGCTCTTTGGAAAAAATCCATCCAGAGGCCGCGAGCATAGTCGCGATGAGGATAAAGAGAACACCTCGTTGTTCTGACTGCATAACCAACTACGACCTTTACACTGAGAAAATGTTTTGGTTTCACCATCCGAAAACATATAAATTCAACGAGAATCATTGATGCGGAATATCACGCTATCAATGAGTTAGATGATGAAATATTGACCGAAGAACAATATTCAGGTCAATCAATTTATGTTTAAAACAGTAGAAAAGTTAAGATAGAGTAACTCTATGACAGTATTCGCAAAATTTGTACATGAATCAAATATCATCTTCCCCAAAAGAACCAATTGACCACTCACTATTTTACAAATCCAGCGGCAAAGTGTAATTTCGTCTACCTTCTCAATTTTTTCTATCTCTCTGTTTTTTATGCGTATAAATCAAAAAGAAAGAAGCGAAATCAAAGAGGAGACTTTTTTCTTTATAAAAACATCATAGTTTTGCTTCTTTTTTAGGCTCGGTTGATGAAAGACCCAAAAATACAGATTAACTACACCTCAATACCCAGTTCTAGACGATTAATCCACTCTATGTCACAGACAATGATTTGTCCTTGATTACAATGCTGCGGCTATCGAACCATGGTTCACTGGTGGTCGAAGAAAGAAAGGAGTGAAATTGTCTCTGTCTGGAATATCGCTCATAACGTCGGCGGCGGACTGATCGGGCCTATGTTTCTTCTGGGGCTTTGGGCATTTAACGATGACTGGAAAACAGCATTTTATGTCCCCGCCTTCTTCGCTACGCTGGTTGCCTTCTTTATTTGGCTGACACTGCGCGATACACCTCAGTCATGCGGACTGCCTGCGATTGAAGAGTACAAAAACGACTACCCAGATGATTACGACCCCTCTCAGGAAAAAGAGATGACGGCGAAGGAAATCTTCTTCAAGTATATTTTCTAACAAACTTCTGTGGTCAATCGCCGTCGCTAACGCCTTTGTGTACTTGATCCGATATGGCGTATTGGACTGGGCAACTGTCTACCTTAAAGAAGCAAAAGGATTCAGTGTCGATAAGTCTTCATGGGCGTATTTCCTTTACGAATGGGCGGGTATTCCGGGCACGCTGCTATGCGGTTGGATCTCCGACAAACTGTTCAAAGGGCGTCGTGCATCCGCTGGCATCCTCTTCATGGCATTGGTGACTCTCGCCGTGTTGGTTTACTGGTTCAACCCGGCGGGTAATCCGACCATAGACATGCTCGCACTGATTGCAATCGGCTTCCTGATCTACGGCCCGGTTATGCTGATCGGTCTTTATGCTCTGGAGCTGGCGCCGAAGAAAGCAGCAGGAACAGCTGCCGGTTTAACGGGGTTGTTTGGTTATCTTGGTGGTGCTGTCGCGGCCAATGCGATTCTCGGTTATACCGTTGACCACTTCGGCTGGGATGGTGGATTTATGATTCTGTTTGTCTCTTATCTGGTATCAATTGTTTGCTTGCTATGCGCGCTGATTGGCGAAAGTAAATACCATAAAGCGAAGCAAGAAGAAGCCACTGCTTAATACAAAAAAGGACAGCATATACTGCTGTCCCCCTCTTTTCAGCTAAGTAGCGGGTTAGCTTGCCATCGACAGCATTCCCTGCGTTTCAATAAACTCAATGATCACATCCAACCCTTTCTGTTCTTTGAGGTTAGTGAAAACATAAGGCTTTTCAGGGCGCATTCTCTTGGTGTCAGAATCCATGATCTCAAGGGATGCACCAACGTATGGGGCAAGGTCGATTTTGTTGATGACCAGCAAGTCAGAGCGCGTTATACCCGGGCCGCCTTTTCTGGGGATTTTCTCGCCTTCGGCCACATCAATCACATAGATAGTCAGGTCAGCAAGTTCAGGCTGAACGTCGCACTCAGGTTATCGCCACCACTTTCTACAAAAACCACATCAAGGTTTTTATGTTTTTTGGCCAGCGTCTCAACCGCCTCCAGATTCATTGAAGCATCTTCACGAATCGCCGTATGCGGGCAACCGCCTGTTTCAACACCTACAATACGGTCTGCTTCAAGCGCTTCAGCTTCAGTCAGTAAACGCTGATCTTCACGGGTATAAATATCGTTTGTCACTACCGCTATCTGATATTTGTCGCGCAGTGACTTACACAGTACTTCCAGAAGCGCCGTCTTCCCCGAACCAACAGGGCCACCGACGCCAATTCGCAATGGTTGTTTGTAATCCATTCTCTCTCCTTAAGACCGGAAAAGCCGGGTATATTGTGTTTCGTGTTTGCTGGAGGCAAGCACCTGTGCAGGTGTATAACTGCCTATATCCTCATCGATCACTTGTTTCGAGCTATCTATTGCATCAGACATGCTTTCGTTCAACGCCAACATCAGTTTTTGTCCATCAGACTGACCAAGCGGAATGAGCTTTATCCCTGCCATTGTTGCGTTTTCGAGCCAACTCCACAGGTAGCCACTACACATCTTGTCCTCATCGATATGCCAGTGATGACAGGCATACGCAAAGCCTACCAAGCTGTTTTGACTGAGTAACTCTGACTGTCTACTGTCACTGCTTGGGTTCATCCCCAGCTTCTGTAACAGTCTCGCCATCGCCTTACCTCGCGCCTTCTCTTCAGCACGTAGCTCCGCCGTTTCACGATTGGCATAGAAAAGGCGATTCAACTCGCTAATCTGATCGAGATCGCCCTCCGAAAATGCATGATACATCCGCCTCAAAATGGGAAGCTCTAGGGTAACGAGGCTGTCTTCTATCATGCTGACCATCCAGTCGTTGAACTGCTCGACATTCTTTACCCAACCAAGCTCAATGGCATATTCAAGCCCCTGAGAATAACTGAATGCACCGACGGGCAGAGACGGGCTTATCAGTTGAAAAAGTCGAAAGTCTTCATGCATCCGCTGCACCTTTTTAGCGGTTCATGACGCGCTTGTTATTATCGACGCCTTTGTCAGTTTTGGATGCTTTATAGATACGGAAGCCCACCCATAACATTGCACCAGCTGATGCAGCAACGAACAACGCAGGTAACGCTGCAGACACAGTATGTAAAAGGCTATGAAGAGCACCAAAATCAAAAGTATGTTCACCGTTATGTGCTGTGCTGTCGTCGATGAAAGCAACGTTGTCGTCAGCACTGCGCCGTAAGTTAATTTATTCATTGTTGTCTCCTTGTCGGCTAATGTTTGATTCAATTATTCATGTTCATGATGGTGGTGGTGATGCCCCGATTCTTGCTGACCGTATGCGCCAGCCTCAGGTTCAAATGGCGCTTGCTCGACTAACACCTGTCCACCTAATAACACCACCATTTCATCTAACACATGGTCATGTTGGTAGCGTAAATACGTTTCAGTAATTTCAAGCGGTACATGGCGATTACCAAGGTGATAGCAAAGCCGCGCCATTAAAAGCGGGCTGTCGGCAGTCACTGTTGATACCGTTTCATCAGCAGCGACCACTTCTACCGTAAATCCGTCGTCTGTCGCCAGTGCTTCACCGCCGCGTAAAATTCGCCCGCGAGGCAAAAAGATACCTGCATCCTCACCACTCGCCAGAACCACTTTGAGGCGACTTTTGATACGCTGATCGATGGTAAGGCTCACACGACCATCAAAAGTGACAAGGTCACTATCTACAAGATGTGTCAGTTTCTTCATCACCTTCTCCTTGTGAAAAATATTCCGTCAAATCACTGAGTGACTAGAACAAAAAGTAGCGTTGAGCCATTGGTAATTCTGTGGCAGGTTCGCAGACGAGTAGCTCGCCATCTGCACGCACTTCATATGTCTGGGAATCCACTTCGATATTCGGCTGCCAGCTATTCAGCTTCATATCTGCTTTCGAGATATTTCGACAATTCACCACCGCTTCGATACGGCTGTTCAGGCTCAGTTGGCCTGCAATGTCTTTGTCGACAGCAGATTGAGACATGAACAATGTCGACGTTCTGTATGCTGCCTTCCCATAATTTCCGAACATTGGGCGGTAGTGAACCGGTTGCGGGGTTGGAATCGAGGCATTCGGGTCCCCCATTGGCGCCATCGCTATAGCTCCACCTTTCAGCACGATTGATCTTCACGCCGAAGAATGCAGGCTTCCACAACACCAAGTCAGCCAATTTTCCCACTTCGACAGACCCTACGTGGTGCGAAATACCATGGCTAATTGCCGGGTTAATCGTGTACTTAGCCAAGTAACGTTTGAGGCGGGAGTTGTCGTTCGTCGAAGGGTCCCCTTCCAAGCTGCCACGCTGCACCTTCATTTTGTGCGCCGTTTGCCAAGTTCGCGTGATGACCTCACCGACCCGGCCCATCGCCTGAGAGTCAGAGGCAATCATTGAAAACGCACCAAGGTCGTGCAGTATATCTTCTGCCGCAATCGTCTCTCGGCGAATACGTGACTCAGCAAATGCAACATCTTCTGCAATCGCTGGAGAAAGGTGGTGACACACCATCAGCATGTCCAAATGTTCATCGACGGTGTTGACGGTATAGGGCCGGGTAGGGTTGGTAGACGAAGGCAATACATTTGCCTGACCCGCGGCTTTGATAATGTCTGGCGCGTGACCACCACCCGCACCCTCGGTGTGGTAAGTGTGGATCACTCTATCACCGATGGCGTTCAGCGTTGATTCTACAAATCCCGATTCATTCAATGTGTCAGTATGAATCGCAATCTGGATATCCATTTCTTCTGCGACATTAAGACAACAGTCAATCGCTGCAGGTGTTGTGCCCCAGTCTTCATGTAGCTTAAGGCCGATTGCGCCTGCATCGATTTGTTCGGTCAGCCCCTGTGGCTGGCTGGCATTCCCTTTACCGAGAAGACCAAAGTTCATGGGGAATTCATCCAACGACTCCAGCATTCTTGCCAGATTCCATGGGCCAGGCGTACAGGTCGTCGCGTTGGTTCCTGTTGCGGGTCCGGTACCGCCACCCAGCATCGTAGTCACGCCAGATGCCAATGCTTCATCGATTTGTTGCGGACAAATAAAGTGGATGTGGGCGTCGATACCACCAGCAGTGATGATATTACCCTCGCCCGCAATGATTTCAGTGCCTGGTCCAATGATAATATCAACGCCAGACTGCACATCAGGGTTACCCGCCTTACCAATGGCGGAGATAAGGCCGTTTTTTACCGCGATATCCGCTTTTACTATGCCCCAATAATCGAGAATAATGGCGTTGGTAATGACTAAATCTGGTGTTTCTGATGATGGTCTTTGGCTTTGGCCCATACCATCTCGAATCGTTTTACCACCACCGAATTTGACTTCGTCACCGTAAACCGTGAAGTCTTTCTCTACCTCAAGAATCAAATCCGTATCGGCGAGTCTTAATCTATCGCCTGTTGTTGGCCCAAACATTTCGCCATATGCTTGTCGGGAAATACTCACCATGCTTTTCATTTCCTCCCTGAGCTTTGAAACTCGATACTCTTATTGCGTCCTGACACTCACTAACCTCAGACGGCACCCATGCAGCGTCCTTTAAAGCCATATACTTCGCGCTTCCCTGCATACTCAACTAACTCAATGGTGCGGGTCTGGCCCGGTTCAAAACGCATTGCGGTACCAGAGGCAATATTCAGCCTGAATCCACGCGTCGCCTCCCTGTCGAAGTCGAGTGCATCATTGGTTTCAAAAAAGTGATAGTGCGATCCCACCTGAATGGGTCGGTCACCGAGGTTGGCAACAACCACCTCGAGTGTTTTTCGTCCCTCATTCAGCGTAATGTCGCCATCAGCGGGTAAAAACTCACCCGGAATCAGTGGCTTTGGCTTCTTCTTTTTTGCAGTCATCAACGTTACACCTTTGCTTGTGAACAACCTAAACGATGGGATCGTGAACAGTGACAAGTTTGGTACCATCAGGAAAAGTCGCCTCAACCTGAACATCGTGGATCATTGATGCTACCCCCTCCATGACGTCTTCGGCTGATAAGACGGTTCTGCCAAAATCCATCAGCTCTGCACTGTTTTGCCTTCTCTCGCTCCTTCAAGGATCGCAGCACTGATAAAAGCGACAGACTCCGGGTAATTCAATTTAAGTCCCTTGTCTTTTCTTCGCTCTGCCAGTAGTGCTGCCGTAAACAGCATTAACTTGTCTTTTTCTCTGGGTGTCAGCTCCATTTCCCCTCCCTGACGTCATATCGAACACACTTGCCTATGTGACATTCGTTCACCAGATTACAATCTGACTCAGCAAAAGCCGTGCCTATTGGTGAGGTGAATCGAAAATATCGACTTAACAAGAAGTTAAAGGGAGAGAAGGATAAAGCTCAACATAGCGGACAACATTTTTGCACCTTTTGTGCACAATCGAGTTTTAGTGCACTAATTTAGTGCCAAAGAGTGATTTAAATCAGGGAAAAATTTGAGCCCTCTTTTGTTCAACCGTCAGCATTCATTCGTGAAATTCGCACTCCATACTTGCCAGCAATGCGTTTCCTTTTTGAGACGAGAATGCACATGGCGTGAACGGTTTAATGTTTCGCGGCACTCATTAGCGATAACAAGGATTTAAACCGGTGACGATTGATGGAATGTCTTTGCAGAACAATTAAACACTTTAGGTACATAACATTGCTCTTGCTGCTCAGTGGGTGTGGAGGAGGCTCTGACTCTAATACGGTCAATAACGCTAACGCCTCTGCTGGAAACAATGCAGCCAATTCTGGCTCAGCTACCGTTTTGAGAGCTTACAATAACCAGCCTGACGGGCAGAAACAGATCGATTGTGCAAATGCTTACAAGACGAATGAGTCATGCGACCTTTCTGAGATTCGCCCTCTGGGGGCCGACAAATATTTCTATAACGTTACCCTTAACGACATTAGAGATAGAATTGTGACCACTCATGACTGGATGGGCGACAGTTTAATCGCTGCGCTACAACAGATAGACAATCAAGATCTGTTGAACCTGTTCAAACCGGTTAATGCCATCGTGATCAGCTACGATACACGGCCCGCTTTTTACCATCCTTTGACAGGCTCCATTTACCTCGATCCGCGATACTTGTGGCGAGACCTCTCTGAATGGAACACCATTGAAAAGAAAGACGACTATCGACAAGACTTTGGTAGACCGCTTCAATTTGCCACACCCATGCGTTATATCAACCCATCTGATAACAGCCGACTAGAAGTATCAAATACGTTAAGTACGTCAAATCCATTTCGCACAACCGAAGAGCTGGCTCCGAGGCTTTTTGCCTTGCTGGTTCACGAACTTGCGCACGCAAACGACTTTCTCCCTCCTGATCGCCTGATGACATTGCTCTACTTTGGTGATTTCGATGAAGCAATTTCCCTATTTCCCGAGTTGTATATTAATCAACAGCTAAAAAGCGTTACCCACTCAATTCAGAAACATTAAAAAGCGCCGCCAGCGTAAGATACGCCGGTAAGGCGGCAACAAACGCACTCAAAGCATTAACCCCTTATGACGCAGGGGTGATGTTCGCGACTGATGGTGCAGCGCACCTTTACGGATACAGCGACCATGACAGATATGGTGCAGAAGATGTTGCCATGCTGTTCGAAGAAGTCATGATGTTCATCCAATACGGTGCCGTCGCTGATGTTGCATTCACCACAAATCCAGACCCGAATACTGCGAAATGCGCCGACTATATTGTGCGATGGGGGCAAAGGAACAGGTTGTCAGACCTCAGTGTCAGAACACGTGCTCAGGCTGTGGCAGAAGAAATTCTTGGCCGATCGCTTGCCACAGAGTTGAGTGCTCTGCCAAATAATGCCACACCGCTTCAAACCGAGGTCGACTGGTGCACAGCACAAAATAGGCAAGCCGTGTCGCCGAAAAACCGCAACGTTAATGGGCAAGGATCTGGTCTGGATCGAACATCAGATGTGTTCAAAGAAGATTTCACAAGGCGTAGGCACTGATTAATTTAATTGTCAGCCCAATGAACATAAAAAAGAGCACGTTATGTGCTCTTTTTCTTTAATGGCTTTCAAGATGCTTCCAAGCTGATATCAAACCAACCAGATACGAGGTACGCCCGGCGTTTGTCCTTGCCAATGATTTCGTGCGTGCTGCCAAAGGCGGGTGAAAATACGGAACATGGTTTCAGTATTTTCCGCGAGACCACGTACTACCGTCAGGCCATCGATATAACTTGCGCCAACAACGGCTGACTGGAAATCATCGCTGTCTTTTTCTTCCTCAAGCATGTCTTGCCAAGAGGAACATAAAGCATCACCGTCTGAGCACACAATATAAGCGTTCGCGGTGACTGGGTAGTCTCGAAGGCCAGCCGCTTTCGATACCCCGGACCCTTCGCCAATACGCATTCTTTCGGTGAGTACTAGGCGGTCATCAATGAAAATACGACTTTTGCCTTTGATTAATCCCTTGTCGAACTGCTCAGCATTGGCGGGACGACCTACGCACCAGATATCCCAGCCAAAGAAGCAGGCATCAGAAGCTACCCGAATATCAGTATCAACATCCAGTCTGGTACCGGGAAACGCAATACTCTCGAGCGGAAGCCACTCCATCACTGCACCACTATCAACCACAAAGGTCTGATTAAGCTTTGCCACTTTACCGCCCGACCGATAAAAACGGGTCGCGCCGGGGGTGGTCAACAAAGCGTGTGATCCAGATGCTGAATAGCATTGCATGCTCAGCTGATCACCACCGACCACACCACCCGGGGGATGGAGCAAATATATATGGCAAATGTCGCTTCAGGATAAAGAGGACGCTGAACAGCCAGAGGCCCTCTATGGTGGTAGCGTTTCAGAATAGTTTTGTCGCCGCGATCATGGAAATCAAGCTCAAGTTCAGCCTTCCATCCCTCTGGCGACAGTTGCGGGGGTTCATTATCATAACTTGAAGCTGAGTTATCGACAGCCTTAAGCCTACGAATTTTCGCAGCCATAACATTACCTATCCCTGGTTTATGAATGCTCTCAACATGCAGAGCAAAAATGCCTTTTTGGTCATATTTCGTTACACGGTCAAGTATTTATCAACAATATCGTCAGTCAAAGTTTCCATACCTCCTTTGGCGACGACCCTACCGCGGTCCAACAAGCAATAGCGATGACCAAAATTGCGCACAAAATGAAGTTTCTGCTCGACCAGCAAAACTGTCAATCCCATTTCCCGATTAAGCCGTTGAATGATTTCGCCAATCTCATTCACGATACTCGGTTGTATACCTTCTGTCGGTTCATCAAGCAGTAAGAGCTTTGGATCAACAATTAACGCACGCGCTATTGCAAGTTGTTGCTGTTGACCTCCAGATAAGTCGCCTCCCAGTCTACTTTTCATTTCTTTCAGCACGGGGAACAACTCATAGATAAAAGCGGGTATTTTTCGGTCATTACGTTTTCGAATGGGCAAGCCAACCTGTAAGTTTTCTTCAACAGTCAACAGCGGGAAAATCTGACGCCCCTGCGGTACATAACCTATGCCCTGACGCGGTCGCTGTTCTGTCGAGGTGCCGGATATCCTTTGGCCGCCAATGGAAATCTCACCACTTTTCAGGGGCAATAACCCCATAATACATTGCATCAGCGTTGTTTTGCCGACGCCATTTCGCCCCATCAAGACCGTGCATTCACCTTCGGGCACATCCATGCTCAGGTCCCATAAGGTGTGGCTTTCGCCGTAGAACTGATTAACACCTTCTACTAGTAACATTTTCACACTCCTTATGGTTAGTTACCGAGATACACTTCCCTGACCTTAGGGTTACTCTGAATCGAATCCATGTTCCCTTCAGCGAGCACATGCCCCTGATGAAGTACAGTGACCGTACTGGCAATGGAGCGAACAAATTCCATATCATGCTCAACCACTACCACTGACTGCTCACCTGCGAGGCTAAGGAGCAGCTCTGCGGTTCTGTCCATCTCCTGATGGGTCATTCCGGCAACGGGTTCATCGACAAGCAAAAGCTGTGGTTTTTGCATTAACAACATGCCAATTTCCAGCCACTGTTTTTGTCCGTGCGAGAGCTTACCCGCCGGTTCATTTTTGCTTTTTTCAAGCCCGATCAACGCGAGAACACGTTTCACTTCATCTCTTTGACTGGACGACATGATCGCCCTAAATGCGCCCCATGTGGATCGCACACCTGCCATTGCCAGTTCTAGGTTTTCCCAAACCGATAAAGCTTCAAAGACAGTCGGTTTTTGGAATTTTCGCCCTATTCCCGCATTGGCGATATCAGCCTCGTCCATTTTCAGTAAGTTAAGGTTGCTGCCTAACCACACTTCCCCTTCATCCGGACGCGTCTTGCCTGTGATGATATCCATCATGGTCGTTTTACCCGCCCCGTTTGGCCCGATAATGCATCGCAGTTCACCGGGCTCTATGTAAAGGTTCAAATCGTTGATGGCTTTAAAGCCATCAAAAGACACCGATACGCCTTCGAGGTAGAGCAAGATATTCTTTCGGGTATCAACCAAAGGGTTTTCGACAGGCTTAATAAAGTCGAACACTTCATCACGACGCAGAAATGACTGCACACCCTCAAGAGCTTTGACCCCTTTAACATCCATCATAGATGTGACTGCTGCTGAACGGCTCATTTTGCCTCCCGGGTTTGAATTTGATCACGTCGTAACATCGCGCCAAGTGATTTGAAAATACCGCTGACCCCATTTGGGAAAAACAGTGTCGAGGCGACAAACAATCCACCCAATGCGAATAGCCAAACTTCCGGGAACTCAACCGTAAACCAGCTCTTGGCATAGTTGACTAACACCGCACCAATTACTGCGCCGTAAAGCGTGGCTCTACCACCCAGCGCAACCCAAACCACGACTTCAATAGAGTTAAGCGGAGAGAACTCACCCGGATTAATGATTCCTACCTGAGGTACATATAACGCGCCTGCAATACCCGCGATGACCGCAGATAAAACGAACAACCAGAGTTTTATATTTTCAACCCGATAGCCTGTGAATCGAACACGTGCCTCGCCGTCGCGGATTGCAACAGAAAGCCGGCCCAAACGGCTATTAACGATGGCCTGACAAAGCAGATAAACAGCCACGAGTATCAAAACGGTAGCGACAAACAACGCAACCTTGGTGGCATCTGACTGCAGACTGGCGCCGAGGATATCTTTGAAATCTGTTAAGCCATTATTCCCACCAAAACCCATCTCATTTCGGAAGAAGGCCAGCATCAGCGCGTAAGTCAGTGCCTGAGTAATGATTGATAGGTAAACTCCCGAAACTCTTGAGCGGAATGCCAACCAGCCAAAGACAAAAGCAAGCACACCGGGCACAAGCGCAATCATCAAACACGCAAACCAAAACTGATCGAAGCCGTGCCAAAACCAGGGTAACTCCGTCCAGTTCAGGAAGACCATGAAGTCTGGCAACAGTGGGTCAGCGTAAACACCCCTATCGCCTATCTGACGCATCAGATACATTCCCATGGCATAGCCGCCCAGCGCGAAAAAAGCACCATGGCCAAGGCTTAAAATACCCAAATACCCCCAAACCAAATCGACAGCCAAGGCGAGAATGGCATAGCTCAGGTATTTACCCAGTAGGGATACTGTGTAAGTTTCCACATGGAAAATACTGCCCTGTGGCACCACCAAGTTTAATATGGGTACTGTCACCGCTATTGCCAGTAAAATCGCGATAAGCCTGAAGCTCGCAGGCTGTTGACGAAGATCATTCATAGACATTGATTAGCCCTCCGCCATTCTGCCACGTTGAGGAAACAGCCCCTTTGGACGTTTCTGGATAAAGAGAATGATAAATACCAATACAAGAATTTTTGCCAGTACCGCACCAGCCCAAGGTTCGAGCAGTTTGTTAAACACTCCGAGACTGAGACCCGCGACCAGCGTACCCCATAGGTTTCCAACACCACCGAATACGACCACCATGAATGAGTCAATGATGTAGGCCTGCCCCATGTTTGGTCCCACGTTGGTAAGCTGAGATAAAGCGACACCCGCAATACCTGCCACGCCTGCGCCGATACCAAATGTCATTACATCAACGCGTTCGGAGCGCACGCCCATTGCTCGCGCCATCGCTCGGTTCTGCGAGACGGCACGAACCTGAAGCCCCAACGGCGTTTTCTTCAACACCATCAGCAGGCCAAAGAAGACAATGAGGCAGAATCCGATGATGTAGAGACGGTTCCACGTCAGCGACAGCATGGGTGAAATCTCCAGCATGCCTGACATAAAGTCTGGAGTGCTGACAGAACGGTTAAGCGGAGAGAAGATTGAACGCACTGCTTGCTGTAAAATGAGACTAATACCAAAGGTTGCCAACAGTGTTTCCAAGGGGCGTCCGTAGAGATGACGTATGACTGTTCTTTCTATCAGCATACCAACCGCACCAGCCACGACAAACGCAGCGGGTATAGACAGCAGAAGCGCCAAACCTGTGTCATTCGGCAGCAGTTGTTGCATCACATAAGTACAGTAAGCCCCAATCATCACAAGCTCACCGTGAGCCATATTGATAACGCCCATTACGCCAAAGGTGATCGCAAGACCAATACCTGCCAGCACCAATACCGACCCAAGGCTGATACCAAAGTAAAGGGTTTCCACACCCTGCATCAGGCGCTGATGTTGGTCCAACTCAGTCAGAGCCAATGTTATTGCTTTAGATACGGCAGGCGAATTGTTCTCACTCTTTGCTTTGTTTAAGACTTGTTGCGCGTAAGGGTGGGCAGAGTCACCGAGAAGAGCGATATGTGATAAAACTGCTTCATCGCTAAGCAGCGTGGCAGACGATAATGCGTGTGCCGCTAACGCAAGCTCGATGGCTTGTTTTACAGATTCATTTTTTTCTGTAGTACGCAGTTCCGTTAACGCCTTCGATGTTGGCGCATCAAGACCAGACGTCATTAAGCGATTGATGGCATCCAGACGTTTTTGACTGTCGGGCGCAGATAACTCAAGCCTCGCCAACCCTTCTTTGATCGCTTTTCTGACCGAGTTATTGATCGTCACTTTCTTTAATCTGAGGGGTTTTGCATCTTCGACACGCTGCTGGTCATAAAGGCGAACCGCCGATTTTTCTTTCAACAACCAGAGGTTTTTGTTCGCTTTGTCATAAGCGACTTTTCTGTTTAACAGTCCATTAAGAATGATTTCTGCATTCTCATTGTTACTGGTTACAAGCCAAGACACCGCACCACGCTTCTCATTGAACTTGCCTTTAGACAGAGCTTTTTCAACGTCATGAAAGTCACTCACTGATGCATATATCGAAGTAGAAAAGAGTGTTAATAGCAGTATTAATATCGAAAGAATTTGGCTTCGCGCAGAGGCAATGCCAACTGAAAGCCTGTTAATTACATCCATTTTGCCATCCGTGTAAGCCATTATTGCTCCGTAAATAAAAAGCTGGGCTAGACGGGCGACCTGAGGCGGTCGCCCTTACTTTTAATTACTTGCTTTCACCCGAGCATTTACCTGTTGTGACATTGAAACTGCCGCAAGACATTGGTTTCAACCAGCTTGCGAACAGGTCTTTAGAGCCTGAAAGAAAATCAGACCATGCATCGCCTGCAATCACATCAGATGTTTCCCATACAGTGACAAATTGACCATCATCCTGAATTTCACCGATCAACACTGGCTTGGTAATGTGATGATTTGGCATCATGGTGGCGTATCCGCCGCTGAGGTTAGGAACGGTCACACCAATGATGGACTCCTGTACCTCTTCAGAGTCTGTGGTGCCTGCTTTCTCAACAGCCTTCGCCCACATTTTGAAGCCAAGGTAAGTCGCTTCCATTGGGTCATTGGTCACGCGCTTGTCATCTTTAATGAACTTGTGCCATTTCTCGACAAAGGCTTCGTTCTGATCGGTCTCAACGCTCATGAAGTAGTTCCATGCAGCAAGGTGACCCACCAATGCAGAGGTATCCATACCTGACAATTCTTCTTCACCAACCGAGAAAGCAACAACAGGAATGTCTTCCGCTTTCACGCCTTGTGCAGCCAGTTCTTTATAGAAAGGAACGTTGGCATCGCCATTGATGGTTGAAACCACCGCCGTTTTCTTGCCTGATGCGCCAAACTTCTTGATGTCAGAAACGATTGACTGCCAGTCAGAGTGACCAAATGGGGTATAGCTGACCATGATATCTTCAGCTTTGACGCCTTTATTTTTCAGGTAAGCTTCAAGAATTTTGTTGGTCGTACGCGGGTAAACATAGTCAGTCCCTGCAAGAACCCAGCGCTCAACATCCAAGTCAGCCATTAAATAGTCAACAGCTGGAATTGCTTGCTGGTTTGCGCTGCGCCAGTGTAGAAAACATTTTTCGATGATTCTTCACCTTCGTATTGCACCGGATAAAACAGTAAGCTGTTTAGCTCTTCGAAAACGGGCAATACCGATTTACGAGAAACCGACGTCCAACAACCGAAAACCACATCTACTTTTTCTTTCTCTATAAGCTCACGTGCTTTTTCCGCGAACAGTGGCCAGTTTGACGCTGGGTCAACGACAACAGGCTCAAGCTTTTTACCCAAAAGGCCGCCTGCTTTGTTTTGTTCTTCGATCATCATCAACACAGTGTCTTTCAGCGTCGTTTCGCTGATTGCCATTGTTCCCGACAGTGAATGAAGAACACCGACCTTAATCGTGTCATCATCTGCATAAACATGCATCGCTCCAGACAGAGCGAGAACCATCGCGAGCTTACGTGTCATAGGTAATAAGATCTTTTCCATTTCAGGTTTCTCCTTGTGAACAAAGTTCCAAATTCATTCACCAACACGCCAGAAGTGTGCCAACCCGATCGCAAAACTAACCAAGACTATGGTTTTTATTAGAAAAAAGGAGAATTCGTTAACGCATTTATTGTGAGGGGTTTTGAGCTGCGCTTACTTCTGGTGCATCAAGGAATAATCTGCGCACCATTCTGGACAGGAAAATTTACGCGTTTTGAAGAGATAAAAATAAAAAACGCACCCATAAAAAGGATGCGTTTCACAGTGTCATTGGATAAGAGAAAATCAATCAAGATTTTTTAGTGAAAGGGCTAGGCTTGATTAGCCAGCACCTCTTCATCTTTATCTTTTGATAATTCGTGACGTTCTTCAATATTTCTTTCGGGAGCAAGAATTTTATCGATGGTGACCCGCGCTTCAATGAGGAAATTGCGTTGTAATACCTTTGACTCTTCCCAGAGTTCTTCACCATTACGCGTTAACGATGCCCAAACATCATCAGACAGATCTTTTACAACGATCCAGCCTTCACCAGCTCGTGCCTCCAGCCAAACCAATGCATCACTGGATTTATCTTTTGCTGCAACCCAAGCATTCTCACCCGCATCTTTTGCTGCATCCAGGGCTAGCGATGCTGATTCAAGCGCGCGATCCCAAGCGCCTTCTGATTCATTCGATGATGCTTGGCTTACCACAGGAGAGATTAAAGCGATGAGTAGTACCAACTTCTTCCATAAAGCCATTTGCTGTGCTCCTTGCAACAATTTGCTAGCAACGAGTCTAGAGAATCGTATTTGTCACCGCAAAGTGTCTGAGGGGCTGGAACAAGAGAAAACCACTATTTATCGATAGTGGTACACAGTAATCATCTTTGACTAAGCGACTAAGGCGCTTTACCTCCTTTTTTCTGTCTGAATGCAACACAAGAAATTTAGTTATAGTGCGTTATGATCATGATGGATATGCAGAGAATAGAGAGATTTCATAACTAAAAACTTTGTCACAATGTACTTATCGCATGAAAAAGCAGCATTAAGCGTTCATTTCAACCAATCAACACCTTACGAGTAATGAAATGGCAGCATGTTCGACATGGTTGGGGTATTCTCCCGCAATAATCCTGACTGTTTTTATGCCCTTCTATATCTGTCCTCACAGAAATAACAGGGTATACAGCAAAATAATAAGTAAATATGCATTACCAAGAATCAATAGGATATCGCTTCCCTAAAGGGCACTTCGCGATGTTCAGCGTCTACTCTTTTACTGGCGCTGCTGTCATTACCTCAACGGTTTTCTCACTGTTACTCTTCTTATCTATCGATGATGACCCAATGATGCGGGTGCTGTTTGGAACACTCGCCATCATTTTCGAAGCAGGTAAGTTTTTTGCCTGGTATGAATATGGCGAACGACGGGCACATAAAAACTACTCTGGCGCTCTCGTTTCGCTGATTTTCTATCTTGTGCTCGCCGCGATTTCAGTCGGGGGAAGCATTGGTGGTATTAACAGCGCGACCAATAAAGCACAAAGTCACATTACCATCAGTGAGTCAAAGGTTGCCTCTTACGACAGGCAGATAGAGGCGATTGAAAAACAAATCGCGCTCAATGATCTGGCCGCAAAAAAGTATATCGAGATGGAGCGCATTGCGACGGGTGTTGAACGTATTCAGAAACAGAACAACAAGTTAAGAGCGGAACAACTCCGGCTCGCCGCTGAGCGAGATGCCCTTCCTCCTGTCGCGCAAGGTTCCGCTATTGGGCTGATTGACAGTATTGCAAAGTCGTTAAAGCTGTCGACTCAAGACGCGCAACTTGGTCTGGTTGTGTTTCTCTCGTTCTTACTTGATTTCTTTGCCGCTTTCTTTGTTGGTGTGATTGGTGAGGAGCTGCGTTTTAGACAGTTTTTCCGCCGCTATGGTGAAGTCACTATTGATGCCTACCCAAGCACTATCCATCCGCGTTATTGGAAAGTCAGTCAGCCAATATGGATGTTGGTACTCGCGGCGAAGAGAGCAAACAGGTTGAAGTTTCCGAGGCTAGTCAGTGCCAAGGCGCAACAGAACAAGAGACCAAGGAGCCAGAGCCATATTCACAAAATCTGGTGCAACAAGTGGAAGCGGCACTGCGTGACAAAGTGATCGCATGCAGCAAACGTGCTGTCGTTAAACACTTTGATATCAGTAATGAAAAAGTCGATGAGTTGTTTGCTGAGTTGGCTGAGAAAGGTTTCATCAGTAAGAAAGCCAATAATCACTATTACTGGACGGAAAACTCTGCCGAAAACCTGTAGTGATTGACTACTGTCGACTTCATCGATATCGAAAGCTGGCCTGACACAGTGAGTCAGGCCATTATGTATTTATCGTTGGCGAATTCTTACAACACCACCAAATGTACCCGTGATAATGTCACCATCTGCACCGATTTGAGTCGCCGCGTAAAAGCTGTTGTTGATTGGCAGTAAGCCTAATTTATAGTGGAAAGCCGAGGCGCCTGTCTGCCAGTTAATCCCCTCTAAGGTCCACTTCCCTCCCCGCTGACCAATACAGTACGCCAGTTGTGTCGCCGCACTCATTGTTGGAATGCCGTTAGGGCAGCTGATTTCTTTTGTGGCCCAGTCGCTTTTTACTGTTCGAGTATTTTTATCCCAACTGAAGCGCTCGACGCCATAAGGCGCGTTCGGACCAACATTGGAGAAAAATACCGTTGTGTACTGTAGCAAACCCGGTAACCACGAAGAGCTGAACGCATAATCGTTACTCACTACCATGGCACTGTGGTCACGAACCAAAACAGACTGTTCTGAAACGCTGGAGGTTGCAGACGGGTTACCAAATTTAATCGGAACTTCGGCAGCGATTCTTCTGTCTTTACCGGGTGCAATCGGCTGCCAATCAGCGGGAATGTCTGAACGCCAGAATAGTACTAAATGCGCCAACTCCTGACCGTCAGTAACCACAACAAACTGGTCTTCCCCTTGATTACCCATCAGTGAAGGTGTAGAGCCTGAGCCTGTGCCCAAGCGGCCCGGCAGCGGTTGCTCAGGACCCGTTTCATAATTCGCCTGCCATGCACCATCACTTGAATGTGTGGAGAGTGAACTTCCTGTCCATTGGATTCGGTTCATGTATTTGTTACTGACAATGTATATACCGCCCTCTTCATCGACGGCAATTGAATTTGATATCTCCTGATTATCTGGCAGGTTGATACAGTCAAAACTATTTAGGTTTCTGTCTGTGCTACATACTACGCCATTTGCAGTAACCACTATCAAATGACCGTCATACGTCATATTCACACCAACAATGTAGTCATTGCTGCCATTAATATACGCGCTCGGTATCGCCAGCTCTTTCACCTTATTTATCTGTGACGTTGTCCACCAAAGGAATGGCGCTTTGTGATGGACGAATTTTCCCATCGAGGTATCGCCGACGGGAATAAAGGCAGCGTCATCTTTATCTACGACGATGTAGGCTCCAGACAGTGCATTTTGTGCCATCGGTTTACCCACAAACAGATTGCGATGAATTCCGCTGTCCCGGGCTTCACCATTAAATATGGTGAAAAGTGAACTCCCCCAAAACTCAGCAGGTTGACCGTATTTCGAAGAGGTATACCCCAAGGTGATAGAAACAGGTAATCCGGGCATGTAATCGTTGGTCAAATTTTGGTTAGCAGTCGGACCGGGCCAATCTGACGATCCCTGTGCATATGGCCCCTGATGCGACATTGGCCACGGAGAATCAGCCAGAAAAGGGTTCTTCGGAGGTGAGGCCGCGGATGCAAGGTGATGGAACGTAATTAGATAAAGAAAAAGTAATGCTTGAAACAGTGATTTCATGACACCTCCTGTGAATTAACGCTTCGGACTCTACAGACACGCATCCCAACCTCACACTTGGTGAGAGCTAGGTAACGGCAGACGCATTATCTATTGACCATGGCCCGAACTAATGGTCAGACCACTGAACTATATGTTCTACAACAGCAGAAGGATGAATCAAAAATGAAACAGAAGCTAAGTTATCTAATGCAGTATCGATAATATAAGAATTGGGTTTTATATGGAGTTTGTGCAACTAATATTGTTTAAACAATGCGGATAAAAAAGAGCTACATAACGTAGCTCTTTTCCTGTCGACTGCACGTCGTTAGTTGAGTGTCTGAGCGATGGTATTGGCACCTTGAGATAGACTCTCAAGCTCATCATTTAACTTCAGGACTTCAAGGTTTAACTTATCGTTCATGCCCTTTGCATCGGCAAGCTGCTCTTTCAAATCATCAATTAAAGGCTGCGTGTCGCTTCCAGCAGTGCGAAGGTCATTTGCCATGCTAGCCAGATTCAAACCCACTTCAGAAATCGTCAAAGAGCGCATATTTTCTGCATCAAGCGCTGCGGCAATTTGTTGAAGCGTATCTTCAATCGACAAAACATACGCTTCGAATTCTTCATCTTCCAGTGATTGGAGTGTCCTAACTTCTGCAGCCACATTCTTCACGTGTGACATTTCTTCTGTCGATTTGGCCACGAGCGCTTTGATTCTTTCAACGTCACGCGGTGTTGATTTAACAACATAACTCGCCATTTCAAGTGCCGCCTCAAGCTGGAGAAAACTCGCCGGTGCTTTATCATCGGTGCGTTTTCTCTTGAGCGCTTTCACTGACGCTTCGAGGGGCTCAATGTATACTTTAGTTGCTACTTCCACTTCCAGTTTTTGTGCATAAACAAGAAACTTGCTCTGAAGCTTGGTCGCATCATTAATGTCGCCCGCCTCGACTTCACGGAACAGGTAGACATACTTTTTCTTGAGTGAGCGATACTTGGATGCTGAGTGCTCGGCTGCATCGATAGACCCAAGATATTTCATTGCATCGATCGAAGGTGCAAGCAGCTGTCGGCTCTCTTTTTCAGTTCCATTAGCGCTTCATATTGATTGGCTACCGACTGTACTTCCAATTGATATTTAGCTGCGTAAGTGTGTGATGAAAACAGTGAGTAGCTCTCAGAAGCGATAGCCGGATCAGCTGAAATATCTAAATAGATATCTTGCGCATCTTCCCATGTATCAATGATGTCCTCTATCATCGACCGACTATATATGCCAAATCGTTTAATGTTAGAGAGTTTTTCTTTCCACTCAGTATTTTTAGCCTTTACAGATTCAAACAATTCCAGTGCATTGTTTTTCTCTTGGTTATTGGCAGTGACTTCATCAGAAGACACGGTAGATGTTGGTGTTGATGAGCAAGCAACGAGTGATAACGCAGAGAGTGCAATAAGTGTGAGTTGTGTGTAACGCATATCTAAGCCCCTAAAACATGTCGAAAGCAGCATTGGTTGCGGTGTAAATCGCGACTGCATCCATCTCGACTGGGTGTCAGCAAGAAGCACAAAAATCGCTGAGAGCTCTGATCTTCAAATACTAGGGCGCCCAAAAAATGTAAAAAAGAAACGCACGCAAGGCCCTGTATTGGCATTTGACTCGGATACACTCAGCTATTTAGTACTCCGAATAATCATTTAATTTGCACATGTAATTTATTTGATACATTTAGAACTCACAACAAATTGCTGTCAGCGACCTATCCAAAAATGAAGCAAGGTTCACTTTTCTCAAAGTTGAAGCGAATTGGTGATAAACCTTTACACAAACAGGTCAGCAACAAGCCGTCTCAATGCAATCAACCACTGAAAACTGACGACCAGTCAGAATTAGGTACTAAAAAATGAACTTATATATGATTAATATTTTGCTTTGTTGTGAAATGTCAACATTTCGCAAAGTTAGAACTTACATCTTCAGAACTTATGGCGCAGCATTAAGCAGAGAACAATTCTTTTACTAACGTCAGGAGGACTAATGGAAAAAATAAATAATAAATCATTAATTACAGTACTTTCCGCGGAAGAAAGTCGAGAGAGCATTGCCATTCATAATCCCTCGAACGGCGATTGCCTTGCTATATCGCCTCAATGTCCGAAGAGGTGGTTAACAAGTGTGTCGATAAAAGTGCCATTGCCCAAAAAGCTTGGGCGTTACTCACCGCGAAGCAACGTTCTGTTATCTTGATGCGATGGCACGACCTTTTGATGGAAAATGCTGACGACCTAGCTCGTCTCATGACCTTAGAGCAAGGAAAACCGCTCACAGAATCACGGGGTGAAGTCATATACGGTGCATCATTTATTCAATGGTTTGCTGAAGAAGGGAAACGTGCTTACGGGGAAGTGATTCCCTCCCCTTTGCAAGATCGACGGATTATGACCATCCGACAACCTGTTGGTGTAACGACGGCCATAACACCTTGGAATTTCCCAATCGCAATGATCACTAGAAAAGCGGCACCAGCCCTAGCAGCAGGTTGCAGTATGATCATCAAACCAGCAAACCTTACCCCTCTCAGTGCTTATGCTGTTGTCGAGTTAGCGCATCAGGCTGGAATACCTGAAGACCTTCTCACCGTTGTCTCAAGTGCTAGTTCATCGATGGTCGGTAAAATATTTTGTCAACATCCAAAGATTAACAAGCTTTCGTTTACCGGCTCGACAGAAGTGGGCAGGCGTCTAATGGAAGATTGTGCCAGCACAATAAAACGCACCTCTATGGAGCTGGGTGGTAACGCACCATTTATTGTTTTCGAAGATGCGGACATTGACGCGGCAGTAAAAGGTGCAATCGCTTCTAAGTTCAGAAATGCCGGTCAAACCTGTGTTTGCGCTAATCGCTTTTATGTTCACGAATCTGTTCATGACGAGTTTATTGCAAAGTTCACCGTTGCCATTGAGGCATTAAACGTCGGTGATGGATTAGAGCCAGGCACACAAATCGGTCCTCTTATTGAAGAAAGCGCAAAAACATCAGTCAAACAGCTCCTCGAATCAGCCATCGAGGACGGAGCTAAATTAGTTACCGGGGGAACAGATCTCGGAGGGTTATTCCTCAGCCCAGCTCTGCTGATTGGGGTTAAGCCAGATATGAAAATAGCGAAAGAAGAGATTTTTGGCCCGATAGCGCCTGTTATTTCTTTTTCAGATGAAAAGGAGTTAATTGAGCGAGCAAACGACACCATATTTGGGCTTGCCAGTTATTTTTACAGTAAGGACATCAACCGTATATTCCGCGTCGCTGAGGCCCTAGAATTTGGTATGGTCGGCGTCAATGAAGGGGTAGTGTCTACCGAAGTTGCTCCTTTTGGCGGTATTAAGCAATCTGGTATTGGCCGCGAGGGGGCAAAACAAGGTATCGATGAATATCTCAACATCAAGTACGTCTGTATCGGCGGCATGTAACCTAAAGTGATGTTGAACGTTTTAGAAACAACAAAAAAGGGCGTCACCGCCCTTTCCCAGTTCTTAAAACGAGATGGGATCAACTAGACTCTTCTTTCGGCGCTGGCGCAACGTACTCATCTTTTATATTCAGGATGAAACTGTCCATCAGTGCGACCATCCGCCCCATTTCTGGTTTGGTAATAGTGTCATTGGCACCGAGTTGCAGCGCTTTACGTCGGTTTTCATCACTCATTAATGAAGAGAACATAACAATGGGAATCTTGGTGTAATAGTTGGTGTCACGTAGTCGTTTTAATAAGTGCATGCCATCCATCTTCGGCATTTCTACATCCGTAACCACACCATCAACATAGTTGGTGATGGGCACACCCTCTTCGTCCGCTGTTTTCGCGAATCCCATTAAAGTGCGGTAAGCCTCAGCGCCATCTTTCGCTGACAGAATGTTGTAACCTGCTGAGCGCAACGTATTCTCTATCATCCGACGAATAAACCCGGAATCATCAACCACCAAAATACTTTTGTTGTTCCGCTGCGAGACCGCATCCTCATCGAGATGGATGTTTTTATCTGCCGTGATATCGTATTTTTCCATACTGATTTCTGGATTGATATCGGCAATAATTTTCTCGAAGTCGAGGATCATAATTAGGTTACCTTCTTGTCTGACGACAGCAACAACGCAATCCTGGTTCCCTGCTTCAAGAAACTCGCTGGGCGACTCAACCTCTTCCCATGACACACGGTGAATTCGACTGACACTGTCAATCAAGAACCCATTTATCATTTTGTTGAAGTCAGTGACGATGACGACTTTATTATCCATCTCGTAGTCAGTGTCCACGTCTAACCAACCAGCAAGGTTCACTAATGGGATCAATCTGTCCCGTAATGAAAACACACCTAAAACGTTTGGCTGCGCATTTGGATAGTCAGTTGTTTCGGGTACACGAATGACTTCACGCACTTTGGCTACGTTGATGCCGTAATAGCATACTTTTTTCGAACCATCGGGCAGATTTCTTCGAAGGTGAAACTCAATAATCTCGAGTTCATTCGTACCACTTTCTAATAGAATTCCAGTTTGATGTTCCATATATACGCCGCTCTCGACTGGTTACAGGGGCAAAGTTTAACTCATCTAATTAACAGCATAGACGCAAAAGAGAAACACGTAATTCAAATGAGAGAAATATCTATAAGAAACTGATGATAGAGAGAATAATGATGGATTTAATGCGGGTAACATGTTGTATCCCGCACTCAAAAAATACTAATGAAGTTCTTTATTATCTTCAATATAGCGTGAACATACCATTCGGTTTCCGTGTTTTCCCGTCCACAAGAAAAGATGATTCCCGTCTCTTTTATAATTAAAGACCGCAGACACCCCCTCATGGGATTGAACAGACCGTCTCCAACTGGCAATGTCACCCCAGACCCAATCAACGTCAGAAAACTGTAAGTTTAACTGTTGATGGTATTGTTGATAATTCACGACATAATCGATTTGGTACCCACGTTGTCTGTCTCCATCATTCTGCTGGAAGCCACGCTTTATAAGACGTGCATGTGCGTCAGACAGGAAAATTAGCGTATCATATTCATGGCGAACGCCTTTTTCCTCATCGGCACCATAGCCAGAATATTGGGTGAAAGAGTTACAACTCCAAGTCGTATTTGTCAGCGGCTCTGGAAAGAAATGAAACCAACTAAATGCACCAATCGCAATAATGGATGTGCAAAAAACGGCAATTATAGCTGGCATATTTTCCTTATCTCCCTAAATGATGAAACCAACACAGCAGAAATTTCTGATGGTTCCACCTCTTTATTTACAACGTTAATTGTGCCTCGGTCTTTTTTATTAAATCCGTACATCTTGATCCCCAGCCTGTTATGGTCAAATAAGGCTTGGAAGACTTCGAGGTAAATACTCTGCTCACACCCTTCAATATTTTGAATTGATTTATCAACCATTATTTTCTGTAAATCAATGTCGTTGGTTCGTCGCCCGAAGTCTTTTTCAACAAAAAGGTGCGAGTCGTGAAAATAACTATTTGCATCGACACTGACAAACTCGTCATGATCGAAGAATTCATTGTGAAAAAAGTGAAGACCAAATAAGATAGCGAACACGACAGTAGCCATGGTCACTAAACCCATGGCAATGATAGAAAGACGATTGTTACGGCCTTTATCCCGCCCATTGGCCAGCACTTCGACGTTAGAAGAAATATCATCCTTTTTATCATCAATTACGACAATAGAATGGCAATGAGCGACAGATTCAGTACTCACCGTGTCCGTTTCTTCCAATGCCTCTCCTGACACTTCTCCGAACTCGCTAATACTCTCATCGCATAAAGCTCTCTCTGATTCCAACTCAGTGAGAGGAGGTGTGCTGGTTGCCGATGATGTTTGCTGTAGATCGCCATGTTCTTCTTCAATGAGCTGCACAACGCTCTCTGTTTCAAAGACATACCCTAATTTTGTGATTGTTTTTATGCGGGTATTCTCTGCACCAACACTGGTCAACGCCTTTCGGAGCTTTGAAATAACATTGGTCAGTGCCTGATCGGTTACTACACTGCTTGACCAGCAGCGTTCAATGAGCATTTCTTTACTCACGGGTGTATTTGGATGTTCTAGCAAGACAAGCAACGCATCGGCAGGAAGTGGTCTCAGCTGAACGGGCTCCGAAAGGTTTGATGCTAACTCACGGAGACCCGTATCAAATACCACATTGTCGAATTTAATCTTTTTCATTAATGGTCATCACTGTTCAATATGACAAGGCATCAAAAACCTACTCACCTCTTCGCAAACAGCGATGGCTCAACAAGGGAGCAAATCACTTTACTGAAACAGTGTTGAATGCGTGTTTGAGTTTCATTTGATGCAACGATTTGGTGTACGGTCACTTATTGTTTATTTTTTTAATTTTTATTTAAGTTATGACGGCTCTAAGAGGCTAACTGGCATGAATTTACCTGTATAGACGTTGGAAAAAGTCGCCAAAAGCAAACCTTTTTTACACCTGTTGTTAAATGTTTCGGCTCCCAGATGCGCACTGTCATAAATCTATTTCAAAGCACTTAAAAAACGGTGTTCATTTTATATGGAATAATACCCAAGTCAAACTAAACGTGATTTAAATCACTATCTCTTTGAAACATCAGAAATTTAAAAAAGAGGACTAATACCGATCTTTTCCACACTCTTGACTGAAACTTGAGTCAAATGAAATGAATTTGGCTAACCTTAGGGATAAATGATCGCATTCACATCTCAATACATATCGTATGTAGGTCAGTAATTTACTGGCTTGACTGCAAGGAGGTGCCCGCCAGCAACACGCAGTTTTCACCCTATCAGCGACTTTTTATCAGGAGTGACGAAATGAATGGATTAATTTGGTTCAGGCATGATCTGCGTCTTTCAGACAACCCTGCTCTAACAGCACTCAGCCGTAGATGTAAAAAGGCAATCTTACTGTATGTCATCGATCCTAACTGGTTTCGTCCTTCACGCCACCAATGTGCGCACATGGGCAAGTTCCGACAAGAGTTTCTTTATCAATCACTGCGGGAACTAGACAGCCAACTGAGAATTAACCGACAAAGGCTCGTCGTTAAAGTCGGAAACCCCTTAGAGATAATTCCCAAACTCTGTAAAAAACACAGTGTAGATCTGGTGGCAGCAACATCTCACCCTGGTGTTTTTGAACAACATCAGATTGCGAACTTAAAAAGAAACATAGGCTGTGAAGTGATCACCGCTGAAAGCTTTACCCTGTTTCTTGAGAATCAAATTCCTTTCCAAAAGGACGATTTTCCTGCGACTTTTACCCAATTTAGAAAGTTCGTCGAAAAAAATCACATCTTGCCATGTATCCCTATCAGCACCCCAGAGGAATTACCGCAGCGTCTTGTTGAAGCCAGTGATAGCTATGATGATCAAGAGTTTGTGTACGACCTGAGGCCATACCAAGGCGGAGAAGACAGTGCGGCATTCCAGTTGAATCAGTATTTCTGGAAATCCCATCGCGTCAAAAGCTACAAGCAAACGCGAAATGGTTTTGACGGTTGGAACTTCTCTTCGAGATTGTCTGCATGGCTTGCCAACGGTTCAATTTCGGCGAGAACCGTTGCCGCTGAGCTCGACAATTACGAGTATCGCCACGGTAAAGACGAATCAACACAAGCACTGTATTTTGAATTGCTGTGGAGAGAGTACTTCCAATGGATGATGAAAACTTATGGTGCCAAGATGTTTCAATTCACCGGCATCAAGGACAAGCGACCTCTAACCAGCTTTTATTCAGACCGCTATAAATCTTGGGAAGAAGGGACAACAGAGTACCCCTTGGTCAATGCCTGCATGCGACAGCTCAAGCAAACAGGTTGGTTATCAAACCGGGGCAGACAAATCGTCGCCAGTTGTCTGGTGAACGAGCTGGGTGTTGATTGGCGATTTGGTGCGGCATACTTTGAGCAACAACTCATCGACTTTGACGTCGCCAGCAATTACGGGAATTGGCAATATCTTGCAGGTGTCGGTGCCGATCCACGAGGTCAACGCCACTTTAATCTGGAAAAACAAGCTGAAATGTATGACCCAGACGGCACGTTTACGCGCCGATGGTCAAAAAATACATCCACTGTCGGAGAGTAATCCCCGCTTTATTCGTTGACCGCCGCCTTCATTGGCGGCGAGTCTAACACCACCAGAATACGTTTCTTAATCTCAGACGCCCAAAGTAACGAAAAGTGGGTAAGAGGGAATACCTCATGGCCTGTCATCCCGGGGATCCGTGTTTCTGCAACGAGAACAGTGCCATCAGATTCGCCCCGCACGAACAGGTTAGCTGCTCCAATAGGCAGGTTGCCAGCGAGACTGTATAGCTGTGCATCGTGATTCCACTCGGCGTCATCATTCGGTAAAAGGTACTGCTGGCTCTTGTGCATAGCCCAGCCCATTCCAATACTTTTGAAGAAACCTGCGAGTTTAGCGCCTTTGTGTGGCGAGCCAAGCGTGATGACTTTTTTAACTAGCTTGCTCTGCTCACTACCCGCATCGAGATAGGCACGAGTAATAATACCGCCCATTGAATGCGCGACGATTGCAGCCTCACTCTCCCCTTTCAGGTAGTCGTCTATCTGACCAAATATTACACCCACATCAGGCGTTAAGGTATTGTAAGTAATATTGAGTGTATGGTGCCCATGGCGCTCTAATATCTTTTTAATGGGCATCATAGTGACACCATGCATATAGAGCCCATGAATCAAAACGACTTTCATCTGAACATCCTTCTTTTCTTTCCTGTAAGTATTAGCCAACTTAAGCAGGATAGAGGCTTAATCATGAGAAAGTCGCTATGGAGTGTGCAGTACACCATGCTGCTTTAGATGAATTTAGAAAATTAGATGAGCAACACCAGCAATCACAGGCAGAGTCACGAGCGTACGTAACAAAAATATAGCGACCATTTCCCAGAGCTTAATTGGAATTTTACTGCCCAGCAGCAGTGCCCCGACCTCTGACATATAGATCAATTGAGAAACGGACATTACAGCAACGACAAAACGTGTCATTTCGCTGTTGATATCTGCAGCAAGTACGGCAGGAATGAACATATCGGCTAGGCCAACCACCATGGTTTCAGATGCCGCCGCCGCTTCATGAATATGCAGTAATTCGAGCAAGGGAACAAACGGCGCACCAAGAATGGCGAAGACACTGGTGTACTCAGCGATGATTAAAGCCAGTGTGCCAATAGCCATAACAATGGGGAGTACACCGAACAGCATATCCAGGGCGTTCTGTAACCCCTCTTTAAATACAGCGCGTAATGAGGTGATTGTGCTCGCTCTTTTCACTGCCATGGAAAAACCATAACGCAGAACACTTTCACCTGCGGGTAGCTCAGCATCGTGAGATGTTTTTTCTTCGCCATTGGCAAGCGTGTCTTTTTTCCAACTCAGCGGTGGAAGACGAGGCACAACAACAGCAGCTACAAAACCTGCCAGACAAACTGTCAGATAAAAAGGCACGAACATATGTTCAAGGCCAACCTGAGCAATGACCACAAGGCTGAAGCTGATAGACACAGCCGAGAATGTTGTGCCAACAACAGCAGCTTCGCGCTCAGTGTAATAGCCCTGCTCATATTGCTTACTGGACATCAGTATTGCGACGCTTCCATCGCCTAACCATGAGGTGGCACAGTCAACAGCTGAACGTCCTGGGAGACCAAATAAAGGTCGCATAACACGACTCAACATGGCACCAAACATTTCCAACAAGCCGAAATTGGTCAATAAAGGTAAGAAGAGACCAGCGAACAAAAATACAGCCAATAAGGTCGGCAGTAGGTCTGTGAAAATGAATCCCCCTGTAGCGCCACCGCTAATCATCTCGGGACCAACGGCGAAATAACTCAAACAGACAAAGACTGCACCCAAGAGACGAACAGAAAACCAAACAGGCGATACGATAAAAAGGTTCTTCAAGAAGGCGTTCGATGTGATCCATTTGGGTTTAGCAATAAAAGCAAGCGCCGAAATCACCGCACTGCATATGATCACGAGAGAGACCACTAACCCGCTCTGTTCTCCCAGTGTTGACAGAATGAGCTTAGAGAAAATGGCGACAGGGATGGTAATCCCCCCTTCATGACTAACAGGTGCCATAAACAATAAGATCCCTAGCAAAGAGGGAATCAAGAACATCAAAATATTTCGTGTTGAAAACGTCGGCGTGTTTACCGCAGAAGAACCATGCATAAAATTGAGTTTCACTCGCGTTTTTTGTTTGTGAATTGCGATTATTACGTTCAAGTTGTGAGCGAGATTAATGCAGTGAAAAGACAAAGTAAACCATACCTAGTCATATATTTTGAATAAAAACATATATACGGTGTGATAGGCTAAGAATCAGCCACTAAATAGAGAATTAATAACAAAAAAAGGGAGGTGTCAACGAAATATAAAGCAAAAACACGGTGGTAACGACTGGTTAACAGCATTAACGTTTTGACGCGGGTAAGTGCAAGTAAGAAGTTAGCCTATTCGGTTATCAATTTTCTTGTATTCCGATTTTATCCAGTCTCCCAGATCATCAAGCAGAGTCACCACAGCGCGTTTCCCCACCCGCTTTCTCTCAATCAGGTAAAAGAGCCTTTCAATTTCAAGAGATTTCTCAGGGTAGTGTTTGAGGAAACGCTCAGAGCAGGGTTTCAGACTGTGTTCCCAGACTTTTTCCTTATGTGCAACCAAACCGAATGCAGCCCTGATCAACACATCCGCAGCTTCTTCTGCGGCATCCAACTGCTGAATCCACTTTGCTGACTGAGCAATTTTCCTGCGTAAAATAGACAGCTGGCTCACCAAACTGTTGTTCATGGCTTTCGCGACTTCCCAGCTTACTTCAAAGTGCCCGAAGCCATCGGCCAGATTCTTCCCGGAAAGGCAAATAGCACAGTGCTTAAGAAAGAAACCCCATCGAAAAATATTGGCAAGATCGACGACGCGGCTTTGCGGGATACATTCGATATGCAGTTGGGATATTTGGGGATACGCTTTACAGTATTTATTTCTGACCGAGTTTAACCCGACAAATTCACGGGTAGTTAATTCTGAATCGACAACGGCTGTGAGCTTCATTACAGCTTTATCTCCCTCGACATTGCGTAACGCAATATCCCCCGAAATATAGAGGCTGTGGAGGTTAATTCCTAAATATGAGGAAACATAACCAACAGCGGCTTTTACTGCAGGATCAAATGTCTCCTGAAACGGCGATGAGCTGTCCAGTTCAGGGAGCTGGCTTGTACGGCTTTTGGTTCGATATAATGCTGTCACTTAATGTTCTCACGCCGATTGAAATTGAAGCACTAGTTACCCTGGCTCACATCAAGCTCTTTCCGCCTCCATTCGGACAAAATAATCGCAACTGAAGGCTGATTGCTTGGGTGTTGGCTGTCATTCTGGTCTAATGCCCACTGAACATTTTAAGCCAACTGATTGAATATGTGAGACTGGTTACAATAAAACTGGGCTCCACATCATAAATACGCTGAGATAAGACAATGACAACTGAATTGGTTAGCATCGATGAAAGCCTTGATAGCGCTTTTGAAATCTTTTATGAAATGGCGGAAGACAGTCTTGAATATGATGACTTACTGGCCTATCGAGAGCATTTTGACGATACCGGTGCAGGTGTTGCCGTTGAGGCAGCGCCTGACTGGGAACAGCATGTGGGCTTTGACGTTGACAGAGACGCTTCATAGAAATTCGTATCGGTTTAGTCGAAGAAGATGAACTCAAAGATGTACTGGTCAGGATGCTGATAAGCCGTGACCCAGAAAACAAATTTTGCCATCTCCTTTGGAAACGCCTCCAAGGCTAGTGATGTTGAATGTGAAAAGGCAGCTTACGCTGCCTTTTTTATTCGCCGCACAGGCAATGCCTGCCATTTCTGGGTTACTCAGTAATTCATACTGTTGCTGATTTGTACTCAACTTGCTCTTCACGTGGTCCTTCGGCCCCATGCATCCAGTAAATCAGCTTATTTGCGAAAATAAGTAGCAGTACACCTGCCATAAAGGACGTTATTGCGATACCACCAAAAATAGCCAGTGGTCCGGCGTTGCCGATATGGCTACCAATAATACCCGCGACAAAGTTTGCAACGGCGTTAGCACAGAACCATATACCCATCATCACCGACGCGAGTCTGAGCGGCGCTAACTTCGTGATTAGTGACAATCCAATCGGCGACAGGCAAAGCTCACCCAACGTATGGAAGAAGAATGCACCCACCAACCACCACATAGAGGTTTTCACCGAAAGGTCTCCCCCCTGCTCCAGAGCCGCTCCCACCATGCATAAGAAACCAAGCGAGAGAAACACCATTGCCATGGCAAACTTCACTGGAGAGCTTGGCTCTGCAGCACCAAGTTTACGCCAAAAGATTGCAAGCAGAGGTGCCAGCAAAATAATGAAAAATGGATTCAATGATTGGAACCAGGCCGCGGGAATTTCAAACCCACCCAGCATGCGGTTGGTATATTCCTGAGAGTAAATATTCATTAGGCCGCCAGCCTGCTCGAAGCCAGCCCAGAAAATGATAACGAAAAGGCTCATTACCAAAATGACTTTCAAACGGTCTCTCTCTACCAGAGTCAAAGGCTGTTTGGTTTTTTCCCCAGCCTCATTCAAATTACGCTTTGCCGCAGGCTCAACACCAATTTTTCCTAATAGTGAACGTGCAAAAGCCAGTTGAATAACAAGACTCAACAACATACCAACGCCACCGCAGAAAAAGCCAGCTTTCCACCCAAATTCATTTGCTGCCCAGCCTGAAATGACCGCAGCCATCAAAGAACCAAGATTGATCCCCATATAGAAGATCGTGAAAGCACCATCTCTACGGTTGTCACCATCTTCATACAACTCTCCCACCATCGTAGAGATATTTGCTTAAACAGGCCATTACCTGCGATAAGAAGGGCCAAACCGCCATAGAAGAAATCAACATTGAGGTCGCCGACCATGCTATCTGGCAGCGCAAGTGTGAATTGTCCGGCGGCCATTAACGCGCCACCGAATAGAATTGAACGTCTCTGACCAAGAAAGTTATCGGCAATATATCCGCCAAATACAGGCGTAAGATAAACGAGCCTGTATATATGCCATAGAGACTCAGCGCTTGTTCAGTTGTCCAGCCAAGACCACCGCTGATTGTTTGGTCAGTGAGATAAAGAACCAGAATCGCACGCATCGAGTAGTAAGAGAACCTTTCCCAAAGTTCGGTACTAAAGAGAAGGAAAAGTCCTTTAGGATGTCCTAACCAGGTTTTCTGGGAGTTTGAGTGCATAAATCAGATACCACTTATCAGTATAAAATTGGCCGTTCACACTCTTTCAGCTACTCCCTTAGCGTTTCAGAGTGTTCGAAGCGCATCCAAGATGCACTAATGCGATAAACTTCGCAATTACTTTGTAATAATTTGTCGCAAATTTCACCTAAAAGACAAAATCAGGTTGCAATTTCGAGATTTGACTCACTCTCATCACATCGAGTCAAAATCAGTCCAGCCGCACTGATAAAACTCATAATCAACAGTGCACAACCCACAGAAAGCTGACTCTCAGAAGATGCAAAGGCGGTAAGTAATGTAAAACCACCAGCAGCTAAGTTCTGCACACCACCCATTAATGCACCGGCGGTGCCTGCCTGATAAGGAAAAGGCCTTAATGCACTTGTCGTTGCTGCAGGAAACAACATGCCAGCACCCAGAAAATAGATGAAGGCTCCGCCAATCAGGGAGGCAACAGTCACTAAACCTTCCAGACCCGGAATAACAATAACCACTGCACCCACTGTTGTTGCGATCACACCAAGACGCAGAACGAACTGAGACGATGTCTTCTCACTCAAGGGGGAAGACAACCAAGAGCCCAACAAATACCCTGGTAGAGGCATGACAAAAAGCAAGCTCACCGTTGCGGAATCCAGCCCCATTGTTCCACCAAGTAACACACCTGCTGCAGCCTCAAACACTGCCACACCGGAAAACGTCGCGATCAGGCAGACAAGAAAACCAACAAACGGCCTATGCGAAAGCACGCGCTTATAGCTTTGTAAAACTGACGTCTTCTGGCGAGCCGAAACAGGCAACGTTTCTTCCAACGAGGTAATCATGAACACCAGAACACAGACGGCAAGAATCAAAAGAAATACGTAACTCGCATGCCAAGGCATAAAGGTGCTCAAGGTGCCTCCCAAAACAGGGGCAATCAATGGCGAAAAGATCAGTCCCATACTGGCAAGACTATTGGCACGGTGCAGCTGATTTCCAGAAAAGCAATCTCGAGGCAGTGTTCGAGCCATTGCGCCACCACAACCAATGCCTAACCCTTGAATAACACTCGCAGTAAGAAAGACAGCAAAGCTTTGCGAAAATATCGCTATCAATGTACCGATTATGTATAGGCTAACCCGAAAAGGATGATCGGCTTTCGGCCAAATCGGTCGGAAAGCGGCCCGTAGAAAAATTGCGATAAACCATATGGGATCAGGTAGCTTGCCATAACCGCTTGCAGCAAAGAAACAGACACGCCAAAGTCGTCAGCCATTAGAGGAATGGACGGGATATACATGGTTTGTGTCATCTGCCCGACAGCGGCCAGAATAATAATTGAAAACAAGACTTTAGACATTGCCATTGTCGATGACATGACAAACACCTCTATTACAAAAATGATAACTTTCGGAAAACTAAGAAAACGACTACTTGCTGGCCAATTCAACTTGACCAGTGGATAGTTCTGTAAACTTTGGATATGGCGGCGATATTAGAGCTTTAGTGCTTTTAGTACAATTGAATATTTCTGATTCGAGCACGATAAGAAATCATATTTATGATTAGTTTTTCTAATGAAAAACGTTGAAAACTAATGATAAGAGTGTCGATATAAAAAAGGCAGCCAATCGGCTGCCTTTCGAAATCACGTTGTTGCCTGTTTCAGTCAATGCTCAGCTTATGCTTGCCATGGGCAACTTTCGTCTTCAGATACTGTTTATTGCCGTCTTTGATGTGCGCTTGAGTACCAATAACCTCCTCAAGCTCAATACCGTAACCCTGAATTTCTCGAATCTTTTTCGGGTTGTTAGTGACAAGGCGGATATTATTCACACCCAGCGCTTTGAGCATATCCGCAGCATCTTTGAAATCACGCAGGTCATCGGGGAAACCAAGATGATTATTGGCTTCATAGGTGTTCATACCCTGGCTCTGCAATTCGTAGGCATCAAGCTTGTTGTACAAGCCAATCCCGCGGCCTTCCTGGCGAAGGTAGAGCAAAATACCGCCCACTTTTCCCATCATCTGAATAGTTTCTTCCAGTTGTTCACCACAATCACAGCGGGACGAATGGAAGACATCACCAGTCAGGCATTCAGAATGCATGCGAACTAAAGGAATTGCCTGTTCTTGATCGGCTTGTTGGAAAATAAGGGCGACATGCTCTTTGTCCGAATCCAGTCCCTCGAAAGAGAGGATCTCAGCCGGAAATTGGCTTCCTGTACCCACTCTGAAGTCTACCCGTGTTCTGATTTTCGCCATCGGCTTGTTTCTCTAAATTCTCAATTTCCAATTGAATGCACCGTGTAAACAAAGGTGCATCCACTTCATCGGCTTACGCTCAGCGCATTTAATGCACTGATTTTTAACATTCAACATTTTCGATGACATGACGCGCAATCCTATCAATGTTATCTCTTGCTGTCATTTTTCAACGCAGCCTACCCACCACTTTCCCCGGATTCCCAGCAACAATATCGCAAGGGGCTACATCGCCCTCAACCACCGCACCTGAGTGAATAACTGCACCTTCACCAATTGCAGTCCCTGCTTTAATAATACACCCACCATTGATAAGTACGTTGTTACCAATGACAACGGGCGACGCGAGTTCCTGCTCTCCCGTTTTGATTTCTTCAGGAAGAAGGCCTTGGGTTACCGTGTAAATTTTCACATCAGGCCCAATGCGGACGTTACTGCCAATGTGTACGTTCGCACTGTCTATAAATGAGCAGTTGAGGCCGATAATTACGTTATCGCCGATATCAATGTTCATTCCGTACTGACAATAAAATGGGGTCTCAATCACAACATTTCGACCCCTAGAAGCAAATAATTTTGTCAATACAACATCCTGTTGCTCAGCATCAGACGGATCAAGGCTATTGAATGACTGACAAAGGCGTCTCGCAGCGTAACGAAACTGAGTGAGTTCTTCGTCGGCGGGTCGATAGGGCAACCCTTGCTGCATTTTTTCAAATTCCGTCATGTCATATCTCCCGATAATGGATTGGGAATATTGCACTGTGATTCCCTGTTACGACTGACACTGTTGATTCTTTGTCCGTGCTCAGACAAGAAGTTTACCCCTGCTTTCATACCGTCCTGATAATCATGTTCTAGTTGGAAAGGTTTGCTGAGCATTGCACTGCTTTCCAGAGCCACCTCTGGCGCAATTTCGATAATCTCGACACGCCTTGGCGGCCTTGCAATAAAGGTCACCGCATCTTGGTAAGTTTGGTAGTGCTTAACCAACATCGCGATGGTATCAGCGTTCAGCTTTCTGCCACCCAAGGCATGAAGGCGATAAATCGTCTCTCGCTCTGATAACGTCTTCTTATCTTTGTTGCCCAACAGGCTATTTACGATCGCAGTTCGAATCTTCGGCCAAACAGAATCAGCATTGTCATCAACGTATTTGTCAGTCACAGAGCGAAAACGCTGCGCGAGTTCTTTCTGAAGTGCATCAAACTTTTCGAGCCGCTCATCGAGATTAATTCGCTCAAGATAATTCGGTACAGCACCTTCAACGCGGTTGATCAGTGAATCAAAAAATCGATTATTCAACAGCGATTTTTCGAAAGCCGTGCTCTCAGTTCGAATAACAACAATGACATCGGCACCACGATTAAACGCTTCCCGAACGGGAACTGAATCCCCCACTCCACCATCAATGTACTGTTCCCCATTGATTTCAATTGGCGATGGATAAAGAAGAGGGATCGCTGAGGTGGCTTTAAGCACCTTTTGCCAGTCTTTGCTGAAAATCGGGAGGTAATCAGGCTGTAAGGTGTCAGCAAAGGTAACGCATGCCAATGCACTCTTGCCACTTCGTTCGACATTACGTAGACCTTCTTCCATCTTCAATCCGCCAAGTTGATGAGGCAACACTTGTTCCATCGCCCAGTCCAGCCCCATATATTGCTCACGGCGCGCGAAGTGAAAAAGGTTAAAAAACGCATCTTGTGTCGTCAGGTCAAGAATAAAGTCGTGACCGAAGCCTCGTTGTCTGCACAAGTAAGACGAAATATTCAAGGCACCTGCAGATGTACCAATGTACATTTCAAAAGGGTCAAAACCTGCATCAAGAAAAGCGTCAAGAACACCTGCCGTATAGATTCCTCGTTGGCCACCACCTTGTGCGACAAGCGCTATTTTTCGTTTTGCGGGCAATACGACCGATGTCTGGGGTGAATCAGGGGAATATCTCTTGGGGGTATGTTGTGTCACTGCGTCCTCTGCACTGAACCGGGGTATACATTACAATTTTCAACCACTTCTGGACATATTGCCAGCAACTGGAAGAGATGCACACCCTCAGTTTCAGTGAGAGGATCAATTAAGCGTATGAGAGACAGATAAATGCAACTTGCACGATAGACGCCATAACCAAGACGCCAGCCGACACAGCGTAACCTAAGCCTTCCTGCATTTTACATTTCCTTATCATTTGGAAAAAATCCATTAACACTCACTTTTGTCTAACAAGTAAAGTGCATGGCATCTTTAATGTGAGAAGTAACCACATATCACCTCTGATTTAAGGGAAGGCTATTAAGGCGCAGTAAAGCGTTTCTCGAACAACAAATGCAAAGCACTTATTCGTATCAAAATCTGAATTCGTCAGTTAACAATGATGAGAATACGCAATACCTACTGCTCTCACGCTTCGAGTAACTTTGTGTTTGCAGACACAAATACTGCTATTACCATGAATCCTCGTTAAAGTCGGTCAACGTATATACTGTTGGAAAAACTATCACGACAAAAGGAATCCGGAATGCGTCGTTCAGCTTTGGTTTTACTCTCGGGCCTGTTTTCAGTTTCTGCCCAAGCCACTGACATCGCCAACGTTGATGTGCAGTGTGTCAAAAGCAGTTATCACGACTACGTCGATGCATCCGTCGAATGGTATGAAAACCTTGTGCGCCTGACCATTAAAGAAGATCCAAAACTCAAGGATGTTGCCGAGTGGTTTATGGACGGCCGTGAAAAGCATTTCTTACTCAACAAAAAAGCATTTGATTGGTACCTGAATAATGATGAGTCAAAACTCGACTTCAACACTTCTGTCGAATCATGGCTGAAACTGAGCAGGAAGACATTAGGATGCTAAGCCAGACAAGTACGCCAATATCCGCGGCAGCAAAGGATGTCTTCGACTTTCGCCAAGGGAAAGCCCACGCAGATAATTACTCACTTCGCTCTGCATTTGCAGATTTATTGAGTCACCCTAAGAAGATCGAAGAACCTCTAGGCGCCTACAATCAAAAAATCGAAACAATTAGTAAGAAAAGCTGCCTGAAATAATCACCAGACTGTTTCTAAGATCACATTTTGCGAACACAGCGACGAACACTTTTGAGGAAAGCAGCCTATTTTGCCTGCTTTTGTTGTGGCTCTTTGCTATCTTCCCCGCCCTGTGAGCTGAAACATTGCGCTTAAATAACGATAAATAGACTGTTACTGATGCATAAAGATAAAAAAACTGCTCAGGCAAGCCAGCAAAGTATTGATCGAATCTTCACGGTGCCGGAAGCACCGGATTCATCATTAGGCAGGATAGAACAGGCGATCTCTCAAAACCTGAACCGATTTCTTCAGGAACATATCGCCGCTACCGAACGCCCTTTGACTGAGATTGAAAAAGACTTCAACACTGCATCTGTGCCTGAAAACCCGACTTTTGTGTCGGAACATACAGAATTTCTGCTCGATAAACTGGTAGCACAATCAGTGCATACATCATCTCCCCGGTTTATTGGCCACATGACGTCTGCGTTGCCCTATTTCCTGATGCCGCTTTCAAAAATCATGATTGGGCTCAACCAGAACACCGTAAAGATTGAAACATCTAAAGCATTTACCCCGTTAGAAAGACAGGTGCTGGGTATGCTTCACAATCTTGTTTATCAGCAAGACGATGCTTTCTACGATCGTTGGATGCACAGTGCCAACCACTCGCTTGGCTCTTTTTGCTCCGGTGGCACGGTTGCGAATATCACTGCGCTTTGGGTAGCACGAAACCACTTGTTAAGGCCTCAAGGCACGTTCAGGGGCGTCGCACAAGAGGGTATATATCGAGCAATGAAGCATTACGGCTATGAAGGCATCGCCGTGTTGGTATCAGATCGTGGCCATTACTCGGTCAAGAAATCTGCCGACATTCTTGGGATTGGTCGCGAGTCACTGGTCTCTGTGGCTACAGATGAAAATAACCGTATTGATATTGCAGCCCTTGAGAAAACAATCACCGAGCTGAAAGCACAAAATATCAAGCCATTTGCCATTGTCGGCATCGCCGGAACAACCGAAACAGGCAGTATTGACCCGCTCGATAAGCTGGCCGATATCGCTGAGCGTGAAGGTTGTCATTTCCATGTTGATGCAGCATGGGGCGGTGCGAGTTTGATGTCTGACAGTCAACGTCTGAAAATGGCCGGCATAGAGCGAGCAGATTCTGTCACCATAGATGCCCATAAGCAGTTATACGTGCCTATGGGCGCAGGCATGGTGTTGTTTAAAGACCCAGCTCTGGTGTCATCGATTGAGCATCATGCCGAGTATATTCTCCGTAAAGGCTCAAAAGACTTAGGCAGTCACACACTCGAAGGTTCTCGAAGCGGCATGGCAATGCTGGTGTTCTCATGCCTCAAGATTATCGGTCGCCAGGGTTATCAATTGCTCATTGATCAGAGCGTCGCAAAGGCGCAACGATTTGCCAAGATGATAAATACACACCCTGAGTTTGAGTTAATTTCTGAACCTGAGTTGTGTATTCTGACCTACCGTTACGTGCCGGAGAGAGTCAAACAGGCGCTGTCTCTCGCCAAACCCGATGAGATTGATGTTCTAACGAGTTTGCTCAACGACCTAACCATTTCGATTCAGAAGCGGCAGCGTGAAAGCGGTCACTCGTTTGTATCCCGAACAAGACTTACACCTGCAGCATGGGATGGAAGAACAACGACAGTGTTCCGTGTGGTATTGGCAAACCCATTAACAACCGAGACAATTCTTGAGGAAGTGTTAGCGGAACAAACTGAACTCGCTCTTCAGAGTAAAGGCGCTTACCCTGCGTTGATGGAGAAAGCCGAGCAGGTGTTGTTGCGAGCACAAGTAAAACGTCCCTGAATAAGTCGATAAAAAAGCAGAACACGCTACATTGAACGCGTTCTGCTTTACTTGGTTTACGCTTTTGTTTTAAGCCGAGTTCGCTGATTCAAATTTATGAATAGCGGTATGGTTTCCCTGCCTTCTCCATGACTGAAGCGTATTCTTTGAAGATATTGATCACACGCTTGGCTCTCGGGCTGGTTTCGGCAATCTCATCCCAGAACTTGTAGGCTTCCAGCTCAACTTTCCGCCACTCATCATCTGGAATCGTGGTCAGCTTCATTTTGGTACCCTGCGTTCTTAGTTTCGCCTCACCGCCCCAATACCAATGCTGACGATAGTAATGTGAACTATCCATACAAAGTCTGAACAGAGTTTTCAGGTGATCGGGTAACGCCTCCCATCTCTCTGTGTTGGCAAAGAATGACCCTGCCCATGCACCAGAAATATTATTGGTCAGGAAGTAGTTGGTTACGTCAGCCCAACCGACGGTGTAATCCTCAGTGATCCCAGACCATGCAATGCCATCCAATTCGCCTGTTTGTACAGCGACCTCGACGTCTTCCCACGGTAAGGTAACGGGGATGACTCCGAAGCGTGACAAGAATCTGCCAGCAGTCGGGAACGTAAACACGCGCTTACCCTTCAGATCTGACAACTTGGTGATCGGATCAACCGTAGCAAAGTGACAAGGGTCCCATGCGCCTGCACTCAGCCAGGTTACACCTTTCACTTCGCCATAGGCCTCTTCCCAGATTTCTTTGAGCCCGTATTCTTCAAATAAAACCGGAATATCCAGACTGTAGCGGGTTGCAAACGGGAAATAGCCACCGAATACAGATACATCAACCGGCGCAGCGATAGAGTCATCATCACTCTGCACAGCGTCAATGGTGCCCTTTTGCATTGCCCGGAAGAGTTCACCCGTTGGCACCAATTGGTCGGCATAGTAAAGCTCAATAACCATTTCACCATTGGCTGCTTTATTAAACGCATCAATGGCTGGTTTGATGACATGCTCAGCCAATGCTGGCCCTGCATACGTCTGTAACCGCCATTTGATGGTTTGTTTTGCAGTAACTACGGCAGGGGCGCCAATAACAGCGGTTCCGGCACCGACGATCCCTGCTTTCTTCAGAAAGTCGCGTCTGTTGCTCATAGTGTTGTCCTTTTGTTCAGGTTATCACTCCCGGGTTACCCCGGGTTCCTTTTGCTATTTATATTATTATTGTCGTGATTTCTTTCCTTAGCGGCTGTAATGCCATTCAGGCAACCAAAGGGCTATCTGAGGAAACGCCATGACCAACGCCAGCGCAATCAGCATGATCAGAGCAAATGGAATAATCGAGCGATAAATATCAGTCAGACTGATTTCAGGTGGGGCCATCGCGCGCATCAAAAACAGGTTGTAGCCAAACGGGGGCGTCATGTAGGCAATTTGGCAGGTAATGGTGTAAAGGACGCCATACCAAATAAGGTCGAAGCCAAGCAGTTTGACCAAGGGAACATAGAGTGGTGCCACAATCACCAGCATCGCGGTATCGTCCAGAAACGTTCCCATCAACAGATATGAAAGCTGCATCAGGATAAGAATTTCCCACGGAGTCAGCCCAAGACGGCCGACGAAGAAGGCCTCAATGGCTTTCACTGCACCCAGGCCATCAAACACTGCACCAAAACATAAAGCCGCTAATATGATCCACATAAACATGCAGCTTATTGCCAGTGTTTTTCGAACCGTATTTTCCAGCACTTCTTTCGTCAAACGACGTTTGACGATAGCAGCCAGTGTCGCCGCTAGCGCCCCTACCGCGGAGCTTTCAACCAAACTGGTCACCCCGAGTAAGAACAGTCCGGTCATCGAGAAAAATATCAGCAGCGGCAGAATACCTGCGCGTAACAGTTTGAGCTTTTCAGCCAGAGGCACATTTCGTTCTTCTTTCGATAAAGCAGGGCCAAGGTGAGGCTGCATACGGCAACGAATCACAATGTAGAGGATAAACATCCCCGCCATCATCAGACCGGGGAAAACGCCTGCTAGCCAAAGTTGGCCTACTGGTTGACGGGCTATCATGCCGTACAGGACCAAAACCACGCTTGGAGGAACGAGAATACCCAACGAGCTTCCCGCTTGTATCACCCCTGTCACCATGATTTTGTCGTAGCCCCGCCGAAGCAGTTCCGGTAACGCAATACTGGCCCCAATGGCCATACCTGCCACACTGAGTCCGTTCATGGCCGAAATAGCTACCATCAATAGAATAGTGCCTATAGCTAAGCCGCCGTGAATCGGCCCCATCCAGACGTGGAACATCTTATACAGGTCTTCAGCAATGCCGGATTCTGACAACATGTAACCCATATAAATGAACAGAGGTAATGTCAGCAGCGGGTACCATTTCATCAGCTTCATGGCTGCGCCGAAAGCAATCTCAGAACCGCCGTCACCCCATAGCAACAGCGCCGAAATCACTGCGACAGCGCCAATGGCCGCAAACACACGCTGTCCGGTCAATAGCATCAACATCATGGATGCAAACATCAGCAAAGCGATCATTTCATAGCTCATGCCTGCACCTCCGGTTTGTCAGACTGCTGACGCCACGTCGCGATATCTTTGAGGAAGACTGCAACGGCTTGGAGCAACATCAACAATATACTCAGGCACATCACAAGTTTTATCGGTGCCATATAAGGCCGCCATGACGAATAGCTGCGCTCACCATACTCAAGGGCATAACTGGTGCTAGAAATCGCGCCATAAAAGAGCACCCCGAGGTAAACCAGCAGGAATATTGCGGTAAACGCATCCACTATAGACTTGGTTTTCAATGACCAGTTGCCATACACCAAATCCATTCTTACGTGGCTGCCTAGCTGCATCGAATAAGGGCCGCCAAGCATGTAGTAGGCGACCATCAGAAATTGCGCCATTTCCAGAGTCCAAAGCGCGGGCAGGAAGAAGGTCTTTGTAATCGAGGAGTAAATCAGCACACCGAGGATGGCGAAGATCAAATACATAGCGAAGCGACCAACGCGGTAATTTACCTTTTCCACTACTCGGACGAACACCGCAAACGGCGCGGGAAGATAATCTAGAATTTCCTTTTCTTGCACTTCGGTTGACTGCATTACTACGACCTTCCTTAGTGTTTAGTGAGACTGTCTCTCTCAGTGGTGACCTTGGGCCTTTTTTAAAAACGCCAAAATCCATTTTGTGACAGCGTCACTATCAATATTGTTTGTGAGTGAAACTTTCCCTGCCTGAATAACATCAGCAGGGATCGAATCTTTTCGGCGCTCCATCAGCGCAGCCGAATACGCAGGGCTGAACTCGGGGTGTCCTTGCACAGCCAAGAACGTATCAGCGACATGAAACATAGCAACAGGACAAAAGTCATTGCCAAAGAGGACTACTGCATTCTCCGGTACTTCAATAACCTGATCCTGATGACTGACAACCAACGAGTATGTGTCGGGCGAGGTGCCATCGTTCAACCAATCAAACGGGTGAGAAGATTTTCTTTCGACCTGAATAACGCCGACGCCCCACCCCTTTTCTGATTTCACCACCTCTCCACCCAGCGCTTTTGCCATCATTTGATGACCAAAACAAATGCCTGCGGCAGGCTTATTTGCAGCAAAGAGCTGCCAAACAAAGGTTTCGAAGGTATGAATCCAGTCAATATCATCATTCACACCAAACTTACTGCCAGAGATAATGTAAGCATCACAATCATCAATAGTCGATGGGTATTGCCCCTCCATGACCCGATATGTCACCAGCTCAACTGACGGCTCCAGCCGGGTCAACAAAGCGCTGAACATCTCAGGATAGTTTTGGTGGGTAACCTGAAGCTCAGGTGCCACATCGTCACAAAGCAACAAGCCTATTCGCATGTTGATTCCCCCGCTATTTCATCGGTTAGCCGCATCAGTTAAGTCCATTGCCGTGAAGCGCGTTGAGATACAATTGTTGATATTGCGCCGCAGAGAGTTGAACCGGGTTCCCTCCTGCCGACGGATCAAGCACGGCCATCTGACCGATCTTTACCGCATCCTGATCTGAAAGACCGATGTCCCCGAGTGTGTGAGGAATATTCAGTTCATTTCTGATGTCCAGAATCCACGTAAGTACTGCATCGGTACCGCTTTCGCCAAAGCCTAAATAACGGCTTAGCCTTAACATTTTATCTTCGATATGTTCTCGGTTACTGGCGACAACGTACGGCATCAAAATGGCATTCAGGAGCCCATGATGTTTGTCATACAACGCGCCCAGTGAGTGCGCCAATGCGTGCATAGCACCCAATCCTTTCTGGAAAGCCGTCGCCCCCATGCTGGATGCCACCAGCATTTGCATTCTGGCCATTTTGTCCCCGCCATCGGCATATGCGTGGGCAGGCACTCCTTCACCAAACGTATCCCCTCTAAGGCAATGCCCTCGGCCATCGGGTGATAGCCGGGCGCGCACAATGCTTCAAAGCTGTGTGACAACGCATCCATACCTGTTGCGGCAGTGATATGAGGAGGTAAGCCCACTGTGACATCAGGATCCAAAATGACCTGTTTGGGTAACATCAGCGGGTGAAAGATGATTTTTTTCTGCCGTGCATCCTCATCGGTGATAACGGACGCCCTGCCAACCTCTGAGCCTGTTCCCGCCGTGGTAGGGATCGCGATAACTGGAGCGATATACTCAGCAATTGCTTTGGTCCAGTTATCTCCAACATCCTCGAACGCCCAAAGCGACTCTGTCTGCCCGGCAATCAGCGCAATGGCTTTCGCACAGTCCAGTGCAGACCCTCCGCCAAAAGCGATAATGCCGTCGTGATTGCCTGATTTATAAGCGTCTACGCCCAGTTGGACGTTTTCCCCCGTTGGGTTGCCCTTAACGTGGCTGAAGACACCGAGCGCAAGGCCTGCTTGCTGACAAAACGTAATTAACTGCTGACAAACTGGGAGCGCCATAATACCGGGATCAGTCACCAGTAATGGGTGTTGAATTCCCAAAGACTCACACGATGTTGCCACGGTCTCGATGGCTCCCTCACCAGCCGTCATCGAAGTTGGGTAATTCCAACGAGTGATCATGCGTCACCTCCGGGCTTTTTAATATGGTAGGACTTGGGACGGGTTAACATGTCGAAACCCACCTTTGACAAAGTACAACCACGTCCTGAATTTTTGATACCCACCCACGCAAGGCCGGGGTCAAGGTAATCACAGCGATTGAGGAACACTGTGCCCGCCTCAACTTTGTCAGCAAGCGCCTCGCCTACTTGCTGATCTTGTGTAAAAATCGCAGCAGTCAGACCAAATTCACTGTCGTTCATCAGCGTAATCGCTTCGTCATCATCAGAGACGGACATCACACCAAGCACAGGGCCAAAAGACTCCTCATGCATCACGCGCATTTGATGATTAACATTGGTCAAAAGTTGTGGAGCCAGATAGGGAGTGCCTGGCTTATGCAGCGGAAAGTGGCTGGCATCAATCAACGCCTTGGCCCCTTCTCTGATCGCCTCTTCAACCTGTCCTCGAACAAAATCAGCAGCACCCGTTTTAACAAGTGGGCCCATTGTTGTCGCCGGATCATCCGGCTGCCGAGTTGATAATCCTTGATGAGGGCTGCACACTTTTCTACGACCTCATCATGAACACTGTGGTGTACATAGAGGCGCTCGATACCACAGCATGACTGTCCTGAATTGAAGAAAGCGCCGTCGACCACGGTCTCAACAGCAGCAGCAATATCTGCATCAGCACGGATGTAAGCGGGATCTTTCCCCCCTAACTCAAGGCCTGCACTGATGAATCGTCCCGCCGCCGCTTTTTCTACCATCGCCCCACCCGGCACCGAGCCAGTAAACGCAACATGCTTGACTTCAGGGCTCTGAATCACCTTTTCAGTGTCAGCGTGGCTTAAATGAAGATATTGAAAGACACCCTCAGGCAATCCCGCTTTTTCGAACGCTTCAAACAAGCGCTCAGCGCACAAGGGGGTTTGGGCCGAGTGTTTCAAAATTACCGTGTTGCCGGCGAGCAATGCGGGAATAATGGCATTAATCGCCGTCAAATACGGATAATTCCATGGAGCAATAATAAAAACCACACCGAGAGGAACACGCTTTATATAACGGTCAAAACCCGCTTTTTCTTCCAACACAATCGGTGCAAGCGCTTCATCGGCAATGGAAATCATGTGCCTCGCTCGTTCCTCCACCCCATTGACTTCTCCACCCGTGTAAGCGATCGGTCTCCCCATCATCCAACTGATTTCCTCAGCAATAGCCTCTTTGTTATCGACAAAGTGATCAATGGCATGAGAACAAAAGGTTTTTCGGGCAGAAAGCGGCAATGCCTGCCAGTAGTTCCGGGCTTTATCCGCACGCTCAATACACACTGCAATTTCATTTTCTGACGCTAATGGTCGTTCGACATATATGCGGCCATCAACGGGTGACACTGTTCGAATGCTATCCATGTTCCCGCCCTAAATGATTTCGAAATACCGATCCAGTTCCCAGTCAGTGACGTGCTTACGAAACTCTCGTTCCTCCCATTCTCTAGAGGCTGCGAAGTGTTCAACAAAGGCATCACCGAACAAGCCCCTTGCCGCATCAGACTGTTTGAAAGACTGAGCAGCGTCCCACAAGGTGCTTGGCAGCTGAAGTTCTTCTGGATGTTCCTGCTCGTAGGCATTGCCTTTAACCTGCGCCGTTGGCTCTAAGCTATTTTCAATACCGTAAAGCCCGGACGCCAATGCGGCAGCGAGCGCCAAATAAGGGTTGGCATCGGCTGCACCTAAACGGTATTCCACCCGCTGTGATTTCTCCGAGCCCGGTATTAAGCGCAATGATGCCGTGCGGTTCTCAACACCCCATGTTGCCGTGGTGGGTGCCCAAAAGCCGGGCACCATTCTGGAATAGCTGTTAATGGTAGGAGCAATCATACAAAGGACGTCAGACATCAAATGCTGCTGTCCTGCAATAAAATGACGCTGGGTATCGCTCATGTTCAGTGGTTGAGTCGGGTCATAAAACGCCGAAGTACCATCTTTGTTTTGAAGGGAGATATGAATGTGCCCACTTTGACCGGGATAGTCATTGGTCCATTTGGCCATGAAAGTCGCCATCATTTCGTTTTTTTGCGCCAGTACTTTCATGTAGGTTTTAAACAGTGCCGCCTTGTCTGCCGCGTTGATTGCGCTATCGACAGCGATAGCCGCTTCAATAACGCCGGGCCCGGTCTCTGAGTGAATACCTTCGATGGGAAAGTCCATCGTCTCGGCCATCGACAGAATCGCTTTGTACAGCCCGGAATAAGTCGAATTGCGGATCATCGAGTAACCGAACCAATCTGGGGTTATTGGCTTGATGTTTCTGAAGCCTTTTTCTCTTATCGAGTGAGGCGTTTCATCAAAAATAAAGAACTCATATTCGAGTGCCGCGGATGCATCAAAGCCCATGTCTTCGGCTTTTTGCAGCACCCTTCTCAGGGTCGCTCGGGGGCAGACAGTTTCAGCCTCACCGGAAAACTCGGCGATAAAAAGAAGCATTCCGTCTTCGTCCAATACTTCTCTGCACGTTTCAGGAAGTATTCGGACAGGCGCATCGGGGTATCCCGTATGCCACCCCGTAAACTTGGTATTGTCATAAAGTTGATCTTTAACATCCCAGCCAAGTACCACATCGCAGAACGCAAAACCTTTATCCAGCGACGAAAAGAACTTGGCCTTCGACATGTACTTGCCGCGCATCACGCCGTCATTATCAAACAAACCGACTTTTACGTGCGTTAAACCCCGCTCTTCAATAATTTGCTTTGCATCGGCAACACTTCTTACATCTCTCGCTTCCATATCTGATGTTTCCCCTTTTTTATTCGTTTTCGTCGAACACAAAGACAGAACAACATTGGCTGACATTAAGATTGAGCACACCGGATCAAGATCGGTGGTAAGCAAATACAGAGTTCAAGTAGTTCTCCGTGTGAAACAAACCGAAGAACGAACGACTGATCTTAAGATAGGTGGAGGCTTCAATAATTGGCCACAAGAATCGTACGTGCTAAGAGAACACTATCAGGATTCATAATAGTAGGGCAGCTGTCACATTATTAATTTTCAATAAGTTAAGTTATGCAAAGTACCAACCGGTCAACATTCAACCATGGGTGTTCGGGTGGCAATACACCTTTATCTGAGATTCATTTTGACAACGCACAGTCAGCTACCAATTTTGATGGCATCATAAATCCAAGGTAGCGCCTGCTTCACTTTTGGTAAGAAGTGGCGTTGGATAATGACTCTGCTGTCTTTGGCAAGGCGCTCAGGTAAGTCACCTAACTCATTTCTTCTTGCCACCAACGTCAAATAGCGAGAAAAGCCTTCACTATCAGGCAAAGGCAGACAGGTAAGTTTTTTATCAAATACATCGCCTTGCAGAAGGCAAAGCGGCGTCGTTATTGTCCAACCCAGACCATCTGCGACAGCCGATGTAATCGCAAATGTGTTGTCTAACGTCATCCTCGCAGCGATATCCAGACCTTGCTGACGTATGTAAGTTTCAATAGATTGGCCTATCACAGATTGAGAACTGTAACGAACAAAGTCGAGATGTGCTGACAGTTGTCTAAGGCTGGTTATATTTGGTATTTTCTCATGAAAAGTAGTCGGCACTAAAAGAACAAAAGGTTCTTTCAGTAATCGAAATCGTTGAAGATCATCATGACGCGGAAGTGCATCATCAGAAATAATGATATCCACCGTTCGGCTCAACAAGCCTTGCTGATGCAAGTGGGAAAAACCAGTGGTCATCATCCAGTTTTCAGTATGTGACTTTACTGAATCGATAATTGGCTTGCCGAGTGTCGATGCCATTGAGTCGACAATAGCGAGACGAACAAGATGCAGTTTGTCGAAACTGCCTTTGGTGATGACCTGCTGCGTTTTGTCAGCCTGTTTGAGCAGATAAACGGACTGATCGTAAAAATAACGCCCTGCTACCGTTAACTCGATAGGCCTAACGGTTCGATCTAAAAGCTCGACACCGAGGGAAGATTCCAGTTGAGACAAAATCTGAGAAACAGAAGACTGAGACAATTTAAGCTTTAGTGCTGCCTCGGTCATATTTCCGGTTTTCGCAGCCATAACAAACACATCTAGTGCTTTTAAATCAAAACTAAACTTTGCCATCCGTAGCGCTCGCGTCCATTGGGCGTGATGGGTGTTCACCGAAAAATTAATATTAGAAGAGCGAAAAATACTAATAAATCATTCAATAGTATGAATAATCGTATGTGGCTCTTTGTTGAGTCTTTTGTTTTTAGGATGAAAATATTAAGTGCGTTTTCATGATGAGCGCCCAGCGGAAGTCAGCAAAATGAAAAAAGGCAGGTTTTTACACCTGCCATTGCCTAGCCTGACGTTGTAATTATTTTTTGAAACTTATATCAACCATCGCTTGACCCGGAGAGTAGCTTTGCTATCCCGGGTTTCACTGGAATCAACTCTTCAAGCTTTTGTTGCATTCGCTCTTTTTGAGCACGGTTACTGAGAAGAACCTTGCCAAGAGCAACTTGCATGTTTTCGTCATTTTCGCTTTTCAACCGCTCATAGAATTTAATAACTTCATAAAATGAGGGTTCAACGCGGCGGTAATAACGTTCAGCAGCTGCGAAAACCATTGGACTTGTCTCTTTGAGTAGCAAATGCTCCACAGCTTGGGATTTTGCATTGGGGCGGTATAACGCACCTTCGACCGCAGCTAGCCTTTCCCTCGGCGTGTTGGCAGATAGAGACGATACAAAAGTTTCAGTAAACGCATCATTGTTTGCGTTTGCTGCGGCTTGTAAGGCAATGAAACGCTCGCGCGAATCGTCTTGCGTTTTTTCAAGGATTGACATGATTTCTTTAACGCCATCGGGCGCAATAAGAGACTGATTACGGGAAATATTGCCAATGTTGTACAGAGCGGTTTCAATTAATAGTGGCGCTTCCTGTTTATACATCACGCCATGCAAAGCATCGTAGGACACATGGGTTGCATCTTTGATCAAGGCGATGTTTACCATTCCTGCGGCACGATAGCGATCGGCGACTGATGCATCAAGGATAATTGACGCGAGATAGGTTTCTGATTCTGGTTGATTTGCTTCTTGCAATGCCATCAAAAGAGCTTGCTTGTTGAAAGGATCCAATGCTTCATCGGCCAGCAAGTCTTTGACTTCACTGATTGATTTGTTCGTAATAAGGTAACGTCCCAGCATTTCAGCCTCAGCCTGACTGAGTGTTTCAGTGACCTTATCAAGGAGTAGCAGCATTTCCTCATCATTCTCAGGCTCTTTCAAGTCACTACCAGCAAGCAGAATATCGATCGAGCGATTGGCATTTGCAATAAATAACCCCTGAGTAAAATCAGCACTCTCAGGATAAAACCGTTTCATCGTTAGTCGAATATGCTGTTCGATGCTGAGATCTTCACCATCATTCACGTTCGTAAATAGTGCCTGAATGGCAGATTTGGTGGCGACCCGTTCAATAAACTTGTCCTCTGATAAATCAGCCTGCCATGTTTCTGAATAGGCAACTTGTGGCGAATTTGCCGAATAGACAACTGAGGGACCATCTTGATAATCGATAAGCTCCCTCAATAGTTTTTTGTTATCCAAACGCTGATATGAATATTCAGTTTTCATTGTTGGCGTTGTCAGGATCAGTGGGGTTGTCTCGCTATGGTACGAAATAGCATTGAGGATATAAGGCAGCATGACCAAAGTGTGTTCTTTAGGTAACCCAAGTAAATCAAGGTTTTGGTAGACTTGGGGTTGTTCTAAGTCATAAAGAAAGCCCATCTGATCGACTTTATACGGGCCATTCGCCGTTTCCTGAATGAAGTTTCTCACCAATGCCTGCTTGGCAGTCCCGCTTTCAAAAGGGTGATTAAATACCAGTTCGAAACTCGCTTTAGTGCCAGATGAATTGCCGCCAGTTTCCTCAATATCTGAATTCGTCATCCCAACGTTTACATTGACAATGTATCCGAGAAACTCTGAGGTATTATTCTTCAAAAGGCTGTTCTGGTGGCTAGTTTTTTGCTGCGTGCCAATCACCTCAGATGTAGGGTTTGATAGCGCGTTTTCGGTCGCTGAGCCGTTATTTAGGCTGCCACCGTTGCCGCCCCAGAAGTCAGTCTGAATAAAAAACAGGCTAACAACAACGATCAATCCAACTGCGCTAATAATATATTTTCGCATGCTCTCATTCCTAAATAGTCTCGGCTATTCCGGGGCGCTTCCGCCCCGGATGGCATAAATTAAACAGAACTCTGACTAATCGAAGCGGTATTTTCCTTCGGATTAACCAACAGTTTGCCTTTTTCAAACTCGTCATAAAATGTATGACTAAATATAGGGAAACCAGACCAAGAAAATAACGTGGTACTTAATATGGTCCATGTCCAGGGAGGGTTACCCAACCACAGGCTCGCATAAGCCCGGCCACCGGCCGAAGACGCACCGATTTTCGCGGTTTTTCTGGTGTAATATTTATAGTTTTTGGGGTTTGCAGCACGAGTCAAACCAGCCTCCAGACGCACAGGAGCAGAAATATCTAGGAGATTAATTGATACACCCAGTGTGCCGCCAATCACCATGCCGGCCTTGAGTGCACCACCTAACGTTATTTTTCCGTCCGGAGTCAGAGAAATGTAGGTATATTCTGGAAAGCGAATACCAGCAACGTAAATGGGATGCGGAACCTTATTGAAGTACCCCATTTTTCCGCCACCGACTTCAACTTTAAAACCTGCAGACGCTCCGATATTAAAACTCACTTTAACTGGGCTAGGAGCCTGAGCAAGTTCCAACGCTTCACCAATACCGGTGGATATAGAGGCACCCACTTTTACGAAAATAGCATGCCCGTTATGGACACCATCACAACTTGTCCCCAGTGTTGCACTAATACCCCAGCTGACATCGTCACCGCCCCCGACACCGATACTGGTTGAGTGTGAGCCCCAGAGTGAGTTCCATATACCGCCAAAGTTTGAATCAGGGAAAAGTTTGCAGTGATTAAGGTTACTGTTACCACCGAGCAGGGTCCATAAGTTGCCGCCCGCATTCGATTCCTCAGGCGCGAGTGTTGAAATAACTTGAGTCTCGTAACCCCTGAAGCCCTTGCCTTTTATATATCCCCGGTTTGATGAGCTGTCATAAATATCTACCGCAGCAGAGTCATTCTTCTGAGGTAAATAACGGACAGAGGAAGAACCAGAGTTTGATGCCCGTGGTTGTAAATAGCCCAGTCCTGTAAAATGTGGATTGTGGTTATTTAGTTGAGAACCACTGTCATTTGAAAGCGTAAATGTTTGCGACACTGCTGATGAAGATAAAAAAAGTAGTGCACCAGCAACTAACGAAAATGGTGTTCTTTTCTTGCACATTGTAATGCTCCTTCAATTTGGATAGTGCAATTAATCAGATTTTGGTTTTGAAAATGTATTAAGGTATAAAAGACCTTATTGTTTATTTTTATCACCTCCTAGTCACAGTTTATTAATTCGAAAATTCATTCAAATTGAATTCTAAATTTCAAATAAAAAATATATATTTCCAAAAAAAAGTAAATTTATTCTTTCGGATTTATAACGGGAGGAGAGGTAATCGATAATGTCTATTATTATCAGCTACCGAAAATAACGAATGCGAAGTGTTGTCCGGAGAGTAGGACTTTTTGTATGAATAAGAAGAGTAAATTTTCATCATTAATGTAAACATAAACACATCCAAAAGAATAAATGCTAATTTTTTCAGCCAAGATAAATTCAGTTCAATGATGTCTTTATGTTTAAATCGCCCACCTTCTACTGTGGGTCTTTTGTGAGGCTCTGACCCCTCAACTGGTATGTAAACCGTAGCATAACCAAAATAGCCAGAAAGAAATTTATGTTACTGCTTACAGAATATGTGATTTGGCACTATCTATTTTTTGAACATCTGTACAATAAATCTTATTAACGAAACAAATTATTCATAAACAAATAAGTACCAGCCAATATATAAGTCATTGCTAAATATAAATTTTTGCGAAAACATATAAAATTATGTCTTTTAAGGAAAGGTTGATTTTCACTCAAGCAATGAAAAGTAAACATTTTCTTTTCACGGTATGTCATGGAAAAATCCTGACATATCTGAGAACGCAACTGGTAATGGGATGATACCAGTTACGTGTTTTTGAAGAGATATGAATCTATACAAAGACGCTCAATAATAAAGACACATGCGTTTACCGTTCATGTCAATTACGTTAAACGGCGTTTCGTAAATGCCTTCTAGCACAGAAGGTTCAATAACCTCTTCTACTCTGCCAGTAGCAGCAACTTTTCCTTTTTTCAGGGCGATTATTCTGTCGGCATAACAGGCCGCGAAATTAATATCATGAATAACCACGACAACCGCCTTGTCCATCTCATGCGCGAGTCGCTGTATGTTCTTCATGATTTGCAACGAGTGTTTTATGTCTAGGTTATTTAATGGCTCATCAAGGAAAACGTAATCGGTGTCTTGAGCAATAACCATCGCAATAAATGCAAGTTGCCTTTGACCACCACTGAGTTCGTCCAAGTATTTATCCTGTATATCGGTCAAATCAAGATAAGTAATTGCCTTTTCAATAACGCTTTTATCTTCAGCCGTTAGTCGCCCCCTCGAATAAGGAAAGCGGCCAAATGACACCATTTCTTTCACCGTAAAGCGCATAGTGATGGTGTTAGCCTGACGCAAAACCGCCAAACGTTTTGCCAACTCTTTGTTGTCCCATTCACTCAACTCTTTGCAGTCGATATGAACAGTTCCGTTATCACGCGACAAAAGGCGACTAGCCATCGACAAAACGGTACTCTTACCTGCGCCGTTGGGGCCGATAATCGCTGTGACTTTGCCTTTCGCAAACTCCGCGCTGATTTCATCAACGACTTTGTTTGTTCCATAGCTTTTGGTTAACTGAGCAAGTTTTATCATCTGTATTCTCTAAACCACTTTGTTTCGTAACAACATAGAGAGGAAATAAACACCACCGACAAAGTTGATCACCACATTTAACGTGGTATCAAAGTGTAGGATTTTCTCGACCACCCACTGACCGCTCAATAGCGCACAGATAGACATCAAGGAGCAGCCGAACAACAATATTTTATGTTGATACGTCGAAAACCATTCGCGCGTCAGGTTAGTCACTAGCAGGCCGAAAAACATGATTGGACCTATCAAGGCCGTCGAAATAGCAATCAGCAGAGCGGAAAAGATAAGTATCTTGCGATTGAAACGATCAACATCCACGCCGAGGCTGACAGCGTTATCACGATCCAACCAAAGTACATCAAGCACTGTGTGTTCCCGGAACAGCAAAAAGGCAGCAACCAGAAGAATAGGCGTACAAATATAAACCAACTCCATTTGAATGTTATTAAAGCTGGCGAAGAGCTTCCCTTGCAGAAAACTGAACTCGTTCGGGTCCATCACCATGGTGAAAAACGAGGAAATATTGCCAAACAACTGGCCAATAATCAGTCCTGCCAGCAAGAGCACAATCAAGTTTTTGCGTTTACCTTGGAAATAAAAGCCGAATAAAAAGACTGAGAACATCGCCATCACGACAATGGAAATCGTGAAGTTCAGATAGTGATTAATCGCAAATGCGCTCATACCACCAAAGAACATCACAATCGATGTCTGAGTCAGGACATACAAACTGTCAAAACCCATGATACTGGGTGTCAGAATCCGATTGTTGGTGATGGTCTGAAATACTAACGAAGCCTGAGCCACTGCAATACCTGCAAGAACCATAGCCAGCACTTTCGGTGTTCTTCTTGAGAGAAAGTACTCGTAGTTATTCGCATTGAGGCCAATAACAATAAAGAGTGCCGCTAACCCCAATGCAACCAAGCTAAGTATCAATAATTTTTGCTTATCTCTCACTTGGCTGACTCCGCATAATAAGGAACAGGAAGACAATACCGCCAAGAATGCTCAGCACCATAGAAATAGGAATTTCGTATGGGAAAATGATCAGACGGCTTAAAATGTCACAGCCAAGAACAAGCAATGCACCACAAATAATGGTCAAAGGAATGTTCTTTTTCAGGTTATCCCCAAAGAAGTGACTCACCAGGTTTGGTACGATCAGGCCGAGAAACGGCAGTTCACCGACAATCATCACTACAGATGCTGACAATACAGAGACAAGAATGACACCAATGGTCACTACCTGCTGGTAATTCAGGCCAAGATTGGTCGCGAAGTCTTTTCCAATGCCGACAGCAGAAATTCGCGTGGCGTAGAAATAAGTGAAGAAACCAATGGGAAGGGCGATATAAAGCAGCTCAAAGTCACCGGCGAGAATACTTGCAAAGTTTGCCACCGCCCAAGTCGACATGTTTTGCAGCACATCGAATTTGTAGGCGAAAAATGTCGATACAGACTGAACAACATTACCGAAAATAATGCCAATCAGCGGGATAAAGACGGCATTTTTAAACTGTATGCGTTGTACGAATTGGACAAACACTAACGTGCCGAGCATTGAACAACCAAAAATCAGCCAAAGGCCGTTGCCGTGACCCAATAAAACAAGACTGAGTACGTAACCGAGAACAGCACATTCAATGGTGCCGGAAGTGGAAGGCGCCGCGAAGCGGTTTTGACTGATTTGCTGCATGATAAGGCCGGCGATACTCAATGCAGAGCCAGCGAGCAGAATGGCAAATAGTCTAGGAAGTCTACTGGTGAACAACAAGTGAAGCGAACCGGGGTCGCCTGCCATTACTGACATAAACTCCAGTTCGCTAACGCCCACAAAAAGGGACGCAACACTCAGCACAACCAGTACAAGCAATAACTTTTTCAAAGTTTACTCCAGCTTGTATGGTGCTTGCCTTACAGGCCTACTGATTGCTTGATGTCTGTTACCATTTGCTCAGTTGCACGAACACCTGAGATAGACAGGTACCATGCCGTTGTATCTAGGTAAGACAGCTTGTTGTTTTTGTAAGCTTCAGTGGCTTTAACGAGGTCGTTGTCTAATGTTTCTTTCGCTTTGCCCTTACCCTTCATTTGATCACGGTCGATGATCAGCAGTGTTTCAGGGTTTGCTTCCTGAATGAACTCGAACGAAATCTGGTCGCCATGAGTCGATGTTTTCAGGTTTTTAACCGCTTCTTTGAAGCCAAAGTCTTTGTAGATAGCAGAGAAGCGTGACTCAGCACCAAAGGTAGATACTTTACCGCCTGAAGTCAGAACAGTCAGTGCGTTAGTGTTGCTTGCCTTGCCTTTGATTGCTTTGAAGTCTTTGTTCAGCTTTTCAATTTTGTCTTCAACAACATTTTCAGCTTCAAAGATTTTACCAAGGTTACGCCATTGTGCCTGAGTTGACTCCCAGTAGCTGCTGAATTCAGCGGCAAATACAACGGTCGGTGCGATTTTAGACAGCTCTTCGTATTGACCAGACGCGCGTGGGCCGATAACGATCAGATCAGGTTTTTGTGAGTAGATGCTTTCAAAATCAGGTTCAAAGAAAGACCCTGCAGTCATTTTCTCATCTGTTTTGTACTTAGCAAGATAGTCAGGGAATAAGCCAAATTTCGCTACTGCGACTGGCTCTACACCTAGGCTATCAACGGCATCTAGCGCGCCCAAACCGATAACAACAACGCGCTCTGGATTCGTTTCAACAGTGGTTTTACCCAGGCGGTGCTCAACAGTAACAGAGTGGGCCAAAGCGGGAAGAGACAAAAATGCAGACAGCGCGGCTGCCGTGCCAAGTACTTTATACATATCGCAAACCTTAATGAGAGTGGTTATCAAAATCGTTCGCAACTATACATAGTGATTTGGTCTTATTCAATAGAATATGATGTCGCTGTTAACATAAAAATCAGAGGTTTGTCGAAGATTTTTTGAAAAAGACAAACAAAGTGATCACTCGAACTCACGTCAGGATAATTTGTGAATTATTCGTTAATGTAGGTAATTTAAGACGGTGTGGTGCAAAAGGGTTTGGAGCCGCCGATTTTGGAACTGAGAGGGGTAAAAAGCCAGCGTTAATAGGCCAATACCAACGCTGGCTTTTTAAAGTTCTATTAAGAACGAGTAGGATATTAGCTATCAACAGTAGAGAATTCTGTGAAATATCACCAATAGTTGCCCATACCAGACAGAGATCAGCAAAATTTGCGATCAATCTTGTCTAAATTTCGCTCTCTGATAGCAAATTGTAGATACCACATTCGCCCACGCCCGTATTTATGTGCCTCTCAGCGCGCATTTTCTCGCTTCTATTCGCCAATTGAGAACAACTTTTTCCCTATCCTGCCCTCTACCCGCTCGTGAAAAGAGGAAGCGGTCGACAGTATGGTTGAATTCGTCAAAGTTCATCATCTCGAGATAGAGCACTCCGAGCCAACGGTAGGCAAATATGCGCTCAGGTCGGCTACCAATTACGGTATATTGCTGGAAAGTATCCAGCGCTTCAAAGTAGTGACAGTTGATGACTTTGTCGTGGGCGAGATCTAGCTCTTTCGAGATCGCCACATCAGACATTTCGTTTGGCACAAAATTTCTCAGTGTTGCCGGACTACAAGCAATAAGCAGGGCAAACAACACAATGACACGCGCACTCTTCATCTCATGACCTTCTGAGAGTCGAACAGCATCTCATCCTGAAACAAAAAAGCCGGGCTGCACATGCTAGCCCGGCTCAGTATCCTTTGCTGTGAGTTATGGGCGCTTACCCACTTTCACCTCGCCTGACTGTTCAAACATTGCCACTTCCTGTTTACGGCGACCCAGCAACAAAGGCTTATCGTCATAGAACAGAAAATTTTTCCAATACTTCTTAAACATAGCCCAACGCGTTTCAATAATGTTAGTTTTGTCATAACAGAAGTAGACGACAATATTGTCTTCCCACTGAAAATGCTCAATAAACTCTGGTGGTAAGTCAGCTTCATCTTCCCACGCAATCATCCAATTGACTTCTTCTTTCCACGTTGCATCTTTGTTCGCCCAATCTTCAGCACCAAAGTGATCAACAGTCGGACTTTTACGACTGACAAATTCAGTCCACAACTGAGAAGAACGTTGCGTTGACATGGGTTTTATTGCTTCTTTATCAGCCTCTTCAACTGGCATCGACTGATGGGTAAATATCCACTTTCGTTTGTATTCATCAAACGGAATATAGTTCATGAGTTCTCTCTGTTTATGCGCTGAAGCGTGCCCTACCCTTCCTTAATTGGCAAACAAATACCCTTCGCCATGGACGGTAATAAACAACTGCGGTTTTTTCGGTTCCAGCTCTATTTTGTTTCGAAGTCGCCGAATAAGTACATCAATGGTTCTATCGTTCGGCGCATCAACACGATGGCTGATCATTGCCAGTATACGTTCTCTGCTGAGTACCGTATTAGGGTGCTCAGTAAACGCAACCAGCATTTCATACTCAGCTTTGGTGAGCTTGACTGGCAGGCCATCTTTAACAAGGGAGCGACGCTTTGCGTCGAAGATACATTTTCCGAAACGCAGCAGGTGGTCTTCAACCGGGCTAGCCTGAGTTGTTACCTGCATTCTATGAGGGGTCGACATCCTCCACAACAGGTTTTTAACCCGAACCTGGAGTCGCGAAGTTCAAGAGGTTTAGAGACATAATCGTCAGCGCCCATTTCAAGGCCAACAATACGGTCGATAGAATCGGTTCTTGCTGTCACGAGGATGATGCCGATATTGCTGTGTCCACGAAGTTCACGCGTCAGTGTCAAACCGTCCTGATCAGGGAGATTAATGTCTAACAGTATCAAGTCCACGTTGTCTTGAGCGACTAACGCACGCATTTCAGCGGCATTTTCTGCTTGGCTAACCTGATAACCCATCTTTTCAAAGTACTTGCTGACCATGTTGCGGGTGACTGCCTCGTCATCCACTACCAGTATGTGGTGGTCCATTTCGCCGCCTGTTCATATTTGTTCAATTATCTGTGAAATCTTATCAACCGACCTCTCTAATAAATTGATTTGGATCATCATAAAGCCAGATTGGTCGCCACTTGATTAGCTTTCAGCCAATTATTACGTTCATTTCATGAACCCAGAAAAACACTTCCTTTTTATTTAATAACAGTATGTTATATGAAGCACTCAAGCTTGCCTCGTTAGTAAGAATCAATTCTGTTCATATCTCTTCATAAGTACGCCACAGCCATTAACAAGCACAGGTAACCATATTCACATCCACTCCCTAATATTGTCGGCATAAAGATAGCATTTCAGATTGCTGCGACCTGTGTCACGGCAGACAATTGACGGGTAAATCGTTTTGATTAAAAAACTCCTCGGGAAGCTCACAAAGCCAAGTGCCAAGTACTCTGTACTCGCGCTAATTTTGGTCGGCTCCGTTATCACCATTATCGGTACTATTACTGCGCACGAATCTCTGCATTTCTTTTCTCAGACCTCTTTCTGTACGTCGTGCCATACCATGCAGGGCAACTATGAAGAGTACAAAGAGTCCATCCACTTTAAAAACTCGATGGGTGTTCGCGCAGAGTGTGTTGACTGTCACCAGCCAAAAGATTTACCCGGCAAAATGCTGCGTAAGTTAGAAGCAGCCAAAGACCTGTACCACCACTTTATTACCAAGAAAGTCGATACCCCTGAGAAGTTCGAAGAGCACAGGTTGGAAATGGCACAAACTGTCTGGGCGCGAATGAAGCGTCAGAATTCGAAAACCTGTAAAAGCTGTCACTCCTATGAAGCGATGGATCATGACAAACAGTCAGTCAAAGCCCAGATGGAAATGAAAAAAGCCGCGGCTGATGACATGAACTGTATCGAGTGTCACAAGGGTATTGCTCACCAGCTGCCAAACATGGCAGGCGGTTTCCGTAAGAGCTTCCAAGAGCTTGAAGCGAAGGCAGTCGCAACGGCAGGGGCTACCAACCTGTTCTCTATCAGCGAGAAGGATATGTTCGCGACGGCAGATGCCAATGGCAAATCAGAAGGTAAGCTTCTGCCAGCATCGCAGGTGACTGTCATCGGCGAAGAAAATGACATGCTTAAAATTCGTCTGGACGGTTGGCTCGAAAAAGCCGGTAAAGGCCGAGTGTTGACTGAGTACATGGGTAAACGCGTGTTCAAAGCTACCATTCGTGGCGACATCAAAGCCTCAGAAAAATTACTTGAAGAACAGGAAGACCCAGCGACAAATATTGCATGGCAACACGTAAGTGTTGAAGCCTACATCACCAAAGATCACTTGATGGATGATATCCAACCTATCTGGACCTATGCAGAAGAGATGTTCGGTTCAACCTGTAATGCGTGTCACGCTGCACCAGCACCAGAACACTTTACAGCAAACGGCTGGATCTCAGGCCTCAAAGCAATGAGCTCTTACTATCGCCTGAGTAAAACAGAAGAGCGCACCCTGCTGAAATATCTTCAGAACCACGGTAGCGACACTGGCGGACAGGGTCACCACTAACCACTGAGACACCAGTGCTCTCTTTGCGCCGGGTCACACCGATGGCCCGGCAATCATGAATTCAAGTATGTAAGGTTTATTACTCATGGCGACAGAACTCAAAAATACTGGCATTACCCGCCGTCGCTTCCTGTCTGGCCTGTTCGCTGCCAGTGCCAGCGCAGCCATTGGCTCAAGCTTACTGGCCCCACGTAGTGTTCTCGCGGCAGAGAATGCAGCCAAAGCAACCCCGAATCTCGACATTCTCTCAGGCTCTCACTGGGGCGCTTTCCGTGCCAAAATCAAAGACGGTATTTGGGTAGATACTATTCCGTTTGAGAAAGACCCTCACCCTACCAGCATGCTTGCGGGTCTGCGTGAAACCGTTTATAACCCAGCCCGCGTGAAGTACCCAATGGTACGTATTGACTGGCTCAAACACGGTTTTAAGTCAGATACCACCCAGCGTGGTGACAACCGCTTCGTCCGCGTACCTTGGTCTCAGGCTCTCGATTTCTTCCATTATGAACTTGAGCGTGTTCAAACCACATATGGTCCAAGTGCGCTGTATGCCGGTCACACAGGCTGGCAGTCAGTCGGTAAACTCCATTCAGCAGGCACCATGATGATGCGTGCGGTCGGTCTGCACGGTACGTATCTGGCGAAAGCCGGTGACTATTCGACAGGTGCAGCTCAGGTCGTCTTACCCTATGTTGCGGGTGCCATGGAAGTATACGAGCAACAGACCTCCTGGCCTCTGGTTCTAGAACACACTGACACCATTGTGGTATGGGGTTCTGACCCAATCAAAAACCTGCAGGTTGGCTGGATGGTGCCTTGCCATTCTACCTATGGCTATTACCAACAGCTTGCCGAGAAAGTGAAAAACGGTGACATAAAAGTCATTCACGTTGATCCGGTGAAAAACGAGACCCAGAAATTTGTCGGTGGCGATCAGATTCCGGTTAACCCGCAGACTGACGTCCCTCTTATGATGGCGCTCGCACATACTCTATACACTGAAAAGCTGCACAACGAGCAGTTCCTTTCTGACTACACAACAGGTTTCGATAAGTTCTTGCCGTATTTGCTCGGTGAGAAAGACGGTATTGCCAAAACACCTGAGTGGGCAGAAAAGATTTGTGGTGTTGATGCCGAGACGATTCGCCAGATGGCACGTCAAATGGCATCAGGTCGTACACAAATCATCGGTGGCTGGTGCTTGCAGCGCATGCAGCACGGTGAACAATACGCGTGGATGCTGGTTGTACTGGCGGCAATGCTGGGTCAAATCGGCTTACCGGGTGGCGGTTACGGATTTGGCTGGCACTATAACGATGCAGGCACAGTAACCTCCAAAGGTCCACTGATGGCGGGTTTCAGCGGTGTAACGGGTGTCGACCCTATTCATAACCATAGCTATAACGGCTATTCCAGCTATATCCCTGTCGCCCGTTTTGTAGATTGTATTGAAAACCCGGGCCAGACAATCGACTGGAACGGCAAAAAAATAAAATTCCCGCACATGAAAATGGCGATTTTCTGCGGTAATAACCCATTCCATCATCATCAGGATCGCAATCGGATGATCAAGGCATGGCGTAAGCTGGAAACGGTTATCAGCGTCGAGCACCAATGGACAGCAAGTTGCCGTTTCTCTGATATCGTTTTGCCCGCAACCACAACGTATGAGCGTGATGACATCGAGCAATTCGGTAACCACTCGAATAAAGGTATCGTTGCCCTTCGTAAGATTGTCGACCCAATGTTTGAAGCAAAAGATGACTTCGATATTTTCCGTCAGCTTTGTACCCGCTTCGGACGAGAAGAAGCTTTCACTGGCGGCAAAACCAAAGCCGAGTGGGTCGAAGAAATATACAACGGTGCACTTCTGCAAGGACGTGGCGTTGGCGTTCGCATGCCGAAATTCAAAAAATTCTGGGATGGCGAAGGTTTTATTGAATTCCCGGAAGGCAGCCCGTGGGTCCGTCACGAGTCTTTCCGCAACGAACCGGATCTTGAACCACTGGGCACAGCGTCTGGTTTGATTGAGATTTACTGTAAAACCATCGCAGATATGGGCTACGACGACTGTCAGGGTCACCCAATGTGGTTTGAGAAAGCAGAACGTAGTCACGGCGGGCCAAAATCGCGTCAGTATCCGATTCACTTACAAAGCTGTCACCCGAAACACCGCCTGCACTCGCAGTTGTGTTCGTCTACCGAACACCGTGAAACCTATGCGGTAAATGGTCGTGAACCGATTTATATCAGCATTGAAGATGCAGCCGCACGCGGCATCAAGAGCGGCGATATCGTTCGTGTGTTCAATGACCGTGGTCAAGTGCTTGCAGGTGCCGTTGTCACAGATGAATACAAGTCAGGCGTTTGCCGTATTCATGAAGGTGCCTGGTACAGCCCGCTGGAAGGCGGTAAGCCGGGAACACTTTGTACGTATGGCGATCCAAACGTTCTGACGATGGACCAAGGTACGTCAAAGCTTGCTCAAGCAACATCTGCCCACACAGCGCTGGTAAACATCGAGAAATATAAAGGTACTGCGCCTGCAGCCACAGGTTTCAGTGGGCCGACAGAATTGCAAGATGTGAACCCTTTATTCCCAGCGATGGATTTATAAATAACAGCAAAGTAACACCAAACGGCATGAACTTCTGTGCTCATGCCCTTCTCACTTTTCTCACCTTTCACACCAGTCAACTTTGCTAGACTGACCGCAATAATAGACATCAGGAGCCCCTATGCAGGATTTTATTGCCATCAACGAACAACGCGCTGAATTTTATTGGTGGATGTCATCACTGTTTGCCAAAGAGCTGACAGAAGCTGACCTTCAAAACTATTTCGGCGGTGAAATGGGCAATTACTTTTCGAGTCTGGCAATGACTCCTGAACTCAGCCAGCCTGTCGCCAACTTTCGGGAATCACTGAGTAAGCTGAAAAAACGTCCGGATACGCAACTTGAATTGTCAGCGGATTTTTGTGGCCTTTTTCTAAGTACGCCTAAAACTGGCGCGCTCCCTTATGCATCTTTATTTTTATGCGACAGTGGCCTTTTAAATGAAAAGCCCGCTCAGGATATGGCGGCTTGGATGAAAAAGTTCGACATCGCACAACGCAAAGACTTCAATGAACCGAGCGATCATCTGGCCATTATTCTCGATTTTCTCGGTAACCTTATAATTCGTACCAACACAGAAAAAGATGAAGTCCAACAAGAAGCATTGATGCAGGAACAACTCACTTTCATCAATGATATGCTAACGAGCTGGCTAACACTCTTTCAGGCACTGGTCACCAAGCAGGATCCTTTTGGTTTTTACAGCGCGGCTGCAAAACTGCTGTCAGCTTTCGTTGTGCTCGATATCGCCTTTCTCAAAGGCGAATAAGGTCGGGCAACGCCGTCTCCTCTACAAAGCCTCAAAATCACCCAAATATAAGCCGACCTTGTTCGGCTTTTGTTTTTTATAGTAATTATTCCATTCATTGCAGTGGCAACAATGAAATAACCATTAATGAGTTTACTGATTCTTTTCATGTTGCATTCTTTTAAACAATCCTCAGCGTAATTCTTATTTATAAGACATTCGAAAAATAAACGCCCCTAGATTTAAATTCCGCGAAATAAAATTGATAAGTGGCATTTTAGTGCTAGTTTCCAATAGCGTCTCTTTTAATTTAATTTTACAGAGAGATTTATTCGTGATGAAAAAACTATTTTATTTATTTCTTGTTTTTCTTTTTGTATTTATGTCAAATCAAATACTTGCCTTTTCTGTAATTCCTAAGCCTGTGGTGCCTCTGGGTATTAAGGGTTATGTTGATGAATTAACCAACGGCACTATCTTGGGATGGGCATGCGATCATTCAAAAATGCAATCAATTGATGTGCATATATATGCTCAAAATGAAGCCGGCAATAGAAAATTCATTGATAGTACGACTGCTAATCTTTCGAACGAATTAGATATTATTAACCGTTGTTCTAGTGGTGCATCAGCGACACACCGTTTTACATACACATTCAGTGATCAGCAAAAGAAAAAATTTGCAGGGCAACGTATTATTGTTTTCGGTATATCACTAGACGGTATAGATAATCACAATAAAGAATTGACTAAATCGGGTGCATTTTCACTACCAAATTTTCCAGGGAACTTATTATTAAGTCAATTGTCTTTAGATGAAAATGGGAATATCAATATACCGATAGATACAGTGGTCACTTTAGACTCAGTACAACGTGATAATAGTTATATTACAGTAAATGGTCTACTGAAGTGTCCAGATCAAGGCAAGATCACGATTAGCACACGCGGTATTATAGTAAAAGGCTCACAGGCAGAATTACTCTGCGGTGAAAAAGAGGCTCCATTTAATGGACAATTAACGTTGAAACTAACAGGTGAGCCTGACGACGTTCATAATGCTAAACGCGGTATTATGATCACCGACAATGCAACGCTCAACTTACATACTCCTGCATCTGATGTAGCGAAGCGGACTCGACTTAGTTCAAGTGTTGATGTTGGTGATCAGCGAATAACACTGCTAGGCAATATGCCAGGTTGGAATGTCGGCGATAAAATTGTCATAGCAACGACAAGTTTTAGTGTGCATGAAAATGAAGAACGAGTTATTAGCGAGATATCTTTTAACCAATCTGAGACCACAGTTTTATTGGACGAGCCATTAGCTTATTACCATCATGGCGAAACAGAGAGTTTTACCAACGACAAAGATTTATCCTGGACACTTGATCAACGAGCTCACGTCATTAACTTAAAAAGAAACATTATCATTGAAGGGCCTGATGATAGTGATTGGCGAGACGACGGCTTTGGTGCTCATGTCATGTTAATGTCAGGAGCAAAAGGCTTCTTACAAGGCGTTCAATTTAAACGTGTAGGACAGCAAGGAATCTTAGGTCGGTATCCTTTCCATTGGCATTACATTGGTAATGCTAAAGGGCAATATGTGAAAGACTCTGTGGTGATGAACTCGAAAAACCGTTGCTACACGATTCATGGGACTAATGAAGCGACTCTTGACAATAATGCCTGTTATGATCACGAAGGCCATGGCTATTTTCTAGAGGATGGCAATGAAACTAAAAATGTCATTACGAACAATATTGGTATATTAAGTCGTAGGCCTCCAGTGGGCAAGCATTTATTATTTTCAGATATCGATAGAGGTATTGTTGATAGCGATCCAAACCAAATGAATTTTGGTATTGGACCAAAGCGTGCAGTCGGGCCTTCTACGTTTTGGATTACCCACCCCACTAATATTATCGAGAATAATGTATCTGTAGCATCAGAGGGGACCGGTTTTTGGATGTCCTTTGCTGTCGAAGCCGAGTGCAGAGAGAATACTGATTGTCATGAAAAGGTGTACCCTCTATCATCACCGACATTAACATTTTCAAATAACCAAGCTAGCACGAACAAAGTAGGAATTACATGGGACGGAGGTATCGACCTAAATCGACCAATATCTAATCCCCGTAATCCTGGAAATGATTTTGCCCTAAGACAATCATATTATGAAGGTGACCCACAACCAAAAAACTTAGTCGCTTATAAAAGTGCTAATACAGCAGTTTATTATCGCGGTGCACCAACAACATTTCATCATTCAATTTTAGCGGACAGTGTTTGGAATTTTTTTGTTGCGTACAATCAAGGTTTAAAAGATAGCCTAATTGTTGGTCGAAGTAATAATAATGACCCAGCTGATGATTCGAATCCATTGAATTTTCATAGTCCGATTGGCGTCTTATTGTATGACGGCCCCTTTCATTTAACTAATACGCACTTTGCTAACTTTGATGAAAGTCAGGTGTTTTCAACATCACAAGAAGATATTACATCTCAAGCTATGTACTTAATTGGAGGAGCAGAGAAATTTACTAATATCGTAAATGATGTCACCTTTAACCCGGAACCCATCATAAAAATGAATATGGATATTCAAACACGCTTTACTTTAAATGATGCGTGGGGAGATATAGCCACAACAACCTTACGCGATGTCGGCAAGAGCCTTGATAGTTACGCTTTTTGGGATGATCGTAACTTATTCAAACCCAACGTTCCGATTAATAATCTAGCCGAAGACTGCATCACGGCGCTGAACTCCGTTGAAACGATACGCTGTAATCATGGGGCGGGAACTATGCAAATCCGCAGTTGGTATGGTTTCCCGGCTGAAAAAGCAGATTTTAGCCTCAAACGAATAGAAGATGATTCCGATTCACATGTGGAATATAAACCGAACCACAGTAGTGAGAGACTCTATAAGTTTCCTGTCATTACCCAGCGCGATAACATACATTATGAGTTTGAATTGCATGACATAGACGATTTTACTGGCCTCTCACTTGGTTTTTCACTGGTTTTTGACGCAGAGAATAACCACGATATATCCCCCATTATTTTCATCCCTGATACGTTTCCTCATTGTGCAGTGAGCACTATGCATATCATTGGGATGCAAGAAGTGAGTCATCATGAGTTGGTCTCTGGTAAACCATTAAATGCATTCGCCCGTTTACCCAATGGTATAGCCATGCGAATGAATGGCAGCCCTGCATTCAAAAAGATACCGATCGATATTCTTCTAAATATCGGCAAATCGATTCCTTTTGTGTCTGGCTTTTTAAGTCAAGTAAATGAAATGCAGTTTAAAGGTGAAACTGCACGAAACTTCGTAGGCTTCGCTTGTAACCGACCTATTTTCGGTGTGCAATTTCCTGGGGTGAGTGTCTCTTGGTCAAGTTTTATTAAATAATGATTGATGACACTGCTGCAAACCCTCTCTCATAGCTCTTTCTGGTTGAAAGTGCACAGAGGATTTGCTCTCACAGGTGAGCACTGAAGACGCAGCAACAAGCAGCATAAAGAACGGTGATATCGTCCTTGTATTCGACGCCACAGCAAAACGCCTAGCATACATTCGATATCGCCTTTCCAAAGGCGAATCTACACTGGCCTTAAAACCCTATCCACAAAACGCAAAACCACCTCAGTATCAGTCGACCATGCTCGGCTGTTATTTTTATGCCAATTATTCACTACATTTCAGTGTCACTGATCAAATAGCCGCTAATTCGCCACAAAACCACAAGACGTAGAATTGACCTACACGCAACTATCAGTAAACTGTGAACGCAAGCGATTGGCATTGAGATTTTCTGTACTCTGCATCTCACCATCCCAATGCCTCAAACCAATAACACTGACGCTGTCATTATCAATGGCGGCCTCACTGCATGTGTCGGGTACACCGACCAAATAGAGAAGAGCATTCAATGGCCACCATTAAAGATGTCGCCCGTATGGCAGGCGTATCTACTACAACTGTGTCGCACGTTATCAACAAAACGCGTTTTGTTGCTGAATCGACCACCAAGAAAGTATGGAGCGCAGTCGACGAGCTAAATTATGCGCCAAGCGCGGTCGCACGTAGCCTAAAGTGCAACACAACGCGCACCATAGGCATGCTGGTCACCAAGTCAACCAACCCTTTCTTTGCTGAAGTTGTCCATGGCGTTGAGGAGTACTGTTACAACGAAGGTTATACACTGATTCTGTGTAACACCGAAGGTAACCTCACTAAACAGCGAGACTACCTGCGGATGCTCGCTGAAAAACGCGTCGATGGTCTCTTGGTGATGTGCTCTGACCTAACCGATGAACTAATGGGCCTTCTTGAGAAGAAGAAGCCAATGCCAATGGTCATTATGGATTGGGGCACCGAGCATATCTCTGATTCTGACTGTATTCAGGACAACGCTGAAATGGGTGGTTACCTTGCCACTAAATACCTTGTCGAAAAAGGTCATAAGCATATTGGCTGTATCTCGGGGCAAATGGAGAAACTTACCTGTTCAGAGCGCTTGACCGGATTTGAAAAAGCGTTGAATGAAGCAGACATTCAGGTTAATCCCAACTGGTTGGTCGAAGCAGACTTCGAATGCGACGCCGCAGTCGAAGCTGCGAAGAAGATTCTTGCGATGCCAGATCGCCCTACAGCCCTTTTCTGTTTCAACGACATCATGGCGTTGGCAACAATCAGCACGCTTCAGGAAGCGGGCGTGCGTGTACCTGAAGATATTTCAGTGATTGGCTACGACAACATCGACCTGGCTGGCTTCTTCTCTCCGCCGCTCACCACCGTGCATCAACCCAAAAAAACGCTTGGGAAAAACGGCCATTAAGTTACTTCTTAACCGCATCGCCAATAAAGATAGTGAACAACAAGTTTTTGAGGTACAGCCAGAGTTGGTTGTTAGACAGTCAGTAAAAGACCTCAATCTTTAGACTCAGTCGCATTAGAGAAACAATAAAAGCCTGCCATATTGACAGGCTTTTTTTTCGACTATAATTATTGCCTAAGTGGGTTTTCATTCCATTTTATACATCTTCTAGTCATCAATTGGCCGCAAAACCTCGACGCGTCTCACTTTATCTCACTTTCGCGATTCAAATACTTACAGTGCACCTGTTGAAACACTGTTGTCATTTTGTAACAGACAAACTGGTTTGTATCATTATTTTTGAATCAATATCACAAATATTAAGGTAGTCAATAACGACTTAATTTGCGGATTGAGATAAGCTGGATTTCGTCAAGTGAAAGGCAAACCAAAGCGAAAGCTTGGGACGCAAAGCCACCGGCCGGATGAATAGTTAAGCAAGTACTTTTCAATCGGCGGCGGGGCTGCCCGGACGTAAACATAACAAGTGCCGTTAAGGCTCGATGACAATTCTCCGAGATTGCCTTTTTACGTTACCTCTTGACCTTCATTCAGGAACGCATTGATTGAACGAGAAGAAGTCACATGGATAAATCAACACTGAACAACTCAATTGAACTCATGAAAGACCTTGGCGAAATGAAGTCTCGGTCTATGTTTGGCGGATTTGGTGTATTCTGCGACAAGATTATGTTCGCGCTTGTTGTCAACGACAAATTACACCTTCGAGCTGGAGAGGAGAATGAAAAAGGTTTCAAAGAACTGAAACTGACCCCGTATATCTACAAGAAGCGAGGTTTCCCGGTCGTCACTAAGTATTATTCAGTGCCAGACCATTGGTGGGAAGATCCTTCTGAGCTGCTTGAGCAAGCAAAAGTCGCACTTAAGCTGGCGAAAAAAGCTCAAACAGTAAAACAAAACACTGGTCCGGAGCGAATCAAAGACCTACCGAACCTGCGTTTAGCAACCGAAAGAATGCTGCGTAAAGCAGGTATCGAGAGTGTCGAGGAGTTGCAAAACCGTGGTTCATTAGAGGCTTTTCTTGCTTTGCGTAAATCCCATTCTGAAAGCCTGAGCCTTGATGTTTTGTGGGCACTGGAAGGCGCACTGGAAGGCAAGCACTGGTCAGTGATTACACCACAGCGCAAAGAAGAGTTACTTCAACGCCTTAGTGATTAACACCAGCAATTGATATACAGATCATTCTAACTGAAGAGCCGCAACCGCGGCTCTTTATTTTTGTTTGCTAGCTAACCAGATTTCGAATTTTGTCAGAATAATCCCCGTTCGATTGGAACTCTGACAGAAGGTAACTCTTACCGCTGATTTAGACAAATTCGTGATAAGGGTCACTTTTTTCATCTATCATCTGCTCAAAAACTTCCTCTTTGTGAGAAATATCAACTATTGAAAAAAGAGTCTGAATAAATAAAAATCAGAAAAAATGCCTAAAAAGAACACTTTTGAGCAGAAAAATTGCCACTTTTTCGAAGATAAAGTGAAAAACTCGACGATAAAATATAACCTTACGGTGCTGTTTTGCTGTCTGTTACCTTTCTTGGCTTACTACATTTTACAAACTGGCTTGTTTGCCCCCTCCTTTCTATCGCTTCTCGTCGTTTTGTCGTTGGTCATTAATGCAATGGTTATCTATTGGGGATTCAAGCTCAGCTTCGCGCGGTCACGAACACGTTTCCACGTAAATTATTATTCGAAAAGCCTCTTCCTGGCATTTCTACCATTGTCAGCACTCGTGTTCCAGTATTCATCTTATTGTGTATAGGCCATTTAAAAATTAGCAAGAACTGTTATATTGTTCAGTAGCTTGAAGACTAAATGACAGCTTTATTGCATATGCTCTTCTCTAATCCCCATTGTTGAGACTCTAATCATACATGCCATCGCTACAATCAATATTTGAATTTCAACACATCGTTCCCTCAAGCCCGAACTTTTTACTCAGGGATGAAATTTTTCTAATCATCACTCGGTCAATAATGCATAGAGATTGATCACTCTCGAGCTACAAAATGGACTGAAAACGCAAAAAGGTATGTTTGCGTCCTGAAACCTAGAAACAGAGTGCCACAACCTATTGAATGGACCACCAAATGAATACAAAAAAAATTGCAATAATTGCCGTCATCATAACGTTTATTGCTATCTGGTTTGGATTTGACCTTGATACTCTTTTCACACTAGAAAATGCCAAGCAACAACAGGCCGCACTAGCTGAGTTCATTGAAGAAAACTGGGTTACCGCCAGCATCATCTATTTTTCTGCTTATATTGCCATTACCGCCTTATCTCTTCCAGGTGCCGCTATCGCCACATTGTTAGGTGCTGCACTCTTCGGCTTCTGGTGGAGCTTATTACTGGTGTCTTTCGCCAGCTCTATCGGCGCCACAGCAGCTTTTCTCGTAAGCCGATTCTTACTGAAAGACTGGGTAATGAGTAAGTTTGGTAACAAACTTGATTCCATTAATAAAGGGATAGAAAAAGACGGTGCGTTTTACCTACTGACACTTCGACTGATCCCTGTATTTCCTTTCTTCCTCATTAATTTACTGATGGGCCTGACACCGCTCAAAGCAAGTCGCTTTTACCTTATCAGCCAGTTAGGTATGTTGCCGGGAACCATGGTTTACCTCAATGCAGGTTCACAGTTAGCGCAGATTGAGAGCTTAAGCGGTATCATCTCACCAGAAATTTTGATTTCGTTGGCGCTGCTGGGCATTTTCCCACTGATCGCCAAATTTGTTATCGACAACCTTAACCATCGCAGAATCTATAGCCGTTTCACCAAGCCAAAAACGTTCGACCGTAATATTATCGCCATTGGCGCGGGCGCAGGCGGTCTGGTAACAACATATGTTGGTGCTGTGGTTAAAGCAAAAGTTACCATCATAGAGAAACATTTGATGGGCGGTGATTGCCTGAATACAGGCTGTGTACCCTCTAAAGCCCTTATCCGTTCAGGTCAGACGCTAAAAGAAATACAGAGAGCGAAAGAGTTCGGTATCCATGTGGAAGGTGAGCCGAAAGTCGACTTTGCTCAGGTAATGGGTCGAATTCGTAACGTGATCGCTAAAATTGAACCGCACGACTCGGTTGAACGTTACACCAGTTTGGGCGCTGAGTGTATTCAAGGAGAAGCAAAAATACTCTCGCCGTGGGAAGTCGAGGTTAACGGACAAGTACTCACCACCAAGAACATTGTTATTGCAACGGGCGCTCGCCCACTCGTACCTGGGATTCCTGGTTTAGCTGATGTGAATTACCTGACGTCAGAAACCGTTTGGTCATTGGAGACGTTACCACCAAAGATGTTGGTCATGGGTGGCGGCCCTATTGGCTGTGAACTGGCGCAAAGCTTCGCTCGCTTGGGTTCTGAAGTCACTTTGGTGGAAATGGCAGATCAACTCCTGATCAGAGAAGACGCCGATGTCTCTGAGCTAGTCTACAAAGGGCTCATTGAGGACGGCGTAAACGTGTTACTCGGTCACAAAGCGACACAATTTACCAACGAAAACGGCAAGCAGACCGCTATCCTTGAATACCAAGGGTCGACTGTGAATATAGATTTTGATGCGGTGATGGTCGCTCTCGGTCGTGTCGCAAACGTCAAAGGTTTTGGACTTGAGGAACTTGGCGTTGAATTAACCGAGCGCGGCACGGTCAAAATTAACGATTACTTAGAAACCAACTACCCGAATATCTTTGCCGTCGGGGATGTGTCAGGCCCGTTTCAGTTAACACATGCTGCAGGCCACCAAGGTTGGTATGCTGCCGTCAATGCACTGTTTGGTAAGTTTAAAAAGTTCCGTGCCGATTACTCTGTCATGCCAGCGGCAACCTACACGGCGCCTGAAGTAGCTCGTGTCGGTATTAACGAAAAAGAAGCCAAGGCACAGGGCATAGATTACGATGTCGCGCTTTATGGCATTGACGATCTTGACCGCGCTATCGCTGATGGCGAAGACCACGGTTTTATCAAGGTACTTACACCAAAAGGAAAAGACAAAATTTTGGGAGCAACCATTGTAGGTAGTCATGCTGGTGATTTATTGGCAGAATTTACATTAGCAATGCGTCATGGTCTGGGTCTAAATAAAATATTGGGGACGGTACACCCTTACCCCACAATGAGTGAAGCAACTAAATATACCGCCGGGGTTTGGAAGCAAAATAATGCACCACAGCAAGTTCTGAAGTGGGTGGCGAAATTCCATACTTGGCAACGAAATCGTTAATTTATTTTTATCTGAATAACATCTGTTAAGGAAGACAAGAGATCATGAAACAAAAGATCCTTTTCGCGTCTGCATTGATTGCGTCTGCGCCTGTAACGATCGCTCAAGCTACTGACTGGGCAGCTATTGAAGAACAAGCCAAAGGTCAAACCGTGTACTTCAATGCCTGGGGTGGCAGCCAGAATGTGAACTCTTACATTTCTTGGGCAGCGAAAGAAATACAAGACAAATACGGCGTTACTCTCAAACATGTCAAAGTCTCTGATATTGCGGAAACCACTAACCGCTTGGTCGCCGAAAAAGCCGCGGGTAAAACCTCAGGCGGTAGTGTTGATATGGTGTGGATCAACGGTGAAAACTTCAAATCAATGAAGTCGAACGACTTGTTGCACGGCCCATTCACTGAGCAACTGCCGAACTGGTCAAATGTCGACATGTCGCTGCCTGTGACTGAAGATTTCACCGAGCCAACAGATGGATTGGAATCCCCGTGGGGTGTGGGTCAATTCGTATTTGTTCATGATAGCCAGAAGCTCAATAACCCACCGGCCTCTTTTGATGAGCTGTTGAGCCTTGCTAAAGCGTTTCCGGGTAAAGTGACCTACCCTAAGCCGCCACAGTTTCATGGCTCAAGCTTCTTAAAGTCTGCACTGTTGGAGCTGGCTGATGATACAGCGCCGCTCTACTCACCCGTCAACGAAGCGCGCTTTGAAGTCATTACCGCGCCACTTTGGAAGTACCTTGATCAGTTACATCCAGTGGCTTGGCGTGAGGGCAAACAATTCCCGGCCAGCGGTCCTAAAACGCTTCAACTGTTAGATGATGGAGAACTGCTGCTGGGTATTGCATTCAACCCGAATGCTGCTGAAGCAGGCATTGAAAATGGCACACTGGCGCCGACCACACGTACCATCGCGTTTGAAAAAGGTGCGTTGTCGAATGTTCACTTCCTTGCTGTACCGTTCAACGCCAATGCCAAAGAAGGTGCACTCGTTGCAATTAACTTCATGCTGAGTGAAGAAGCACAGGCGAAGAAAGCGAAGAACAGTGTTTGGGGTGACCCTGCTGTGGTTAAAATCAAAGGCAGCAAACCATTGTTTAAATCTCAGCCAGAGCCTCACCCAAGCTGGCAGGTTGCGCTCGAGCAAGCATGGCTTAAACGCTATGGCAGCTAGGGTAATTCTCGTGGGGGTAATGTGATTCGTCTGTTGTATTTGACGACACTTATTGTTTGTTGCTTCCCGCTTCTCCCCGGCCTTGTTGGTGTCTTGTTTACTGCTTCGGGTTATTTACCCGTCTTAGGACTCGAGTCACCAAACTTAGCAGGCATAATGCTTTTCTAAGTTGGCCGGGGATTGATAAATCAATTCTTCTCACACTTTTCTCTGGCATCACATCCACCTATTGGCTGTATTGATAACGTTTCTGACGTTGCAGGCATGGTGGGGCAACAAAGGTTGGCAAGGCATTGAAAAGCTTCTCTCTCCACTTTTGGCTGTGCCCCATGTTGCTTTCGCCATAGGGTTTTCTTTGCTATTTACCCCGTCTGGCTGGTTTTTTCGGTTATTCGCGTTTATCACGGGTCAAGAACAGCCATACAACTGGTCGATAGTTCAGGACAATCTTGGTATAGGTCTGACACTCGCGTTAGCGCTCAAAGAAACCCCTTTTCTTCTGCTGATGAGTATTTCCGTACTTCGGCAGATTCAGGTCGATAAACTCCTCACGGTATCCCGCAGTCTTGGATATAACCGCAGCGCCGCATGGGTAAAAGTCATTCTTCCTATCTGGTTGAGGAAAATGCGTTTTCCTGTGTATGCGGTTCTTGCTTACAGCTTGTCAGTCGTTGACGTTGCGATGATCCTTGGCCCCTCATCACCACCTACTTTTGCGGTGCTGGTGTGGCAATGGTTTAACGATCCGGATTTGAGCCTTTTGCCAAGAGCTGCTGTCGGTGCCATGATGCTTTTTGGATTATGCCTGCTGATATTAGCCATCTATCGAAAAATAGAGACCATTTTCCTTGACCGCATTCAAGGTTGGCAGTTTTCAGGAAGCAAACAACTTTCCCTTCCGGGAAAAAACATCTTCAGACTGGTTTCCCTGATTTCTCTTGCGACACTGCCAATACTGTTGGTGTGGTCCTTTGCACTCAGATGGTCATTCCCCGATCTTTGGCCTCTCAGGTTCAGTCTGCGGTTCTGGCAACAGGAAATGAGTCACTTAAGTGAGTTAATCGGCAACAGCCTGCTGTTGGCCCTGATTGCTGCGACTACAGCGATTATGCTAAGTGTTGCCTGCCTTGAATATCGGGACAGATACCATAAATCGATTCCTCGTTTGGTAATTGCCACGCCGATGCTGATTCCACAGTTATCCGTTCTTTTCGGTATCCAAATTTCAATCTACGTATTACCCGGCGCATGGCATGTACCCGCAACCATTTGGGCACATATCTTATTCGCCTTTCCTTATGTCTACCTTGCCTTGGACGGACCTTGGCAAAGTTACGACCAGCGGCTGACACAAACCGCAATCAGCTTAGGGAAAAACCGTTGGCAGGCATGGTGGCTGGTCAAGTTTCCATTACTCATACCAGCCATACTTTTAGCATGGGCTGTAGGTGCAAGCGTCAGCCTCGCCCAATACTTACCGACCCAGCTATTGGGCGCAGGGCGTATTATGACGCTGACAACAGAAGCGGTGAGCCTAGCCAGCGGCGAAGATAGGCGGGTAAGCGCCCTTTATGGATTGCTTCAAGCCATGCTGCCATTTTTGTTTTTTGCGTTTGCGTTAGCGACAAGCCGATTGGCTGATCCGAAACGTCAAAAATCACGACTAACCACGCTAAAAGCGAGTATCTATGACTTTGTCGGTAAGAAACCTGACTATAAACACTGACAGGCTCACACTGCTGGAGAACTTCTCGTTCACTGTTGAAAACGGTGATGTGCTCTCGGTGATGGGGCCGAGCGGCTGCGGAAAATCTACGCTGCTTAGCGCAATTGCTGGCCACCTTGCGCCGGAGTTTACCTGCCAGGGTGAAATACACATTAATAGCAAGAACGTCGTTTCGTTGAGCGCAGAAAAGCGCCACATTGGTATTTTGTTTCAGGAAGATCTTCTGTTCCCCCACCTCAACGTTTGGCAAAACCTTGCATTTGGTTTGAGTTCGGCACTAAGCGCCAAGGAAAAGAAACAGAAGGCCATGGCGACATTATCTGAAATCAACCTGTCTGAAATCGCTGAAAAGATGCCAGATCAGATTTCTGGTGGTCAACGCGCAAGGATAAGTTTGATGAGAACCCTACTGTCAGCGCCCTCAGCCCTGCTTCTTGATGAGCCATTCAGTAAACTTGATAAACCTCTGCGACGTGCGTTTAGAGAGTTCGTATTTAACCAGATTGCACAGAGACAAATTGCAGCAGTGATGGTAACACACGACGAAGATGACGTTCCCGCAAATGGCGTCTGCATCAGTTGGCCAATGAACAACGCCTACAACACAAATGGCAACGAGGCGAACTCTGATGCTTGATCGCTACGCCATCACCATTATTAAAGCACCGTTGGAAAAAGCCGCTCAACTGCTTGATGGCAGCAGGATAACGGCAAACCACATTACAGTATCCGGTTTTCTTGTCGGTATGCTTGCTCTGCCTGCCATTGCACTGCAGTCCTATACGTTTGGGCTGCTTTTCATTTCGATTAATCGAATTTTTGATGGTATAGACGGAGCCTTAGCAAGACGACAGGGGATTACCGATTCTGGCGGGTTTCTGGATATCACGTTAGATTTTCTCTTCTATTCCATGGTGCCATTTGCCTTTGCACTTGCCGACCCGGCGAACAACGCTATACCTGCCGCCTTCCTGATATTTTCCTTCATGGGCACAGGCTCAAGTTTCCTCGCGTTTGCCGTGATGGCCAGTAAGCGAGGCATCGACAACCCTGTCTATAAAAATAAGTCTCTCTACTACATTGGCGGCCTCACCGAAGGCACCGAGACTATCGCTTGTTTCGTCTTGTTTTGCTTGATACCAGCACATTTCGCATTGTTGGCGTGGTGTTTCGGTGCCCTTTGCTGGATAACAACCTTTACCCGTATATTGGCTGGCTTCAACACGCTTCGCGCTGCCGAGACAGACGTTGAAAGGGAATCTGAAAAAACAGATTTAGGCTAACCATTCCCGATGCGCCTGCTCAGAGTTGCCCAGATAGTGGAGAATCCAGTTAATCGCTGGATTTTCTTTATCTGTGCGCCAGGCAATACAACAGGAACTAGCCAGCACCGCGTCCTCGATGTCTTTCTCTACCAGCTCACCCTTTGCAATCAGTGGTCTCGCAAGGTGTGCAGGCATCACGCCGATTCCGAGACCTGAACAAAAACACTGAACCGCGCTGTGCCAGTTAGGTACGGTAAGTCTGCGTTGGTTGTCCAGTAACCATGTGCTGCGCTTTGGCAAAATACGGGAGGTGTCTTCAAGACAAATTGAAGGGTACGCTGACAACTCAGCATTGTTCAGCGGGCGCTCTGCAGTCGCTAACGGATGCTGACTGCTCATGACAAAGCACCAGTCGAGCTTGCCCATATCACGGTAGCTGAACGGACCATTAACCGGTATGGCTGCGGTGGCACCAATCGCTATATCCGCTCTGTCATAGGCAAGCGCATCCCACACGCCATTAAATACTTCCATCGTTAGAAGCAACTCTACATCCGGAAACGCGTCGTAAAAGTCCCCCACCAATGAGTTAACCCTGTCCTCACGCACCACGTTATCAAGGGCGAGAGACACCGTTCTTGTCCACCCGTTTGCAACCCGCTGGGTCTGCTGACGAACTGATTCCATTTGTTTTATGAGCGACCGTGTTTCAACGACAAAGTATTCTCCGGCGGGCGTCAGCCTGACACTGCGATGTAAGCGCTCAAACAATGAAACAGCGAGATTCTGCTCTATTTGCCTGACGGTATAGCTGACAGCACTGGGCACTTTGTGAAGCTCAGCAGCCGCAGCGGCAAAGCTTCCTAGGCGTGCGACAGCATCGATAACTTGAAGATCTTGATAAGAAAACATACAAATCAAATTTTTTGATGACAGTAGTGAAATTTTAACGTTTCACAAATGTTTTCACAAACTTTAGACTGCCCGGCAATTGAAGACCAAAATAAGAATGACAACATGAAACAACCTGTTCCAATGACCACAATGATCTGGTTCGCCGTTCTCAGCATGCTGGGGTTTCTGGCCACGGATATGTACTTACCGGCTTTTGAAAATATCCGCCAGCAATTGGACACATCACAATCGATGATCGGTCTGACGCTGAGTGTTTTCCTGCTTGGTATGGCGATCGGTCAACTTGTTTATGGTCCACTATCTGATCGCATTGGCCGTATTAAAGTCTTGGTTGGCGGTTTGTCGCTTTTCACCGTGGCAACCTTGGTTTGCTTCATGGCGCAAAGTATTGAAGTGATGCTGGCTGCACGCTTTGTTCAGGCATTAGGTGCCTGTAGCGCAGCGGTTATTTGGCAAGCGGTTGTGGTAGACAGATATGATAGCGAAACAGCACCACGCGTTTTCGCGACCGTCATGCCGCTGGTAGCCTTATCTCCGGCATTAGCGCCACTGGTTGGTGCAGGTCTGGAAGTACACTTTGGCTGGCGCAGTATTTTCGTGGTGCTTGCGATACTGGGTGTTGCTTTGATTGCTGCAACATTGCGTCAACCAGAAAGCGCTCCCGTTGCCGACAACAGCCAGAAAATGTCGGCCAAACTGGCAACAGATTATCGCCAAATTCTGAGTTCAAAAAAATTCATCGGTAATATGATGATTTTTGCAGGCTGCTCTGCTGCATTCTTCGCATGGCTGACTGGCTCACCGTTTGTGATGACAGAGATGGGCTATTCAGGTGCAGATATTGGTATGAGTTATGTACCTCAAACCATTGCGTTTATTGCAGGCGGTTACGGTTGCCGAGCACTACTGAATAAGTTTGACGGCGCAGCGATTTTACCGGGTTTCATCGCGCTGTTTGTTATCAGCATCGGTGTGATTTTCTTTATGACCACGCAGACGGAAGTGACCTCAATCTGGACAGTATTGGTACCCTTCTGCTTCATGGCAGCAGCCAATGGCGCGATTTACCCAATCGTGGTGAACAAGTCGCTGGAAGGTTTTAAAAATTGCAGCGCAACAGCAGCGGGAATGCTGAACTTCCTGCAGACCATGGTGTGTTTCATTGCCAGCGGCGCGGTGTCTGCGCTTGCGATATATGGCCTTGTGACGGTATCGACCGCAATGATGCTGTCGTCAGTAATGGTGGTTATTGGCCTGATGATTTGCTGGAACAGCAACAAATTACAGACCATTGAAGCAACAGCGTGATGAGCTGACAAGAACTGAAAAAAGGAGCCTGACGGCTCTTTTTTATTGGGTAAATACATTGCTTGTCTTATGTACTGAATGCTTACAGCCAATCAGAAGTATTTCGAGCGCTCGTTCTGATACCACTCAACAAGGCTTTTGTCTTCCCACGTTTGGCTCAGGTCATCAGCACGGTTTAAATCACTCGTTGAGCGTTCATTTTCACCCAGATGGTGTAGAGCTCTTGCAAGCTCAAGGCGGATAAATGCCTCTTCGATATCATCGCCGCCGTTTTTATCCAACACTGCGATAGCTTCAAGGCCATGGTCAACGGTTAGCGCGAAACGACCACGCTCGTTTTCGACATACTGAAGCAAATAGAGACCACGTACAGCATTAATCCATGTACCGCACTTACGCCATGCTGCCAGTGACAAGGTCGCTGCGGCTGTTATAAGCTCATCGTGCGCATCAGTTCTGGGAGAAACTCTCAGCAGGTCACTCGCCAGGTTGTTGGCCGAGATTGCGATGGCTCTGTCTGCAAAGTGCTTTTCCGTCAACGAGGAAGACAAGGTTGAGGCTGCGTTAAATAGATGCAGAGCATCGTCTATCTGGCCCACAGCAATTAGAGCTGCTGACATCGCCACTTTTATCTCAACGACCGCAGCCAGACCTTCATCGCCTGCTTTGACAACCGCTTGCGCTTCTTCGAAATGCCCCTTAGCAACATCGCCAGACATAAAGGCCGCGACAGCAAGCTTGCTGTGCTGACGAGATGAAAGTTCATCTGCGTCAAACGACGAAACGGCTTTTTGCGCAAACGCATACGCACGCTCCCATTCATTTCGATGCTCGCCCATGGTGTGGTTTGACAGTGCCAATAGCGGTGTAAGATCCTCTGATGTCAGCGAAGAAAGATCGAGAGATTCCAACTCGCCCGACAGCCGCTCAGACTCTTGGTCGTGATACTTCCAGCCCTTGTTAACAAAATCTAATATCATCAGTACTTCCAGCTTCGTTGTTATTGGTTTGGCTGTATATAAATACAGTAAATTACCTTTAAAACTTGGCTGAGTGACCAATGCGACGCGCCACAAAGTTAAACACCCAGCTAGCGATAACGCTGATTTTATGGGTTAAGCCATTGATAGCTCATCAAAACTATTGATAGTACTGTCAGCGTTAGTCATATCATTTTCAATGTTAAAGTCATGACGAATCGCAATCACGTCACAGCCCGAACGCTTACCCGCTTCAATTCCTGCACTCGAATCCTCAAAAATCAGGGCTTCTTGGGGCGATAGGTCAAATTTTTCAAGCGCGACGAGATAGGCTTCTGGATCAGGTTTATGGCGGGAAACATCTTCATTGCTGATGATAAGGTCAAAGCAACCTTTGAGATTCAATTGTGAAAGAATGTTCTCAACCATCCAAGCAGCCGCAGAACTCACTACCGCACAGCGTTTACCTTCGGTCTTGGCTTGTCGGATAAAGACATCGACGCCGGGGTTGAGGTTTAGATTTTCAGACAGCAGGTTTTCATAGTGTTTTCTGAAATGAGTATTGAAGGCGTCCATGGTCGGCGTAATGTTACCGAGTTTGAAAAAATGGCCAGTGACTGTCGGCCAGTCCTGTCCCATTACTGCCTTGTAATATTCAACGTCTGATTCTGCACCCAGCTCTCTGCACGCTCTTGCGATCGCTTCACCTTTAAGCGGTTCAGAGTTAACTAGGGTTCCATCGAGATCGAAAAAGAAGGCTTTGTATTTCTGCATGTTATTTCTCGGCTGCGTGTAAACGACTCGCAGTCTAACGAAATAACATTTATGACATGAGAAGTCCCCTTTCCAGTTGCGAGAGGCCACGCAGTTCAGTCACGAAAGCCTTGTTTTAGGCTGTCGACAGAAAACACATCAACCCGCATGTCAGAAGGCCAATCAGCCTCATCCATTCCCCCTTTTCGTTTCAAGGCACGAATGAAATCAAAAGGCACAGGTAATTTCTCCCACACTTGCGGTAAAAAGACCGCGCGGCGGTGATTGCAAGAGAGAATGACCCCTACTTTGTTCTCTTCAAGGAAGTCGAGGCAAGCTTGTTCGCTCTCAACCTCTAATAACTGAGGTTCGGAAAGTACCGACACTTCAATCGATAAATCATCCAGCTGCTGGGCCGTCAATGGCGTAAAACGTCGGTCCTGAAACGCGGCCGCCAATGTCTTGTTGTGTACCTCATGAATCAATGGCATTGGGCTGCTAATCGCACCAATACAGCCCTGTAATTGATGATTAACTTCGAGCGTAACAAAACAGCCTGCAGGCTTATGAAGTTTTTCACTGTAAGCTTCAGGCTCAGGCAACGCTAAGGGATCATTGTTGAAGTGGCGAGTTAGCACAGTCCGGACAATACCCAATAGCTCGCCAAGTTCATGCTCTTCATACTGCGGAGATAAGGTAACTGACATAGCCCACCACCCTTTCTTTATTACCGCCGGTGTCACCGGAGTTTCTATAGTCGATTTCAGTCAATGAATAACCTCGCGCTCTGGCAAGATTCAACACTGCGTTAATGCCTGTCGCACCGCATGCCTGATGAGGCTCAAGCGTCATGTCGAAGTTTGCAATGCGCTGACAGGTATCTTTGTCAATTTCACAGGCCTCATCATAGGTATGGTAATGACTAAGATCGGAACTGATCACCAACAGCGTTTCATCATCTCGCCACACAGTCTCAATCAATTCAGCCAATACCTGAGACGTCACTTTCGAATACACAATTGGCAATAGCGTGAAGGAATCGAGCGACGCTTGAAGAAACGGTAATTGCACTTCCAGGGAGTGTTCCGGCGCATGCACTTGATCAGTCACCGCCACCAGCGCGTTTTGACTCAGTGCGTATGAAAGTTCTCTGTCAATTTCAATATTACCCAGCGGGGTCGCAAAGAAGTCTGCTGCCGGTATTGCCACTCCATCAAAACCGTATCGATGACTGGGGCCAACTAATATCACTTTTTTGAATTTATCCGATATTGGCCTGAGGTATTGATAGGCGTCAGCAGCAACTTTGCCTGAGTAGACATAGCCCGCATGCGGAACAATGAGGGCTTTGACTGGCATAGGATCTTGCGGTGATGACAGCCAGTCAGATAACTGGCTTTCGAGTCGTTCGGGCGAGTTATCGTAAAATCGACCAGCAACCGCCGGGGCTCGTATGTTCATGACGACAATACTCCTTCAATACTCATTGTCGTTTTCCTGCCTGTTTAAACTGTACAGCTCACCTCGCTGACTACACTCTAAGGGTAAGCTAAGTGCTGGCCCGCCGACTGGCTGGCTTGATACAGGCTGACAATGAAAGTATAGATAACAGTCGGGCTGAATGGAGAAGCTGAGGCCTCCAATGAAAGAGAATAATCACGCCGACCACAACGCGTATCCGACGCAATACTGGCATCAATTGGATGACGGTCGGGTCGTTTGCGATGTCTGCCCTCGTCAATGCGCGCTTCGCGATGGTAAGCGTGGTGCCTGTTTCGTCCGTCAGGCGCAAGATGGGGAAATTGTTTTAACCACCTATGGCCGTTCCAGCGGCTTCTGCATTGACCCAATTGAAAAGAAACCCCTGAATCACTTTTACCCTGGCTCGTCAGTGCTCTCTTTCGGCACCGCTGGCTGTAACCTTGGTTGTAAATTTTGCCAAAACTGGTCAATCAGTAAATCACGCCAGATGGACACACTGGCCGACCAAGCGTCACCAGAGAGAATTGCCTCTGCCGCCAGCACACATGGCTGCCAAAGCATTGCTTTCACGTATAACGACCCGGTGATTTTTTTGGAGTACGCGGTGGATACGGCGATAGCTTGCAAAGAAGCAGGGTTGAACTCGGTGGCGGTCAGCGCCGGTTATATCTGCGACGCCCCGAGAGAGAAGTTCTATTCGGTCATGGATGCTGCAAACATCGACCTAAAAGCATTCTCTGAATGGTTTTACAAGAAAGTCTGCATGGGTGAACTTGCACCTGTACTGGAGACATTGAAGTACCTAAAGCACGAAACCGATGTGTGGTTTGAAATCACGACCTTGTTGATTCCAGATGAAAACGACAGCGACCAAGAACTGGATGAGATGACTGGCTGGATCGCCGATAATTTAGGGACAGATGTACCGCTGCACTTCAGCGCCTTCCACCCTGACTTCAAAATGCTGGATAAAACCAGAACACCAGCGTCAACACTACTGAGAGCCAGAGACATTGCACTGAGAAACGGCCTCAACTTTGTCTATGTCGGAAACGTTCACCATACCGCGGCTAGCAGCACATATTGCCCCTCATGTGGTGAGCGACTAATAGAAAGAGATTGGTACAAAATTGGCCAGTATGAGATTGATGACACTGGTCACTGTAACCATTGCCACTCAGAAATAGCAGGACGTTTTCAGAAAATGAACGGCGCGTTTGGGCCACGCCGTATTCCTGTAAGACTGAAGCACTAGTGGCTAAATCCATTTAATTCCAGGTCACCCCACAAGCGCAACGTCCTTTTCATGATCGCTCAAAGAAGGTGCCAAAAAATGAAAAAAGCCGGAGATAACCCCGGCTGTTTCTCACATCGATTACTGTCAGTTCACGGCAGTAGTCGAAGAAACATGAACGGGCTCTTTGCTCATTGCCCCCCACGCCATTGCAAAACTACTGTCTCGATATTCCTGTTCCTGCCAACGTTCTGGATGGTCCATAAAATAACGGTTGATGCGAGGAACTGTCCGTAGCAGGTTTCCATCATCAGTATTAGCGGGTAATTGTGGAACAGACCCACAGCTTGCCCTTTGATCACCATCTCGGCCAGAAAACCGAATACCTCAAGCAACACCTTTTCACGCTCTGTGGCATCAAGGTCTGGAGACATGCAATATTGCTGAAAAAACTGCGCCTTTTCCGAGTTTTTAAGTGCCCAGTTGATGCCCAAACACCAAAGGTCAGAAAACGTGTGCCTTAGGTCTTTACCTAAAAGCGCTGTTTTCATTAAGTCAGCGAATTCTGATTTAACTTGCAGGTAAAGCGCCTGTAATACGGCTTCTTTATTGGGGAAGTGGTGAAAGAGTGTCCCCGTCGCAACACCAGCCGTTTTGGCCAGCGTTGCTGTGGACGTTGCATGATAGCCCTGTGTCACAAACAAGGTCAGGGCTGAATCTAAAATGGCTTGTTTTTTATCTTTTGCCATATGCCTACTAGCGAATAAATATTTTCAGAACAAGGTTTTGTAACCAGTTACCATAAGGTGGGCTCAACAACGGTGTAGTGTTGATACGGCCGCGTTTCAGTATGGTTTTAGCATGGCTGAAAGTGATGAAACCTTCCTTGCCATGATAGTTACCCATCCCAGAAGGACCAATACCACCGAATGGCGCAGAGTCGATAGCAAACTGGAATATCGTCTCGTTGATGCTCGCACCACCAGAGTGTGTCTGTTTGAGCACACTATCCTGAGTTTTATCGTCAAAGCTCATCAGATAGAGTGACAAAGGTCTGTCGTGCGATTTTACATAATGAACCGCATCGCTAATATCTTTATATCCAACAATTGGTAGAATCGGTCCGAAAATTTCTGACTTCATCACTTCCATATCATCCGTCACATCTGTTACCAACTGCGTCGCCATTTTACGGCCTGTGGTTGGTACTGGCTCATCAGATGCGCTGTGAATTTTGGCACCTGCGGCCTCTGCTTCTTTCAACATACTTTTCAGGCGGTCGAAATGTCTGTCAGAAATGACACTGGTGTAGTCCTTGCTACTTTGGTTCTTATACATTTTTTTTGAAGCGTTTTTTGTAGGCTTCAACAAAGGTATCGATTTTATCTTCCGGGCAAAGCACATAGTCGGGAGCGATACAAATTTGCCCTGCATTCATACATTTACCGTAGATAAGACGATTTACAGCAGTATCAATATCCATATCTGGTGCGATGATCGCAGGTGATTTTCCGCCCAGTTCCAGTGTGACCGGAGTGAGGTTTTCGGCAGCGGCACGCATAACATGCTTACCTACCACCGTCGAACCTGTAAACAGCAAGTGATCAAACGGTAGAGACGAAAATGCGGCAGCGACATCCGCTTCACCTTCCAAAATAGCCACCTCATTCTCACTGAAGACTTCAGCACAAATCTGACGAGTGACTTCATTCGTTTTCGGTGTGAATTCAGACATTTTGATCATTGCGCGGTTGCCTGCGGCCAATGCATAAGCTAAAGGAGCCAGTGACAGGGACATAGGGAAGTTCCACGGCACAATAATTCCAACAACACCCAGTGGCTGATATTGAACTTTAGTTGTCGCTGGCAAAAACAATAGGCCTGAGAATCGTCTGCTTGGCTTCATCCACTTCTTCAAATTGCTGATACAGAAGTTGATGCTGTGTATGGTTGTCAATATCTCCGCACGGCGCGTGTCATCTGCACTTCGGTAGCCAAAGTCGTCACTCACTGCAGCAGTAAACGCATCTTCATGCTTCAAGATAGCCGCTTTAAGCGCTTTGAGAGATCTAATCCTTTCGTCAGCTTCAGGATACGGATTATTCGAAAAGCTCTCTTTTTGGGCTGTCAGAAATTCCATTAATTCAGTTTTTGGATCTTTCACTGTATTTGCTGCATCAACAGAACCAAATTCTTCCTGCGCTTGAACACTCATCTCTTTTCTCTCCCTATCCGAAACGAAAACCGACTGATTAGTCGGTCACAAGCTTAGCCAAGGAGTTAGAGTACTGCAATAAGTGATCGTGTCGTTAGTGAGACAAATACGGCCTGTGCGGTAATTTTAATAAGGTGACACTAATTTAATTGATTGTTTATAAAACCAATTTAAAACGAAATATTTCGTAACGTTTTTTAGTCGAACATACGGTTTTTCTGGTGTATCGCACCGCGAAAGGCTCGAAGTGATCTCCCTATAATGTTGGGAGAAAAGTGCGCACTCCTTCCCGAGTTTGAACACAAACAGCGAAACCATGAAAGAAAAGTGTCAACCTGCTCTTTTTATGATGTTGGATTCGAAGATATGTCTGCCCGCCTTACTCTATGCCTTGCCACTTTCTTGGCATTCCCCTGCTTTGCCTATACCCAAGCATCGGGTCTTGAAGTTGGCATAAGCGCATTTGGTGGTGCCTCTGATGATGATAGCGAGTTGCGCGGCGGGCTTGAGGCCAACATCTCGTACAATGACCCATCAAGCGCATTCTCTTACCGTTTGAGTAAAGTCCTCAATGCCTCGCATAACAACGATGAGTTCACATCAGGCATGGCGATAGGCTTCTTTTGGGATCCGCTTTACCACGCTGCGGGGCAATTTGGTATTTCTGGCTATGCTGGTGCTGCTATGTATTTTGGAGAATCAATTACTTGCATAGAGAACGATGGCGAATATCACAAACCGGATACCGCAACCATCGATTACTGTGACGCTGAAGACTGGGATACTGAATTCTATCCTGAGGTAGGTTTGAGGCTGCATGTCAGCGGCGTAAGACTCTCTCCCTTTTTCCGCTATTATGTTGGCGACCAAGACATGCACGTCACCGGCGTTAATCTGCTGTTCGCTTTCTGACTCAAACCTCTTTTTGGCTGACAGGCGCGATATTCAAAGAGTAAACCCCTTCTTGTAGCCGCTCACGGTAGAGCCGGGGTAGAACCAATTCGGCACCCCTATCGAGACGATAACGGCATAGCACTTTGTTATCGAAGATGATCTCAATCATCGCATCACCAATATCCGGTATCGCTAAAGAGCTAGTCTTCCATGAACCAAGCTGATCATTACCATCTAAGTCGCCCAGCATACGAGGTTCATTATCCGGCCATTTAGCGTTCAGCACCTCAGTGATCACGCTGGAATGATGCATGCAGGAGTGTTTAATTCTCGGCCACACATACTCGGCAAGGAAGAACTGATCAGCATGTGTGGAATGTAACTTGTCACCTACTTCAACCAAATAACGGTCGATCATGGCACGAACACCGGTCAGCAGACCGTGCCTCGCTCCCCACAGACCGGCCAATATCAAGTCGGTGTGACCAAACCAATCACGGATAACGTGAAAGGATTTATCGCTTTTCAACCATGAATCGACAAGACACTTCTCCCGCGCACAAACAATCGAGTCAGCATCGCGGCAAATCACCATGTCGACATCCAAAGATTCAAGAGCCAGAAACCGCCAGAATGTCCCCGGCATATGGGAAGCCTCCACTACTGAAGCACTTATCAGGACGACGCCTCGCTGTTTTAGGCGCTCTAAGACATGGTCAGGCACAGAATCATCATGATATACCCACATTTCCCAGCCTGGGTATATGTCTGGCATCACGTCAGCATTGATAATGGCCGTTTCACAGTATTTGGGACTCTGTCCATACAAGGAAAACGAGACAACACGACGGGTGTTTTTGCGGCGAGAAACCCTCTCTCTATCGCGAAGTGCCAATGACTGCCGACCATAGCTTTCAGCCTCTTTAAACTCGCGACTTTCACCAAAACAACTGCTCATCCAGCTGTAAACCAAGGCTATTTTTTCGTCGTCAGTTTCTATATCAGCCAATAGTCGATAACAATGAATTGCAGCATGCCAAGCCTTGTGTTCGCGAGCGTATTGAGCAGCTTTCAAAAATGTGGATGCTCTTTCTTTAACAGGCTTGTCCTTAACGTCAGAAGCTATCACCTCACAAACCCGATTCCAGTCACCCGCCTTTGAGGCCGCTAGCCATTTGTCTTGCTCTATCATTCACACCCACACTTGTTAATTTTCCGTATATCTCAATATTTAGCCTATCAGCTGATAACGTTTCTGCACTGTCGATATCAACAAATCTATTGCCATTCATTCACTTACTAATGACACAAACAATGATAAACGTCAGTATGAATTTTTGTGCTAATCTGATACGACCTGTGAGAGAAAAACAAGAACATGACGCAAGAAAACTTCAGGTGGGCAGAGTTTTTTACTGTTTTTTTTCTTTTACCTGTTACCGCCTTTCATTACCGAGAGTACCTAAACTTTCTATTGCTGCCAGCCCTGTGTCTGGTAGCATGCGTTTGTTTATATCTCATGGTGACTGATTCAAGGTTTAAACGGTTCAGGCTTACCAACTATGAGAATCTAGGCTCTCTCCTTTGGCGCTCGGCACTGTTGTTTGTGTTGGGAGGGATTGTTACTGCAGTCGTTGTAGGCTTTATTCTCGACAAACCACTTTTCGCCATGTTGCTCGATGATATTTATACTTGGGGACTGTTGATTGTCCTCTACCCGCTATTTTCTGTGATCCCGCAAGAGCTGATTTTTCGCACCTATCTTTTCCATCGCTTCAAACACCAAATGCCGAACAAAACGACACGTATCTTCGTCAGTGCTTTCGTGTTCGCGCTGGCCCATATTGTCTACGCCAACTGGGTCGCAATATTGCTTTCATTCATTGGCGGCCTGATGTTTGCTTACACCTATTCCGTCACCCGCTCAACCTTGCCTGTGTTATCGAACACAGTGTTTGGGGTATCTGGTTGTTTTCTATCGCTTTGGCCAATACCTCGATATTTCGCAGACGCTATAGCGTGTTTTTCAACCACACACCTGTACCTTCTTAGACCTTCATCCAGATATTCAGGCAATATCATTGATGTATACGTCATCAACACGTATTTCTATTTCGTCTCACTCAATACTGGTTAAAAATGAAACTCGACGTTATTTACGATCCTACAGAAGATGACATTGCAAAGGTCACCACAGGCTTACGCAGTTACAACCTCCCTTTTCTTGAGCACATACCAAGTGAAACGTTTGTCTGCCTCCTTAAAGAACAAAACATTGTTCTCGCGGGGTGCGTCGCTAGACTGTTTGGACAATGGATAAAAATAGAGTATGTCTGGGTTGATGACGCCTCGCGCGGTAAAGGCATAGGTGGAAAACTGTTGGAAGAGTTAGAAAATGTCGGTCGGCAAAAAGGCTGCAAACGCGCCTTGGTTGATACGCTCAGTTTTCAAGCGCTACCTTTCTATCAAAAGCAAGGATACGTCAAACAAATGTCACTTGAAGACTACCCGGTTGACGACATGCAACTCCACTTTCTCACCAAATCACTGGTGTAAATAAAGGGCAGACAAGCCGAAACTAAAACAATCTGCGTGTACCAATAAATCTTTTATTGACCATCTTTCCTTTAATATTGGGATGGCCAAAAGTGATTTATTCCTACGATTTTTAGATCCACCCCGATTATTTACAAAAATATGTAAATAATCTCCTGACCGAGTCGATACATCTGGTGACTCAGCGTGCAGTGCTGAGTGAATACATGGTAAAAAAACGAAAGTGCATATCACGGATGAGTGTATGCTGAAGTTTCCTGTATCCAGAGGTTATTGATAACATGAAAAAGCGCATACTTTCGGTCGCTGTAGTGATGGCTTTGGTCGGTTGTACCAAACCTCTCGAAGTAACCATAGACGCCAAAAATCTGGCATTTGACGAGGCCGATGTCACATTCAAAAGCTTCGGTTACAAAGCCAACGTTGAAGGTGTAGGCACAGAGGCAATGGATTGGCCTAAACAATGTGACAAGCTCTATGAAAGCTTTGAGCGTGGTGATTTTTACTACGGTGGCATTGCATGAACATTGAAAAAGGTGTTGCTACTTTAAAGTTACCGGGGCACCTTGAAAATTCTGTGATGAAGCAGGATGCCGTATCATGCGCACAAAGAATTGTGCTTGATATCAACACAAAGATTTCGGTCAAAAAACGTAATAACAAATCGTGGGACGGCTAACGAGTCGCTAACCCTTTTTGCTGCGGATACAGCTTCCAACACCGAGCGCCATGAACTAAGAAAACGGTACTCGGTGTTGAATCATTCTTTCCCTCTTAGCCATCCAATATACCCTCCTGATATTTCTGCAAAGCCCTGTTCACCTGTCTCAATCAAGATAACTTATCGAAAACCCTCTGAGTGATTGTTCTTTCTTATCCTCGAAGCCAATAACATGCTGAGCCACAGGGATTTGGAGATGATGGGAAAGTTATGTTTATTAATGCAGAAATCAGAGTAAGGGATATTACTCTGCATTTAGTCATTTGGTTGATGCTGACAATTCTTACGCTGGGTCTTGCCTTCTTCGTTTATCCCTACGCGTTTGCCAAGTTTATTATTGACCGTTCATCTATCGTACAACCCGATGGCAGTGAAAAGCCGCTGTATTGCGATGTTGATATTTTCAGCAACATAGGACACGCAGTTGTCTGGCTGGTTATCACCATTATTACACTCGGGTTGGGGTATTTCTTTTATTTCTACCGTGTCTGGAATTACTCGCTGAACAATACAAAAATTCTCCCTTCATCAGGAACTTAGTGACCGTAAATCACTCCAAAGAGAAAATATCTCTACAAGGAAGTGAAGATGAAAAAGCTCTACGCAGAATATCGATCATTAATGGTGTTTATCGTACTAATGATTATCTTTCGTTCAAGCTTTGCCGATTGGAACCATGTTCCAACCAGCTCAATGGAGCCAACCATTCAAATTGGTGACCGCATTCTGGTTAACAAGATGGCTTACGATCTTCGTATCCCCCTGACTGGTATTAAGCTGATGACATTTGGTGATCCAGAGCGCGGAGATATTGTGGTTTTCGATTCTGAAGCCACAGGAAACAACATGGTCAAGCGTGTCATCGGCACACCCGGCGATACAGTAGAAATGAAAGGTAACGTGCTTTTCATTAACGGCCAGAAGCTCAACTACAGCCAACAATCAACCGACGGTGAATCTTTGTTATTTAATGAAGCATTGAATAACGAAACTCACACCGTGAAAGTAAACCCCTACCCTACGTCAACTTCAAGTTTCCAAGCGGTAGAAGTGCCTTCCGGCCACTTTCTAGTACTAGGAGATAACCGCGACAACAGCGCCGACTCCCGCTTTATTGGATTTATTCCGAGAGGCGAAATTCGTGGACGCTCAAAAACAGTGGTAATGTCCTTTAATTATGATAACTACTACATCCCGCGTAGCAACGTTTCCTGAAAGATTTGTGATTTAGTTTCTCTCCTCACCTAAGCTTTCACCAGCACTATGTCGTAACCATTTTTAGATCCGTTCCTCAAGAATATCCCACCTTCTTGGGGCAACGTTTGATAAGGTTATAGATAATTAAAGAAACAGTGTTTATTGACTAAATGAGACTTTTACGAATTTTATTAGCAGGTATTTTTTCGATATTGTCTGCACTGGCTATTGCACAACTTATAATGGGAAACATAAGCTTTGTTGGATTAATCGTACTTCCTGCTTACTTAGCAACCGCATTTTCACTCAACAATAAAGGTGGGAAAATAACGAGATATATAGGCTACTTCACAAGCTCTACACTGAGCCTGTCTTTACTTGGCGCTATATACGTTTTGCTATTACCACTTCTCGGCGTGTCATTTGAACCAATACTTTTGTTTGTGCTAGTTACTATTGGTTCGATTGGCGTTTTGTCGTTTAAGTTGATAAAAGACCAAAGTAAATCAAAAATTATCGAAGTGAGTTAATTGTTAGTGAGATTAGGCTGGGCTAATCCGGCCTTAATTAGCTCCCCTGCTGGTAGTAACTTTTAATCTCGATGTTCGCAAACCGCCAGAATTATTTCTGCCTCAGGTTAACTGTTTATGCCAAGTTTCAGGTGCAAACTTACCCACACCCAATGCCTCTCCACCAAGCGTTTTGAAGTGGGAAAAATGTAATCAGAAAAGTAACCGATGGGTGGCATTCAGAGATGATGGAAAATATGAGTAAGAATTTGGAGCAGCTTTTAGATGAAGCCCTTGAGGACTACCATATGGAAGATTTCGCTTCTGCACATAAAAAGTACGAGTGGTATTTCGAAAATGCCGAAAAGTTTAACCCCCATCATAGAGGGGTGAGAGTTTCATTTGCTTTAGCTGACTGGGTTGATGTTGCAAAGCAATATAGACCAGCGATGACCTGCATCATTGATATACGGAAAGAAGCACTTAATAAATTCAACGAAACCAAGTCTATCGAATCATTTAGAGATTATTCATATATTTCTGAATATTTACAAACCGGAGACGAAGTACTTGAAATATTCTTTTCCTTTCACTCAAAGGATAAAGAGTTAGCTAAAAAGCTCTTTAAATATGCATATAAATTCTTAGTGGATAATAAAGAGTGGTCAATCTGTGCTGAATATATGGATAATTCATCAGAAAAATATGACCTTATCTTTCATTGCTATGATATTGTTAATGAAGAAGATGAATTCGATAAAGAGACGATTAAACATCTAAAAAAATATAGAATAGAATCACTAAAGAAAGACATTGTATCTCTATTTTCAATATTATCACTTAAAGATAATACTGATATATACGAAGATTTTTTTAACAGGCTTAAAATTGATTTAAAGAAACGTGGTCTCATTGAATTACTTTCAGAGATATGAAAAATTTAACAGGGAGGTATAAAATCAAACAGTAGTTTGATTTTACCTTTCATTCCAAATAGCACCATCCTATCTTTATTACAACGAAAAGGTAACTTGATTCTGCAATGAAAAAAATCGCCCGGTGTTAAAACGGAGCTCCGTTAGGAACTTTGCTCCCCCACATCACTGGCAACAGTTGGTTCCTCATCGGCCACCGGGCAAATCAACGAATGGAAAAACCAAATCTAAACAAAAAGTAAGGTCTATTGAAATGCGTCGCACTTCGAGACTCATCATTCATTTTTTATGTGATAGTTTTGTGAATGCGAAAGTAAAAAATCGATGTGAATCGCATAATGTGATGGTGGTATTCTTTAACCGTAAGTCAGTTGAAATGTTAATAATCAGAGCACTAAAAATACTAAAATACGTTTACGGTTAATCATCACGCTGAATAGCAGGGTGAGATGACTTTGTTTCAGCTAACTCTCGCTGTTCAATACATTACACCCAGCTCTCACCCGTGTCCTCTTAACGTTTAGCAACTAGCAGAGAGGCTGATACTTCTATTTTTCGAGATACGCCGCAACAAAAGCCCGCCTTGGTTTTAAGTCGTTTGATATGATCCATCTCCTTCCTAAAACCCGCAAGGGAAGCCCGAATTTAACTCCGAGTCAGCGATAAATTTATATACACCGAGCCTATACCAAAAGGAATTCACTGAGATGAGCGAACAAAGTCAACGTAATAAAGAAGCGTGGAATTACCGAGCATATGAATTTTGGTGTAAGAAACACGGCAAGCCTCAAGAGTACGCTGCCCGCCTTTTGGAAAATAGACCTAACTTAATCAACTCACGATATGTCGATTATTTTAAAGACGTCAAAGACAAACGCATTCTTAATGCTCTTGGCTCAAACGGACGGAAGGCTGTTCCATTATGTTTGCTCGGGGCAGAAGTGACGATCATTGATATCTCTGAAGAAAATAAACAATACGCCCTTGAGCTAGCTCATCATGCAAATGTTGAACTCTGCTACGAAATTGCTGATTTCATTGAATACCAAAACGACAACCTCGATGAATACTATGACATCGTCTTTTGCGAAGGTGGAATATTGCACTATTTCAGTGACCTTGATGTGTTCTTCAAGAAAGTCTCTCGCTATTTGCGCACTGGCGGTACGTTAATACTCAATGATTTTCATCCGTTTCGAAAAATTGCGTCCACTTCAACGGGTACTGGAGGGAATTATTTTGATGACGAAGTGAGGGCCTACCCTGTCGCTTATGAGAACCAGTTTGATGAAATGGAACAAAAAGACTTTCCTAAATGTTCGCTCAGGTTTTATCAGCTAGGCGAGATAGTGACAGCCGTCGGACAAAATAGAATGCATATTACCGAACTGCGAGAGCTTCCAAAAACTGGAGAAGAGACAGTCCTGGTGAGTTTACTTTAATTGCACAGAAAGTATAAATAGAAGCAAAACTCCCTGTCGCTAATGAATTGGAAAAATATAGATTAGAACCATGGAAATTGTTAAGTACTCAGATGACCATAAGATCCAATTAGAGCGATATTTTGAAAAATATAACCTTGAGAAAATCTTGCTGTTAGATACTGAAAAAAGTAGAGGAAGAACAGTATTTATCAAAGATGATGATTCTATTTTAGCTGTAGCAACCGCAGCAAAAAATTCATTACACCCTAAATTTGACATTATTTCTTTTGCGACTCACTTGGAAAATATAGCATATATTCACTCCTCTATGATGGCTTGCAGGAAGAAAATAGAGATTCTGTTCCTTTTCAAATAGGACATGATGATTTTATCTCTCCAACATTTAAGGAGTTTTTAGGTAGCCATCGCTTTGACTTAGTTGTGGTTTGCGACTGCCCGGAAATATGTATCGAAGGTAGCTTATCCAAGTTAATCCACTCCCCGTTGCCACCGAACGTACGAATAGTCACACAAAATAATTTGAATAGCCGTGAACAGGCAAAGGTAAGACAATTTCGAATAGACGGGTACATAAAAACGCATTTCTGGTCTCCGCCGATAGAAAGGGAACAAGATGCATGGTCATGCACTGATAAATCCAGTGAGGAAAAATCAATTTCATGGGTTGCATTTTATAATGATGAGATCCTCCTTACATCAGACAGTTCACTGATCGATGGTGAATTTTGGTTAAGTTGGGGCTGGCACAATGAGAATTTAGTCAGCGCTGAGTTACTCACTCAAGTGTGGAAACACGTTTTACGGTTGCAGCTTACCGAGTGTAAGGCTTTAGGTGGGAAGCTCATCGGCGAGTTTGATTCAACAGATCGCTTCGCGCAGTTCAAAAGGAAGCTACTGGTCGAGAAGGCACCGGATAGATGGAATATATTGCAACAGAAGTAAAGCCTGTCACTTTATTCCCTGTGTTAATGAATGGAAATTAACTCCATTAATCGTTCGACTCAAAATCCCACGTGTTGTTAGTCGAGAAACTAATCAAAAGAGTCAGGTAATCTGGCTTTATCAACGAATGAGTATGAGGATAGTTGCGTAATGTTGGATAACATTAAAACTGATAACGAGTTTTCTCAACAAAGGCTGGCAGAGCTTTATGACTTTGTTGATGGAAGCCGAGATGATCTTGATCCCTACATTTATTTATCAAAGGCTTTCGATGCTAAATCTATTCTTGATATCGGTTGTGGAACAGGCTCATTGCTATGCAAACTCGCCAAGGATAAAAAGCTCAATTTATATGGGGTCGACCCAGCACTTGCGTCATTAAATGTCGCCAAGAAAAAGCCCCTCTCACGCTATGTGACTTGGATACATGGTGATACCTCAAATACGAAAACGCTCTCTGTCGATTTAGCATTGATGACAGGAAATGTCGCTCAGGTTTTCTTAACAAATGATGCCTGGCTTTCTACATTACGGGATATTCATGATGTGCTTAACCCTGGTGGCAGGTTGGTTTTCGAAACACGGAGGCCGCAATCTCGAGCGTGGGAAGCTTGGAATAAGGAAGACAGCTATTCTCAGCAACATATACCCGGAGTGGGCATTGTCGAAAAGTGGGTTGAGTTAACCGACGTGTCATTACCGTTTGTCTCTTTTAGATGGTTTTATCACTTTAGAAGTGACGATAGCATTCACGTATCAGACTCAACTATCATATTTCGAGATAAAGAAGACATTGAAAGCACCCTGTTAGAGTCAGGCTTTAACATTATCGACATACTTCAAGCCCCTGACAGGCCGGGTAAAGAGTTTGTCTTCATCGCAGAAAAGTCACGAATAGAGTAACCCCGAGCTCTTCTTATTGTGCGAGATTCTCTTTGATTCAAGTTTTTGAAATAAATCACCCCAGATGGAAACCCGAAAAAGGAAATTAATGAAAGACTTACAATCTTTGTTAATCGAAATTGATGGCTTAAAAAGTGTTTACCGAAAGTCATATATCTCCGATGGTTCAAGAAACGAAAACTCTGCGGAACACAGTTGGCATCTTGCGTTAGCGCTAATGTCGCTTAAACCTCATTTGCCCAAAGAGTTAAATATCGATCATGCCATCAAGCTAGCGTTGGCGCATGATATCTGTGAAATTGGAGCAGGCGATGTTTCCGCCTACGCAGCTGATCGCACAAACCAAGCCGAAAAAGAAGAGGCATATCTTAACTCTTTAGCCAAAAGATACCCAGCTTTTGGCAGCGATATTTTAGCCCTATGGGTTGAGTATGAATCACAGGTTTCACTTGAAAGTCATTGGGTCAAACTGCTCGATAAGCTACTGCCGTTTCTACTCAATTTGGCAAATGAAGGGCGTACTTGGCAAGAGCAAGGGATCACTGCGCCTATGGTGAGAGAGCACAACCGATTCATAGATACGGTTGCGCCAAACATTTATCAATGGATGATGCGCGAGCTAGACGATGCGGTGAAAAAAGGGTGGACTACAAGCAACCGAATAATGCCTGAGCTCAATCTGAGTCGGTTATTCAGTGGAGTAATGATAGAGCACATCGCTGAAATTTGAACTTACTAATCCTTATACTGGCTTTTTGCTCCCAATATGGCTCCTAGGCTGAATAATCCCTGCTCTTTCGTTCAGATGCAAAAATGTGTTTTCTGACAACACTTAAGAGTAACTACTCCGACTGCTGACAGATTGTGTCAGGAGGCAACGTTATATTCATCTTTTTACTTCCAAGAGAGTACTTTGATGAAGATGAATTATTTTGTTGTCGGGACCAACGATATGAAAGCTGCTGTTAATTTTTACGATTCCCTTTTTGAAGGGGCGGCACTCGAAAAAGTCGCGCCGTCAGAAAGAATGACTTATTGGCTGGGCGAGGATTTCGCGTTCTCGGTTGCCATTCCATTCGATGGAGAATCCGCAACAAACGGAAATGGTACTATGGTTGGCTTTAGTGTTGGCTCTGAAGAGGAAGTAATAAAGCTATATGAAAAGGCCATTGAGTTAGGCGGAGTCAGTGAGGGAGAACCCAATAGACGTGGTCCGCGTTTCTCTGCCTATGTCAGAGATTTAGATAACAACAAGATTTGTTTGGCTGATTAATAACAATCTAAGTTTAGTAACTCATTACCTCCTCATCGTAATAGCTACAATCAAAGCTTTGTTTTGCAGCGAGAAAGCATCTCCATTTTCTCGCTGAACACACCTAATAGACTCTCAAAGTACTTCCTCCTTATGCGCTCATCTACGCAACAGGTTGGTATTTCTGTTCTTCGAGATGCGCCGCAAAAATACTCAGTTATTTATCAAGGCGACTTGGTAATATCTTCGGCCCAAATTTGTTGGGTAAGTTGCTCATTTTCTTCACGACAACGTTGGATCTTTTCTCAACGTCATTTTTAGAGGGTTTTAAGATGTTTAAAAAAATCGAATCAACGATGTTCTTCGCTGACGACATCCACAAAGCTGCGAAATGGTACGCTGAACTGCTAGGTTCAGAAGTGGAATACGAGAACCCAGATTATGCGTTTGTTCGTGGTGCTGAGATGATATTTGGCTTTCATCCGGTCGATGAAAAGAATAATCCCGGGAGAGATGGTTCTGTCACTTATTGGGAAATAGACGACATAACGTCCGCTATTTCAACGCTAACGTCTATGGGAGCAACACTTTATCGAGGCCCCGGAAAAACAGACTTAGGCGCAGACGTTGCAATGCTGATTGATCCATTTGGAAACGCAATCGGCCTGAATCAATCACCAACACCTAACGCCGTCTAATCAAGACTTGCGGCCGCGGTATAGCATATAAACATTACCGCGGCTTAATTCGAGCTATTAGGCCTTGATCAGGGCTTGGTTGATCAGGTTTTCCAGCAGTTCTTGTTTACCCGATGTTGTCGCAACAGGGCCATGGCCTTCTGCATGTTCAAAAAGTAATTCGAGTCCCATATTACCGTCTCGAAATGCTTGGCCAGCTTCAGTCATGAAGGTGCTGTACCTTTCGGCTTTTCTCGCAGAGTAATCAGTGTTGTTCAAGATATAGTCAGCCACTTCCAAGCCTCTGGCGAACGCGTCCATCCCACCAATATGTGCGATGAACATATCTTCGAGATCTGTCGATTCACGGCGAAGTTTGGCATCGAAGTTTAAGCCACCAGTTTTAAAACCACCTGCACCGAGCACAACCATCATAGCTTTGGTGGTGTCATAGATATCTGTCGGGAATTGGTCTGTATCCCAGCCATTTTGCGGGTTACCCCTGTTGGCATCAATACTGCCCAGCAGACCTGCATCGGCACTCATTTGCAGTTCATGGGCAAACGTATGGCTCGCCAATGTCGCGTGGTTGGCTTCGATATTCAGTTTAAAGTCTTTATCAAGACCATGGTGACGTAAGAACCCAGTCACCGTTTGTGCATCAAAATCATACTGATGCTTCATCGGCTCCATGGGTTTCGGTTCAATGAGGAATGTACCCTTGAAACCATTGGCCCGGCCATAATCTCTCGCAGCTGCCAGAAACTTTGCCATGTTATCCAGTTCAATATCTGTGCGAGTATTGAGTAATGAAGCGTAGCCCTCTCTCCCACCCCAAAATACATAGTTTTCTCCGCCCAGCTCTATGGTCGCATCCAGTGCTGATTTAACTTGAGATGCCGCATGGGCAACTACATTAAAGTCAGGGTTAGTTGACGCGCCGTTCATGTAACGAGGATGAGAGAAAAGGTTAGCCGTTCCCCAAAGCAGTTTTACGCCCGTTTCCTTTTGACGCTCTTTAGCACGAGCAACAAGTGACATGAGGCGATTTTCTGAATCAACCGGTGATTTGCCCTCTGGCGCTAAATCACGGTCATGAAAACAGTAATACGGAACGCCGAGTTTAGTAAAAAACTCAAATGCTGCATCCATTCGATGCTCTGCTGCTACCATGGGATCAGCGCTGTCATCCCATGGATATTGGCGAGTGCCCGGACCAAACGGATCCGCACCAGCACCACAGAACGTATGCCAATAGCATACGGAGTAGCGTAAGTGCTCTTTCATCGTTTTGCCCGCAATCACTTTATTTTCGTCGTAGAACTTAAAAGCCAACGGAGAGTCCGACTCAATGCCCTCAAACGGTATTTTCGATTTTACTTCCGGAAAATAGGCACGCGTTCCTTGAAATACATCAACCATTATTCTTCGGTCCTTTATATGTTTTGTAATTGGTGTCTTAGTAGAAATTCCTAACGAGCTCTACAGCGCGTGAAAAACGTAAATATTCTCTGTGGTATCGCTGTTGATTTTCTTGGTTTGGCTCGATGACGGTTGTCAGCTTTTCCTCAACATGTTCGGCGCACAAATGAGAGATAGACTGCTTCCCATCCAGCATCCAAAGTGCCTGCAATGCTGCACCGAAAGCCGCACCATTGTGGCTGTCAAGCAAAGTCACGGGTCTATTCAAGATGTCGGCAACCATTTGTACCAAGTGGCACTTTTGCTGCCCCCGCCCGTCAGCCGAATTTCATCAATCGACATTCCCAGCTCTAAAAGTCGCTCAAAGCCCATCTTCAGGGTGTAGGTTGCCCCTTCGATTGCAGAGCGGACAAGATTTGCTCGATTCGTATTGTGCGGTGTCAGCCCCAGAATCGAACCTCTCGCTGCTGGCAGATAAGGGCTGCGTTCACCGTTGTAGAACGGCAACGTCAGCACACCTCCACTACCGGGTAAAACACTGGCTATATCTCGTTCAAACTGGACATAGTCGCGTTCCCCGCCAAGAAGCTGTTCGATGACATCTTTGGCGTTAGAACAGTTCAGGGAGCAAACTAAAGGTAACCACCCATTTGTTGATGAGCAGAATGCCGCGACTTCACCCCCTTGACAGTCAACAATCGGACAATCGCTGAACGCGAACAGCGTTGAGGATGTACCAAGGCTGACGGTAGCAACTCCGTTGCGCACATTGCCTGTCCCAATGGCGGCCATCATATTATCCCCGCCCCCACTCGACACAGCGATGCCCGCTCGCAGCCCCAATTCAGCAGCAATATCGTCTTTCAACAGACCGATTGGCTGGTTAGCTTCAACAAGGTCCGGCAAGCATGAAAGCAGGTCTTTCTCCGGGTCAACGACATTCAGCAGACCTTCATCCCAGCGACGAGTTTTGATATTCAACACCCCTGTACCTGAGGCATCACCAAATTCCATCACCTTCTCACCAGTCAGGTAAAAGTTGACGAAGTCATGCGGGAGGAGAATGGTGGCAAGCTTTAAATAAATGTCGGGATGGTTGTCTTTGAGCCACAACACTTTGGGTATGGTGTATCCCGGTAGAATAGTGTTACCGACGGTCTCAAGTAACGCCTGTTCGCCGCCATAAGCGTCGGTGATATGTTCGCATTGGCTTACCGTTGTGGTGTCATTCCAAAGCTTGACGTTAAAAATGACCTCGTCGTTGTCATCAAGTGGCACAAAACCATGCTGCTGACCAGACACTCCGATTGCGCGGACAGATTCCTTTACCTCAGTACTGATTTCAGCCATTGCAGATTTAAGCGCATCAATCCACCAGCTTGCGTGCTGTTCACTCTTACCACTTTCGTCCTGTTCTATCGATAACGCAGCATCTGCAGAGTCAATAACCTTTTTCGCCTTGAAGTCATACACGACAACTTTGAGGCTTTGCGTGCCCAAATCGACGCCTAACACTGTTTCCATCGTCACTCCACGTTGCCGTTATGACTGAACAGTCAAAGGGTGAATAAGAAGATCATCAGTTCGCGAAGACGCACCAACATGAATCTGATACTCCCCTGCTTCATCGGCCCATTGCTTGGCTTTATCGTCGTAATATCGCAGATCGGTTGCGTTCAATATGAGTGAAACCGTCACTTTCTCTCCGGCTTTAATTGATACCCGGCGGAACCCTTTCAAATCTTTCGGTGCACGAAACACGGTTTGTGGGTAGCTGACGTACATTTGTACGATCTCGTCCCCGTCCATCTGCCTGTGTTTTCAATATCCACAGAGACAGTCACCGCTTCATCCGGTTTCAGGGTCGAGCTCGATAGACAAAGGTTACTGTATTGGTAAGACGTGTAACTCAACCCGAATCCCATGGCATATGCGGGATCATAGTGATGGTGTTCAAGGTGCCGGTACCCGTGCAGATACTCATAGCGAATGAAACGGGTATTTTTGCTGAAATACGGCAGATCGTCCGTACAACGTGGAAATGAGCATGGCAGCTTGCCTGACGGGTTTACTTCACCAAACAGAATATCAGCAATCGCATGACCACCTTGCTCTCCGGCATACCACGCCATCACAATGGCAGGTACTTTATGTCGCCAGTTTTCGGTAACAATGGCACTGCCGCCAAACATAACCACAGCAGTGTTTTGGTTTACGTTGGATACAGAGTTAATAAGCTGTTCATCGTGAGCTTTAAGTCCGAGATTGTCTCTGTCACCGCCACTCAAAATAATGTACTCACCCTCCTCTTTGTGGGTGAAACCTGCACACACGATAACAACATCTGCTTCGCTGGCGATTCGTGTTGCATCGCTGATTGACTTACCGTCATCAAATACAATTTGAACATTGCTGCCATCACAGTGCTGCCGCATGCCATCCAATGTGGTAACGACATTTTTCGGGTAAACCGCGGAACTGCCGTGATCACCAGTATTTTCTTCACACGCAAGAAAACCAATGATGGCGACTTTTTGTTGTTGGTTTTTGTCGAGCGGAAGAAGGGGTTTTCTATCTTTGGCATCGTCATTTTTCAGCAGAACAATAGACTTATCGGCCGCCTCTTTTGCCAGATTTTTATGCGCTTCACAGCCAATAGCATCCTCACCATACCGCAGCGCTTCACCCACATCTTTGAATTGAAACTTCTTACGCAGGATCCGACGAACGGCCTCATTCACATCTTGCTCAGATGCGCGACCCGTTTTGAGCGCAAGCCACAAAAAGAAGCTGTAATGCCAGCTGTAGGGCATCTCAACATCCAGCCCACCCTTGATGGCTTTGGTCGCGCTTCGCACGGCGAAAAGAAAATCTGACAGCACGAAGCCATCAAACTTCCATTCATTCTTGAGAATGTCGCGGAGCAGATAAGCATTCTGCTACAGAACTCGCCATTCAATTTGTTATAGGCACTCATTACAGATGCAGCACCTTCATCGATACAACGCTTAAAATGAGGCAGGTAAACTTCTCGTAATGTCCTCTCATCAACACTGACATCAACCTTGAAACGTGCATTTTCGATGCTGTTAACTGCAAAATGCTTTACACATGCCATACCGTGACGCTGTATTCCCCGAACCAGAGCCGCGCCAAATTCACCAAGGTGGTGCGTATCTTCACCATAGGTTTCCTGAGCACGCCCCCATGCCGGGTGACGAAGCAAATTGATGCACACTGAGCCAGCATAGTTACCCCCCTGACTGCGCATTTCAACGCCGATCGCGTCGCCAATTCGTTCCTCTAGATCGGTATCCCAGCTCGCTCCTCTCGCCATCGAAACCGGATAACAGGTTGACTGACCGCAGGCGACGCCTCTCGGTCCATCGACAAACAGAATAGGAGGAATATCAAGCTCAGGGTTGTTACCCGATGGGATAGGAAAACTGTTGTAATGGATAACCATGTCTGGAAGGAATGATGTCACCGTGAATAAATCACCACTCATTTGGTGAAGTTTCTCTCGCAATGTCATTCTTCGTAGAAGCTTCTCAACATGCGACTCAACATCTGTCTTGTATTTGGCGACTTTACCCGCGTGACTTGTGTCTCGCTTAAGGGGACTTGGAGCTAGCTTATTTTCTACACTCATCGTCTTCACACAAAGATCCCTGTCTAATTTAGTCATAGCTGATTCATATGCACGTTTCGGGTGCAAGACGTTATCAACTTTCCGTTTGTGCTAATGTGGAACTAGTAAGTTAGAAAAAGTTAATACAAGCTTCTGTCACCAATCGGACAATCATAGGCGACTCATTGCATTAAATACTTCGGAGACTACCAAGCGAAATGATCGAGCAAAGCGACTTCTTTAAATATGCTTCCGTCGAGAGCAAAGAGGCATTTCTTCACCATAGTAAAAAGCGCACGATATCTGAGGGTGATGTACTGTTTCGAGAGAGGCAGAAAGCGGAACATGTCTTTTATGTTGTCAGTGGAGCAGTCAGTTTTACGTTTCATGATGAAGAAGGGAAATCGTTCATTATTGGAATCGCCGCAGCAAACACATTTATTGGTGAGCTGGAAGCGTTTAACGAGGGCCCAAGAATCAGCCAAGCCGTCGCATTACAAGAAAGTGAAGTTCTAGCAATTCGCAAAGAGCAGTTCATAGAAATCTTTGGCAAAGACACCTCAGCACTGCTCTACTTCGTCAGGTACTATGCCAAAGAGCTACAATTTCTCATGCGTTTTTCTTTAGTGATGGATGTTGATAAGCGCTCGCTCTCGCATTGGTTTATCTGGCAAATCGCTTCGGAAAAGACACACCAAACGGTATTTGTATTGACCTTGCCCTTTCACAAGAAACACTCGCAGCAATGGTGGGTAAGCCAAGGCAAAGAATTAACCGACTTTTGAAGCAGTGGGAAGAGACCGAATGGCTCAGCGTAAAATATCGTGAGGTGACCATCCGGCAAATCGGTGAATTAGAGAGTTTTGGTAATGATATGCTGTGAGGTTTGTTTCCCTTTTTAATTAACCCCTTTCGATATTAAAAGGGGTTAAGGGAATTCCATCTACCACAATTTAGATAAGTTCACCTCAGCTACTGATTTATCTTTAGTTTGATTTATCACCTCAAAAACTAATCCTATAGCGGGAATATTGGAGCCAGTAGCTGGTCTTATATGATTACTGTAATCGTCCCAATCAACAAATCGAGGGTTGCCGTTTACGAAGTAATCATTGGCTCTTTTAACAGTATAAGTTCCATCCTCATGATTCACTACCTCTTCATACCTACTACCTAATTGAGTAACTGAATTAAATGGAGCATCCTTGACTTGATAAAGGCTTGAAAGTGGTACATTGTAAGAGTCCTCCAACCAACGTCCATTGTTATCGTACTTCGATGCAGTAACAATCATCGGATTACGGTCAGAATCAATAACCTTCAACCATCCTTCACCCGGATGAGCTCCTGACCGATTGTCATGATTCAAAGATTCATGCATGTAAGACGGGTCAACATACCAAACTAACATCCCCTCTTCATAGCTTGCATTAGCAAGAGCTTTATCAACACCAGTATGCTGACGCCATTCAAGCAAATAATACGGTGAATATGAGATTGAGCCATTTGACTTTTCAACGTTTCTAAGCACGACCAGATCATCTGAATTTGAATCAAGACGAGTAATTACCTTACCCTCATCTACAAATTCAATATTGTCAATTGCAACGAAGTCTCTAGGGTAACTAATAGCAAAATTGTTAAAGAATAGTATTACTGATTCCTCATTTTTTAAAATAGAAAGATCATATTCAGCTCTTTGCCAACCAGACTCAACACCTATAATCTTTTTATTATCCACACGGATTTTTTTATTTTTTTCGGGAGAAACCTGAATCATATTACCAGTAACTGTATTATACGCCCACAGTACAAACCCCCAACCCGGAGTGGTTTTATCTGTCATATTTATATCGAGTGATATACGTGGGTTACTAAATTCTGTAAAGTCAATCTCATGCGCATAATAAATAATACCATCAGTATTAATCTTAATTGACTGCTCATTTAATGGAGTAAATAGCTGTGCGGTCTGAGATGGTAAATTAACTTTTACAAGGTCATTATACTGACCTTTACTAGATGCTTGATGAAGTTTTACAGTGACACCGTTTGAATCCAGAGACGATGAGTCGATTTCAGTCGACTGTACCCAATTACCGCCATATTTATTTTGGAGAAAGAGTTTAGCAAATGGACTGTAGCCAACAGGTTCAGTTCCGCTAATCACACCAGTGTGACTCCCAGAAGCCATCATAGACCACCTGCCGACCGTAGAGCCGGGGTTAGATATGTGATCCTCAGAATACTCGTGGTCATATTCGTCAGGTAAACCTAGGTCATGGCCAAACTCATGTGCCAGCACTCCTGCCGCTGCATCAATCGGCTGGATAACGTAACTTTTAATACCTGCGCTTTTTCCTGTAATCTCATTAGTCACAACTTCACTGAACTCTCCGCGGTGAGACCATATGAAGTCTGAATAACGATCATAAAACGCTTCACCACCAAGAGTGGAATGGATTATGCTGAGATGGTCTATGTATCCATCTTGGTCTGAATCATAGTCTTCTAGTTTAAAATTTGGATCTGCAAGTAAATTAGCGACTGCTTCACGAACTAGTTGTCTAGGGTTTATATCTCTAATATCATTTTTCTCATCGCCACCACCATAGAATTTATAGCTTTCCTTTGACAGATACCAACCAAAAGATTCCCCATAAATATCAAAAGAGTTGCCACTTTGATCTCTTAAGTACTGACGGGCACTCATCAACCTCTTATTTCTTGGTCCAACAAGTCCATTTTCCGAATAAACGAGTTTATTGAAATGTTCTTGTGAATAATCTTCATAGTAGTGACCATCTTTATCAGGCTTTATAGTATTGTGAAGGGCGTCTGGAAACTCCATTAAGACCGTTGCTACAGGGACGCTAGTTATGGCTCCTGACCATTCACGTTCTTGAACAGCTGAAATACCTTTTTTATTCGAAATATTTCTAGAATAGTTACCGTCAAGTTTAGACATCTGATTTATAATTTCTAATTTATTTTCGAATACCCCATTAATCTCAGTTGGAAACTCATGCGCAATGGCTCCCTGCGATATCATTAGAACAATGACTAAGCTACTCAGCCTAAATTTATTTTTCATTAATTATTATTCCTATCTTTCTTGGGATTTGATGATACTTAATATGTCGGATTAAAGTATTAAATGAACTATACTTTTTTTTATATACGAAAAAGTTTAATTTTGGATATATCACGCAAATTTTACTCAAAGCTACGTTGATATATCTTTTGAGTTATTTTCAATAAATATTTCTATATAGGTTTATAACTGTAGGATCAGACAGGTAGACAAATAATCAGGGTTATTATAACGCTGAGAAGTTTTCATTATTGCTATCTTATTTGTATGCCAGTTCTGCTCAATATTAATTATCCGAGTACTTAGCATCATGCCTGACGTAAACAAAAAACTACTAAAAGAATCAATCAAAAGTAGCCAGCGTCATTGGTAATGGAGTAACACTGGAAACGCTATACAGCTCGAATTAACATCACGTTTTATACAAATTATATAGTCTTACATCATCGATAAAAGTAACATCATCCGCCCTTCGAAAACTTCATTTAGGTCGCTACGATGCTTTCAAAACCTTTACCTTGCATTGTTACCAAAAGAACGCGCATAGAAATCCTTCCAGCATCTGACGCCAACTTGATGTGTGCGTTTTATGCAGAGAACAAAGCGCACCTCGCACCATGGTCGCCTCTTTGTGACGCAGATTATTACACCGAGAACTACTGGAGAAACGAGCTGGAGTCGGCACTGAATGAATACAGGGAAGGCACAAATTTTAAATTCGTAGCACTCAATCATGATCACACTAAAATAGTGGGTGTGGTGAACTTCACAGGTGTTATCCGTGGTGTTTTCAATGCCTGTTTTCTCGGTTATGCCATTGATGATAACCACCAGCAAAAAGGCTTGATGACCGAAATGCTAACCGCAGTGATCGCCCACATGTTTGAGGAGGAAGGGCTTCATCGAATTATGGCTAATTACATGCCAGCGAATATCGCTAGCGAACGCGTTCTGACCAAACTGAATTTTGAACATGAAGGCTACGCACGGGATTACTTAAAGATTGCAGGAAAATGGGAAGATCATGTGCTGACAGCCTTGATTAACGACAACGCCTGACGGTGTTATGTCTTCATGAAGTGACGAAGGTTACAGTCAGATTTCTTACGACCTCACTCAATCTACTGATCGCTCTCGTCGTTTCTCTGTCACCACTATGGTGATTAAAAAACAGTGAATGCTAAAGTAAATTACAGCCAATGGGATAGGTTTCTTTATATCTAACAGTACCTTGTTGTTAAGCCGCTAATCATCAACCTCCTTCTTTGTTCACGACTCTTCACGCCACTTCGACACTCTTAATACCAACAGTTTCATAAATGAGACATAAAGTAGCCCTCCCTGTGTGCGAAGTTACACATCAACGTTAGCTGTGCAGAAAGTGATTTATCAGCAGAAGAAATTCTACCGTCAACATGACTTTACAAGATGAAGGTTACCACCAAAAACAATTAAACAGGTGTCGGTTAGTTTCTCACTTATTTAACAAGGAGACGTCAATGAGCAATGCAACTACCACGCAGGAAAACAATATAAAATTGGTCCAGACGTTTTTTGACTTGCTTGAAAAGCGTGACATATTCGCTATCACTGAAATTGCTTCACCTGAACTCGTCTGGCACCAGCCGGGCAAAAACCGTTTTTCAGGCAGCCACAGAGGATTGATTGAGGTCGGCATGATGGTCGCTGGCATGATTGCCATGACACAGGACAATCTGGAAATTACTGTTGAAGGGCCAGTGACTGCGGAAAACGACCTCGTCAGAGCAAAGGTGACGTTGACAGCAGAAGCCAAAGGGCTGTCACTGACCCGCACGGGGATGGACACATTCAAAGTGGAAAACGGTATTATTGTTGAAGCATGGTCAGAGTCTGACAATCAGTCTGAAATCGACAATTTCTGGGCTGAAGTATCCGCGACTCCCGCTGCAGCACCCATGTAAGGCTAAACCGCAAACACAAAAATAGCCGTCTCTATTGGTTTAGTTATCTAACCTGCCGAGACGGCTTGTTGTATTCCCGCTATTGATTTTGCTGCCTAAAGATTGGCTTTGTCGTTAATCAAAAGCATCTGCAATAAGAAAACGTACCACTCGTGTAACCTCGTCTATTCTTCTATGAAAGCTTTGCTTACTCGCCCTCTCATGTATTGTATGGTCACCGTCGCCATATGGGCCCCAGCCATCAAGTGTTACTGTACCTGCACCCGCAACGACATTGGCATCACTCACGCCACCCCGTTGTTCAGTCTTAATTGGCTCGGGAAGAATCTCATTCAACGACGAAATCAACGCTTGTTGGCGTTCACATGTCTCCATCACATCACGTTGCAACCCGCCTGAAACAGACACACCAAGACCGCTTTTTTCCAACAAACTACAGAGGCTGGTAATGGAAGACATAACTCTGATTTTTTCTTCCTGATTGGTGAATCTGGCTTCGACAGTCATCTGCGCCGAGGGAGAAATTGTATTGGCTCCGATCCCACCTTTTATTTTGCCAGGGTTTACGGTTGTTCCCTTGTCGATACGCGTTAAAGCCTTCAGCTTTATCAACAACTGCGCCAAAGCAAGGTTAGCATCGACACCATCGACATAGTGATTACCGGCATGTGCGCCTTTGCCTGTAATGCTGATTTCATAGGTCGCGATGCCTTTTCGACCTATCACCACTTCGTGATCAGTACCCGCAGCTTCAAACACCAAGCAGTAGTCATATTGTTTGGCTAGCCTTGCGGTCAGTTCACGGCTGTCATCGCTGCCCGTTTCTTCGTCGCTGACAAGCAAAAAATCAACATTATGAACGCCCGCAGCAAATTCTTTGTCTAGCTTTCTTATCACGTTGAGAGCAACGAAATTGCCACCCTTCATGTCACAAACACCAGGGCCATAAACCCATTCATCATTTTGGGAAAATTCTGTAAATGTACCTGGTGGAAACACAGTATCGAGATGTCCTAAGAGTAGCACTTTCGTACCAGGACGTTTCCGTGAGGTGAATAACAGGTGATCACCGATTTTTTCACGACTGAAGCGCTCGACGCAATAATTTAAATTAACCATACGCTCAATCATTTGTTCGCCGTGACGGTCAACACCTTCTTTATTCTTACTGTAAGAATTGCAGCGAATAAACTCTTCAAGCTCATCAAAATCACATTCATAATCAAACAAAGACATAAATTTCTCTTGTTTATGAGAGAGTTGCAAAAAGTATGTCATAGAGGATTTCATTTAAAAATGAATGTTTCTTTACATGGTGACGAAAACACATTTCTTAAAAAAACTGTCACAGACAAACTTGTAGAATATTTTCAATTCATTTGCTTGCTCAAATATCTGCCAGGAGAAAATAATGTCTTTAGCAACCGTCGGGTTATGGATGTATGAAAACGGAGGTGGAAGAGAGATTGAAAGAAAAATCGTCCAAAACCTCAAAGAAAGAGAGATAGACTGCCACACAGGTTTAAACCTTCGCGATGCAATTGCAAGAGACGGAAAAATCATTTGCAAAGACATCATCATGGAAGAGCTCGACGCCTTCGTCAGTTATAACGCAAGTCAGCAGAGTCAATTTCAGCTCTATCTTTACCAGACACTCAGTCGTGCCATTCCTACCATCAATAATTTCGACGCCTTTTCCATCGCTGAAGATAAATTCCAAACTGCGCACTTGCTAAATACTCACGGAATTAGCACGCCTGACTATCGCCTTTGCCATAAAAACGACTCAGAAGGGTTGAAGCAAGCCATTCGTGATTGGGGTGGGAAGCTCGTTTATAAGCCAACTGACGGTTGGGGTGGTGTGGGCATTACAAAAATTGAGGGTGAAAGAGCATTGGACATGTTGCTGCCTTTCATTGCCCGTACTGACCTGCGCTACTTCTACCTTGAACGCTTTATCAACTATGACAATACCGATTACCGCGTCGACATTGTTGATGGTCAGTTTGTTGGCTGCTACGGCAGAAAAGCGCCAAAAAATGATTGGAAAACCAATGTCACCAGCGGCGGTTCTGTTTTCGTCAGAGAACCGGATCAGGAAGTCGTTGATCTTGCCATCAAAGCAACGAATGTACTTGGGCTGGAAATCTCTGGTGTTGACATTATCTATGACAGAGACAAAGGGGAATATGTGGTACTTGAAGTTAACACTATTCCTGCATTTGCTACTCCTGAGCAGGAACACCTAGGCATCAACTTTAATCAACGAAAAATTGATGCACTGGTTAATTTACTTGAGCGCACAGCATTGAAAAAGACTTCAACACATTCATTCAAGGTTGCATAGACAAATGAAAAGCCCGAAACCACTGCCTAAAATCGGATTACTCTATCTCGACTACGTGCTGCGATTTTTTGATAAATCTAACTTTAAAAACTGGCCAGATAAAATTGAGCATGTCACTTACCGCTGGGGTAATGACAAGCAACGTTTCATAAATGAAGTGAAAAGAAAGAAAATTGATGTCTTAATCGGGAATATACCCGCAACAGCTTATGAGACATTTCGTGACATTTCGAGAGAGCTGCCTAATGTACGATTTTTACCGTCTCTCGATAGCCAGTTCTCAAATAAATCAAAAGAAAATGTTACACACTTCTGTAATAAATATTCACTGCCAACACCAAAGACAGAGATATTTTATATCCCTGATCAGGCTGACCAATTTCTTGTTAATGCGGTGTACCCGAAAATAATTAAACGTTCTTATGGCCCTTCAAACTACGGCGGTTACTTCGTCCATAAAGTAAATAACTACCGTGAGGCAAAAACACTGCTTTGGGAAAAGAAATACTACCCCGTCTATGTGCAGGATTTTGTCCCGATGGAGGCAGATATCCGCGTCATGTTGATCGGCCATAAACCTGTCTGTGCATTCTGGCGACGTCCTCCTGAGGGCGAGTGGCTGACCAATACCAGCCAAGGCGGAAGTATGGATTATCAGGCAGTACCTAAAGGTGTTCTCGATTTGGCGAAGCGAGCCTCTCGCGCGGCAAATGCAGAATACTGGGCCTGTGATATTGCACTGGGCAAAGACGGTAAACTTCGCATTCTGGAGTGCGCGACCGCGTTTGCAGCATTCCCGTATATTCGCGACTGGATTGGCCAATACCTGATGTGGTTGCTCTCTGACGGCCGTTTCCGCAAACCCAACATTCCTCTCTACAACTGGGAAGAGCTTGGCAAAATTGACTCAGGGCTGTTGAGGAAGATGCGTCATATTACTTTCGGTCGCCGCGCTATGCCCTCTCAGGACAGTAACGAGCGCTTCAGTCGAATAGATGAAAATGGTTTCCCTATCCTTGATACAGAATTTAGATTTGGCGAGGAATGGCCGAGTGAAGTGTGGAACAGACAAGATAACTTCAAACTCGCCACTAAGGCAGCAGATGCTGCTGTTTTAACACCTATTCCGGGTGCTGATGAGCAACAAGATCCAGATCTCGGTTCTTACGAAGCAGCCAAATTCAACGAGGAAGAATTACGATCCTTCCTCAATAATATTAAAGGGATAGGCGGAAAAATGGTTGATGACATTCTTGACCATTTTGGTGCCGAAGGTTTTGTTGAAGCCATCAATGCCGATCCCGAGCGCCTGTGCATAATAAAAAATCTAAAGGCCAAAAAGCTCAACCTGCTGAAGGAGCACTGGCAGGAGCAATATTTACAGCATTGATTCATGTGGTTCTCTCTGTCCTGAGTACCACAGGGACAGAGGGATCCAATGAAAATTCAATATGCTTCATATCAGGAAACGATTGAGTTCCTGAAAAAAACGATGCGGGATCACCCGCATCTTTTTCGTTTGCAGAGTATCGGTGACACCTGGGAAGGCCGCCCCATCATGCTCATGACCATCTCAAACGACGTTACCTACGCCGACGAAAAACCCGCACTCTTGTACACGGGCTCCATTCACGCAAGAGAATGGATAGGTAATGAACTGGCCATCAAGTTTATTCAATACGTTGTCGACAACTATCGCTTCAATCCCAAACTTCTCAGCGCACTCAGCCGCAATACCATGTACATGGTGCCCTGCCTCAACCCCGATGGCTTTGAGTTCTCGCGCAACCATTTTTCTTTCTGGCGAAAAAACCGACGTAACAACGGTGATGGTACCTATGGCGTCGACCTGAACCGCAATTTTGACGCTCGTTTTATGCATAACCAAAATACAGCATCAAATACATACGGCGGCCCTCATGCATTTTCGGAACCCGAGACCTGCGCAATCAAGGACTTTGTCGAAGAACATCAGAATATTCGCATCGTGCTCGACTACCACAGCCAGGGAAACGTGTTCTTTCCGGCGCACAAATTCAATCATGAGGTCGAGATTGAAGGCTCTGACCTCAATGTACTCTGCGCCAACATGAATCATGAAATTGGCAAGGTAACAGGCAGGCAATACGGTATCCATCGGGGCAAGCCGCCCGCTAACTTGATTCAGGGAAGCGGCCGGGAATACTATTATCGCCGGGGTATTATCGCGACCGTCGTTGAAGTCGGTACCCGAAATATCCCTGACTACATGAAAAACATGACGGAAAGCATCAATGAGAATATCCCTGCATTGATGTATGCCTTGGGCGAAGCATCAACTACTCACCTTCTGCACCCGAACGGGTGGACAATTTCACGATTCAGGAAGTGGCAGAAAATCACGTCACATTGGAATGGGATTATGCGCAGCAAGATGATGTGTATTTTGAAATCTATCGAAGTCAGTCGAACAAGAGCCGTTGCAGCGACGATAACATTGTCGCCATGACCAAGTCAGTGAGCTTCACTGATACCCAGTTGAAGAGCGGGCACCAATATTTTTACAACATTCGGGCCGTCGATAAGGTTAACCGCATAAAATCACCGTTCAGCCCCGAACTACGGCTAAAAACGAAGCTAGCCAGCCATGAATGTGCGTTAACCTTGTTCCCCCCGAAAGATGGCGTGGGTTATGTCGCAGAGAAGACGGGAACAAAGAACAAAGACCATCTCGGGTTCAATTCGATGTTTGTCGGTGTCGACCAAAAGCGCGGTATCAGTCTGGGCATCATTGAGTTTGATATCAGCAATATTCCTATTCACTCTTCAGTGTCGAAAGCAGGTTTCTCGCTCTATCCAATGAACCGCGTGAATGCCAAGATTGAAAATTTCGGCGAATGGTCTGTGAGTATCCTAGACCCGCAGGCAAACGTCGATTTAACGGACTTTCACTCTCTTCACAAGGCACCGGCCTTCATACGCTTGGCGTCACTATTGCCTCAGATCGTGTCACACAAGGGATTTGGATGAAGTGGGATTTTAATGGTGTGGAACGGAGTATTGTCGAAAACCTGATTGAAACCGGCAAGGTGATCTTAAGAATTCAGGGGCCACAACAGCTCCCTCTCGGTAATAACTCGCAAGTGATGCAGTTTGATATTGGCTACGGGCCATTCGGCAGCGGGCTGCATTATCGGCCGCATCTTGAACTGATTTATCAGTTACCTGAAGATACGCTGAGCCTAAAGCCCTCGTCCGTAAACACAATCTGTGAAAACGAGGTGATTGCTGAACATTTGTCATCTGGCTTCGATCAACAAGGCAATGTGGTTTATGGCCAAATGGTGTTTCCATTACAAGATCTGCCTGATGCCGACAAAACGGTATTCACACAGGCACATTTAAAGCTGGTCAATAAAAACGCGCTACCACAGGGTAAAGATGTCAGGTTCACCATTGAACTCGTGGAGCTTCAAGACCTCGATTATTCGAGCGTTAAACAACGCAGTAAAATCGAATACATTGGCTACGAAGTGAGTAATGCTCAGCTGCGAGAGAGTAATACACACTACTTCCTTTTCGACAGTTACAGTCTCAATGAATTAGGCCGCTTCACCGCCAAAATTCGCCTTTCTATTTTGTCATCCGCGCCACTGTGGAATCTAAAGTACATAACGGTTTAGTTGAGTGGATCGTGGATGGAAAGAGTCAAAGTACCGAGTTAGTCGTTAACTATGTCAATCGACGCACACATCCAGTCAGTAAGCCTAAAAACCTGAGTTACTCGGTTGAAAACAATATGGTGAAGCTAAATTGGGATAACCCTGACGATGAAGACTTCGTCGGTTGTTTCGTCGTGCGGAATCGATTCCATCCACCGAGATCACCGTATGACGGCGTAAAACTTTACGGCGGTAAAGACGAATACACCTACGACAATTTTGGCAATCCAGAGATAGAAAAATACTATGCGGTATTCAGCTATGATGCGGTACCGAACTACTCCGACCCCGAGACGATTAAGTATCCGGGCAGGGAGTAAATAAAAAAAGCCGCCTGACCAGTTTGAGTCTTTCCAGATGAAAAATGCAAACGGATAGAGGCGGCTTTATTCACGTTAAATCGAAATTATTTTTTTGCTACCTTGCTGTTCATGACTTCACTCATTGCAGCGGTCAGTTCGTCTTCAGGGTCGCCTGACAGCTCCCACGTGAACACACCTGCAAGACCTTTCTGCTTCGCCCACAATGCTTTGGCTTTCACTGAACGCTCATCTTCATAAGATATGAAGACTTTCTTCTCAGGGTTCCAAAGGTAAGGAGCCTGTGATTCTTCATCGTAACCATACTTGTAGCCCTGCTCAGCGGTATAGTTCTTTTTCAAATCCCAGTACATGAAATAACCCGCCTCACCTGTACCAAAGCTTGCGCCCTTTTCTGATGACAGATCAGACGTTGGCAGGCCACCAGCGAACTGGCTGCCTTCCCAGCCACGACCGTAATACGCCGCGCCCAGAACAAGCTTCTCTTTTGGAATACCGAGCTCAATCATTTGATTGACGAATACATCAGCGCCCATGCCCCACCAGCTTCTCTCGGTCGCGTGCAGGTTAGTCAGGTGACCTGTTTGCGTACCCCAACCGCCAAGGAAGTCATAAGTCATCGCAAACATGTTAGTCAGTTTCGGAGCAGCCGATGCCCAGTCAATTTGTGCCGCTTTCGGGCCTACACCAACAGCCGTGGACAGCTCATAAACTTTGCGGGTTTTAAGTTGCAGCGCATCAAGCTCTTTGCGGATTTCAGTCACCAGCGTTGTGAAAGCCTGCTTCTCTAACTCTTTCTGCTCGTCGGTCAGCTTGGTATCTGGGTTCCATGGTGAGGTTGTCAGACCGCCACCGCCTGGGTATTCCCAGTCAAGGTCGATACCGCCAAAGAAGTCATATTCAGCAATCAGTGCCACAGCACTTTTCGCGAACTGCTTAATATGTGCATCGTCTTTCACCATCGCGTGGAAAGGCTCAGACATGGTCCAGCCACCAAAAGAAGGCAGGATTGTCAGGTTAGGATGCTGTTTTTTCAGCTCTGCAAGCTGCGCAAAATGGCCTTTATATGGCACATCAACAGACACATCGCCAAAGTCGTGCTTCAGCGCGGCCTGCTGATCAACCACAATAGCACTGAATGGCGGCTTACCTTCACAAGCAGCAGAAACCTGACTTTGAACCGCGTCAGACGCGCCAGTATGCGGGCCACACATACTCAAAAATGCATAAATAACATGGGTTAGCTTGTCGGCAGGAATGTCCTTCACTGTGTATGGGTTTTGCTCGTTGTTATACTGCCAGTCTGCAAAATAGCCACCAACAACAGGCTCTGCAGCAACACTTCCGGCCATACAAAGGCTCAGTGCCGCGCTCAATGCCAGTTTTTTCATGGGAAAACCCCTTTCTTGTTAATAAATTGAAAAGACTGGATAGTTTTAAAACGGCACCACCAAGAAAGGGATGCCAACAAACTGTTTTTGTGAGATTAATTCTCTCGAGCGAGGGGCTTTGCGAGGCTATACAAAAAATATGTCTGGAACTTTCAAAGATTCATGACCAGATTGATTGCAAACTCAGTAACTTACGGAAAGTGCTTTTTTAGATAAACACTTGCGGCACAGGCAAACTGAGCTATCTGCAGAATCAGAGACATCGCGGGTTGGCAGAGAAAAACACCAGCATGAAGACTCACCCGCACTGATATCACACTGCATCGGCTCATTACACTCTGGACAGGCGTGGGTAGACATTCTTCCCAACAACTTGTCCATGATAGCCTCACGCTCTTCTTCACCTATCTGGACCCATTTCACGATTTCATCCATGGTTCGGTGACAACCCTTGCAGATACCGCCCTGATTTTTACACGCACCAATACACGGCGATTTCATTATATTACCCTTTGTTTTAGTTCGAGGCGCAGGGTAGCAAAATTTACCCTTTTGATACAGCAAACGACACTATCACGCTGGTAACCCTGTGATAGCCATGAGGACGTTAATGATGCGTGTCTGTCCAATGATGATCGATGACAAACAAGAGTGGGCTGAATTGCGGAATCGCCTCTGGCCAACGTCAAAAGGTCCACATGAGCAAGATATTGAAGAGTATCTCTGCGGGGATAGTCATGACATTGTCACAGCGTTTGGTGTTAGGGATAGTGAGGATAGTCTGGTAGGTTTCATCGAAATTAATGTGCGTAGCCACGCAGAGGGGGCACCCAACAAATACGTTCCCTATATCGAGGGGTGGTATGTTTCTGACTCTAAACGTGGTCAGGGCTATGGCTCAGCACTTATCAAAAGTGCTGAAGCGTGGGCGAAGGAGCGTGGATTTTCGCACATGGCCAGTGATACAGAACTGAGTAATGAAGCCTCTATCACGCTTCACAAAAAGCTCGGCTTTGATGAAGTAGAACGTTCGGTGAATTTTATAAAATCGCTCTAAATCAGTGGCGCTAGACCACTGGGCTATTTGACCTAAAAGCCGTAAACAATCATTAATCATCCAACACATTTTTTATTGTTGCTTTAGTCCCATTCTGCTCGCAAAATGGCTGCAATTTACTGCTAATCTCAAAGAAATCTTCTTCGAAGAAAACATTACCAATCATTCTTAATTGAGTTGCAGAAAAAGAAATGGCTACCGCCTGATGTATCCGCTTTGTTGGATTAGGATTTATGACCTCAGCCACACTCTCTAACAATCAACAACTCGTTGACGAATCCGTTTTCAAACTGTTTCTGCGTTATTCACTGCCAACCATTGCCGCCATGTTGGTCACGGGCATCTATGTCGCCGTTGATGGTATTTTCATTGGTCAGTTTATTGGTGAAGACGGTCTCGCCGCCATCATGATCGCCTATCCTATTGGCTCGGTGCTCTATGCACTAGGCAACTTGGTGGGCATGGGGGCGTCGTCACTGGTTTCCATTAACCTCGGCCAAAAGAATGCTGAAAACGCTCAAAAAATTGTCGGGAATGCATTTTCACTTTGCCTACTGATGACATTACTCACGTCTGCGTTAGGTCTTATCTTCGCCGACGACATTCTGCATTGGTTGGGAGCAAAAGAGCCGATTCTTTCCATGGCCAGTACCTACCTGCGCTGGTATTTCGCCTTAGGTGGATTTGCGATTCTGACCATGGCATTTTCGACATTGCTCAGAAATGATGAACAGCCAAAATTGGTCACTGGCATTATGATCCTCGGTGGCTTGCTGAACATCGTGCTCGACTGGCTATTGATTGTAGTTATTCCCTGGGAGTTAACCGGCGCAGCAATAGCGACCATGCTCTCGCAAGCCGTCACCGCATTTCTCTGCCTCCAGCATTTTTTCCGCGACCGCACGCGGCTGAGAATTACCCTCGCCAGCATGATGCCGTCAGCATCAATCATCAGAGATGTTTTCCAAATCGGAACGCCGGGCTTTTTGATGTATCTGTATCTGTCTGTGGTCCTCACGTTTCACAACATGGCATTTCTGTCTTTGAACAGCACGGTCCACGTCGCCGCCTATGCGATCGTCAGCTATATCGAAGCATTCTTCTACCTAATATTTGAGGGGATCGCACTGGGCATGCAGCCTATCACCAGCTTCAACTACGGTGCCAATCGTCTTGATCGCGTCAAAGCCAGCAGGGACATTGCCTTTGCATCGACCATGGTTATCGCAGCATTCGGACTGCTGTTCGTCTACATCTGGCCAGATATTCTTGTTGCGGCATTTTCCAGCGAGAACCCTGCACTCGAAGCTACTGCGGTGGAGGGAATGCGACTTTATTCTGGGGCTTGCCAATGGAAGGTCTACTGTTAGTCGGTGCCGTCTATTTTCAGTCAGTCAACCAAGCCAAGATCGCTAACTGGCTGACAGGTGGAAAACTTGTCGTCATCGCTTTAGTGTTGTTCGCGTTTAGCGTGCTCTTTGGCACTACAGCGTTTGGGTCTCGCTCTCTTGCACCGCATCGGCGCTAACTGTGTGGATGTTCTGGCAACTCAAGCGCCAATCAGCCGCGCCGCTCGCCTCCCCCGCCTAACGGATGCGAACACTTGTCCTTCTGAGAACTGTCTTACTCAGAAGGACAACTGTACCTAGTCAAATGGGTTTAAAAACCTCGTAGTAACTCGCATTTTCACTCGCTATTAGTATCTTGCCTTTACCGTAACCGAGTAACGAAATACGTTGGATAAACATAACGTAAACCACCAAAGGAATGAGTTTGATCTCTATAAGAAAAGCCAGTCAGGCAGATGCTCATGACATTGCAATCATTCAGACAAGTTCTTGGTATGCCACATACCGCGGGCTGGTTTGTGATAACTTTCTAGATAACTTTACGGCGACATCGAGAATCGCTCCTTGGCAACAAATACTTGGTGAGTCAGACTCTGTATTCATTGCTGTTGAAGACAACCAGGCAATAGGTTTTGCCCATTACTCCGCAACACGCGATGCGGATTCGAATAGCAATACGACGGCTGAGTTGACATCCATATACATACACCCGGAACACTACCGAAAAGGCGTAGGATCTTTGCTTATTAACGCGGTCGAAAATGCGCTAAAGGGTGAAGATTTTAGCGCAGTAACCTTATGGGCACTGAAAGGCAATGATGGCGCGCACCAGTTCTATCTTCATGCTGGGTTTGAGCCCGATGGCAGCGAAAGTTACCTTGAACGCATCAAGGCAACAGCGATTAGATACCAAAAAAGGATTCAAAACAGATGAAGACCATTGGCATGATTGGCGGGATGAGCTGGGAATCAACAGCGCTTTACTACAAAACCCTCAACGAAGAAGTAAAAGCGCGCAAAGGCGGATTTAACTCCGCACAATGCCTGCTCTACAGTGTCAACTTTGCTGAAATTGAAGCGCTGCAACGCAGAGGAGATTGGCAGGCTGCTGGAAATATCTTGGCAGATACAGCGGCCAACCTAGAACGCGGCGGTGCTGACCTTATTCTCATCTGTACCAACACCATGCACCTTGTCTTCGAGCAAGTACAAGATGCCGTCTCCATACCTGTTATACACATTGCCGACACAATTGCCGCTAAGTTACAGGCCAACGAGATAACCAAAGTGGGTCTGTTAGCGACTGGGTTTACCATGGAGAAAGACTTTTACAAAGGAAGACTCCAATCAAATTTTGGCATTGATGTCATTGTGCCTGATGAAGCGGATAGAGCGATGGTGCATGACGTTATCTACAACCAACTTTGCCTTGGTGAGATCCGCGAAGAATCAAAGCAAGCTTATCTCAGGGTTATTGATAAGTTAGCAGTACAAGGCGCACAAGCTGTGATTCTTGGCTGCACTGAAATTGGACTTCTCATTTCTGGCAACGACACAGAAGTGCCATTGTTCGACACCACCGCTATTCATGCAGAAGAGGCGGTATCTCTGGCGTTAGATGACTAGCGAAACTCACCTGTAAGCAGACGGTATTTATCTGAAAGAAAAAGAGCGTTTTTCACACTCATTTCACAACGCCCACCATAAGCTCGTTCTCAATCTCATTAAGGAGCGAATATTATGGTTAAGAAGATATTTCTCGGTTTACTGATCATCACTGGATTGGTTGTTGCGTCAGGCTTCTGGGTCTATTCCCTTGTCGACAGAGACGCTTACAAGCACGATTTCACCAATACACAAAAAAGCGATTTACCCTACCTGACAGAGAACATTCCCGAGCATCGCGGAAAGATTTTGGCGGTTGTCACCAGTCACAGCGAGTTAGGTGATACTGGCAAACGTGTCGGCTATGAGCTTACAGAACTATCTCGCGCTTATTATGTCTTTGAAGCTAACGGCTTTAGTGTCGATATCGCCAGTCCACAAGGTGGCTTGCCTCCACAAGTGAAAGATGGCGATGACATGAATCAGTACGATTATGCGTTTTTAAACGATGAAGTGGCGACGAAAAAGCTGGAAGACACGATAAAACTCAGCGATATCAATCCACACGACTACCAGGCTGTGTATTTTGTCGGTGGGAAAGGCACCATGTTCGACTTCATCGGTAACCCTGAAATTACCGAACTGGTTGAGCACTTTTATAACAGTAACAAAACAATAGTTGCTGTTTGTCATGGGCCTGCCGCACTACTGGGCGCAAAAAACGAACAGGGTGAACACATCATTGCAAACAAACGCATTACTGCATTTACCAATCAAGAAGAACTGTTATTGATACCTGATGCCAAAGAGGTTTTCGGTCAGTTACTTCAAACCTCGCTTGTCGAAAAGGGCGCTAAATTCAGCGCAGGTGCAATGTATCTGAATAACGTTGAAGTAGACGGTAATGTCATCACAGGACAAAACCCATGGTCAGTGTGGACAATGGCCGAAGCGACCATAGAGCAACTAGGTTATACACCTAAGCAACGCACGGTAACGGCCGAAGAAAATACGTTGGCCATATTAAGCACTTATCATCAAAACGGATCTGAGCAAGCGCTGCGTTTTGCCAAGTCATTGCAACAGCAAGAGCTGCCTTATGAGCAAAACACTATTCTTTTGTATGCAGCATTGGACTTCTGGCAACTCGATGTTATCGACGGTGTCGGCAGGTTAGCGTTGGTCCAACAGTTAAAAAATCTCAACTAAACTCGACGTTTTTAGCCGTACAGACTGCATTTTTATTGGGAGTCTGTACACTTGTGGCAACGAAAACAACGACGTAAAAGAGAAGAGTCATGACCATCGAGCGCAAACATACCAAACAAAGAATGAGCCGTATTGTGGTTCACAACAACACGGTCTACCTGTGCGGCCAGGTGTGTGCAGATGCTACAAAAGGCATCAAAGAACAAACCCAGACCATGCTGGACAAAGTAGATGCACTGCTTGTAGAAGCGGGCTCTGATCGTGAACACATGCTGAGCGCAACTGTTTACATCAAAGACATGAAAGATTTTAAAGACATGAACGAAGTATGGGATGCATGGGTACCTGAAGGTCATGCTCCAGCACGCGCCTGTGTCGAAGCAGCGATGGCTCGCCCTGAACTCTTGGTTGAGGTGTCTGTGATTGCGGCAGTGAAGGGGTAACTCAGCCGCTTACTATCGGAAGATATCGCGTTCTGGCTAACAAATATGAACAAGGCACTGACCTTACTTATATCAGTATGGGCAGTGCCTTTTTGAATTTAAATCTCTTGCTTATCGGTAAACAGCAGGCTTGCTCATGACAGACTTGGTAAATGTCAGATTTTCCATTGCTGGGTAGGTCTTTTTCAGCAGCGCCACATCCTGATCGAAGTTGTCTTTAACGTCCACCACAAAGGTGCCGTTTGAGAATCCAGCAACGCGTTGGTCAATCAATGGAATAGCAGGACCTACTGATTTTTCGTTGTCTTTCTTCTCAACAATTGTCGCTGTAATATCACCGATATAGATAACTTTATTTTTCTCTACATCAATCGTTTTCTGAAGCGCCAGCGCACCATTCGCAGAAATCAGCAATGACATACCTGCATGAAGCGTCAGTTCTTCAAGTTGCGCTTGACCTCCAGGCGCTTCAAAGCTGAAGAAATACTCACGGCCTTCTTCACCATGATCTGCAATCAGGTTATTTCGAACAGAATAGGTAAATTGCTCTCCGTTCGAGCTTCCCTTCAAGTTCCAAACTTCTGGCTGAAATGATGTCGCGTTTTCATTCTTTACAGTCAGTTTGCCGAACACAATACTCTTTTCGCTGGTGCTGTACGTGGCTTTTTCGGTGCTGATAGGCGCATTCGGGATCGACGTACAGCCAGTGAAAATGGCTGCGACAGCCAGCAGAAATAAAACTCGGACTTTATTCATAACGTTCTCTTCATTCAGGTTATTACCTGATCACATTTAAAATACGAAAAATAAAACATCGTTCATTTAGGGTGCGCAGTGTATTGTTGTCATTTTTAAAAATCAATGTTTTTTATTTTTAGTTTTTATGAAAAATATGTAAGTAATTGAGTTGTCGTGGTTATATATTTATTGAGAAGTCAGAAAAACCACTGCGTCAGAAGCAGTATCAAGAGCAATCCGCTGATACCCTGCCAAAACAAAACTGGGTTGCGTTCCAGCAAAGGCGCTTTCTCAGTTCCAGCTTCGATGTGCTCGGGTTTCTGTAAGGCAGCTATAAATTCTGATAGCGCCTGAAAGCGATTTTGCTCATCTGGGTGACAGGCTTTTTTCAACGCCGCATTAAACCAACTGGGTACGTCATTACGACGGGATTTAGCGGGAATATATTCCATGCTGTTTACAGTTCTTCCTAAACGTTGGGAGGTGACTCGCTTGTAAGGGAGTTCACCTGTCAACACTTCATACAAGGTCACGCCGAGCGAGAACATTTCGGATTTAATGCCTGGCTTGGGTTCTGTTAAGCACTCAGGCGCGAGATAATTTAAATCGCCGACAGGATCAGAACTGTCCGCGCCGTTATTCAATTCCTGATAACCGGAAACATATGCACTGCCAAAATCAATTAGCGTCAGCGTTTTATCAGGCCGGATCATAATGTTGTCAGGTTTGATATCGCGATGATAAATACCGGCACGTTGTAGTGCTCTTATCGCGACTACCATCTCAGCAGCAATCACTCTTACAGTCGCTATATCAGCTCGGGGATTATCATCAATCCATTGCCTTAGCGACACCCCTTCGACCCACTCACAAACATGGTAGAGAAACGGCGTCGATGACGGCTGAGAATAGACTTTTAAAATGCTCGGGTGACTGACTTGTTGCCCTATCCAACCCTCTCGAATAAACCCCTGTAAGTAATCAAAGTCATCAGCAAAGTTATCAGATGGCATTTTCAGCACGTAGTCACGGCCATCTTGTGTATTCTTTGCAAGATAGAGGTGGCTTCGGCTACCTGAATAGATAATACGTTTTATCGTATAACCATCAATTTTCTGGCCTGCTTCAAGCACTGGAGGAATACGTCGGGTTCGCTTATCAGCCGCAATCTCGTCAAACATGGCAAGTGGCAAGTTGTTTACACTGACCAGTAAACAGGTGCCATTGTCTGTCGAGCCATTTTGTCTTGCCGCTTTTACCAACTGTTTGGCGGCGTGCTCTAACGTCGGGTTTTCGCCTGTATCATTTGCATTTGCGTATAGGCCCGATAGCTGTGATGTCATCTGATCCGTTGTCAGTGCTTCATGCACGCCGTCTGTCGTTAACAGCAATAAATCCCCTGCTTTCACATCGTGAGCTTGGTAATCAACTTCAAGATGGCTATCCATACCCAAGCCACGTGTCAGGTAGTGTTTCTCATTGTGGGTGTAGCAACGATGGTCACGCGTCAGGCGACGAAGTTCTCCACCTCTCAATAAATAGACCCGGCAATCACCACAATGAAAGAGGTGAGCGGTATTTGATTTAATCACCAGTGACGAAAATGATGTCACCATTGCATTATGTTTTAGCGTGCTTTGTTGCGCGTGATGGAACAACCATTGGTTTAACTTATTGAGCACCGAACCAGCAGTCTCTTTTACTGGTAACGTCTTGGCCGTTGATAGGTAATCCTCGATAAAATGGGTCACGCTGGTTTGGCTGGCAAGTTGGCTGTTATCGCTGCAACTTACGCCATCAGCGATACAGGCCACCATACCTTTGTGTTGGCGCTCAGTAAGATTGGCAGGCAGCGTTGCAGCGAAGGCATCCTGATTTTCATCGCGATGCCCTGTATCCGAGCAACCACCAAAACTGACAGTTAACAAGCGCGAAGCCAATTCGGCTTCGCGTTGTCTTTCCGTTGATTGAATCACGCTTTTTTCCATTACACCTTCAATCATTAAGCCACATCAATCAGTGTCACACTGCCATCATCATTCACTTCAGCAATCTTCCCACTCGGTTCTTCCATAAAGAACAGGGTGACAAAGCCAAGGACAGCCGTCGCTGCAATAATCATGAAGAATGTGCTGTAATCAACAAGGGACAGCACCGTCAGGTAGCACACTGCACCAACGTTACCGTAAGCCCCTGTCATACCGGCGATTTGACCTGTCATACGGCGCTTGATGAGCGGAACAGCAGCGAATACTGCACCCTCACCTGACTGAACGAAGAAAGAGCACCCCATTGCAGCAACGACGGCAAGCCAAACAGGCCAACTGCTATCAACGTTACCCATGACGAAGTAGCCAACAGCCAGACCTGCGGTGAGAATTAACAGCGTAGGTTTGCGACCAAATTTATCGGACAACCATCCACCACCCGGACGTGACATTAGATTCATGAAAGCATAAGCCGACGCAACCATACCCGCAACGACTGGCGTCAGTTCGAAGGTTTCTGAGAAAAACAGAGGCAGCATTGATACAACAGCCAGCTCAGAGCCAAATGTTGCAAAGTAAAGGACGTTCAGCACCGCCACTTGTTTGAAGTTATAACGGTGAATTTCAGGCACTGGTTCAGAGAATATGTGTTTATTCACTTTCCAGACCTGAGAGGCGTCAAACAGATAAAAGGCAGCGAGACCGGCGTAAATTAGGCCAGCAACATGAGTACTTATCATGCCGATACCTTCGGGTGATAACTTCCAGCTTAATAATGCAAGTGCTGCGTACATAGGTACTTTCATGATAAGCAGCAGGAAGAAGTCTCCGGTCGATGTCACTTCCATCGCGCCACCGTTTTTCGGTTTGAAATAAGTCGCGCCTTTCGGGGTATCACTAACGTTGGAATAAAAGATGACTGAGAAAATCAGGCTCATTGCCCCCGTTATCGCCATCGCATAACGCCAGCCATCATCGCCGCCAAACATCACAGCAATAGTTGGCAACGTGAAGGCAGCCGCCGCTGAACCAAAGTTACCCCAGCCGCCATAGATACCTTCTGCGGTACCTAACTCATTATGTGGGAACCATTCAGAGACAAGGCGAATACCGATAACAAAACCGGCACCAATAAAGCCCAAGGCAAATCGTGCTATCGCCGCTTGAAGAAAGGAATCAGAAAAAGCAAACACAAAACAGGGAATTGAACAAATGGCCAGTAGAAGGGAATAAATTAAACGTGGGCCATATTTATCGGTCAACATACCAATCAAAACGCGAGCAGGAATGGTAAGCGCTACGTTGAGGATAAGCAGGGTTTTAATTTGTTCTGTGGTTAATCCAAGCGTTGTTTTTACCGCCTGCAATAAGGGGGCAAAGTTAAACCAAACAACGAAAGTGACAAAAAAAGCCATCCAACTTAGATGGAGTATTTTCATTTTTCCTTTAAACGAAAATATATTTAGTCCCGCACTCGTCGACATATTGTTCTCCTTTAAAAAGACAAAAGAATCCTTTCCCGATGAAGCGGACTTCATCGGTAATCAATCAAAATCGTTGGGCTAAGGCGCTGTCTAAATTACAGCGCCTTTAGGCGTTAAACGGTTTCAGGCGCTCAGTTTTACCTGAACCTGACCACTTTCAACACGCACATCAAATGTGCTGAGTTTCACGTCATCCTGCTCAAGACACTCACCGGATTTAAGGCAAAAGTGTTGTTTATAGAGGGGGGAGGCAACCACCAGCCTGTCTTCGACAGATCCAATGATCCCACGTGAAAGAACATTTGCATTGCCTATCGGGTCGTAATTACTGACCGCATAAAGGCCGTTATCATGGCTCGATAGAAATATGGCCACTTGTTCGTCACCGACCAGCGCACAAACACCAGTATCTGCAATTAATGCCTCGTGCTCGCAAATGGTTTGCCAATTATTCATGATCATTTCCTCTTTTAAGCACTGACATTCACGACGGGGATATCTTTCTCTGTCGCAACGGGTGGAGCAGGAATTCGCTGACCTCTCTCCACCTTGTAAGCGAGGCTTGAGTCAGGTTGTTTGCTGTTGACGAAGTGTTGGAAACGGGCCAGCTTTTCTGGCGATTCCAGCGTGGTTTTCCATTCACACTGGTAACGTCCCAATGTCGCCGCCATTTCTTTTTCAAGCTCATCGGCGATACCCAACTTGTCCTCAATGATGACCTCACGAAGGTAATCCAGACCGCCCTCCATGTTTTCAAGCCATACCGAGGTGCGCTGCAATCTGTCAGCGGTACGGATATAAAACATCAGTACTCTGTCGATGTAGCGGATGAGAGTTTCTTTATCGAGGTCAGAGGCGAACAGGTCTGCGTGACGTGGGCGCATACCGCCGTTTCCGCAAACATAGAGGTTCCAGCCGTTTTCAGTCGCAATAATACCGATATCTTTTGACTGCGCTTCCGCACACTCACGGGTACACCCTGACACAGCGAATTTGAGTTTGTGAGGAGAACGGAGGCCTTTATAGCGATTCTCTACATCGATGGCGAAGCCAACACTGTCATCAACGCCATAACGACACCAGGTGGAGCCGACACAGGATTTGACGGTACGCACCGATTTACCGTAAGCGTGACCCGTCTCAAAGCCCGCATCAACCAATATCCGCCAAATCTTAGGGAGCTCATGAAGTTGCGCGCCGAATAAGTCGACCCGCTGACCACCAGTGATTTTGGTGTAGAGATTGAAGTCTTTGGCGACCTGCCCCAACACAATCAGTTTATCTGGGGTGATTTCGCCACCTGCAATACGGGGTACGACTGAGTAAGTTCCGTCTTTTTGCATGTTGCCGAGATAAATGTCGTTGGTGTCCTGCAGCCCAATATGCTCAGACTCAAGAATGTAATCGTTCCAGAATGAGGCGAGTATCGAGCCTACTGTGGGCTTACACACATCACAGCCCAAGCCAGATCCGTGGCTTTCGAGCAGTTCAGCAAACGTCTTAACCCGAGTCGCACGAACAATGTCTGCCAGCTCTTGTCTGCTGTATGCAAAATGCTCACAGATGTGATTGTTGACTTCATGGCCCATCGCAGCCAGTTCTGCGTCCATGACTTGCTTCGTCAATGCCGCACAACCACCGCAGCCAGTGCACGCCTTGGTTTCAGCTTTCAATGCACCCATGTCACTGCAACCAGCCGCGACAGCTTCTTTAATCTGTCCTTTTGACACGTCGTAACATGAACAAATCTGAGCGGTATCTGGTAATGCGTCCATTGACGCACCTGTACCACCGCTTTCTGACACATCAGGTAAAAGCAGAACGGATGGCTGCTCAGGTAATGGCATGCTGTTGAGCATTGTCTGCAACAAGTCTGGATATGAATCAACGTCGCCGACCAAAACGGCACCGAGTAATTTATCGCCTTTTTCCGAGACAACAATGCGCTTGTAAACACCCTTCAAACCGTCGGACAAAGTATAAGTTTGCGCACCCGGTGTTGCGCCATGAGCATCACCAATACTGCTACATCGACGCCTAATAGTTTGAGTTTGGTACTCATGTCTGCGCCCGTAAATGCCGCCTCTTCGCCCGTGATAACAGATGCTGCAACACGCGCCATCTGATAACCGGGAGCCACTAAGCCAAAGATTCGGTTATCCCAAAGCGCACATTCACCAATCGCGAGAATATCTGGGTCGCTGGTCTGGCAGCTGTCATTGATGACGATGCCACCACGTTCACCAATATCAAGGCCACATTGACGTGCCAGTGCGTCCTGCGGACGGATACCCGCCGAGAACACCACCATGTCAGTTTCTAACTCTGTACCATCGGCAAAAGCCAGTTTGTAACGACAGCTATCACCATCAGTAATGCATTCTGTCGCTTTGCTAGTATGTACTTCGACACCAAGATCCTCGATTTTATGACGAAGCAGTTCACCGCCACCTTCATCAAGCTGAACGGCCATCAAGCGCGGCGCGAATTCAACAACATGGGTTTTCAGCCCCATGTTCTGCAGCGCATTGGCTGCTTCAAGCCCTAATAGCCCACCGCCGATAACAACACCGACTTTGCTCTGTTCTCCGGAAGCAGATATGGCTTCGAGGTCTGCGATCGTACGGTATACATGACAGTGTGATTGTTCATGACCCGGAATAGGTGGAACAAAAGGATATGAGCCTGTAGCGAGGATCAATTTGTCATAACTGAGGGTCTCGCCTTTGTCCGTCGTGATCGATTTGTTGGCGCGGTCTATCTCAGTAACTTGCTGATTCAAATAGAACGAGACACCTGATTTTTCGTAGTGCGCTTCGTCAGTCAAGGATAAATCGTCAGCTGTTTTCCCACTGAAAAAGCCACTCAGCTGGACACGGTCATACGCCAGTCGATCTTCCTCAGCAAACGTAATTAACTCGCAGTTAAAAACACCTTCTTTGGCGATCATTTCTTCGATGAATCTGTGACCTACCATGCCATTCCCGACAACTACAATGCGTTTCTTGTTCATCATTCATTCCTTGTTCATGCCAGTTTCTGGCTGGTCTTTTGCTTATTCGGCAGTACATGCTCAGACGTAAACCATGACAACTGGTCAGCGAGATCAACCACATCACCCACAACGATCAAAGAGGGAGAAGAAACGGTATGTTGTGAGATGAGGTCTTCAATAGAGTGAAGTGTGCCAGTGAAAGTACGTTGATTAGCCGTACAACCTTTCTCGATCACTGCGACCGGGGTATTCACATTCAACCCCTCGTTGATAAGTCGCTGGGAGATGGAACCCAGTTTGCTGAGCCCCATATAGAACACCAAAGTGTGGTTAAGGCTTGCCAGGGCTTGCCAATCGATTGACAGTGTTTTCTCAGCATGAGCAGTCACAAAGGTGCACCCTTGGGATAAGCCACGATGTGTTAATGGAATACCCGCGTAACCCGTACACCCTGACGCAGCAGTGATACCCGGAATCAGGGATACCTCTATGCCATGCTCACGGAGGTGCAACATTTCCTCACCCCCACGACCGAAAATAAACGCGTCTCCGCCTTTAAGGCGACAGACGTTTTTGCCCGCGTTAGCAAATTCCAGAAGGGTGTCGTTAATATCTGACTGCGACATGCTGTGCATGCCTTTTGCTTTGCCCACGTAGACTTGACGGCAAGAGGGAGGGACGAGGGCGAGAATTTCATCGCTCACTAAGCGGTCATAGACCACCACATCAGACGACTCTATGGCTCTCAGAGCTTAATAGTCAGTAAATCTGGGTCACCGGGTCCGGCACCCACCAGCGTCACATTACCTTTCCGGCAGCGGCGATTTTGCTTTTCCTTCAGTTCAACAAGCGTCGATGAAGACGGGTCAAACCGACGTAAATTCCGTCGAGAGTCAGGCATCCCTTGCTTCCTTTTGTTGTTATCTTTTTTCACAACTGAGCAAAGAGAATGCCAACTGGTATAGTTATTTTAGAGTAATCAAGTAAATCAAACGGTTACGCATGGGGCACCTGTTTTTTCTCCGCTTGCGTCGACCCGCCAGCTGTTGATTTCCCACTGAAAAGCACTTAATTCGTGCACTTTTCAAAAAAAGTGCACCATATTAATCAAACTCCATATATTTCTTTTCGAAAGCAAGCGAAAGCCTGAGTATTAACGTTCACCAAAAATATAATTAGTTATTGAAAATAATGATGAATTTCTAATTCTCCTCTCTTATTTCGAGCTTCTTTGTTACTGGCGCACTTATTGCTATTTCATCTTCAATAGAAAATTTACGTCCTCACAGAGATGGAGCTGCGAATAATGATGGATAAGAAAAGTTGGGTGAAATCTACCTGTGCATACTGTGGCGTGGGATGCGGTATCGAAGCAAGTGTGAACCCGGATGGAAGTCTGGCCGTGCGCGGCGACGAGTCACACCCTGCAAATTTTGGAAAGCTTTGCTCCAAGGGCCTCACTCTCGGTGAAACCCTATCACATGAAGACCGTATGCTGACGCCCTCTATTGATGGAACAACAGTAAGTTGGGAAGACGCGTTATCAAAGACAGCGTCTGAATTGCAGGCAGTGATCAGTGAGCATGGGCCAGATGCCGTGGCTTTTTATGTATCAGGGCAATTACTGACGGAAGACTATTACGCTATCAACAAACTTGCCAAAGGTTTCATTGGTACCGCAAACATCGATACCAACTCTCGCCTATGTATGTCCTCTTCTGTTGCGGGTCACAAACGTGCATTTGGTGAAGATTGCGTGTCAGGTTGTTATGACGATCTTGAACTTGCCGATCTTGTGGTGCTGACTGGTTCAAACCTCGCATGGTGTCACCCTGTTCTTTATCAACGTCTCAAAGCTGCCAAACTTGAACGTGGCACCAAAGTTGTTGTGATTGACCCAAGACAAACAGCCACCTGTGAAATAGCAGATCTTCACTTACCGCTGATTCCTGGCAGTGACATTGCGTTGTTTAATGGTCTGCTCAGCCATATTTTTGATAGCCAATCTGAAAATCGCGATTTCATTGCTCATCACACTAAAGATATTGAGCTCGCTCGTGAGGCTGCCAAGCCATTTTCGAGTATTAAACACGTACACACATACACAGGGCTTGATGAAAAAGACATCAGAACTTTCTATCAATGGTTCACCGAGACAGAACGCAGTGTCACTGTTTACTCACAGGGTGTGAATCAATCCACCTCCGGTACTGACAAAGTTAACAGCATTATTAACTGTCACCTTGCAACGGGAAGAATTGGTCAGCCGGGCTCGACGCCTTTTTCTGTTACCGGACAGCCCAACGCGATGGGAGGAAGAGAAGTAGGCGGGCTGGCAAATATGTTGGCTGCACACCTGGATTTTGGTAATCAAGAACACTACGTCTTGCTAAGTGATTTTTGGCAGACAGAGAGATTGAGCAAGTCACCGGGGTTAAAAGCCATCGATATGTTTGATGCCATTCAAAAAGGTGACATAAAAGCCGTTTGGATAATGGCGACTAATCCTGCGGTCAGTCTTCCTGACAGTGACAAAGTTAACCGGGCACTTGCCCACTGCCCATGTGTCATTGTGTCAGACTGCGTGGACGATAATGACACACTGAGACACGCTCATATTAGACTTCCCGCACAAGGTTGGAGCGAGAAATCAGGCACTGTCACTAACTCCGAACGACGAATATCCCGTCAGCGTAAACTCCTGCCCTCGCCCGGCGCAGCAAAACCCGACTGGTGGATCATCTGTGAAGTAGCAAAAAAGATGGGGTTTGGTGACTCCTTCAATTATCGAAATGAAGCTGAGATATTTGCTGAACATGCTCAACTGACCACCTTAAATAACGACAGACAACATCACTACAGAGAGCTTAACCTCCAAGGGTTGTCGCAGCTTAGTCAGTTGGAGTATGACCAGCTGCCGCCTGTTCAATGGCCACTATTGGACTCTCATTCCGATCAAAATACAGAAAAGGTCATCTCAACGCGCCTTTTCAGTGATAACAGGTTCCCCACACCTGACGGTCGCGCACGTTTCATTCCAACCGCTTACTCGTTGCCTGCCAATCAGATATCTGATTTATTCCCGCTGGTTTTAAATACTGGCCGTCTTCGCGACCAGTGGCACACCATGACGCGAACGGGTTTATCGAGCACGCTGGCAAGTCACATCGATGAACCTACATTGTATATTCACCCAATGATGCGGCTGTCTATGGGATCAGAGAAAGCGCATTGGTCTCGGTGAAAAGCCTGACAGGGAGCGGCATATTCAGAGCAAAAGTCTCTGCAACACAAAATGAAGGCGAAATCTTCGCCCCGATCCATTGGAGTAAGAGCACCTCGTCTTCCGCGACCGTATGTTCGATCATCAATGCTGCTTGTGATCCCTTCTCCGGACAACCGGAGTTTAAAATCACGCCTGTTCGTGCAATGTCGATTGATGTCAAAACCGAGGCAGTGGTTGTCACCGCAGAGCCAATTCAAACAGAACGTTTGAATATGGCAGAAATCGTGTATTGGAGTAAAAAGAAGCTGGAACATGGATATCTTTACAACATCAGTTCTCGGCATCGTCAGCCCGATTTATGCTCAGCGCTATGCAAAGCGTTACTGAAGACTGAACAACCTATGACCTTCTCGACAAGCTCTTTGCTTCGACAGATTAATTTTGAATCTGGTGTCTGTAACAGCACCTTTGAAATTTGCGAAGACAAGCTTACCTCATTAGGCAGTTGGCAAGATGAGTTAATTGGACTCCACTCTGACCACCTTGATGCACATCGTTTCATTCGTGGAGAAGCAGGTCCCAACCGATCCGATATTATTTGCGCCTGTAAACAAATCAGTCGCTCCGCCATTCTCAACGCCATCGATAAAGACTCACACACCAATGTCCGCTCGTTGTCATCCTGCACGTCGGCGGGAACAGGGTGCGGCAGCTGTATGTCTGAGCTTGAAGAAATCTTGGCGGAGCACCGGATAAATAATCAGATACCCATTAAAGAGGTTGGAATCGGTTAAATAACTCAACAGGCGGTGTTCTCTTGTTTCTTACCGCCTGTTCTCTCTCGAGTCGATGTAGATTCAGCTTTAGCCAGTTAAACATTTCCTCTAATTCTGTGATGTAGACATTATCGTTCAAAAGCCCTTTCATTTTCTCTATAACCATCTCTCATCGATAGTATTATTCACCATATATTAGTAAATAATACCTGCTACTTTATTAGTATATTCAGTGTAATAGCCATATCATGCGGTTTCGGCACTCCAAAAAAAGTGGCACGGCACTTGCTGTATAGCCATCAAGACAAACTAGGCTTCAGCTCTGAAATCATGTAGTAATTTCAAACAAGGCTGAGCACAGAAAAGAATAAATTTCGAAGAAAGGAGATGACAATGACCGTCAAGTTGGATGACAGACCGATAGAAAAAGTAAGAGAAGAAACCGTAGATAAACTGATTTACAACTACAGTCATGGTGTTATTTCAAATGCAGCTTTCGAGCGTCGCCTCGACATCGTAATGGAAGCAAAAACCCACGAAGAAATCATTGATCAAGTCGCCGACCTCAATATGGAAGTCGACAACGACTTCGTTCAATCCAAGTCTTACAGGTTTGGTACGCAATACACGGCTGATCAGGAAGAAAGCCAAGACGAAACTATTCTGGCCATCATGGGGGGTAATGAGCGCTCTGGTTCGTGGATTGTTCCTAAAAAAATTAACGTCGCCACCATAATGGGTGGTGCTGAACTCGACTTTACCGATGCGATATTCAAACACAAAGATGTCAAGATCTCTGTATTTTGCTTGATGGGTGGTGTCGAGTTAAAAGTGCCTACCAGTGTAAATGTTATTACACGCACACTCTGCATCATGGGTGGCGTCGAAAACAAGGTCGCCTCGACGGTCGATAAACATGCGCCAACAATTACCATAGACGGCTTTGTCGGAATGGGTGGCCTAGAAGTAAAAGTCAAAAAGCCTAAAAAAGACGCATTCATCAAATTCGCACAAGAACTGAAGAATACTGGCCTGTTCTCATCAAAAAACTAGAACGTTGTCGTTAACGCCTAACGACATAAAAGTGAAGTTTTCATCTAAGACGTACAAATAACGTCAGCACCAATCAAGGAAAGATAATGTCTATCAAACTAAAACATGTACTCACAGTTGGCCTGCTTTCTCTCACCTTACAAGGCTGTGTCGTCAGCCTTGGCAATGATGAGCACGGTCCGGGATGGTCAAGTTCATCAAGTCATGAAGCACAATGGCAAAGAATGCGGAATAAAATCGCTGATTTAAACGTCGGTTCATCGTATTCAGATGTGAAGAAGAAACTGGGAGACGCGTCATTCTCGGAGGCATTCAGCAAGATAATAAAAGTTACAAAGTCCTTTTTTATCGTACTCATTACGTTAAAGGTGACGGACACGATACTAAAGATGAATGCACACCCGTCATCTTTGCGGACGAAAAGTTACTGGGCTGGGGCGATGAAATACTCAGTCAGGTAACAGAACACAAACAGTCGTAACCAATCACTGAGAAAGATACGATCAAAAAAAAGCCCGGCAAATGCCGGGCAATTATCTGTCCACTCATTATTATTATAAGGCTTTTGACCCTCAGTTGGCGGGAGAGCCAATGTCGTTACTGACAGGTATTTAAAAGTTGTGGAGCAACCTTTTATGCACCTGGGAGTGTCGGATAACGAACACCCATCATTTGTTCCATACAGTGGACCACTTGGCATGAATAGCCAAATTCGTTGTCATACCAGATGTACAATACACAGCGGTTGTCCTGTGCGATGGTTGACTGCGCATCAACCACACCCGGATAGCGTGAACCAACGATGTCAGATGACACCACTTCCGTTGATTCAGTAAAGTCGATTTGCGCGGCCAGCTCTGAATTCAGTGCCATTTCACGCAGATAATTGTTGAGGCTGTCTTTGTCTGTTCCCGTCCCAAGGTTCAGATTAGCCACCGCCATTGAAACGTTAGGCGTAGGAACGCGAATCGCATTACCCGTCAATTTACCTGCAAGCTCAGGCAGTGCTTTTGCTACCGCACTCGCTGCACCCGTTGATGTCAGTACCATGTTCATTGCGGCACTTCGTCCACGGCGGTCGCCTTTGTGGAAGTTATCAATCAGGTTTTGGTCATTGGTGTATGAGTGAACAGTCTCGATGTGACCAGACTCAACACCATATTTGTCGTTAAGCGCCTTAAGCACAGGTGTGATGGCGTTAGTCGTACAGCTTGCCGCAGAGATAATGCGGTCATCTGCGCCAATCATGCTTTCATTAACACCAAACACGATGTTCTTGATATCACCTTTACCCGGTGCTGTTAGCAGCACTTTTCCTGCACCCGGGCAATCAAGGTGCTGACCCAAGCCTTCGGTATCGCGCCAAACACCAGTGTTATCAACGATCAATGCGTCTTGAATACCGTAGTCTGTGTAGTCAACTTCTTTCGGGCTGTTTGCATAAATCAGTTGAATGTAGTTACCGTTAGCAATCAGCGCTTTGCGCTCAGTGTCGATTTCGATGCTACCGTTAAACTGTCCATGCACAGAATCGCGGCGGAGTAGACTAGCACGTTTCTCTAAGTCTCCATCTCTACCACCACGAACAACAATTGCGCGAAGCTTAAGTGGGTATCCCGGGCCGCTTTTCTCAATCAGCAAACGCGTCAACAAGCGACCAATGCGACCAAAGCCATACAAGACAACGTCACGAGGCTTCACTTCGTCTTCACTTTTGATAGCGTCGGCTAAGGCAGTTTGTAGAAAATCGACCACACCGTCCGTGTCAGTGTGTTGCTGCCAGTATTGATGAGCAAGCTGGCCCACATCTACACGGCATGGTGACAGCGGAAGCGCTAACAAGCTTTGGATGAGCGGCAGTGTTTTTTCAGGAGAGAGTTCTTCGCCTGTGTAACGGCGTGCGATTCTGTGAACCTTCAGAATATCAATTGTCGCGGCGTTAACGAGCGTTTTGCCAAATAAAACAACTTCTACACCTTTCTGACGATAAATCTGGCCAATAAGCGGAGAAGCTGACTCCGCAATCGTTTGCTTCTTTTGCCATTCGTGCTGATAATTCTCAGGACTCATTCCTTGCCACCCTTTAAATATTCAATAAAAGCCTTACTTTCTGCCATGTCATCATGAAAATACAGAAAGAAGGAAAAAAGTATCAATCGATATGTCTTTATTGAGTGCGGATTGTAAGGTCCGAGTTCTTTTTCTGCTAGGAAAAATAAACCCTCATCGCGCTGGTCAAAAGTGATCGTTGTTTAGTGATTTATATCTAAAAATTAGACAATGAAAGTCAAAAAAAAGCACTACTTATGCAAACTTATTTTGCGATGATAATGAATAGAACCTAATGTAAGCCGAATATAGAAGAGGAAAAGGTGAATAAAAAAAGATATTTCACCTATAAAAACACCCGTCAAGCAGTTCAATAATCCAAACCTTTGAAAAATCCAGATATCCGGCAGACTGGTCGCAATATTGAATAGCAACTACCCGATCAACAGCACATTTTTATGTCTTAATTTTGACGATTTAGTCTGCAACTCAAGACATTCACATTCGTGTGTCACACAAAAATAAACACTTAACGTCACTTATCAAGCGAAGTAGCATATTGCAGAACTAACGTACTGGGGTCAGCGTCAAGGTAACCTTTATTCGCATGCAGGCGCATTAACTCGGCAGCCAGCCCTGTCATTGGAACCGACGAACCCTCCCTGAATGCAAGATCATTGGCCATGTCTAAATCTTTGAGTAATGTTTTCACATGCCACTTAACCTCTTCGAAGTCTTGTTCCGCCATGCGAGGACCGGTGAGCTGCAGTGGTAAGGAATCAGCAAACCCACCTTTTAGTGCTAAAGGTATCTGGGTCGCATCGACACCGGCTTTTTCAGCTAACGCAAATACTTCAGCCATGACCATTACATTGCAACTTACTAGCATTTGGTTCGCAATTTTTGTTACTTGGCCACTCCCCACATCGCCAACATGGGTCACGTTTTTAGCAAGCACCGCATAAATCGGCGACAAGGACTCAATCTCAGACTTATCGCCGCCACACATTACAGCAAGAGAGCCACTTTCCGCCCCTGCCACACCGCCAGAGACTGGGCTATCTATCCATTTGACACCACAGTCACCTGTCGATCGAGCCAGTCTGGTTGTCGCTTGTGGCGATATACTGGAGAAATCAATAATCAGAGACAGTGAGGCTTTATCATTATTCTTGATTGCCTCCAGTACGCCTTGAGGTCCTTCAATCACGGATTCAACGGCTGCAGTGTCAGACACGCACAACATCAAAATGTCCGAATGCTGTACAAGCTCATCTATGGTTACACATAGCTTCGCGCCTGCTTCTGTCGCAGTTTTGGCCTTTTTGGAGTCTCTCACCCACACATTGACGCTAAAACCCGCTTTTAGTAACCGCGCTGTCATTGGGTTACCCATTAACCCCAGTCCAATAAAACCCAGTGTCTTTCCTTGTGCCATACCTCTTCCCCCTATATCTGATGCAAAACAAAAGTTCGTTGCTTCTGCTGCATCATTATAGGCAGCTGAAAAATCGGCCGTTGTCTATTCACTGCAATCTGTGAAAAGTAGCGATGAATAGGACTCACTGCTCTGCGGCACTCCCATGAACAGAATTGTCCTTTTTCGTACTTTCTTCCCAGCACAAAAGCGCTATGTTTTGTACTGATGTTTTTTCCGACTCAAGCACGTCTCGAGTGCTGAAGAGAGAAAGCTGCCAAAATACAGAGAATAAGGTGGCGAAAATAATGCACGGAGAAATTTCTAAGATGCGGATAAAGTTCGTACGCGGCATGTGGGGAATGGCCGAACACTCTCTTCAGGCAAATCTGAAGAAGATCAAAGAAGCGGGATTTCACGGTGTGGAAGGTCCCGCTCCTTTTGGAGAAAACGACAAGCATCAAATGAAATGTTTGCTCGAAGGATATGACTTAGACTTTATCGGCCACCAGCACTCTGACCTTTTTCGTGATGGTGCTTCTGTCAGCGATCATATTTCGCTATCAAAACAGCAACTCGACAACAACAAAGAACTGGGGGCTGTGTTCGTTAATTCACAGACAGGAAAGGACTACTTCTCAGTAGAAGATAATGCTCACATCATCCGTGAAGTTGACGCCTACGCAACATCAATCGGTCTAAATGTAGTTCATGAAGTTCATCGTGGCCGTTTCAGTTTTTCAATTGCCTCAACATTGGCTTTACTAGACGCCGTTCCCGAGATTCGGCTGAATGCCGATTTTTCTCATTGGTGTTGTGTTCACGAATCACTTTTGCACAATCAGCTTGATGGAGTAAATAGAGCTATTCAGCACAGTGACTACATTCACGCACGAGTCGGTCATCCTCAAGGCCCACAAGTTAACGATCCCCGCTGTCCGCATAATAAGTCAGCTCTCGACGCACACCTTGCATGGTGGGATGCCATTGTCGAACGCAACAAAAACGATGGAAAAAATGAATTCTACATCTCACCTGAGTTTGGTCCAGAAGCTACATGCCAACACTTCCCCTGAGCAATTCGCCAATCACTAATTTGTGGGACGTTAATCTCTTCATGAAAAACCTACTTCAAGAACGATACTCAAACGTATAGAAAAACCCGGCATTTGCCGGGTCGATGCAGTTTACTTAATTAGAAATCTAGGGTGTTAACCTGCAGGTTACCTATCCCACCGTTTCCATCCAGCGCGACAATGCCATAAAGTTTTCCTTTGTCAATCTGCAGGTTAGAAACTTTAATGGCCTCTACGGCTTTATTCCCCTCAGGTGTTACAGTCACCGAATATGTGCCCTCTGCAACCTCAACACCAGTGGCAAACTGCTTGAAATCAACGCCCGCTAATGCAGGTGTTGCAGAAGAGATATCATCTGTCGGTGTGAGATAAACATCCACTTTGCCTGTTGTTGCTGATGCATGAATAACTGTCAGTTTCGCTGCGGTAGCCACTTTTCTTCTGTCTTCCAACACATTCACAAGCGACGGCGCTGTGTTACCCGTACCCGCTAACAAACCCATTGCAACAACATAGTAACCTTTGGCTTTTTCGAATGCGAAATTGCCGCCGAACAATGTGTTTGTTTGATTGGCCGCTGTGACATCAAGTTGGGCATTACCCGTATCAACATTTGCAAAGGCCGTTTCGTTATTAAAGGTAAGGTCTCCGAAGAGTTCTGTACTAGCTGCAAAATATCGACAGCTGGTGCGGTAGAAATAGCGTGTACTGCCCTCACGCTGCTCTTAGTGTCTTTGTCGAGTACGATAGACGAGGATTTCCCCGTAGAAAGCTGTAACGCAATGGGTGCTGCGGAGCCCGGATAGACGTTTTCAATCGCCGTTAACAGCCAATCGTCGCCAGACGCCAACGGAACTGAACCGGTATCGAAGAGTACCGCCTTGCTACCTGCACCCGTTACCCGGATACGGTAATCACCCTGCGGGAGGTCAATCTGGCCGCTGTTTTCTGTGTAATTAAGTGTTAAGTTGGGCGATACCCCATTCACATCGGTATTTGGCGCTGTCACATAAATATCAACTTGTGGAGCATCTGGTGCACCATGAAATACTTGCACACGACCGTAACCATGTGCAACGTGTGTGTCACTATTCTCAATCACTTTAAGTTCAAGCGTCTTGCCAGCAGTATCAACATCACCGATTGCGACGACCGTGTATTCGCGGCCTGGGTTGAGCTGATACGTTTGGTTCAAAACCGTTGACGTTCCGCCACCGGGCAAATTGGCATCAATATTGATTGGTACGAGCCCTCCGGCAGGGTCAGAAAGTTACTCGATATGCCGTAATCGACCCCTTTCAGTCTCTCGTTTCCGTTAAGTTTCACGTTAACTTTAGGTGCGTCGGGGCTTGCATGTATCACTCGAAGTGAAGTTTCGTGATGGGATGACGAGTTACAACCCATTGCCAGCGCCATTAGGCCAGCGATCAAACCTGTTGCGATGTTTTTCATGATGCCTTCCTCCTTTTGTTGAAAGTCTCTGCCCATTACGGCAAACAAAAAAAAAGAAGGATCACGCGGATGATGCTCAATAGTTCACTGAAATCAGCGAATTAGAGAGGACTTATTGAGAAAAAAAGATGATTGCGTTTTTCCGATAATTTATTGAGATTGAGAGAGAAAATGAGAAGTGATCGCTTTTACGGTTTATACCATAAGGCACACGGCAAAATCCCCTTTAAAAAAGGGGGTATTTTTTTTGAGTAAAATATTTATCGTCTCAAGGGCTAGACACTATTTGGACGAAAATGACGATTATTCAACTGATATTTTCAACCTCGATAAGTCAACGAAATCCGCTCACTGATCAATGTATGATCATGACTCTTTCAACGTCAACCAGTCATGAACAATAATACCCATCTGTACTTTGTCGAAAAATTTTCCCTGCCTGAACCCTGATTCCCGCTTAACGCCTTCATGCTGAAAGCCCGCATTTTCGTACGCTTTTATTGCTCCCGGATTATTAGCAAAAGCGGTCAGTTCAATCCGATGCAAACCCAAGGTTTCAAAGCCGTACTCCACAACTTTTTTAGTGACTTGAGAGCCTATCCCCCTGCCCCAATGCTCTTTGCTGCCGATCATGATGAAATACTCACCACAACGATTGAGCGAACTGATTGATGCAATACCTGCGTAACCTATCAGTGCACCCGTTTCCCCAAGAGTAATACCAAAGCTCACATTGCTCTTACTGCCGTTGATCGTATTGAGCCATTGTGAAATATCTACTTTGGATTGGGGAAATTGAAAACTTGATAAACTGAAACGGGTGACCTCAGGGTCCGAGAGCCAAACTGAAAAGATGTCGGCATCGTTACCATCGAGTGGACGAAAATGAATTTCAGGCAGGGATAAAGTCATGTTATTAGGTCATCAAAATGTATATGGGTACCCATGATACGCCGTGTGAATTCGCTATAACGTTAATTTTTCATGCGCTTTTTCGCAACTTTTCAAAAGCAGGTTCAGGTAGGTTTGTAAGCGGGAAATTTCAGTTTGAGTTGTCTTTGCTCTTCATTGATGCGTTTAAAATCGATCGACTCACTGAGTTGACCAATTACTTTGTTTCCCTCAATTCGCAAAATCCTGCCGCCAATTTTAAGTGTGGTTTTATCGGAGAACTCGATCAGAGCAACAAATTTCGCGCCGATTTTTCGATGGGGTAAATCGGGAATAAGCAATACAACGCCTCTCTCAGACACTTGAGACACAAAATGGATATCACCATAAATTTTTACTTTCGGCCGGTATGACTCAGGATAAGTTAACCGGAAGAACTTTCGCCTATTGAAATCCAAAGCGGTTGCCACCAATGCAGAAAAAGACTCTTAATTAAAGATATTCATTAGTTTGCGAAAGTTCAAAGGTGGCAAGAAGAAAATCATGATTGACTGTCAGCCTGTAGAGTTGGCTGGATAACTTTAAATGAGTTTACTGAGTATCAATGACGCGGCTTGTAGCGGGGAAACCTGACTTTAAGCTGGCGTTGCTCTTCATTCATACGTCTAAAATTAATGCCTTTAAACAACTCACCCACCACACGATCACCCTCGATACGAAGAATGTGTCCGATGATTTCAAAAGAGACCCCATCAGCAAAGGTAATGATACCTTTAAACTTCGCACCAACCTGAGTCAAGGAGACATTTGGGATAACAGCAACAATGCCTTGCTCTGAAATCTGCTGAACCGGGAAAGCTTTATCGCTGATCAGCACTTCTGGGCGATAAAACTCTGGGTAATTGAGTCGAAAAAAACGTCTGGCATCTCTGTCCATCTATATGCTGTGTTCCTCGAATGAATATATATAAAAGGTAACCAAAAACCAGTGTGGATTTAAAGGGTGGGCAACAGACTATACATACATGATCACACCAATTGTTTGTGAGTGACTGAAATAACATTAACTCACTCTAAACTTGTCACTAAACGCTGAAATCACGAGTTAAAAAACATTGCTCATATATCGAGCACTCGATATTTAGGGTATTTACAACTGTAAAAACATCCCCTATCATGCGCACCACTTCAGGAGAGATGGCTGAGTGGTTGAAAGCACCGGTCTTGAAAACCGGCATACGTTAATAGCGTATCTAGGGTTCAAATCCCTATCTCTCCGCCACATTTGAAAAGCCGCTGATTACTCAGCGGTTTTTTTTATTTGTTACCTATCGCTTTTTCCTACACTATGCAGTGGGATGAGTGCCGACAAAATATTAGCGCAAGTACTGTTTGACGTTATGCCTGACTCAATAACCCTGCTCCATCGTCTCTGGTGTGCGAGACGATAATTCTAGAAGCAATTGTCATTTAACTCGTCACTATGTCACTTACTTCTCTGCGAAGCTGGCGTCAAATCCGTTTCCCCCAAGCGAAACAATATTTGCACTGTCTGGCTCGATTTCACTCCATAGTGTTTCTTAAATTTCGCCTGTAATGGCAACATATCTGAGTACTCTTGCAAAATTTGACTCATTGGATGCTGAGCGAGTCCCATGGAGGCCGTAACCAGATTAATTCTTTGGTAAACGCGACCGCACTTCACTTGATCAAATCGGCTATTCGAATCGCTGATCAACAAACCAAAATGAGGAGTGTTCTCCGCCGCTCTGTGTGTTGTTTTCACCCCTTCTTGGCCAATCATTTTCCGCTTTTTGTCGACTCACTAGCAGAGTCTCAGCCAGCCAACGTTTAGGGCCTGTGACACCATTCTGGGGAAAACCAAAGCCATATCGATATTTGCGCATTTCCTGATCATTAAAGCGGAACATACCGATAGTTTCTAGGCTGCGAGCGGATTTTTGCTCTTCTACCACCATCGCCTCCGTCAAAAAGTTTGCAATGGTGTCATGGTCATCTTGTTTATTAACAAGCTGGATGGAAAAGTCGGCTTGCTCACTGGCCTTTTGCACCTCAACTAACTGTTGAGTCGATAAAATCTCTGACGAATATGGCGTCTTTGTCGACTGACGAATAGCCAAATATTGGAACAGGGGATCGGCTTTGATCGTCTCGTCAGGCACTAGCGTTAGCGATGCGACCGGTTTAGCTTCCAGGCTCTGGTTGTCATATTCCCCCTGCGGGAAGTAATTCACATCAACACGAATACCGAAATGGCTTGCCGCAACCACCAAGACTTCAATAAACGTTCCTTGCCCAATAAGAATCTGACAGTGGATTGGGTCAGTTTGGGGAAGCAGTCGTTCAGAATCAACATACAGAAGGATTTGATTCTCAGCAGGAAAAGCGACTTTCCAAGGCTGGATATTGTGCGGATTTGCACTCAGCATCGCATAACTTAGTAAGGTTTTCTTGATGTCAATATACGTGTGAGTTGGTCTGAGCCGAACGCCCTCTTTCTGGTTCAAATAGCTAATGACAATTGGTCATAAAAAAAACACCGCATGATGCGGTGTTTTTCTTGGGCTTCATCTTTCAACTCGAACTGAAATGGTTGCATTAACCCCTTCAACATCTCTTTGAAATCTGAATAAAACATCAGTACTACGAGCGAGGCATCAAACCAGGTCTCCCGGACGACACTCTTCACACCGCAATCGATGTTGTACCTCATCACTTTTTAAAAAATCGACAACAAGAAGATTAAATATCCGTGACTTTTCGAGGTGTAGGTTATGCGCCGCCTGTGGAACAACGGCCAAATTTGTTGCTTTGATCCCACGCCAGAGCGATTCAATCTGCTCCCACATGTAAGATCGGTCACTGTCAGGCCAGATGATCAGAGTTTTCGCTTCCACTTTGTCCAGCCTTTCCAGCGCGCGCCAACGTGACATTGCTAATAATCCATTAATATAACTTTCTGTTTTTACCTGATCTGCCATGGCGATACCGCTGGCATAATCCGGGTCATCTTCTCCCTCCGTAAACCATGTTTTTACTGTGTCTCTTGCTACTTCGTGCGTACCCTCAGTTTTAACCCTCTCAATGCTGTATTCGATGGGCTCAAACCTTCCCGGTAAACTGCCTACCGGCCCAGTCGCATAAAGAACCAACCCGATAACCCTATCCGGAATTTTTATCGCGATTTCTTGCGCAATCATCCCGCCCATCGAATGTCCGATCAGATGAAATTCTTCGATACCTAGACGGCTGAGTTTGTTAATCACATAGTCGGCAAAATTCTCGATCGTATCGGGACAGGTTTGCTCGGCATTACTGCCAAATCCCGGAAGATCGAACACAACAACATCAAACGATGCTGAAAATAACTCTACTTGTTTGTCCCAATACGTCAGGCCACTCAAGAAACCATGAACCAAAACCAAGGTTGGCCCTGCTCCAACTCGCAAACAATTCATCATTCTTATTCCATTAATTCGGGTAGCCAAAGCGCAGTGTCGGGAATACCAATCAATAGGATCAGCAAGGTAAATAGCGCCGCGATAAAGGGTAAGCAACCGATAATGACATCCCCTATCGTCACCTCGTCTTTGGCAAGGTTTTGTATGACAAACAGATTCAGCCCAACCGGAGGGGTGAGCACAGCAATTTCCATGGTGATGGTAAAGACAACGCCAAACCAAATAAGATCGAACCCTGCTGCATGTACCAACGGATAGAGTGTTGGTAAGGTGATAAATGTCATGGAAACAGGTTCAAGAAACATACCGAGAATAATGTAGAACAGGACAATCATCGCTAACACGGCATAGGGAGACAGCTGCATTTCCACAAACAACTCAGTGAACTGCTGCGGTATTTGGTGATACGTCATCACAAAGCCGAACAACACGCCTGATGACAACAACAGACCAAGATACCCCATCGTCTGCATGGTTGAACGTAATGACGCCATCAAGCCCGGTAATCTCAAACCACCAAACCAATAGGCGAGCAGCAAGGTCAAGGTGGCTGACACTCCCGCCGCCTCAGTCGGTGTGGCTATGCCCGCATAAATAGATATGGTGATAAGAAGACCTATGATGGTCACAGGCAAAATCGCCGAAAGCGCCAGTAACCAGGGAATAGGTTCTACACTTTCATGCCCCGGAATGTCTTCCGCTTTCACTTTGCCCCAGATAAGGATAATGACGAAAAACAAGCTCACCAGAATAAGACCGGGAACCACACCCGCAATGAACAAGGCGCCAATCGACTGGTCAGTCACAATGCCGTAGAAAAGCAAGATCAAACTGGGTGGGATCAACACACTCAGCGTGCCACCCGCCGCCAAAATACCGCTCGACAGGCGCTTTCCATAACCAAGCTTCAGCATTTCTGGCAGCGCCACACCGCCAATCGTCAATGCACCAACCATGCTCGAGCCACAGACCGCACCAAACCCGGCACAGGCACCAATACTCCCGTATGCAGCCGCACCTTTGACGGGCAATTTACTGTGCATAAACCAGTAAAGATTTGGCCCAATGCTTGAGCGCCCAATTAACTCACCGAGGAACACAAACAGAGGGACGGCGAGCAGAATGTAATCGAACCACACCCCCCACAACTTCAGTTCTGTGGTGACCAGCGTCGATTTCAAAGAGAGAATATCAAACAAAAATGGGATAGAGGCTGCAGCGAGTGCAAAAGGTATGGGCAGCCCTATGAGGATAAACCCCATTAATAACCCCAGCATACCTAGCCCAACAACGTACCACTCCATGTCATTACTTCCTTATTATTGTTGTTTGTCTTCAGGATGCCCTTTTAGCATCAGATAAAGTGCGGCCAGCGTGAAACTCACCAAGCAAGCACCACGGGAATCCAAAACCAGAAGCGCGGCCAGAGTAAAATTTCTGATGCTGCGCCGGATGAAAACGACTTAACCATTGCTTTACCCGCCGCTGTAGTGAAGAAAACACCAATCAACACCATGACGAAGAAATTGAACCGATCGAGGATTACCTGCGCCTTGCCCGTTAGCTTGTCACGGAAAATAGTGACTTTTGGATAAGCATCATTCAGCAGCGCAAAAGAACAGCCCATGAATGCCACTGGCACCAGCAGCAGTGCAGTCGCTTCAGTTACCGTGCCGTCTGGCTCATTGAAGACATATCTCACCAGCACGCCGTAGCTGATCCAGATTGCCTGGATCAGTACGATGGCAGCACCTGAGTAAAGAAGTACCAGCGACAATGAATGAAGACGGTGAAACCAATTAGTATTCATTGATTCAGATACCCACCTCAGTCCTGATGTGACGCAAAGAGAGCACGAATGTTATCGGCAAGCGGCTTACCGCAAGCCTGATTAACTTCCGGCGTCCACTTCTTCGCAATATCATCAACCAATTCTTGCGTGCGATCTTCATCCATCGATACCGCAGAACCGCCACCTGACATCACGGCATTGCCCACACGCTGATCCACCCATCCTTCATAACGAGGTTTCAACCATGCTTCTGCTTCGACAGCGGATTCTTTGAGCGCTTTTTGGTTTGCGGCGCTTAGGTCATCAAATTTATTCTTGTTCATCATGTAGATGATGTTGCCGTAGAACATGTTGGCGTTAACCATATGTGGCATCACGTTCCAGAGTTTCCATGAACTGTAAGTCGCCACGCCCATATTGATTCCGTCAACCACACCTCGTTCAGCCGATTGAAACACTTCTTTTGGAGCAACAAACACAGGCTTGCCGCCCCACGATTCAATCATCATGCTGACCAGCGGCCCGATTGAGCGCACTAACTTTCCGTCAAGTTTGCCAATGTCATTGACAGGGTCTTCAAACCACCACTCTTGGTCATAGGAATAGTTGGAATTTATCAGTGGAACCAGCTCAGCTTTTGCCGCTTCTTTGGTGATTAACTTTGCATAATCACCATCAAGTTCAATCTGCTTTTCCAGATTGATAGGAACAGGATAAGGGACGTGACACGGTAACATGGAAGTCGTTTGTCAGCTGGAATCCAACTGATGTCTGAGACACCACCTTGAACAGCGTCGACACCTTCACTCCAGCCATGCAGTGTTGAAGAGGGGAATATCTGTACTTTTAAATCGCCATTACTTTTTGCTGCTGCTAATTCAGCAAATTTCTTAAAGCCTTCATAGCGAATATCAGTTTCATTAACATAGGTTGAAAGACGGATAGTGGTTGCAGCAAATGACGGTGCTGAAAGCCCAGCCAAGATCATGCCACCAATACCCATTGCGCCAACTTTGAAATAGGGTTTCATACAACAGCTCCTTGTTGAGGATGAATGGACGCTTGATAACGTTCCTGATGCACGAATAAGCATGGCCAGAGTTCAGATAATTGCTAATGCGGATTTGAAAGGGGGCTATTCCGTTTTGTAACCAGTCATAATAAACCAACTATTTTCAGATATTTAAAAGTACACATTTCAAAACTTAATAAGTGGAATAAAACGGACACTTACTTATTTTCAGTCGTGATAACAAATTCTTATTCTTAAGCAATCCAAGCCTCCTGGCATTTGCTAGGTTGAATAACAGAGCCACGGGGTGGAGACGTTATTTGGACTTTAAGTTATTGGAAGACTTCGTATGTCTGGCGCACGCTAGCAGTTTTACGGCGGCTGCAAGAGAGCGTTTTGTCACACAACCCGCTTTCAGTCGACGCATTCGTTCATTAGAACAGTGGGTCGGCACCAGTCTCGTCAACAGAGACTCACAGAACCTTGAATTGACAGACCAAGGAAAGGCCTTTGTCACTGAAGCAGAAGCGATTCTTGACAAGCTTTACACCGCGAGAGAGATGGCGCGCTCCGTTAAAAGCTATGACGGCCATGAGGTCTCAGTCGCCGCACAAAACTCAATCGTGCAGACCCTATTTATGCGCTGGATGCGCGAGATTGAAAAAGAAGTCGGCCCGATATATGTCAGGTTATCCTCGGACAGATTGGCAGACTCGATAGACTTGTTCTCCCGTGGACTGGTCGATTATCTGATGTGTTACACCCGAGACGGTATAGGAGTTTCAATCGATACAGAACGCTATCAAAGCACTGTTATTGGCAACGAAATACTGGTACCCGTCTCTTCATGTGGTCAAGGTGGACCGCAATATCAATTGCCCGGTGAACCGGATAACCCTATCCCTCTCGTGGGCTACTCCCACCAGACTTTATTCGGCAAGGCTATCGATCAACTCTTAGTGAAACACGCATGCTTTCTTGATCGTAGATACGAAAATCCGTTCTCTCACACGCTTAAGTCTATGGTACAGGCAGGCTATGGTATCGCATGGCTGCCAATGTCATTTATTAAGGACGAAGTTAAACGTGGGGAGCTATATCTGGCAGGCAGCGAACGCTGGCATATCTCGTTCCAAATTACTATTTACTATCGTGAGACCGATGATCCACTTTCTCAATCCATCATTGCGGTGTCAAAAAAGATGGCTCAGCACGCAACCAGAGAGACCGATATTGTGCTGCCATGCAGCAAGGTAACCGAAACCTGACTAATCGGCATTGGTCTCTTTATCGTCGGCTTCATACACTCAAAAGCACTTTTCAAGACGAATGAAGGAGACGTCAACATGCATATGTCCAGATATCCTCGGGCATTTTTCGCCCATCTTCCTACCCCTCTGGAGAAACTCGAAAACCTGACGAGAGAGCTGGGTGGGCCAACAATCTGGATCAAACGCGATGACTGCACGGGCCTTGCAGGAGGCGGTAACAAAACCCGTAAACTTGAATTTTTAATGGCGGACGCCCAAAACAAAAACGCTGATGTGATCATCACTCAAGGCGCAACACAATCTAATCATGCCAGACAAACTGCCGCTATCGCAGCACAGATGGGCATGGCCTGCCATATTCTCCTTGAGGATCGGACCTGTTCAAAAGATGTCGACTACACCTGAACGGTAACGTGATGTTGGACCAAATGTTTGGTGCGACACTTGAAAAACACCCGGCAGACACTGATATGAATGCCGCCATGGAGCAGTCTGCGACAAAATTTAAAGAGCAAGGTAAAAAACCATATATTATTCCCGGCGGCGGCTCGAATGAAATCGGCGCGCTAGGTTACGTCAACTGTGCCATTGAGCTGCTGCAACAGGTGAATGATATGGGCCTGAAAGTCGATCATGTCGTTCACGGCACCGGCTCTGCAGGTACACAAGCCGGTTTGGTTTTGGGTTTGCGGGCCACGAACAGTCAGATCCCCGTTCTCGGCATTGGTGTGCGTGCCCCCAAAGAAAAACAAGAGGAAAACGTCTTCAATCTGGCTGCTAAAACAGCAGTGTTTATGGGGCTAGAGGGAACCGTTCAGCGTGACGATGTGGTCGCCAACAGTGATTACGTCGGTGAAGGGTATGGTATACCCGCGGCGAGTACCATTGAAGCTATCGATATGTTTGCAAGGCTTGAAGGTATTCTGCTTGATCCTGTTTATTCCGGAAAAGGGGCTGCGGGCTCATCGACCTGGTGAGAAAAGGACATTTCTCAGACGCAGAAAATATTGTTTTTCTCCATACTGGTGGCGCACAAGCCTTGTTTGGCTACCGTGAAGCTTCAATCTATCCTCCTACCCTTCGGTTTGATACGTTTCTTTATGATTTATTTGATGAACAAGCAGCTCAATGCTGCTTGTTCATTTTGCTATGAGAATAAATCATCAGCCAAATAATAATATTCCTTAGCTGCCGAGTGATATCAAAGTCTAATTTATTCCAGATTATTTATTAGCGACCTCATACTGTAATTAATTACACAACATCGTACTTATTAATTTATTTGATTAAGTAATATCCATACAAATCAATAACACCATAAATTTTATGACTTTTATTTTTCAATAAATTTTCTATATATTTCCATAAGTTGACATAGCTCACACATGTCCTAGTGTTTAATTATTCACGCTCTGTCAGTGTCTGCCTATTTACCGTTGTACCCAGCCTTATTCATTTCTCTACGAAGGCAGGTTTGAATCAGTCACGACTACTGAAATAAAGGTCACGCTTGAAGAAGCTGTGAGGTCTTTTTGCCACGCTGTGGGTAGGTAAAATATATGTTCAAAAATATGTCATTGCGCGCCAAAATACTTCTGGGTAATGGTCTAACACTCCTTTTTCTTGTGATGCTGAGTGTCATTGCGCTCAATGGAATAAAGAATCTCAACGAAACTGACATGTGGGTCAACCACACCCATGAGGTCATCAACACAGCAAGGCAAATAGAGGCGCAGCCGTTGATATTGAAACAGGGAAACGGGGTTATTTACTGGCGGGTAAAGAGTCGTTTCTCGAACCCTACGTATCCGGGAAAAAAGAATTCAGTAAACTCGTCAGTGAACTCAAAATAAAGGTCAGTGATAATCCTTCGCAGGTTGCTTTGCTGACCGACATCGAAACCACCATATCAGATTGGTTAGCGAACAGTACCAACCCAGCTATCGCACTCCGAAGGGAAATTGGCGATGCAAAAACGATGAACGATATGGCAGATGTCATATCGGAAAAGAAAGGTAAGCAGTATTTTGATCGCGTACGCAGCCTGTTGACAAAATTTATTGCTGTCGAGAATGACCTGCTACAAAAGCGTGAAACAACATTCAGCAATGCTTCCTCGAGTAACAATACAGAATCACTCGACTTGGTCATGCATACTTATCAGGTCATTGAAATTACAAGACAAATTGAAGCCTCTACGCTCAATATGGAAACAGGCATGCGCGGCTACCTTTTAGCAGGAAAAGCAGAATTTCTTGAACCTTATGAGCAGGGAAAAAGCGATTTTAGAACCCTAACCAGTAACCTCAAACTCAAGGTTGCTGACAACCCATCTCAAGTTGCATTACTTGGCGAAATTGAATCCTTGGTATCAGAATGGCAGCTCGCCGTGGTCAATCCGCAAATTTCGCTCCGGCGTGAAATTGGTGATTCCAAAACAATGGATGATGTCAGCGATATGGTCGCTGAAGCCAGAGGTAAAACTTACTTCGACAAGTTTCGCTCACAAATCGATGCATTTATAGACAGAGAACAAACCCTGATGACAGCGCGACAGCAGGAAGCTCAGCAAACCGTCGCCAACGTCAATTTTGTCGTCATGTTGGGCATGATAGTGGCGGTTTCTGTCTCCATTCCACTCGCTATCATCCTGAGTAACTCCATCACTTCACCTTTTCAAAATATCTTTAAAGGTCTTCGAAAGTTCAGCACCGCTGAGCTTAACCAGCTAAGCCGAGCATTTACCAGTATTGTTCAGAAGATGAGTAACAGTGCGTATCGGGTCTCTAATGTGGCGTCGAACATTAATAATGTCAGCCAGAACTTGTCAATGATCTCAAACCGCCAAGCGAGCTCTGTTGAGCAGACATCTGCCAGTACTGAAGAGATATCCGGCATGCTGAAAGTCAATGTCGACTCAGCAGAAGAATCAAGAAATCTATCACGCCAAATGGGCGAGCAAATGGATGAATTAGACGTCGCGATGGAAAAGATTGCCGAGTCTAACGAGAAAATCAGTGCGCTTGTGAAAATCATTGACGAAATCGGCGCGAAAACTGAAATCATTGATGAAATTATGTTTCAAACCAAGCTGTTGTCGTTTAATGCTTCTGTAGAAGCAGTTCGGGCAGGTGAGCATGGGCGTGGGTTTGCTGTTGTTGCTCAGGAAGTAGGAAACCTTGCTAAACGAAGTGGTGAAGCCGCTTCTGACATCGCATCAATCGTCAAACAGAGTGTTGGCGAGGCCAAAACCATTGCTGAAGAAAATACGCATCGGGTAGAGAGCGGTTATTCCATTGTCTCGGCGACTCGCTGCCAGTCTAAGTCTGTTTTTGAAGGAGCCAACAAAGTCTTCGAGGCATCAAATGAACAAGCCAGAGGTATTCAAGAAATAAGTAACGCGGTTGAGTCCATCAATAAAGCAACCCAACATGCCGCCTCGATGGCAGATCAACCTCAACATCGAGTAATGAGCTCTCTCGTCAGGCTGAAGAGCTGAATGTGCTGGTGAAAAGCTTGAATAACTTCCTAAAAGGCTCGGATAGCGAGCATGACCATGATTTTAACATTGCCAATACGTCAGAGGGTTTCAGGCCTGAACATCAACACACCGAACAATCAGAAACACCCAATGTTGCATTTCGTACAGAGAAACCATCTTCTCACACCGACAGTAACAATCGTGATGCCTGGAACAAGTTATAAATTCTGGAAGCGCTGATGGATAATAACTAAGCCAATGACGAGCCCTGAAAATAACCCCTCGCCCGCATCAGGTTCGGCATTGGAAGGCAGCCAGACGTTGCACCATGACGATTTCATATTCTTTCGCCAGTATATTGATGATATCTCCGGTATTTCGATACCGGAAGATAAACAACAGATGATGGAAATCAGGTTAAACAAACGCCTTCGCGCATTAAATTTACCTACTTTTTACGATTATCGTCGTTATCTGCTCAATGACTCAAGTGGCTGCGAAAACACCGCACTGATCAACGTTATCACAACCAACAAAACTGATTTTTTCCGTGAGATTTATCATTTTGAGTACCTGAAGCAACATTTCTCTCTACACCCCAGGCATGAACCAATCTTCATTTGGTCCGCGGCCTGTGCAAGCGGAGAGGAAGCCTACTCTTTGGCCATGATTTGTGAAGAAGTCAGTAAACAGCACTTGGCTTTTCAATACCGCATACTGGGCACCGACATTGACACAGAAAGGCTCAATATGTGTGAGTCTGCGCAGTATGAGATCGAGCACGACCCCAAAATACCCAGGCATTACTATCAGCAGTATTTCAATCAGCAAGGCGACGATAGCTCGAGAGCGAGTATTGCATCGAACCTGAAGAGAAACATTAAGTTCAGACACTACAATCTCACTCAACCTAAAACAGATGTTGGCATTAAGTTTGATGTTATTTTGCTGCGAAATGTTCTTTATTACTTTTCAAAGCCCACCGCAGAGAGCGTCGTCAGTCGTCTTCTCTCAAACCTGAAACCCGGAGGACTTTTGATCATTGGCCTGACTGAAACACTTTTCCATATGGACCTTGATCTCACGCCCATTGGGCACTCCATTTACCAAAAGCCTCAATAAATCAGACCCTCAAATGGCAGAGATTTTTATCCGCTCCGGCGAAATGGGCTTATTCCACCAGCAAGACAGCACCCTCAATACGATTGCAGGTGTCTGTGCCGTTGTCTGTGTATGGGATACGCGCCAGTGTCTCGGCGGTATGTGCCATTATCGGCTACCTATAGCCCCAGCGGTGCTCGAAACCTTCGAAACGCACGATGACTATGGCTCAACCGCCATACCGAAGTTACTCGGTCAGTTCAAGCAGGCAGGTTCAGACCCGGATGACCTTTTGGCTTGGGTAATTGGTGGCGGTGAAATCGGTAGCGGTCGAATAATGAATGCACAGAAGATTGGAGCCCGAAATATCGCCCAAGCACTAACCTTACTTGCGTTGTATGGCGTTCAACTCAAACGCTTTGAGTTCGGCGGAGACAGTGGCAGGCAAATCAGATTTGACATCAACACTGGGGCAGTATATTTCCGCCAAATACTGTCAGATTCTCACACTGGTTCAGATAATGCGCGCGATAACAGCCTCAATCGTTTGTCACCAAGTGATCGACCTATTGACCTTCTCTTCCATGATCACTCACTCGTCCAATCAGTACTTTTTGCCATCAAAGAAACCAACACACTCCGCCATATACGTGTGTTCACTGATATAACTGAGGCAGTGCAAGCAGCAGAAGAGACCCCTCCGGGTATTTTACTCTCTGATGCATCATCCACACTTTGCCAACTGACCAACAAACCTTACATATCGACAAACCTACTGAACGTGTCACAGATATGTCCCGCGATACGTGGAGAACATTTAAGCATGCTCAAACGCCAGTTCATGGGCTGTGTTCTTACATCGCACATCAAATATATCCGATTAGGCATTAAAAACGTCATCCATATGGAAAGCCTTTGCCGACAACTCCCTGAAGCCTGTTGTAAGAGCAGTAATATCAGCGACAAGGACAAGGGTGACATCAAAGCAATTAATGTTATTGGGTCTTCCACTGGCGGTATTGAAGCACTCGAAACGATTCTCAGCTCTCTATCCATCGGCTGTCCACCCATTTGTATCGCACAGCACATCCCCGCAGACTATTCAGCATCTCTTGTCGAACGTCTCAATGACAAATGTGATATCGATGTGTTGGAGGCAACAGATGGTATGCAAATCCTCGCCTCAACCGCCTATATCGCGCCGGGTGACCATCACATGAAAGTCGTCGAACTTCCCTCAGGCAAGCTGGTCATTAATCTATCTGACGAGCCGGAAATAGAGGGATTCAGACCGTCAGTCGACTACCTTTTTCACTCAATAGCAAAGATAAAGCATTGCACTGTCACTGCCGCATTATTGTCCGGCATGGGTCATGATGGTGCGAAAGAACTGTTGGCATTAAAGAAAAACGGCGCCCTCACTTTGATTCAAGATGAACAAAGCAGTGTGGTGTTTGGTATGGGGCGTTCTGCATTGGAATTAGGGGCAGTCTGTCGTGCTGTGACACTGCAAAATATGGCTGCCATCATGAATAAAAAGGCTTCAATCTTCACTAAGACTTGTTCTCATTAACAACTTTCAAAAGAAAATGAAAACTATATTGTAACGCTTACTGATTGCAGTGATGTGATTTCAATAGCATCAGTGGATGAACAAAAAAAGCTGTAAAAAACCGCCCCAAGTAAAGGAGCGGCTTGTGTGTTTTTGATTCATCAAATTTTGAGAAAGTCCCAATACTGGGGATGTGGCTCTGTCACTGTTGTATCGTCAATGGTTTGCACTATTTCAGGCCGGGCAACAACAAGCGGTTCAAACGTTAATTCGCTTCCTTCGATCATCTCATCAGTAAAATTCTGAATTGTCGGAAAAATAGTATTTAACTGCTCGCTATCAGTAAGGCCCAACCAACGGCTTACGGTGGCATTCACTTGATCACTGCATATTGTCGGAATGACACGTTGTGTTTTGGTCACATTACGCCCGTTTTTGCCTATATCCGGCCATACACCTACTGCATGATTCGGATAAGCGAAATTATCTTTGTGCGTAAAGACCAGCTGATGGCCGCCCCAACCATGGTCTGTACCATTATCGTTAGGAGATAAACGCCTACCAAAATCAGACATAGTCGTTGTAACGACATTTTTCATCAAGCCTTCAGCCTCTAGATTTCCCAGAAAATAACTCAGCCCTTCAGAGAGTAATTGGAGCAGTTCAGGATGGCGCTCATTCATATTTCCGTGTGTGTCAAAGCCACCCATATTAATGAAGAAAACCTGCCTTTCGTAACCCATATCCCCCTCTGTGTTTTCACGGTTAGCTTTCATCAACGCCAGTACAGACTCGAAACTGGCGATCAGGCTGCTGTCATCGTGATCTGAGTCGTCGATACTCACATAGTTACCCGTTATGGTCTTGAGCCGTGCATTGTTGAATTCACTATCTCTCATGCTTTCACTCACTGTACGTGAGTAGAGGTTACTGTGACGCTTTTTTCTTTTTTCGATGTGCTCATTGTAAGACGCTCTAAGGCGTTCTGCCCCTTCATATCCTTCAAGTTGATATTGATGAACGCCCACCTTACTGCTTTTAGTACTGGCTCTGTAAGCAATAGGGTTATACCTTTCACCGCGCAGCGCGGAGACTGTAGGAATGCCAAAACTCGGAGATAACGCGCGCGTGCTGCTACCATCCAAGTCAAAATTGTCGAGAGTACGTCCTATCCAGCCATTTTTGTTGATCACATCCATGCCATAGTACCAGTACTTTCGCTGCGAGTTATGGGAGTGAAGTTGGCGTGGCTTTTCTGCACTTTTAAGGTTTGCTCGGTCTGTGGGTTCAACAAGTGGCCCACTATTCAGGATAATGCTGGCATGCCCATCTTCGAAATATGGTTTAAGCGCAGACAGGTTTTCATTAAGGTAAAGATCATTGAGTTTGGGGTTACGACCGTCACTGATTGGGTATATTCCTTTACAAGAACTGTTAAACACTTTTGTACTGTCTAGAGCTACTGTTCCTCTCACTTTTTGATATTTTTCCCATTCAGGAGTATCGGGTGCTGGTAGTACGGTATTGAAAGCATCGTTACCACCTTCAAGAAAAACAACAACCAGCGCTTTGTAACCGCTTGGAGACACTGTTGGGTCAGCTCGGACAGTTCCAGCGAATGCTGAAGCAACAGCAACAGCAGAAGATGTCTTAATAAATGTTCGTCTTGAAATTTTCATGCTTCACCTCCTGTTTTGACCAACCCAATCAAGTCTTTTGACTCTTTCTTCCACAAATCCCAATTCACGATTTCGTGTTCAAAGGTCTGAAACTCCGGCGAAATAAGCGACAGATACAAGACTTCTTTTACTACTACATTTCTCCCAATTTTTTCTTCCAAACTGTGGGCCGTCTTAATATGCCTTGCCAGCCTGTTTTTCAGAGAGAAACTCATTGACCCCATAAATAAACGTTGCTCGATGAAGTCAAGCAGGGGCTCTGCAAGCCAATTTCCCTCCTCATCAGCCTTCAGTTTTCTCGCAAATGGCTTAATATCCCAACCGGGAGATTTATTTTTCCTGAAATTCCTCTCATAAAGGGTGACAAGCTTCCAACACAAGTTCTCATAACGTTTCATACTCACCACCCCATGCAGCTCAGCCTCTGGCGCGATGAGATTTTTATCACTGACTTCACCTTTTGGCGCAAAGTCTGGCTCGAAGAAATTAAAAACCGTCGGTGAACCGTAAAACGACTGCCCAATTCCTGCCATATTGATACCTGCGAATCGCTTTTGCTCCGCAGCATAAGTCACCCCTAAACCTCGACATGCATTCGTTACACATATCAAAGGCTCTTTCACCTTACCAAACCTGTCATTCTCGCCAAACTTTCTGTAGCGGGGGCCGATATCGAGAAGTGCATCGTCGTGGCGCAAAATGGCGCTGACAACTTCAAACAGATCGCCGTCAGTGGCGACAAAAACATTTGCAATATCTTCAACGAAACGCGGTCTCGGGTTGCTTTGAACAAGCATCTTTATGAGCGCTTTGGAGATGAATGGGGCGGTATTCGGGTGAGAACTCAAAATGTCTAACACAGCCTCAAGGTCCGCTCTGGGGCTTCCACCCGCTGGTATCTCCGTTCCAAGAATGGTTTTGCTGCCCGTATCGTGGAGATTTTGTTTACCACCCATTGGCTTGTAATTCCAGTTTTTAACAGTGTAGGCTGCACCTCTCCAGCCTGTGAGCGCGCGCGCCATTTCCTCCACATCGTTTTGGCTGTAAGTTTCTTCTGGAACACCCTCTTGGGTGACCACAGTTCCGTCCATATTTAGCTTCACCAACCCGATACTAAATAGCTGCATCACCTCACGGGCATAGTTCTCGTCAGGAAACGTACCTTTGTTTGAATTTGCTTTCGAACTCGACTTCAAACCAAGCATCTCACCCATTGAAGGATGCAAAGTGACATGAGATAGAAGGTTTCGGTAAGACCCCAAGCAATGTTCAACGAGCATGTCATGATACCCGGCTAGGAAGCGGTATAAGACAGGCCTTCCCCGGTTAATTCCCTGCCTAGAGACCACAAAAATCTGACTCATTGCATATGCGACACGCTGACGTAACTGGTCCGGAGATTCAAGTGCCGCTTGCCACAACAATCCATCGAAGCTAGCTTGGTCAACTGTTTTACAGATTTTTTCTTTCATCTTTGAGTCTTTGTGGTGGCAATATAATTCAGTGAACAAATGTGCTTTTTCAGATATCAACGTCTTGTCCACGTACTTTTGGTCTTCAAGCCATTTTTGAAAATCTGATTCTTCAACCTGTGTTACTGTATCTTCCGAATAACCGAATGTCGCCCGGTTTAAAAAGCGCCGGATGATGTTTCGATATTCTTCTTTATGATTGTCTTTGTTTTCTAATATATATCGGGCTACCTGCCCATAAAGTTTATATTCCGACATTTTTATAACCTTTTTTTATAACAACATATGCACAATCATGCTCGACATTTAAGTGTGGTTGCATACTTTTTTCTTTAGGTTTTATAAGACGTAGCGGCCAAAACAGTCGCTTGGTCTCATTAAGACCATAGATGTGTTTGTTTTTCGTTGCAAAGGCATACAGTTCAATAACTTGGAATGAGGTGGAGGGAAAAATTTAATATTATCATAAAGTTACAAAGTAAAGGATTAAATTATATTTTCTCTTAATTTTCTCTCATTACCAATTGGGGGGGATATTGAAACAACCGCTCTATTTAGTGATGGGGAAATAACATTTACTGATTATTTTTCAAAAACGGCTTTCATATAGATATTGAAATATAACCCAGTACGATATTTGCAGTGTGTCGCAGGAGATAAATAATCAGATTTACCATTTTTGCTGAGCTGATAATTTACAGAGTAGTGATTTCTATATGCAATAAAGGTAGTGATGACGTTAACCAAACACTCATGGGATGATTACTATAAAGCGGTTACCAGACGCCCACATGACCCGATGACAGAAATAGCCATTGCTAAAAACAGATCAGGCTCTAATGTTGCAGTCGATGCGGGATGTGGAGCGGGAACGGAGGCGGAGTTCCTCGCAAAAGTCGGCTACGATGTCTACGCTTTTGACCCTGAAGATGGAGCGATAGAGTTATGCAGACGGCGATTCCTAGCCAACAAAAACGTCAAAGTATTTCGAGATAGCTTTGAAACATTTACGTACCCCAAAAATGGACTCTTCATCGCTAAATCCAGCCTGTTTTTCTGTGATCCTAAACAGTTTGAACGTGTGTGGTCTTCCATTGAACAATCTATCGAGCCAGGTGGCGTATTTTTTGGTCAGCTTCTTGGTGGGGATGACAGTTGGCAAAATACCCATGTCAGGCACATCAGTAAGTTTTCAAAACAGCAAGCGCTCGCAAAGCTCTCCGCATTTGATTTACTCGAGTTCAAAGAAGTTCACCAAGACGGTAAAACAGCTGTCGGTACTGAAAAGTTCTGGCATGTCTTTACTTTCCTCGCTATCAAACGATGATCGATAATCTGCAAGTTGTACAACAAGTCTGAGACCTCCTCTTATTGTGCAACTTGCTCACTATTGAGAACCCCAAGTGTTACCCCAACTGGTAGCCTTTTTTGCGAACAATAAGTCGCAAAATTGGTCTTGCTCATCCGTATCTGATAATGCCATTTTGCAACAAAAAGGTATTCATACAAGGAGGTATGAAGTGGCGAGAAGCAAGTTCGCAATGTTCCTTTATTTCTTCGCGTTGGCTTTGACATTGGCGTTTGCTGTGACATACCTGACGAAATCAGAATTCATGCCCTACCATGCTCAAGCACTGGCAACAGACTGGAAGTCGCTTAGCGAACCTGAGCAAGTGATGTTTTTGGGATTTATGCGAGTGATTGGAGCCTTAGCGCTCGCACTCACTGTACTGTCGGTATGGGTCATTTTTTCTGCCTACCGAAAAGGTGAGACATGGGCATTCTGGGCCATACCTGTCACAGGTAATATCGCGGGTATTCCCACCATCTATGTAATGTTTACAGTCATTACACAAACATCTGGTGAACCGCCGATCATACTGCCGATACTAGGGCTACTTGCATTTAATTTAGGGCTCATTGTGACGTGTCAAAGAGGCCGCAAACGACGCGTCACCTCTTAACTTAGGAACGCGAGTATATTTTGTTCTGTTACTCTGGCTTTCAAGAGAAATTTTGAGCTTGTTGCAGCCTTTGCAGTTGAGAATTATTCCTATTTCTTGAAGTCGAACCCAAATTATCTGTTATGTGGAGCGGGATAATCTGGTTTATCCCGCTGATACATTATGATGGGTGCTCTGATAAAGAAACGGAGCCTTTCATGTATCGCTATCCCCACACTAAAAAACAGGACGTCACAGACACTTACTTTTCTCACTCTGTCGCAGACCCATATCGCTGGTTAGAGGACGATTTAAGCCAGGAAACGGCAGACTGGGTGAACAGCCAAAACGAAGTTACGTTTGGCTACCTGAACCAAATTCCGTTTCGTGACGCAATAAGAAACAAACTGGCTGAAGCATTCGATTACGTGAAAGAATCAGCGCCCTTCAAACATGGCAGCTATACCTATTTCTTTAAGAATGACGGCCTGCAAAATCATGCGGTTTTACATCGGTTTACTGACAGCTATGAGTCTGCCGATGTCTTCCTTGACCCAAATACTTGGCATGAAGACGGTATTATTTCATTGGATTCAGTTGAATTTTCAGAGTCTGACAAATACGTTGCCTATTCAACATCAGAGGGTGGCAGTGACTGGCGAACCATTCACGTCATTGATGCAGAAACCGGTGAGCAGGTAGAAGCACCGATTCAAGATGCCAAATTCACAGGTATCAGTTGGCAGGGCGATGAAGGTTTCTATTATTCAACATACGACAAGCCTGAAGGCAGCGAGCTCTCGGCGAGAACTGAGCACCATAAGCTGTATTTCCATAAACTGGGTACAGCTCAAGAGACTGACATCTTGGTATTTGGCCGTGAGTCAGACCCACAATTCCGTTATGTGCACGGCTACACCACATCCGATAACAACTACCTTGTTGTAGGCGGAGCAAATACTACTTCATGCAACATGCTTTATGTTAAAGACCTGGGTATAGAAGGCAGTGAGTTGGTTAAGCTTACTGATGATGAGAGTGCGAGAAGCCACGTAATCACCCACAAAGACGGTCAGTTGGTCATCTACACCAATCTCAACGCGCCGATGGCGAAAGTGGTCAAGGTTGACGTGAAAACACCTCATCAGGATAACTGGCAAGACTTAATTCCAGAAACAGAACACAAGCTCACCATCAATTTCGCAGCGGGCTATATCTTTGCCAACTACCTCGTTGATGTGCAGACACAAATCAAACAATACGACCTCACAGGTAAGTGGCTCAGAGATATCACTCTGCCAGCACTGGGTTGTGCAACTCTGTCTGACACAAAAGAAGACAACAAAGACCTGTATTTCTCGTTCACTAACTTCACGACGCCATCAGAAATTTACAGCCTGCATCCAGACACTGGTGAAACAGCGCTATATCGCCGTAGCAAGTGCAAGATAAAAAGTGAAGAGCTGGTATCGACGCAGATTTTCTATACCTCAAAAGATGGAACTAAAGTACCTCTTACTATTTGCCACAAAAAAGGGATCGAGCTGGATGGCTCCCACCCGACCATTCTTTATGGTTACGGCGGCTTTCAGATCAGCCTCGAGCCTGCATTTAACCCATTTACCGCATCATGGGTAGAAATGGGTGGTATCTATGCTGTAGCAAACCTGCGCGGTGGCGGTGAATATGGCAAAGACTGGCATGTAGCGGGAACCCAGCTCAATAAACAGAACGTCTTTGACGACTTTATCGCTGCTGCCGAGTACCTAATTGACGAAAAATACACATCGTCCAATGCCCTAGCTATTAATGGCGGATCAAATGGCGGACTGTTGGTGGGTGCCTGTATGACACAGCGTCCTGAATTATTCAGGGTTGCGATGCCTGCCGTCGGTGTTTTAGACATGCTTCGTTACCATACGTTTACCTCTGGTGAGGGCTGGAAATACGACTACGGCACCTCGTCACAAAGTGAGGAAATGTTTAACTATCTGCTGGGTTACTCACCGGTTCACAACGTCAAAGAGGGTACCTGCTACCCATCAACACTGGTAACAACAGCAGATCACGACGACCGTGTTGTGCCTGCACATTCCTACAAGTTCATCGCTGAGCTTCAGGAAAAACATGCAGGCGAAAACCCAGTGATGATCCGTATTGATGTCAATGCTGGTCATGGTGCGGGGATGCCAACGCATAAAGTGCTGGATGGTAGAGCAGATGTATTCTCTTTCTGCCTCGATCAAATGAGTAAGACGCCAAACCTGTAATTAAAGGTCGGTATCAAGTCAGAGGATAAGATACCGAAAAGAAACGTTAAAATGATGCTCGCCAGCTTCCCTGAGAACAAATAAAGGAAGGCTGGCGACATTTCATGCAATTGATAAATCAATATTTTTTATTAAAATATTATTCTGTAAACCTGCCCCCCAATAATTAAAGACTGAATGTCGCCGCAACAGAAAATAAACCCTCCGCACTTCACCTTTCTAAAAACACGTTAATTAAGCACTGCCCTAATTATCAAAAATGAGGCTTATGTCTTAAAATTACACTTCGAGAGGCTGAAGAAATTTTTACAGAATACTTTCCGATAAATAAGTATTTCAGGACCTTGATTTTATCTGAGTATTTCCTCCCTCTCTATTCAGTCGACATGAATTAATGCATTGAAATATATCTCTGACTGAAGAATCACTGGCTTATTTGTTCTTGATTTGGGATTGGGTATGAAAGACATTTCGATTAAATCAATTGAAAGTATTAAAGCAGACGGCTTCTCATTAATTATCGAGAACGCAACGGGGGAGAAACAAACGCTCCCCAACGGACTCATTGAAATTGTAAAAGAGAATATCAGCTATCCCACAACGGCGATGAAATCCCTCTCTACAAAATACTCGAGGTAACAGGTCTTACTGCCGAACAACTTGCATTTGCCGCGTTAGAGAGTGGAATGCTTGGTGAGACAAATTCCCAGTCCCTGCTTGCTCAAATCACAGCCATGAGAGAAGAGCGGCTTGAGAGACTTCTAGAACTTGAAGTCGTCGAAAACGAGCTCAGACTGGAAGATCTTGATGACGCAGCAAGACAAGGCCGACTGGCGGAACTCGAAAAGATCAGTGACACGATTAACCAGATTGAAAGCAAAATATCAGACATCTGGCAAAAAATGCATGTAGAAAACGCAGACTCTACGTTGGCGCTTTATCTCATCGAACTCACCAAAGAAATCGAAGTCACTCAGTTAGAAACGTGGAAGTTACAGTTACAGTTTCAACAATATAATCCCGAAGTATTAAGAAGCGCTGAGAACGATGATCCGAGCGTTTGGCGCGTCAAATCATTCAAAGATTTCGTCGCAGAAATGAGCTTAGGCACCTCAGACGTTTCCATTCAGTCCGGAGACAGTGAGTTAGCCCGGGCCGATATTGCTGCTATTGTCAGCGGTGACACGACAGCCCAAATGACAGGTTACGGCTCTGTAGTAGGCGGCTCGCTTAACATCTCAGACAGCGATAAAGGTGACGCCCCCTTCTTTCCTGATTGCGTTAAAGAGGGCAAATACGGCACCTTGCAGCTGATTTCCGGCGAATGGATCTACGAAATAGATCCAGACAGAGCAGCGCCACTCAAGGATGGCGAAGCCGACAACGATAACATCAAGCTGACCGCTTCAGACGGCACAGTACAAATCATTACCATCTCAATTACCGGTGTCGATGATTTGCCTGAAATTCAAGGGAATTCACAAGCGACGGTTGCGCCCGGCATCAATGAAGTATCAGGCTTTGTCTCGCTTTACGATCCAGATGCCGATGTCCAGCCTACCCTCATTGACGAAAAACAAAGCAGTCAGTTCGGTACTATCACGCTGGTGGATGGAAAATGGAAATATGACCTCAACCCTCACAGCATCGTTTATCTAGATGCAAACGAGAAAGTCACAGATACCTTTACGTTTACTGCCAGTGATGGAACCGAGCATACCGTCTCTTTAACGATCGAGGGTATCGAAGACGAACCTGTGGTTTCTGGTGTGTTCGTCGGAGAGCTCACTGAAACCGATAGTGATGAGGCACCGGCTTCAGCAACCGGATCTATCAGTATTTCTGATGCAGATACCGCTGATACCCCAGTGTTTGAGAACACGACTATCACTGGCCAGTATGGTCAGTTGATACTGGATAACGGCCAATGGACATACACGCTGATCCCTGCACTGTCCGGACAACTCAAAGACGGTGAAAAAGTCACAGAAGAGATCGATCTGATTGCCACCGACGGTACGGTTCAAACTATTAGCATCGATATCACTGGCTCGAACACCACAGCCAGCATTACGGGTGAAAAACAATCAACCCTCGGCGATGGACAGACCTCTGCGACAGGCAAGGTCATCCTTCATGATCCGATGCCGACACCCAGCCTACTCTGCCCGATGAGGCCAAGTCGGGCGGTTTCGGTACCCTGACCATGAACAGTGATGGGTCCTGGGAATATGTGGTTGACCCGAACAAGATTGTCCCTCTTGATGGAGGCGAACAAGCGCATGATAGCTTTACCTTCACCGCCTCTGACGGCTCAGTCCATGAGATTGTCATGACCGTCACTGGGACAGAGGATGTCCCTGTCGTTTCAGGTATTTTCTCCGGCACATTGACTGAAAGTGACAGCGATGAAGTGCCTGCCTCAGCAACTGGCTCTATCAGTATTGCTGATGCCGATACGGCTGATACTCCCGTGTTTGAAGACACGACTATCACTGGCCAGTATGGTCAGTTAATACTGGATAACGGCCAATGGACATACACACTTATCCCTTCGTTATCCGGACAACTCAAAGATGGTGAAAAAGTCACAGAAGAGATCGATCTGATTGCTTCTGACGGCACAGTTCAAACCATTAGCATCGATATTACTGGCTCGAACACCACAGCCAGCATCACGGGTGAAAAACAATCAACCCTCGGCGAGGGACAAACGTCAGCGACAGGCAAGGTCATTCTTCATGATCCGATGCCGACACCCAGCCTACTCTGCCCGATGAGGCCAAGTCGGGCGGTTTCGGTACCCTGACCATGAACAGTGATGGGTCCTGGGAATATGTGGTTGACCCGAACAAGATTGTGCCTCTTGATGGTGGCGAACAAGCGCATGATAGCTTTACCTTTACTGCCTCTGACGGCTCAGTCCATGAGATTGTCATGACCGTCACCGGGACCGAGGATGTCCCTGTCGTTTCAGGTATTTTCTCCGGCACATTGACTGAAAGTGACAGCGATGAAGTGCCTGCCTCAGCAACTGGCTCTATCAGTATTGCTGATGCCGACACGGCTGATACTCCCGTGTTTGAGGATACGACTGTCACTGGCCAGTATGGTCAGTTGATACTGGAGAACGGCCAATGGACGTACACACTTATCCCTTCGTTATCCGGACAACTTAAAGACGGTGACGAAGTCACAGAAGACATTGATCTGATTGCTACCGACGGCACAGTTCAACGAATTAGCATCGATATTACTGGCTCAAACACCACAGCCACTATCACAGGCGAAAAACAATCAACCTTGGTGAAGGGCAAACCTCAGCGACGGGCAAGGTCATCCTTCATGATCCCGATGCTGACACCCAGCCGACTCTGCCCGATGAATCCAAGACAGGCAGTTTCGGTACCTTAACCATGAACAGTGACGGTACATGGGAATATGTGGTTGACCCGAACAAGATTGTGCCTCTCGATGGTGGCGAACAAGCGCATGATAGCTTTACCTTTACTGCCTCTGACGGTTCAGTACATGAAATTACCATGACGGTCACCGGCACCGAGGATGCAGCCATCGTCAGCGGTATTTTCGAAGGGGAAGTGACCGAGCCAGATAATTGGGATACACCAATACAGGCGTCCGGAACACTCAGTATCATGGACCCTGACAGCAACGATACGCCAGCGTTTAACAATGTCACGTTACAAGGCTCTTATGGCAAGTTTGAACTGGTAAATGGTCAATGGACCTATACCCTCGATAAAAATATTTCACCCGACATCGCCCACGGCGAGACTGAGACAGACAACTTTACCCTGACTGCCACCGATGGCACCGAAAGAGAAATCAAGGTCGACGTAAAAGGGTCGCCGACCGAAGTCACGCAAATTACCCATTATCAAGACGGCAACGAAAATGCTGGCGATGACGACTCGCAGTGGCCGGGCTGGACACTTGATGTGAATAACCGCAGCGCCTCAGACACCGAGGTGCAGCTCAGTCTTGGAAAGAACACTGATACGGCTAGCCTTGCTGATGATTTTACCGGAGTGATGAAGCTCTACTCCGCTAAATCAGGTGATCTGCTTGAGACGGTCAACTACGACACCAGTTCAGGGTTGGTAAACATTACCCTGCCAGCTTATGAAGGACAGATCAGGGTATTGATGCAGCCAAAAGACGATGTCCTGAAGGAAGGCATCGAACAGCTGACCATCAAAGCAAAAATTGCTGATATCAATACTGATTGGATTGACTCTGCAGCTGTCTCCTTGTCAGACGAATCGGGTACAGGCGATACCGTTGATATCACCCTCACCCAAGATAAGCCCAATGTAACCGAAGGCGATACCATCACTTATACCGTCAAACTTAGCCATGCCGCTCCAGCGGGCAGCAAGGTCATGATCGCTTACTCCTATGACAGCGCCGAAGGTGACGATATTACCGAGGTCCGTGAAGCGCTGATCGGCAGTGATGGCAAGACCGCCACCTTTACGGTGCAAACCACAGACGATGTGCTCAAGGAAGCGAACGAAACCTTCTCGGTGGAAGTTACGGATGTCCTGACAGCGGCAGGAGGTGAGGCTTTCGAGAAAGTGAATATTAACAGTGCCAAAGTCGACACCACGATTGTCGACGACGGAGGTAGCACCGTAGATGTCTCGCTGACTGCCAGCACAAGCTCAGTGACCGAAGGTGAGTCCGTCACGTATACCGTCAAACTCAGCCATGCCGCTCCGGCGGGCAGCAAAGTGAAAATTGATTTCACCTATCCCGACTCACAGGGTGAGGACATTACAGAAGTCCGCGAAGCGCTGATTGGCGAGGATGGAAAAACTGCGACATTTACCGTAGACACCACCGATGACGTACTCAAAGAAGCCGACGAGACATTCACAGTAAAAATCACCGACGTTTTGTCCTCATCTGGAACAGATGCCTTTGAGAATCTAAACCTGCAAGGCGCAGAGGTTAATACCGTTATTGTCGATGATGGCAACAGCGACGTGGATATCACCCTGACTTCAGACAAAACATCGGTAACTGAGGGTGAAGATGTCACCTACACCGTCCAGCTCAGTCACGCCGCCCCGGCTGGCAGCAAAGTAACCATAGAGTATGTTTATCCCAACGCCAAAGGTGAGGACATCACTGAAATCCGTGAGGCATTAATTGACGATGATGGCAAGACCGCGACCTTTACCGTTCAGACCACTGACGATGTATTGAAAGAAGCCAGTGAAGACTTCTCGGTCAGAGTCACCGACGTACTGACAACGGCTGGAGGGAAAGCCTTCGAGAAGGTGAATCTCACTCATGCCGAAATCGACACCACGATTGTCGATGATGGCAACAGCACCGTAGAGGTCTCGCTAAGCGCTAACACAAATGCTGTGACTGAAGGCGAGTCCGTCACGTATACCGTCAAACTCAGCCATGCCGCTCCGGCGGGCAGCAAAGTGAAAATTGATTTCACCTATACCGACTCGCAAGGTGAAGACATTACCGAAGTTCAAGAAGCTGAAATAGGTCCTGATGGTAAATCAGCGACGTTCACTGTTAATACCACTGACGATGTGCTGAAAGAAGCCAACGAAACGTTTACCGTAGCTGTCACTGACGTTCTGTCCTCATCAGGAACAGATGCCTTTGAGAACCTTGATCTCAACAAAGCAAAAGTCGATACCGTTATTGTCGATGATGGCAGCAGCATCGTGGATGTCACACTGACTCAAGATAAGAATGCGGTTACCGAGGGAGACGATGTTACCTACACGGTCGAACTCAGTGACAAAGCGCCGCCCAACAGCAAGGTGCTCATTGACTACACCTACACCAATTCACAAGGTGAAGACATCACCGAAGTCCGAGAAGCCTCCATCAATGAAGACGGCATGACTGCCTCTTTTGTTGTCACGACCACCGATGATGTGCTCAAAGAAGGCAACGAAACGTTTTCCGTTGAGGTTACGCAGGTTGTCTCCTCGTCAGGCTTGGACGTATTTGAGAACGTGAATTTAAACGGGGCCAAGGTCGATACCACGATTATCGATGATGGCAACAGTGTGGTTGAAGTTGTCCTAACCGCCGACAAAACCAACGTCACCGAGGGCGATACGGTCACCTATACCGTCGAATTAAATAACGAGGCCCCTCCGGGCAGCAAAGTCACGATCGATTACGCGTACACCACCGCCGAGGGTGAAGACATCACCGAAGTCCGTGAAGCTGAGATTGGTCCTGATGGCAAAACGGCGTCATTTGAGGTCATCATGACCAATGACGTCCTCAACGAAGACAGTGAGACCTTCTCCGTCATGGTGACAGATGTGAAATCGCCATCTGGTGCTGAGGCCTTTGAGAACCTTGATCTCAACAAAGCGAAAGTCGATACCACCATTGTTGATGCGGGTGACAGCATCGTCGATGTCACCCTCTCGGCGAATAAGAGTGATGTGACTGAGGGCGACTCTGTTACTTACACCGTTGAACTCAGTCATGCTGCCCCCGCTGGCAGCAAAATAAAAATTGATTTCACGTACCCCGACTCGCAAGGTGAAGACATCACTGAAGTCAAAGAGGCTGAAATAGGTCCTGATGGCAAAACGGCGACGTTCACTGTTAATACCACTGATGATGTGCTGAAAGAAGCCAATGAGACGTTTTCAGTCAACGTTACCGACGTGCTTTCCCAATCGGGGTCAAATGCTTTTGAAAACGTCAATCTCAACGCCGCCTCGATTGACACCACCATTATTGATGATGGTCAGAGCGTTGTAGACATCACCCTGACAGCAGATAAAACCTCGGTGACAGAAGGCGACGCCATCACCTACACAGTCAAACTCAGCCATGACGCCCCTGCGAACAGCAAGGTGAAGATTGCGTACACCTACCCTAACGCACAGGGTGAAGACATTACCGAAATCAAAGAAGCAACGATTGAACCGATGGCAAAACCGCCTATTTCACCGTTGCGACGACTGATGATGTTCTCAAGGAAGCCAATGAGATGTTCTCCGTCGCCGTCACGGAGGTGATTTCTTCAACAGGTGAGGATGCCTTTGAAAAGCTTGATCTGACAAGCGCAGCCGTCGATACGACGATTGTTGATGACGGCAACAGTGTCGTCGACGTTTCACTGACCCAAGATAACGCCTCTGTCACTGAAGGTGGCACCGTCACCTATACCGTCGAACTTAGCCATGTCGCCCCCGCTGGCAGCAAGGTGAAAATTGAATACGAATACGCCAACGCACAGGGTGAGGACATCACCGAAATTCGCGAGGCATCAATAGGCCCTGATGGCAAGACCGCAACGTTTACCGTTCAGACGACTGACGATGTATTGAATGAAGCCAGCGAGGACTTCTCCGTCCGGGTTACCGAGGTGCTTACGTCGACAGGAGAGGACGCCTTCGAAAATATCAGCTTAACGGGTGCCAAGCTCGATACCACGATTGTCGATGACGGCCTGAGCGAGGTTACCGTCACAGTAGATGGTAACGACACCGTCACCGAGGGGCTGGCGACCGAGTACACCTTTAACCTCAGCAGCCCCGCTCCTGAGGGCAGTAAGGCGATTATTCGTTACACCTACACCGACGACAACGGCAATGAAACCTCTGAACTGACCGAGGTCAGCGTCAACGATAGTGTGGCGGTTTACTCCCTGAGTACCACTGACAATTACTTGTGGCAAAACGACAAGTCAGTCTCCGTGGAGCTGGTCAATATTGTTGATGCCAACGGCCAAAATACCTTTGAGAAACTCGATGTCTCGGCCGCAAGTAAAGATGTCACCATCGCCGAAGATGCGGGTACCGCCTATGCCGACACAGTGAAGGTGACCTTAAGCGGCGATGAAACCGTCACTGAAGGTGAGACTGCCAGCTACACCGTCCAGTTGGATCAGTTCGCCCCTCCCGGTAGCACAGTGAAGCTGTCATACACCTATATTGATGCCGAGAAGAACGACATCGTTGAGCAAGCAACGGCGACCGTCGGAGAAGATGGTTATACCGCCACTTTCACGATCAACACCGTTGACGATGCGCTGCGTGAAAGCGGTGACAGCATCGTGCTGTTCGAAGCGGAAGATTACACCTCTTACCACGACGCCGATGATCGAGACAGCGGCTTTGCCTTTTTAGGCTCCAGCTACCGCGACGGCCCCTACAGTGGGGTGGATGTCGCCAAAACGGATGATGGCCATGTCGTGAGCTGGATTGAGGATGGCGAGTGGCTGCAATTTGATACCCAGTTGCTGACCGGGGAATACCGGATTGAGGTCAGGGTCAGCGGGGAGTCGGACGGGGATATTGAGCTGGCGCTTGGCGATGCCTCGGTGCAGGCAACCTTTGATACCGATTCGGAAGACACGTTCCAGACTATTGATCTCGGCAAGCTTTCGCTCAGTGACGACAGCCCGGATTTACGGGTCAACTTTGCGGACAGCGGCTTTCAGGTTGACTGGATACGCTTTGTTCCTGTTGTGGAAGAAGGCAGTGCCTCAGTGTTCGTGACGGAGCCTTCTCAGTCGCCGTAGATACCATTGTCGACGACGACGGAAACCCGATCTTCGAGGAGCTGGATGTAACTGCCGCTGCGCAGAAAACGGTGATCATCGACGATGTAGGCACTGATCCGGCAGACACTGTCACCGTGACCCTCTCAGGCGATGCGTCTGTCACTGAAGGAGACATAGCAAATTACACAGTCAATCTGGATAAAGCAGCGCCCGCTGGCAGTGTTGTAATATTAACCTATGAATATACCGGGGCCAATGGGGAAGACATTACCGAAAACCTTCGCGCGCAAGTTGACGCGTCCGGTAAGCAAGCAACCTTTACAGTCAGTACCCGAGATGACGCGTATATCGAGGACAATGAGACTTTTACCATCTCTGTGACAGACATCGTTAACGCCGATGAGCGTCCAGTGTTTGAAAACACCAACCTCGATGGCGCCAGCTTTGATACCACTATCAACGATGATCTTGCACTCAGAACGCCGATACGGTCACAATAACGCTCTCGGGCACCGACAGCCTAACCGAAGGTGATACCGCCACCTATAACGTGGTACTCAGCCATGCCGCCCCTCCCGGCAGCTTGATCACCTTCACCTACACCCTGACCGACGCCACAGGAAAAGATGTGGTGCAGCAGACTACCGCGGAAGTGGACAATACAGGTAAAGCCGCGCTACTCAGCGTCGCGACCGTGGACGATGCACTGTACGAGAACAATGAAAGCTTTAAGGTACATGTTGATGGGGTCACGCTTGACGGTAACCCAGTGTTCGAACACCTGAATCTAAACGACGCAACTCAGGAAACTATCATCACCGATGATCGGGGCACGGATGCTGACGATACAGTGACCGTCAATATGACCGGGGATGCGCTGGTCAATGAAGGCAGTGAGGCCAGCTACAGCATTACGCTCGATAAGGCGGCCCCTCCGGGCAGTAAGGTACTGCTGACGTATTCGTACCCAAGCGGTGGTGCAGAAAAATCGGACATCACCGAAATGGCAGAAGCGGTGATCAACGCCGATGGAAAAACAGCCACCTTCAAGGTCGTCGCTAACATAGATAACGTCTACGAAGGTGCACAAGCCTTCACGGTGTCTGTCAATGGTGTTGTGCAGGCCGATGGCACTACACCCGCTTTCGAGAAAGTCATCAGCAGCGCGGCATCGATATCCACCACCATCATGGATGAAGGTGACAAGCCGGAAGTCGAATCGCTCGTCGCCGATAACGACGGACAGGTGACAGAAGGCGGCACTGCTGGCTGGACGCTGTCGATGAGCAACCCTTCAACCACGCCCACCACCATCACACTGAATATTGCCACGGGTGAATCGGCGACACAGGGCGCTGACTACGCCACATCATTTAAGGTGTATGATGCGGACGGCGAACTGATGGCAACCGTCCCAGCCAATTCGCCGACGTTCATCCTCCCCGCTGGAGAGGACACTGTCCGGGTTGAGCTCGATACCATTGATGATGCCTATATCGAAAACAATGAGACCCTGACGTTGCAGGCGCGCACCAGTGACCAGACCGGCTGGACCGCCGCGAACACCGCCACCACCATTGTCGATGACCTCGGCAATGACGCAGCTGATACCGTCACGGTGACCCTGAGCGGCGACACGTCCGTCATTGAGGGCGAAACCGCGAACTACACGGTTGACCTCTCCCACCCTGTGCCTGCGGGTACCAAGATACTGCTGAAATACAGCTACAAAGATGCGGGCGGCAGTGATATTACCGCGCAGACGGAAGCCATAGTCCAGAACTCAGGCAGCACCGCCACATTCTCGGTCAGCACCGTCAATGATACGCACCTTGACCGGGATGAGAGTTTTACAGTGCGGGTTGATGGTATTGTCGATGGCAATGACAGCGCGGTCTTTGAGTACATGAACCTCGCCAAGGCCAGTGTAACCACCGCCATTGAGGACAATGAAGGCAGTGTTCAGGTAACGTCCCTGACCCGTCTTCAAGACGGAAACGAAAACGGTGATAGTTGGCCCGGTTGGACACTCAACGTCAATAACGCCGCTGATAGTCCCACCACCCTAACCTTGCAGTTTGACGACTCGCAGCAGGCGACTTTCGGCGAAGATTTCACGGGTGTATTACATATATATACGGGTCAGGCGGGCGACCCGCAGATGGTCACGATAACCGACCCAAGTCAGCCTGTGACATGGGACCTGCCCGAAAACCTCAGCAGTGTCCGAGTATATGCACAGCCAAAAGATGATGCGCTGTATGAAGGCAATGAAAGCATTATCTTAAACGCCAAGGTCGATGGCACCAACCTGACTGGGTGGTCTCAGAAACGGCGTATCTGATTGATAATGAAGCCACGCCAGTGGTGGTATCAGTAACCCCTGCCGATACCGCTGTCACCGAGGGTGACAATGTTGATTTATCATGGTCAGTCAGCCTTAACAATGCCTCAGCCACCAGCACCACCTTGCGCCTTGATATCAATAATCTCGGTAACAAGGGTGATTTTCAAGAAGACACCAATGGTACCTTCACCTTGTGGTCTGCCGACGGGCAAACCGCGCTCGGCACCGTCAACATGGCCGATGCCGTTAACGGCATTGTTGATATCGTTATCCCTCCGGAACACAAAGACGTGGTGGTGAAAACCACCCTCGTCAATGATGTGGTTTATGAGGGCACCGAAACCTTCACCCTCAAGACCGCCACCAAAGGCTCCGGCATCTGGAAAAGTGCGGCTGATATTACCCTCACTGACGATGAAGTCGCGCCTGAAGTCACGTCACTGACCAAAATCCATGACGGCAATGAGGATGGTAACGGCTGGCCGGGCTGGACACTTAACGTGAATAACGCGTCAGACAGCCCAACCGAAATTACTTTGCAGTTTGACCCTTCGCAGCAAGCCACTTTTGGAGAGGATTTCACGGGTGTCTTACACATCTACACAGATGCGGAAAACGCACAGACAGTCACTATCACAGAGCCAAACCAGCCTATCACGTGGGATCTTCCCGCAGACATCAGCAGTGTCCGGGTCTACGCACAGCCGAAAGAAGACAGCCTTTATGAGGGTAATGAGAGCATTATCCTGAATGCCAAAGTCGAGGGCACCAATGCGGACTGGGTCGTCTCGGATACCGTGTACCTGATTGATAATGAAGTAACACCAGCCGTTGAAACGATTACCCCGGCGAACACTGTCGTGACGGAAAGCGATGATGTTGATCTCAGCTGGAGCGTCAACCTTAACAATGCCTCTGCCACCGACACGACCCTTCGCCTCGATATCAATAATCACGGCAATAAAGGTGATTTTGTTGACGATACAAACGGTGTGTTTACGCTGCTATCTGCCGACGGTCAAACAGAGCTGGGAACCGTCAACATGGAAGATGCGGTCGACGGTATTGTCGAAATCGTCATTCCCAGTGAGCATAAAGACGTTCAGATCAAAACTACCCTGAATAACGACGATTCCCTCTACGAGGGCACAGAAATATTCGCGCTGAAAGCAGCAGTCAAAGCAGCGTCGACAAACTCTGAAGTCTGGAAAACAGCAGCAGACATCACGGTCAATGACGACGATGACGTCCCTGTTGTATCCGGCGTCTCAGACGTCGTGGTGACCGAAGGTGATACGGCACCGATAACGATTAACCTCAGCCGCACATCAAGCGATACCACCCGGGTGGAAATCAACCTCCAGTCAGGCTCTGCAAAAGCCAGCGACGGTGACTATTCCAATACGGGATACTCGGTGCGCTTTGAAAACGGAGAGTGGAAAGATTTTACAGGCAATTTAAGCAGCGGTGTGTTCATTGAGGTGCCACCAGGTAACGATGCGTTCGAGGTGCGTTTTAACACATCGGAAGACCTAACGTTTGAAGACACAGAAACCTTTTCCATCAATGCCCGCGTTGAGGGAGAAGACGCATTCACTGACGCTGGTAAAGGCACTATCACGGTTGCAGACAACGAGGTTGGAATCAGTGTCTCAAGCCTTGCAGGTAGCGATTTTACCATTGGTGATGGCGACCTGACATCTGGCAATATTCCGGTTATCGGTGTTGCATCCGGTGCTTTCTCTAGCGGAGACACTGTCACACTGTGGATAGGCAACGAACAAGTTGGGTCAGCCAATGTTGACGCGCAGGGTAATTTCACTACCAACGTTGCTGTCTCTGATATGCTCGACAGCACCACATTGACCGCCAAACTGGTCGCTACCAACGACGCCGGCGATCAACATACGGTATCAACCCCTACCTCCTACTCCATCGATCACGAGAGCTTCCTTACGGTTGATCCCATTACAGACGACAACACCATCAATATTGAGGAATCAGGCAATACCGTCGACATCACCGGACACTATGCGATTGCGGTTGAAGGCGATGAAGTCAACGTTGTGGTCAACGGCAATACCTACAGTCATACGATCACCAGCGATGACGTGGCGGCAGGAGGCGCTTTCACCATAAGTGTTAGCGGCGCAGACTTGGCATCAGATGCGGATAAATCCGTACCTGTATCCATTCAACATGCAGGCACCGAGGTCCTCTCACACGCGCACAGTTACAACGTCGATGTTTACGGCCCAACAGACCTAAAAGAAAGTGAGGCGACTGTCGTCAACACCCATTTGGAAAGCGCCCAATGGATACCAACGAATGCGTACTTCTCTGATGGCAGTTATGTCGTTGCATGGCAGTCTTACGATCAGGATGGTGATGACTATGGGATTTTTGCCCAGCACTTTGACGCCGAGGGCAACAAGATCGGCAGCGAATATCAGTTAAATTCCACAACAGAGGAATCTCAGTTTGGCGTGAGCATCACTGTCTTCGACGATGATACCTTTATTGCATCATGGAGCAGCTACCCAGAGGGCGCTGGCTCGCCTGATGAAATTTTGGGTCAAAAATTCAATAAAAGTGGCGAAGCTATCTCTGAAGAAATTGATTTTGAGGTTTCAACAGACAGTAATTATCAACCGAGGATCACCGAACTGTTAGATGGCGGTTACGTCATGACGTGGCATTCCTATGAATCGAGCCTCCGACCGTCAAATCTCAGCACTTCGATGCCGATGGCAATAAAGAAGGCAGTGAGGTGACGGTCAATACCATTGCAGATGCTCGCTACGCTGAGACGGAAGCCTTTTCTGATGGCGGCTACGTGGTTACATGGCATTCCTCAGGTATAAACGGGACAGGCTCAGGCATCGCCACTCAGCGGTTTGACAGCGAAGGAAACAAAGTCGGCGGTGAAACCGTTATCAGTTCAGCGGCAAGCAATGATCAAGATTATGCCTCTATCACTGTGTTAGATGATGACAGCTATGTTGTCGTCTGGGTCAATGAAAACCCCTACAACGATACGTCAGATATCGCTGGGCAACGTTTCAGCAAAGACGGCTTGCCTCTGGGTGACCAATTCACCGTTAATGCAGTGACTGGCGACACTGACGATAGTCAATATTTGGAGTACCCCGACATTACCAGCTTACCTGATGGTGGCTTTGCGGTAGTGTGGGAGTTCAACGACAGTTCCTCAGACCAAACGCGAATTCATGCTCAGCGCTTCTCATCAGAGGCACAAAAAGTCGGCGACGAACTTATCGTCTCCCAACTTGACTCTTATACCCTAAATACACGGCCTCATATCTCGGCCTCAGACGATGGCAAAATGATCGTGACCTGGGGAGACGACGTTAACGGTTCGACAGACGTGCTGATCAAAACCTACTCACTACCAACAACGCTGACGTTTAGCAGTGTCGCTGGCGATGATTTCAGTATTGACAGCAATGAGCTGACAGACGGAAAGATCGCCATAGAAGGGAAAGTCGTCGGTGATTTCTCAACCACAAGCTCGGTGACTTTCTGGATTGGTGATAAACAAGTCGGTACAGGGGAAGTCGACGCAGCAGGCAATGTGACAGCCTCAGTCGCTCTCTCCGGATTGATTGGTCACGGCTCTCTGACAGCGAAACTTGATGTCGCTGATGCTGCTGGCAATACGGGAGCACTCTCAACATCCATTGATTACTCTGTCGACAGTGGCAGCTTCCTTACTTTGGATCCGTTGACAGACAACAACATTATCGATATCGAAGAGTCGGAAGGCACGGTCGACATCACTGGCCAGTACTCGATTGCAAGTGTCGGTGATGTCATTGAGGTATCGGTAAATGGAAAGACGCTCACTCACACCATGACGCAGGAAGATGTCGACGCAGGTGGGCATTTCTCAATCACCGTCGACGGTGCAGATCTTGCCGCGACCGACAACGTGTCAGTGTCAATTCGGCACAACGGTCAGGAGGTCGTTCACCACACCCACAATTACACAGTGGACCTAAACGATCCTTCAGACGTGCAAGCCAGCGAGGCAGACGTTGTCAATACACACTTGGAAAGCGCCCAAGAGTTTCCAACAAGTGCCTACTTCTCTGATGGCAGCTATGTTGTGGCATGGCAGTCATACGATCAAGATGGTGATGACTATGGGATTTTTGCTCAGCACTTTGACGCCGAGGGCAACAAGATCGGTAGCGAATATCAGTTAAATTCCACAACAGAGGAATCTCAGTTTAGCGTGAGCATCACTGTCTTCGACGACGATACCTTTATGGCTTCGTGGAGCAACTACCCAGACAGCTCTGGCTCGCCTAATGAAATTTTGGGTCAAAAATTCAATAAAAGTGGCGAAGCTATCTCTGAAGAAATCGATTTTGAGGTTTCAACAGACAGTAATTATCAATCGAGTATCACCGAACTGTCAGATGGCGGCTATGTCATGACGTGGCATTCCTATGAATCGAGCACGCCTGTCGTTAAATCTCAGCGCTTCGATGCTGACGGCAACAAAGAAGGCAGTGAAATAACCGTCAATACCACTGAAGGAGCACGCTACGCAGAGACGGAGGCTTTTTCTGACGGCGGCTATGTGGTTAGCTGGCATTCCTCAGGCTTTAACGGGACTGGTTCAGGCATCGCCACTCAGCGGTTTGACAGCGAAGGCAACAAAGTCGGCGGTGAAACCGTTATCAGTTCAGCAGTAAGCAATGATCAGGAGTATGCCTCTATCACTGTGTTAGATGATGACAGCTATGTTGTCGTTTGGGTCAATGAAAATCCCTACAACGATACGTCAGATATCGCTGGGCAACGTTTCAGCAAAGACGGCTCGCCGCTGGGTGACCAATTCGCCGTAAATGCAGTGACTGGCGACACCGACGATAGTCAATCTTTGGACTACCCCAACATTACCAGCCTACCCGATGGTGGCTTTGCGGTGGTGTGGGAGTTCAACGACAGTGCCTCCGATCAAACAAGAATCCATGCTCAGCGGTTCTCCTCCGAGACACAAAAAGTTGGCGATGAAATCATTGTCACTGAACTTGACTCTTACAACGCGAATACACGGCCTCATATTTCGGCCTCAGACGATGGCAAAATGATCGTGACCTGGGGAGATGACGTTAATGGTTCGACAGACGTGCTGATCAAAACCTTCACGCTGCCTGTCACTGTTACCTCTCTCACTAAAATCCAAGACGGTACAGAAAATGGAGAAGAAAGCAGCGACTGGCCCGGTTGGGAAATTAACATGGTTCGGGAATCAGACATCGCGATCCCACTTTGGTTGCGATTCGATGACACCACAAACGGGGAGAATGGCGCGACGTACGGCGAAGATTACACAGGTAATATACACCTCGAGTTCACGCTGTCTAATGGTAGGGTCATTAAAGAAACCGTGTCAGTGTCATCCGATAATTTAACCGTAAAAATTAACCTACCTGCCAATGTTGAAACAATAAAAGCTTTCGCCGAGCTAAAAGACGATGCGCTGATCGAGAACACGGAGAGCATCGTGCTTCATTCCAGCATGAGCGGCGAAGATAACACGTGGAAAGCCTCAGAAGCCGCAGCCATTAAAGACAACGAAGGCCCCGCGGTTGTTCAAACAATCACACCAGATGACACAGAAATCACAGAAGGCGATGACGTTGATTTAAGCTGGACCGTTACACTCAATAATGCCTCTTCGACTGACACCACACTGCGTCTTGATATCAACAACGTTGGCAATAATGGTGACTTCACCGCAGATACCGACGGAGTATTTGTGCTGTTAGACCGCGAGGGCAACGAACTCACCACAGTGAACATGGCCGACGCGTCGACGGCGTCGTTGACGTTGTCATTGAACCCGGACATGCCAGCGTTCAGCTTAAAACAACACTTACCAATGATACAGTCTTCGAAGGCCCCGAGAACTTCTCCCTCAAGGCAGAAGTCAAGGATTCAGGTGGATGGAAAACCGCCGCAGATATCACGGTGAATGACGATGCGGCGGATACACCTATGGTGAGCACCGTCTCAAGCACGACCGTCGAAGAGGGTCAAAGCGCAGATATCACGATCACTTTGAGCAACAGCTCAACCAGCGCCACGCGAGTATGGGTCGATGCCCACCCAAATAACTCAGCGTCTGAAGGCACAGACTGGAACAGTACAGATCTTTGGGTCAATTACGGCGATGGCTGGGAGCAAGCAAGTGGAAGTTTCTCCTCGGGTAACTGGGTTGATGTGCCCGCAGGCACCACATCGTTCCAAGTTCGAATGGAAACGGATGATGACAGCCTTTATGAAAGTACTGAAACATTTACCCTTAGCGCCAATGTTGACGGCCAGACGGCGATCAGCGGCACCATTACACTGACTGATAATGAATCCGCGCCAATCGTTAAAAGCGTAGCGCCAGCCGAGACCGATGTCATCGAGGGTAACAATGTTGACCTAAGCTGGACCATCTCGCTCAACAATGCGTCTGCCTCCGAGACCACGCTGCGTCTTGACATCAATAATCTTGATAACAAGGGTAATTTCGTCGACGACACCAACGGCACTTTTGTGTTGATGTCCGCCGATGGCCAGCAACAGCTCGCCACCGTTAATATGGCTGATGCCGATGGTGGTATTCTCGATATCGTCATCCCTCCCGGCCACAAAGATGTGCAGGTCAAAACCACACTCAATAACGACACGGTTTATGAAGGCACCGAGACTTTTGCATTGAGGACAGCGGTGAAAGGCTCCGGTGTCTGGCTGACAGCAGACGATATTGCAGTGAGCGAGGGGCAGTCTGACCTTGCTATTGATAGCGCTGAAGTATTGCAGCACGGAAACGAGACTGCAAACGGTGATTACACCGATGGTCCTGCTTGGGAAATCTCTCTCAACCACGCCGCCAGTGAATCAACAACACTCAGAGTAAGTTTTTCCGACAGTGATTTCTCCGCATCTTTTGACGACATGGTTAAAGAAGTTATTGTCCGTGACCTCGACGGCAATATCATCGCTCCTCTCACAGAGGCTGAAGGTCCCAATGGTGGCTGGGCGCTCACTGATACAGGGATTGGCTTCGGCGCAGACATTACAGTTCCCGCTGGCTTAGAGGGCATTCAGGTCTTTGCCCCTTTGGTTGATGATGCTGTCTATGAGGCCAGTGAAACACTTTCGATGCGAGTGGCACTGGACGACCATGCCAACAGCTGGAACGACGATGAAGAAACGTTTGAGTACGAGGTACACAATGCGTTCATATTTGGCGACCAGTTCTCGTTGCCCGGCAATAATTTTCTCTCCGGCGCGTCATATGCAGGTGACAAGCTTGATGTGAACGCAGCCGCAACGACCGTTAAATTCTTCGATGACGACAACACCCTCAAGGGTGACAACACAGCTGAAGAGGGTATCAGCGACAGCAATCAGCGAGTCGAGATTAACGGTGAGACCTATTCGGCCAATCTTGATTTCACCTTTGTCATGCAAGACGACGACGGCAATGTGTATACATTTGTCGAAATCGATGTCGACATGGATTCAAACAGCAGCATGTCGTCAGGGAGCAATGGTGAAGAAGACGGTAAGGTCATCATCCAAATCAGTGGACCTGTACTTTCAGCAGGGACCTCGCTCAGCTTTGTCTCATGGGATAACAGTGTAGACAGTCTCAATTATCATGATCTGCCCGGCGGGTTTGTCGATGCGGGTATAGCCAACCTGACTGATGATGAATCGGCACCGATCATTGAAAGCATCACTCCAATTGAAACGGCCGTCACCGAAGGTGATGACGTCGACCTGAGTTGGACTGTCTCGCTCAACAATGCCTCGGCCTCCGACACCACTCTCCGTATTGATATCAACAACATCAATAAAAACGGTGACTTCACCACAGACACCGACGGAGTTTTTGTGCTGTTGGATAGCGACGGTAACGAACTCACCACCGTCAATATGTCCGACGCCGTCGGTGGCATTGTTAATGTGGTGATCCCACCCGGCCATGCCAGTGTTCAGGTTAAAACCACCCTCAACAACGATACCGTTTACGAAGGCACCGAAACCTTTGCCCTGAAGGCAGCAGTCAAAGACTCTGGCGTCTGGAGAACCGCTGCCGATATCACTGTAACTGACGATGCTGCTGACAAACCAACAGTAAGCTCTGTATCGAGTACCACGATAAATGAAGGTGAAGAGGCCGCCGTAACCGTTACCATGAGTAATATCTCGACCAGTATCACCAAAGTCTGGGTAGATGCTTACAACGATTCTGCAATGGGTACCACCGACCACCATGAAACCCTGTTTGTAAACTTCAATGATGGTAATGGTTGGCAGGATCTGGGTAATTTCGCATTGGGTATATGGGTTGACGTGCCCGCCAACACATCCAGCTTCGAGGTAAAAGTCGGCACCATAGATGATGCCTTATATGAGAGCCCCGAAAGCTTCACCCTCAGAGCTAATGTCGAGGGTCAGGCAGAGGTCAGTGGCACAGTTACTATTACGGATAATGAATCCGCTCCCGTGGTTGAGACCCTATTACCCGCTCAAACCGCCGTTACCGAAGGTGACAATGTTGACCTTTCGTGGACTGTGAATCTTAATAATGCATCCGCGTCAAACACTCCATTACGCCTTGAGATCAATAACACCGGTAACCAAGGCGACTTCGCAGAAGACACCAATGGAACCTTTATTTTGCTGTCTGCTGACGGGCAAACAGAGCTTGGCACGGTCAATATGGCTGACGCTGTGAATGGCATTCTTGATATTGTCATTCCACCAGGCCACGCCAGTGTCCAAGTCAAAACGACTCTTGCTAACGATGGCGTCTACGAAGGCACCGAGACCTTTACCCTAAAAGCGGCCGTCAAGGATTCTGGTATCTGGAAAACAGCCGACGATATTATCGTCACAGATAACGAAGGCCTGCCAACGCTGAATGCCACAGCTACCCTTATTCAGCACGGACGTGAAGATGCCGAATCATTCAAAGATGGTCCGGGCTGGGAGTTCACCAGTACCCACGCCTCAGATCAAGACGGCACAATTATCGTTGCATTTAACGACAGTTTTTACACATCCAGCTTCGGGGAGTTCGAAAACGAAATCTATGTAGAAGATTTAAACGGGAATGTCATTGAGCCGCCTACTAACAGAGAAGGGCCAAATGGTGGATGGACGTTATCCAGTTGGGCATCAGGTGCAAACTTTAGCGTACCGCTCCCTGCTGGAGAAACAGGTATTCGGGTCTACATCAAGCCTATCGATGATGCTGTCTACGAGCCAACTGAGACCATTTTTCCATTTGGCTTCCTGAACGGCTCTCAGGCGAATGGACAACACGCCAAACTTGACGATTCCTCTGATATCACGACATCAGGCACGGTTGTTGAAGATTCTGGCACCATGACAGTCACTGGGCAGTTTGACAACACTGCAGACGACGGAAGTTCGCTCATTGCTTCGGGCACCCAATATGTGGGTGATTTCGGGACGCTTACAATCACAGGTAATACCTGGCCTATACGGCCAATAACGATTCACTCCAAAAGCTTGATGAGGGCCAGCAAGACAGTGATGTTTTCAATATGAACACATCCGAGGGAACCAAAACCATTTCAATCACGCTGGAAGGTAAAGAAGACACCGCCGTGATCACCAGCGACAGTGACACGTCAGGCACTATCGACCTGTCAGAACTCACACCGGATGCTGCCGGTGCCAATATCAACCAGTCTGCGGGTACCCCTGCCAGTTTCAATCTCTCTGATTACACCAGAGATGTCATCGATGATGCCAGCAACAGCGACGATAAGGCCACGTCAGTGATTATTGATAACTTACCTACGGGGGGCGGATTATTCTACATCGACGACCAACAACAGAAACAACCTGTCGTCGCAGGACAAGCCTATCCAAGCGATACCCAGTTCCAATTCGAAGAACATTCCCTCGATATGAATGCAAGTAACCTGTCTTTGGACGGCGGCAGTTCAGTCGACGTCAATGGGGTTACTATCACAGCCGCAATATTTACAGGAGATAAACCCGATACGAGTTCGACGCTCAGTAACACGACATTGCAAGTGGACTTAGATGATGCAAACCCCGGGCTGGGTATTGGCGGCGACAAAGAACTGAATTCGAGTGCTAAGGAAGTGTTGGTCGCTGAATTTGGTGATGGAAACAGCGTCCTTCAGGCTCAGCTTACGTTTGAAAGCGTACACGGTAACTACAAGTCAAACACCGCAGATGCGAGACTGAACATACTCGTAATGAAAGATGGCCAAATCATCGATGAACTCGATATCGCTAATCTCGCAACATCTTCAGGGACAGCTACGGTCAACGTCCAAAGTGATACTGGCTTCGATGAACTGAGAATATTTACGACAGCTAACTACGACAGTAACTTAAGCCTTGGCGCGATCGATACCGTCAGCGCAACACTCGACAAAGACTTTTCTTACCATGCCATCAATTCAGCGGGTAATGAGTCTGAGTCGGCCACAATTACCTTTGGCGATGGCGCAACAACGCCGGCGATTGGAACAGCGACAGTCGAAATCACTGGTTCAATTGATATCACTGATGTCGATGAAAACGACACACCAACGTTCAACAACACAACAATTGACGGCGACTACGGCACCCTCACTCTGGAAAATGGCGACTGGACATATACGGTAAATCCGCAACAAGCACTCTTAATCAGTGATGGTGATTCTCAGGTTGACAATATTACTCTGACGGCGACCGACGGCACGCAGCAGGTTATTGCTATATCGGTCAATAGCGTCGGCGAAGCCGTTCCAATTCAAAGAATGAGGGTGGAGGATCCAACAAGGGCCAAGCTTCAAGGAGACTCAGACGTTGAGGAAGGCGAAAGTGCCCGTTACGAAGTCCAATTTGCAGGCAGTGATGACCCCCATCCCACAGGTGAAATAACGGTGAATGTCAGTTATTCGGCAAGCCAAACACCTGAAAATTTACTTATTAATGGTGACTTCGAAGCTTGGGGGAACGACAGTGGTAGGCAGGTTGGTCACGTAGCCAGCAACCAAATGCAAGGCTGGTCATCTCCCGATGGCGGTACCATTGAGCACCAACAAGGTGTCTCTGGTACAGCCAGCACCGATACTGCCAATACCGTCATCGAACTTGATGGTTCTGGCAACGATACCATCATCCAGACCATTCATGTTTCCGATTTAACCGCTGATGAGCCTGCCGTGCTTGATCTCTCTTTTGATTATGCCAGCCGGGTCAGCAACTCAACCACCAACCAATTTGAAGTTCGTATCACTGATCAAAACGGTGACACCCTACTCTACAAACATTTTGACAACTCACAGGATAAATCGGCGTTTGAACACTTTAAAATGCCTGTGCACCTCACACAAGATGTTAAGGATATTTCGGTCGCCTTTACCGCGCTTGGCGAATCTGATGGATATGGTGCCTTGCTGGACAATATATCTCTAAGCAATACTGACATCGCTGACAGCACCGACTACACAGCAACAGAAACAATAACGATTAATCCGGACACCAATGGAAAATACTTCTTTGATATTGCGACGCTCGAAGACGCCAAAATCGAAGACATGGAAGCGTTCACCGTCACGCTGGACAGGGTAACGACTGACAAGGGAACCTCGGTCCCCATTGATGAAAACTACACCAGTTTTACCACCGTGATTGAAGACAATGACATGGCACAGTGGTCATTGAGTGAAGCAGCAGCCACTGAAGGCGAGTACCTTGTCTGGGAAGCAACACTTGATAGCCCTGCCAGAGGCGAAACACTGACCAAAATCGGTATGAATAATGATACCGCTGAGCATGGTAAAGACACCGCTTACGTGCAGTTTTCCTTTGATGGAGGCAAAAGTTGGGATGTCACCAAGCATGGCATGCCCGCTGGAGGCATTGGGTTCAAAGCACCTGAAGGGACAGCGTCAGTGCTTATTCGGACGTTGGCCAAAGACGAAGGCATATATGAAGGTTCAGAAACCATGAGTCTCACGCTGACAGAATTAAGTTCGTCAGCAGGCATCAAACACGGTGAAGAAATCAGTGGTCAGGGAACCATCACTGATACTGACGAAGCCCCTTACGTTACGTCAATTACACACCTTCAGGATGCTGTGGAAGGTAGCTCGGAGCTTTGGGCTTCATGGCAACTTTACCTCAGCACAGAATCGAAAACAGACACCATAGTTAATCTCAACTTCTATGACGGTGATACAGGGAATAATGGCACCATTGAACACACCGCCAAATTTGCGAAGACTACACAGGTAAAGTAAACGTTTTCTCGCTCGAAGACGGCAGCTTGCTGACTACCGTGACCATCGGCGGTGGGAATCCGTGGGAGCAACCAATCACCATTCCCGCTGGGCATACCGGCGTCAGATTAGAGGCAGAAACAACCGCCGACCACAGCAAAGAAGGCACTGAGACACTCACGATTCAGGCTTACTCCCCAGAAAACAATAAAGGCTGGGTGGTCTCTGAAACTGCCGATATTATTGAAATTCCACGCGTCGATTCAGTCACCAAGATTCATGATGGGGTCGAAAGCGCAGGCGACAACGAAAATGAATGGGTCGCATGGAACATTAACCTCAGCAACGCATCGCCAGAATCGTCGACAGTGCGTCTGGTCCGTCTGGACACCCCTGAATCTGGTGGAACAGCAGCGACTAACGACGTTGATTACAGCACGCAGCTGAAGGTGTATTTTGACCTTGCCGACGGTACAACGACCAGTCAGATTTACGACCTGAGTTCAACGAAAAGTTTCACCTCCGACGTTACCGTTCCACCCAATACCACCGGATTACGTGTTTTCGCCAAACCACTGGACGATAACATCTATGAGGGCACCGAATCGTTCACACTCAACGCTATTTCACTCAATACAGGAACACCATGGGCACGCGCCGTCGGCAGTATCGAAGATGATGCAGATAAACCCACCGTGTCTTCTGTTTCTAGTACAACAATCGACGAAGGCCAAAACGCCGATGTCACCATTACACTCAGCAACAGTTCGACAAGCACGACCAAGATATGGGTTGATGCCTACCCGGATTCAGCAAATGAAGACAATGATTGGGAAAGCACAGACCTGTGGGTCAATTATGGTAGCGGCTGGGAACAGGCACCCGGAAACTTTTACTTGGGCAACTGGATTGACGTGCCTGCTAACACCACCTCATTTCAGGTGCGTATGGGCACAAAAGATGACAGTGTGTATGAAGGCAATGAGAGCTTTACTATCCGCGCCAATGCCGAGGGGCAATCTCAAGTCATTGGAACTGTCACCATTACGGATGATGCAGACAAACCGACTGTAACCTCAGTGACGACCTTACCTCATGAAGGTATCGAAGGCGGTACGTGGTCGGGTTGGACACTTAATCTGTCAAACACTTCAACCTCTGAGACCAATGTCAGACTTGGCTTTAATGACTATCAACATGACGCGACATTCTCTGAGGACTATTCCGGTTGGGTGCATATATATACGCTAGATAATGTTTTTCTTGGCGAGGCCCTGCTGGACGAAAACAACGGTTTTGAATCAGACATCACAATTCCCGCTAATACCGTCGGTGTAAAAATCTGGGCTGAACCGCTTGATGATTCGGTCTATGAAGGCGACGAGACACTCACCATCAATGCCAGAGCAACGGAGACACAAAGTGATTGGGTCGAATCAGAAGATGCTGTGATCACGGATGACTCAGATAAACCCACTGTTACGGGAGTCTCTGATGCTTCCGCCAATGAGGGTGAGGCAGCCGCCCTGACGGTAACCCTGAGCAACACCTCCTCACTGCCGACTCAAGTCATTATTGATGCCGTTCCTGTGGATGCTGACGAACTGACTGACTTCAATACAGGCGACCTTTGGGTCAACTTTGGTAACGGCTGGCAAGAAGCCCCCGGAGACTTCACATGGGGCAACACCATTGAAGTGCCAGCCAATGTCACCACGTTTCAGGTTCGTTCACAAACCACACAAGATAATACCTTTGAGGGAAATGAAACCTACACGATAGGTGCACGTACCCACGCCCAAACCGGTATGGTATCGGGCACCGTCACCATTGTAGATGACGCAGATCAGGCCACGGTCACTTCGATTACCAACTCGCAAATGTTACTGAAGGCTCAGGGTGGCAGTGGAACAAATGGTCAGTCAAGCTCAGTAACCCATCAGAAGACGACCAAACCGTAGAGTTGGCATTTAATGATGCGGGACACACGGCCAGCCACGGCTCGGACTATTCGGGTACCATCCATGTCTATACATCAGCGGGTGCATGGGTAGGTGCTTATGACCTTAATGCTAGCAATGGCTACAAAGCGTCAGTAAAAGTGCCCGCTGGTATCACTGATCTTCATGTAAACGCGGAAGTACTGAATGATAACGTTTATGAGGGAAACGAATCTTTCGTGATCTATGGCCATGGTGCGGAACAGGACTGGGTAAAATCCAACGACTCAACGATTCATGACAGCCCAGACAAACCCGAAATCACCACCATCACTCAGGAAAGAGAAGGCAAAGAAGGCGGAAGCTGGGTTGGCTACAATCTCGATATCAACAAAACTTCAACCACAGATACAACTGTCACTCTCAGGTTTGACGACAGTCTAAATCAGGCCCAATACGGTTCTGATTACACAGGCAAAATTCACGTTTACACCAAAGATGCAGAGGGTGGCTGGTCTCGTATCGGCGGTGACTATTTTATGAGTGGAAGCTCCCCACATACCGCCGATATTACAATACCCGCAGGAAAATCAGGCGTCAGACTGTTTGTCGAACCCGTCAATGACAGTAACGTTGAAAGCAATGAAACACTCAAGTTCGACGCCGTTACCGAAGGCTCAAGTAACTGGGTAACGTCTGATGCTGTTGCACTGCTCGACAAGTCAGCGTGGATGATTTCTGAACCTGCTTATGCCAATGAGGGTGAGTGGTTAACCTGGGAAGCGACACTCGCCAACCCATCGACGGGTACCAGTTGGACGAAAATCAATGTTCATGGAGATGCCACTCATGGTTCTTCATGGAATGCTTTTGAAGCTTCATTTGATGGTGGGGAAACGTGGGGAGCAACCCGATATTACGATGGCTATGTGATTGTTCCTGCTGGCTCGACATCATTTCATGTTCGCTCCAAATCAGTGGATGACAGCACCTACAAAGGCGAAAACGAAGTAACACTAGAATTGATTGAGCACTCGAGTAACGCAGGAATCGTTTCTGGCACCACCACACAAAGTGGTTACATCACTGATAACGATGAACCAGAAATATCGGCATATATTTTTGGTCAAGATTACAGCGTGGTAAGAGGGGACTTGAACGGTCCGGCTGACAATACACAACTTAACTTTAGTAGTGCGTCAACGAAAGTGACTTTCTACGACAGTAATGACACATTAATCGGAGACAATGCTAGCAACGAGTATGTCATCGAGAGCGCCCAAAAGGTTGAAATTAATGGCACCCAGTATACCGTTCAGTATGATTTTAATATCCAAATTCAGGATGCTAGTGGGAACATTTACACATTTGCTGTAATCGATGTTGATATGAACTCTGACGGGTATATGGGTCAGAGCTCGAGTGTAGAAGATGGGCAATTAATCATTCAGGTTGATGGGCCAGATGTACCGCTAAACACGACATTGGATTACGTTGTCGACTCTTTTGATAATTCAATTGATTCTTATCGCTATGAAGACCTCTATGCTGAATCATCAGCAATTACTCCATTGGTCCTCGATCTGGACGGAGACGGTGTAGAAACCATCTCTGTCGACGTTTCGAAGATCAGTTACGATTTGGATGCCGACGGCACATCAAACATCACTGGGTGGGCCAACAGTGACGATGGCTTCCTTGTTTGGGATATCAACCAAGATGGACTAATCAACGACGGCAGCGAGATGTTTGGTGCAGGTACAGATTTGGCCGACGGAACAAAAGCCAACGACGGTATTGAAGCACTCGCTCAACATGACCTGAACGAAGACGGCGTTATCGATCTTCATGATGCTATTTTCGACCAGTTGGACGTCTGGGTAGACAGCAACATGGACGGTATTACTGACCCCGGTGAACTCAAAACCCTTGCAGAGCTGGATATCACCAGCATCAGCCTCGGCGCTGTGGCTTCCGAAGAAATGGATAACGGTAACTTACTCGGTTTGATGAGCTCCTATACCAAGTCAGATGGTACCGTTCACGAGTATGCGGATGTTTGGTTCGAGCAGGGCGAAGAGGTGAATGACGCTTCAGAAGCCAGCCCACACACCTACCTCTCCACTGAGGAGAATCAGTCAACCACCAACGATCCGCACCCTAATTTTGAGGGAGATGCTGCTCCTTGGGCGAAAGTAGAGTTCAGCATCGTCGGTGAAACATTTGTGACCCGCGCTGATGAACATGGAGACTGGAAATTTACTCTGCCACCGGATTCAACACTGACGAAAGGCGAAAATGCTTTCACCGTAAAAATTACTGATACCGACAATAACACTGAATTTAAAGCAGGTATTGTGACTCTGGATACCACACCACCAGAGATATTGCTTGAAAATGAAAATGGCCTCCATGAGGGCGACACATTTATAGGCGGTTCTGATTATAACTCGTGGGATGTAGGCGCGACGGTCACGATAATGCAAGGCGATATGGAAATTGGCGAAACAAAAATTCAGGAGGATGGTAGCTGGAAAATTGATAACCCTAACTATCAGTCAGGTACTGACGTTACGATCTGTATTACGGATATTGCTGGAAACTCGTCAATTGACGACTTTAGTGTCGGTTCGTAATACTTAATATCTGATTACATTTGAGCGATAGTCACTTTCGCTCAAATGTTCTTAACTATTAATTGCTTATATAACTATCAGCGTTTATATTTTATCATCCACCTCTTCTCCTCAACCTCTTTAATGTATTTTCTGCATTAAACCCCCGTAATAATTCTCTAAAATTAGCCACTTGAATTAAAATTAAGAGTTAAGAAGTAGATTTTGTGATTACTTATTCCGAATGCGGGTATAACAATGACAGTAGCGAATATTTCTTCATTAGACACTCTCAAAGCGAATGGTTTCGATCTGACATTTATCGATAATAACAATCAATCGGTAAACATCGAAAACGGCCTATTACTGATAGCAAAAGGCAGCCTTCAATTGCACCACAATGGCGTGGATATTCCAGCTACGAAATTCTCGATATCACTGGCCTTAATGCAAAATTACTCGAGTCTTTGGCGTTACAAGAGAATATCTTCGATAGTGAAAACAGCGAGTCATTCTTCGCTCTCATTGTTCAGCTGAGACAAAATAGACTGGACGTTTTAACTGAATATCAGCAGCTTGAACACGAATTAAGAAGCGAAAAAGATCCGCTGGAAAAGAATCACAAACGGTCAGAGTTAAATAAACTCGCTGCATCTATCGAAAATATCGATAAAGATATCACGTCAAATTGGCAGAAAATTTATACCGAAAACGAAACGGTAAAATGTGCTTTATTCCTTATTGAGCTCGCTCGGTTAAACGATAACAAAATTCAGAACCTAATAAGTAATATTGAAACTGAACTTGTTGACAGTAATAAAAACCTCGCCACGTTGAACGCTGACCAAAGCGCTTGGAAAGTTAGAACGTACCAAGATTTTCTCAAAGAAATAAAAGCGCTCGGGTCTCCTTCATCATTTTCATCTTCGGATAACGATGAAATCGCTCGCGCCGATATCCCGGCAATAGTCTCCGGCATCATGCATGCTGAAACACAAGGCGGCCTACTCTCTGTCAGCGGTAATATCAATATAACGGACACAGACCGGGGTGACAGTCCACAATTTCTGGATACCGTCATTGAAGGTAAATACGGGACGCTAACGCTGGAGAATGGCATATGGACATACACCGTTGATCCAGATAAGACAGCGCCGCTAAAAGAAGATGAAATAGACACTGATGTCATTATTCTCACCGCAACAGACGGCACAAAACAGCCGATTACGATCACCATAACAGGTACGGATGATCTTCCAACGATTCAAGGAAGCTCTGAAGCGACTGTCGCTCAGGGCGTACTTTCCGAGAATGGACATGTCTCACTGTACGACCCCGATGCAGACCAACAACCAACGCTTAACGACGATAAACAAGACGGGAAATACGGCACCATTACCCTTACAAATGGCTATTGGACCTATATCGTCGATCCTGAAAAAATCCGTCCGCTGAATGACAACGAAGCAGTAAAAGAATCGTTTGAGTTTACCGCGTCTGACGGCACCACACACACCATTACTCTTACAGTAATAGGCTCTGACGATGACGCTATCGTCACCGGAGATTTCGATGGTGATGTAACAGAAAGCAATATCAAAGATTCACCTGCCTTTGTCTCCGGCCATATCAATATCACCGATGCCGATACGGCTGACACCCCCACTTTCAACGATGACACTGTCGACGGAAATTACGGAACACTGGTGTTAGTCAACGGTCAATGGACGTACACATTAGACAGGGAAAAATCGGGAAAACTCAAAGATCAGGAGCAGGTCAAAGAGGAACTTGAACTCAAAGCCACCGATGGCACCATTCAAATCATCATTATTAACATCACGGGCTCTGATACCGACACCGTGATTAGCGGTAACAGTCAATCAACATTGGGGCAGGGACAAACATCCGCCAATGGCACCGTAACCCTGCATGACCCCGATGCGGACACCGAGCCAACCATGCCCAATGAAACGGTTAACGGTAGCTTCGGTAAACTGACCATGAAAAGTGACGGGACATGGACCTACGAGGTCTTCCCTGACAAGATACAGCCACTCGATGATGGTCAGCAGGAAATAGACACCTTTGTCTTCACTGCTTCCGATGGCTCAGAACATAAAATCGTCATGACAGTCACGGGCACCGAAGATCAGCCCGTCGTATCTGGCGTATTCTCTGGGTCAGTCGCAGAAAGTGATATTGGCGATGCCGCCGCCTCAGTCTCTGGCTACATCAATATTACCGATGCGGATTCGAACGACACGCCAACATTTGAAGACAGTACCATTGAGGGAAAATACGGTTCGCTGGAACTGGTTGATGGTCAATGGACTTACACTCTCGATCGCGATAAGTCAGGCAAGCTCAAAGACGGCGAGAAGGTAAAGGAAACGATTGAACTGGTGGCCTCTGACGGGACCAAACAAATCATTACCATTGATATCACGGGCTCGAATACTCGGGCTGTGATCAGTGGCGATACCCAATCTACCCTCAATGATGGACAAACCTCTGCCGAGGGTACGATTACCCTCTATGACCCCGATGCAGATACTGCCCCAACCATGCCCGATCAGGTTATTGATGGTAGCTTTGGTAAGCTGACCATGAACAGCGACGGAACTTGGGTCTACGAAGTCTTTCCTGACAAAATACTCCCACTCTATGGCGGCCAGCAAGAAACTGACACCTTTACGTTTACGGCCTCGGACGGTTCAGTACACGAAATTGTCATGACGGTCACGGGTACAGAAGATGATCCCGTGGTGTCAGGTGTATTCTCAGGCGCCGTCATTGAAAGCGATGTTAACGACGCGCCCGCCTCTGTTTCGGGCCACATCAATATCACCGATGCTGACACCAACGACACCCCTACTTTTGAAGATGACACCATAGAAGGGAAATACGGCACCCTCGAATTACTCGATGGTCAATGGACGTACACCTTAGATCGTGAAAAATCCGACCAGCTTAAAGACCAAGAAAAAGTGCAGGAAACCATCGAGCTTGAAGCGACTGACGGCACCAAACAAGTCATCACGATTGATATTACAGGTTCAAATACCAAGGCGGTTATCAGCGGCGATACTCAATCTACCCTCGCAGAGGGACAAACGAACGCACAAGGTAACGTCACCCTCCACGATCCCGATGCGGACACCGACCCCACTATGCCTGACGAGGCCATCATAGGTAGCTTCGGTAAATTGACCATGAAGAGCGACGGCACATGGACCTACGAGGTTTTCCCCGACAAGATAGTTCCACTGGATGGTGGCCAGAAAGAAACCGATACCTTTACATTTACGGCTTCTGACGGTTCTCAGCACGAAATTATTATGACGGTGACGGGCACAGAAGATGCGCCTGTCGTGTCTGGCGTCTTCTCTGCCGCTGTCATAGAAAGCGATATTAATGATGCCCCTGCCTCAGTTAATGGCCATATCAATATCACCGATGCTGACATCAACGACACGCCAGCCTTTGAAGATAAAACCTAGAGGGGACATACGGGTCGCTGGAACTGGTCAATGGCCAGTGGACATACACACTCGATCGAGAAAAATCCGGCAAGCTCACCGCTGGACAGAAAGTGCAGGATGTTCTTGAACTGGAAGCGACAGATGGCACCGTTCAAGCGATCACTATCAATATTACTGGCACGGACACAACCGCTGTTATCGGCGGCAACAGCCAATCAACGCTCATCGAGGGACAGACGTCAGCCACAGGCACCGTCACCCTTTATGACCCCGATGCGACGACACAACCTACGATCCCCAGTCAGACTCTCGACGGCACTTACGGCAAATTGACCATGAAGAGCGACGGAACATGGACATATGAGGTATTCCCCGACAAGATACTGCCACTCGATGGTGGTCAACAGGAAACCGATACGTTTGCCTTCACGGCGTCCGATGGTTCTGTTCACAAAATTGTCCTGACCGTCACAGGTACCGAAGATGCACCCGTTGTCTCTGGCGTGTTCTCAGGCGAAATGATCGAGAGCGACATTAATGATGCTCCCTCCTTTGTCTCCGGTCATATCGAGATTACTGACGCCGATGCTAACGACACTCCCGTATTTGAAGATGTCACCATTGAGGGTAACTACGGGTTCCTGGAACTGGTTAATGGTCAATGGACGTACACGTTAGACAGGTTTAAATCCGGAAAGCTCACCGCCGGAGAGGAAGTGCAGGAAACGCTGACACTCGAAGCCACTGACGGTACCAAACAAATCATTACCATTGATATCACGGGTTCAAACACCAAAGCCCTAATCAGCGGAGATACCCAGTCAACCCTTGGTGAAGGTCAAACCTCCGCGCAAGGCAACGTTACCCTTTACGATCCCGACGCGAACACCAATCCGACCATGTTCGACCAAACGTTCGACGGTAGCTTCGGTAAGTTGATCATGAAGAGTGATGGGTCTTGGACCTACGAGGTATTCCCAGACAAGATACTGCCACTGGATGGCGGCCAGACAGGCACCGACACCTTTACCCTTACGGCATCCGACGGCTCAGAGCATGAAATTGTCATGACAGTAACAGGCACCGAGGATTCGCCCGTGGTGTCAGGGATTTTCTCGGGTGCCTTGATCGAAAGTGACATTGACGATATCGCTGCCTCAGTTTCAGGCCATATTGTCATCACTGATGTTGATACCAACGATACGCCTAGTTTTGAAGATGACACCGTCGTTGGTCAATATGGGACATTGGTTTTGGTCAACGGTCAGTGGACTTATACTCTTGATCGGGACAAATCTGGCAAGCTCAAAGATGGCGAGGCGGTTAGAGAGGAACTTGAGCTGGAAGCCACTGATGGCACCAAACAGATCATCACCATTGATATTACAGGTTCGAATACCAAAGCCGTGATCAGCGGTGATACACAGTCTACGTTAGGTGAGGGTCAAACGTCCGCAATGGGTATCGTGACACTCCATGATCCCGATGCGGACAGTAATCCGACCATGCCCGATGAAACGGTCAACGGCACCTTCGGTAAACTGACGATGAACAGCAACGGAACATGGACCTACGAGGTGTTCCCAGACAAAATCCTACCGCTAGATGGTGCTCAGGAAGAAACAGACACCTTTGTGTTTACTGCCTCTGACGGTTCTCAGCATGAAATTATCATGACAGTTACAGGTACTGAGGATGACCCCGTCGTGACAGGTGTCTTCTCAGGCGCGGTCACAGAAAGCGATATCGGAGATATCCCCGCCTCAGTCTCCGGCCATATCGCTATCTCTGATGTCGATACTAACGACACGCCGAGCTTTGAAGATAACACCGTCGAAGGGAAATACGGGACGCTGGTCTTAGCCAACGGTCAGTGGACTTACACTCTTGATCGAGATAAATCCGGAAAACTCAAAGACGGCCAAGAGGTTAAAGAAGAAATCGAACTGGAAGCCACAGATGGCACCAAGCAAATCATCACCATTGATATAAAAGGCTCCGACACTGCCGCCGTTATTAGCGGTGATACCCAATCCACGCTGGGCGAAGGCCAGACATCGGCAGAAGGCACCGTGACACTGTATGACCCGGATGCGGACAGTAATCCGACCATGCCGGATGAAACGGTCAACGGCACCTTCGGTAAACTGACGATGAACAGCGACGGAACATGGACCTATGAGGTGTTCCCAGACAAGATACGCCCGCTTGATGGCGGTCAGAAAGAAACCGACACCTTTGTCTTTGTTGCCTCGGATGGATCGAAACATGAGATTGTTATGACGGTGACCGGGACAGAAGATGACCCTGTGGTGTCTGGCGTCTTCTCTGGCGCTGTTACCGAAAGCGATATCACCGAACTCCCTGCATCGGTCTCTGGCCATATCAGTATTACTGATGACGACAGCAATGACACTCCAAGCTTTAATGATGACACCATAGAGGGTCAGTACGGTACGTTAGAGTTGGTTAATGGTCAGTGGACCTACACCCTCGATCGTGAGAAATCCGGACAACTCAAAGACCAAGAGCAAGTCAAAGAGGAACTTGAACTCCAAGCCACCGACGGCACCGTGCAGGTCATCACCATCAATATAACGGGCTCTGATACTGATGCTGTCATTAGCGGCAACACACAAGCCACCTTGGTTCAGGGCCAAACGTCCGCTTCAGGTACCGTAACCTTGTACGACCCTGATGCAGACACCCAACCAACCATGCCCGATCAAACACTCGATGGCAGTTTCGGTAAACTGACAATGAACAGCGACGGAACATGGAGTTACGAGGTTTTCCCCGACAAGATTATCCCGTTGGATGAAAAAGAAGAAGCCAACGATACATTTACCTTCACAGCATCTGACGGATCCGTACATGAAATTGTAATGACAGTGACGGGTAGCGAAGACGCATCCGTTGTCAGTGGAATATTTAATGGTGAAGTAACAGAACCAGATACATGGAGTACCCCGGTTCAGGCCAACGGTACACTGAGTATCATGGACCCTGACACCAAAGATACCCCTGCTTTTAACGACATCACACTGAAGGGTAAATATGGTGAATTTGCTCTGGCAAACGGGCAGTGGACCTACACATTAGATGAAGACAGTGCCCCAGACATCGCGCACGGCGCAACAGAAAGGGACAGTTTCACCCTCACCGCGACTGATGGAACAACAAAAGCTATTGATATCGTTGTCAAAGGTACACCAACAGAAGTCTCTCAAATTACTCGTTTTCAGGACGGGAATGAAAACGCTGGCAGCGATGACAGCCAGTGGCCGGGCTGGACCTTGGCGGTAAATAACCGCAGTGCCTCAAACACCGAGGTGCAGATCAAGCTAGGGCAAACGGACGACACCACAAAACTAGCCGATGATTTTACCGGAGTGATGAAGCTCTATTCCGTGAGCACAGGTGATTTCATTGAAACAGTGAGTTTTGACACATCCACGGGACTGGTAAATATTACGTTGCCCGCGAATCAAGGTCAGATACGTGTGCTGGTTCAGCCAAAAGATGATGCACTTTTCGAAGGCAATAAAAACCTGACTCTCAATGCCAAAATCGAAAGCACAAACAATGATTGGGTGACCTCTGACGCCGTCAACCTCAGTGACAATGAGGTAGCTCCGTTCGTTAAAACACTCACATCAGAAACGACATCCTTCACCGAAGGCGATGATGTCGAACTGAGCTGGACCCTTGCGCTTAATAATGCCTCGGCCTCCCACACCACCCTGCGGTTGGATATCAATAACCTGGGCAACG
>NZ_PEIB01000039.1 GCF_004116385.1 Veronia nyctiphanis | reverse complement strand
TGCTGCACGTTGAGCCGGCACCTACAGTGCTTGATGCGCCCATTTCTTCCAGTGCAGTCGCTTCATTCGCTTCTAACACTTCAAAGTCCAGGTTGATGTCTTTTACTGTTTGTGGGTTTTGTTGTGACATGGTGTGTCTCCTTAGTGAATTTCCTTTGAACACGTTGAACCGGCAAAGATAGTGCTAGATGCGCCCATCTCCTCCAGTGCAGTCGCGTCGCTGGTTTCTAGAATTTCAAAGTCCAGGTTGTAACTTGCCGATAAATCTGATGTGATTTTATTTACTACTTTTTTCTTTGTCATAATGCTATCCGTAATAAAGTATTTAATTCAGAGTAAAGGGGTGTAATAAGTCCTGTTCCCTTAGGTCGGATATATAATTAAATAATTTACGCGAACGAATAAGCTGTAAGATATATCAGCGTAAGGAAATAAAAATAAAATGAGCAAATAAAATTAAAAATGGTAGTAAAAAGCTATTCTTCAATGTCAGTTATGACAGAATGTTTAGGTTAATAATAAGATAATTGTAGGTATTACCTGTTATAACTATCAGGTAAAACACTTCCTTATTGACACCCTATAAATATATAATCTCAGGCCCTAACCTGTTAGTTATGACAGTGTATCCACACGTTAAATTTGATAGCAAAATATTTTTATACTAACTGGCGTTATTTTAAATAAAATTGGGTAAAAGTGATAAGAAGAGGATTGGGGTAATAAGAAGCAAGAACACGTTATTTAACCGATGGCGGATAAATAACGTGTTAAAAGGAAGGTCAGATTTAGCTGTTTAAATCGATGGCAACAGATGCCCTTTCAGCAACACTTTTGCCACGGCATGCTGGCGGTTAGACGCGCCCATCTTTTCGATGACATTATTGACGTGGAAGTTGACTGTGCGTTCAGAGACGCCGAGGATCTGCGCCGTTTCCCAGGCGGTTTTACCTTCTGCTGTCCACTTCATGCATTCGAGTTCGCGCTGGGTCAGCTTGATATCGACACCTGACTTTTTGGCTTGAATGCGGGAAATAGCCTCGTAAAGAAACGGCACAATACCCAGCATGATGGAGGAAATTTGCATCTGATCATCCATGCCAATCACGGTATCTGTGCTGTAACTGAACAGGCCGAACTCACCGCCCATGCCACGAAGCGGCACCGTAATACCGTCTTGCAGGCCAAACTCCTGCGCTTCATACATGATGTTGATGTCGCACTCAGGCTTGACCTGACAAATCACTTCCGTATTTTGCCAAAGGATCGGCGTAATGCCGTTCAGGCAATGCATCACAACGGGATCGGTATGCTTATAAGAGTGTTCAAAGTAGCGGGTTAACCATTCTGATGGATAATTATTCACCATGAACAGTTCTGCTTCCTGAAGGTGGGTCGGGGTAAAGACACACAGAAGATAATTCTTGAGACCGAACTCTTTACCAAATTCGATACAAAAGTGTTCGAGCTGGCGTTTTGAGTGAATTTGCTGGCTTCGCATCACCCACTTTTCGATATCCATGTACATAACTGTTCCTCTCTGTGTAGAGGAACAGTTAAATTTATAATGTCAAATTAAACAAATATTTATATTTGTGTCAGTATATATTTGCGAGCAGTCACGCCTGAAGGCAATACGTAGGCACAGACATTTTCAGTGAAGCAATGTCGGCGTCGACGGACGGAAAACTGCGGCTTGAAAACGCTGGTCAATGTGTAAGTACAAAGCAACAGAATTAACCCCACCGATGTCCTGGCTGTCAGCCAGACGTTCAGTAGTGATCCCCATGCGACGCAGGTAACGTTCGATAGCAGTGGTCGTGACCATCACATACGCATCTACCCCTTCATTCACAGCATGAAGATAGGCTTTTTGAAGCAACGAGTAGGTGATTTCACTGATCCCTTTGGTGTTATGCTGCAGCTGTGCATTCATGGTGGCAAAACGGCTGATTTCGAGAATGTTTTTATCTCGTGGCGCTGCTTTTCCGCCCAATAACTGAGGAAAGGTATCTGCCAGCATATAAGGTCCAGTGGTTTTCAAAAGACGCATACAACCGACCACATCGCCACACTCCCCCTGAGACACAATAAATGTCGGGTCCAACTCGTCATACTCATCCACTTCAAGCTCACCGTTCACTGGCACCTGCCAGTTGAGGCGCTGGTGAAAGACTTTATATCTCAGGCTGTGAACATCTGAGAGCATTGAAAGAGGCATCGTCGTTCTTTGTTGTGAGATAGCGTGTAACATTTTGTATCGTCCCTGATGAATGTTGCTGCGTCGTTGGATAAACATTAAACAACCACGCCGCTTTTTCTGCGCTGACAGTACTCTCCGTCACCAACCTGTCAGAACTTGCAGGGTGCGATCCACGCCACTTATTTACACTGTGTGCATCAAAAGAATAAGGCGACCGCATGATGAGCAATCCAGAAAATCGTATTTTAACTCTCCTCTATTCAAGCGGTCAGACACTGTTAAGTAAGCCAGGAAAAAGACAAGCCGCCATTGTCACCAAACAACGGGCGCTTCAGACACAATTTTATGAATACGGTATTGGCATCTTTACGCAGCTCGACAGCTATCAGGGAGAAGGCGATGAACTGTGGCTGTTAATGGAGCCGACACTGGAGCAAGCCGACACAATCACCATGGTCGCTCACGGCATTGAGCACTGCTACTTTGCCAACTCTCATCCGTCGGCGGCTGTCACCGAACAAAACATCGCGCTGTGCGAGGCAGCAGGTATTGCCGTCATCCACGGCAATCACGACGCTATCAAGGCGCTCAACCGCGGCCTTTACCATCTCATCCGCTATAAACGGCCGTGGATCAGCAGCTTGCTCGCGATGGCGCCCGATGGCACCATCAACCCGACCATCCCTTATGACAAAACAGGCTTTTTTGCCCATTGGGCAAAGCGCTTTGACGTGCTGTTTATTCCCGCTGAGCATCGGGGAAACCCATTGGAGCGTATGTTTAACACCGTCTACGTGGCGCAAGATAGCCACGGACTGACACTCTCACAAGGGCAAGAAAAGAGACAACTTGCCGAGATACCGTCCAGTCAGTTCACTACCTGGCTCGCCCAATGGAGCATGGAAAAAGGCTTCAGTGAAATCTGTCTCGATGGCTTACCCACACTGACTCAAGAGGTCAAAGCGCAGGCGATGATTGATGAAAGCCGCACCCTGTTAAACGGCGAAACAGGCAGTCAATATCACCCCCTTGGCAGCGCGATGATGCAAACCACCGCCTACGAAGTTGCCAGTTAACAAGCTGTATTAGCAAGGTATTCCTAGCTCGCAGACTCTTGAAGTACCACCTGAAAAAACATGACCTTGCACTGATAAATTTACCCTTGACTATTTTTTGCAATAAGACCCGTCAAAGGGCTACATGGGAAATAAAATGGAAGTAAAGGAAAGTCAGAGGGCGCGAATTATCGTTACGGTAACCCCTCCAACACCAAATGGCGAGCTGGCTCTCGAATCTGCTTTGCTGCATATATCTCAAAGCAATATGGACAAATAGAGGCTTACCATTTGTCCAAGAGAGCATCAGACAGTGCCGAGAGAATTAGAAGCATGCTTCTGCGTTCAAAAATTACCGGAAAATTAAATGTTGCAAGCCTAAAAACTCGATGTCTAGAACTGCTCGAGTTGGAAAAGTCGCTTGTCCAGCAATACCAAGCTTTAAGGGAATTATAAGGATTTAAGATGGAAAAGACGGGCTACTTACAACTGATGAGATCTCGGGTCTATTTGCCTTTTCTTATTAGTCAGATATTGAGTAACCTGAGTGATGGGTTACTGGCGGTCGCAGTAGTATATTTTGCTGTCGTTCTTGAAGCGTCACCTTGGGAGTTAGGTTTAATAACCTTTGCCGTCACACTATCACGAGGTTTTTTAGGCCCTATCGGTGGGCTGCTGAGCGATAGGATGAATAAGCGTACCTATTTAGTTGCTATAGAAATAATCCGAGCGGTCTTTATGCTCTCATTGTTCGTGTTGTTTTGGTACGAGATGACAAATATATGGGTGCTAATGAGCTTTGGTGTCATTGTTTCAACGCTTTTTGCTATATCTGTCCCAGCATCAAAAGCCGTGATTCCCAAACTGGTTGCAGAAAAAGAACTTCAGTTAGCCAACGGATTGATACAGACGATCACTTGGCCTGCATACTTTATGGGATCTGGATTGTTAGCATTACTGATGCCTCTACAGTTGGTCAACTATGTGTTTTTGGTGATCACAGTATTCTTTGTTTTATCTTTTTTATTGTTGTTAGCTTTGCCTAAACAACTTCAAGATACAACGCCTACCAAAACTGAAAGTAAACCTTCGCTTTTGGCTGAATTACTCTCCGGATACCAAGAAATGCGCTCTAACTCTGTAATGCATATACGCGTTATTACGTATGGTATTTTTACCTTCTTCTGGCGTGGTGTCTTACAAATATTGATCCCCTTGGTTGTGCTGACTCACCTGAAGAGCCTGAATGGGTCTATGGGGCTTTGATGTTTGTCAACGGTATGAGTGAGTTTATCGCAAACTTAGTGGTTGGAAAACTGACACTGCGCCGACCTTTAGTGTTCACTTTTCTCTGTGAAGGATTACTGGGGATTGGTGTCCTCCTGATTACATCAAGTTTCTGGTTACCCATTCCTGAATTAGGTCTGATGGCGGGAGCTTTTGTTGTCGGCATAGCCGCTGCAACGATAGACATACCACTTTTGACCGTGATCCAGAAAAACGTTGCTGAACATAATGTGGCCAAGGTGATTAGTTACTGGTTTACCATCGGTTCTGCCGGCGGAGCGCTGGGTAGCTTGATATTTGGTTTGTTCTTTGAGTTTATGCCAATTGAATCTGGAAGTTTGATGCTAGGTTTGGGGATATTGTTTATTGGAACAGTCTTATTGATTTGGTCAAGCAAAACAAAGCAGTATGTTGCATTACCTGAATATTAATCTGTATGTATTTTATCCAGTAGTGCATCGGTAGCCACATTGACATAAATGCCAGCAATACCATGCTGGCATAGACACTACATTGCCTGTCATGCATATGTTAAGAATGCGAAAATATTTAATTCTCGCAAACGAATTTTCTAAATCCGCAACGCCTTTATCACGATCAAAAGCGTCTGACAGGATCAAAATTGGATCCGGTCCACGCCCTGCTAGGCGGCGCGAAGCGCCTGTGCGGCAGCAAGCAAATACAGTCTTTTTCGACCAGTATCTTGAACGTTGACTACCCTGCCCTCTGGGAGACAGGGCTATCGGCGGACATCATTCCCCCCATATAGAACGGCGACCAGATCCGGTCAGGGGACAAACCCCTGACGGTCACTGAACTCATGAAGCAGACGCAAGAAATGACTCCGGACGAAGTCGTCAGGACACTCGGCACCATTTACTACAAACGGGAAAAAGACAGAGCCCGTGTAAGAACGTTCAAAGAGAAACACATGCAACAGGGCCGCCGGAGAAAGACCATTTTTCAGCAAAATTAGAAGCGGGAGTGACCGGGGTTTCAAAGGGTTTTCCCCTTTGGCACGCGGGATGGATGACAGCGACGCAGTCGCGTTTGTCATACGTCCCCATCGTGCCTGTTTCTCTCAAAATAAAGCAGGCATAAAGCATTCATCAACCCAGCCTAAAGCAAGATAAAGCATATCTAAAGCATATCTAAAGCATATCTAAAGCATATCTAAAGCAGGGTAATGCAAAAATGATGCATTAAAACAGCACAAATGTAGCCGAAATAAAGCATTAATTAGGCATCTCATAAAAGTTGCCAGAAAGTCCACTCGTTTTTTTTTTTTTTGCAAAAAACGAGTGGTGTAAATTCGCCTGATTTTATACCAGTATTCAGGCGAAAACCGTCTCCACATTGAACAGCTTGTTCATGAAGGCGGATCTCTCCCGTACCCGCGTGTCCCGTTCATCATGACGCAACCAAAAATCGAACTGGCCTTTGTTCAGCATCCGTAAAGATTCGAATCCCTGAATACTCGACCAAGCCCGTTTTCGTAACCGAAATCCCCTGGCTGAAGTGATGAGCTTCTTTATCGGTGCGTGGTCAGATTCGACGCCATTATTCAGATATTTAACCTGTCGTTGATCAACATCTCTGCGCAGTTTGCCCTCCTTTTTGAGACTAGAGATGGCATAAGCATAGGAGGCATGTTTATCTGTGTTCAGCGTCTTTGGCTGCTTCTCTTCTTTATAATACCGAAGCACCCGCTTCATAAACTGATAAGCCGCATTGTTATTGCGCTTTTGGGAAAAATAGAAATCCAATGTTTCTCCCTGCTTGTTAATAGCGCGGTACAGAAAATGCCACTTTCCCTTCACTTTTACATACGCCTCGTCAAGCTGCCACGAGGAATCAGAGCGAATAAATTGATAGTGTCTGAGAGTCTTAGGTAGTTTAGGGGAATACTCAATAAACCAGCGGTAAAACGTCGAACGGTTATCGGCGATCCCTACTTCGGCAAGCATATCACTGAGGTGTGCGTAACTCAGGGGCGAAGTGTTTCCATTTGAAGTGGGGATTGTTCATTGGAGCATATGTTCAGGGGAAGGTAGCTAGAGTTTGGTGCTCGATTTCAGTTTTTGCAACAAACCCCTTTCAAGAGATAAAAGGAGTACTCGTTGAGTACTCCTTTTGAAAAGAAAAGATAAGGTGTGGGTTATATGAATATTTAAAAGGTAATTATTCTATCTAAGTATCAAAATTCGTATTCGACTGAACACTCCCAAGTTCCATCGCTTTTATAAGTACATTTCACTTTTGGCTTTTCTTCTTCATAGACTGCCGCATTTGCCGTCATTGATGTAGAAAAAAGAGCCGAGGCAGCAACTAAAAATACTAATAATTTTTTCATCGATTATTCCTTTATCTAGATGATTTTTAATAAGTCACCCTGTAAGTGATGAGTAAATAATGACATTTAGAATAATTTATAAAGTCGTAGTATCTTTCAGGAGGCTCCTGATATTTCTTACAGATCAGTATTTTTTAATGATGATTGAGTTTTCTTGAGGAGAAAATGAGATGGTGTTCGGGTTACTCAAGAATCCTAACTTTCATAGCAAGTGCGAGCAAAAGGCGTTTGTTCATTATGTCCGCGCACAGTGTAGTGGTTTAATGAACCCGGACACCATTTAAGGTGGTAAAGTCACCACCAAAGAAAGAGGTGTTCCATAACAAGACAACGTCATTCATTTTCCGCTGAATTCAAACTTGAAGCGGCCTGCTTGGTGCTCGACCAAGGTTATTCCATCCCCCGAAGCAAGCCGCTCCTTGAATGACGGTGAAACGGTACTCAGGCGCTGGGTTAAACAGCTTGAACAAGAGCGCGGCGGTAGTACGCCAGCTTCAAAAGCATTAACGCCTGAGCAGCAGAAAAGTCAGGAGCTCGAAGCCAGAATTAATCGACTAGAACGAGAAAAGGCGATTCTAAAAAAGGCTACTGTAGATAATCACTTGAATCTACAACTGCTCTCTTGATGTCGGACGAACTAAAACGTACACGCTGATAGACCAATTGAGGGAGCAAGAGCCTGTTGAATGGGTCTGCGGTGTGTTTGGTGTTGCAACATCAGCTTACTATGAGCATTGCCAACGACGGCATGATATTGATGCTGAACGCTTGCATCTTCGTAGTGAGGTCAACCGACTGTTTACGCTCAGCAGAAGCTCTGCGGGCAGTCGTACTCTGGTCGATATGATGCGTGAACTTGGATACCAGATTGGACGCTTCAAGGTTCACCGCTTGATGAAAGAAGCGTACCTCATCAGCAAACAACCTGGCTCGTACAACTACAAACAATCCACGGTTGAACGGCCAGACATCCCCAATCTGCTCGCTCGTGAGTTCACCGTCAACGCTCCGAATCAAGTATGGTGCGGTGATATTACCTACATATGTGCTGGTCAACGCTGGTGCTATCTTGCCGTTGTTATTGACCTATACCGCAGACGAGTTGTCGGCTGGGCGATGTCTGAAAGCCTGATTCTGCACTGGTGACAAAAGCACTGACGATGGCGTATGAGCAACGAGGTAAACCAAATGGCGTCATGTTTCACTCCGATCAGAGCTCACAATATGGCAGTCGTCAGTTTAGACAACACCTTTGGCGCTATCGGATGACACAAAGTATGAGTTGCCGGGGAATTGCTGGGACAATGCGCCGGTGGAAAGGTTATTCAGAAGCCTAAAATCGGAATGGGTTCCCGCGACAGGCTACGCATCGTTCACTGAAGCAACGAAAGATATTAGTTATTACTTAATGAGCTACTACAACTGGGAAAGGCCACATAGCTACAATGATGGTCTTTCACCTGCGAAGGCTGAAAATCGGCCTAACTTACTGTCCGGAATGAGTTGACCACTACAAAGGTCAGAAAACGGCAAAGGTATGTCATCAGTGAGCAACAATATCGATGGACTAGCTCGAATATCAACAACTGACACATTACTCTGGGCTTGAGAAATTATGAGGGAATCCTTCAACGCCCGCATTGAGCGCGAGCGTTGTCATGGAATCTCTTCAGTCTTGCGGCGAGTCATTACCTTTGTGGCTACCCACCCGCTCAAGCGCCAGGGCGTAGGCCTGTTTCACGTCTTCTTTCATTGAGTTAGCCCCTATCTGAGCAATCATTGCAGGCCAGCTTTTGTCTTCCGGGTTTTCCAGCCACTTCAACATCGCTTTGTTTTTCATGATGATGTTACTGAGCCTCTCATCACGCCAAGAGTCCGCCGCCCCCTGCAACACCTGAAGCCCCTGCAATTCGACCGCGTTTCGGATAATTTCATCAGAGATATGTTCATGGGTCGGCTCAAGCCGAACGTCTTTTTCCTTTCTCATCGTCCTTGTCCTTTTCCTGTGAGCCCTTACCGTCAACATCTTCAAACCCAGTGGTGTTGATATCGGCGAAGGAGGCTGATAGCTCTGCCGTCATTTCTTTGCAGCTTTCTAAAATCGATTTGGTCATTTCATCGACCAAGGCGGTGTCCTGCCCCTGACTGGCGACCAGTTTATCGAGGAATTCATCGAAATTAGGCGGCATGATATCTGAGCTGGGTGTTGTCTTATCTGTCATGTGACACTCCTAACGCATAAGTTTGGACAGCAGCACCATCAACAACCCCTGAATGATCGCGAAAACCAGCTGCAGCAGGGCCACGATGATGATCAATAAAAAGAATAGGTTAACGGGCTGGGTCAGCCATTTCTGAAAGGCTTTTCCTGCCACTGCTGTCGACTGAAGGGCCGTATCCCTGAGATGATCGACGACATTTTGCACCAGAAGTGAAGAGGACATCCTCTTGGCTTCTTTGATGGCATCTTTGTCGTCTTTCATGCTGTTACATATCTACAATCTTATTCAGTTGCTTGGTCATCAGCAGCATACGCTGGTTGCGGGCGTTAACCTGATCCTGCAACGTGGTTTTCACTGAATTGTTAATGGAACGCTGGAGATAGGCACTGGACATCAGGTCAATCAGGTTGCCTTTATTCTCAGACATTTCGCGAAGACCCGGGGTATCTTCCGGCTTGGCCATGGCATGAGACCTCATTGTTGACGCCAGTTTTTCTGGCGAGTGTTACAGCAAGGGAAACGCAGTACGCGCGCCGACTGCTGCCATCTGGAGGGTGTTGTTCGCCGATGCCTGCATCATAATGGCACTGGTGTGGTTGTGTTCACGCACCTGAACTTTTGACATCATGGCTTCGTCACGCAATGCATCAAGCAACAGCAGCTGATGGGCAGAAAACGTCATCCCATCCTGTCGCGCCGGGGCGCGCTGGCCAATATACTGATAATGAGTCATTCACCACTCCTTGCAAGGTTCGGGCAGCAACGCTGGCTGCTGCCCGAGAGCCGTTACGCCTTACTACCACCTTCCATGATGTAGTTAACGGCTTTGGCACCGGCAGCAGCCATTTGTGTCATTGCATTTGACGTCGCCTGCATTTGCGTTGCACCCGTGTGGGTGAATTCACGCACCTGAAGCTTTGACAGTGCAGACAGATCACGCAGACCGTCCAGGTTGAGGCTCTGTGCTGAAGAGCTGGTTGTTTGGTCAGACACTTTTGGGTCAACACGATCGCGGTACGGTGAAGGCTCGATGCCGTCTACTGCATTATTATCAGACATAGTCTTTTCCTTTAGTTAATCAGTGAAATGTCCTGTTTGATGGACATACCCACTCTAGGGGCCAGCGCGAACTCTGATAATCAGGAAGCACTTCCCTGTCTCACCTGCCTGCGCGGCAATACGGGCAGTTTTTCCCCATGCCTGCCAGCCCCCCCCGTCGATACGCTCCGCCGAGAACAATTTTCAGGAGCAACCATGAACACACCCTTGCGCAAATACTTACTGATCACCCTCAGCGTGATACTGATAATCACAGCGGCCACGGCACTGGTGATGAACAAGCACCGTCTGTTTGGTGGCCAAGAAGACAACACCCTTAAGGTCGCGGCGACCCTGAACGGCATTGGCTGTTATTTTTATCGCCAACAAGTCGGCGGGCTGGAATGTGACTTACTGGAGGCATACGCAGACGATCACGGACTGGGCATCCTTTTTATCAAGGCAGGCTCTGCAGAGGATGCGGTGGCGATGGTGGCAAGGGGGGAAGTGGACATCGCCACCGCCGGGTTGTCGCCGTCAGACGCCGCCGTCGACGGGGTCGATTTCAGCGATGTTCTGTTTGAAACCCGCAAGGTCCTGGTACAGCGCCGTGCCTTCGCCGCCTCCAGTTTGTCAGAGCTCGATGGCCGAGAGCTGACCCTGCCAGCGGATGAGGACTACTACTTCACCCTCTTTGAGGCCGCACGAGAAAACGGCGTTTACCTAAAACGCAACACCATGCCGACCCCTTTGGACGGTAAACCCGAGCTGACCGTGCAGGTGTCGCAGAAAAACCTGTCGATACTCGAACTCATTGACGGCGTCAGTACCGGCACCATTGACCTGACTCTCGCCGAGGAGCACATCGTCAGTGGTCATTTTGGCCAAAGGGAGAATCTCAATACCCAGTATGTGTTTGGCCCCTCCCGCAACGTTGTGTTTGCCCTCGCCCAACAAGACAACAACATGCTGCGCGACAGCGTGAATCGCTGGCTGAGCAGTGAACACGCGCAAGCCGTGATGACGCCTTACCGTCGCGATAAACGCGATCAAAATAATCACCACGACCAAAGCCGTCACCTCCAACAAGGCGAGCAACCCGCGTCCGGTGGACACATTCCAACGGGGCGTTTTTAATCTCAGAGGTGATCACATGCTTGGTAAATGGGGCTCTCTTTACTTTGATTTCAAAGGCACGGTAACCCGGCAACAATTCTGGCTTCATTTCATGTTGCCAATCTTCGCGCTGCAAGTGGGTGCGCGCTTGTTGGTGCAGGTGTATGAGATGGACTTTCTCGATGATATTTGGCCAACCGCTGAAATTGTCACCGCAGTGATCGCCCTGCCCGTGCAGCTGGCCATTATCTGGAGTGCGCTGGCCGTGTGCAGCAAGCGGCTTTTCAGCGCGGGGTTCCCAAGGCGCACCCTGCTGGCAGCAGTGCCGACGTTTGGGGTGCTCTGGGTGGTGTTTGAATTGTTGTTTTCGCCGGACAAAGAAGAGCGCTAGCGTCCCCCTCCCCCATTAGGCTGGCATGGGAGAGAACTCATCAATACAAGCCAGGGCATCGTCATTGAGATAAACAATGATCCGGTCATTTCGATAACTCACTCGACTAAACAATAACGTGTAGTCGAACCCGTTTAAATTCTGTGTGTCTTTTCGCAGTTTTATAGTCAGCAAACGCTGACAAAGGCCTTTTATTACCCGCTCGACCGCTCCGCTCTCGGCCTGAATACAGCAGGCAAGTTCACTGACGGTGAATTCGTAATAACGCAGCTCTAAATTACCGTTACATTTTCCTAACACATAGTGATGATAAAGTCGGATATGACTCACAATATCGTCGACTATCCGCTGGATATCACCGTCAGCGAGCGTTATTTGCTTTCCCATTTTCGTGTCCGCAGAAAAAGAAACCCATCCTCCATAAATAATTCGCTCAATACACAGGGAAGCGTTTCATGCTACGGCTGAAGGTATGCTTAACCGTACTCTCTTACCTGCATTTATCTAAAAAGGAGTACATTAATGCAATTGGAAAGCAACCCGGTTTCTCACCATGAAAATATCGACAAGGAAAAACTGCCTGAATTAATGAAAGAGCTGATTGATTTAATTGGCTACGCCAACATGTATCGACTGATTTCGTCGTTTGGCGGGCAGGATGTGTATATTCCCAAATACCCCAAACGCAGCAAACTGTCGGACGAGTTACCGCTGGATGCCCTGCACACGCTCAGCCAGGAATACGGCGGCACCTACCTGACCCTGCCGACATCCCGACAGATAGATATTCAGGGTCGTAATCGGGAAATTATTCACGCATTGCACAATGGCGAGTCGAGAAAAACGGTGGCAAAGCGCTTTAGACTGGGGATCCGACAAATCGCGAATATTCGAAAAAACCTTGCGTAATCAATACATAGTGGCCATATATTAACACCAAAAATAGACTGAAAATAAAAACAGGCCGACCTTTTTGCAGAGCATGTGTATTGTAAAACCAAGTAAGACTTCACTCAGATATATTCTCCCGATAACGGGAGAGAGTAAAAAAATAATAGCCGAATGAACGATGTGAACAGACCGATGTGGTCAGTTAACTCTGGCCTTATTCGAATATTCGCCAAGCCCCTTGGCAAGTCGACAGTAACATGCTAGAAAAGCGGGAGCACTGCCTTGCTGGTACCTTCTATATTACTCCTTATAAAACGTTATTCCTTTGCCGTATCAACCTAACCAGACGCGATCAATTCATCAATATCATTCGACAGATCCTTCAATTTCATCGACAGCTCCAGGCCTAAGCACTCGTGGTCGACGTAGGATGGCAGAACGGTATCTAGACCAAGATTTTGATAATCAGGATGTTGATGGATAACCCTAAGGTAAAATTCTAACAAGTCCTCTGACGTAGTCTTACGTTGTAAGTGCTTTTTAATGGCCTCACTCTGCTTCTTCAATTCCTCCCGGGTAGCTTCGATTTCTCCGTTATATTTTTCTTCATGTACCAGGTCAGCAAGCGTTGTGTTACTCCATCCCAATTGGGCCAAGGCTTTTTTTATTTCTTTTTGTTTTCTCACTGTCCCCATTTGTCCCCACGCTCCCGGTTAAAGTGTTCTCGTCTCAGCGGAGATGCACATTAATTATTAGAAAGGAAATTTACATGTCTGACACAAAAAACAAAATGACCCCTGAAGCCGCTGCTCGCATTCAGAAAAATGAAGCAAAGCAAAATGGCGGAAAAGTATCTTCTGATTCATTCGCAGCTCGTGCACAGCGCGCTGCTGATAAAAACAAAAATAAATAGGAGAAATGATGTCTAAATCATCTGGTAAACCTGCGCCAGCACCCAAACCAGCCCCGAACCCAAATTATCCAAGTACCACAGGCAAGCCATCAGGTAAAGGCCGTGGAAACACCCCTAAAAAGTAATGTCTACCGTGGCAGTTGAAGCTGCCACGGTTTAGCCACATGCCCTAGCGTTAATCAAAAGTTCTCTGAAAAATCGGTTATCATTTTCTTTGTAGTCGCTGTAGGGAACTGACTCTGTCGTTTTTTCAACGGCGCAAAGACAGACTTGTTGCTTATCTTTGTACTGACTTACACGAAGTCGATTTTTACTGCTGTTTATACAGGCATCTGCGATCGCATATTCAACCCTAAATGGATAACGGTCAGCATGGATGGCATCGTATCCTTTGTACCCAACAATACTTCCGAACATCAGCGCGCCTGCTGATATCCACTTTCGTTTGCTGAACGATATACCGCTGAAACTTTCATCGCATTTTTTACACGTTAATAACTCTGCATGTTCTACATCATTGTCTGTTTTACATTCCGGACATTCTATTTTCATTTATAGCCAACAATTCTTTTGATATGTCTTATTTTGCGTGCATTTAACTACACTTTTCCTGATTTGTCGCAGGGCATAACACACAATTAGCTATCAAAGTCGGTGTTCGCCGAAATTATCCCCACTATGGTGTTATTAAATGTACGTTTTTAGATACCTATTTTTGTGATCGGGCAGGAGGTATCAACAAATAGTGATTTTCAACTATGATACCAGAGAGTATTATTGATACCTATAAATGAGACCTATTTTCTCACCACTGATGCGACGACAGCAATCATGACAGCAAACACGTCGGGACGGATTTTTGCCTATTGCCGGGTATCGACCCTTGAACAGGATACGGATAACCAGACCCTGGCCATCCGCAACCACGGGTATGACATTCAGCCACACCGGGTGATCAGCGAAACCGTCAGCGGGTCAAAACCGGCAATGCAAAGACAGGCATTTCGCACCCTTATCGATCACAAACTTGAGCCCGGCGACACATTGGTGGTTCTGAAACTGGACCGCCTTGGCCGCGATAACATCGACATCCAACAAACCATAGAGATGCTGATGCAAAAAGGTATCCATCTGGTGTCCCTCGATCTGCCAGTGCAGGATTTGGCCTCTGCCGAAGGACGGCTAATGTTGCAGATGTTCTCCGCATTTGCAGAATTTGAGCGAAACCGGATCCGGGAGCGAACACAAGAAGGCTTAGCTCGGGCTCGGGCGGAAGGCAAGCAGCTCGGCAGGCCCAAAGCGGTGGCGACCACCGCTAAGGTCAAACAGTGCCGGGAACAGGGAATGAGTCAGTCAAAAACGGCGACCGCACTCGGGCTGGGTATTGCGACGGTAAAAAGGCATTGGAATAAATAAACGTATTCTCATTTACTTTCTTATTAAAAAAAGATGAGAATATGATTGATTAAAACATGTTTATTTACCGTGAATATAAAGAAATTAAATAACATAAAAGGACAAGAAAATAGTTCTTGTCCTTTTTAATAGTAATTAGCTTATCGCACTGTTAGGTGAGATGTTTAAATTATGATCAGCATTGGTGCCAGTCCATACCCAGTAGACTTCGTCTTTATAATTGGTTGCTGCAACACCCCCATAACTCGATTGTGATTCAATTGTCTGTGTATCACTAAACGTCAGGCCATCATTTGAGCTGACAGAATTCAGGTAGTGATTGCCTGTTCCCTGCCATGCTAGGACCAACTCATTACCCACAGATGCCAGATAAGGACGCGCCGTTGTCTTCTCATCGAGGGTGACTTTTTGGCCAAGCGCTTGACCACTTGAAATCTCACGTTGCATCACGTTGAGTTTATCGTCTTCACCTCGCCAGCCCACAAACAATACCGAACCAAGGGCACCCAGCGTCGGACCGCTGGTTGTTGTCTCATCTGAGGTTTGCTTATTGGTCCAGTGATCGCCATCGATACTTTCCAGCACATTGATAGCGTTATTGTCAGTACCACGCCATGCAAGGAACAGCGTGTTGCCAACGGCAACCAAGGCTGGCGCAGAATCTGACGATTCTGGTAGGGTCACTTTTTTAGTCCAGTGACGGCCGTCGTCAGATTTAAACACATTCAGCAACTTATTGCCGACACCCGTCCAGGCCGCATAATAGGTTCCGTGCATGCAGGTCACGGCTGGTGCGTTGGAGGAGGTTTCATCAAGCGCTACCTTATCAGCAACGTTCTCGCCATCATTGCTCACCAGAAAATTAATTTGGTCATTGCCTACACCAATCCAGCTAACGAGTAACTGCGCCTGAAGATTCACAGCGACCGCCGGTGCATGATTGCTGGTTTCTGGTAATACGATGTGTTTAGTCATTCTTAAATCCTTACTGATTCAATAATAAAAAGTGTTCCCCCCAATATGTCCACAGATATTGGGGAAATATGTCATTAACATCAAGGCGAATAGTGATTAAGCAGAATATAGCTTTATTTAAAAGTAATATTCACACATAGATGACAGCAATTACCTATGGCTTAACAATTAAACTAGCGGGTATTTTATTAACGGCCATTACAGTGGATTACACTAATATAAATACGAATCAATAATCTTTATTACTATTTACCAACTTCAACTAGTTTATTTTTAATAAAATACAAATTGGAAAAGAGAAGAATAAAATCGTACGCACAGATCAGGCATTCTGCAGTAAGAAACATCGCTCTGTTTTTGTTAGCTAACGCACGCCTCTTTGGCCAGCTTATCGCCAAAAGTCTAAATTCAGACTTAATATTGACCATCTCGAACGGGGCTGTTACTGTTTAATCAATCAACGCCTGTATACAGGCACAGAAGGAGACACCATTATGGCCGTTGAAACCATCAGCTATCTCAAAAAACACGCTGCCAACCTGTCACTCGATGAGCCGATGACCATCACCCAAAACGGCATTCCCGCGTATGTGATTGAATCTTATGAAGCGCGTAAAAAGCGTGATGAGGCAATTGCGCTGCTAAAAATGGTCAGCTTTGGTAAGAACGATAAAAAAGAGGGCCGGGTGTCGTCGTCAGCCTCATTTAGAGAGCGTCTGGCAGCACGGAAAACACAAGACTGAGATGCCGACTGTCATTGAGTACACCCAGACCTTTGAGCAAACCACCGCCCTGGCGATTGAGCATTACGCTGAGTACAGCAGCGAAAACCATGCCATTGAGAAGATAGAAGCTATTCTTGATACCTTTGAGGAAAAGGTCAGTTCCGATCCGTTTTTGTATGCCCGCTCCCAATCACTGCTTGAGCTTGGGATCACCGAGATCCGTGAGGCCAACATTGCTGATATGCGCCTGCTGTACGAAGTCAGCGTCGATGGCAACACCACCACCATCACCGCGCTGGTTTTACTGAGCCAAAAGCAAAGCGTTGAAGGCCAGCTGGTCAACTTCTGCCTGATCTGCAAATAAGCCCACGCTACCCTGCCCTGTTGACCGCTCAAAGGTAAAAAAAGCCCGCAGCCAAGCGGGCATGCAGTAAATACCAGTGTGCTGTTTACTACCAACTGCGACATCGAGCACCTGTCGCCAACAGAGTCACCCTGATAATGCCGGCTTTACATCCCACACACTAGCGGGAAACATTTCCGGTGACCTAGACCAAGTTAGTTATCCTGCTGGCGATATTCCGCTGCTTTGTGGAAAACCTGTCTGACATAGTGTTTGGTTTCCTCGCCCCGGCAATAGCCGTAGCGCACAATGGGCAGTTGATAGATCGCCTTTTGTGACAGTTGGACAATGTAGTCCTCCACCCCTTTTTGGCCATACTCTGAAAACCATTTATCCGGGTCTTGTCCGTCACGGGCCGCCAGCCGACGCGCATCCAGGACATGGCCAATACCGGCATTGTAAGAGGCAAGAGTAAAGGCCCGGGCCTGATTGGCAGGAAGTCGTTTCCAGTAGTGACGATACAACCACTGGTTATATTTGGCGCCGCCACGCACGTTATCTTGTGGGCTCCAGATATCACGCACTCCCATGTCTCTGGCGGTCTCGGGCATCAGTTGCATCAACCCCACCGCCCCGGCGGAAGAGACCGCCTCTGGGTTCAGGGTCGACTCGGTAAACGCCTGCGCAGCCAGCCAGTGTGTCGGGAATATGGTCGAGCTGTGTTGTTCAAACAAGGGAAGCCACTGCTGCAGGCGGGCCGCTTCATCACACTCGGGGATCAGGCAAACAGGCTTGCGGGCAAACAACGCCTGAAATTGGCGAAACAGGGCGCTGAGCAAACGCTGTCTTTCTTCATGCCTTGCCCTGTCTATGATGTCGCTGCCAGCGGGTAAACGCTCACGGGATAACAGCCCCTTTTCCTGCTCAGCCATTGCAGGCGCCAACGATGCCAGCGGAAAGAACAGTGAGCGGCCCGGGTAGTCCATTGTCTCCCAGTCTGACAAGGTGAAGGCAATTTCACCGAGCCCCAGTAAAGTCAATACCGGTACCTGATTGGGATCGTCGCTGTCAGTCCGGGCATTGTCGGCATCGTCAGATGGATAAAGACCCGGGATCGGACGCCTGAACAGATGACAGGTTTCCGCTGCCCATTCAGGGTGTAATTCACGCGGCTCACGCGGAGGAAACGGCGACAGCAAGGTTGTCAGCGTCTCTCTGATGTTGGCCGGGATCGCACCGTCGCCAGCCTCACTGCTATCGGTGATGGCGGGTAAATTCACCAGTGCCTGTCGCTGTTGGTCATTCAAAGTGCCAGTCAGCATCGCTTGATATGCGGTCACTAACAAACATTCCAGATCGCGAAGCTCAGCCAACATCTGCTCAGCATCCAGCGCATGAAAGCGCAGCGTCACCGATAAAGAGTTGCTGTTATCCGGGTATTCCGTGACCGGGACAGGCACGTCTTCGGCATTGCTCAGGGCAGTATTTTTGCACCCCAGCGGTAAGAAAAGAGACAAGAAAAGAATGAAGGTAACAACAGGAAGATTATCTCGCACAGGGATATCACAGGCAGTCTAAACACGGACCTGATCCTAGATGCCAACCTATACCATTATCAGCCTGATCCCCTTCCCTATTAAAACGCGTCGCTGGGCGGCTCCATAACAAGGAAACACTTCATCGTGGTTGCCCCGTCCGCTTCGTGGTGATGTGGTCTTTTCCACTAAAGAGGGCATGTAATGAGACACCGTGAGTTATCCAAAGGGCCCCTTGATGAAAAACAGCTGGATCAACTGGCCAGTGCCATCTTGCAGCATATCTTTGTCATCGCAGCGTCTTCCTGCGAACGCGTCGCCGAAGGGGAACACACTCGTATATCGCTTAGTAAAGGCACCATCGCTAACATGGCAGACACCCCGCCTCTCAGTGAGGCAAACTTGCACCACGTTTGCCTTCAGCTTTGTCGCTACCAAGTATTCCCCGCCCCGACGACGCCCAACAACATTGATGCTGTGTGTTTGTTCAGCCGGGTGGCCTGCCAGAAAGACAGTCTGACGTTCACCCTCAATAATGAAGTTCACCGCAGTATGTTCAGTGCACCCGGTATTTCTCTGCGCCCAAAAGACAGTGAGCCAATCCGTCTTTCCTCATAGAGAAACAGTTCACGATTATCAGTCAACAGGAGCAATGGTTTGATGAAGGGTGTCCGACGTCAAGCTCACGGACACCCAAACCACACACCAACCCATAAAAGGAATCTCAGTATGAGTGACGACAATTCACCAACAGACAGCGGCAGCACAGGTGCACCTCAAGGAGCGGGGCAAGCCATTGAAGCGGCGCCTTACCGCGATCGTGTTGACCCTAAAGTGGCAGACCAAACAACCGCATCTTCGGCACAAAGCCTGAGCATCGATGGGCTGCGCGATCTGTCCGCGCTGTCAAAATTGCAGGTCCGTGAATTTACCCACACGGGTGCCACCCAGATGCAGGCAACGTCAAACGCCATTACCCAGATGGCGGCGGCGGGTGCTAAAGCAGCCAGTTATATTCTGGACGGCGGCAACTGACCCATGGCGGGTAGCGATACGCTACCGCTTATGAATAAAGGAGAGAACCATGAGTAATCAACGCTATCTTGACCGTGTCGACCCCAAAGTGTCTACCAGCACCACGTTATCCTCGGCACTGAGCCTCAACCTTGACGGCCTGCGCGATCTGTCTGCACTGTCAAAACTTCAGGTCCGTGAGTTTACCCATACCGGGGCCACTCAGATGCAAGCCACCGCTAACGCGATCACTCAGATGGCCGCCGTCGGTGCCAGAACAGCCAATCAGTTTTTTTAACGAAAATGACGTCTCTTTAATACATAAACCCAACAAGATAGGAAAAAAATATGCTTACCATTTATGCGTACAGCCAAACGACAAATCAACTTGAAAATGATGAGCATATCCAAGATTTGCTCTCCAGAAGAAACAACCTTTATGTCGTCGGTGGATGCCATGGCGATGAAAACGGAAAGCCTATTGGCAACGATAGGGATGGCTACATATTCGCGGAAGGCGATCAAAGAACGCGAGCTACAGGCTCAGGTGTTGACTACCACTATAAGAACCTTTCAGGTCAAACGTCATCAGGCTACATTAGTGATGAGAATGAAAAATCTTTGGCAAAACTGGTTGCAGACATGACGCAGAACTACAGTGTTCTTCTGTGTTGGTGTCATTCATACACCTGGATCAAAAACTATATTGAGAACGATCCTATCCTCAGTAACCAGAGAATCACTATCCAAGATGTCTCGGGAACACATAATATTGGTTAATGAGCCGTATCGGTTGGGCTCCTGCCCAGAGTAGGGGCTCTCACCACCCTTAATCACATATAACAATAATATCCTTGTTTATCGTGCCACGGCCATCGCACTAGCCACAGAGTCTCTCCTTGCTGACCGCAGTCAGCCGCTTTTTATCTCATATAACGGAGAGTCTGTATGGCAAAGAAAACGCCGTCTCCCTTGCACACCACAAAAACGGAGCGCACTGCGCCTCAAACGTCAGGCCGGAACACAACACCGTCAGAGGCTGACGCCAACCCAAGGCCTCTGAGCATTCAACACGATGACCCTATCGCCGTGTCTTACAATGCCTATTTCAATCAGGGGGCCTATCAGCGACGTTACCCCAGCGCCAACCCCCGGGTGATGAAAGAAATTGAAACCTTGATAGGGGAGGGAGATGCCTCAGTGACGGTGCTCGACTATGGCTGTGGCAACGGCCGCTATCTGGCCTCAATACTGCACAATACTGAGGCAACGGTGCTGGGGTTTGATATCAGCCTGATTGCCCTCGAGCAGGCCATAGAAAAAATCGGCAGTGCCGGGGACAGGGCAACGCTGTTTAGCCGCCTTGCTGATCTTGAGGCCCATTTATCCCGTCATGCCCGCCCCGAGGTTGGCTTGTTACTGTTCGGGGTGTTGTCACACATCAGCTCACGGCGACAACGGGTGGCAGTGCTTAAGTGGTTTCGCCGCCATCTGAAGTGGGGCGGACATCTGGTGATATCGGTACCCAACCGCCACCGCCGTTTCGTGTGCAAACAGCTTTGGCAGCGCCTGCGTGGAAAACCGAACCGGGATGTCAGTATTACTCCTGGTCATCGCCGCGCGGCGACATGCGGGCCGCTGCACTACCATTTGTACGACCTGAAAGAGCTGAAGGACGATTTAGCGCGGGCCGGCTTTTACATCAAATCAGTCAAAGCTGAAAGCCTGTTGCCTGAGCAGGTGATCACTCGATGCCCCCTCTTAGGGGCCATCGATAACTGGTTGAGTAACAAGCTGCCCGCTCATTGGGGATACGGCTTGTGGTGGTCGCCAAGAAAGGGTAGGTGAGCTGAAATACGTGGCGATTTCACCCTGAAATACTTTTATAAAATATAATAAATTCAATTAATTAAAGACGAAATCAGGGAGGCGAACATTTAGGGTTGGAGGTGCTTTTTCAGCACCGCTTCCACCGCTGCATCTAACTCTTTGATCACGGTTTTCGGTAGACGACTGAATTCAAAACTGACCGTACGGTCTTTTTGCTTGCGCCGGGCGAAGGTGTCTTTGTCGTCAAAATGCCATAACGGCTTGCTGATCGCCTTGGCTTTCTTTGGCTTGGCCATCAGCGCTTCCGCTTGCTGGCGATAGATGCGCATCAATGCCGCTTTGTAGGTCTCTGCTGCCACATCCGACGGCAACCTTTCCTGCTCAACCATCACCGCCGCAATCAAATCAACACGTCATGGCCGGCAGCAGAAAACGCCTCGCTGAGATCAAGCAGCAATTTGTAATCCGGGTGGGCAAGCTCAGATTGCACCGGGAACACTGCCAGCATATCCGCCGGCACCGAGGCCGCCTGAATGGCGCGGGTCACTTTGGCCGGCGACAGTTTCTCACTGGCCGCAATCGCCTTTTGGCTCATGCCTTGTGCTTTGAGTAGCAGCAGTCGCTGACCCACTTCACGGAGGTTGTGCTCACGGGCGGTCTGAATGTCTGTCGCCAGTTGGCGGGCGTCACTTTGGCTCAGTGTGTCGCGGGTGATCAATACATCTAGGCCTGTTCCGCAGTAAAGGGCAGCAGCGCGGCGACGGGAGCCGTCGAGGATCTCTATCCGGCCATCGTCGTTTTCACGGCCAATCGCCGGAAAAAACTGCTGAAGGGGCAGGGTACGGCTGATGTCTGCCACCGCATCTTCAGTCAATGCCCATTGATCGCGGCCGTTGGTGAGGCTATCAACAAAGGTCGTCTGCTCAAGGTTTTCCGACGCCACGTGGGACAGGGTAAAGGTTGCTTTGTCGCCCGAGGCAAGGGTGTAGGTGTGACGCTGACTCTCTTCCGGGGCCTCTTTGAGCAGCTGAGTGTCAAACTTACGGCCGATGGGTGTGCGTTTTTTCATTGTTATTGTCCTTCTTCTGACCGGATAAACTCGATACGGTCAAACACAGCACGGGAAAAATCTTCGGTGGCAAGGCGGGCATTTTTCAGCGCATCCGCACTGCCTGCGTAGTTAATGGGGTTGGCTGAGATCACGGTATCAAATGACTCGCCGCAGCGCTCAAAGGCATCCAGCCTTGGCAGGGCAGCATCCAGCATGTCGCCGCCAAAGATCTCTTTGGCAAAACTGTGGCAAAGTTTGTGATCGGCTTTGTTGGCAAGCTTCGACATAAAGCCAATGTTGGCCACCAATGATAAGGCGCAGCCGCTGCCCTCGATGATGCCCATCAGCTCAGGCAAACGTGACAGGTATTTAAGGTACTGTGAAAGTCGACCTGGGCTGGCGGCACCGGGGTCATCAACAAGTCAGCGGAGGCGAGGGCATTGGTCAAAAACGCGTCAAGGTGAGGGCCGCTGTCGACAAAAATCAGGTCGTAATCATCACGAATTTTATCAATCAGGTTTTCTCTCAATACCGCATGAACATTCTGGCCCAGCAGGTGCTCTTGACACAGTTCGTTCCAGGTTGAGGCAATAAAGGCATCTTCGATAGAGGCAGGTAACAAATCGACCCCGGGTACCCCGGACGAGACCACGAACTCGTCAAGTAGCTCTTCCCGGCTGACATTTTGCAGCATCGCCTGCGCGGCGGTATTGTCCACCGAGCCGATGGCATAGTTATGGGCAAGAAACATGGTGGCCGACGATTGCGGGTCGAGGTCTACCACCAAAATGCGTAAGTCTTCCATCAACAGCTGAGGGTGCGCGCGAAGGCCATGGGCCAGTGAGACTGTGCTAACGGTTTTTGAGACCCCGCCTTTAAGGTTACCGACATTGATCACGAAACCGCCTGCGCGGCGATCGCGGTAACGGGGCACGTTGCGATGGTGATAAATATCGATGATGTTTTGAATGGTCATTGCATAAACCCGGGTCGAACCGGCCTGGCGCTTTGCAAATTCATAGCCCGCGTTTTCCATCTCGGACACGGTTTTATCGACAATGGCTTTTGACAACCTTGGCATTTTCGCCACGGTCGCCTTGGTGTAAGTCTGGTGATAGTGCGTGGCGTCGAGTTCTTCTTTCTGGCTGTTGATTTGTTCCGTCAGCGCAGACAACATTCGTACCGAACGCTCAGCTATTTTGCCGATATGCTCATTCGTTGATGACATGCCACCATTCCCTCTTACATGCAACATTTGCGTTTAAAGTCTATAATGCTGCATATTAGACAATATTGGTGGATATTGCATGGTTTTTTATCAAGAGAAAAAAGAAAGGTGTTGTGACTGTGATGGATGTGGAGAAGTGGGTAAATCTTTGATTTATCACCTTATCCACACCTTTCTATAACAATCTATGGATCTCTATAACGATCTATAAGATCTATAAAGTATATAGATAAGGGTAACCCTATGATTATAAAAAGGTTATCGAGTTTAAGGTTACAGGTTTTTCTTTGTTACGATCGTTTTTTTCCTTTAACTGATCTTTTTTTTTCTTTTAAAGGTCACTGTGTTTTCTTTTAACTGATCGTTTTTCTCTTTTAAGGGTCACTTATTTTTCTTTTATTTCCGGGTAATGCTGTGCATAACGCTGGCAGTAGGGGCCTAAAAGGACGTTTTTTTCCGTAACAGACTCCAAAGGTTACAGGTTTTTATTTAAAAGCCTTGCACTCTCTGAATTTTGTCATACCATTGAGACTAAAGGTCACAGGTTTTTCTTTTATAAAGCCGATTTAAAGAAAAAAGTGTGACTTGAAACAAGAATGCCACACTGCTCGAAGAAAAATCTGTAACCTTTAAAAAGGAGCGACGCGTGACTGCGAGCCACAACGAACAACAAGTGATACTGACCGATGACAGCCGTCAGCTGCCCGCCCAGTTCTTCAAGAAAAGTCACGACCTCCTGTTCAGTCAGTTGTCCTTGAGCCCGCGAGAGCATGACATCATGGCATTGCTGCTTAGTCGTTTACATGAAGACCACTGGCAATCTTTTATTGACGGCACCGCGATTCGCGCGCCCGCGTACCAGTTTAAATCGGATGTGCTGTGCGAATGGCTGGGCGTCTCGAGCACCAATTTGTTTAACACCTTGAGTGGCCCGGCAGAGAAGCTGGCCAATCGGCTGATTGGGGTACGCAACCCGCTGACCCGCGAGTTTGATTTCATCACCTTGTTTAAGCGGTTGTCATACAAAGATGCGGTGCTGACCATTATTCCCAATGATGAATTGATGAAAGAGTACCTTGGTGTTGCCCAAGGGCATGCGCAGGTTGATCATCGGGTGTTTCGTAAGCTAAAGAAGGAACATTCCAAGCGCCTGTACCCGCTGCTTTCCCGCTTCAAAAACCAGTCACACACTTTGCATCCGCAGTCGATTGAAGAGCTGCACGGTTTTTTCGGCCTGCTGAACGAAAAAGGCGAGCTGATCAAAACCAGCTATGCCAACAACAAGGTGTTTATTGACCGCTGTATCCGCGCTTCGATAGAAGAGATCAGTAAAAATGACCCGCACTTGGAGTTTTTGGTCAGCGATGACGGCACCTTTGGTTATAGGGCGATCCGCCGCGGGCGGAAAATCGCCAAGATTGAGTTTTTGTATCACTGGCGTAAGCCGGTGAACAAAGAAGAGGCGAAAGAGCGCCAGCAACTGGCAGACGCGACGTCGCCGATTGAGACCGCGATGATGATCTACGATCTGGTGGCTGATTTTATACCTGGGTTAAGCGGCAACCCAACCGTTGATGAGCTTAACGGCATGATGATGTATTCCGCTCAGCTGATGGAAAGTGGCAGAGCCTTAGACGGCGATTTTATGACCCGCTTCAGTGTGGCGATGCGTGAGGCAATGTTGGCGGGTGATGTTGCGAAAGGTCCGTAATAGTTACTTATTAAATACAAAGTTATAGTGCATTAAAAATCGTTTATTACTTACACCATAGACACATATTGAGGTGCCAAAGGAAGCATTTCCTTATCATCCCCACGCTTGTTCTTTTTTACTCTGGCTTCATCTTTCATCACACAATGAGGCCATGTCATGCAACTCTCTTCCTGCGGCAAAAACAACGCTAATGTATCAAAGCAATACCTGGATGCCATCGTTCGGGGCCTGAGTTATGTCGCCAACTGCGCCAGTGAATTAAACCTCAACCACTATCAAAACATTATCGATCAGTATTTTTATCAACATGAAGACGACGACGAGGGTGTGCTCAGCCCAAGAACCATTCAATTAAAGCTTGATGACAACCATATCATCGAAATGCCGCTGATATCCGTTGTCGACGCAAAGGGCTTATACCTTGATGAGCTTGACGTTGACTTCTCAGTGAAGATGACTGGGATTGAAGAGAGCGAACTGCACGAAAGCATGGTTGACGACATCAATCATCCCCCCAAATTTATTGTCGATATTGCGCCCGGTACCCGTGATGAAACCGATACAGCAAAGATATCATCAGCTTTAAAGCCAAATTTAAATCAAATGAATCGCCCGAGTCGGTGATGAAAGTTATCGATAAATACAACAACAAAATTACGCCTTTGCGCATTTTAGGAACAGAAGACAAGCGCGCTGTAGAAACAAAAACGGCGTCAAAAAAAGCATCAGAAGATAGAGGAAGAAAATAATGGCTCTTGAAAGTATCAAAAATCAATTTACTGGGTTGCCCATGGCATCGTTGATTGGCTCTCCGCTCAAGGCAGCGTGCGACGCACAAACTATGCTGGCACGATCGACGGTTGATTTTATCAAGGATGTCGGCTTTGACGGCGATAAAACCCGAACGGCAGACTTCTCCTTTGATAAAAACATCGTCACAGGAAAAGACGCATCCGGTAAAGACATCATCGAACAAAACCGGGTATCGATGGAAGTGCCGGTGCTGGCCATTGTCAATGTGCCAAGCCTCTTGGTCGACGAAGTGGATATCACTTTTGATATGGAAGTCCGCTCGTCAGAAGAATCAAAAGAAACGGAAGACAAAAAGGGGCAATTTTCAGTCAATGCCAAAGTAGGGTGGGGGCCACTCAGTGCGACCGCAAAAGTATCAGGCAGTGTGGCTTCTCACAAAGAGAACACGCGAAAAAGTGATAACTCTGCCAAATACCATGTTGAGGTTCACGCCTCGCAAGCGGGCACACCGGAAGGGCTGTCACGGGTACTGGATATCATTGGCGAAGCCGTGGCCCCCAAAGCCATCGACAACAAAACCAGTGATTCATCGGAGATGCTTGAACAACTCGACAAAGTCAACGAAGCAGGAAGAGACGTCGATGTTGAGCGGGCCAAATACCAAGTCTGCCAGACCAAATTACAGGCAGCAGAGCGTAAATACCAAGAAGCAATATCGACAAATGAAGCCCCTAATACTGGCGACAAAAAATCAGCAGATGCAGAGAAAACAGCCGTAGATGACGCGAAAAAATCGGCAAAAGAACAACAGGATAAGCTTGAGAAAAAACAAGCCGAGCTTGAGAAACAACAGATGATCCTGCAACTGATCCGCCAAGGCGTCAAGAAGGAGGTTGCGGAGAAGGCACTACCCACTGAAGATGGCAGTGGTGGTTAATTAAGGAGCGCATATGGGACCCGCCAAACAAACGCCAGCTCTCGACTTATCAGAGGTTCGTTTTATTGAACGTATTGTTGTCGGCCGATACAACGCTAATGGCCATGAGGATGATGCGCAGATGCAGCGTCAAATTGACAAGCTCAATCAATGCCTTAATGGCAGCCCAAAAGGCATGTTAATTGGTAAGGATACGGGTTTTAAGGTATTTAAAATGGGCGAAAATACCGTGGTAGCCCAGCAGGTTTCTTACCATATCGGCTTCAGGCGAAAACCCAACTTTCTATGACCGATTTGGCGTATGAGTGACCGGGTATAAGACAAGCTCTGACCTATCTCAGAGCTTGTCGTCATCGCATCGATTCCTCACAAGAATGCTGTCGCTACTGTCTTTCCAACACCAATGAGACCACAAGGCCGACCAGATTAGGTTGGATGTCCAGATCAGAGAGCATATTGCTGTGCCCACTCTGGCGCAGGTCAAGACGTGATATGTGTAATGAGAGTGACGTATCCATACCTTATTCCTGCCCCCTTGACACAGGGTTATACCTGATGGGTATCACCGCTCATAAATTTCAGGCCGACAATGCCAATAACAATCAGGCCAATACAGCTCATTCGCACCCAGTCGAGCTTTTCATCAAAGAGGATCACGCCAGCAATCATCACACCCACGGCACCGATGCCCGTCCATGCAGCATAGGCATTGCCGACAGGAAGGGTTTTCATTGCATAGGCGAGGAAGCCAAATGACACCCACATCCCTGCGATAGTCATCGCTGATGGCCATAATTTGGTGAAACCTTGTGAATATTTCATGCTGATCGCCCAGAAAACTTCGAATAATCCCGCGACAGCTAAACAAAACCAAGCCATGTATCCCTCCATTTACGTCATTAAGAAGTCCACCAAAGTGTATGGCGAACGCAATGAGGAAACCCTTGTAGTTTTGACAGGTAAGGCACCGTGAAATCGCAGGTGTTACTGGCAGAAAAGGCAAAGAACGAAAAAACACCGCCCATTGCGGTGCCTTTTTTTGCAACGTGCCAAATACTTCTAAACGCGTAACCAACCAGTCGTCAGCACTGATACAAAGCAGCCCTTAATTGGGCGACCTGTTGACGATTCTCCCTTTCAAAACGGGACAGGCAATAGTTGAAATACTGGCGATCCAGTGGCGTGTAGTTCAGCAATGGGAACTGTCGGTACACAATGTTCAGTAGCCATCGATAGCTGCCAAAGTCGAGGGGAAATTCGAACGCCTGGCCGTCACGGGTATAAAAGTGCGATTTGTGAAATGCTGAGACCTCACGAATATCGGCGAGTTTTTGTTTCGGGTATGGAGAGCGCTGATGGATCACGCCATCTTGTACCAGTTTGGTAAAGTCAAGGAAATGGGCCTTTAACCACGCCCCATAACGACAAAGAAAGGGGTTATCGCTTTGTAATTCGGCCTGCAACGCTGCTAGCCATGCTGTTAGGTTGCCAGCGTCCTGTTGGTATTTTTTGTCGAATTTTTCCTCAACCTCGGTCTGCGCCGACGCCCCCAAGCTGTGCGCCCAGAACGTGAAATTGGAATGGTAAGAAAGAAAGCCGTTATATTCGCCTACCTCAGGGTCGTTGCTGGGTTTAGGCTGATAAATACACGCCAGCAACATCATCAGGTTAAAGCGTTGCTGATCGGCATTGCGGCTTGTTTCTGCGCCCATCGTCAGTAGTAAAGGGCGCAGGCGACAGTTGGCCTCAAACACGCTGCGCCATTGTTGCTGACTCTCATACCGTTGACCAAGTTTTGATGCCTGCGTATCCGTTACCCGCACGGTGTTGTTTTGCTCTACCATCTCAGGGTCAAGGCTGACTTTTTCAATTACCATCAGCTTTTTTTGCTTGAGGCGGTGGTTATCTATATCGAGCTCTGGTGACGGACACGAGGTGAAAAAGTCATCTATCCGTGACAAGGCCTGTGCCAGTAGATCGTCTGAATAAAAGTGGCTGTCGGTGTTCAATAGCAGCCGATAGTGGGGGCCATGCTGCCATTCGCGGGAGACGCTCCAATCTTCGAAAAGCTGTGATGAAAACAAAGATTGCAGTGGCAGAAATAACTGCTGATACAGACCACTGTCGTTGCTGTTGTAATGAATATCAACTTGCTTGACGTTCATCGGTGCCTCCGAAATGCAGTAAGGTCAGATAAACAAAAAAGCGGATCGCACTTTCTTTGAACGGCGGTACGCCCAGTCGGTTAAAGGTCATGTGCAGTAGGGAGTGTAAGATGGGTTCAATGGCACCGACGGGCCCGCGTTGCAGTGACGATATCAAGGTGCGAAGGCTTTGTTTAAGCTGCTGAATGTTGGCGTCATGTTGAAACTCGGTCACATAGTGCTGATAATATTGCTGATACGCAGGTCGGTTGGCCTCAAACTTCTGGCGCACCTTTTCAGCAACCAGTGTACTTTGCGTTGTGGCATGCGCCCCTTCGATATGCAGCAGCGACAATCCGTTCAAACCGAATTCAGCGGCAACATCCTGATAGGCGATGCTGAGCATAAACATCACGCGCTCGTTTTCTTCGGGAGATTGCGATAAATATGTCAAGATCCGGCGTGAATCTTCACAGAAAAACTGTTCACAATATGGCATCCCATACTCGCCACCATAACGGGTGTATTCCGGCTGATAATCAATCGCCTGAATGCTACCGTTGGGGTAGAGAATATCCCCTTCATCACCGCTGAACTGATGTCGATACGGACGATAATAATTCTCTGCATCCAGGGTCAGAGGTTGGCCGTGTTGGCGCCAGTAGGTGTTCAGCTCCGTCAGTAATGGCTGGATATCAGCGTGCGCCCGGACACGAAATCGAAGGTGCGGGCCACCGTGCCAGTAACGGATAAAAAACAGATCGTCGAGAAGAGAGTGATCAACAGACGCAGCCACGGTCGCCAGACAGTGGTTCATCTGTTCAAAGTCATATAAAAAAAAGTGGTGTGATTGCCACATAACGCCGTCCTTGGAAAAAGTCACAGGGCCCGGCTGCTGGAGATAAACCGGGCAAGAGCAGGTATCAATACCGAAACGAAGACTGGTTTACTGGAAGTCGATGCCTCCCATACTGACAAAGAAATCCAGTCTGTTTTCACTGGTCGCCGCAGGGTTGTTTAAAGTCCCTTCAGCGCCGACCAAGGCTTTACGTGATACAAGGTTATACGTGCCTTTACCGTGTATTCCGCCGACATCCACCACAGCATGTGACTGGCTGAAGTGGCAGAATCACGGATATCAGGTGCAAAAATTTGCCCAGCTTTGAGTGATATATGGTGGCTGTAGGACGGGTTAACGACGATGTTAAAAACCGTTCCCTCGTTTCTTCCCTCACCAAAACACGCCTTGGTATGTGTGACCTCGGTGCGGTTCCCCTCAGTATTGATGCTGACTTCAGGGACACATTTGCCCTGAGGGGCATGGGTGATGGTGTAAGGCTTGTCAAAGTCGCTGTCAGCCACAGTGACAATCACAGTGCCTTTGTCAATGAGCACTGAAGGGCCTTCGACAGCAGCACTGCTGTGACTGGTGCACCCTGCGATAATGAGAGATAAAAAAGACATGGCATATTTCATAATACGTAACTCCTATTGCGTGGCGGCCGGCGGGTAACGGAAGATCACTTTGCCAAACCGCCCCTGACTGTTGAGGCTCGATTGCACAAAGTTTTTCAAGGTGTCTTCATGACTGAACGCCTCGGCTAACTCCACAGTTAAACGGCCTGCTGACAGATCATCGAGGGCCTCTTGGAGGTCAGCAGAGGTACCAAGGTTGTTGCCAATAAAATGGATACTCTTACGAAGAAGGGTGCTGAACACCTCCTCAATTGAAAGCTCGTCGGAGACAAAGCCTTCAAGTCGGGCATGGGGTGACTGACGCGCAACACCACAGGAAATGTAGCTGCCAAAGCGCCGAACAAACGGCAGCAATTTAGGCAGGTAAATATCCATAAAGGGGTCAATCACATGGTCAAAATACGGGCATGCGTGCTGAGTCAGATAGGCCTGAAGCTGTTCGGAAAAGTCTTTTTTCCGGTCAATCAGGCAAACGTGGTCAACGCCCATGGCCTGCAACTTCCCGACAGAGTCAGGCTGGTTGTCAGGGCATGAACCGTGACAGGCTTCAGCAGTAATTTTTTTATCGCAAACAAGGCAGTGTTCGATGTGGCGCCAGTGACCAGCACATGCTCGCCGTCACTGAGCGGCAAGCGGTTCACCATCGAATAGCCGGTTTGCGCGCCGACACTGAACGCGGCCGCTACCGTGTCCGTGACCGCCGCATCGATGACGGCCACTTTGTGGGCGGGGACAATCTGTCGCTCTGCCGAGGCGCGGGTGCTGGTCAAACCGGGGGAGGACGTGCCAAGTCGACACACCCATCACCGACAACTCTGTCACCAACGCGCACATGGGACACGTCGTCGCCCACCGCCTCAACAACGCCAACAAACTCAGAGCCCAACACGCGATAGGCCCGTTGCTCCGATTCCACCACTGACAACAGGCGGTATCGTTCCCGGTAATTGAGGGAAAAGGCTGACACTCTCACCTGCACGTGGTGGCGGTGGTGTGACTGTGACGGCTCAAAACACGGGTCATCAAGGTCAATCAGACCAATGGATGCCTCAACGCCATCAATACTGACATTGACGACCTTGCTGTTATCAATGTCTGATGCCAGTGAAGCGGATAACGCAGCCAAGGTTCTCATGCTGGTTGCTCCTGTGCTGATTGCGCTTGTGATGCTGACTCTTGTGGTGCCTGGTTTTCATCGCCCCACAGCGCAGGCTTGCGGGCAAATGTTAGGTAGAAATATCCCCAACAGCCGACAAAGGTCGCCAGATACGAGCCGCTAACGGCCCAGGCCATGTGCGCCACACTGTCACCAACAAAGAAACGCACCAACAACAGAGGCAGCAGGGTCGCCAGATACATCGACCATACCGTCATAAACAGGATGCCTTTACTGTCACCCAGACCGATAGCGGCAAAGATGTAGGCAAATGAGGCCAGCAAAAAGACCCACGGCACGGCGGTGATACGGATGTACTGCTCTACATCAGCTGTCATCGCGTCACTGGCGTTGAACAAACCGGCAAACTCTCCCGATAACCAGATAAACGGCAACATACAGAGCACACCGACCAAGAAGGCACGTTTGACCATCCAGTTGACACCAAGACACACGTTACGGTGTGACTGCTGTCCGGCATTTTGGGCCACGAAAGGGATCAGGGCCCCCATCACACCCAGTAACACCGTCTGGAAAAAGCCAGTGATATATTGAGAGATCACTACCGCTTCCATCACCTGTGCCTGATACAGGCTGATCACGATGAAAAACAGGAAGAATGACAAAGACAGAGACAGCGAGTTAAACGATTCAGAGATGCCCAGTTTCAGCACCGCTTTCCATTCAATCAGCGTCTTGTTGGGCGAGAAGGTGATACCAAGCGGGAACGAAAAGACCTTCATCGCCTTAATTTGATACAGGCTTATCCCAAAGCTCAACAGCCTCGACACAATGGTCGACAGTGCCGCCGCTTTAATCGGATCCCACTGTTGGCTGACCGCGGCATAAATAAATACAGGGGTGATGACAAGGTTAATTAAAAAGGCAATCACCTTTAGTTTCACCAAGGCCTGCATGCTGCCTGACATTTTAATGATCAGGCTGGTATAGATGTACAGTAATAGCGCAATGTAGCCATACCAGAAGAACTCGAGGTAACGCTGGATCATTGCCTGCTCTTCAAGGCTGACCTGAAACAGCGCTGTCAAACTGTCACCAATCAGGTTACCAATCAAGGCCACAGCGACGCCGAGCAACACACAGTACCCGAACCCGATAGACAGCAGGTGCTTGACCCGCTGTTGATCACCTTTACCAAAGTGTTGATTGGCAAAGACATAAATCGCGGCCAAGATCCCCGAGAACAAGGCCTCGACCAACCCCACGGTGGTGATAGACACTTTCAGAACCTGCGGCAGGCCCTGATACTGGGTTAAGGCCATTAACCAACTTAAATCAATAAAGCTGGCCAAATAATCGAGCATTGAAATAAACAGCAAGGGTGCTGAGAATTTCATCAGGCTCTGATGAATATTGTCATCCGTTAAGACCACTCTAGTCATAATATTTCCTACACTGTCTTTTCTAAAATAACTTCTGATGCGAAGGTATTTTCATTGGAATTAATGAACTCATCGCTGCCGTCCGGCAGCATTTCATCAAAAGAGATGTAATCGAATGATGAATTAAAAACACGTGAGATTGGCCGGCACATAATCGGTGAATTAAAGTCGACAAATAACGGTTTTTTATTGTTCGATATATCGCGCTGAAGCACCTTATCGCCCGCATGGCGACGGACAAACACACGGCTCGGTATGCCCGCCTCCTCACGCCATACGTTCAATCTTATTAAATACTCCGACCAGGTTTCCCCGGTAGTTTTTACAGGTAGCGCCTGTCGGGACAGCCACCATTGACGGCGCGATACCACCACGTCCTTGTACATCACACGGGGGAGTTTGACCGGTGTGAACGCGGCCTGCTGAACCACCATGTCGTAGATGCCGAAACGCGGCGCGAAGTAGCATTGCTGCTCCATCATCGAAAACTTAAGCAGCAACTCGACCAGTTTTGGGTAAAGCTGGGTAACGAATAAAGCGGTATGCCTTAAGGTGATTTCCTTGTCATCGATATGGCTGAACAGGCGGGGTTTTGGCTCTCCCTCAGGCCATCTAACGTACAAGTCAGCCAGAACAAGATCGCCGTCCTGCGATGCGTCTGAAGGCTCAAGCCAAATCCGCTTTTTGGCAATCCGTGGCCTGCGTCCGGTGTTAAAACCGAAGGTATCGTAAAAGTCATAGCTGTCTTCCAGCGCGTCACCGTAAGCATCAACACACTTTTTGAGCACAGTGTCGTCATCGTTGAACGTGAAGAAGCGAGACCACACCCTGAGATAGCCGCTGTCGACATTATTGAGGATGAATTTGTTGTCATGAATATGGCCATAGGCCGACAGAGAATGGGCGACTTTTTCCTGTGGCGGTTGGGCCTCAAGCGTCAATAAATCACTGTTTCTGTGCTGCCACAGGTGTTCGTAAAAACGCAGCATTTTATTGACTTCACCCACATTATTGCGCGGGTCCTGATTGGCCTGCTGCAGCTGTGACGAAGCAATATCGTAGAAGTCGAACAAGTCATATTTCTGGTCCGGCGCCATGGTTTGTCTCAGCGAGCCCATCAGGGATGATGAGACCCCGGCGTCGTAGTCGATACCAATATAATGTTGCAGAAACTCAGAGACCTGGGTCGAGAACGTATCAACCAGCGTTTTGTCGATCGCACTGAGCGACGGGTGCAGGGTATCGTGATAGACAATGCCTGATTGCTTGATGGACTGGTAGCCCACCATCTCACACAGCTCCCCAGTCGAGACCGTAATGTCTTCGATGCAGTCCCTGACACGGTCAACCGGTTGCTGTGGCAAAACCAAAAACGCCTGATGGATGTTATCCAGTAAGGCTTCAAACTCAGGGAAATCGAAACCGCGGGTTTTCAGCACCGCAATCTTGTCTTTCATTTCCTGCAAGATGTCCTGCGCCTGATCATCAAGCCTAAGGTCAAACTGCAACACACCCGTGGTGATAAGCTGGTTGAATAACACCTCACAGCGATCGCCCAGTAAGGCCTTGAGATCATCAAAGTCATAATGCGTATCTTTGGCCAGAGCGAACTTTGGCACCCGGGATTTCACCAACGAAGAGCGGAACGGATACACCTGCTTGTCGTCACGGAAACTGTAACAAAACGCTTGATTGTCCTTATCACTCATGTTGACAGAGAAGTGATAACGCCAGCAGTGGCTGTGGGTGACAACCAGCTGATCATAAATTTTCAAAAACACAGAGCGGTCGAGCGAAAACTTATCCATCAACTGCGGAGCGCGCTCAATGGTAGTCTCTCCCGACGCCTCAACCGGCGAAAAGCCAATCGAGGTAAAACCGGAAAACGGACTGACCTTGGTCACGGCGCGGGTCAGATAACGCAGCAGGGTATCTTCCTCGTTCAGTAACTTTTTATTCGGGGCGCCCCGATGACGGCAATAGCGGGTCACAATGTCGCTGATGTTACCCCGGGTAAATGAAATGGATTTACGGAAAATCGGCGACTGCGCCATCGATTTGATTGACTCTCGTGATTTGCCGCACAGCGCTTCATACTGGTCATCTATCTGCTGCTCTGCATGGTGCAGTGCCTGATAGCTCTCCAGCCACGCCTGACCGCCGTCAATCGAAGACAATAAGCCTGACTGCTCCGCAGCCCAGCGAAGGTTTACCTTATTCTGCGTCAGCTTATTCTTTATTGTCAGCAACTTACGATACTGCGGATGCTCTGCGCCTGCGGCATCAAAAAGCGCGTTGATGAGGGTGTCTCTGGCTGCTTTTTCATCACCCAGAGCCTGATCACGATGGTGCATCGACTCTGCCATGGTGGTGGATTGGGTGAGGTTATCAAGTGTCGACAGGCTGAGGTTATTCGATCTCACGACCACATAAGGTAATGTCATTTGATTGCTCCTAGTGATTGCATGGCTCGGTTTTTCCCGATCAATAAGCCAAAGTAGGTCATTTCCTCTGCACGCTGCTCTTCATCGAGCGTCAGGCTGTCTACTTCAAATTGGTCATAGCTTCGAAACGGCCGGGCAAAAAGTCCTTGTTGAGTGAAATGTTCGATAAGACGCTGACAAACACTGCCTAACATCAGGTTGCACATGGCGGCACCGTCATCGTCTTTCACCGCCTGCTTGTCGACTGCGAAAAACAACACGCAGGAAGTGTGTAGAAATGAAAAATTGTTGTAGTTGTAGGCGTCTTCAAACGTCGCCATAAACTGCCCCTGTCGACGGCATATCGCGCCATCGTCACCAAGCTGATAAATCCCGTCTGACAGCGTCTGATGTCCCTGAATTAGCGCCCGTAAACGAGGCTTTGGCGGTGTGTGCTGGCCGCAGATGGCAGAAAACTCACGATAGAAGGTCTCGGCACACTGACTCAGCGCGTCCAATTGCAAAAGATCTGAGGGGACCTTGCGGGGAAAAAGGCCATAGTGAACATCCCCGAGGTCCTGCGTGACAGATTGACTCCATCATCGTCCGTTGTGCTGTCCGCGCGGGTAATATCAAGCAAGAACTGGTGATTTTCACGTTGTAATCTTGCTGTCAGACCCAGCCTTGCAAGGCGGCGGGTCAACGCCCGGAGACAATGGCCAAGCTCGAGACAAAACAGACCGTAACGGAAACGGTTATACAGGGCGTTATAAATGTGAAAGTCGGTGTTAACCCGAAGGCGTATGCTGTCAGCTAACCATAAGGTATCGCGGTGAGAGGCATCATTGAGCTGCCAGTTTTCTAAATCGATCTCTCGCCAACAGTCAGGGGAGTCGGGACACTGCACAGAAAATGTCAGCGGGTAATACGAGCGCGGCGACGGGTACTCGGCATGACTGCCATAGGCGTCCGCCGTGGTCACGTAATTGGGTAAATGCACCTGCGCGAGGGCAAATATCAACCGCTCGATCACTGACTCACGCGGACACTGCTGATGAGTCAGCGCGGCTGTGACCAACTCACTGATGTCGACACTGCAACCAGGCTGACGACGCGTGCGCTGACAGGCCATTTCTAATGCATTGAGCGGTCGCCATTGTTTCTCATCCTCAAGCGGGTAGAGGTATCGGAACGTAAACTCGTTGATAGCAAGAGAGGTGGAATCATTCATGGTGTTTACCCCAGAGGATGAAGAGTAGGAAAGTAGCCGACAGCCCGGTCATTCAGCCACGGCGAGGCGTCAGCAGCACGCGCAACGCGTTCACGGCAGACAAACACCGGGTGCTCACCAAAGGTCAGGTTTATCAGGCCAGGCACATAAGCGCGGACCCAATGCAGCCCGAGATCGCGAAGGTAATCCGGGGTGTGTTCAACCAAAAGGGCGGAGTAGCCGTGCCTGTGCAAGCAGCCCTGCAGCTGCGCCATGGCATTTTCGGGGGTGTCGGCGGCGTGATGACGGCGGACAAAGTCAGACAGAGAGATCTGTTCACTGGCATCCAGCAGAAAGCGAAATTCCGTTTTCTGCGCGGGGTCAGCGTAGTGGAGATACTGATCGGCGTTGGATGTCACCACCTCAGACGTTCTGGCACGATGGTAATTACGCTCACAAAGCCCCATCAGCGAATACGCTTCAGAGACCGCATTCTCAAGGGCGACCTTAGGATCGGTATGCGCGCCGGCGGTCACAAATACGGCCATATTGTCATCAGTTTCACCTTCAATCACCGACAGCACCACGGGAATATTCAGCTCGGTGGTGATATCAAATAGATGAAGACGATAGCCTTGCATCTGTATCAAATGGCAAAGCGTTTGCAGCGAGGGAGGGAGCTCAGAACCAAGCGAAATCCGTTGCGGGCAAGACTGGGTATACCAGGTCAACAGCAGCGCATCCCGCTCAATGATTTCAAGCAGCGCATAGAAACTGGCTTCCTGATAAGAGTTACCCAATGCGCAGCCGTTACTGTTGGTATTAAAGCTAACGTTCTCCAGGTGCTTATTCAGATAACACACCATGGCGGCCGGCACCCACTTCTGTTGGCCAGACACTCCGTCGGTCGCAGGCATCCATGCCATCTCTGTGGTATCGGAATAATGCGGAAAAAGTACCGAATCGCGCTGAGTATCAGCACCAAACAGCTGGTACGGCGTGACGGCGTTCTCTGCCAGCGTTGTCGCACTGGTCCAGCGAATGTTATCCGGTAGTTCGGCGCTGACGCGACGCTCAAGGTATTCATACACTGCGCCGGCCAACCGCTGATGGCGATCATTTCCCCGTCCGATGCCTACCACGTTTAAGGCGCCATCGAAGCAAGAGCACATCCGTCCTTCCTGATCAAAATGTACCGTCAGGTTGGCCAGCGACTGTGGGCCAAAACATTGGGTAATGGCGTTCACTTTGGGGTTATAGAGGCGATGAGCAGGGTTATCAGACACATTGAAGCACTGCGTTGAGGGCAAGGCGTCCAACACCGCAGGAAAATACCGTTGTTCAAAATGTCCGTTGAGATAGAGAAAAACGACCCCAGTATCACGGTGGCCTGATTCACCAGTTTCAAGGCACTGCAGTACCGCATGTTCGAGCTGTACTTTCAGTTTGATATCCATCTGCCAACGCAACTGATGACTGGGGTAGACCTTAAGGCCGCGGCTAAGGGTATTGACCCTTTCAAGGCTCTGTCCACTCTGGCCTTTACCGTGCGGCAGTAGCAGTAAATAGCCCTCATTGGCCACAATAGTCAGGGTGGCGTCGTCAGAGAGACTGGCGTTGTTTTGCTGCAACGCGGCCACAATTTGGATGGCCGACGGCGTCAGATTTTTTGCGCCATCAATCACAGCCTGAATGCAGGAGATACTGCTACTCATCGTCAACTCCCGCTTGCATATCAGTCTTTAGCGGAGGCAGTACCAAGGCTGCCTTACAATGTGCGGATGTTGCTGTGCCAGCCAGCAGTTCAGGTAAAGACGTAATAACAAACGTTTGACTGTGCCGGGAAGCGTGTCTTCATCAGGCGCAACATCATGCGAGGTCTGCGCTGCCATCTCACTGGCGGCGATCACCTGCTCTGTGCCGACAGCCGCGACGATAAAATCGCCTTGAGGTCCGGTATATTTGTCGAGCGTCACCGGACGATTGCACACTTGCTGCAAACAAAAACGCAGGAACTCGCATTCTCTGTTCAGGGTGTGGAAGGCGATAGAATCTTGTTTATGACTGTGGGAAAACGCCACCATGGCATCTGTCATCGACGCTTTCAGCGCCTGAATCTCCATAAGGTGGCCGTCTCTTTCAAACCAATATTGACTGGACTGGGCAAATTGCAGCAGGGCGTCTTGTCTTGCCTCTTGCTGGTCCATCCCAATACCGAAGTGATGACCACAGACAGTCTCATCATCGCCAGGGAATTGGATATGCAGTCGTTGAATATTGAGATGATCCACCGGATGGGCAACACGGTGAGCCGCTTTAACCGGAAAAAGCGGAGGCAACATCAGGCTCTCCAGATCCCTAAACACATTGATGTCAGACGAGGCAGACAATCGCGAGCTATCAACCAGGCGGCTTAGCGGCGCAACTTCCGTTCCTCCGCGGGCATTAAGCTGATAGTGAAGGTATTCCTCTGCGCCAAGCACATTGACGCCACAAAGACGATCAAAGACCACCGAGCCTGTCACAGCACCGGCCACTAACTGTCGCGTCCGGCTTGTTGGTGAGGGAGACAAGGGAGGCACGTAGGCGTCATGACTGACGGTGAGGTATTGCTCGTTCATGTCGACAACAAACAGCTGTGTAAGATCTGTACGGGTATGCAGCACCCCTTCCAGCTGACGCAGAATGTGTTTGTCCGAGGTGACAATGATGTCATCCGGCGATAACGACGCGATATATTCAAGACGGGTTTCAACGATCTGTGCATCAGCAATTTTGCTGCTGGTGTTAAAACCGCGGATAATTTGTTCGTTTGATACCGAAGACGTCAGATTGGTATTAATAAAAGCTACTTGCCTGGCGCCGTATTCCGCTAACGTTCGCACTATACTGAATAAGAAAATATCACTGGCAATCACAACAATGTTTTTCTGTGAAAATGCCTGATACGCAGACAATGTATCTGATACATGTTGACTTAAATACGTTTCAACTTGAGAAAGTGAGGGCTCTAAAATTCTATTATTGTCATTTTGATAAAAAGCCAGGTTTTTATTAATGAGGAATTGACTTATTTTATAAACACCAGATTTTACAGGTTCCTCATAAGAAGAGAGCAAGTCTTCCAGGCTGAGTGTGCCATCAGCTGCCTCAAAAAACTCTAGAATAATATCGATAAAATAATCATCAAGGCTTACTATAAAGTTCTCTGATTTACGTCGGATCCTCAACTTACCTGGTACACGTTGAACAAAAATATCAGGACGGATTTTATAGAATTGGTTTTTCATTACTTTAACCCTTTAATACACAACTCAGATGACAAACGTCATGAAGAGATATATAAAACGACAAGTAGTTGGAATCGTTATAAAAATAACGACATTAGCGTTCTCATGAAAAGACCCGGTCATTTTTATTAATGGCCTGCCTGATTCAAGTGCCCGGTAATGCCGTCATCTCAGTAGCTAATGAAAGCTCAGTGAATTACTGAATTTGCTTTCCGCTACAGGTCGAGCCAGCAGCAATAGTGCTTGATGCACCCATTTCTTCCAGCGCAGACGCTTCCGTTGATTCCAGTACATCAAAGTCCAGATCGATGTCTTTGTCAGTCGATGTGTTTTGCTTTGACATGGTGTGTCTCCTTAGTGAAGAACAGGCTGGCTGCTGCACGTTGAACCAGCACCTACAGTGCTTGATGCGCCCATTTCTTCCAGTGCCGTCGCTTCATTCGCTTCCAGCACTTCAAAGTCCAGGTTGATGTCTTTGTCAGTTGATGTGTTTTGCTTTGACATGGTGTATCTCCTTAGTGAAGGACAGGTTGGCTGCTGCACGTTGAACCAGCACCTACAGTGCTTGATGCGCCCATTTCTTCCA
>NZ_PEIB01000038.1 GCF_004116385.1 Veronia nyctiphanis | reverse complement strand
CACCACCCTCGGTGGGCAAAATATCTCCGACGATGGCACGGCCACCATCAACGATAGCGACGACACCCCGACCATAACCAGTATCGATGTTACCAATACAGGCGATCAAGTTGTCGAGGGAGGTATACTTAACTATGAAGTTACGATTACGGGAACTTCGTCTGTACCAACTACATTTGATCTCGAACTGAATGGTGACGCTGAACAAGGCACCGATTACGGTAACCTTACTTTTACTAACAATGTGACTTACAACCCTCAAACGGGCCAGATCACCGTTCCTGCAGGTGTAACAAGTTTTATTGTCAATGTACCGACTATTGATGACTTCTTCGCCGAAGAGACAGAATCAGTGATTCTTGAGATAGGTGGTCAGAGTGCGACAGGTAACATCGTTGATGACAATGATACCGTCAATGTATCACTCAGTGGACCGACCCAAATTATAGAAGGGCAAACTGCGACTTATACGATCACACTGGATCAACCCGCCACACCGGGCTCGATCATCAATATCAGTTACTCGTTCGCTGGCGGCGCGACAACAAGCGATATTATTGAAACGACTCAGGCCACTGTTGGTGCTAATGGCACAACGATTACCTTTGATGTTGTTACTGTTGATGACTCGCTAAATGAGGTTGGTGAGGAGTACACAGTATCCATAACCAGTATTGAGCTGAATGGCTCAGACCTCTTTGAGGACCTTGATGTATCGGGTGCGTCGGTTACCACCGCAATAATCGATGAGACAGGTAACTCACCGGTTGGTCCACTTGTCGACCGCGATTTCTCTATCGGTCCAGATCCAAGTAGTACGGGAGGTGCTAAAAATACCACCATTGCGGGTACGGATGGGCAGAATGTGGTTATAACAGGCTCTGTTATTTTTGATTTCAAAAACACGGCAGGGAGCACAATCGGCCTGACCCTCAAAGCGACAGACCCTGACAGCTCTGACACCGTCACTTATTCGTTAACTGACAGCTACAATGGCCTCTTTACTGTTGATCCAAACACTGGTGTTGTAACGCTGACAAGGCCTGCCACTGCAGCTGACATCAATAACCAAGAATGGGATGTAATAACCATTACGGGTCAAGCGACGTCGTCTGATGGCTCTACGTCAGAAGCGACGTTCAATATTACTATCTCTAACTGGGCAACTTTTAGTGGTCCAACAATCACGCCGCTAATTATCGATCTTGACGGCGATGGCGTGAACACCATCTCAATCAACGAAGGCATTGAATTCGATATTGATGCAGACGGGACGAAAGAGAGGGTTGGTTGGGCGAGTGCCGGCGATGCACTGCTTGCTATCGACCTCAATGGTGACGGTGTTATCAACGACGGCTCTGAGCTGTTCGGTGAAGCATCACCAAAACCTGTAGACGTCGAAGATGGTTTCCAAGCACTCAGTGTCTACGACGAGAACAACGATGGCGTTCTTGATGCCAATGACAGTGCCTATGATGACATTATCGTCTGGCAGGACAAAAACTCTGATGGCGTCTCGCAAGCAGATGAAATGGTCAGCCTCTCTGAAGCAGGCGTAGCAAGCATCGACTTAACACCAGAAGACTCGTTCATTGTCGACAACGGTAACCTGATTGGTCTCCAGTCTACGTGGACAGATAATGATGGGCAGACACATGCTGTTGATGATGTTTGGCTACAGGTTGATGAAATCATTGATACCAACGTCGTCACGCTCGGTGGCACAGCAGGCGTTGCTGGCTCGGCAGAAGCTGACCGCTTTGTTGTTGATGCTAACAGCAACACAACGAAAGTAACAATTGAAGACTTTACCATTGGTGAAGACCATATTGACCTTTCCGACTTGCTCGAAGGTGACCAGCTAAGCGCTATTTGGGTTAGCGAGGCGGATGACCAAGTCACCATCAACATCGACATGGACGGCGACCAGGTCAGTGATCACGAAATTGTCCTCGACAATATCAGTCTGTCAGATTTGAACAATCTAGGTGGTGTCATTAACACCTTATTCGACAGTGAAACCACTGCTCTCATCACCAGTGATGAAGCCAACGTAGTTGTCGATACAGCGTCTGTACTCGTAGAAATCGATAAAGATCCAGAATTATAACAATACTTAGGCTGGAACATGGCTTTGCCATGTTCTGGCTTTTTTGCCATCTGGGATTAACACTTTATGTGACCCAGATCGTTATGTGTTTCACAAGGAAAATGCGTGACCAACAAAAATATTGAGAGTCAGTGGAGTATTCCCGCTTCGGCTCAAGTGATGGCAGACCCTTTATTGGACAGTCTGGTGTTGCTTGCCGAATCGTATGGGAATCCTTGTTCTAGAGAAGCACTGATCGCAGGTTTGCCGCTCAACAAAGCCAATCTTACGCCGGATCTTTTTCCGGAGGCCGCTGCGCGCGCCGGATTTACCACTCGACTAATTCGAAAACCGTTAACGGCAATTTCACCTCTTCTGCTTCCTTGTGTATTGATGCTCGTTGATCAAAAAGCCTGTGTACTGCGTTCAGTCGATAAGGAAGAAGGCACGGTAACCGTTCAAATACCTGAGAGTGGTGGAGAATCCGAATTATCCATTTCAGAACTTGAAGAGGTCTATACCGGTTACTGCTTCCTGGTCAAAAGGCAATTTCGTGGTGATACTAACGCCAAACTCCACCAGCATGCCGAACAAGGCCACTGGTTGTGGTCGATGGTCAGAACAGCAAGCCCACTTTACAAAGATGCCCTTCTCGCTTCTATCGCAGTGAATTTCTTTGCCCTCGTTTCGCCGCTGTTTGTCATGAATGTTTATGACAAAATTGTACCGAACTTAGCCTTTGAATCTTTATGGGTTTTGGGTGTAGGTGCCGCAATTGCGTTTGCATTTGACTTTATCCTTCGTTCAGTGAGAAGCGCACTAACCGACATTGCAGGCAAGAAAATTGATATTGTGGTGTCAGCTCGCCTGTTTGCCAAAGCAATGGGCATACCACTGAGTCAACGCTTCCCAAGCGTTGGCGGTATGGCTAAGCAACTCAACGAATTTGATAGCGTACGTGAAACCCTCAGTGCCGCCACGGTGATGACACTGGTCGATTTGCCGTTTGCCATTTTGTTCTTGGTTGTTATCTACTTTGTGTCCGGCAACCTGGTTGTCGTGCCTGTCGTCGCAAGCGTTCTGATTTTACTGTATACACTCAGTATTCAACGCAAACTCAAGCGTGCTATCGATCAAAGCAACAAATTCGGCATTCAAAGAAACGGTCACCTGATAGAAAGCCTGACAGCCCTGGAATCCATAAAAGCACATGTGCAGAAGGCATTGTGCAAAGAGGTTGGCAACAGATGACGGCGCACACGGCTAACTGGCAGTTTGAGGTTAAACGCATTTCTCAGTCGGTGTCTTATATTGCGTCCTTTATTTCTCAGCTAACGACCGTTGCACTCGTTATCCTTGGTGTTTATGCCGTCTCTGAAGGTGATATCTCCATGGGAGGGATCATCGCCGCTGTCATGCTGTCTAGCCGTATTCTCTCGCCCATGAGTCAATTGGCCTCTTTGCTGGTGAAAACAAACCAGACCAAGAACGCCATCAGACAGCTTGATGACCTGATGAGCAAAGAAAGCGAGTTTGAAGACAAAGCTCACCTCGTTAAACGCACTCGTCTCAACGGTCATATTGATGCCGATAACATCAGCTTCGATTATGCAGGCGCTACCCAATCAGCGTTATATCCGATGTCCCTTTCTATCGAGGCGGGAGAAAAAGTGGCCATCATCGGGAAAAATGGCTCGGGTAAAACGACCTTACTCAAGTTGCTTGCAGGCCTTTATCATCCGTCAGAAGGTAACCTGCGCTTTGATGGTACCGAATGCCGTCAGATACATCCTGCTGATTTACGCCATAACATCGGTACATGCCTCAAGACATCATTTTGTTCAACGGCACGATTCGCGACAACATCATGTTTGGCTCCCGCCAAGTAACCGAACACCAGCTAAACCGTGCAACATCATTGGCAGGTGTCAACCTTTATGCCGAAGGTGACAGTGAAGGGTTGGACAAACAGGTGGGTGAACGCGGAGAAGCGCTTTCAAGAGGCCAACGTCAAACCGTAGCGCTAGGTAGAGCGATTCTCAATGATCCACCAATTCTTCTGATGGATGAACCCACCGCCAGTATGGATGCCACTACAGAGCGACAGTTCATCAATACAATGAAGCGCATTGGCCATAATCGAACCTTGGTATTGATTACACACAAAATGTCACTGATGAAATTAGTCGACAGGATCATCGTTCTTGAAAAAGGCCGAGTACTTGTTGATGGCACTCGCGATGAAATATTGGCAAGACTAGGCTTGATAAAACCCAATCGCGAGGTGATGAATAATGGCAAAGCATTCAAACCTCAACCAAGACGAGCTTGAGATGGTCGATGATGTGTATAACGCCATGTTGACCGACTCCCCGATAAAGTATCGCTTCGTCATTTGGATACTCGTTACATTTCTCGTGTGCTTCTTGCTGTGGTCCAGCCTGTCGTCACTTGAACAGGTCACCCGTGGTGAAGGGAAAATCATTCCTTCATCTCAGGTTCAAATCATTCAGAGCCTCGATGGCGGTATTCTTGAACAGATGTATATCAAAGAAGGCATGCTGGTTGAAGAAGGTCAACCTCTGGCCCGCATCGATGATACGCGCTTCCGGTCTGACGTTGCGCAGCAAGAAGTCGAATCTGACTCTTTGAAGGCTAACATCATCAGGCTACAAGCTGAGCTTAAAACGATAACTCTGGCACCTGTCACGAGAGACTGGCGCAAACAAATTTCACTGAAAAGGGTCATGATTCAATTTCCTGACGACCTAAAAGCAAGCAAGCCTGAGCTGATCGCTCGGCAGCAGAGAGAATATAACGGCAGAATCAACGATCTTGAGAACAAGTTGGCGATCCTTTCTCGTCAGGTTGATCAAAGACAATCAGAATTAAAGGAACTTAAGTCGAAGTTAATACCACTCAGGAGTAATTACTCCTCATTTAAGCGTGAACTTGAAATAACTCGTCCTTTGGCAAAACAGGGCGTGATACCTGAAGTTGAGATGCTCAAGCTTGAGCGCGAAGTCAACTCATTAAGCGGCGCAATTGAGGCGATTAAGGATTCTCAGAATAAGGTTATTGCTGCTCAAGGTGAAGCCATATTAAAACGCAGAGAAGCGGCTCTGGCGTTTAGTAGCGAGGCCCGCTCCGAGCTGAATAAAATGCAGTCCCTCTTGGCCCGTTTAGATCAGGCGCAATTGGGAACACAAGACAAGGTCAACAAGGCTGTCATCACATCGCCGGTTAAGGGCACCATCAAGACCATCCATGTGAATACGCTGGGAGGCGTAGTAAGGCCGGGTAATGACCTGATTGAAATCGTTCCGGCTGAAGATCAGCTGCTGATCGAAGCAAAAATATTGCCGAAGGATATCGCTTTTCTCTATCCCGGGTTACCCGCGGTCGTGAAAGTGACAGCCTATGACTTTACCCGATACGGCGGTCTTGACGGCATTCTGGAACATATCAGTGCAGATACGACCCAGGACGATAAAGGTAACAGCTTCTATTTAGTAAGAATTCGTACAAATGAATCAAGTTTGAAGAAGAAAAACGGGCAGACTTTGCCCATTATCCCGGGAATGTTGACGTCAGTTGACATCATTACCGGCAAACGAACTGTAATGGAATACATACTCAATCCAATTTTACGCGCTCGGGAAAACGCTCTACGAGAGCGATGAATTCAGTCGTAAAGCATGGGTAACGAATGACTAGGAGTAACCAAACATGTCAATAAAAGCCAACCACCGAAAGCGACTACTAGCCACTGCTATTAGTTGTTCTCTGTTGGTCTCTTCTGCCGTTGACGCGATGACTCTTGAGCAGGCTGTCAGTCAGACGTTAGTGACTGAGCCTGAAATTCAGCAAGCTTTCCAGCGTTATAGAGAGAGCGAAGAGCAGATTAACATCGCGAAATCTGATTACCTTCCATCTGTTGATTTGGCCGGAGGTTACGGGCGCGAAGTAACGGATAGCCCTGCGTCTCGCGCCAGTAACAATAACGAACGAGTCTCTCTTAATCGTCGTGAAGTTGGCATCAGCATTCGCCAAATTCTCTTCAATGGTTTCTTCACGATTAACGATGTTGAACGTGCCAGCCGCATTGCCAAATCACAACACTGGGATTTGATTAATATTGCTGAAGACAAAGCCTAGATGTTGTTGGCGTGTATACGCAATACCTTCGTGCAGAACAAGTTCACAAACTCTCACGACAAAACCTTGCGAACCACGAGCGTATTTTCAGGCAGATCAAAAAGAAAACGAATTCGGGTCTCGCATCCACGTCTGATTTATCACAAATTTCAGGTCGCCTTGCACGTGCAAAAGCGAACTTAGTCTCGGCGAACAACAACCTTCAAGACGCAACGGTTCAATTTAAACGCCTAATCAACAGCCGCCCTGACAACATGTTCAAACCAAAGCCTGACAGTCAGTCGTTGCCCGGCACACTGCAAAATGCTCTTCGCAAAGCAGCAGAAAACCACCCATCGCTTAAAGGTGCAGGAGAAGAGATAGAAGCGATCACGGCACAACGCAATCAGACTGAATCACAGTTCTACCCCAATGTCAGCCTTGAAGTTACCAGTAACTGGAATGAAAACCTTGATGGTGTTCGGGGCGAAAACAATGACCTGCAAGCGATGGTCAAGTTTGACTATAACCTGTTTTCCGGTGGTAGCGACATTGCAAGATTTCGCCAAAGCTCTCATCAGGTGAATCAAGCAAAAGAAAGCCGTGAGCAGATTTACCGTCAAATCGTTGAGGGAACCAGCCTAGCGTGGAATGCTCATGAAAACTTGCAAGAGCAAAGTGAATATGTTCGTCAGCACGTTGTGGCTGCAAAAGCGAGTCAACAAGCCTACGAAAAGCAATTCAGTATTGGCAGAAGAACACTGATTGAGCTTTTAGATTCAGAAAATGAGCTGTTTGAAGCGCGTATTGACTATATCAATATTGAGTTCGACACCTTGAATTCAGCATTCCGTTTGCTGCATTCAACCGGACAACTGCTGTCGTCAATGAATGTCGCGTTGCCATCAGTCTGGTCGAAATCAGAGGGCGAGTTCTGGGAGAAATTTATGGATTTGGGTGAAGGCGCGAACTTTACCTTCCTAGAGTAAACCCGACAGCGAATTAGATTCAGCTTATGTAGCAAAGAAGAGGCAGTCATGCCTCTTCTCGTTTCTTACACTTATGCAGTCGATAAATAATGATTGTGGAGCAACAGTAATGAGTGGAAAGGAATACAAAACATTTGCAGACTTTTACCCTTTCTATTTGTCTCAGCATACTGACCCCACCTGCCGCAGACTTCACTTTGTCGGAAGTGCATTACTTCTTTTTGTCTTGGGCTATTCTTTGGCTACCTCACAATTCCTTTTGCTGCTATCGCTCCCTGTTATCGGGTACGGCTTTGCTTGGGTAGGACACTTTTTCTTCGAGAAAAATCGTCCGGCGACCTTCACATACCCGATGTATTCTTTCATAGGTGACTGGGTGATGTTCAAGGACATGTTGGTAGGTAGAATTCGCTTTTAACTGTCAGCCCGTCTTATCGAACCGATAAAAACTAATCACCTGTAACGCTGACCCACTTTGTATTCACACATTTACTGCCGAAAAGTTGGCGAATATTAGTAATCAACCGCTACTCATGTTTTTTGACCGGAACTCATCTTTTTTCCCCGCTCGTTGTTCACATCCGTAAAGTAAAAAGCATCAAAGGAATGCAGCAACGAGGAAAATATGGAGTTTTTAACTGAAACTTATCAATCATTTATGAGTGCACTAGACGGCCTTGATCCTGTTTTCATGACCGTTGTCATCGTGTTGACGATAGTCGTGTGGTTCGTTCCCACCATCATTGCGATATTCTGTAACCGCAAACATCTTGGCAAGATTTTTATCGCCAATGTGCCAGCTGGCTTATCTTGGATTGCATGGTCTGCCCTAATTATCTGGGCTGCCACAGGCAAAATGAAAAGTAAAAAAACAAAAGACGAAGCCGCTTCAGCGTAACCCTATAACGTTCCGTTTCTTGTTCTTCTTTTGGCCGAATAAACTTCGGCCTTTTTTTGTGTTTTTTCTGTTACTCACCGAGCTTACAATAGCTCACGAGACTTCACTCTCTTCCTCTTCAAAGAGAGCGCGAGCGGGTGACGACGTTAACGTATTCAGACAACTGCAAAAAGGGGATTCAGTTGGCGTATTCCAGATAGAGTCTCGCGCACAAATGAATATGCTGCCAAGAATGAAGCCTGAGTCTTACTACGATCTGGTTATTCAAATTGCGATTGTCAGGCCAGGCCCTATTCAGGGCGATATGGTTCACCCTTACCTTAGACGCCGATGGGGAAAAGAACCCGTGAGGTATCCTTCTGATGAGGTTGCTGCTGTGTTGTCACGAACATTTGGGGTACCCATCTTTCAGGAACAGGTCATCCAGTTAGCCATGGTCGCAGCAGGCTTCAGTGGCGGAGAAGCAGACCAGCTCCGGCGAGCAATGGCTGCTTGGAAACGACACGGTAAATTAACCTCTTTCAGAGATAAACTTGTAAGCGGTATGGCAGAAAGAGGCTACAGTGATGCCTTTGCAAACAGGCTATTCAGACAAATCCAAGGGTTTGGAGAATATGGTTTTCCTGAATCTCACAGTGCTTCGTTCGCTCTTCTTGCATACGTGTCAGCATGGTTAAAAACATACTACCCTGCCGAGTTTTATTGTGGCTTACTTAACAGCCAACCAATGGGGTTTTACTCGCCTTCCCAATTACTTCTGGATGCCCAGAGGCATAATGTTGAATGTCTGCCTGTGTGCATCAATTCCAGCGCTCAAGAAAATACTTGCCACCGTTCTAACAAAGGCACAGCCATAAGGCTTGGGTTGTGCATCATAAAAGGGTTAAACCAAGAAACTATCAAGACTATACTCTCCCATCGACCTGATGGTGGATACATATCAGTTCATCAATTAAAAGTGCTAGGAGTCAGTCATCAACAGCTTGAAGCGCTGGCAAGTGCTAATGCTTTGCACAAAATATCTGGTGACAGATTTAATGCAAGATGGGAAATCATGGATAACAGTGAGACTCTCAGCATACTCACTGAAAGTAATTCATCAATCAGTACTGGGCGTTGCAAAATAACTCCGTCGTCGCTGATTGCTCCCACAGAGATTGAAGACACGCTTGAGGACTACAACGCAACGGGACTAACGTTGAACAAACACCCGATAGCGTTGCTTGATGAAGCGCATAAGCTTGGTAAACACATCTTGGCAAAAGACCTTCGCCACTGCCGTCATGGAAGTGTTGTAGCTGTCGCTGGGCTTGTAACAGGCAGACAGAGACCGGGTACAGCTTCAGGAGTGACTTTTATCACTCTGGAGGACCACACTGGAAACATTAACGTAGTCGTTTGGCTTAACACAGCGAGAGAACAGGCAAAGCCTTTCATCTCAGCGAAAATACTCAAAGTGAAAGGCATAATAGAAAAAGAAGGCGATGTTATTCATGTAGTCGCAGGAAGGCTGATTGACCTCACTCAAAGTCTCAACGAATATTGTTTGCAGCAAAAGTCTGCATTGCCGTTCAGGTGAAATCAATAAGTTATTTATCGCTTTGAAGCATAAGTCTGCATAGATTTTAAGCAAAAGCCTGCATAAAATTTGCCATATAAGTAACTACTTGCTTGACCTAATTAATGAATGCAAAAAAGATAGGTTGAAAGCTTCACTTAATTGAAACTAGTTTCGCCAAACAAACTGACACGAATTTGGGCGGTTTCGAGTTACGCCAGACGAACTGGCGCGGAATTGGACAAAATCCAGTTGGCAAGATGCCTTATCCGATTGTTTTTTTGATAATAAAAACTAATGGATTCTTGGCTTAGTGCTGCATGGTCTAGTTTTTGGGGGGCAGGTCACCAGATGAAGGCAGAAATCGTATTCGAGCACGGAAAGGGTTCGGATGACTGCATCGTTTTTGGAGCTCATGAACTTTCTGATGTTGTGAACAAACGATGCTTTCTTTGTTTGGTCAAACATATTGTGCATAGCCGTACGTTATCTAGTTAACTATAAACGTAGGCTATGCAGACTTACGATTCAATATGCAGACTTATGTTGCAAACATTAACGAACTTGAATTTCGGTCCAGACGCTTTCATTAACTCGGGCCCAACACTTCCTCAATGTCGATCACTTTTGACCTGTTGACTGTAATTTTCCAACGCTGAATCGTTTCTTTGCCGCAATGTTCTATTTGTCGGGTAATCAAATTGAACTGGTAGCGCTTCTCTACTGACTCTCTTTTTACCTGACCTTTACTCAGCGTATAAAGTTTCTCATTGGCCTGAGTCATCAATCTAGCGAAAGGGCGAAAGTCTAACTTCCAAATTTCACGTGTCATCTGATAGCCACTGAGAAAACGCGTCGTCGACATTTGGGTGGAGGTTTTTAGCTTGATCACCGATTCCTCACGTTGCCTGAGTTTGCCCCTTCGCAACTTTCTTATCTCAGGCGGAACTTTATCTAACGGGATAAAATCCAGCCATTCCAACTGACTGCCAATTTTCTTACCAGACGTTGGATCGATAAGCACCTTGCGCCACTTAGGCCTGCCCTTTCCAATCCAATCACCGATAATGTCACGCAAATCATCTTTAAATATCTCACGCAAGGCATACACACCGGCCATCGCCATTGCAAATGACATAGTTATCTCGCCCAACCAGCCTCGGGTTCTTACAATCAACAATGTCACAAAAATCATCACTAACCCCGCTGCGGCTCCTTTTGCCAATTTCGCAAGATTCCCCCCCAGACGTATCGCGTTTTGCCTGATAGTTATCGGGTATTCAATTAACCGTCTTGCCAAACGCATTTTGTTCGTCATTCGGATCGGGTCTTTCAACGATTTAGCGGAGTTGTAATTTCGTTGTTCCCTGTATTCCGATTCAGACTCACAAATCTCGATCAGCTTTTCTTTTGACGACTGAAACGACGCACCTTTTGGCATATGCGCGATAAGTGAGAGAAAACGTTGCTCTGTCAGCCATGAAAGGTAATTATCGATATTGCTGTAATATTTGGTGAGCTTTTCGTCTTTTGGCACGTTTCTTCTTAATCGCTTAAGAATGTCCACCGCCATTTCTGTGACATCCTCCAGCTGTTCGACCGCTTCCTCGTCTTCAACGTCTCCCATAAGATCAAAGAACTTATGGGTTGTTTTCTCAAGCGACAGTGCGTATTGAAAGGCATATAAGCTCAAAGAAACCCGATATTGCTCCGATGGCAGTTTATCCCGGCTAGCTAATCGTGAATGTACCAATGGCAAGTGATATTGAGACGTAAAATACGTTCTGCTATTGGTAAAAGCGGTTTTGTGAAACGCGTACTCATCAATGATATTCCTAGAGAAATTTAGCTCTCCAGGCACAAATAGGTAGTACTCAACTAAGTGAGACTTCACTTCTTCGTTGACGGTTGCAATACGGGATACCAAGCCGTCATATTTCTCTACGGTGATCAATCGTGACTTCCTCCACTAAGAAACGAAGTATCAGGTTTAGGCCTGATGACTTGATAGAAAACGTGGATTTAAATCGCCCCCACATGAATTCGAACCTATAAGCTGTGTTTACGAATGGCGAAACACTCACGCGATGCAAATATATCTTGTATTTATGTCTCTACGTCAATCAAAACAAGATGAAGGTATAAAGGCGTCTTTTGCAGTTCGTAGCTTGGGGGTTTGATTTGTAACACTTTAAGTTTAGCTGTTATTGATCAACTTATTGATTTTTATTCTTATCAGTAACAGAGAATAGACACAAAAAAAGCAGCCAACGCTGCTTTTTCTGTCAGTGCGTTATTCTACACAGCTTCCGCTTCCATCATGGAACGAATTCGTTTTTGGACGACATCGACCAGAAGATCAGGTTGGAACTTGGAAATCAGGATATTACAACCGACTTTCTTAACCATTGCCTCATTGAAACTGCCACTGAGTGATGTGTTCAGCGCCACATAAAGATCATTCATGCGTGGGTCGCTTCTTACTTCGGAGGTCAGTTTATAACCATCCATTTCAGGCATTTCTGCATCAGTGATCATCAACAGTATTTCATCTTTTACGTCTTTGCCTTCTTCACACCAGCCTTTAAGCCTGCGAAGCGCCTCTGCGCCATTTTTCATCTCAATACATTCGATACCAAGTTGTTCTACTGTTTCACGAACTTGGCGCCTTGCTGTTGAAGAATCATCAACAAGCATAATTTTTCGGCCAGACAAATGCGGCAAGAGACTTCTATCAAGTACATCTTCTGAGATGTTAATACGGTAAGAAATGATTTCAGCCAGCACTTTTTCTACATCGATGATTTCAACCAACTGGTGCTTGCCTGCTTCTTCCACACGTGTGATCGCGGTGAGGTAATGAGAGCGTCCCGCACCTTTTGGCGGCTCCGTGATTTCATCCCAGCCCATGTTCTTGATGTAAACAACCTTTCCAACCATAAACGCCTGAACTGAACGGTTGTACTCAGTAACAATCAGATTGCACTCAGACGTTCTGTCAATGGGTGTCATTCCAATAGACTGTCGAAGGTCAATGACGGGAATGGAGTTGCCACGAATGGTCGCAACACCACAAATCTTTGGGTGCGAGCCGGGTAGATGGTTCAACCGAGGAACCTTCATGACTTCCCGGACCTTAAATACATTGATTGCAAAAAGGTGGTGGGTGCCCAACTGGAACATCAAGAGTTCGAGACGATTTTGACCGACAAGGCGCGTCCTTGAGTCAACAGTTGCTAAAATACTTGTCATAACTTCACTAACCCACTAAATCTGGTTCCTGACTATTCTGGATACCGTATGGTATCGGCAAGTTAACCATAATCTTGTGGTAAGTTGATCAGATTGATGCAAAAAAAAGACTTGTGTCAAAAGTATTGAAATGATCACATCATTCCATTACCTATTTACAGCTATTTGCAGGCAAGATCTGGGGTTAATGGATTCAAAACCTTGGATTAGTCGAATCGCTAGATGCCAGAATATGTGCTGAAGAGACGTCAAACACTTCGTTGTAGTCGACGAATTGGTCGCCCCACCGTGTGTTAAACGCTACACTTAACCAATAAATGAGAAAATTATAAATAAGCGAAAGATTTGAATTATGAAAAGCAAAGCTAATCAATCGCAAGGCATGTTGATTTTTAGGATTACCCAAACACAGATGTTTGCTATTGGTACTCTTAAAGTGCGTGAAATAGTCCCTTTCTGCACCCTCACCGCATTACCCGGTTCACATCCCACCGTCGTTGGCACCGCAAATTTACGTGGAGTGACAACACCCGTCATTGATATGTCTATGGCAGTCGGTTATCGCCCTATACCGGTTGAAGAACGAAAAGACTGCTACATCATTGTCACGGACTGTCAGCGCAAAGTCGTTGGCTTTATGGTCCGGGGCATTGAGAAAATAAGTGAATGTGATTGGAAGTCGATTTCCCCGCCTCCTGATACCTTAAGCACAAAGGCATTATTGACGGGTGTAATGAATGTTGATGCCAAGCTAGTGCAGCTATTAGATGTAGAGTTTGTCATGGCGAATATCTTCCCGCTGCCCAATGATAAGCTTCATCCGATTCTTGCGGACATTGATCGTGAAAAGCTCAAGCCGATGAATATTTTATTGGTTGATGACTCTAAACTCGCCCGTAGACAGCTATCAGACGCCTTAGACAGCATCAATATCCCTTACAAGGTATGTAACAATGGTCTTGATGCATTGAAAGTCATGAAAGAGCAGGCAAGTGCTGGTCATCCTGTCGACGTACTTGTCAGTGACATAGAAATGCCAGCCTAGATGGCTATGAGCTTACGACAGAAGTCAGGGGACATGCTGGGCTTGTTGATTCGTATGTCATTCTACATACGTCTCTCTCGAGTGAAATCAGCGTCGAGAAAGCCAAGCAAGTTGGGGCACAAGAAGCTCTAACGAAGTTTGATGCTAACGAGCTCGTTCAGGCGATGCTTCGTGGTGCGCACAGAAAAGAAGAGATTGAAGAAGAGAAAGCCAAAAAGAAAGAAGCAGAAAGTCAGTAGTTTCATAAAAAACTATATTTCAAGCCAGATTGTCAGATCTGGCTTTTTTATGTCGTCAAAATCAGATATTCCTAAAAAAGTGTAACAAACCCATCCCATTTAATTTTTGTAGCGAAATAACTAATCAGCATTGATCGAAACGCCTGTTTCCCTCTCAGCGACTGTGGTTTAATGCCTATGTTGGATAGTTTGTAGTAATCAATAAGGATCCCCTTCATGAATAACGTATTCGAAATCGTTAAATTTTCCCGTCAAAAGAATAAGTTAAAGCGAGAGATTCAGGACAACGAGAAGAAAATCCGAGATAACCAAAAGCGCGTCACCCTTCTTGAAAACCTTCTGGACTACATTCACCCAGAGATGAGCCACGACGATATCGTCGAGATCATCAAAAACATGAAAGGTGATTACGAAGACAGAGTAGATGATCACATCATCAAAAGCGCTGAAATCTCAAAAGTTCGTCGTGAAATAAGCCGCCAAATCAAAGACCTGACGAAAAAAGAGAAAGAAGGCAAAAAATAACTGCTAGTTGCCAATGTGGCTGGAACCATAAAATGACATTTGGGACATAGTAAGTGTCATTTTGGACAGGTAAGTTGTCATGGTCTACTTTTATGTTGTAAATTTACAACTTCGGGTAGGCCATGTATCCACGCAACATCAAAAAGCCGCACGCTAAGAAAAATATCTTCAAATTCATTAGCGTGAAAAATAGCGCCATCATCATGTGCGAATCATCGCTCGAGTTTGACGCCTGTTTCCATCTTGAATACCACCCCAACGTCATTTCATTTGAAAGCCAACCCTTCTATCTGCGTTACCAATTAGAAGATGGGGCACACAGCTATACGCCCGACTTTCTCGTCACACTCAATAGTGGTCATAAGTCACTGCAAGAAATCAAAGATTCAAAGTTCTCCCTAACACCTGAATACCTCCATATTTTCGAAGCCATGAAAAAAGGTAGCGAAGCTATTGGGTTTCCTTTGCACCTAGTCACCGAGCGACAAATTCGTAAAGGATTCGTCTTAGACAACCTTAAATTGATTCATCGTTATGCAGGATCAAAACATATTTGTGATTTCAAAAAGTCAGTGATTGAAGTTATTCAGAATCAGGGGCTGTCGACCTCTGGCAAACTTGCCAGCGTTTTCGGTAAGTCCATTGGCTTTATGAACAGAGAGCTATTGGAACTCATGAGCCTTGGCTTAGTTAAAGCCCATCTTGAGGACTCCCTGTTTAATGAACACACGGAACTGTGGGTGAAAGAATGAGCGATAAAGGCCCATTCGATGACGAATCTCAACGTAAACTGCTAAGTAACAGCAAAAATCATATCGATGATGTTTCCAAGGAAGACCCAGATCTTTGTTACCGTCCTCTGAATGAAGTAACGGTTTATGAACGAGATTTAGACAGTTTCCCTGAAGAACGAAAAAATGAAGCCTTAGAGAGATTTAAGCTTCTGTCACTTATTGGAAAGGAACTTAACGGGCCTTGGCCGTTAGACCAAGTAAAAGCGTTAATCGAAAAGCATAAACATGACATCACGATTTCTACTCCAAGCCCAAGAACAGTTTTGCGCTGGAGGGAACGCTATGAAAAAAGCGACGGCGATTTGAAATCTCTAATCGTAAGAAATCATGCCAAGGGCAACCGTAAACCGAAGATCGAGGGCGATGAGTATTACTTCGATCTGGCCGTGCAAAGTTGGCTTCAGGCGGAAAGACCAAAGATTTCTAAAGCCTATGAACGCTACTCAGACTCTATTGATGTCGCCAATGAAAACATTATTGCCGGAAAAATACCCTGCGTCAGCTATAAAACGTTCTCAAGAAGGCTCAAACAACTCCCACCTTATGCTGTCGCCCTTCAAAGGCATGGCAAATACTTCGCAGATCTCTGGTATCGCCATAATGCTAAACATAAACCGCCGACGCGAGTGTTAGAACGCGTTGAAATCGATCATACACAACTCGATTTGATGCTGCTCCATGATGAGTACCTTGTCCCTATTGGGCGCCCTTGTTTGACCATGCTTATCGATGTCTTTAGCGGCTGCATCATTGGTTTCCATCTGGGTTTTCATGCACCTGGATATGCGACAGTTGCTAAGGCGTTACTAAATGCCATGAAGCCTAAAGACTACGTTAAAGACTTACCGATTGAGCTTAACAACCAGTGGCTTTGCGAGGGGAAAATCGAAAGGCTGGTGATGGACAATGGGGCTGAGTTTTGGTCCAAAAGTATCGATGATGCCTGTACAGAACTAAACATTGCGGTCCAATATAATCCTGTAAAAAAGCCTTGGTTAAAACCTTTCATTGAAAGGTCATTCGGTATTCTGAATCAAACGTTACTCGACACCATACCGGGAAAGACATTTTCAAATGTCCTTGAAAAAGGTGACTATGACGCTGCCAACAAGGCGGTTATGAAGTTCTCCACCTTTGTTGAAGAACTACATCGATGGATTATCGATGTTCACAACGCGAAGGCCAATTCAAGAAACAACCGCTTGCCCAATTTGTATTGGAGTCAAAGCGTGAAAACACTTCCTCCTCCCCGTCTGCCAGTGAAGGACAACAAGCAACTTTCTATTGTCATGGGGCTGTTAGATAAACGGAAACTAACAGAGAAAGGCATTCAATATGAAGACTTGTTCTATCGCAGCCAAGCCCTCGCTGACTACCGCGCGAGGTTTCCTCAGACTCAAGAATCAGCGATAAAAACCATCAAAGTCGACCCCGATGACATGTCGAGCATTTTCGTTTTTCTTGAGGAGTTCGATGGCTATATTGAAGTGCCATGTGATGATCCCGTCGGCTATACCAAGCATCTTTCGCTTCATGAACACCTCATTATCAAACGCGCTCACAAGTTATACATAAAAGGACATGTAGACACGCTTTCGCTGGCAAAAGCTCGTCTGGCATTGGCGGCCCGAATGGAAGATGAAACCGAAGATTTACGTACTTTTAAAAGAAAGCGTAAACCACCAAAAAATATGAAAAAGATGGCAGAGTTCTCAGGTATTAGCAGTGCAGCAATCGAATCCCAAAGAGCCAAACCCCAAAAAAGTACATCAAAGAAAAACAAAGGGGAAGAGCTCCAAAAGGCAGCAGACTTCCTAGAGGATTGGGAGGAAATACTTGGAGATCTCGATGAAGAATAACAGCGTGAGTGAAGTTGAATTTCTAGTGTCTAATTTCAATCAATCTTTCGCATTATTTCCGCCCTTTGATGCGATTCTTAATGACCTTGAAAAATTACGAAGTAAAAGTGCCAGAGCAGGTTTTAAACCTTCAATGTTGATTTTCGGTGATACAGGTGCGGGTAAATCTGCACTGCTTGAGCATTTCACCAAATCAAGCCAGACAAAAACTGGTCCAAAGGTACTAAGAACGAGAGTGAGACCATCACTGCAAGAAACACTTAGCTGGATTCTGCACGATTTAAATCCTCACCGCAGAAACAATCGATTTGTAAAGCAGGCCTCTGAAATCGGCTTAACGGATATGGTTATCCGAGAGTTGAAACAGTCTGATATCGGCATGGTAATTATTGATGAGTGTCAGGAGTTTGTGGAAATTCGTTCAAGCGACGACAAAAAAGACATCAGTAATCGATTAAAAATGATCAGTGAAGAAGCTTCGGTCTCGATGGTGTTTGTTGGTATGCCATGGTCAAAGGAGATTGCTAGGGATAGCCAGTGGGAGTCAAGAATACGCATCGTTCGGGAGCTTCCTTATTTTAGAGTTATCAACAATGACGGGACTAACAACAAAGAAGAGATGAAGCGGTTTGCGCAGAGTCTGAGAGCGCTATCTAAGTCAATGCCTTTTTCTAATCCCCCCGAGTTAGAGCTGCCCGAGTTCAGTCTCCCCCTTTTAGCTTATTCTCGGGGGGAAATGAGAGCGTTGAAAGATTTGCTAGCGGATGCTCTGGAAATTGCATTACTTAAAGGGGCTAACACACTGACTAGAAAACATTTAAAAGAAGCCGCCGACCTTACTGTGGATGGAAAGAATCCTTTTGATAACAAAGCAAACGTCATAGAAATTCAAACAATTCAGCAGTACACACGATTTGAACTGGATGACCAAACAGGAAAAAGGGAGAGATTTGATCGCGCCTTCACAGCATTGAAGTCAATTCCGATTAGGCAACTCATTAGTAAACGTTAACGCTCACTATCCAACTTCTCAATTAACGCGGCCTTGTCCTCATCGCTAAGCTTGTCCACCAAGCAGGCAAGCTCAGCACTTAACTCACTCTCACAGAAAAAGTAATTGAGCGGCACGCCAAGTTCATCGGCCATGCGCCGAAGCGTGCCAATATCTGGTGTGTGGCGGCCTTTTTCATAGTGGTTCATTCGCCCACTTGCAGAACTCGGCTCCATACCAATTCTTACACCCAGATCTTTCTGGGTGATACCGACTTTTTTACGGGCCTCTTTAAGCCTCGTTGGGATTGGATTGTCTTTTTGCACTGAGTCATATCTGGTTGACCTATGTCGACTTAGATTGTCTAAGTTTTACCGATTTCTGTATACTTAGCAATCCTAAGTTTTTATTGAGTGTTTAAGTCAAGATGAAGCAAACGGTACCCCTGAATCAATGGTTGTATAAAGCATTGATAGAGAATGAAATGGATGGCTTCTCGGTATTGGAGATCAGAAATGATTTACTCGAGGACACCGCGGAGCTTTTCGATAAGCAGGCACTAAGAAAGATTATCTACCGCCAAATCTACAAACTGGTAGATCGCGGTTTTCTCGAAAAACGTCAGGATGAAGCGCAGGGAAGCAACCGTTACTTCAAAACTGATCGCTTCAAAGCACTGCATTTCGTTTCCGCCAAACGCACAATTTTGCCGCCCAATAATGTTGAGTCGCAAAAAGAGCCCTTACGATCTTTTCTGGGGTATATCTGCGAAGAAAAAGCCCAATCTGAGGCTGAACTTCGTGTCATGCTGGGAGAAGCGGATGAATATAAGCGAGTACTGGCTCACTTTCCTGCACAGTCAACGTTTATCCACCCGCTCTACGAGAAATCAAAAGCATACTCGTCAGAGTTACTGGGAAGAATTAACGCTCTAAGTAAATTGGTTGCAGATGCCGTTAAGCGAGACCCAAGGTCACAAAGTGCTGACAACCAAACCATATTCAGAAATTACAAAGGGATACTCTTTGAAAGTCCAACCAATGACGCTGCCAGTTGGAGTAGCTACCAACCTCAGGACTTTTTAGTACTCGAAGACTTGAAACAGAGAGTTATTTCCCATCTCACGTAAGTCTATTGATGAATTAGCAATTTGAACCAACAACAACCTGATACCCAGAAGTTCAAACTCAGTTATAATGCCAACATCCAGTTAGTTGTACAGTTGGCACTATGACCTCTACCATCAACAAGTCTCAGCTCTCCGAAGCCGACATCATCAGCAAATTTATCCTGCCAAGCATTCAAGGTGCAGGCTGGAACCCAATGACTCAAATCCGGCAGGAAGTAAAACTGCGTGACGGCAAGGTCATTGTTCGCGGGCAAATTGCTGCGCGGAAGAAAGTGAAATCGGCAGACATCGTGCTTTACCACAAACCCAGCATGCCATTGGCAGTGGTAGAGGCTAAAGCCAACAAGCACGAAGTGGGTAAAGGAATGCAGCAAGGGCTGGGTTATGCTGATTTACTACAAGTCCCCTTTGTCTTTGCGACCAATGGTGATGGGTACATTTTTCACGACAAAACGAACCCATCAAAAATTGAGACTGAAATAAGGCTTGAAGACTTCCCCTCACCAGAAGCGCTATGGGAAAAGTATCGCAGCTGGAAAGGCTATAACGACGATCAAATGTCGTTAGTAACGCAAGATTACTATGATGATGGCAGCGGCAAGTCTCCACGTTATTATCAGATGCATGCCATCAATAAAACCATTGAAGCCGTATCTCGTGGGGACGACCGTATTCTCTTGGTCATGGCAACAGGGACAGGTAAAACCTATACCGCATTTCAAATCATTTGGCGGTTGTGGAAAGCTCAGGCCAAAAAACGCATCCTGTTTCTGGCTGACCGTAATATCCTTGTCGATCAAACCAAAAACAACGATTTCCAACCCTTTGGTACCGCGATGACCAAAATTGGCAATCGCACCATAGACCCCGCTTTCGAAATTCATCTCGGCCTTTATCAGGCGATGACAGGCCAAGAAGAAGACAAGAAAATCTTCAAAAAAGTCAGTCCCGATTTCTTTGATTTGATTGTTGTTGATGAGTGCCACCGGGGAAGCGCATCTGAAGATAGTGCCTGGCGCGAAATACTGGAATACTTCAGTTCAGCCACCCAAGTTGGCCTAACCGCGACACCCAAAGAGACCGATGAAGTTTCCAACATCGAATACTTCGGCGAGCCTGTGTATACCTATTCTCTCAAAGAAGGTATCGAAGATGGCTTCCTTGCTCCTTACAAAGTGGTGCGTGTGGATTTGGATGTTGATCTCCAAGGCTGGCGACCAACTAAAGGTCAGGTCGACAAACATGGCGAAATCATCACAGATCGCATATACAACCAGAGCGACTTTGACCGAACCATGGTGATTGACGAGCGTACTGAGCTTGTCGCCCAAACAATAACTAACTACCTAAAACGCACTGACCCGATGGCGAAAACCATCGTGTTCTGTAATGACATCGATCACGCAGAGCGTATGCGCCGAGCAATTGCCAACTGCAACACTGAGCAAATGGGAAAGAACGAAAAGTACGTCATGAAAATCACCGGCGATGATGAGAACGGCAAAGCGCAGCTTGATAACTTCATCAACCCGAAAAAGCGATACCCAGTGATTGCGACGACGTCTGAGCTGATGACTACAGGTGTTGATGCAAAAACCTGCAAATTAGTAGTGCTGGACTCCACCATTAAATCGATGACCAAGTTTAAGCAAATTATCGGCCGTGGTACTCGAATCGACGATAAATTTGGCAAGCTATGGTTCTCTATTCTCGATTTCAAAAAAGCCACAGAACTCTTTGCAGATGAACGCTTTGATGGCACTCCAGAGCGGGTAAAAGTCACCAAGCCGGAAGACTTCGATAATGAGGATGACCTCAACGATATAGTGAACGGTACTGATGGAACAGACGGCGATCAGGACTCACCATTTGGCGATGAAGATATCGACCCGGGCACAATTCAAGAGCCAGAAGTACCTTACGGTAACAGCGGGACTGAAGCTGGCACCGAAGGGAGTGGACAATCAGACCCCGACCCCGTGCAGGAAGAAGTGAAAAAATTCCATGTCAAAGGCGTACAAGTCACCAAAGTCGCAGAGCGTGTTCAATACTACGACAGCGATGGCAAGCTGGTAACCGAGTCATTCAAAGACTACACCCGCAAAGCCATGGCCCAGCAGTTTGACTCCTTGGATGACTTCACCAAAAAGTGGAATGACGCTGACCGCAAACAGGCCATCATTGATGAGCTTGCCCAGCAAGGCATTATTTGGGAAGCCTTAGAGCAAGAAGTTGGCAAAGACATGGACCCGTTCGATATGGTCTGCCACGTCGTTTACGATCAGCCCCCCCTCACCCGTAAAGAGCGTGCAGAAAACGTCAAGAAGCGTAATTACTTCACCAAGTATGGCGAAACAGCCCAACAGGTGCTCAATAACCTGCTTGATAAGTACGCCGATGAAGGTGTCAGTGAGATTGAAAACATTGCTGTGCTGAAAGTTGCTCCGTTTAGCGATATCGGCAGCCTTCCAGAAATTATCAAAAAAGGGTTTGGCGGAAAGCCGGAATATCTTGAGGCGGTCAATGAATTAGAAGCCGCGATTTACGAAAGCGCATAACATTCGAGTTTACAGGGTCAGCACCAGACTGACCCTGCTCCCACCATAAAACAGGCAATTCCGTGTATACTTTTTTGGTAGCCGCAACGTTAATACCTCTTGTCTTTTCCAGCAGTGACCGCGCCACCTTCAGACAATAATCAGTCTAAATCAAAGTCGAAAACGGCGAACTTCTGTTCAGTTATCATCAAACCCCGGTTAACCTCAGATAAATCGGGGTTATCGGTACTGAACTGAGAGACTATCTGGGCTATAATTCCGGCCAATTTTCCCCTCAGTTAGCCGAGAAATTATGTCTATCAGTTCAGTAATCAAGTCTATTCAGGACATCATGCGTAAGGATGCGGGTGTAGATGGCGATGCACAGCGCTTGGTCAGTTATCCTGGCTGTTATTCCTTAAAGTGTTTGATGCACAGGAGGAAGGGCTTGAGATGGAACAGGATGACTACACCTCGCCCATCCCTGAGAAGTTTCTCTGGCGCGACTGGGCGGCGAATGCCGAGGGGATGACGGGTGATCGCCTGCTTGAGTTCGTTAACGATGAGCTGTTTTACACCCTGAAAAGCATGTCCGCGCCAGTCGATACCAACCCACGCGGTTTTGTGGTCAAAGAAGCCTTCAGCGATGCTTTTAACTACATGAAAAACGGTACCCTGTTGCGTCAAGTGATCAACAAGCTCAACGAAATCGATTTTACCGATACCAACGAGCGTCACCTGTTTGGTGATATCTACGAGCAGATCTTGCGTGACCTGCAAAGTGCAGGCAATGCGGGTGAGTTTTATACCCCCCGCGCCGTCACCCGTTTTATTGTTGACCGCCTAGATCCTAAGCTGGGTGAAAACGTGTTTGACCCCTCCTGCGGTACAGGTGGCTTCCTGACCTGCTCGATCAATCACATTAAGAAAAACTACAAACCAACCAGAAGCGAACAATTCGACACCTTTCAAAAGCAGTTCCATGGCGTCGAGAAGAAACAGCTGCCGCACCTGTTATGTATTACCAATATGATGCTACATGGCATTGAGGTGCCGTCACAAATCAGACACGACAACACGCTGAACAAACCGCTGTCGAACTGGGACAGTGATATCAACGTGATCGCCACCAACCCACCATTTGGCGGCACCGAAGAAGACGGTATCGAAAAGAACTTCCCTGCTGAGCTTCAAACCCGTGAAACGGCAGATTTGTTCCTGCAATTGATCATCGAAGTGTTGGACCCGGGCTCTGAGACCAAGAGTGGCGGCCGCGCTGGGGTGGTACTGCCAGACGGCACCCTGTTTGGCGAAGGCGTAAAAACCAAAATCAAAAAGCTGCTGACCGAAGAATGTAACCTGCACACTATCGTGCGCCTGCCAAACGGGGTGTTTAACCCGTACACAAGCATTAAAACCAACATTCTGTTCTTCACCAAAGGCAAGCCGACCAAAGACGTGTGGTTTTACGAGCACCCTTACCCAGAGGGCGTGAAAAACTACAGCAAAACCAAACCGATGAAGTTTGATGAGTTCAAAGAAGAAATCGAGTGGTGGGGCAATGAAGAAGACGGCTTCGCAAGTCGTGTTGAAAACAACCATGCGTGGAAGGTCTCGATTGATGAGATCATCGCCCGCAACTTTAACCTTGATATCAAAAACCCGTATCAGGGCGAAGTGGTCAACCACGACCCGGACGAACTGCTTGCCGCCTATCAGCAACAACAACAAGAGATCACTGCGCTGCGCAACCAACTGAAAGGTATCCTTGGTGATGCGCTCAAAAGCTCCGTAGCTGGAGTGGTTGAACCCGTTGTGGAAGAGGTGAAGTAATGCCTGCGGAAAAATTGATCACAGACCATATCGACCTCTGGACGTCTGCCGTAAAGGCCAAGTCAGCGTCTGGCCGAGGCAGCAGCAAAAAGCGCGAGCTGTATGGCATTAAAAAACTACGGGAGCTGATTCTGGAATTGGCAGTGCGTGGGAAGTTGGTGCCACAGGATCCGAATGATGAGCCTGCTGAAAATTTACTTTCAAAGTCAATAGCGACAAAAGAGTCGCTACTTAGTCAAGGCAAAATCAAAAAGTCTCGGGCAAAAAAAAATATCAAAGATGAACATTTCTTTGAGTACCCACAGAGCTGGAAAACGGCAAAAATCGAAGACCTTATCCACGTTATTAATGGGCGGGCATATAAGAAAGCAGAGATGTTAGCAAGTGGTACCCCGATACTCAGAGTTGGAAATCTCTTCACATCAAATGACTGGTATTATTCTGACCTGAATTTAGAGGCCGACAAGTATATCGACAATGGCGATCTTATATATGCTTGGTCTGCTTCATTTGGTCCGTTTATCTGGGATGGTGGGAAAGTAATTTACCACTACCATATTTGGAAAATGGATATTTTCAGTGAAACTTCGCTTGATAAGCATTTCTCGAGACTGTTCCTCCAAGCGATCTCAGAGAGAATAAAAGCGAGTGGTAACGGTATAGCGATGATCCATATGACTAAGGAACGTATGGAGAAAGTTGTTCACCCTCTGCCACCTCTCAAAGAACAACACCGCATTGTCGCTAAAGTCGACGAACTGATGACGCTGTGCGACCAGTTAGAGCAGCACACCGAAGCCAGCCTTGATGCGCACAAAGTGTTGGTGGAAACCCTGCTCAACACCCTGACCAACAGCGCCGATGCTGATGAACTGATGCAAAACTGGGCGCGAATCAGCAAGCATTTCGACACCCTGTTCACCACAGAAGACAGCATCGACCAGCTCAAGCGAACCATCCTGCAACTGGCGGTGATGGGGAAACTGGTACCGCAAGACCCGACCGATGAGCCAGCCTCAGAACTGCTGGCCCGTATCGCGGAAGAAAAAGCACAGTTGGTGAAAGAGAAGAAGATCAAAAAACAAAAAGCCCTGCCACCGATAGCTGAGGACGAAAAGCCGTTTGAATTGCCGGAGGGCTGGGAGTGGTGTCGTTTACCTGATCTCGGCGAGCTAGCCCGCGGAAAATCAAAACACAGACCTCGGAATGACCCTCAGCTTTATGTTGACGGAGAGTATCCACTTGTTCAAACAGGAGATGTCGCTCGTTCCAACGGCTTCATAGAAACATATACGGCTAAATATAATGATATTGGGCTAGCACAAAGCCAGTTGTGGCCGAAGGGTACTTTGTGTATCACTATAGCTGCAAATATTGCTGACACTGGCATCTTGGGGTTTGATGCTTGTTTCCCTGATAGTGTTGTCGGCTTCACTCCATATGAGAAGTTGATACCAACTGTTTATTTTGATTACTTCATACAAACAGCAAAAGAAAACTTGGAGAAATATGCACCCTCTACAGCACAAAAGAACATTAATTTAGAAATTTTGAGTAACGTTTTAGTGCCATGCCCACCTACCCAAGAATTCAGACGTATTGTAAATAAAATCAATAGCCTGAATATATTATGTGATCAGCTAAAACAAAAACTAAATGATATTAATCAAACTCAATTATCACTGACAGATGCTATTGTCGGTGAGTTTGTTAGCCTTCCTGAAGATGAAGTGAAAGAACAAAATAATTCGGACAAAAGTATGTTGATTTCGACTATTCTGACTACCACCGATGCCAACATCGATAGTCTCTCGCCACTCGCATATTTAATACATCAACAAGATGGAAAAGCTGACGCTCGAGAAGTTTGGACCAAATCCAAACTTTCGCTACCTGAATTCTACAAACAACTGAAAAAAGAAATCGATGCTGGTTATATTGAAAAACCAGATCCAGCGGTAATCAAGTAATTAGTTAAGGGCTATCTTTTGAAGTTAAAAAGATTAGTGATTCCAAACCATAAAGGCTTTGTGGAATTCGAAACGACATTTGACACAACAACACCCATTACAACAGTAATAGGCGTAAATGGCGTGGGAAAATCAAATTTAATAGAAATAATCGTTTCTATTTTTCGTGCATTAGAATTAGGTGAATCCACGTCATTTGACTATACCTTGAGCTATGAGTGTCGAGGTCATAATATCGATGTGTCATATTCGACTACTGATAAGGCACGTAGCTCTGTCGTTATTGATAGTGTGAACCGCTCGTTTGCCCATCTTAAAAAAATGGCCAATGAGTATTTGCCTCTTAACATATTTACTTATTACTCTGGAACAAACGAGCGTGTTGAGCAGCTATTCACCAAGCACCAAACTCGATTTTACAATGCGTTGACAAACGGTGATAGCCAACTCATGCGTCGCTTTTTCTATTGTCGCGATGTACACAGTTTCTTCGTGTTATTGGCATTTCTTGTTGATGATGATCCTGCATGTAAAGAGATTCTTGGCCGTCTGGGGATAAAGTCTCTCGACTCGGTTCTATTTTGTCTAAAGAAGCCATACTGGTTCAAAAATAAACCATCCCAAATCATGCTCGATGACGGAGACCATCGCTTCTGGTACTCAAGAGGAGTTGTTAAAGATTTCCTCAGCACAATGTGGAAATATTCAATTGCCCCCATCGACAATAAAGAAAGAAAGACTGTCGATTTCAGAGGCCGTTCAGAGAATCAGGAAAGGCTTTACCTCTTTTTGCCCGATGATGACTCACTCAGGGGCCTTGCGAGTGAATATATCGATACTACTGAGTTCTTTATGAATATTGAGAGCACATATATTGCCGATTTGCTCGAAAGTGTTGAAGTAACGGTGACGTTAGAGAATGGGCAACAAGTTACCTTCGATCAACTTTCAGAAGGTGAGCGACAACTCCTCACTGTTCTTGGCCTAATGAAATTTACCCGAAATGATGAGTCACTTTTTCTTCTCGATGAACCAGACACTCACTTGAACCCTCGTTGGAAACTGAAATATTTTGATAGGATAAAGTCCATCCTTGATTTCAACATTGAAGGCTCAGATAAAACAGCACTGGACTCAAGCCAGGTATTACTGACGACGCATGACCCCCTGATGCTCACTGCTTTGAATGCAGAACAAATCAGGGTGCTCTCTTGGAATAAAGAAAGAACCAAAAAAACTTCTGAACTGCCAGAGATTGATCCAAACACCATGGGGGTTGAGGCGATAATACAGTCTGAGCTTTACGGCATACGAACCAGTCTAGATATGTCGATTCAAAATCTAATTGACGAAAGAAATGAACTATTGAATTCAATAGAGCTAGAGACTGACCCCGAGCGTAAGGAAGATCTTGTATCGTCACTGAAAGCTAAAAATATAGAGCTTGATAGCCTTGGACAGTCAATATCACATCCTGATCCTTATTTCTCTAATTTTGCAAAAGCAATGAGTCAGTCTGAATTGTTCCGTAGACCACATTATACACAAGACGAATACCGCAAACTCCAAGAGCTAGCTGTCAGAAAATTAAGTGAAGTATTGTCTAAGGAAGGTGGTAAGTGATTCATATTAACACACCTTTCTCAACCAATGACTTTAGGAGCCTCGAGACACTCGATTTACCTCAAACTATAAAAACCTGGTTAGCTAAAGCGCAAGAACATGAAAAAGTAATGTTGGACCCGAATATGTCACTCGAAAAGAAATACGAGTACATAGAGAGTAAGTCGAGTTGCTGGCAATCGAAGAAATTGATGAAATGGCTTCTGGGTCTTAGTCACAATAAGTGTTGGTACAGCGAAGCAAAGTTTGCTGGTGACTCTGCTGAGCTTGAGCATTGGCGCCCCAAAAAGAGGACTAATGACTTACAAAGAAATAAAATTCATGATGGTTATTACTGGCTTGCATTTAATTTAACCAACTATCGTATAACCAAAGGACGATTAAACCGTGTAAAAGGAAATTATTTTCCTTTAGTTAATGAACAATTTCGCAGTCAAAACGATTCAATGCCTCATACTGCAGAAAAGCCCTTATTTTTAGATCCAATCTCGCCGATGGATTATCAATGCCTGAGCTTTAATGAACTAGGTGAGGCTATAGCTAACTCAGGTGTTGTTATTCCAAAATCTGAAGAGAAGGCAAAGTTGACTATAAAACACTTTGGTTTAAACAGTTCTTGCTTAGTTTTGGAAAGAAAAACTCTTTGGACCGTAGTTAGACAACAATACCATGAGTACATTAAGTGCTTGCATATGGCTAGTAACGGCTGCCCTGTGTCTGAGCTAAAGGCTGAAACACACGCAAATGAAATTCTTTATTTAGTTCACGAATCTTCAGCTTTTTCGTCAACGGCAAAAGCTGCATTGAGAACTCTTGGGGAAGCAGCAGCTACAGCCTTCGCAAATAGTTCGGGAAAGCCACGAATAATAAAAAAAGCCGCTTAAAGTTTCTATTTTTCGGGATACGCAAAAATTGAGCCTCTACAACATCTCAAACAAAAACCTGACCGCATTAAACCACACCACTTTTGCAGCCGAAGGGCTGCAAGAGCGGCAGGATTTACAAGAGGCCCTTAAAGCTGCATCGACGCCATTGCACCTGATTGCTTGGTAATATCTGAAGAGTTTTCAGATTGGGAAGACAGCCGAAGACGTATTGATTTGCTGGCCATCGATCGAAATGCCAATCTTGTCGTGATTGAGCTGAAACGCGATGAAATTGGCGCACACATGGAGCTTCAAGCGCTTCGCTATGCGGCCATGATCTCTACCATGACGTTTGATAAGGCTTGTGAGTACTTCGAGCAATACATTGCCAAGGAAGAGCTGGAAATCAATGCCCGCGAAACCATTCTTGAGTTCGTCGATCTAGATGAAAACAGCCTCGATGATTTCGGTAATGACGTTCGTATCGTGCTCGCATCTGCGGATTTCGGTAAAGAACTGACTACGTCTGTTCTGTGGCTTCGCGACAAAGGCATTGATATCAGTTGTGTACGCCTCACACCCTATCGCTACAAAGAGGACATACTGATCAACGCAGAGCAGATCATCCCGGTACCTGAGGTTGAAGCCTACCAAGTTAAATTCCGCGAGAAGCAGGCAGAGCGGCGAACCAGCAAGAAGGGACAGCGCGACTATTCCAAGTATCGATTTAACGGCCAGGTTTATAACAAACGCAATCTGGCTTTAGCTGTGATTACTCATTGGCTCAATAACAAGCAACCAAAAAGCCTTGCTGAAGTTCAGCGTTATCTGAACATTTTCAACTTGCACAGAGTCGTGTCGCTCTTTGAACACATCCCTAAGAAGAGCTTAAACCGCTACCACTCATCAGAGAGCGACCTTCTCACCCTAATTTCCGGTGAGAAAATCGCCATTTCTAACCAGTGGGGCGGCAATATCTCGAAACTACTGCAGGCAATGGAGCCTTATGGCTATACCATTGAAAAGGTGGAGGGGTAATGACAACTGCAAACAAACAAAAACTTTCGGAAAAAGTTTGGGCGGAGAGCGTAACCGAAAAATTACATGACTTCATAACAAGGCTTGATTCAAATTTCGCTGCAGATACGTCGCAAAAATTAGCTTATTCCAATGAAATTAGACAATACGATGATGAAACTACATTGTCTGAAGAGAACAAATTTGAAACGGATATATTGATATACGAAAAGTCAGAAGGTAAGACTTGGAAACCTCGGCTAGTCATCGAAACCAAGATAAATAGCGTAAATACGCATGATTCAATCACCTATAGCCACAAAGCGCACTTGCACAAAACCGTTCACCCTTACCTCAGATATGGCATGTTTATTGGCGCAATGGGGGATGGGGGATTGCCTGCAAGAGTGTTAAGGCATGGAGAACAATTTGATTTTATGCTTGCTTGGCGTGACACTGATGGAAGTAAAAAGGAATGGGATGCGCTGTTTAGTATTGTCCGTCAGGAGCTAGCAATATCGCAACGGCTGGAAGAATCGCTTTATGAGAACCGGGCAAAAGGACGAAAACGTTTTTTTGCCTACCATCGTCCTCTGGTTCCATATCCGATAGATTGATACCTCATTTCGACTATTTATCTTGGTTTCATTGACAACACACCATTCTATACCACACTCATAAACTTAGTAATTCTAAGTTTATGAGTGTTCAATGGACTGGATTAACACACCGCCCCCCTACCCCGATGAAGCGCTTGAAAGTTATCTACTCCGCTTGACCAATCATCTTGGTTTCCCGGAGTATTCTGACTTCGCAGAAGAAATTTGGGCATTGCTTGTTGAGAGTACACCTGATGCTTTTGGCAATTATCCGCTATCTCTCCATCAAGCCAACATCTACCGCGCAAAAGTCGCCAGTAAACTGTGGGCGCAGGGACTATTGTTCGTAGGAAAGCAAAGGGGTGTCGAGGAGTCAGAGCTGCTTAAACTGGCTTTAATGCATTCCAAAACCGTGTATTCCCCAAACTACAAAGCAGTTTTCAGAAACGGTGTCGATTACCCCTTTGCGTTTCTGCGTAAAAATCACACGCCAGTCTGCCCCGAATGTATAGCTGAAAGCCCCTATATTCGCCAACACTGGCAATTCCTAACACATCAAGTCTGTCATCGACACAAAGTGCATTTACTCACCCATTGCCCTTCCTGTCACGCACAGCTCGACTATCAATCCTCTGGGTCCATAACCTACTGCGAATGTGGGTTTGACCTTACAACAGCCGAAACGACTGAAGCAGGACAATGTTTGATTGCGCTCAGCCAGTGGTTACTTGGGGAGAAGATTGCCGAACAGGGAATGTTTGCTTTGTCGCTCGATATACCAGCCCGTTTCGGGTTACTGCTTTGGTACACGCACCGCTATGGAGACAAGGAAAATGGTGATTTAACGCAATGCTTTACCTATTTCAAAACTTGGCCTGAGTCGCTTTATGACGAGCTAGATGAGGCTTTGCAGAAAGGTGATGCCGTGCGTATTCAACCTTGGAATAAAACGACGCTGTCAGCGGTGTTTGGCAACCTTGTTAAAGAGGCCCGTAGTCTACCGAGTCGCGATATGAGCCGAAACCCCATCCTGAAAGCCATTGCTGCTTACCTTTCATCGCTCGTTCATGGACATGCTGGGCAACACGCAGACAACCCTTCCAATATGCTCGTCAGCACTTTAGAGGCATCAACACTTTTAGGCTGTACGACAGATGAGGTGAACCGTTTGAACGATCATGGTTACCTTCAAACAGCTTTCCGACTCAAGCTGCATGAGAAGATTGAATCTCATAAGCCTATTTATCATTTGCGTGACGTGATGACGCTTGGGATCACACACATGCAATCCTCAACCGATGGTCTTAATATTTTTTTACCGGAGTGGTAAGCATGGAAACGCTGCAATCTCTGTTAGCTGAAAAAAATATGAAGGTGAGAAACGCTCAAATCAAAAGAGCATTCATGCCTTACACTGCCCCAATATGCGTTAATGGCTTTGAAGAGCAAACCATAGTGGTACTGCTCAATCTCGCTTTGTTAAACGCCAACTGTAAAGACTATTTAAACGCTGATACCGCTAGGGAGTTTCTGCAGAGCGAAGACAATATAAACAGGTCGCTCACTGCGATATCCTGGTTTCACACCCATAACCTCAAGTATCCGGACTGCCGAGTCAACAAGCAAAAACTTCTTTGTTTGGAATCCAGCAAATACCCAAACTTGGTCAGCCACTATTCATCCTCAACTGAGTTAGGCTGGGCCAACAACAGTAACCAATACCAATATCCTCTTTGGCTACTATCAAGCTTCGTCTGGCAAGGAAAAGTCACCTCTTTATTTAATTTTCTTATAGAAAACGATGCTACTTGGATGCCCTTACTGGCTAAATTTGGACTCACTAAAAAGAGGGCTTCTTTGATCAAAAAATCACTCAAGGAAGCGTTATCCAAATCGTCTTTTCCTGATTCAGTGCACCCGCTTTCAAAGAGGTTACGCTTTCCATGGAAAGGCGAAGAACTCACTATCACGCCGGTTGTAAATCATGGGTTTCAAACGGCGTTAGAACGCTATTTTCGCTCACCAGAGTGCAGATTCAACACTATCAGGTTGCTATTGCCCAACTCTGCCGCAATAGGCAGTCTCGCGGGTGCGCTGGGTGGAAACATGCGGCTGCTCAACTATCCCTTGAGCGTTCGTCCTCATTCAAAAAGAACCTTATCTTCGAGCCGGGAAAAAACACATCGCTTCTTTGATGATTTTGCCATGGTGAACAAAAAGACGTGCGGATTGCTCCGTCGCCTCTCAGGAGAGTCGCCTCTTGCTACGCCAAAAAAGCAAATGCAGGTTCGGCGATATCAAATACTCGCATTGCGGCGTCAGATCGGTGTTTGGTTGATGCATTAGTCGAGTTGCGAGATCACATCGAGGAGAGTGGTGAATCGTTCAATACGGAAAATACATTGGTGCAGGCATTCGTTTTAGGAGACCTTTCTGAACTAGAGACGTTCACCACTGGGTTAAACCAGCAGCTTCAACTGACGTTGCAGGAAAGCAAGTTTGGCTGGCGATATGCTTATCATTATAAGCTGATGCCACTAATGAAAAGACAGATGCGGTGGATACTTAAAAGGCTAATTCGAGCGCCGAATGATAACCATACAGCTGGCGATGAGCAGTATATTTATCTTTCAAAAATGCGTGTCTATGATGCGTCAATGATGGGCTCACCTTATCTCGCTGGGGCACCATCTCTTACTGCCATTTGGGGATTCATGCATGCATACCAGCATCGGTTTTTAGAGTTACTTGGGCCCGACCAAAGTTGCCTGTTTGAAAGCTTTGCAATTTTCTTTCGAAGCGAATCCCGACATTACACAGCGAAGCTACTGAGCTTTCTAAGCCCGTCCAAAAAAGAAACGTTTCTCCCATCAAACGAACAACCCTTCGCTCTGAGCATGTGCTGATCTTGAGTTTGATATGGTGATCAAAGTGAAATCTGAGGCACGGGTTTCAGATTTCATTAAGGCACTCAGAGCCGCTTTGCCCGTCAACTTTGCAGGTGGCGGCTTGTTCCCTCCAGAGCTAGATATTTCTCGGTACTGGCTTTCTACATATCCCGATAGAGCATCTCTTTTTCACTGCGTTAGCCGTTTACCGAGCAGCGGTTGTTGGCTTATACCCACCAAGGAAAGGCCACAGACACTGTCTGAACTGGATGCTTTCCTAAGCGCCGACCATACCCAACTTCCTTTGCATTGCGGATATGCGTTTTTGGAAAACCCCAAAGCGCGTTTAAATAGTCTGACAAAGCATCATTGCTATGCGGACAATGTGATTGGTTTAGGGAAGCGGTTGAACCCCATTGAGGTTCGTTGGGGCAAGCAGGATAACTTCTTTCGTCTTGCCTTCTGGACACTGACAGAAAACGACGCAGCTATTCTGATTGAAAGTGTAAAGGAGGACTAACTATGGAACGGTGTGACAATTTATCTTATACGCGATCACTTTCACCAGGAAAAGCTTATTTCTACCGACTTAGCGAGAAGGGAGAAATGTTACCTATCAACGTGGAGCAGACACGTATTCTTGGGCAAAATTCTGACTTCCAAAAGGGATACAAACCCGACTACAGCCCTAAACCAACCTCTGCGAAAGATTTTGGGTATGGTAATCCTCAGTTTATTGAAGCCTGCTATGTTCCCGTGGGGGCAGATGACATCTACTGCAGATTTTCTTTGCGCTTACAAGCTAACACCTTGAAACCAAATGCTTGCTCTAATGACTCAGTTCGACAGGTGCTTGAAACGCTCTCAAAACAATACAGCAAGTCTGGGGGCTTTAATGAACTGGCAGAGAGGTATGCCAAGAACCTTTTGATGGGAACATGGCTCTGGCGAAACCGTGATTTTCGGAATGTTGAAATCGAAGTGAAGTGCGGCGACGATTCCGTTCTTTCTGTCAAACGAGCACATCGACTAGAGTGGGATGAAAAGTGGCCGAAAGAGGCGCAAAGTGCCTTAAAAGCACTGACTGGGTATATCAGTAAAGGCCTAAGCGATAAGTCAGACAGTTACTACATGGATATAAGCGCAAAAATCTCTGTGGGATGGGGAGATGAACTTTACCCTAGTCAAGAATTCTTGGATGAAAAAGTAGAAGGAAAACCAACCAAGCAGTTAGCGAAAACCTTTCTCTCAGAGGGGCAGCAAACCGCCTCTTTCCATTCTCAAAAAATTGGTGCTGCCATTCAGAGTATTGATGATTGGTGGGCACCTGACGCAGATGTTGCCATACGCATCAACGAATATGGTGCACATCGTGAATACGGAACATCCCGCCGCCACCCAAGCACGCAGCAGGATTTCTATGCATTACTTAAAGACGCAGACCTGTGGCTGGAAAGGTTATCAGACGCCGACAAGATCCCTGATGAAGTTCACTACTTGTTAGCAGTGATGGCCAAAGGTGGTTTGTTTAGTAACGGCCAGACAAAGACAAAGGGGTAGGATCATGAGTAACCGATACTTCTTCACTATAAAGTTTCTTCCTGCTCAGGCTGACTGCGCTCTTCTTGCCGGACGGTGCATTAAGACTCTGCATGGGTTTATGGCAGTCAATGACGCTGTGGCAAATAAAGTTGGTATTTGTTTCCCCAAGTGGAATGAGAGAAATATTGGGAGTGCAATCGGGTTTGTCTGCTACGATGAAACGACGCTAACAGGGCTTTCCTATCAACCCTACTTCACGCTGATGCGCTCAGAGGGATTGTTCGAAGTATCGACAGTTAAAACCGTTCCCGAAACAGCTCCTGAGGTCAGGTTTGTCAGAAACCAAACTATCGACAAAAGCTTTCTAGACTCAAAAAGACGTCGTTTAAGACGCGCTGAAAAACGAGCATTAGAGGCAGGCAGAGATTTCACACCCGCCTCCGAAGAAGAAAGAACGTTCCTGCCATTTCACAGCATCCCAATGGGCAGCAAATCATCGGGAAGAGACTTCGTTCTCCAGGTTCAGGTTGAAGGTGAGGAGAGTCCGCGCGATGGTGGCTATAACATGTATGGCCTCGCCACCAACGTCGATTGGCGAGGAACAGTGCCGCTAATCGAGTTATGACCCTTTTCTTTGAAGGCAAACTCCAGCCTATTAAAATCAGTAGGTTAGAGAGGTGTCTCAAAAAAGGGTTTTCTAACAAAAATTGCCCTCACGCCAGAGAGGACAAGATATCTTAGTCTATCTTTAACGGTGAACCGCCGTATAGGCAGCTAGGAATTTGAAGGTTTGGATAATTAGGGTCAGGACAATGTGAACCGCCGTATAGGCAGCTAGGAATAGCTCACACTCTAGAAGCAAAAGAGATGGCACGTGAACCGCCGTATAGGCAGCTAGGAATAATATTGACAATGAGATGTTATGCAGAGTCATGTGAACCGCCGTATAGGCAGCTTGTAAACTCTTGAGGAATGTTAATTCAGCATTAGTATCAGAGAACCGCCGAAAAGGCAGCTAGGAATAAGGTCCGCCGTGAAATAAGCCGTCAAATTAACGGAACCGCCGAAAAGGCAGAGAAACAACAAAACCACCGAAAATGGTGGTTTTGTTGTTTTTTATGTTTTACAGCACTTCGAACATCTGGCCAATGCCATACCAAATTAGCTTTGAGTAAAAATTTGCCGAAGCTCGCGTGAAGCGGTTCATGCTGGAACGGTTCTGCCCCAAATCGCGTTAGATTATTTGCACACTTTAACCTTCTACACTAACGAGAAGTATTAGATAAATTCATCCAAACTGGCAACTAAAAATCGCCCCAAAATGGTTTAGCGTGATGCCATAAACTGTCTTTACCTCTTTATCAATTTTGTCCAACAAAATCCCGTTCGGAGACAGCACGAATTTGCCTAAATAAAACTATTTGCACTGGCTTTTAATTTTAAACTTGAGTGCGACAGTGTATCGGCTTTGAGAGCAGATACGTGTTGGCAGTGTTCCTAAGTGTTCAAGTTCACCACAAAAGATAACGAATCTCCCAGGCTTGGGCGAGATTGCATATTTCGACTCGCCATATTCGTAGAAGATCGTTTCCCCTCCCCACTCTTTATTCCATGACATCATGGGGTAGTATAATACTGTTACTGCCCCTTCTCCCAATTCACAATCCCTGTGTGGATACTCCATGTCGCCATAGTGACATAGGTTCACGTAGCTCTTTGAAGATAAAAGTCCGCTTTAAAATAAGAGTGCACTAGCTCAGTAGCTATGATACCAACATTGTCACATGAACTAATTTCTTCCGGTTCAAAATCGAAACTAAATATCGGATATTCATCTTGGTCAGAATCTCGTTCTTGTCGGAAAAATGCCTGACTTGATATATTCGTATAAAAATTCTCTATGGATATCTCATCCATTAAGCCGTCAACCACAAATACAGTATAATCTTCGACAAGCAGCTCTTTTACTTTCATGTGAATACCTTTGGTTCTCGGTCTTTGATGAATGAGGAAATATCTTCATCAAAGTTAGCTTTGACAAAATTACCGAAGCTCGATAGTTTCTCCGGCCTAATGAAGTTTTGTGTGATGCTTATGGTAGCCTCAAGATTTTCCACGCTGTGCCACCAGTTCGCCGGTGTATATATAAGGTCGCCCGGGTTTTGTATACAAATAGTTGGTTTGTCTCTATCTGATTCTGGGTTGAATTCTGGACAAAAGAAACTCCATGATTTTCTTCCATAAAGAGAGACATTCCATGCGGATGTGTCTGCCACATCTTGGTGAAGTGTTGTGTGGCTACCTTTCAGTCCTATAAATGCCCAGCTTAATAGCAAGGAGCCTTCTAAAGCGATATGTTCATTGAGAGAAAATTCATCTAGAAAACACCTAAATTGTTTGGGTACAACAAATGTATCCGCTAGTTCAGGTAAATCGAGTAAGAACTGCCAGTTCTGTATGTACGTATTTTTATCGGCTCTATTTCGCTCAAAAAACTCTCTTATATTGGCCCAAAAAACGGTCTTATCCACCATATCAGTTTGAGGCACTACCACATTTTTGAATACACTTTGTAGATTTTCAAAGGTGAGAATATCTCTTATTAACCAATGAGCCCCATAAGATCTGACAATAAAGGGAATGTCCAAATTTACGTTGTCAGGATCGAAGTCTGATACGTTATATTCAATCATACTTATCTAGCGCCTTTAGCAATCCAATTTTAACTTCTGTATAAATACAAACGAGTTCCTCTTCCGTAATTTTTTTAAACGCTTTGCGAACGCCTGATTCTGTGATACCGCTTATTTGTAACAGTGCACTCCTGAAGTCTCTACCAAAGTTCAGATAATGGTGGTCGAAATTATTTATTGCTGATGTACAGTAGTCACAAAGTTTAAACCTCAAGGGAAAGAGCTCTTGCGTTCTAACGAAACTCAACAAAGCGTCCAAATTCTCAGACTGAATAACTATTCGATCTGTAAAAAAATCGAACCATATATCAAAATTGTAACCCTTTCCGCTTAGCCGAATATCATACTGATAATTGACAACTAGAATTCGTAATAATAAGCCCAACTTATATTTGTCAACGTTTCCACAAAGCCTGCCATATGTAGTATCGGTTTCGTCGCTTACTATTGGATAACCTTTAAAGTCAGGATTGCGTCGAATAAAGGTATCCCCTTCAATCATATGGTGAGTGTTAACAAGGTCAATTACGTTTATTCTTCGCTCCAAATCGGAGGTGTTTGAGCTCTTTAATCCTAAGAATAAATTTGTGTTTTGGCATAGAAGCATAACTCCACTACACCAAGAATTAGGTTCGTATGCATAACTCATAAGCTCCCCTACATCTTCTTGAACTTCGATGTGCACGTTTAGGGCTACTTCATTAGAAACCACTCCTGCTTGATCGAATCTGGAGGGCATCGACAAGGTTGCATTTTTATGCGTGGGTAGTTTTGGCAGCGATGTTGACACCATAGATATTGATTCATCACAACCCAGGTTCTCGATGTTTTCGAACAGTGCTTTTGCGACATCGCTTTGAGTTAGACCAGGTTTAAAGGTGTGGGAACATCCCGTGTACTCAATGTGATAAGAGTCTAAAAAGCGAATTAGATGCTCCCATACTGTGTACTTAGTTGGTGAGGCAAGTTTTCTAAGTGTGTCGATCTGGTAATAATAACTAGAGCAACTAACTGTTTTTTGCAACATGTACTCTAGATCAGAGATATTTAGAAAATGCAACCGCATTGACATAAAGTACCTTTCAATGGAGGTCATCAAGGTTTGTACTAGTCTATGGGTATAGTTGTCGAAATAACTGTTGACTATTAAAGTCAGTTTTCCTGCAGTTTCACTAACAACTTCGATCTCGCAGTTGGGGACTGCGTCATGTAATGCGTTGCTTATAACGTTTTCTAGAATCAGAGATGTAACTTCGTCAAGCGAGTTGTACACGACTTTATAGGCGCTAAAGTGAAGGGCATTCTCACCAGCCCACGATTCCACATGAGCTGCGGCATAGTGATTGGAATAATCGAAATCTGTTTCCTCTGATCCAACCCTTTGGGGCGTGGAGCCGTCAACCGAGAAGTTTCCAAACGTTAGGAATCTATCGGGTGTGCCACCAAATGCTGATTCAAAACTGCAGCCGACATCAAAGATTGACATTCTTGATAACGTAACCAGGTCGCCACTTGGCTCTGTTATGCGTCCGCTAAACAGCTTATCAATAAATATACTACGAGGTCTTTGCTTTGGGTCTGAGAGGGTATCTATAAGTTCATTGAATATTACACCTTGCACATCCAAATTTTTACCTAGTCCTATGACCTCAGCATGGATGAACTCTTGATCAATTTTTATAGTCTCAGTGCTTTCTAACAAGTGTCTGTATGCATTCTCCGCACTCTCAATACTATCAGAGGAAAAGCTGAATGAAGTGCACCTTGGGCCAGTTATTGCATTAAAATATGTGCATCTATTCTCTTTCGGCACATCAAGATAAGTCCTCGAATTTTTATTTTTAGAATGCCCAATAAATAGATGCTCATGAATATGAGGTAATCCACTTAACCCAATAGCATTTCGGTATTCAAAAATGAATCCATGACTCCCACCATCATTTTCTAGATGAAACTTTTCCATTAGAATTGGATTCTTCTTAAAGCTTGGTCTTCACTAATCTCTCCGGCTATAAACTGGATAATCAAGTCAGATATATAACCTGAAACAATAGAATTCGTAGGGCCATAAGATGCTGAAAATACGCTACCTATTTCGCCTAAGGTATCTAACAACTGTTGCGTGTTTGCTAATTGTTCCAGTTTGCTGTCTTCTGAGATTAATAGTGGACCACAGTTACCCTGATTTAGACCAACACCTCCAAAAACGATAGGAGTATCGCTGTGTAAGCTTTCCGTTAACAGATATCGCGCTATAGCTAGTGGTGGAGAGTCGGCTGCACAAACGATCAGGTCAACTTCTGGGATATCAGGCTCATTCACAAACGGAAAGTCAGATTCAATCTTCATCGTTTTCTGAGAGATAATCGTAGACGGGTTGAAATCCTTCAACTGAAGAGCGAGTTGTTGCACTTTTGGCTTACCAACATGTGCTCTCTATATAAGTACTGCCTGTTGAGGTTATGCAAATCTACAGTGTCGTAATCAACCAAAACAAGCTCACTCACACCCGCAGCAGCCAGATGAAGCGCTACTTCTGCGCCAACTCCACCGCACCCCACTAAGAGAATTTTTGCTTTTTGAATGTTATCTAATGAATTTTTGTTGAACTTCGAATCAATGTAATCACTAAGTTTTTGATACCTTGTTTGAGTAAATCGAGCAGGTTTGTGTGGGACTAGAAAATTTAGTTCGCGCAACTCGCTAGTTTGTTCTTGAGATAATATGTTGCTATTTATGGGCAGCCTTGTACCGACTAGGCTAAGTAACTCACGACATGCGTCGTCAAAAGAAACTGTTAAGTCATCTAAAGTGATTGATGTGACCCCATTATGGTGTGAATATAGGCATCCTAGATTAAACATGAACATAAGTGGTTGACCTCTTCTCGATGTAAATAACTACAAGCACAAATAGTATGGCGATAAAAAGGTATGTGAAAGCTGTATACAACGTTGTATCAACTGAATACATTGTGAACATCCAACCAAATACCAGATAGTTTAGGGTAGTGATCAGGCTAGTGAGCATGGACTTAAAGGAGAGTAATGTTGCCCTTTTTTCTTCGGGAAGAAATTTCTGAAAATAGTCTTCTAAAGGAAGGCAAATGATCTCAGGAACCATTATCAGCATCAGGAAGAGAGTGACAGCGAGTAAACCCGTACTTTCGATAAAGCAAACATAGATAATACTCGTAAGTAGTAAGCTAGTGATAACGACTGGACGGAATCCAAATCTATTAGTTAGGAAGTTACTAGATAGATATACACCCGCTGCTAAGAACTGCAGAATAGAGTAAGTTAGAGCTATATATTCTGTAGATATTCCCTTAGTTGGAAGAACAAACTGACCATAAATGAAGATCATTGTCATAGATGCTTCTACTATGATTAGCCCTATCATTAGCATAAAGATATTTAGTGTTAAACCTCCATTTGACAAAACCTTAATAATTGAAATGGACTCTTGTTTCTCTCTCTCTTCAATGACGCCACCCGATTCATATTGGAATGCCCAAATAGCAAAAAAGGAGATTGAAACGCAGATTATCGTTGCTATATAAACCAATTCGAAATTTATTTTTTGAAGCCATCCACCAAGCCCGATAGCTAATCCCATAGCTACTGATGATATTGCAGAAATTCTGCTACGATGTTTTAAATATTCATCTTCCTGTCCATTTTCCTTTAAAAAACTAAACAGCAGTGCTTCTCCAGCACCAGAGTTAAATGAAAGTGCTAATGCTTCCAAAATAAACACTAGTGCAAAAAAATAAAATTGATCAGAAAAAAGCATTCCTACCGCTGATAAAATCAGCAATATAGAAGACGCCATCAGAGACTTTTTCCGACCGTATCGGTCCGCAAAATATCCAGATGGCACCTCAACCACAACCATAGTCCAAAATAAGAGTGATTGTAAAACTCCTACTTGTGTCATATCTAAACCGTTATCTAACAGATAGATAATGAATATCCCCCTGTAAAATAGCGCGCTAGATAAGGCGTTATAGATATATAATAAAGGGAGTCTAATCATACTTGATACCTCTTAAATCAAATGCTTTTAATTCTGTAAATAAGTTCATAACAGCCGTCTTTAAAGATTCCCGATATAATACTTTTGTTGTTAACCATTCACCTTGTACTAAGGATTCATATACCGTTCTATTTAACTCACTATCACTCCACTCAAAGGTCTCAACTTGATCACTAAGATAGTTCAAATAGGAGTCCCACATTATGTCTCGGGTGCCTTCGTCAAAGTAAGTAATGTTTTCAAACTCAAATGGCACTCCTTGAACTACAGGTGATGGATAGACAAATGCACCACAGACCTCATCTCTAGGAGCCATATACTCAACTTGCTTTAACTTTGCCTTCGGCCCAAATACTTCACATACAGACTTCGCAAACAAATAATTTGGATAGTATGGGTTGTATGAGATAACGCAGTTCCCAGAGTAGCGATCAGTCATTGTTGGGATGCATCTGTTCAATGCCTGAATAACTGACCGTTTTGAGTGAGGTATACCAAAGGTATGAGCTGCATCCTAAGGGGAGTCTGTATTATTAAACTGCTACCAGAGCTAGTATCAATGTCAAATTGATAAGGACATGTGAGGTCTATTTCGCCATTATTGAACATAGCTAAAACTTTTTTTGCACTTTGTTCAATCACCAGATGTATGGTGAATGGTTCAATCGAAGACCAGCAGACGTGATCTGTATTTGGCACCAGAACTAAGCCAGATATGTTAAATGGGCCAAGCCCTTTAGCATATATTGCGAACTTAGCAGATCTCAAAAGATTAAAAAACGGTGTCATTTCGATAGGAACAAACATGCTAATACTGTCAGATTTTGGTTCCTCAAATTCTATAAAAAATGTATCTAACAAAGATTTATTTAACTCTAGAATGTGGTAAACATCTTCAATAGTAAGGACTGATTTAACTGACTCTTTGATGAATAGTTCATGTTTGGATTCTGATGTTCTAAAATCGACGACCGAATATAGACTAGTGCCTGCAAGCTTGATTACCTCAAGCGTGAACTTATCCTGTCTATTTCTGAGGGTCGAATCGAAATAGTCTGTTTGAAGGTTGATGTTTTTCATATTGAAAAGTGAGGGGATTGAGGCCCCTCACTAATTGTTAATTATGTACGTTGTGTCAATGCAGTGCGTTGTGTCAATGCAGTGCGTTGTGTCAATGCAG
>NZ_PEIB01000037.1 GCF_004116385.1 Veronia nyctiphanis | reverse complement strand
GGCCTGTCACGCCGGGGGTCGCGGGTTCGAGTCCCGTCCGCTCCGCCACTTCTTCAGAGTGTCATCTCTTAAAACTGACGATAGGGGTGTAGCTCCAATTGGCAGAGCAGCGGATTCCAAATCCGCGTGTTGGGGGTTCGAATCCCTCCACCCCTGCCACATTCAAAGCCTCAGCAGAAATGCTGGGGCTTTTTCGCGTTTTGTTTTCATACCTTTTTGCTTTGTGCCTTTCAATTTATTGTATCTTTTTATCATTTAGTGCTTTCAGCTACACTAGGAGCATGAATCTTAGAGAGGTCTACTTATGCCGCACTTTCGTTCTCGCGCTATTGATTCAGCGCGAGTTGCTGAGTTGTCTGACTCCCTTCTTGAACCCTTAAAGCCTTTGATGGAGTGCTCTGAAGAAGATTTTACGTTTGAGCACATATCGGCCTCTTTCTATTTCAAAGGAAAGGCTGGAAATGATTGCCCGTTTGTCGAAGTACTTTGGTTTGATAGGGGGCAAGACACGCAAGATAGCGTTGCACAAATTATCACTGAACATGTCAGAACGTGCCTGAATAACAAAGAACAAGATGTCGCGGTGATTTTTAGCGCCCTTGTTCCCTCGCAGTACTATGATAATGGAAGTCATTACGGATGAGCCTGTGGCGCCGTCGATCGATAGTTGCAGGCTCCCTTGCTCTTATGATTGGGGGGCTTGCTTTGAACAGTTTATTTACTGTACCTGATTCGGCGCAGCTTTACGCGGCAGGTCGTCAGCCAGCTGTTGAATGCCGTTTGTACCCGCTTGATACGGCATTGAATGTCGATGAACCGTTGACTGTGTCTGTGTGGAATATCTATAAGCAGCAGCGCCAAGGCTGGGATCGCACCTTAACGGAGCTTGCTGAGGAAAGTCAGCTCATTTTATTACAAGAGGCTACAGGCAAGCCCGCATTGCATAGATGGATAAACGCGCAAGGTCTTCATGACGACCAAGTCTATGCTTTTTCCTTTATCAATAAAGTTGCGGGTGTGATGACATTATCGCGTAATGCGCCACGTGAGGCATGCGCTTACAGAGCGATGGAGCCTTATCTTAGGCTTCCTAAAAGTGCTATACGAACGGTTTATCCGTTGAGTGACGGTCGCCTTCTAACCGTCATCAATCTTCACGCAGTAAATTTCACCGTTGGTACTGAAGAGTATCAGCAGCAGATCAACGCACTCGTTGATGCGATTAAAGCCTTTGAGGGGCCACTCATCGTCGCGGGTGACTTTAACAGTTGGAATTCAGCTAGAAATAACGCCATGAAAAAGCGTATGGGTTCGGTTGGGTTAAGACAGGTAGATTTTCAGAGCAAAGATGATCGCCGTTTGCGTGTATTTGGTATGCCTTTAGATCATGTGTTTTATCGTGGTTTATTGCTTGAAAAAGCGAGTGTGGTGGACACTGATACCTCGGACCATACTCCCCTTGTTATCAGGTTTCGATTCCAACCTTAATTGTGCTTGAGCATAAAGAAAAGGAGCTTTCGCCTCCTTTTCTTTATGCACTGACATTATTGATATTAATGTGAAGTTTGAGCTTTTGACCCGGTTGCAGGTATGAGCCTTTCTTCAGTGAGTTCCACTGTCTGAGTTGCGTGACGGATACCTTGTATCTTGCGGCGATACTGCTCAATGAGTCGCCACGGCGTATTTGATAGACAATGGTTTTAATACGGGCTCCACTCTGGCCTTTTTTCCAGATAACCAGTTTCTGGCCTGGGCGCAGGGTATCTTTCGGGCTCATCCCATTCCAGCGTGCTAACGTTTTGTGTGAGACCTTGTATTTCTTCCCTATGGTCCAAAGGCTGTCTCCACTGGCGACAGTGTGTGAAACTTTGTAGTCACCATGTGGCTGGCTGGTGATTTTTGCAAGTCGCTGTGAAGAGCTCAAAGTGTAATGGGCTTCATCTTGTATCGACTTTGGAATCAACAAGTGTTGTCCTGCTCTGATACGCGTGCCTTTGAGCTGGTTAGCACGTTGTATAATTTTGACCGTCGTGTTGTTTCTTTGTGCGATAAGTCCGAGGGAATCACCACTTTTAACTTTATAGCGAACAACCTGAACACCACGATTTTTATTCTCAGCGAGCTCTCGTTGGAATCGGTCTACTTTATCCAGAGGGAGCAGAAGGTGGTTAGGGCCTTCAGGAGCGGTTGCCCAATGGTTATAGCCAGGATTTAATTTCTGAAGCTGTGATAAGGTGAGGCCAGCATAGTTTGCAGCCAGAGCCAAATCCATCTGCATTTTGGGTTCAACTTTTACAAGGACGGCTTTGTTGTCGATCGCGGGTAAGTCAAAGTTGAAATATTCTTTATTCCTAACTAAATCAGCGAGAGCAATCAACTTGGGTACGTAACCGCGTGTTTCTTTGGGTAAATCCAATGCCCAAAAATTAGTTGGCTTACCCGCTTTCCTGTTGTTCCTCATAGCCCGAAAAACTCGACCTTCCCCAGTATTATAAGCGGCTAACGCCAACAGCCAGTCGCCATCAAATTTACGGCTCAGGTAAGTCAGTAAATCAAGTGCCGCATCGGTTGAGGCTTCAATGTCCCGTCGGCCGTCATACCACCAGTTTTGAGCAAGGCCAAAACGCTTACCGGTCTCAGGAACAAATTGCCACAGACCTGCAGCCCTGCCATGAGAATAGGCAAATTGGTCATAAGCGCTCTCTACAACAGGAAGCAGTGCCAACTCCAGCGGCATTCCTCTCTGTTCAATCTTTTCGGTGATCATGTAGAGAAAGGGCTTGGCACGCTCAGAGACAGTCACCATGTGAGTAGGGCGTTTGAGGTACCAGTTGCGATAATAATCTACGCGCTTATTGTCGGGTATGTCGAAATAGAGCTGCATGGCGATACGTTGCCAGACATCATCCTGAAGTTGAGGGACTGGGGCTTCAGGCGCAACGACTTTTAGCTCAGTAGGCTCTGTCGCTTCTTGTTTGACAACCTCAGTTGCAATAGAGGGAGGATTTTCAGACGTTTCCGTCTCGGTTGATGTTGTATCCGGTGTCTGAACAAGGCTACAGCCTGACAGAACAAAAAAACTCAAGATCAGAAAGCGGATCTTCATTGTAGGGAAACCTTCGATATTCCGTGTATGTATTATGATGCGTATATTTTTGAAACCTGTTTTATCTTACTAAAACTCATCCTTCCATCGACGAAGTTCTGTAAAGGTTTCGAGTTCGTTTGATACGTCTTTTCGATGACTTACTGCGTTAATGACATCATCATTATCGCACCTTAGGAAAGGATTGATGGCTTTTTCAACACCAATCGACGATGGTAAGGTAATGAGTCCTTTTTTGCGGAGCTCCCTCACACTTTTTTCGTAACTGAGCAGTGTGGAATTGCTGGCGTCGACGGTTGTGGCAAAACGTAGGTTTGCAGCCGTGTATTCGTGGGTGCAATAGACTTCTGTCTCATCAGGCAGGGACTTCAGCTTTTGCAGAGACTGCAGCATTTGCTTTGGCGTGCCCTCGAAAAGTCTTCCACAGCCCGCCGAAAAAAGTGTGTCGCCACAAAATACTTTTCCGCCCGTCAAATAAGCAATATGGCCTCTGGTATGGCCAGGAACATCCAAGACGTTAAATGTTGCTCCCAGTAATTCGAACGAACTAGCTTCATGCAATTTATGTGTAACGCCCGCGATAGATTCGTTTTCAGGCCCGTACACGGGGATACCCGGCCATTGACGGGTAAGTGTGTCGATACCGCCAGTGTGATCAGCGTGATGGTGGGTAATCAGAACCCCAACAAGCTCAAAAGACCTATTTTTCAGATGGTTAATGACAGGAGTTGCGTCGCCTGGGTCAACAACAATACACTGATTATCATCATTATTTAGCAGCCAGATGTAATTGTCAGTGAATGCAGGTATGCTTGTTACAGATAGCATTTTAATTTCTCCAGCTGCCCGAAAAATATGAAATCAGCACGTAGTCGCCGTCCATTGGAATATCCTTATACATGGGAACAGTTTGCTCATGGTGAGTGGGCGTGCAGGCATATCCAGTGCCGGCTGGATGAGTGGTTGCCAAAATTCTTCGGCTATCACCTCCTGAAACTCGGTGGCCTGAGCTGTGAACTGACCAGCGCTCATTGTAACATTCAACACCAGATTTGCATTGATAAGATCAATCCGTTGCGTAATGTTGAGGCCGACTGCTACCAACTGCCTTTCGTCGATAAAGCCTTTGATGTCTGTGTGTTAGCCAATCAGCTAGATTTTACAGAAGATCCACATCGTCTGCTTCGTGAAGTGGATAGGGTGATGATAGACGATGGGTACATTGTTATATCTGGGTTAACCCAGTAGCATGATGGGTGTTGGCCGCCTTTTGCCATGGCGAAAGGGACACCTTCCATGGAACGGCAGAATGTTTACCCCGCTTCGGATAAAAGACTGGTTGGGGGTTCTGAATTACGAAATCGTCGAGCTCTCGTGCTTTGGGCTGTTTCCATCGAAAAAAGAGAGAGCAAGCGGGTTTTGGTTTGAAAGCACTTTTTCGGCGCTTGTCCCTGCACTTGGCTCTCTGTATTTCATTGTTGCGAGAAAACGCACTTACCCACTTAAACCCATCAAACCGGCATGGAAACTTAGAAAGGGTTTTTCTCCGCTGGGCGTCAATTATCGCGCCCGCTCCGATATTGAAATGTAATGTTTCTGCTTAGCTTGTCTGATAACCGAGGTCGGTGAGTGTTGGACTTGATGCAGCTTCTCTGGCCAATACATCACAACGTTCATTTTCAATATGACCTGCGTGACCTTTAACCCATAACCACTCGACACGATGACGCTGCGTCTCCGTATCTAGCTTCTGCCATAAGTCTGCATTTTTCACAGGCTTTTTATCTGCTGTTTGCCAGCCTCGCTTTTTCCAATTGTGGATCCATTGGGTGATCCCCTGACGGACATACTGGCTGTCCGTAGTCAGCGTTACAGCACATGACTCCTTCAGGCTAGCCAGCCCCTCAATAGCGGCGAGCAATTCCATGCGGTTGTTTGTTGTTTGAGTAAACCCTTGGCTCAACTCTTTTTCGTGCTGCTTGTAGCGTAAAACAACCCCGTATCCGCCCGGACCGGGATTTCCAAGACAAGAACCATCCGTGAAAATTTCTACCTGTTTGACCATATTTGTTAGTATCGTTGTCAACGAATCGCTAAGTCTTACATAAGTGTTGCTATGAAAGCCAGTCACAACAGAATCATCGTACTTGATACGGAGACAACCGGTATGAACCGGGAGGGTGGACCTCACTATGAGGGACACAGGATCATTGAAATTGGTGCTGTGGAGATCGTTAACCGCAAGCTCACGGGTAATCACTTTCATGTATACATCAAGCCTGATCGCGAAATAGACCCAGAAGCCATTGCTGTTCACGGGATCACTGACGAATTTCTTGTCGATAAACCGGAATATCAAGACATCCATAATGAGTTTATTGAATTTATCAAAGATGCTGAGCTTGTTGCCCATAATGCCCCCTTTGATGTTGGCTTCATGGATTATGAGTTCAGGAAGCTGGATTCAGGCATTGGCCAGACAACAAATTATTGCAGTGTTACCGATACACTGGCGATGGCGAGGAAGCTGTTCCCAGGTAAAAGAAATAACCTTGATGTGTTGTGTGATCGCTATGGCATAGATAACTCCCACCGAACGCTGCACGGCGCATTGTTGGATGCCGAAATCCTTGCCGATGTGTTTCTTCTGATGACGGGCGGCCAGACAAAGCTGGCATTCTCTGACTCTTCTTCAGCAGGTGGAAGTGATCCGACATCAATTCGTAAGGCAAGCCGGACAAAATCGCTAAAGATCATCGCTGCTTCTGCCGATGAACTAAGTGAACATGAATCGCAGCTGGATACCTTGGAGAAAAAAGGCAGCTGCCTCTGGCGTACATAGGGAGACATTATGGGATATCGGTGGGCAACAGGCATAAGTTTACTTTCATGCCTGATGCTGTCTGGCAATGCTTTGGCAGAGATGCCTGCAGAGCCAGTTGAGATGAAAATACTCGATAACCGATTCCGCATTGACCCGACCATGAGTCAGGTTACGTTTGTCATCCGCAGAATAGACGACACCAAGTCTGCTGTCCTTGTAAGGCCTGATGGTAAAAAGTACTACAAATCTCGCCACCCTGATTACGTGTATTGGCAACAGACGCCAGAGATGGATATTGTTTCGATCACCAGCCTATGCCGGGCCCTTGGCAGGCTATCGGTGAGGTGTCGCCTGACAACAAAGTTCAAATCATGACGGATTTGAAACTCCATCTTGATGACTTTCCCTCAACGCTTTACGAGGGCGAGAATATTAAGATGACTGCCCGTGTGATGTTAGACGGGAAGAAATATATTCGCCGGGATTTTATCAATAAAGTCGTGTTGAAAGTCTCCTTGACCGAAATCATTGAGAAGACATCTGACGATGAGATTTTCGATGAGCCCAAAACGTTTCCGCTTGGTAAAGTGATGGACGACGGCAATGGCTATGACGAATTACCTCGCGACGGCGTATTCACTGCGGAGTTTGCCATTAAAGCGTCACCCGGGAAATACATGTTGCGCGCTGAAACGGGTAACGGCATATTCTTTAGGGCGTTAGAAAAAGAAATCCTTGTTTACCCCTCTCCTGTGATGGCGGTATTCAAGCAAAGTCGGCGCAAGATTAACCCTCACCTTTTGCTCATCGAATCCGATCCTGCCAGTGTTCAGCAGGGGTCGTTGGCCGTCCATGCCGAGTTTATTGATAGCAAAGACAATGTCTCCTTGTTTCAGGGGAGCTCTGTTCCCGGGCTGAGTTATCTGGAAGTTGATGTTATCAACTTCGAAACTCCTGGCGTTCACCGCTGGCATGCCTGGTTGTATGCCACAGACAAAGTGTCGGGTAGGCCTTTGATTTTCCCTGTTGCTGAACAAACGTTTGAAGTTGAGGATTTTGCGGTTCTTGAGCAAGCCAGACTAGAAAAAGAAGCCGAAGAAGAAGCAAAGCGTCTTGAAGAAGAGGCCGCTAAAATTGCTGAGAAGAAAGCGGCAGATAAGAGTACAGCCCTTATCACTATCATTGGTGGTAACAGTCTGTTGTTGATTCTTTTCTTAGTAAGTTGGTTCGTCTATAGAAAAATCAAAGCGAAAAAGCTGGCAGCGGAAGAAGAAGGCGACGAAGATGAGTTACCAGAAGATATTGATGATGAACCGACTGAAGGTGAAAAAGCCGCCTGACACTTTCACGGTAATGTAAAGTTCGTAAAGCCGCAATAAAAAAGGGAGAAGCCATGCTTCTCCCTTTTTGTATATCAACTCAGCTTACGCTGCAGTTGTAGTCTTCTTTGTTCTTGCTCGCGCTGGCGTTTTTTTCTCAACTTTCGGCGCGTCTTTTCCGGTTTGACCTGCTTTGAGATAATCAGAGTCGAAATCATCAACGTTGATTACAGACAGTCGACCTTCTTCAGCAAGACGTAACAAGTCAGCTTCTTCTTCCGTAATTGCATTCGCTTCGAGACCAATTTCTGCCAGCTTATCAAGGAACATAAATGGCAGCTTCTCGCCTTTCGCTTTGCAAATCTTCGCGTGGATTGGCTCAGCTTTCAGGATATCCAAAAACGCTTTTTCCAACAGACCGAAGTTATTGAACTCAGTAGGCTCTCTGAACTGGTTGTGGCCAATACGGTCACGTGTTGCGCCCGGAGTCTGGATAATAGTTGCAACTTGACCGTCAAGAATATCGGAAGTTGGCTTACGGCTAGTACCAAATGGGAACAGCAACACTTTCAGAGGCGCAGCAACGAAACGGAACGTAAAGTTGTCTAAGAAATCGATAACAGCACGTTCTGCTTTGTACATCGCGTCTTGACAACCCCAGTGAACCAGTGGCAAATCGTCTTTCTGATAGCCATCATCCGCATAACGCTTGAGAATTGATGAGCTGATGTAGAGTTGACTTAAAACGTCACCCAGACGTGCTGAGGTACGCTCTTTACGCTTCAGGTTGCCACCCATGGTTGCCATAGCAACGTCTGTCAGGAATGGCAGCATAGCGCTATAACGGTTCATTTGCTGGTAGTAACGTTTTGTCGCGTCTTTACGAGGCGCTGAAGAGAAGCGACCGTCAGTTACGCTCAACCAAATGGCACGAGCCATGTTGCTGAATACAAAACCAATGTGACCAAAGAAAGCACTGTCGAAGTCTCTCAGAGATTTTGACTTGTCCGCTTCTTTTGCTGCGTTCATTTCAGCAAGGACATAAGGGTGACAACGAATTGCACCTTGACCAAAGATAACCAGACAACGGGTCAGAATGTTTGCACCTTCTACCGTTACTGCAATTGGTGCTGCTTGGTACGCACGGCCTGCAGGGTTACTTGGACCAAGACAGATACCTTTACCACCTACAACATCCATAGCGTCTACGGCGAGCTTCTGAGCACGGTCAGTGGAGTGATACTTCATGATAGCCGAGATAACCGATGGCTTCTCACCCATATCGATAGCTGCTAGCGTCAGACGGTTCATTGCGTCAAGCACATACGCGTTACCACCGATACGTGCCATTGGCTCTTCAATACCTTCCATTTTACCGATAGGCAGTTTGAACTGGCGTCTGATACGTGCGTAAGCACCTGTTGCTAGTGCACCGGTTTTCGCGCCTGAGGCTGCTGCCGCAGGGAGAGTAATAGCACGGCCTACTGATAGACACTCAACCAACATACGCCAGCCGTGACCGGCCATCTTCGGACCACCGATAATGAAATCGATAGGAACAAAGATATCTTTACCGCGAGTTGGGCCATTCATGAATGGCATGTTTAGCGGGAAGTGGCGACGGCCTGTCTCAACACCTTCTAAGTCAGTTGGGATCAGTGCGCAGGTAATACCTAACTCTTCTTCACCACCCAATAGACCTTCTGGATCTTTCAGTTTAAATGCAAGACCAAGAACGGTAGCAACAGGAGCCAGAGTGATATAGCGCTTGTTCCAGGTAAGTGACATACCCAGTACTTCTTTACCTTCCCACATGCCTTTACAAACGATACCTTCATCAGGAATCGAACCAGCGTCAGATCCCGCCTCGGGGCTCGTCAGTGCAAAACATGGGATTTCTTTACCTGCAGCAAGACGAGGCAGATATTGATTTCTTTGATCTTCAGTTCCGTAGTGTTGGAGCAGTTCGCCTGGACCAAGACTGTTTGGAACGCCTACCGTTGCGGCCATGACGCCAGATACCGTACCCAAACGCTGTAAGACGAGCGATTGTGCGTACGCAGAAAACTCAAGACCACCATATTTCTTTTGGATGATCATAGCGAAAAACTTGTTGTCTTTCAGGTATTGCCAAACTTCCGGAGGCAGGTCAGCACGTTCGTGAGTGACTTCCCATTCGTTAACCATGGCGCAAACTTCGTTAACAGGACCATCGAGGAAAGCCTGCTCTTCCGCGCTTAAGCGTGGAGCAGGAACATCGTGGAGTTTATTCCAGTCAGGTGCACCGCTGAAAAGGTCAGCGTCCCACCATACGGTACCTGCATCGATAGCTTCTTGCTCAGTACGAGACATTTCCGGCATTACTGACTTGAATGCTTTCAGTACAGGTTTAGATAACCAGTTCTGACGGAAAGATGAAACATTGAGTATTACTGCTACGACAAAGAAAATGAGCCAAGACATCTCGCCGACAATATCAAGCAGAGAGCCCACTAAAAGTGTGGCTGCCGCTACAGCGGTGAAAAGCTTCAAGCTGGCCTGATGATATGCCAGAACAGCAAGAACACCGATAAAGGCGATGACAAAAAGGGCCGTTTCCATACTTATTTCTCCTATTACACGCAACCCAAAACAAAAAGGTAAGAGGTCATACCACTTAATTGTAAGCAAGTTTTTACTCGAATGTAAAACCCTAAGGTAATGAACCATGCCTCATAAATGAGAAAAGCTTTTGTGAAACTCGGTGTTTAACGATATTTATTTTTGAACTCAAGGGTAAAGACTATGTGCGTTCTAATGTCGACACGTCTCTTACTTTACAGGTAAACTTCCCCTTAACCGCATGTGAACTGAAACGGCATGCGAAAATGACAAATTTAACAGAGTATTCCCATGTACCAAGATTTGATTCGTTCTGAACTTAATGAAGCTGCTGATGTACTGAGTGCGTTTTTAGCGGATGAACAAAACATCGCTAACATTGAGGCTGCTGCCAAGTTATTGGCTGAGTCGTTTAAACATCGTGGTAAGGTACTATCGTGTGGTAACGGCGGTTCACACTGCGATGCGATGCACTTTGCGGAAGAACTTACTGGTCGTTATCGGGAGAATCGTCCAGGTTACCCGGCGATTGCAATTTCTGATCCCAGCCACCTTTCTTGCGTGAGCAATGATTTTGGCTACGAGTTTGTGTTCTCGCGCTATGTTGAGGCAGTAGGTATGGAAGGTGATGTGTTATTTGGCCTCTCGACCTCAGGTAACTCAGGGAACATCCTCAATGCGATTGACGCGGCAAAAGCGAAAGGAATGAAAACCATTGCGCTGACGGGCAAAGACGGCGGCAAAATGGCAGGGCTTGCGGATATTGAAATCCGAGTTCCTCACTTCGGTTACGCGGACAGAATTCAGGAAATTCATATCAAGATCATCCATATCCTGATCCAGCTGGTCGAAAAGGAAATGGAAAAGTAAAACCACAACACGAGATAGACACGAGGGAACATGTGCGAATTACTTGGCATGAGTGCCAATGTTCCAACAGATATTTGTTTTAGCTTCTCTGGGCTGATCCAGCGAGGCGGGAAAACGGGTCCTCATCGAGATGGCTGGGGTATTGTGTTTTATGAAGGTAAAGGTTTTCGTACCTTCAAAGATCCAAACCCAAGCTGTGACTCAAAGATCGCTCAATTGGTTCAGAGCTACCCCATAAAGAGCTGTGCGGTTGTCAGCCATATCAGGCAGGCAAATCGGGGTGAAGTCTCACTAGAAAATACTCACCCGTTTACCCGTGAGATATGGGGACGTTACTGGACCTATGCCCACAACGGGCAACTGACGGGCTATGAAAAGCTAAATACCGGACACTTCAAGCCGGTTGGTGAAACGGACAGTGAAAAGGCGTTTTGTTGGCTGCTCAGCGAAATTGAACAGCACTACCCTGAAAAGCCAGAAGATATGTCAGAAGTGTTTGCGTTTATCGCCAAGCGTTGTGACAAATTACGGGAGTTGGGGGTGTTTAATATGTTGTTCAGTGATGGCGATTATGTCATGACATATTGCACGAATAATCTTCATTGGATAACGCGTCGTGCGCCGTTTGGTAAAGCAAGCCTGATTGATGATGACATGACAGTCGATTTCCAGCAGGAAACGACGCCAAACGATGTTGTCACCGTAATTGCAACGCAACCGCTGACCAACAACGAAAACTGGCACAAGATGTCAGAGGGCGAATACTGCGTATTCCACCTTGGTGAGGTATATGCCACCAATCAGGATGAATTTCAGCAAGAGACTGTTAGCTAATTTATCCCTTTGACGCATTGAAAACGTCATCGTTTTCTTGAAACAAAAAACGCGCTGTTAGCGCGTTTTTTATTGCATGACCATATCGACAAGCAAATCAGTCCGCAGCGTAGCCTGCTGGGCTCAGAGCCGCATTATCAAGCTCTGCATGGGCACCATTCATGATAAGTCTGCCAGAACAGAACCATTTCACTGCCAGTGGGTAGATACGTAACTCCTGCGTCTGAACACGAGCAGCCAGCTCGCTGGCGGCGTCATCATCAAAAACGGGAACACGTGCCTGTACGATCACAGGTCCGCCGTCCAACTCCTCAGTGACAAAATGTACCGATGCGCCATGTTCCGCATCTCCAGCGTCAATCGCACGCTGGTGGGTATTCAGCCCCTGGTACTTGGGTAACAAAGAAGGGTGGATATTGATCATTTTGCCCTGATATTGACGAACAAACTCAGGGGTTAAGATCCGCATGAATCCAGCCAAAACGACCAAGTCCGGCTGGTGACGTTCAATGGCTTCCATCAACTGGCCGTCAAATACTTCACGGGTTTTTCCTTTACTCAGAATGACTTGAGCGGGAATGTCTGCGTTTTGGGCTCTTTCGAGCCCATATGCGTCAGCTTTGTTGGAGATAACTGCAACGATGTCAGCATCTTGCCCGTGGCATTGATCGATGATTGCTTGAAGGTTTGATCCGTTCCCTGAAATCAGAACAACAACTTTTTTCTTCTCAGTCACGGATTTCTACCTGCTCCTCACCATCAGCGGCGTTAGCAATGTGACCCAAAACCCAAGCGTTTTCGCCTTCGGCATTCAGCAACTCAACAGCTTTTTCTGCCTGCTCTTTTGGCAGCGCTATAACAAGGCCTACACCACAGTTAAACGTGCGGTACATTTCGTGTGTCTCAACATTGCCGTTAGTTTGTAGCCAGTTGAAAATAGGAGGCCATTCCCAGCTATTGCCGTCAACAACCGCTTTTGTACCTTCAGGCAGTACGCGAGGGATGTTTTCCCAGAAGCCGCCACCTGTGATGTGAGAGATAGCGTGAACGTCACACTCTTTCATCATGTTAAGAACAGGCTTCACGTAAATACGTGTTGGTGTCAGAAGTCGCTCTGACAGGGCTTTGCCCTCAAGTTCTTCACTGAGATCTGCGCCAGATACTTCGATAATTTTACGGATCAGGCTGTAGCCGTTTGAATGTGGACCTGAAGAAGCAACAGCAATCAGCGCATCGCCTTCAGTCACTTTTGAGCCATCAATGACTTCTTCTTTCTCGACAACACCGACACAGAAGCCAGCGACGTCGTAGTCCTCACCGTCGTACATGCCCGGCATTTCTGCCGTTTCGCCGCCGATCAGTGAACAGCCAGATTGCAGGCAGCCTTCGCCGATACCTGTCACTACATCTGCTGCTGTATCAACGTCCAATTTTCCTGTTGCGTAGTAATCAAGGAAGAAAAGTGGCTCAGCGCCCTGAACAATCAGGTCATTAACACACATGGCGACTAAGTCGATACCAATGGTATCGTGTTTTTTCAGGTCCATGGCAAGACGTAGCTTGGTGCCGACGCATCAGTACCTGACACCAGCACAGGTTGTTTATATTTGGTTGGCAGCTCACACAGGGCACCGAATCCGCCAATACCTCCCATCACCTCGGGACGGCGAGTTTTTTTCACCACACCTTTGATTCTGTCAACCAACGCATTACCTGCGTCGATATCAACACCCGCATCTTTGTAGCTTAGAGAAGAATTATTACCGCTCACTGAAGGATCCTTTACCAGTTGGGACTAAAAAGCGGCGCCATTTTAACAGCGCATCAGTCAAAAAGAAAACGTTTGCGTCATCTGCTTTCACAGTCTGTGCAGAGGATGGCACGCATTGGTATCTGTACCTATATTCTCGTGTATAATCCCAGCGTTTTAATTTAAGCAGGAGTTTGTGATGAAAATCGTCGAAGTGAATCACCCGTTAGTGAAGCACAAAATTGGCCTGATGCGTGAAGGTGATATCAGCACCAAGCGTTTTCGCGAACTGGCGACAGAAGTAGGCAGCTCCTGACGTATGAAGCGACGGCAGATTTCGAAACCGAAAAAGTGGTGATTGAGGGCTGGAACGGCCCGGTTGAAGTTGACCAAATCAAAGGCAAGAAAGTCACCGTTGTGCCAATCCTGCGCGCAGGCCTTGGTATGATGGATGGTGTGCTTGAACACGTACCAAGTGCCCGTATCAGTGTGGTGGGAATCTACCGTGACGAAGAAACCTTGGAGCCTGTGCCGTACTTCCACAAACTGGCCAGTAACATCAATGAGCGCATGGCGCTGGTGGTCGACCCTATGTTGGCGACGGGCGGTTCAATGATCGCAACCATTGATTTGTTGAAAGAGAATGGCTGCAACAATATTAAAGTACTGGTGTTAGTCGCTGCGCCTGAAGGCATTGCGGCGCTTGAAAAAGCTCACCCTGAGGTTGAGCTGTATACGGCGGCTATCGACGAGAAGCTGAACGACAAAGGCTACATCGTGCCAGGTCTCGGTGACGCAGGGGATAAGATATTTGGTACTAAGTAATCCTCTGACACTAACGTCTATCTCTTTTCGAAACATCAAAGGGCCTCAGTGAGGCCCTTTTTCTTTTGTGGTATTTCTTTGGTCTATTTCTTGCCGGATGCCTGATTCGCGACATCGTTTTCGCCCATATCCTGTGGCAGCACAAGATTCAGAATGATGGCGACAATACCACACAGGCTGATTCCTTGAAGGCTGAACTCGCCAATTCCAAACGCCATTCCGCCAATACCAAACACCAAAGTAACGGCAACAATGACCAAATTACGTGATTTGTGAAGATCGACTTGTTTGCTGATCAAGGTGTTCAAACCCACTGTGGCAATAGAGCCAAACAGCAGGATCATGATCCCACCCATGACGGGAACAGGAATCGTTTGAAGCACCGCTCCGAGCTTACCAACAAAGGCCAATACGATTGCCGTTACAGCCGCCCATGTCATGATGACCGGATTAAATGTCTTGGTTAACATGACTGCGCCAGTTACTTCACTGTAAGTGGTATTGGGTGGCGCACCCACCATTGATGCCATCATGGTGGCAACACCGTCGCCGGAGATAGTGCGGTGTAGCCCCGGCTTTTTCAGATAGTCTTTGCCCGTGACATTTGAAATGGCAAGCATATCGCCAACATGCTCAACGGCAGGTGCTATCGCGACAGGGATCATGAAAAGGATGGCGTTGATATTGAATTCCGGCAGCGTGAAGTCAGGAATGGCTAACCACGCTGCATTGTGAATGGGGGTAAAGTCCACAACACCGTAAAACAGTGCGGTCGTATAGCCCGCGACAATTCCAGCAAGGATAGGTACCAGCCTGAAAATCCCCTTTGCATATACCGAGATAATAATGGTTGTCAGCAATGAGACCAGTGAGATAGATAATGCTGCTGATCCATCAACCAAAACAGTGCCGCCGTCTCCTGATTTACCGAGCGCCATATTTACCGCGGCCGGAGCAAGCCCCAGGCCAATGACCATGATGACAGGCCCAACAACGACAGGTGGTAACAGCTTATGGATAAAGTTAATGCCTTTAACTTTTATTAAACCACCGAGCATCACATAGACAGCGCCTGCTGCCATTAGCCCGCCCATGGTAGCGGGGACGCCCCAAGCCTGAACGCCATATAAAATGGGGGCAATAAACGCAAACGAGGAAGCAAGAAAGATAGGTACTGAGCGTTTAGTGATAATTTGAAATAAAAGAGTGCCAACGCCCGCGCCAAACAGCGCAACATTTGGATCAAGCCCGGTTAATAGTGGAACCAAAACCAGTGCGCCAAATGCGACAAAAAGCATCTGTGCGCCTTGGAGTATCTGCATCATTAAGCTATCCCTCTGTAAAAAATCGCGGAATACTAGCACACGGGCATTCTGAATACCTTCAAACAGCAGAAGCTTTCCATGATATGGGTCATTCCGACAATGTTTTGCATATTAAAGCGCCACATTAGGGTGATTCAGGCGCATTTTCCCTGATTTGGCATTGCTGAATAATCGTGGTTACGATTATGATCAGAGTCAATCAAAAAGACTAACGGCACGGATATGTTAAGGTTACTTGTTTTAATTTCGACACTTTTTCTAGCTTCATTCACCGCTTTTGCCTCATCGCTCTACAATGCTGAGGTGCCAGTGGAAGACAGTGATACGGCAACGGAGCTGGCGGCTAAGCAACAGGCAATGCTGGAAGTGTTAGTGAGGGTCTCGGGTCAATCAGAGATCACTGAAAATCCGGTCGTCAAAAAATCTTTGGGTTCTGTTGATACCTTTATCTCTTCGGTCGGTTACGGCGAGAAAAATGAGCAAAAGACACTGATAGCAGGATTCGAAAGCAGTAAAATTCGCGCTCTGCTTATTCAGGCTGACGCCACTTTCTGGGGGGAACCAAGACCCTATGTGCTTTTTTGGCTGGTTGAGGACGGCGCCAACGGACGCAATGTTATCTGGGAGCAGTCGGAAAACGACATGGTGTCTGTGCTCAAAGCTGAAGGGGAGCGACGCGGCTTGCCTATTTTGGTACCTGTGGGTGACTTCGATGACGTGGTGAACGTGTCTGTACCAGATATCTGGGGTGGCTTTGTGAATCCATTGAGTGATGTCAGTGAGCGTTACAACCCTGATGGTGTGGTGTTGGTGAAAATTCGCCGCAACCGCTTGAGCTGGCAGCTGTACCCCAAATTTGCAGACATGAAATACTCTGCGCCTGTGTCAGGGTCTGAGTCAGGTGAAATTAACGCTATGCTGAACAGCGTGGTTGATCAGATTGCCGATCAATATGCCAGCCGTACTGCGGTATCGTTAGGCAATGATGCAACCAACACGACACTGCTGTCTGTTTCAGGTCTTCAGTCATCTGAAGATTATTTTGCTTTAGAGAGAACGCTGAAAGGTCTTAACTCTATCGCCTCTATGGAGCTGGAAACGTTAAGCAAGGAGCTGGTGACTTACAGAATCAGCTTGTTGAGTTCTGAGGACGTATTCAACAACGAATTAACGGTTGACCGCCGAATCCGCAAACAGGACGCAGACACTGAAATTGTTGATGGTAATGTGGTACCACTGAGACTGAATTACCGTTGGCAGGGCATTGCAAAGCTGCCTGTACCAGCACCTGTCACCACAGAAACGGTTCAGGACGGTACCTCAAGTACTGAGATTGCCACGGAAGTCGCCACTGAGGGCACAGAACAGGATATACAAAGTACTGAGGTCGTGGACAACGGTGGTGACGATAGTCAGTAATTGATTTGTTCTGAGTACAAAAAAAAGCAGGCGTTAGCCTGCTTTTTTTATGCCAGCGTTAAGCACATAGCAACCAAGACATCAATTTGACGATTCAAAAAAAGCTTTTTCGTCTTTCTCCACCTGAGACAGTTTTTTCAGCCCTAGCCCCAGCTCCCGTCCACGCAGCTTGGCGTACTTGACGTTGGCAAGGAAGGAAATACTGGTCAATATCAACTCAGCGATGGCGATGCCTTGTTTGCCTTCGTCTACCCAGATCATTGTCAGGGCGTGAAGGAAGTAAAACATCAGGATGAAATTTGCCCACGCATGGGTGTATGGCTTGCCTTTCAATATACCTGGCAATGGAAGCATTAGTGGAAGTAACCAACCAACCGTCAACCCGACAGAGCTAATATCCGCATGAGGGAACAGCACACTGTGCCAAAGTACGACGAGTGCCATCATAGCTAAATGCGCGCTGAGTGCGAGGTACCTAAGTTGCCTGACAGTCACATGAATACTCCTTTGTTCACTCTTTCAGTTTTTGGGCAACAGCAGCAAGCCGTTTACCTGCAGCAAGGGATAATGCCTTTTCATCAGCTGTCAGTGAACGTTGACTCTCAGAGGTTAGGTGGGTAGGCCCGTAAGGTGTGCCACCTGATACTGTCGAGTGCAACGCCGCTTCACTGTGCGGTAAGCCAACTAACACCATGCCATGGTGTAACAAAGGCAGCATCATTGATTGAAGTGTGGTTTCCTGCCCGCCATGCATCATCGAGCCTGAGCTAAAGACGATAGCCGGTTTACCAATCAATGTTCCGGATAACCAGTCTTTGCTGGTGCTGTCGATGAATTGTTTTAGCGGCGCAGCCATATTGCCAAACCTGACTGGGCTCCCCAATGCCATACCATCACAACCTTTCAGATCATTAAGGGTGACGATGGGGTCGGTTGATGCATTGCCATTACTGCTTTGGTTATGTTGGGCGCCAAATGGTGGGAGATCTGGCACTGTTCTCAATACAGCCTCAGCGCCCTCGGCTTCTACACCACGGGCTATGGCCCGCGCGAGTTGCTGGGTTCCGCCGTGCTTGCTGTAGTACAGAACCAAAATTTTCATCACAGAATATCCAGTACTTGCTCCGGTGGACGCCCCATGGCTGCTTTGCCATTTGCGACAACGATTGGGCGCTCAATCAGTTTGGGGTTTGCGGCCATGGCTTCAAAAAGCTGCTCGTCAGTCACGGTGTTCGCACCAAGGTTCAGTGATTTGTAGATATCTTCTTTGGTACGCATCATCTCACGCGGCGAGTCGTAATTCAGTTGAGTGAAAAGTGTTTTCAATGCATCGACAGAAGGCGGCGTATCAAGATATTTCACGACGTCAGGTGTAATATTGCGCTCTTCCAGTAGGGCCAGAGTCTGTCTGCTCTTTGAGCAGCGTGGATTGTGATAAATGGTTACGCTCATGAATATTCCTTACTCTTTAATTGCTCTGACAGCGTCAGTTTCTTAGCTGGTTAAATCGCAGTTGCTTGGTCCGCAACTGATCAATACGTGCATCATATCTTGCTTGATCAAGACTGCCCAGAGGAACCAACTCGCTGGCGAGGCTGTAATTATTGATAGCGTCGTCCCACCTTGCTTGTAGTGCGAAGGTTTCTGCCTGAGCTGCCAGTGCACCATGGCGATTACCGTTCTTTTCAAATGCCTCCTGGAGCATGGTGAAGGCAATAATATTGTCGGGAGCGAGGTGTGTGTAGTGCTGCAGCAGGCTGATAGCGTCTTCAAATTGGCCTGCTTTGTTGAGTGCGTAGGCAAGATTTAGCTTGAGAACACCGTTTTCAGGATTAACGTCCAGCGCTTTTCTGAGACGTGAAATAGCCGAGCTTGTTTGCCCCTGAGCCAAATCCAAATCTGTCATGGCATCGAGGTAAAAGAGGTTAGCAGGCTCAGACTGGTACAAAGGCAATAGTAGCACCTTGGCCTCTTTAAACTTTCCTTCATCAATGCTGAGTAATGCTTTGCCGAATTGTAAAGGGGCTTTCAGCGATTTTGGTGCCACTTTAAGCTTGCGATTAAACCAGTCTAACGCAGCTTTGCTCTCTGTGTAGCGAGCGATGACCCGGGCTCTTGCCAGTTGATAGTTCTCTGATACGGAGACGGATTTTGTTGGATAATTCTGTGCTCGCGCTCGGGTGTCTGACACCCTGGAGTCAGGCAGGGGGTGTGTCAGCAAAAACTCTGGCGGCGTTGATGCATAGCGGTACTGGTCAGCAAGCCGGGTAAAAAATGTTGGCATCGCTCGGGTATCGAATCCTGCTCGGGACAGAATACTGATGCCAATGCGGTCTGCCTCTTTCTCATTGTCGCGCGTATAATTAATTTTACTTTGTACGGTTGCAGCAGCTGTCGCATGCGCAGCAGCAATGCCTGCTTCTGGTGCTGCAATGGCTAACAGCACTGACCCTACTGTCGCTGCGATGGTCAGGGGAGTGCGTCTTGCCTGATCTTCCATCGCGCGGGCAAGGTGACGTTGGGTCTGGTGAGCAATCTCATGAGCCATGACAGATGCCAACTCACTTTCTGTCTGTGCATAGCGGAACAATCCGGTATGTAGCGCGATATGGCCGCCGAAGAACGCAAACGCATTGATGTCATTTTTTTGTATTAACATAAACGTGAAAGGCGTTTTCACATCGTTGGCACTGCCGACCAAGCGACTGCCCAAATCGTTGACATAATGATTCAACAGCGGATCTGTCACTATCGGCTGCTGCGCACGCAGAATTCGTACGAATGCATCACCATATTCCCTTTCTCTGTCGATAGTGAGTGTGCTGGCTGCTGCGGTGCCCAGATCAGGCAAACCATATCCTGATGTATCGGCAAACGTTAAGGGAGAATTAAACAGAACGCCGACGAACAGACCGAGCAAGGATTTACGGATTTTAGGCATATCGTAGTTGGTAAACCTCTGTCGAAAAAACTTGTGGTGTAAACAAATAGACACCCAATTCACACGAGGGTTTCTTTGGTGTTAATACTTTTGTCCTTTACAATGCTTCTGATAATAGCCAGCAGCGAAAGATAATGGAAATTCAATCCCTTGATTTACGAGATCAACGATGTCCTATGAGCTTGTTGCTGGTGAAGCGAGCTTGTACAGGGTTGGATAAAGGGCAAGGATTGATGATCATGATATCGGATGCTGCATCAGAACAAGATATTCACCGATATTTGCTCAAGCAGGCTTTTCAGGTAACAAAATCGACTGATGCATTTGCGACAGTCCTACTAGTCATCAAACAGTAAACGGGAAGAAGAATGTTTGAAATGCTCAGCCGCTGGTATAAACGGCGGTTCTCAGACCCACATGCAGTGAGTCTGGTGATGTTGCTCCTCATTGGTTTTGTCACTATCTATTTTTTCGGTAACTTACTTACGCCGCTATTGGTCGCTATTGTCATTGCTTACTTACTTGAGTGGCCAGTCAACCGGATGATCGGTCTTGGTTTGAACCGGACAGTCTCGGTCTCTGTGGTCTTAATACTCTTCGCCGGGCTAATGCTGATTGCCTTCCTCGGTTTGATGCCGACGATATGGACGCAGGTGGTTAACCTGATGTCTGATTTGCCGAAGATGTTTAACGGCCTGCAAAGCTTCGTATCAAAACTGCCAGAGCAATACCCTGAGCTCATCCAGCCACATATGGTGACGACGTTTCTCGATACGTTGCAAGATAGGGTGCTGAAGCTGGGTGAGAGTGTTGTAACCATTTCACTGGCTTCTCTCGTGAGCATTGTTACGGTGCTGATTTACCTTATTCTGGTGCCTTTGTTGGCTTTCTTCCTCCTCAAAGACAAAGACCAGATGATGTCTGCCTTCTTTCGGGTGCTGCCCCGCAACCGTCGCCTCACCGATAAAGTAGGCGTAGAAATGAATATGCAGATCACCAATTACATTCGTGGCAAGGTCACTGAGATTATGATTGTCGGTGTAGCAACGTACATCACTTTTTCCATTCTTGACCTTCGTTATGCCGCTTTGTTGAGTGTTGCAACTGGACTATCAGTCTTGATCCCATACATTGGTGCCGTGGCAGTCACTGTGCCTATTTTCTTTGTGGCGCTGTTTCAATGGGGACTGACGCCTGAGCTAGGTTATCTGATGCTGGCATACGGCGTTATTCAGGCGCTTGATGGCAACCTTCTCGTCCCTCTACTGTTTTCAGAGGCAGTCAACTTGCACCCTGTTGCCATTATTGTTGCGGTGCTGTTTTTTGGTGGTCTGTGGGGTTTCTGGGGCGTCTTCTTTGCTATCCCTCTTGCCACATTGGTTAAAGCAGTTTGGAATGCATTTCCGACATCTGATTTAGAAGAGGCTAAATCTGAATAGGATGTTCTAACGTAATACCATCAAACTGAACTTGCCGGGGAAGTTACCCGGCATTTTACCAAGCCGTCTTTAGGGCATAGAAGCCCTGTCGAAGCGTAAATATCCTGTTGAGGTTGATTTGAAAAACAAAGGATTTCGTGTAGGTATCATTGGGGGCGGAGTAGCTGGTTCAACGGCTGCCTTGCGTCTTTCCTCTTTAGGGGTTGAGAGTGTACTTTTTGAATCCAGTGAGAGCCTTGTAAGCGGCCCACCTATTTGTCATTTACACGCGGGTGGAAACCTCTATCGTGAAATAAGCGAAGAGCAGTGCTTACGATTGCTCGAGCAATCCATCAATCTGGTGCGCGCTTATCCTCATACCGTTAACCGACGGCCGACTGTCATTGCGGTGCCAACTATTGATAAAGGCGCCCCAGAAGACATAATTCCAAGGCTCAAAACGTTGACGGCAAATTATCGTCAATTAGTGACACAAAATGAAAGCAACAAAGTGCTCGGTGAGCCGGACAATTACTTCCGTTTATACAGCCGCGCTGACATGGATGACTTGTCTGAGCAGCCTCTACCTGATGAACCCAACACGCCTGACGAATGGATGATACCTGTTGCCAAGTTTATGGATCTCGACAAGCTTAAATACCAGTGGTGCTTGTTGAAGAGTACGGCGTCAGTGTATTCCGTCTTTCTGCATCCGCGACACTTGGACTACAAAACAGCACGTGTTGTGACATCAAGCTGAAGCACAGGGTTAAAGACGTTGTTGAGACCACAAAGGGTTGGAAAATCACCGCGACCGATAGATATGGTATTGAATCGGCCCAAGATGTCGATTTTGTGATTAATGCTTGTGGATTCCGGACTGGCATTGTCGACGATTTAGTTCAGGCTCCCAAGAAACGTATGGTCGAGTACAAAGCGGCTTACATTGCACATTGGCCATCACAGCAAGGACACTGGCCTGAAGTGATTGTCCACGGGGAGCGAGGCACTCCAACGGGTATGGCACAGCTGACGCCTTACCCCGATGGTTTCTTCCAACTTCATGGTATGACAAAAAACATTACCCTGTTCGACAATGGCCTCGTGAGCAGTGATGAACGCAGTGCACAACCTAAGCTGGCAACGTCTTTCCTTAACAAGATTGATATAGGCTGGCAGCTTGATGAGATGCGAGAAAGAACTGAACGAGCTATCGAGCATTTTTCCCAGTGGATGCCAGCGTTCAATGATGCTGAAGTAGGCGGAAAGCCGTTATGTGGCGCCCAGCAGATACCGGGAGCTGAGCCTAGCCTGCGTGCAGCGGATACGTCATTTGTTGGTGACCATTATGCGAGAGTCGAAACAGTGAAAGCGTCCTCCGCGCTGGTTGCGATAGATAAAATTGTTCGTCATTTGAATGAACAAGGCAGCATTCATTTGACAGAAGGGTGGGAAAGTCCGACGAATTTGGCGTCTTCGGTGCTTACTGAAAGCGATGTAACGTCTCTGGCAAGGAAACAAGCAGCGTCAAGGGGGTACCCTGAATCATTGGCAGTCCCAGTCCCTGTAAATCCTACCCAGTAAACAATGGGATAAAAAAAACCGGCGATTCGCCGGTTTTTTTCTATTCGGGGCTATGCGTTTTCTTTTAGGTAGCTCAGCACCACATCATGATGGTCTTTGGTTTTGAACTTATTGAATACATGCGCGATGTCACCGTCTTTCCCCACCAAAAAGCTGATGCGATGGATGCCATCATATTCCTTGCCCATAAATTTCTTAAGGCCCCAGACACCAAATGCATCGGCTACGGCATGATCTTCATCGCTAAGAAGTGTGAAGTTCAACTCGTCACGCTCAGTGAATTTGGTCAGACGCTTGACCGCATCAGGGCTAATGCCGAAAACGACCGTATCAAGCGCGTCTAACTCAGCCTTGCTATCTCGCAGAGAACACGCCTGTGTGGTGCAGCCCGGTGTCATCGCTTTAGGATAAAAGTAAACCAGTACGTTCTTTTCGCCTTTGAATTGGCTCAGGGTAACATCATTTCCATTTTGGTCCTGCAGAGTGAAATCTGGCGCGGGTGTGCCTGCTGTCAGGGTTTGCATATTCTTTCCTTTTTGATGGTTTCATTAGATGTAAGATGGATAACGCTGCAAATAGTAATACTTAACCAAGTGGAAATCAGTACGTTAGTAGTGACGATAGCGCTCAATAAGACGGTGATCAACCACGCAAAGCACGGGAGTCCTTACTCTGTCTGTGCTTGTTTTTGCCCTGTGGCATAAAGTACCATGTCAAAACAAACAAAAGATTGGAGTAAAGGCATGTTTTCAGGAAGCATCGTTGCGTTATTGACACCAATGGACTCATCAGGGGAAGTGGATTATACGAGTCTTAAGAAGTTGGTGGATTTTCACGTGGACGCAGGGACAGATGCGATCGTTGCCGTTGGGACAACCGGTGAGTCAGCAACCGTTACCGTTGAAGAACACATCAAGATCGTCCTGAAGACCCTAGAGTTTGCAGATGGCCGTATCCCAGTGATTGCGGGTACAGGCGCAAACGCTACTCATGAAGCTATCACGTTCAGTAAAATGTTCGCAGGCTCTGGTATTGCCGGCTGCCTAAGTGTTGTGCCTTATTACAACAAACCTTCTCAAGAGGGCTTGTTCCAACACTACAAAGCGATTTCAGAAGCATCTGAACTTCCACAAATTCTCTATAATGTACCGGGCCGTACTGTCGCCGATATGTTGCCGGAGACCGTTGCTCGCCTCTCCGAGTTCGACAACATCATTGGCTTAAAAGATGCCACAGCTGACTTAAGCCGTGTAAAACAACATCGTGAACTTTGTGGCGAAGACTTTGTCCTATTCAGCGGTGATGATTTAACTGGGCTTGATTTCATTGCTGAAGGTGGTCAGGGCGTTATCTCTGTTGTTAACAACATTGCTGCTGCAGATATGGCAAAAATGGTCAAGTTGGCGCTTGCTGGAAATCTGGAAGAAGCTCGTGCCATCAATGAGCGTTTGATGCCTCTTCATAAAGGCTTCTTTGTTGAAGCAAACCCGATTCCGGTTAAGTGGGCGGCGCACCAAATGAAACTGATTGATCATGCACCCTTCGTTTGCCACTGACTGAGTTGGATAAGAATCTCCAACCACAGGTGATGCAGGCACTCTCACAAGCCGGAATGGTATAAAGGATATACTTGCCGATGAAACCCATTTTTAAGCTCTCTGCCAGTGTAGTGATTCTATCTCTGGCAGGTTGTGCTGGTGGCGTTGCTGATAAGCATCAGGCCAAAGATGACTTTTCTTATCTTGAAACGCCGCCATTGATTGATTTGACGGCGCTTCCTAACCAACAATCTGCGGCTCCCAGTGCGTTTAAGGTTCCATCGGGTAACTTCCCTGGTGAATTTGGCGCGGGTGTAGATATTCGTCCACCTCTTCAGGTGTTGGGGACCATTCCGGGTGCCCGAATTGTCAATGATCGCCGCGGTGTGACACTTTGGGTAGACACTGATAAAAAGTCTGACCGTCTATGGCGAACAGCCACTGAGCTTGCTGCTAATGAGCAGTTTACTGTTCGCAGTCAGAACAGCGAAGAGATTGAAACAGACTGGGTGAAATGGCCAAACGGTGGTGCGTCAGAAGCCCGTTACATGATTAGCAAACTGTCGAGTAACAAACGCTACGGTTTGCGCCTTGATGTGATTGAATGGCAGAACTCAGATAAAGGCGCGCCGAACCAAAGTGTTCGTCAAAGTTTCAATGCGCGCATGGCCAATTTGATCACCGAGGGTTACGACGCGTCAGTCCGCGCCGAAGCGCGGGAGCGTGCGGTCGCACTCAACAAAAATATCCCTATTACTTTGGGTAAAGACCGTGGCGGTTTACCTGTCATTATTGCCAGAGCACCTTATGACATTGTGTGGGAGCGTTTACCGGGTATTCTTGAGTTGATTGGCTTTGAGGTTGAGTATCGCAACCGCTCACAAGGCACAATTAATGCGGAATTTGAAGCACAAACGAGCAGCTTTGGCAGAACATTGGCGACAGCGAACTTGAATTTAAACGCAGTAAATACATATTGCTGCTGGGTGACCTCGGTAACAGAACATCTATCAATGTCACTGATTCTAAAGGTAAACCGATCAGTGAACAGGCATTATCAAATCTGGTGCCTGTGCTCTCGGCGGGTGTAGGTCGTCAGAGTGTCGAAAATTAAAATACAGAGGACGCGATAGCTCCTTTTTTTTGCTTATTTTCAGGGATTTCGGGCTTTGACAAAACGTGTTGAATTATATCGTGATCAATCAAAATCTGTTTATACCTCTGGCAATGAACAACGCCTGATCTTCCATTTTCGTAATGATGCGTTCGCATTTGATGAACCGGGCAGTGAACAGCTTGATCGTTTAGGTGAGGTGAATAATAAATTCAATTATTTCATCATGTGTAAGCTTGAAAGTGCGGGCATTGCAACGCAGATAGATAGGCTGCTCTCTGACCGTGAAACGCTGGTACGAAGGCTGGATATGATCCCTCTCGAGTGCGTTGTTCGCAATGTGGCTGCTGGCTCATTGTGTCGACGACTGGGAGTCAAAGAGGGAACCGATCTTTCGCCGCCAACGTTTGAGTTATTCCTCAAAAACGATGTCTTACATGACCCGATGGTCAATGAATCACTTTGTGAGTCACTGGGATTTGCCACGCCAGCTCAATTGTCTGAGATAAAAGCCCAAACTTACAAAGTGAACACGGTATTAAGTCAGCTCTTTGATGATGCCGGGATGCTTCTTGTTGATTATAAGCTGGAGTTCGGTATCGACAGCGAAGGTAAGCTTTTCCTTGGTGATGAATTTACCCCTGAAAGTTGTCGATTATGGGATAAAGAGACACGGGTTAAGTTAGATAAAGACCGTTTTCGCCTTGGAGCCGATGGAATTATTACCTCATACATTGAGGTTGCACGCCGCATTGGACTTGATCTGAGTGAGCATTAGGCTCACATATGATTGTATTCCCAGAGGTAAAGAATAATGCTATGAGGCTGTTTATTTTATTGTGACTCGTTACGCTATCGAGAGCCATTAACCTTGTTAGAGAAAAGAGGACTTATCGTCATCTTCGTCATCATATCCACTTTGCTTTTTTTTCTTGCTGCTGTCGTTTTTCCTTTCTTCGGTCTTATCTTTGTTCTTCATTCCAAATTTAGAATTGGCCGTGTACTTTATTGCATGATATTACTGATGATCACAGCTAAGACGATCGCGATGATGACATACGGGTTTGTTAGGATGTCCATATTAATGTCCGCAAATATTGCTTATATATCGGCAATATATCGAATCAAGCTCTGTGAGGACAGTATCTTTTCCTGAGATTTGGCTTTTGACCACGACGTCATGAAGTAAGGTGTTGGTAAGTTGTGACAGAAGTGGCTCACTGGTCTTTACATGGCTGATATGCCATGGCTCGCGCGCTACTCCGCCTCTATCGGCAGCGTATGGGCGGAAAAACCGAAGTCTGAGAGGTGATTATCCAGCCAATGAGAGAAGGGGCGCTGGTAACCGTCATCATATTCCCAAGGCTCAAGTTGAAGCGACGTTTCTGCTGGTAGAAGGTTACTGGCAAAAATATCTATGTCTGTGCCCCAGTGGTGCCTGCTGGCGCCGGGAAGGGCCGACCAGCGTAAAATAGCATGCACTTTTTCACTGTCAGATAAGCTGTCTGGATTGAGCGTCAGGCCATCATCGTTGAGGATAGGGCGCTTACCATCGAACTTGGCATTCCAAATCTGGCTTTGTCGGTCGTAATCACGAAAGCTACTGGCGATATCAAGGGTGAAGCCCGCTTCTTGAGATGCCTGTGATAACAGCAGAAAGTCATCAATGATATCGCGATGAAGCCAGTGTGAACCATGTTGAATCAAATGGCCGGTTTCCCGGCCAGTCAGCTCAGAAGGTGTCATTTATTTCGCCAATGCTTTTTCCAATACCTTCTGATACATATCGGTCAATTTTTCCAAATCCGCCACTTTTACGCACTCATTTACTTTATGAATGGTCGCATTAACTGGCCCTAACTCGATCACTTGGCTGCCCATTTGCGCAATAAAACGGCCGTCGGATGTCCCGCCAGTAGTCAGTAGTTCTGGTTTTTGATCGTTAACTTCAGCAACCGCATCGACCACGGCATCCAACAGATCACCCGTATCTGTCAGGAAAGGTTGGCCACTGAGTGTCCATTTAAGGTCATATTCAAGATCATGCTTCTGTAATACATCATGAACACGTTGCTTAATCAGTTCGTCAGTCAGCTCTGTACTGAAACGAAAATTGAATTGGACAGAAAATTCACCAGGGATCACATTCGATGCACCGGTTCCTGATGCAAGGTTAGGAATTTGGAAGCTGGTTGGTGGGAAGTAATCATTTCCTTTGTCCCATTCTGTGCTGGCGAGCTCTGCAAGAGCGGGCAAGGCTTCATGTACGGGGTTTTTAGCGAGCTGAGGATATGCGACATGCCCTTGAATGCCTTTTACGGTCAAATCACCAGTAATTGACCCGCGACGTCCATTCTTGACCACGTCTCCCACTTCTTTAGTACTCGAAGGTTCACCGACAATACACATATCGATGATTTCGTTTCTGGCCATCAGAGTATCAACAACACGTGTCGTACCATTGATGAACGGACCTTCTTCATCGGAGGTGATCAGAAAGGAAATTGAGCCTTTGTGATCGGGGTTCTCAGTGACAAAACGCTCTGCCGCAACCAACATAGCTGCCAAAGAGCCTTTCATATCAGCAGCGCCACGGCCATAAAGATATCCGTCGATAACCGTAGGCTCAAAAGGAGGTGTATTCCAGTCCTCAAGTGGGCCAGCAGGCACGACATCTGTGTGACCGGCAAAGGTAAGTAGCGGGCCGGTGTTGCCTCGGCGTGCCCAAAGGTTGGTGGTATCTTCAAACACCATTGTCTCAATGGTAAAGCCCAACGCCTCCAGACGGGCAATCATCATTTCCTGACAGCCTTCGTCTTCTGGTGTGACGGATGGTCGGCTGATCAAATCCTTGGCTAAAGACAATACTGCGCTGTCTGTCATTGGGTTTCCTTACTTCTTAATGATGTATTAACTAAAAATTGTTCCGTACTGCTCTGGCTTGAAGCCTAGGTGATATTCGCCATTATGTTCGAGCAAAGGGCGTTTAATCATAGCAGGATGAATAAGCATGAGGGCCGCAGCGTTGTCTGCGTTAAGGTTGTTTTTTTGCTCATCGCTTAATTGGCGATAGGTGGTCCCACGTTTGTTCACTAGAGCTTCCCAGCCTAATGCATCAATAAACCGTTGCACCATCGCCTGATCAATACCGTCTTTACGGTAATCATGAAACTCGAATGCCTTATTTTCCGCTTCTAGCCACTTCAGCGTCTTTTTTATCGTATCGCAGTTCTTGATCCCATAAACAACTGTAGTCATTCGCTACTTCCCCATTTTTGCTGTTGTTTTCTGGGGCATAGAGTGACATTGAGATGACAGTAAAGCAAGAGAGACCAAAGGCGAATATCGCTCCCAACGTGGGAGCCGATGAGCCTGCATATCATCGACTGATAAGATTGCTCAGGAAACCACACGAACTTTGAATAAGACATCGTTAGTCTGTGAGGTAAAATGGTATCTTTAACAGTATTATAACTTTTTGTACAACAAGGAATTACCGTGGATCTCAATCCTGTTTTTGCCCGACGTCTATATCTCATGTACCTGATAGATACCACTGAGCGGCCGAATGTACCTCACTTGATGAATATCACAGATTGGCCCCGTCGAACCCTTCAGGATGCGATTAAGTCGCTACCTCAGTTTGGTGTTTCGATGAGTTTCGTTGAGGATGGAAAACGTCATAATGACGGTTTTTATCAGATTGACGACTGGGGACCAATCAATAAAGAGTGGGTGCATAACCACCACATTCAATTGGCCCAAATGTTTCAGCCGTCTTAACATTACTTATTTCAACAGACCCTTGTTTGCCAGTGCAGCCCGAAGGGCATCAGCACGGGCTCTGTTAACGCCAAAGTCAGAGTAGCCGAGACGTGACTGCGAGCGAACAATGAGTTTTCCTTGATCGATGCGCAGCTCAAGGTCATCAACAAAGCGCAAAAAACGGCTTGTACACTCAATGCGTAAATAATCTTCTTCCTGCTCAGCAAGTTTTGCCCCAGGTAAAGTGAGGGCGGCGGTTTTGATACTCTCAATGTCGCTTTCAGAGCTGAGTAAGAAGGGAGATAGGGTATATTTTTGTCGTTCGTCTTGAGTCGACACGCAGTTTGGTTTATAACCACAAGGCTGCATTGATTTGTCTGCCATGGTCTTTTCTCCAGATACACAGCCTGTTAGTAATCCACTTATGGCTACAACTGCAAATGTCGGTGCGACAAAACGTATCATTAAGTTTCCTCCCTATATGGCATTCATCAACAGGCTCTGGCTTCAGTCCCAGCGCCGGATTGAACAGAAGATTCTTTCTTTTTTTCCAGCAGTGATTTCCACGCAATGACGGCTTCAGGAAGCTGTGGTTGCTCCTCATAGCGTTTTTCACTTAACAGCTCAGTCAAATGCACCTGCTGACCTTTTGCTGTAGTGATGACAGCGCGTGCATGGGCAATGCAATGTAACCCTTTTTTACTGACAAAACGATGCTCAACATAGAGATACTTCTCATCCCATCCGACTAAGCGCGCCTCAATTGTGAATTTCTGTAGAGGTTGAATGCCGCGAATAAAAGTAAATTCAGAGGCATTAACGTAGAACTTCATGTTGCGTTTAATTAACGTTGGTAAAACACCAATCTTGGCGAGTAAGTTAGTCCGCGCTAAGTCGTTAAACGATGAATAACGTGAGTTAGTCATGTGCATATAAACGTCGCAATCAGTTGGCCATGCTCGGAATGAAATGTACGAAGTGTCAAATGCACCGGTTTGTTTGCCTTGGCGAGCTTTCCATAGCACGACCCAAAGTAACCTGAAGAGCAAATTCATATACTGTCCCTACTGTTGTCTTCATTATTTCGTTATTCGCAGAATCAGGCTAACAGAGGTCGTACCAGTCGGCAAGTTTGGTTGATTTTTCATCATGTGACCCCAAATTGAGACAGAGAGCTTGGTAGGTATTGCCTCTACGGTTAAGACATTTAACGTTAAAATTTTGTCATTGGTTCTTGGCATTAGTGATTCAGTTACTGTCTAAAAAACACACGTTCAATTAAATTTTTATTAAAAGTACGCTTAAAGTGTGATCTTGTTTCTAGAGTCGCCGATAACTCTTTGAATCAGGCCTCACATTTATTTTCTTACGCTATGCGATACGGCGATTTTTTGACACAGTAACGTTATAAATTGCTGTGTTGACGGGAAATATCTGCCAATCAGCAAATAATAATGGAAAGCAGTATGCTACTTGAAAACCCAGACCACTTTGATAAACACGGAAATAGAAAAGCTCCCGTTCTTTATCTCTTGGTTTCAGTATTTCTGGCTCGCGCGTGGTGGGTTTTCATATTAGCTGGTGCAAGTAGGCAGCAGGGAGAGAGTATTCTCAGCCTGCTATACCCAGATAAGTATGCGTTGTACACAGGCTTGGTAACCGGTTTACCTGCAATTTGTATGATGTTAATGACGGGTAGCCAGCACCGCTTTCCAAGTTGGCTTAAAAATAAGTGGCAGCACTTTTGGTGGTGCCTGCCCGTAAGTTGTGTTGTTGATTTGGCCATTCAGGTCCGACATATGAATGTGTTGCACTGGCAGTTTCAGTGGAGTGCAGCAGTAACACTACTCGTTGGAGTTTGGATGACGTTTTATATTTTTAAAAGCCGCCGGGTTAGGTCGCTTTTTTGTGCCCTTGATTAAGCAATGATTATGAATGACTGGAAAAAAGGTTTAGTGCTGTTTAGCGCTATGCTGAGCCCGCTGGCAATGGCGGACTGGCAAATGGATGTCGCCTTCGAATTTTCCCGTGAAGGTTTGAGTCAAAGCACCGAGACATCAGTCTCTTTGGTACCGGGTGAAGAGACATTGCTGTTTGAAGTTAACAGCGGGCGTACTTTGATAGGCAAAGCTGAGCTTATTGAGGTGACGGCAGAAGAAGTCAGTATTGCTATGTTGATTCAAGAGGAGTTGGATGACGGTGCACGCCGCACGATCATGTCACCGATCATGAAAACAGGTTTAGATGCTCCAACATCATTTGATGTCAGCGACACGCAATCCGAAGAGTTTGCTTCATTGAAAATTCAGCTCACGTCTGTGTAATAAGAAAAGTAATGCAGCAACTGAAAACCAGCCTAGCGCTGGTTTTTTTGTGTCTGGATGATAGGGATCAAACATGATGTGAGTTAGATGTATTTTGTGGCGTTTTTTCCCCAAGGCTATGTGCACTGGCTTGCTATAGTTTTCCCACAACGTTATGTTGATCGCAAATCAATACTAATAACACTGAATGGAGGCTATCGTGAGTCAACCTCAAGCGGCAATTGTGCCAGCAGCAGGGGCATTCGCTCTCTACGCATTAATTAAAGTAAAGTCTGATCTGCCAAGCGTTGTTGCTCGCTGTTGTGATATTGCATCACTTTGTCAGGAGATTACTGATTTTCAGCCGAACAGTCACCTGAAAGCGGCGGTTTCGTTTAGCCATCTGTTTGTGCCTTATTGAACATAGATGTGCCTGCTGACTTTTCAGGGTTTGAAGCCGTGGGTGAGGGTAACGCTGAGGCGCCATCAACGAATTGCGATATATTGATTCATATCCATTCAGAACGCCATGACCTTAACTTTCATCTCCTGAGAAAATTTTTGACGCCGATCGCCGATGTGGTCAACGTCGTTGATGAGACCTACGGCTATCGCTATTTGGACTCACGAGACATGACGGGGTTTGTCGATGGCACTGAAAACCCTGCGGGCGATCAGGCGCGCTTTGATGTTGCCATTGTTAAAGAAGGGCCATGTGCTGGTGGAAGTATTGTTTTGCATCAGCGTTACGTGCATAACCTTTCTGCATGGGAACAGGTGGAAGTGGAAAAACAAGAGAAGATTATCGGACGTACAAAACCTGATTCTATTGAACTTGAAGATGTACCTTCGGACTCTCATGTTGGTCGTGTCGATATTAAAGAAAACGGTAAAGGGTTAAAGATTGTAAGGCACAGTCTGCCATATGGCAGTGTATCGGGCGATCATGGTCTGTTGTTTTTAGCCTATTGTGATAATCAGCATAACCTCGATGCGATGGTCAAAAGTATGTTTGGTGCGACAGACGGAAAAACTGACGCCATTTTGCGTTTTTCTAAAGCGGTGACGGGGGCCTACCTGTATGCGCCTTCGCAGACTCAGCTTGAATCACTGAGTGCATAAATGGAAACGTCTATCACCAGAAACAAAAAAAGCGCAGCCTAGGCCGCGCTTTCTCTTCTCATCGTATCAATTACTTTTTGATACGCAGCACTGGGTTTTCACCAACATTTACGGCACCAGAAAGCTTGCTCAGCTCTTTGATTTCGTCCATGTTTGAGATAACAACCGGCGTCAGAATTGATTTCGCTTTTTCTTCCAGCATTGCAAGATCGAATTCGATGATAGGGTCGCCCACTTTCACCGTCTGGCCTTCTTCAGCAATTCGTTTGAAGCCTTCGCCTTTCAGTTCTACGGTATCGATACCGAAGTGAACGAAAAGCTCGATGCCATCTTCAGATTCAATCGAGAACGCGTGGTTAGTTTCGAAGATCTTGCCGATCGTACCGTTTACTGGTGCAACCATCTTGTCACCTGATGGTTTAATCGCAATACCGTCACCGACGATTTTCTCTGCGAAAACAACGTCTGGCACGTCTTCGATGTTAACAATTTCACCGGAAAGCGGTGCGATGATCTCGATCGCGTTCGCGTCATTGCTGTCTTCAGAAACCAGTTTCTTCAGTTTGTCAAACAGACCCATAGTGTTTGCTCCTAAGCGTAATCAATTTGGTGCTGCTGTATTCTAGCAGACAGTTTTCTCAGCAATGAATTTTTCTACATGTGCAGTGATTTCAGCGGCTGTAGGCATTGCTAATGCTTCTTCTGCCATTGTTTTCACGTCAGCAAAATTCGCATTACGGATAATTTTCTTCACGCGCGGGATAGAGATAGCACTCATGCTGAACTCATCCAGACCCATACCCATCAGAAGTAGGGTTGCACGTTCGTCACCAGCCAGTTCACCACACATACCTGTCCACTTGCCTTCTTTGTGAGAGGCATCGATAACCTGCTTAATCACGGTCAGTACAGCTGGCGATAGCGGGTTATACAGGTGCGAGATCAGTTCGTTACCGCGGTCTACAGCCAGAGTATACTGGGTCAGGTCGTTGGTACCAATACTGAAGAACGCAACTTCTTTTGCAAGGTGATGCGCAATTGCAGCCGCAGCAGGCGTTTCAACCATTACACCGATTTCGATATTTTCGTCAAACGCTAATTCTTCTTTACGAAGTTCCGCTTTATATTGCTCAATCGCTGCTTTCAGTTCACGGATTTCTTCAACAGAGATAATCATCGGGAACATGATGCGAAGCTTACCGTGTGCAGAGGCACGCAGGATAGCACGCAGCTGGTCACGCAGAATTTCACGGCGATCAAGGCTGATACGAACAGCACGCCAGCCCAGGAATGGATTCATTTCCTGTGGCAAGTCCATATATGGTAAGTCTTTGTCGCCACCAATATCCATGGTGCGGATAATGACAGGGTGGCCATGCATGGCTTCAGCCACATCTTTGTAAGCTTTATACTGCTCTTCTTCAGTCGGCAGCGAATCGCGGTCCATGAACAAGAACTCAGTGCGATAGAGGCCAACACCTTCGCCACCGTTACGGTTTACGCCGTCACAGTCTTTCACTGTACCTACGTTGCCGCAAACTTCTACTTGGTGACCATCCAGAGAGATGGCGGGCAAATCTTTCAATTTGGCCAGCTCTTCTTTTTCTGCAAGGAAAGTGTTTCTGATAGTTTTGAACTTCTCAAGTTCATCGGCACTTGGGTTGATAACAACGGTGTTGTTGATAGCATCCAGTACCAGCATGTCGCCATTTTTCACTTTCTTCGTGATGTCGTTAGTTCCGACAATCGCGGGCAGTTCCAGTGAGCGCGCCATAATAGACGTGTGTGAAGTGCGACCACCAATGTCAGTGATAAAGCCCAGAACATAATCGAGGTTGATTTGTGCTGTCTCAGACGGTGTCAGGTCATTAGCAACAAGGATAACTTCTTCGTTAATTGCGCTTAGCGACACGATGTTGATACCCAGTGCGTTCTTAACAAAACGTGAGCCGATATCGCGGATATCCGTAGCACGTTCTTTCAGGTATTCGTCATCCAGTGATTCAAGCGTTACTGCTTGTTCTTCAATCACGCTGTGGATCGCGAATTCGGCAGACGCTTTATTGTCTTTGATGAAAGCGATGATTTCTTCTTCCAGCTCTTCGTCTTCCAGCAACATGATGTGGCCTTCGAAGATAGCTTCTTTCTCTTCACCAAATGTCTCGCGAGCCTTCTCTTTGATGGCTTCTAATTGTATTTTTGATTTTTCGCGCGCATCAAAGAGACGCTGAATTTCTTGGTCGAGCTTGTCCGCTGCAACCGGATTTTTATTGATGACGATTTCGTCTTCTTGCAAAAGAAGTGCTTTACCGAAAGCAATACCAGGAGATGCCAGGATACCTGAAATCATAGCCTTGTCCTACGTTGACTGAATGAATTGACTGGTGTGTAGAAGTAGAGCTGGATTATTCCAGCTCGTCCATCAGTTTTACCAGGCTTTCAACAGCGTTTTCAGCATCAGCGCCTTCAGCTTTGATAGTAACAACAGTACCTTGAGTCAGGCCCAGAGTTTGCAGTTTGAACAGGCTGGTTGCGCTTGCTTCACGACCATTTGACTCAACAGTAATTTTCGCATCGAAGCCTTTAGCTTCTTTAACGAATTGAGCCGCTGGGCGAGTGTGCAGACCGTTAGGAGCCGTGATTTCTACTTGCTTCTGATACATGTTTTACCCCAATGCATTAATAATTTATGTTCATGTAATAAATACCTGGCTAGCTTAAACCGAATAGCCATATGATGCTATGTCTGGTGCTAATCTAGCCAGATTTTGCCTACCGTGGCTTAACCTGTATCAAAGTTTTACGACATTTTTCGTCAACAGGTCATGTGTCTTTAGCTGGAGGCAATGTTTTATTTTGGAGCTAAAAATAAATAGCGGGGAATTTTTACTAGAGAGGGCTCCAAAAATCAAATAAAAAAGCCCCTAACGGGGCTTTTATGAGGTATGCATGCTGATCTATGAGATCAGTAATGTATATTACTGCTGGTTTTCAAGCTCAGTGAAGATACCTGCAAACAGTGCAGAGCTTAAGTAACGCTCTGCAGAACTTGGCAGGAGAGCGACAATGTTCTTGTCCGCAAACTCAGGCAGCTCAGCAATCTTGTTTGCAGCAGCAACGGCTGCACCTGAAGAGATACCCGCCAGAATGCCTTCTTCTTCCATCAGACGACGCGCCATGTCCATTGCTTCGTCAGAAGAAACCTGTACGACTTTGTCGATCAATGACAGGTCAAGGTTGCCTGGGATGAAACCAGCGCCGATGCCCTGGATTTTATGTGGTGCAGGCTGTACATCGTCACCATCAATGGTTTGTCGGATAACAGGAGACTCTGAAGGCTCAACAGCCACTGTAGTGATCACTTTGCCTTTGGTGTTTTTGATGTAGCGGCTAACACCGGTCAGTGTACCGCCCGTACCAACACCAGAAACAAACACATCGATTTCACCGTCTGTGTCGTCCCAGATCTCAGGGCCTGTAGTTTTTTCGTGAATCTCTGGGTTAGCAGGGTTATCAAACTGCTGAAGCATCAGATATTTTGCTGGGTCAGTAGCAACAATTTCTTCTGCTTTAGCAATAGCACCTTTCATGCCCTTCGCTGCTTCAGTCAGAACAAGGTTTGCGCCCAGTGCTTTGAGAAGTTTACGACGCTCGAGGCTCATTGACTCAGGCATAGTCAGAGTCAGTTTGTAGCCACGTGCAGCTGCAACGTATGCTAGAGCAATACCCGTGTTACCGCTTGTTGGTTCAACAAGTTCGGTACCTGCTTTTAACTGACCTGATTTTTCTGCACTCCAGATCATGTTGGCACCGATACGGCATTTAACGCTGAAGCTTGGGTTACGAGCTTCAATTTTTACCAGTACTTTACCGTTACTTACTCTGTTAAGGCGTACCAGTGGGGTATTCCCTATTGTGGTTGAGTTATCTTCGTAAATTTTACCCATCTCAATCGTTCCTTCGTATGGTCATACGTTTCGTGTAAATACAGCATATACAGCGGGGAGGGATTGAAAAGTAACAGATAGTTATATGATATTGTTTGATGCACTTTTTCGGTGCTTAATGACATCTTAGAGATGAAAACGGCCCACAGAAGAAACTGCAGGCCGTCGAGATATGGCTTCGTTGTATTTTCTAGTATTGACCGTGTTTAGTCCTGTATTCATCAACCCACATCGCTGTGGCTCCACACACCGCTGCTGGCATAACAAACAAATTTAAAACCGGGGTCATGGTAAAAAGCATCACCAGACTGCCAAAACTGAGTGTCGAGCCTCGCTTCTCACGCAGTGATTGTTTCATATCAAGGAAGGGAACTTTGTGGTTATCGAACGGGTAGTCACAGTATTGTATTCCCATCATCCAGGCGCTGAATAGAAACCACAAAACGGGTCCGACAGTTTGGCCTATCGCTGGGATAAACATCAGAAGTAACAGTCCCAGCGCTTTCGGTAGGTAGTACCAGAGCTTCTGCCATTCACGTTTAAAAATCCGAGGTAAGTCTTTCAATACGCTTGCCAAACCTGCATCGGGTGCTTTCTGGCCAGTAAGCTTGGCTTCCAAGTGCTCAGCAAGCAAACCGTTAAAGGGAGCGGCTATCCAGTTGGCGACTGTACTGAAGAAGTACGAGCAGACAACCAACAGGCCGATGGCCACCATTGGCCAGATGAGATAGGCGAGCCAGTCTAACCAACCCGGGATATATGATAGCCAGCTGTCCATCCAACTGCCGAGCTGAGACAGGACAAAAAGAATAAGACTCCCCATCAGCATCAGATTGATAACGAGTGGAATGATCACAAATCGGCGAATACCCGGAGTGAAGGCGAGCGAAAAGCCTCGGATAAAATACTTCGCGCCGGATGTGGGCTGCTGTGCCAAATTTGCTGGGTTCATACTATCTCCTTTCCTTATATACTGACATGTTAAAGCCATTGCCCGTCTATTGGCAATGTTAACTAAGGTGATACTTTGAACAGTAACTGGCTCAAAAGTCCGATATAACAACCACTTTTTAGACAGAAGTAGGCACTGAGCATTAACTTTTCTCCCCTTTTTGATACAGTAAAGGGTAAGTCTATGCGACATTGCCTACGCCTCGAGCTTGGGGTATGAAACGTTGTGGTTATCGCTTCATCAGGTGATAAGTCGTTAAATGAACAAATGCTGAGATAAAATGATGCAGGAATTGCGCCTTGTATTGATTGTTCTGGGAGCGTTGGTGATTGCCGCGCTGATCATCCATGGATTATGGAGCAGTCGAAAAGAACGTCCGGAAAAATTTGCTGATAAGCCGCTGGGTAAGTTGAAAGACGGAGAAGAGGGTGGTTTTGACGAGGACGGTATCGGTGCGGTCAGGGTGATAAAGAGCAACACTGACAAGCCCGAAGAGATCCAACGCAAGGAGCCAGGTTTTCATTTTGATGATGAGCCCGCGGCGGTAGACCCACTATTTGCTGATCTGAAAGCTGACATTGAGCCTTCATCATCCCCTGTGACCAATGAAGAAAAAGATTTACTGTTTACTGATGCACCTTATGCCGACGAAGCAGATGATAAATCAACGGAGATATCTGAGCCTTTGCCTGTTGGTGAAAGTGAGCAAGAAGAAGCGGTTTCTGAATCACCTGTTAGACAAGAAGTGTTGATTGTAAACGTGCAATCTTCTGCCAATGACCAATTTCAGGGGATCGACCTGATGAACAGCCTTGAGCAGAATGGCATGATCCACGGTGAAATGGATATATTCCATCGTCATGCTGATTTATCGGGCACGGGTAAGGTACTTTTCAGTGCGGCAAATATGTATAACCCTGGCAGTTTCCCGCTTGAGAACATCAATCAGTTTACCACGCAAGGTATCTCGTTTTTCATGACCCTGCCTTGCTACGGAGATGCAGAGCAAAACTTCAAGCTCATGTTGCAAACGGCTCAAAAGGTGGCAGATCAGTTAGGTGGTTTGGTAACCGATGATTCAAGAAACTTGATGACGCCTCAGCGCCTTGATGGTTATCGTGAACAGGTGAAAAGCTTCTCTGAGCCTGCCTAACACAACCTAGCCAGAAATAAAAAAACGCCCTTTTTCAAGGGCGTTTTTGTTTATGTTAATCAAAGGTACTTCAACCTGATTAATGCTGCTTACAATAATTTCCAAGGACCGCCTGCAGAAGGCACATCTCCTCGAGTCCACCATTTGGCCTCATAAGAGCTCCCCTGATAAGTGACTTTCTGTCCCGTCGTGTAGGCTTTAGACTTCACCCACTCGTTTTTGTCACCCGCACTTTCTTCAAGCCACACAGGTGCAACACCTGGTTCAGCGTCTTTATTCCACCACTGTGCAGTAAACGTTTTACCCTTGTGGGTGACAGTGTCGCCAGCGAGGTATATCTTGTCGCTGTCCCACGTTGATGTAACGTCTTCAGGCTCGACGTTCACAGTGACTGTGAGTGAGTCTGTGAGTTCGCCATCGGATACCTGAACAGTAATATCGACGGTCAGAGAGGTATCAGTCACTGGCGCCGTGAACGTTACTGACGCTGAGTTTCCTGATGCATTGAGTTCGCCTTTATCACTGGTGAAAGTCAAAGCTGCATTTTCTGGATCTGAAGCACTGACATTGAACGAAACAGTCTTTCCGCTCACGGTGTTCACTGATGATGGGCCACTCAGAATAGGTGGTTGGTTTGGCGTTGGCTTTTTAACTTCAAGCTGGAAGGTCGCCTCTTTGTCTTTAACAAATACCAGGTTGCTGTAAAGATCAGAACTGTCCCAGTTCACCTGACCGTCCGATTGTTCGACGCCCAGCTTAGCCACAGACGAAAATCCAGTGTTAACGACATCAGCCAACTGCGCCGCCCAAGTACTTTCGTCTTCGTTATTGGCGGTGATATTGAGCTTTTCAAAAACCTGTTCGCTGCCTGAACCGTCAAACACCCTGAACCAGACAGTATCACCTGCTTGCGCGTCAGTTGACGATTTGACCAAGCTGCCTAAGCTGGTCCACTCTGGCACGTCAATATCTCCACCGAAGCTGATATCGCTACAGTTATAGAAGCCTTCACCTGCGGCATCGTTACGCTGCCAGCGAGAGAAAAGAACAGCATCGCCTGAACGGTCTGTCGGGAGGGTTATATCCATTTGGTAATACTTCTTGCCGTTAATTTCGGTTAACGGAAGGTTGCCAAATTCAGCAATTAAATCCACATCGTCCCAACCCAGTTCATCGGTTGCTGGATTAAAACTGGTATTAGACAAATAGATTTTCCAGTAGCTAGGGTTATGAGGGGTGGAAGCGCGGTAGGTCAGGCGAAGCTTACCGTTTTGAGCTGGGTCAATGGGAGTCGTTTGCCAGTCGGCAGAAGGCAAAGACATGCCTTTTTTATCCGGATCACCACCTGAACACAGCAAGCCGTTGGGTACAGCTTGCTCAACAGCATCCTGACTTCGGTAATTGGAGACAAGTTTCGCGAACTCGTGTTTTTGAACCAGAGGAGTCCAGCTTGATTCAAGAAATGATGCACGGCAAGCTGCATTGGGAATGGTAGAACCATCATCTGAGTCCCAATGACCGCCATCCCGTTCACAAACCTCCTGACGGGCAGGGGGATAGTCCATGTAGCCGTGACCGACAGCGCCTGTTGACGCCAATGCAGCGAGAACGCTCCCTGCAACAACGCTAAGGCGAGTGGAAGTGAGGCGTAACATAATGATTTCCTTATAAGTATGTTAGTGGTTTGGGTACTACACCTACTTATCTCGAATAAATTGGAACACTTTGCAAACATTCTTCTAACCATTTATTAACCGACTCGAAAAACTATTTTAGCTATTTCATGAATCGAACTAAGGGAGAACATTCGATCGACGAGCGTCACCGAAAAAACAGTTTTATCAATTGGTGCTTTTATACAGGACAACGAACAAATTTCTTGGCGATATCATTTCCAAGTAAATCCTTCCCCCATATACTAACGGGCATATCAGGCACGTGATCAGATTGAACGCTGATCACCATGAAAGCGCACTCAACCAGGCATTACGATGACAACCGATATCCAAGCACAACACCAGTCGCTGCGGGAGCAGCTCAACTATCACGGCCACCTCTACTATGTCGAGGACAACCCCGAATTGCCTGATGCCGAATACGACAGAATGATGCAGGCGTTGTTGAAACTGGAAGCCGAAAACCCACAGTTAGTCACGACCGATTCCCCCAGCCAACGAGTTGGAGGTGCGCCGCTCTCTGCCTTTACACAGGTACAGCATGAAATTCCCATGTTGTCGCTGGATAATGCCTTTGATGATGACGACCTTGATGGCTTTGAAAAGCGTTTGAAAGACCGTCTTGCTGGCAATGATCCCGTTACCTATAGCTGTGAGCCAAAACTGGATGGACTCGCCGTGAGTCTAATGTATGAAAACGGCGTATTGGTGCAGGCCGCAACGCGCGGTGATGGCTCTACGGGTGAAAACATCACCCAGAATGTAAAAACGATTCGTAACGTTCCTCTCAGGCTTCAGGGCAATAGCTGGCCGGTGCGTCTTGAAGTGAGAGGCGAGGTGTTCATGCCCAAAGAAGGGTTTGAAAAACTGAATGAAACTAACTTCAAGAAAGGAGAAAAGACATTCGCTAACCCTCGAAATGCGGCAGCCGGAAGTTTGCGTCAGTTGGATTCCAAAATCACAGCCACCCGTCCGCTGAGTTTTTACGCCTATTCGGTGGGGGTGATGTCAGAGGCTTTTGGTGAGTCGCACGTTGGTCGTCTTCATCAGCTCAAGGAATGGGGAATACCGCTCAGCCCTGAGGTTAAACGCATTGCGAATCTGGCAGAGGTTAAAGCGTATTATCAGGATATTTCCGTCCGACGGGACGCACTGCCGTATGAAATCGATGGTGTGGTGATTAAGGTTGATGATATTGCAATGCAGGAGCGCCTTGGCTTTGTTGCAAGGGCACCGCGTTGGGCGATTGCATATAAGTTCCCAGCTCAGGAGGAAATCACCCTGCTGGAGGATGTGGAATTTCAAGTTGGCCGAACTGGCGCAATTACACCGGTTGCCAAACTCGATCCTGTATTCGTCGGCGGTGTCACGGTATCAAATGCCACGCTCCATAATGCTGACGAAATTGAGCGCCTTGGCGTAAAAGTTGGCGATACGGTGATCATCCGTCGTGCTGGTGACGTTATTCCACAGATTGTTGGGGTGGTAGACAGCCGTCGCCCTGATAACGCCCGTGACATTGTTTTTCCTACTGAATGCCCGGTCTGTCAGTCTCACGTTGAGCGTATCGAAGGTGAAGCGGTTGCTCGATGCAGTGGCGGACTTATCTGTCTTGCGCAGCGCAAAGAAGCCATCAAGCACTTCTCATCGCGCAAAGCGTTGGATATTGATGGCCTTGGCGACAAAATTGTTGAACAGTTGATTGACAGAGAGTTGATTGAAACCCCCGCAGATTTGTTTAAGCTCTCGGCGGGTAAAGTAACAATGCTTGACCGTATGGGGCCAAAGTCAGCACAGAATCTTGTCAATGCGCTGGATGCTGCGAAAGAAACGACTTTGCCGCGCTTTATCTACTCGCTTGGGATTCGTGAAGTGGGTGAAGCTACAGCAGCTAACCTTGCTAATCAATTTAAAACGCTGGATGCAATCCGCGCAGCTAACGAAGAACAATTGATTGATGTGCAGGATGTGGCGAAGTGGTTGCCCGCCATTTGATTTCGTTTTTCTCTGAGAAGCATAACGAAGAAGTTATCGATGCCCTGCTTTCTGCTGGCATTCATTGGCCAGAGATTTCTGCGCCAGCTGAAGATCAGCCACAACCTTTGATGGGTAAGACGATCGTACTGACAGGTAGCTTGTCTCAGATGTCACGTGGTGATGCGAAAGCCGCTTTGCAGGCGCTGGGTGCAAAAGTAACGGGAAGTGTCTCAGCCAAAACCGATTTGTTAATTGCGGGTGAAGCTGCCGGTTCTAAATTAACCAAGGCGCAGGATTTGGGTATCGAGATCATTGATGAACAGGGAATGATAGATCTCTTGCCTTAAAAACTGGCCTGTCTTTATCCCATGAAACCAGTGCCTTGTGGCGCTGGTTTTTTGTTGTCAGTATTAAACCACCTCCTATGGAGGTGGTGATCGTTAAATCGGGGCTAAGCCCGTAA
>NZ_PEIB01000036.1 GCF_004116385.1 Veronia nyctiphanis | reverse complement strand
AAATACTGAAATTTTATAGATAACCTCCATCCAAACTTAAATTGATATATGTTTAATACCAGTAACGGTTGCATAGAAACAATATTTATAATATTAAATAAAAATAAGTTAAATACATATATAAAAATATCGTCAGTTGGCTAATTTAATTATATAAATCAGTTTTTTAGGAGATAATAATGGCTATCACAGCATCAGCAGATAAAAGAGTCGAATCAAAATCATTACAAAAAAATGAAGATAATGAAAAAGAGAATAATTAAACAAGCTCAAGAAAAAAAAGAGAAAAAAAAGAGAAAAAATTGTACGAATTAAAGCATACGGAAAAGAAAAAACGGATCAGAAAAGAGCTTCCGAAGAGCAAAGTATACGGGATAAGCTAGAGGGTAACAGATCCTCGCCACAAACCTCGAATGAAGCCACAGTTAAGCTATTGAAAGATAGAAATTTTATTAAAGATCAAGCTTCAGGTTAAATTAAAAATAGTAGGCCTGTCAACGATAAAGCCAAAACATATAACAAAAGCGATTTGAGTAAAGATATAAACAATGTCACCTCGTTAATCAAAGATACAAATTCTCAAATAGAAAGAGAGCCTAAAAAATTTTCCAAAGACGTAAATATCGATACCAGTAAAATTATTTCTCCAGAGGTAGTGGCAAATACAAAGTTTCAGTTAGCAGATATCGATAGCTCTGAGTACAAAGAAAAATATCAAGGTGCGATAGCACTTTACAATGACAAAACAAATACAGTGACACTTGATAAACAGCGTTTTGGTAATCTATCGCCAGACGAGAGGACCAGTGTTTTGGTCCATGAGCTTTCTCATGCGAAAGAAGATACAGACAGCAAAAGCCTCTCAGACACCAAGAAAGATACAGAAGCATCAGCGAGAGCAATAGAAACAAGTACCCTCGCTGCAATTAACCTAGCGAACAATACAAACCTCAAGCTACTCCACATTCTTTTGATGCCGATAAAAATGACAACATTCACCCAATTAGTGTTAATCAATGGAAGGCATCTGAGTATGCTAGAAAACACGGCCTCGAACCACACAATGTCAGATACTTTGACTCTGAGGAAGAGGCGAATGCTTTTCGAAAGGACAATCCGAACTGGTCACCTGGGGAGGATGTGTCAGATATTCTTAATCCGAGCTTCAGCCCAGATTGGGTTATTCCCAATGTCTTAATGCCACTTTTGAATCCTATTGGCTCTGTTGGTGCCGCAGGACCAATTAAGGGGGTGGGACCCCAAATAAGTTCTGTTGCAACTGCAACAAGAGCTACCTTGAAAGGTGTATCAAAAGCAGTATCGAATAAAGGGGCAAAAGAAATTGCAAAAACCGCAGGGAAAGCAACAGTAAAATTAACAACGAAAACTGCCAAAGTACTAGCTAAACACCACGAAGCGGTAGGTGCAGTGGTTCAAGGCCTTTTCTCATCATATAAATCAGGAGAATATTTAGATGCAGCAAGAAGCCTCGAGTCAGGTCAAACACCTGCTTTATTTGACAACACAATAAATTACGTTAATGAACTTGCTTCTCTCGATACACTCGCGAGTACGTCCGGCCCCAACTTTAAAATCTTTAATAATGACAATGAGAGAGAACACGGACCTACGTGGGGTGATAACTACTCACCTCGTGGAGTCACACCTGCATTTTATCATCAACTTGCTGTTAACAGGACAACCGAAAGATCCACCAAACCACTATCTGATCTTTTGGGTGTTTCCCCATCTGGAAAAAAAGAGAGAAAATGGCTCAAAGACCACTCAACTGGGACCTTAAGTCCGCGAGCCCCTGCAAGTATTGCTACGGCTTCTGAGGCGAGAGAAACTTACGTCGTTCATGCTCCTCGGTCGGGTGTTGTTGATGGAAAAAAGGTCTCCGTATTACCGATTGATGTGAAACTTCATGGCGTTATTAATATGACGGGTGGGTGGGGAGCATCGCTTGGTTTAACAACGAATACTGATCAGAACGCCAATCGGGGGACTGGCGAGCCGAAAGCATTTTCTGCTGTTCCGGTAGAGGCTGGCATAGAAACAGGCTACACCATAAACGCAATTTACAACCCAGATAGCCAAAAATTTGAACTTCCAACCAAAGAGAGAGCAGATGGCTCGCTTGGCATTGACACCGACAACATTAACTTTTTTACCAAAGTAAATGGCTTAACGGGTCTTATCGGAGAAGCAAAAGGAGGTGTGAACTTCCAAAAAGACTTTAGACGACCGCAAGCTTCAGGTGCTTATGGAAATCTTAATTTCGTTTTACCAAACGTAGCAAAAAAGTGGACATGGAATGCAGGTGGAGATGGTCTAAAAGCAGCAAAATCTGTTTTTGGCGCGCAACTCGGTTCAAAAATGGTTGCCGGAATAGCAGCTGGTCTACTGTCATATCGTTCCCAAAGTCAGAAAGCCCAAGAAGTAGCAAACACCCTAACAAACTCGGCACTACTAGACCTCGCTTCTAGCGGGCTTGCAGCCTTTGCAGTTGATCAATCAAATCCAGCCGATAAAGAAGTTTCGACACTCGAGGCCTTCATGATTGCAGGTACACAGGGAGAGGCAACTTTAGGTAAACCAGGGGTTCCAAGGGTATCCTTTGACGGTGAACCTAAGACGTTGAAGAAGCCGCCCTCGAGCGCAGCTGTCAAAGATTTACAGGGGCTAGCAGGCTTCACTACCTGGGCTCTGTGGGACCACAATGCTGGAAATTGGGCATCAGAAGAACAATTAACAACGCCCCGCTCGTCCGTCGTTTTAGGGGAAAATACTGTCATACCTTCAGAGATTCTTACAGACCGCAGATTAGGTGCCCCAGTCATCCACCCAAGCCTTGTAAGTCATATAGTGGCTCAATCTAAACCAGTGAACAGTGCCGGGACTATCAGTGAGATCACTCAAGACCCCTTAAACAGCTGGACTCCAGGTGATCCCAGAGTGCAACTACTTAAAATTGGCACAACCGAGAGCGAAGAACCTGCCTATATTATCAACAGGTTTAATCGCTCTGGATTCATTGATAAATCTGAGAGATTTCGTCAAGAGGACGGACAATGGAAAACAGCTGATGGTATCCATAACGAAAGATTAGTTCCATTTACACCTGACCTATATGAAAGTCCGTATGCCGCTCAGTCTGTTTATTCCAAATTAGGCTCAGGAGTCGGCGCAGGTTTTTGGCAGAACGGAGAGTGGGAGAATAATGATTGGTCTACAAATACTAAAATTGCAGAATTTAAAAACGGTTATGCCAAAGTCGAGCGCACCCATGAAAATGGGCTTTATTGGGGCAGTCGTTATGATCAGTACAAAGTGACTTTCCACAACGATGACGGCACTAAAATCTCTGGCCCAACAAAGGAATTCTGGCACTATCAGAATGAAGATAGAACTGAATTCACTGACCCTACAACAGTATTTAGGTCAGCCTAAAACGTAAACCAAGTAAAGGTAAAAACTTCTTCGTCGGCCCAGAGGTAGAAAATTCGCCTCTTTGGGTCGATTTAGTTTTGGCAGTCCGTTTCTTCAAAGCTTTCGCTCCATTCCATTCCAAGCGATGCAGCATTAGATAAAATATCCATGCCTAAAAATCTTCATCGAATAACTCCCTGAAACCAAAATAATTCTCAAAAAAGAAACGGTAAAACCATCGTCAAATATTATTTTGGACGTTGTTTTTTGTTTTAACTGAACAATAATACGGCGTCCAATTAATTCAGGTGAGAGAAAAACAATGAACGTCAAGATTGTAACGCTATGGTTGTTAACATCTTTATCTATGGTCGGCTGTGGCGGCGGCTCTGGTGATTCTGCGACCGCAACAGGTACTGGTGGTTCAGGATCTTCTCTGACTAAAACAGGTAAGTTCTATTACTCGATTTTTAATTACACTGATTCAAGCAAGAAATACCTAATCTCCGAAAATGAAAAATGGGCAGATTTTATTCGCGAGATTTGGGGCAATAACCTTGGAAAGGGTGATTCCGTCCAGACAGCCTTGCCAGCTGACGCTAATCCTCAAAAGCCATCGAAATTAGAGGGAATGATTGATTTCGAGATGCTAGACGCTCAAAACAATCCCATTGATCATAAGAATGGCTTCATAGCCGAGCTGGGTCCAAAGCATTTATACGCCTATTTTATGACAAAAACCATTACCCAAGGAACGCAACTCCCAGCGAGTTTCGAACAGGTAGATGTATTTTCATATTCTAAGGAAGACTTAAAGGGCAAAGTGCCCGTGATCAATTACCTTAGAGACGGCGATATTACCCTGAACCGCCAATGTACTGACTCATCTTTATCGAGAGTAATAAACGAATACGATTTTAAAAGAGGAGACAGGTTTTCGTTCTCATGCCCAGAAGCTCTGAACTTTCTGGCGGCTCAATCGCCTACCGAGTAAAAGGCCAAAGTGATTTCCAGAAAACGCCGTTCGACGAAACACTGATCAATGCAGTCAATAACTTTAAATATCCCGCACTTGTTTTACATAACGAGTCGGCAAAAGGGACAAATTACAAAATCGAAATCGCAGAACTCGACAATTATTAAAAAACAGCAGCGGACAAACCGTTAGGACGCGGTTTGTTCGCTGTTACGCATAGCTGCAGTCATTCCTGCTTTGGCTTTCTTACCAACAAGTACATGTAGTAAACCACTGCCAAGTTTATGCCCAATACGATAACACTCAACACATTCTGCTGATCAAACACTTCGTAGACCTCAAACGGCACGTAGATGGCGCCGCTCACCAATGCAAACCACTCTGTCCACAATAAACCAAACCACAAGCCGTAGGCTTCAATCAGTCTGATGGCGGCATATATCAAGGCGCCAATTACCACCAAGTTTAAATTCGAAGGGGTGAGAATCGCGGCTTTTTCCAGTAATAAACCGGGAAGCTCATTGGCCGGGTTAAGGTGGCAATGCCGTAAAAGATTTTCCAGAAAAGCCTGAATGTTCTGACCTGCAAGTTCATGAATACCGAAGCCCACGAGCAATGAAACAACACCTTTTAATGCTTCAAGTGATGCAATCAATTTTAAGCCGCTTTTTTGTGTCGACATAATCACCTCTGAAAATACCCAGCAGTCACACTCAAGCACGACTGGTAGCGTCACATCAATTAGGCTTAACCGATAACCAAGTGACAAAAAGAATCATGATTACTGACATTTCCCATAGTCAAACGTTCCTATGAAGTTGCGAAATATCTGAGGGCTTATGTTTGTTGAGATGGATCAATGGGAAATTGTTGAATTATCAACCACCTCACCCAGTTAAATGATATTAGTTATCATTAGCTTTACCCGCCTTAAGTGTTATGTTATAACGTACCCAACAATGCAAGAAGGAGTTTCAAAATGAAAGCGGGTATCCACCCTGAATACCGCATAGTGGCGTTTCACGACACTGGCGCAGACAAATACATTATGGTCGGCTCAACTATCCAGACATCGCGCACTGTTGAGCTGGATGGAAAGACTTATCCGTATGTGACGCTTGATGTTTCGTCTCACTCTCACCCTTTTTATACGGGTAAGCAAAAAGTAGCGAAGCAAGACGGTCGTATCGCGCGCTTCAACAAACAGTTCAGTGGTATGAAGGTAGGTAAATAATGCAGGTTCTTAGTTCACTCAAAAGCGCGAAAAACCGCAGTAAAGACTGTCAAGTCGTTAAACGCCGTGGCCGTATCTATGTTATCTGCAAATCGAACCCGCGTTTCAAAGCGGTTCAGGGCAAAGTCAAAAAGAAAAAGTAAGCTCTGAGTGACTTTTCGCCTCTGCCAGCCACGACTATGGCGATAGAGCTAGGTTGAATGATTGCAGGTAGCCGTGAACATCGTCTACCTGTTATTCTTTTGGTCTCAGCGTCGCCGCACCATATGTAAGTGCCTATCTCCCTTCTCTCGCGCTTATTATTTCGCCAATTATAATCGGGAAGTACCAATCACAGACGAGCCACTACGGCTTTCGGTGCGGCTTTAACTGATGTTGGTTGATGGCATAAAATCGCTCAGGATTCAGACGAGCAGTAGATTGCGGCATATGTGGATGAGTAGGGTCAACTGATGAGCCATCGTCGCTCATTGTCTGTACCGCATCATCTTTTCTGTTCTCATGAGCCCGCTCTGACGGCTCATAACCATCAATAATACCGTTTTTCGCCAGCCACTCTTTGCCCCATTCAGGTAACTCATCAAATAAGGGATGTGTTTTGTCGTTCTCATCAAGCTCTCGGCCATCCTCGTTTACGAACTCAGCATCACCGTTGCTGTAAAGCTGGATATACCAGCCGAGTTCCGAGAAATGATCATCAATCTTGTTGAGGATAGGCGTCTCAAGCTCTTCGCTGAAATCAAGCAGTGTCTTATTGTTTTCTTCGAAGTACGCCGACAATTGATGGCTAAGAGAGACTTCATTCAATAAGTACACACCCGTAATCGCGCCGTCATCCTCTACCGCGATTTCACTTTCAGACTCACAGAGCTCATCAACAATCGTGATATGCTCTTCATATTCTTGAAGTATCTCTCTGATTTCCTGCTCTTCACTATCTTCATGCGCGCCACTCTGCCCCTTACGAGAGTCTCTGTCAGCTGCTTGTGCAGCATGTGCGCCCGCATTATTTACAGGTTTAATCGTCAGTGGTGGCACAGACATAGTCTCTTCCTTGTTTTGCAACGTTTAACACTGTTTGTCTTATCGATTCCATGGTCTAACTTATCGTATTGGATTTTTCTCACGCCAGTGCTTCATTGCTGATACTGGCCGTTTAAAACCTTTCAACAGAGAGTCCTTAAAAGGCAAGATAATAGAAACATCACCCCGTTAGTCATCGACGCTCACCGTTGTGGGATCTCATCGTTACCATCAACATACCGAAATAGACGGAAATAGACGGAACGGGCAGTCCGCTTTAGACTCACTCACATAGTATGTGCATTTAGACAAAGAGATTATGTTGATATCTTCGCCAACAGATTTTCGTCTGGCCGCTAAAAAACGGTTACCACCGTTTTTATTTGAATACATTGATGGTGGGTCATATCGGGAAGACACACTGGCCAGGAATTGTACTGATCTCAGCCAAACCGCCCTGAGACAGCGTGTATTAAAAGATATGTCAGCACTGAATCTCTCAACGACGCTGTTTGGTGAAAAGCTTGATTTACCGCTTATATTGGCACCAGTAGGTCTGACAGGTATGTTTGCCCGTCGTGGTGAGGTTCAGGCAGCAAAAGCCGCAGATGCCAGAGGCATACCCTTTACTCTGTCGACAGTTTCTGTGTGCCCAATTGAAGAAGTCGCACCGGCATTAAATCGCCCGATATGGTTTCAGCTTTATGTCCTCAAAGACAGAGGCTTTATGAAGAATGTACTGGAACGCGCGCAGGCTACTGGTGTCAAAACACTAGTGTTTACCGTTGATATGCCCGTTCCCGGCGCAAGATACCGCGATATTCACTCAGGCATGAGTGGTCCGTTTGCAGCTGCACGCCGAGTATTTCAAGCGGTTCGTCATCCCCGCTGGGCTTTTGATGTTGGGCTGATGGGAAAACCGCATGACCTTGGCAATATATCTGCATACAGGGGAAGTCCGACAAAGCTAGATGACTACATCGGTTGGCTCGGCAATAATTTTGACCCTTCTATTTCATGGAAAGATCTCGAATGGATCCGCGATATGTGGCAAGGCAGCATAGTGATAAAAGGAATCCTCGACCCTGAGGACGCGAAAGATGCAGTACGATTTGGCGCTGACGGTATTGTGGTCTCCAACCACGGCGGTCGACAGCTTGATGGGGTTTTATCGACGACAAAAGCGCTGCCTTACGTTGCTGATGCGATAAAAGGTGACACGAAAATATTGGTCGACTCGGGCATCAGGTCTGGGCTTGATGTCGTCCGCATGCTCTCACTCGGCGCAGACTGCGCATTGTTAGGCCGTTCGTTTATCTATGCGCTGGCAGCCAATGGGCAGGCAGGTGTTGAATCCTTACTCGACCTCTATAAGAAAGAAATACAAGTCGCGATGACACTCACTGGCGCAAAATCGGTCGATGGGCTGGATTCAAGTTTTTTGGTTAATGGGAAAGTTAGCCTATAGTAAACAACCCATTGTGTAAAAAATAAGTAACGCAATGAATATGGCCGCCTTTGCAGCAATAAGAAAAAAATACATAGTGTATTGGAATAAACTCACGCCTTATGACAACTGTCGCGGTGAATAAACCCAGATATCATAAGGAATGTGATGAAACATCGAAATGTTGCTCTCGCAACGCTCTTAGCTGCTGCGTTATTTGCTGGTTGGGTGCTTCTATACCCGTCACCCATTACCGCTTACGCTTACACCCCTTCTCAAGCCCTGCCATTTGAAGGTGTGCTTGCGGTGAACGATAAATTACGTTCAGCAACTCTGATCCCTCTCCCTCAAGGGCTACGTGGTGGCGAAGACGTAGCGATTGACCAACGTGGTTGTGTGCATACTGGTACCGACAATGGCGATATTCTGCGCCAGTGCCCAGACAGTGGATGGGAAACGCTGGCAAATACAGGTGGACGCCCGCTTGGGCTGGCATTTGATAGCGAAGAAAACCTGATCATTGCTGATGCAGAGAAAGGGTTACTCCTACTAGATCCCGCTTTGACGTTACAAACACTGGTCGACCAGTTTGATGGCAAACCGCTTGGCTTGGCTGACGATCTCGATATTGCCGATGACGGCACAATTTACTTCAGTGACGCGACACTCTATTTCGAGCTTGATCAGGGGAATTTTGAGGGATTATCTGGCAACCCTAGCGGTCGACTCTTTTCTTTCTATCCAAAAGAAAAAACACTCAGTCTTCTTGCTGATAACCTCTACTTTGCTAATGGTGTTGCGGTATCAAAAGACCAACAGTTTGTCTTAGTCAATGAAAGCTATGGCTACAGGACTATGCGCGTGTGGCTGACGCCAGAGCGATATGGACAAACAGAGATTTTTTCTGAAAAGTTTCCGGGTTTCCCTGACGGCATCGCAACCGCTGACGATGGTACATTCTGGTTAACGTTTTACTTACCAAGAAGCGAAGTGCTCGATCTGATCCATACCATGCCATTCATCAAAGAGCTGGCTGCTAAGTTGCCGCAATGGACGGTGCCCCGCCCGACCCACTATGGACTGATTGCACAGTTGAACCAGAATGGCGAAATCATCCAAAGTTTTCACGATGAAACCGCTCAAACACTTGGCGGTATTACCTCAGTGCAGCCCGAAAAAGACAAGCTCTACATCGGTACGCTGGAAGGGCCAAACATCGCCTCTCTTTCTTACTGAAAAATATAATCACAAACCTCAACTCAAACACATTAATGGGCGCATTTGATTGCGCCCTGCTTATATCGTGAAGCCCGCTGTAAGTTATCAGTTTTGCTTATTCTTACTCGAAGAAATTATGGTTAGCTTGTACTTGAAAGCGAAATATTACAAAAGTGAGCAATAGAATAATGAAATGTACAAACTGCGGAAATGGCAAGCTAGAACCTAGCTTTTTGGAAGGCCAATTTCGAGCACATACTTGCTCGTCTTGTGCTGGCAACTGGATATTGATTGAAGATTTTGTTGCGTGGAAAGAGCGAAACCAGGACTATCAGTTCGCTGATGATATTCAGTTTGACACTGAAATATCAGATACCAAAAAAGCACTACTTTGCCCGGTTTCTGGCAGCATTATGCGTAAATTCAAAATATCGGCGCATAACGCACATCGTGTCGATTATAGCAATATGGTTGGTGGTATTTGGCTTGATGAGGGGGAATGGGAACTGCTCAAATCTGAGGGTTTAGCAGGCTCTCTTAACGCCCTTGTTACTTCTGAATGGCAGAAAACAATTCGCAGCCAAAGCGCCAAAGATCATTTTAGTGACATATATAGCGATAGATTTGGCCGAGAGGCCTATGAACAAGCTCAATCTGTCCGGCAGTGGCTGCAAAACCATCCTCAAAAAGCCGATTTAAGAGCCTATTTAATGGCAGAAGACCCATATTCAGCAGAAAAATAAAAGGTCGCACGTTTAGGATAGCCTACCTAAGCGTGCTCGCTATGGCGCCTGAAAGCTGATAATTTTCAGACAACCGCGATCACAACCCCATAGAACAACACGAGAAAGCCACCCACCTCGGCAACGACTAACGACCACATACTGAATGAGATCACCGCTTTCGGCAGGCGATAACGCCCGAGCAGAAATGGCTTTCTAAGTTGATTATCTGTGTCTTGCAGTAAGCCATGAAGCATATAAGTCAAAATGGCATAAACGAAATAAACCAGCACGACAAGCGCGGCCATTGTTTCAATAGTGTCGTCAAGTTGACTGACTTCAGCGAACTTTGCCAGCAAGATCGCCGCAAATGAATACATTAATGACGTGCGGTGACAAATATCGACGTAAGGGTGAGCTTCACCTTTCTCCGACGCCATAATTTGTAAATACTTCCAAATGCCTGTCAGCAATCCAGTGAGAAAAAATAATCCCGCCGCTAACAACGACACCGTTTCTGCTGTTCCCATCACTCCTCCTTGAGGCATTACTCCATGCCTGCTTTATTTTTTGTTGTTTTATCTTCCTTTCGTCGTTTTAAGCTTACGTCTTAGCTCTAAAAGGTTTTGACTCACAACTGTGAATTTGCCCTGTTGCAAGCAGGCAAATGATAAGAAATTAGGCGCAAAGATGAGCATTGCTTCACTTATTAAACCAAAACAGCGTAAGCATAAATTCAGTGAGTCTTTTGTTGCTGCGGAGTCACTGGTGTGTAGACTCTCACACTGCAAACCTTCTTAAAGTCTGTAAATACGTGGAGTAGTAGTATGAAAAAACTCACCTTTATTGCTTTGTTGTCTGTTTTACTCTCAGGCTGTATCACCTACACCAATCAAGAAAAACCAAACGCATCGATGCCAGGGTCTGATCGTGATGAATATGGTTGTATCGGCTCGGCAGGTTACACATGGTGCGAGAGTAAAAATGAATGCGTCCGTTCTTGGGAGCTTGCAAAGGAAGAAGGGTTTGAAAATACACAGGCAGCTTATGATGCGTTCTGCGCCACTAAGTAGCTACCTATGCTAACGCTTTAACATCTTCAGCGGGTCAGCTCATCTTGCTGGCCCTATGAGGCCTCACGATTTTGCCCTCGCGTCACTTAACCTTGATGTCATAACTAACAGGCGACAAAAGTATCAGCATTTGAGCACTGCATCATCGCCTGTGTTTACCACTATCGTTTCACTATCTCGATAGAGCTTCTTCCGATTTGACTGGCTTAGGTTTTGATTGTTCACGCAATTTCACTTTCACATTAAAACCAACGGGCGACATGGTAAAAGCAAATTGCTCAATGACCTCTTCGGCTGCCTGCTGTGGCTCAATCGTGAATTTCTTGAAAAGTGCATTAAAGGCCAGTTTGATTTCCATCATTGCCAGCGAGCGCCCCGGACATAATCTCGTTCCACCGCCGAAAGGCTGAAGTTGTGAGAATGATGCTCCACCGCGTTCTAACCACCGATTCGGATCAAACGTCTTGGGTTGGCTGAACAACTCAGGGTTGAAACCGCTAGCATGCAACATACAGAAAATTGGCGTTCCTTTTTTCAGTGTAATGCCACTAACCACGTTATCTTCTAATGACTCCATATAAATCTGAGGTGCGACGGGTTTAAGTCGCATCGCTTCGTACATAATGGCGGTGGTGATAGGTAGCCTTGGTATCGGCCAAGGCAATGTCTCATACGCATGTTCATTAAGCTCGGTATTTAACTGGCCAGATGTTACCGAATCATAACTCACAAGATAAGCCATCCAAGCCAGCGTGTTTGCGGTGGTATCTTCTCCTGCAAGCAGCAAGGTGACAGCATTAGCGACAATCTCTTTGTCTGTGAGAGTAGGGTCTTGTCGCTGTTCAGATAGCATGACCTGAAGCATATTTTCAGGTGCGTCTGCCAGCTCAGGCTTGTCAGACAGAGCGTTACGCTGTTTTTCAATACATGATGAAACAAAGCGTTTTACTTCATTCAGGCTTTGCTCAAACTGTTTATCTTTGCTGGTTTTGAAAAAGCGCCAGAGCGGAACAGGCGATTTGATTCTTTGGTTGATCGTTGGGAAGACATCACGAAGACTTGCAGAAAGCGGCGTCTCTCCTTTGTCTATTGCATTGAAGTCTTCGCCAAACGCTAAAAGTGACGTTACATCAATGGTATAACGTTTGAATTCATCGACGAGTTCAACGACTTCACCTACTTGGGCTAACATGGCAAATCGGCTTTCTAAACGGCAAGTAATTTCAGCTAACTTCGGGTAAAAGCTTTTTAAATGAGAAGGCTGAAACATGGGCTCTGTAAGCTTTCTTTGATGCTTCCAGCGTTCTCCATCCGCCGAGAAAATACCATTTAGGCCCGCTTCTTCAAAAACGCTTTCAATGCTTTTGATGCGTCGAAACTGCTCTGGTCGCTCTTTCAGTACTGTTTTAATCTGCGCTGGATCAGCAAGAACCAATACATCTTTCATACCGAGTTTGATACGAAATGTATTACCGTATTCTTCTATCCAAGCCAGCATCTGCCGGTGTATGTCTGGTTTTTTTAGTTCACTCACATGGCCAAGCAAGCCGGATTGGGGGGGCATTGGGAGTTGTTGTAGTGTTTGCATGTTGTTTTAAACTCATTGCTCTTCGTAGCATTACTGTACATTGAACGTAAATAAAAAACACCATGCAATTATCAGAATACGAAAGATAAGCCAATGACTGATGTAAGTAGCAGGTCACGCTTTGTATAATGGGAGCTCTGTTTATAAACAAGTTTTTCCTTTGGTCTCGAATGACCATCGGGTGATTTCACCCCGAATAATGAGTAAGCCAAAGTGAGATTTACAGACCGAATCTGGCTATTTCACCATTTAACTGCCAGATAGAGAAGACAGTTCACCAGCCTGCGCTGCAGCCACTTCGGCCTCTGATGCCAATTGGTCAGACGCATCTCTTATTCCCTTCGTATTCCGGGTAATTTCGGTTGTCACCAGAGATTGCTCTTCCGCAGCCGACGCTATTTGTGTCGCCATGTCACTGATTGACGATACCGCACCCGTAATTTGTGTCAGGCTGCTGGTTGCCGAGTTTGCATCGTCGACACTGGTATCAGCAAGGTGTTTACTTTCGTTCATAATGTTTACCGCTGACCCTGCGGTGTTTTGCAACGTTTCAATCATTGATTGGATTTCTCGGGTTGAGTCATGTGTGCGTTGACTCAGTACCCTTACCTCGTCAGCTACAACGGCAAAGCCTCTGCCCTGCTCACCTGCACGGGCCGCCTCAATCGCTGCATTCAACGCTAATAAGTTTGTCTGTTCCGCAATATCCTGAATGGTAGCGAGAATAGAGCTGATGCTTTGTGAATGTATATGGAGTTCAGTAATGACATTGGTGGCCATTTCAACTTCCTGCGACAAGTTGTTTATCGATACCTGACTCTGGTTGACCTGACCGGCACCTGATTCGGAGCAACTTACCGCCTCGTCTGAAAGATGGGCGGTAGTTTCAGCATTGCTCGCTATTTCCTGTGTCGCGGCTGACAGCTCATCAATGGCAGTGGCTACCATATTGATTTCATTTTGTTGAATGGCAATGCGTTCGCTGCTAGATCGGGTGAAATCAGCCGACGATTTTGATTGCTCGGCCAGAGAGTCGCTCACCTGTTTGACGGCACTCAGCGTCGCATGGATATTTTCAGCAAATGTATTGAAGTTTCGCGCCAGGTTACCCACTTCATCGTGGCTATGCGGCTCTATCCGTTGCGTTAAGTCTGCATCACCACTGGCAATTTCTTTCATCGCCTGGGAAACCCGCTGAAGATCCTGCACCAACAACTTGATTAACCATGAAGCAAGACTGGTTATCACCGCCAGAACGGCAATCACAATAAAAAATAGATCGATACGCAGGTCGTCAAAGGCTGCAAACTCAGTGTGCTGATCCATCTCGATGCCAATGATCCATTCAGAACCCAAGGCCTGAACCGTTTTGAAGAAATAGAGCTTCTCGGTGCCGTTTCGAAAAAGATGTATCACCTCACCGCTGCTCACAGCAGCACTTACCGTTTCCGGATTGAGAGCAATATTGAAAACCGAAGCGGGTTGTCCTTTGAACTTGTTATTCGGGTGTGCAATGAAGTTGGCACCGGCGTCAAGCAACATGGCCGAGGCATTCCCACCCAACCCTATCTCACTGACGATCTTAGACAGATAATCAAGTGTCAGATCACCTCCAATAACACCTGTTACCGCACCCTTTTCGTTGATAACCGGATGAGCAATCGTCACCATCAGTTCTTTGGTTTTTGCATCGTTATAAATGCTCGTGATAATGGTTTTTTTATTTCTTTCCGCTCCTTGATACCAAGGTCTGACTCTCGGATCAGCTGGAAAATGGTCTTCTACCGCCAGCAGGGTCGAACCATCATCTCTACCGTAAAGTACTTCATAAAACTCACCCGACATCTGCGCTTGCTTAAGTGACTTCAACGTATTCTCATTCGACACGTTCTTGGCCAAACTTTCGATGATAGCTGCTTTTGATTGAAGCCAGCCTTCAATGTATTGACTTGTTTGCTGACTTACCAAGTTCGCCTTACTGGACAGGTTCTCGACAGTCTGCGAATGTAGCTGAGAAGAAGAAAAAAGCGTTACAATGAGCGCCATTGAAAAAACAGCAATGATCAACGCCGCAATTAACTTGTTCCTGAGCGAATTAAATATTTCCATAACACGTTTCCGTATGTAACCAAATTATCTTCACTCCAAAGTGAGTAAAGAGTTTGCGATAACTAAATTAGTGCTAATCACAGTAAATATTGAATTCAGTTGCTGATAAACCTGTTTTATATTCGAGATATCAAAATGACACTGTTGCTTCATGACGGGGTGTAATATTGAAACAAAAGTCTCAATGGTGATATTAAATTTATTATCGCAGCAAAGTAGTCAGACTAAAGAGCAGTGAATACTGGCAACAACTGCGTCAAGCGGTGTCACTTAATCGCAGTTGTTATTTATTTTGCATTTATAACAGTGAGTTAGACTCTCTTAAAATGGCTGTTAACAGAGGTCAGTCTGATATTTTCATCCAAGCTCAGCGTTTCCCAACATGTATCGTCTAACTTCTCTCCAAACTCAGACAATACACTCGCAGACAGCTCTGGGGTAATGGGAGACACAGCAATAGCAACTTGCCTGACAATATTGGCCACAACAAAGCAGGTTGCAGCAACATGCTGATGCTCCAGCCCTTTATTGATTAACCAGGGCTGCCGACAATGGAAAAAACTATTCACATCATCCACTAATTGTTTACAACGCACCGTCACTTCATAGGGTGAGAAGGCTTCATATGCCTGCCTAATATCGTTTAATACCTCCAGACTGGTTTCAAACAGTGCTTTGCACTGGTCGTCGTTCAATATCGATTCCCACTTCGGTAGTTCACCATTAAAGTGCTTTTGGATAAGGGTATTGTTGCGTTTCACTAAATTTGCAAAGCTGTTAGCAAGATCAGCGTTAACTAGCTCGATAAAGTCGACGATAGAGACATTGCCATCTCTCGATAACGGCTTTTGGCGAGTAAAGGCATATCGCAAACCGTCACTCGTCAGTTTGTCCGAGAATACTCTTGGGTTGACCGTTGTTTCAGGGTTCGATTTAGAGATCTTTTTGCCCTCGATAGTCCACCAGCTGTGCACGACGAGTTTTTTTGGCAAAGGTAAATCAAGCGCCAGAAGAAATGCAGGCCAAATGATGGCATGAAACTTCAAAATGTCTTTTCCAAGCACATGCACTGTCTCGGCGATATCTTGCTGACTTCCCCCTGAACGCTCAATGGCGGTGATATAACTAAACAGCGCGTCAATCCACACATATACAGTATGAACATCGCCCGGTACGTTTACGCCCCAGCTGTTGTTCACTCTTGAAACCGACAAGTCTTCTAATTCGCCAATCTCCAACTGTTCGATAAGGCTTTCCTGAAAATGTCTGGGAGTGATGAAATCAGGGTTATCTCGATAAAACGTCAGCAGTGACTGACGATAGTTTTCAAGGCGAAAAAGGTAGGTGGCTTCTTCAACTGTCTCTACCTCTTTACCATGCACCGGACAGCGCTTATTGTTTAATTCACGCTCCGAATAGAACTGTTCGCAAGCCACACAATATTCACCGGAATAACTGCCGAGGAAGATATCTCCTTTATTGACCAAGCGAGACCAAATCTCACGGATCTTTGCCTTGTGTTCAACGTCTGTCGTTCGGACAAACACATCGGGCGTAATGGAAAAGCTCTCCCACAGGTCAGAAAACGCCTTCGCTTTTTCATCAACAAAGCTGTGAATGTCTCTCTGATGTGCCTCCGCAGCCAGCGCAATCTTTTTTCCATGTTCATCAGTACCCGTAATGAGCACATTGGGTTGACCAATCAAACGGCGATAACGATGAAAAATATCGGCAAGAATACCGCTGTAAACATGGCCAAGATGAGGTTCACCATTGGCATAGAATATTGGGGTGGTGGTATACGTAGTCATAATCTGTCTCCGAAAAACAAAACAGCCGGAATGGAGACAATGAGATTGAGGTCAACGAACCATTCCAGCAGGATAAATGTGGAATGGCGTTGCTTTTAGCGATTCGTTAGAACAAGCAGCCCATCCCCCTCAGCATTCGCTGAGCAGGCATGCGCATCATTGAAGAAAAAGCAGAAATCATCTCGTTCATATTTTTACGCTAACAGTCTAAAGGGCGTATAACAAGGCTGTTCGAACTCAGGTTCAACGTATTTTGCGATCAGCCCCTTAGATACGCTCGTTGTCGGTAACGTTACTGTGTATGCTACTTCTCTGGACGTCTCTACGAGACAAGGCAACACGGATGGCACTTTCACAAATATGAATTTATCTTCTTCACTATGGATGCTCGGCGCCCTCACCTCATTTTGCCTGATGGCAATTGGGGGCAGAGAGCTCAGTGAGCAAATGGATACCTTTCAGATTTTGTTTTACCGGAGTTTGGTTGGCTTTCTCATTATCTCACTGGTAATTATCTTCACGAAACAAACATATCTTTTACGCTCTGATAAATCAGCTCGCCATGTACTTCGTAACCTGTTTCATTTTGGCGGCCAATACGGTTGGTTTAAAGGTATCGCCCTCTTACCGTTGGCTGAAGTCTTCGCCCTTGAGTTTACAGTCCCACTCTGGACTGCACTTATTGCCAGTGTCTTTTTGGGCGAAAAGTTGACCAAAGAAAAAGGGATTTCCATCATGCTCGGATTGCTTGGCGTGGCAATCATTGTGCAACCCGGTATAGAGATCATTGATCCTGCATCGTTAATCGTACTGGGGGCCGCTATCTGTTATGCCGTTGCGCACTCGACAACAAAGTCTCTCTCGAAGACTGAACACCCATTGACGATCGTTTTTATGATGTGTCTGATACAACTCCCAATCGCATTTATTTTCTCGTTAAGTGATTGGCAAACGCCTGTGGGAACAGACTGGTTGTGGCTGGTGATTCTTGGTGTTACTGCACTTTCAGCACATTATTGTATGACCAAAGCCATGCTAACCGCAGAGGTCACCATGGTCGTTACAATGGACTTTCTTCGGCTTCCTTTAATAGCGATCGTTGGGGTATTTTTCTACCAAGAAAACTTCGAAATCGCACTTCTCATTGGCGCGTCGTTGATGGTAGGAGGTAACTTAATCACCATTCGAAAAACCGGAAAGCAGGCTGGATAAGGAAAACGTGAGGATGGCGAGAAAAGAATGGTGAAAAGATAATAACAGGGCGATGAGTCACCATCGCCCAACAAATACAAGCGCTAGCTAATATTTCTGGCTTGTGTAGCAGGCCCATGAATCGCAACGGCCATTGCAATGATGAAAAGCCCTTGCATGATACCGCCAATCAACAATACGTTAGAATGGCCCCCGTCGACATAGAGTTCAGGGAAAACACCGAAGATGCTCGAAAACGATGCAAACAAGGGCAATGTCATCATAGATAGAGAAAGCACCCACGTCATCAACGTCCACTCAACCTGGAGAATATCCCAGCGGAAATGGTGTGCTACCATCACCAGTGCACCGAAAATACAGTGTAATAAACCCCAACCAAGATAATGACTTCCTCCCGAAGAGATAAACTCAGTCGGATAGCCGATTTGTGCGCCCCACATCAGTTCAATCAAACCGACAGCAATACAGATACCACCGAGTAAATAGCTTTTGCGTCATACTGTTGATAGTTTAAAAGCATATAAGCACTGAGGGTAGTCATTCCTAACGCCAGTATGATGAACAACGGAAACAAGAAAGTGTTGTCACCGAATAAAACCTGTTGTTCTTTTTCGAACATCGAGAAGTTCATCGATTGACCAACAAGCTCCGAGTCAAAAAGCCCGTTTGAACCTGTATAGAAAACAAACGTGGTAACCACAGCAAGCAAGGTCACACCCAATATCGATCTGCTGGCGCCGGAAGAAAGACCTTCAAAACTGAATCGAGGTTTTTCCGGTGACGACTGTCTGTTCATCACTATTACCCAATACGCAGTAAAGTACGCTTGCGTGTAGAGCACGGTATCCACCGCACCGTTAATCACCTGAAACGTTTGTCCTGTGTCTAGCCAAGCCAACATCAACCAGTCATAACGCTGCCATGGCGCAGTGAGAAATGAACCAAGACTTACCGCCATCCACCCCATGTGTGCACCATATTGGCGTTTGAGTAGAAAGAAACCCGCAATACATATCGCCAACATTTCTGTCGAGGAGAGAATGTAGAGTCCCCAATTTCCAACCAGTTGATCCCATGTGGTCTCAACACCCGCGTTAACCAGAAATATCCAAACATTAATACCGAGCGTAAAAGCAGCAGTAACGTAGAGCACACCCATTACGCGGTGGATTTTTTTGTGCTTGCGTCTGAATGATGGCCAAAATTGGAAAACTGCAAGGATCAGGCATGCAGAGCCTGCAATCATATGGATGCCAAAGTTCTTCTTTTCAAAGTTCGAGCGTTCGTCGTGAGCAGAATACGCATCAAGATAACTTCCATCTCCATAGGCATATTCAGGATCAGAAGCCTCTCTCAACAGATTAAAATATGTCGGGTTTGCTAACTCTTCCTCAACGGGTTCATAATCAAAGCCCTCAGCATTTTTATTGCCTTTTTCCGCTAACACTAGATGTGCGCTAGACGCATCTTTGAGTTGAATGAAATTCAACCCCGTCATGGATGCAATAAACCCGAAAACCAGCATGAATGCCATTATTCCGGTCAACATCAATATCTTTATATTCTTCAACAAAACTCCATTCCTTACCTATTCGTTCAAAGCAACTATTCCTTGGCATGTGTCTATTTCAGATAGACCTTTTTGTAAATCATGCGCTTGAACCAACCCATTGTCTTTCTGCCTTTTTTCTCCTCAACGGCAAGCAACTCGCGGGCATATTTGCGGTTAATCTCTCCCCACAAATTGCACAGCTTTTCTTTGTTTTGTATTTCAAACGCACTCGGTTGATTATTGGCAATGCGAAGCGTCATCAAACTGAATGTAATCGTCAGGATAATGGCGCGGGCATGGATGTAGTGATCACCGGATGCATTCGCTACTGCAGGGATCAATAACTTGGGGTACATCAAATCAAGGTGCGGTAAATCACCGGTAATAAAGCAAAGATTCCACGTGTGATAGAGGCTGGCCCAGAGTTGGGTGTTGTGATAGAGGATTTGACCATCATCGGTCACACGTTCAGCATTAGTGCAGGTGAGAATAAAACCTGCTTCTGAGTTACCCGGTTGTTTTGAAAACCAATCCTGAAGCGTGGCTTCGTAAATATTGAGGTTGAGCATAGCTACCCATAGCTTCTGATTGAATTTGTCGCTCAAGCTTCCCGGCTTAAAGTTCTTCTTCCTCATTCTTTTTAAATAACGCAACGAGACCAGTTCAAGGCTCGCCACTTTCGCTGCCACAAACCATCGTCCTGACACACGGTATGAGGTGACCAATGAACGAAGTACGCCTTTTTTGATGCCCTTCTTATCCCGCACGGGATGGAAATAATCGAAAAGCTTTTCCGACCATTGATAATCATGAAGCTGTTTTTCGGTTGTCTTGTCCAAGATGAAGCAGCAATGAAGTATCCGGCGCGCTATCTCGGCTGATTCCTGGTTTTTAACTATTAACCCTTGTTCAATAGCAGAAGAGAGAAATTCGACAACCGCAGGGTGCTTATCAAACAAGCCTTCAGATACGCTGTCTAAAAGAGGGTCTAAGCGTTGTGGCGTGAAAAAGGTATCAGAAAACTCTGACATGATGAGTTCTGATTCATAAAAAAACAGATCATTTTTCAGAATATCTTTGATGAGTTCAGGATCTGTCGTTTGTCCCCTAACCTGAAAAAAATCGAAAAACGTTTCGACGATATTTTTCGCTTTCCCAACATTAAGCTCTTGATCTTCCGTGACATCTTTTGTCTCTACTGTAGCCATTACTATGCCTTTTGGTATTGGTATCTTCCGTGTTTGAAACAGATTTTTAGAGTATAAATTCTAACTATAGAAGGCAGAGCGAGTAATTAGTAATCAAGAGCTGTCTAAATTTCGAGAAACGTTGATGGAAAATTACCTAAGTTAATGAATTGAAATAGTAATTTAATATTCCTTTTTTTATTTTCATATCAAGCCCTCAATATTATTCAGATTGCATATAAATGACGATGAAAGATATAAATCAGAGTGAATTTCCAGTGAGGTTTACATTGTCTTTGATTGAAATCACGGACCAGATAAATAATCATCCGGCCCAAAAATGATGACCTTATATGAAATAATTGCTCTTATTTGGAAATGAAAAAAGGCGGGTAATCCCGCCTAGTCAATCTCATTGGTTCAATGAACATTTCGTGCTTTCGTCGCTGGTCCATGTGTTGCTACCGCTATAGCAATGATGACAAGGCCTTGCATAATACCGCCAACAATGAGGATAGCTGACTGACCTCCATCAACATAAATCTTAGGGAAGACTTCAAAAAGGCTTGAGACCGATGCTATCAAGGGCAAGCTCGCCATAGATAACGAAAGCACCCACAGAATCATCGTCCACTCAACTTGAAGCAGATTCCAACGAAGGTATCTACCTGCGATCAATAAGATACCAAAGACAATATGTAAAAAGCTCCACCCAATGTAATGGCTGCCACCTGAGCTCAAGTACTGCGTTGGATAGCCAATTTTAACGCCCCAATTGAGTTCAATGAGGCCAATGACAATAGCCACACCACCTAATAAATACGCCAGTCCATCGTGTAAACGGTAGTTGAGCATCATGTATGCACTCAAGGTAGTCATTACCAAGGTCAACGTAATAAACAGTGGGTATAGAAATGAAAAGTCAGCCAATATAATCTGCTGCTCTCTATCCCAAAGGTCGAAGTTAATCGATTGACCTACTAACTCAGAGCCATAAATACCGTTTGAGCCAATGTAAAACACAAATGTAGCGATCACTGCTATCGCTGTAACACTAAAAACAGACGTTTTAGCGAATAGAGAAAAGCCTTCAAAATTATACGTCTTGTTCAACGGCGAGGACTGTCTGTTCATTACCATCACCCAATACGCCGTGAAATAGCCTTGTGTAAATAGGACAGTGTTTACCACACCATTTATCATGGCAAACGTCTGTCCTGTATCCAGCCAAGACAACATTAGCCAATCGTAACGCTGCCATGGTGCGGTAAGAAACGCGCCAAGACTGATCGCCATCCACCCCATATGCGCAGCATATTGGCGCCTGAGAAGGAAGAAACCAGCGATACAAATAGCGAGCATTTCAGTCGATGAAAGTATATATAGCGCCCAATTCCCCGCCAATGAGTCAAATGTGGTTTCAAAACCCGCATTACCAAGATATATCCAGGAGCTAATACCCAGCGTAAATGCACTGATAACATACAACACGCCCATCACCCGGTGGATTTTCCTATTCTTTCGTCGAAAAGCTGGCCAGAATTGAAAAAAGCCGGTGATTAAACATGCCGAACCCGCAATCATATGGAGTCCGAAGTTTTTCTTTTGAAACTCAGAACGAGCATCGTGACCCGCATAAGCCTCAAGATAGCTTTCCTCACCGTAGGCATATTCAGGGTCTGACAGTTCTCTCATCAGGCTGAAAAAAGTGGGGTTAACCAACTCTTCCTCTACAGGCGCATAATCAAAATCCTCGTTACCACTTTTACCTTGAGCTTCCAAAATTTGATGCGCTGTTGAGGGATCTTTAAGCTGAATGAAATTCCACCCCGTCTTCGCAGCAATAAAGCTGAAAATCAGTAAAAATATCATGACCCCAGTCAGCATAAACAGTTTTACGTTCTTTAACACAACAGTATCCTTAACCTACTTGTGGAACTTTCGAAAGCTTATTTCAGGTAGACTTTCTTGTAGATCATGCGTTTAAACCAACCCATGGTTTTACGCCCCTTCAGCTCCTCACTGGCAAGCAATTCTCGGCATATTTACGGTTGATTTCGCCCCACAAATTGCACAACTCCGTTTTGTTTGTAATATCGAATGCACTCGGCTGGTTATTTGCAATTCGAAGTGTCATTAGGCTAAACGTGATTGTAAGGCAAATAGCGCGGGCATGAATATAGTTATCACCGCAAGCATTTGCACGATCGGGATTAACAGTTTCGGATACATCAAATCAAGATGCGGTAAATCACCGGTGATAAAACACAAATTCCATGTCTGATAGAGACTAGCCCAACCTTGCGTGTGGTGATATAAAATTTGACCATCATCCGAAACACGATCGGTATTTGTGCAGGTAAGAATAAAACCCGCTTCTGAGTTACCAAGCTGCTTTGTAAAAAAGTCTTGAAGGGTGGCTTCATAAATATTTAGGTTTAGTGTCGCTATCCAAAATTTCTGGTTTAACCTATCAAGTAGACTCCCGGGTTTAAAATTCTTTTTATGCATTCGTTTTAAGTATCTCAGTGACACCAGTTCCATACTGGCAATTTTCACAGCGACAAACCACCTACCTGAAATACGATAAGAAGATATTAGGGAACGCAATACGCCTTTTTTTATCCCTTTTTTTTCTCTCATAGGATGAAAATAGGCAAATAGCTTTTCTGACCACTGGTAATCGTTGAATTGTTTCTCTGTTGTTTTATCGAGAATAAAGCAGTAGTGCATCATGCGTACTACGATGCTATGCATACTTTCATTTCTAACAATCAAGCCCTGATCTATAGCGGTGGAAAGAAATTCAATAACAGCGGGGTGTTTTTCATAAAGTCCCTGCGACATCTTGTCCAGCATAGGGTCTAGGCTTTGTGGCGCAAAGAAAACATCAGAAAATTCTGACATGATGAGGTCCGAATCATAAAAATATAAGTCATTCTTTAATATATCTTTTATAAGTTCAGGGTCCGTTATTTGACCTCTTGCTTTAAAGAAGTCAAAAAACTCCTCAACAATATCCGTCTTGATATCATTATGTTGCTCTGAAGCATTTACGATGCCTTGTTTTTCTATGGCTGTCATTATATTTCTTCCTGAAGTGGATATTCCCATTTTTAAAATACTCATATAGAGCATTAACACTAAAGGTAGGAGATAAATTTGAAAGTGCAAAACCTTAGGAGTAGGAAAAACACATGCGCACTTAATTTAACCATCATAAGACCATGAATATAAAAAATAAATTTAATAAATTATTTTCAGGTTAAAGAAGAGAGACATACGTAAATGCATTCATATGTAAATCTTAAGAAAAGAAGTAGTAAATAGTGTTAACAGTGCATGGGTTCATATTTAATGAAAAGAAAAAATACGGATAACACATACAGAAAAAGGCACTTTATATGAAATATTTCATTAATTTAAATAATAATCTTGATGCTCTTGTCACCCCTGCCGAGTATAAATTAGATATAAATAATGGTGTAAACAGTCAGGGCCTGCACTGATAGCCTATTTTGCAACGGCGTTTATTTTTGACAGCCGTTTTTTGAGTTCTTTCTGGAGCGCATTAATCGCAAAGGGTTTCATTGAACGCCACTGCTGACATTCATCGCGCGTTCTACCACAGCCCAAACACCAGCCCTTTGGCCCTGAAAAGTTACACTGGTCGATACAGGGGCTTTTTTGCTTTTTCATCTCATTGACCTCACAACAATACACACTCTCATAAAAGTGATGCTCAAAGATTTCCGAGTACTTCACCAACGCTTGCTTCAAGCTGTCGTAAACGATTTAACTCCTCGAATAGGCGTTGTTCAAGGCTTTTGAAGTTCAATGGCAGTGTTCGCTGGCAAATGCCATAACTGTTGTCCAACGTCTTGTAACCTTTCCAGCTCTGTATGCGCTCTCCCTCAAGCGCCAAGAATTGGCGAATGAATTCAGACTGCGATGAACAGTCTTCCTCAGCATGCATACAGACAGGAAACGACTTCTGTTTTATCTGTGGCGCCTCGATAAATGTTTCAAAGTGAACGCCACCTTGGTTGTGGTTAAACCAGTTTGATTTATAGAGCTGCAGGTACTCACCACGATTGTAAATTTCCCAATCGTCGTCAAACCAACTGGCTTTTTGGAGCATTTTTTCAAGGTTTCGGAAAACACCTTTTACATCTTTCATTTCGCTAATCCTGAACAATTAATCTGAAACGCTACACTTTTTTGCGAGATACAAGATACAACACAAACATGCCACCAAGTGCCGCAGTAACGATACCTACTGGCAGCTCTTGTGGCGCGAGTACGGTCCGGCTCACCAAATCACCGAAAAGCAAGATAACGGCCCCCCATAACGCAATCAATGGCAACGCTCGCTTGTGCGTCATACCTGAAAATGGGCGAACCAAATGGGGCACCATCAAACCAATAAAGCCCACCACACCCGTGAGAGACACGATGGAGGCTGTGCAAAACGCACAACAGAGGAATATCTCACTTTGAAGCCTGTGAACATTAATACCCAGCGAGTGGGTTGTCTGTTCACTGACTAACAAGGTGTCAAGTTCACGATAACGTTTGAGGATCAAAATGACGAGACAGAGTAGCCCAATGGCGGCAAACATCAGGTTATCCCATCTTGCCAGCCCGAGCCCACCCATCGTCCAAAATAAGATCGAACTTGCCGCTCGCTGATCCCCCGAATAAATCAGGAAGCTGGTGATTGCACCGAACAAAAATGAAATGGCCAAACCGCACAACACAAGATTGTTATCGCCTTGCCTTTTTTGCATTGAGAACAGAATAAGTACGGCGGCAGCGGAGACAATACCACCAGTGAACGCAGCCAGAGGAAGTGACCACACGCCAAGCGCATCACCAAGTTGGGTGATAATGAGCACTGCGCCAGCAGACGCGCCGGAAGACAACCCAAAAAGAAAAGGGTCAGCTAAGTCATTACGGGTAGAGGTTTGGAGTAACGCCCCGACCATGGCTAGTCCTGCACCTGCGATCACTGCCAGAAGAGCTCTGGGCAGCCTCAAATCGAGCAATATCCGGCTGGTCATATTCATCTCATCCTCACCAAAAGCACGAAGGCCAGCCAATACTTCAGCGAAAGACAAAGGCACCGAACCAAACTGCAAATTCAAAATGAAAGCGAGCAGCATGGTCATTGTTCCGACTAACCATGCTGCCCGGTATTTATTGAATGTCATTGAGCTACAAATCGCCTTCGCGCCTATTGGGGAAAGAACGCTTTGGCGAGTTTCTCGATGGCACCAATATTGGCCGGTCCCGGCGTTAACTGCTCATACCGAAGTTTGACGTAACGCCCTGAAGTAACGGCCTTGGTATGCTTCATCAACGGGTGTTGCTCAAGAAAACGCTTCAAAGAGTCCGCGCCGCTCGCCGTTTGATAATCAAGGAGAATAATCACATCAGGGTTCTCGCGCGCGACGTTTTCCCATGATGTTCTGGCCCAGCTGGTTTGCATATCGTCTGTGATATTCTTGCCGCCCGCCGCCTCAATCATCGCGTTTGGCATGGCGTATCTACCGCTGTAAATGGCTTGTCTTCACCTGAGTCAAATAGGAAGACTTTCGGCGGCTCACTGCCGATTTTGTTTTTCTGTTCAGTCACCTTTGCGACTCTTGCCTTCCACTCATTCACTAGCGCTCGCGCTTCAGGCTGCTTATCAAAAATCACACCCAGCTTTTCAATGTCGCCGTACAGCAACTCCATGCTGGCACCAGCATTGAGTTTTTTAGAGTGGATACAACTTTCTGAAAGGACCAACGTATTCACACCATAAGGTTTGAGTGTCTGCGGTGTGACTTCTCCGCCGACTTTCATCCCATAATTCCAGCCTGCAAAGAAGAAGTCAGCATCAGCTGCAATCAGCTTTTCCAGTGACGGGTATTTGGGCGCAAGCTCAGGGATTTCCCCTAACATTTGTTTGAACGAGGGTGACATTTTGTACCAGCCCGTAATACCCGTAACCCCGACCATGTCTTTCTGGATTCCCAGTGCGAGTGCCATGTCTGTCATGTTGATATCATGCACTACTGCTCGTGTTGGACGTTTTTCAATGATCAGTGGACTCCCGCAATTGTCCACTGTAACTGGATAACGGGTATTGGTGGCATTAGCATTGGAAAGAGGTAAAAGAAATAGCAGAGTGGGTATGACAGACCACTTCATTGTGCGGCTCCTATTCGTTGTTTGTGGGTGTTTGCGGCTTCAAAATGATGAATCGTGCTTTGCATGTGGGGGTGGCTGAATGGAATGACCTTTAAACCAAAAACAGGTGTCATAAATTCGTCTTGCATCAGAGTCTCTGGCGGCGCGTAAGCAACCATGCTTTGTTCTGACATCAACAGGACGTTGTCAGCAAATGGCGTGACCAAGGGTAAATCATGTAATACCGCCACAGAGGCAATACCACGTTGTTTGATAAGAGTGAGAAGCTCAAGACGGGCCAGAGGATCGAGGTGATTAGTCGGCTCATCAAGCAAAAGGAGGCGCGGCTCTTGAGCAAATGCCTTGCGATGCTTGCGCGCTGTTGTTCACCACCGGAGAGTTCGCCAAAACATCGTTGACTCTTCTGCGAAAGGCCGACATCTTCAATTGCTTGTTTGACAGCCCTGTCATGCTCTTTCTTGCTGCAACAGAAAGTGTGCGGCACACGCCCTAAGTCCACATATTCAGTGACACTTAGGCGATGGTCAACGTGTTCATGTTGAGCCACAACAGCAACACTTTTGGCCATTTGTTGCCTCGGCAATGCTGCAATATTGTTGCCGGATAAAGTGAGCTCACCAGAGACAGTTCGGTATTCACCCGTAATCGCTTTCAGCAAACTCGATTTACCACTGCCATTCGGGCCAATTATGGCAACGCATTCTCCTTCACAAACATCGAATGACACACCAGAAACAGCGCGCCAACCTGAAGGGCCATCTGCAATTATCTCTTTTGCAGACAAAACGAGTTTTTTTGTTTCTTCCATCCTGGATCCAAAATAACGCCCAAAACTGTTATGTTATAACATAACACTCATCTCCCCTGTTCTGTCAATTACGAAAAAGAATGTGCTGATATAAAGCGTTCTCTGTATCAAAGTTGGAGATCACAATGGCCTCTCTCAGTGTGCTGTCGACAAATGAGTAGTCAAGAAGCTCTATTTTGATCACCAATGAAATGATTCTTTTGGATCCAATACACATTGAAAATCGGTGTGTTACATATCAAGTTTGGTATGCTAAAAATTATACATTTTCGGCGTTATATCATTCAGTTAACCCACTAAGGCTGCCTGCTATGCCCTTAAAAAATACAACGCTTTTGATCATGCCTGTTATCTTGGCAACAACCTTGTCCTGCTCGTTTAGAAATATTGATATCACCACTCACGATGTCCCAGAGTTAACAAAACAAAGTGAGCTTGTATCTAAGGGCGTGTTACCAACACAAACTCAGGCTCCAACGGGAGCAGGCAGTGGTGTCGATATTGATAGTCAAGGGAACATATTTTTCCTTCACCGTTCGGGCTACGGTTTCAACAACAACACTCTGATCGATAAAGATGTCGTGACCGTTTATTCACCTGTTTCTCATGAAATCATTGGTAATTGGGGCGCCAACCAATTTAAATCTCCTCATGGCATCACTATCGACGATAACGACCATGTATGGATTACCGATATTAAATTGAACAAGGTTTATCAATTCGATCCAAGTGGGAAGTTGTTAAAGACCTTTGGGCAAAACTATCCGTTTTATATGGAAGCCTGTTTGAAAGTAAGAAACCTACTAAAAAATCTACCCTGCGGACAAAACGAATACACCTTTGCAAGGCCCACTGATGTAGAAGTGTTTTCTGACGGTTCATTTGTTGTCTCTGACGGCTACAGAAACAGCCGTATTGTGAAGTTTGCTCAAGACGGGACATTTCAGTGGGAGGTATCAAAGCTCGGTAAAGCAGACAGTGAGTTTTATTTACCTCATGACTTAGCCAAAGATGCAGATGACAATATTTATGTCGCAGACAGAAGGAATGCCCGTATTCAAATTTTCAGCAATCAGGGTGAATGGAAACGTACTCTGAACTTTCCCGAGCTAGGCCGACCTTATGGTTTGGATATCAGTAAAGACAACTATTTATACGTCGCAGATGGCGGCGACTCTTATGAATTTGAATCCGGTGAACAAAGAAGCCAAATCTTAAAGCTCACACTCGAGGGAGATATCGTCGATCGTTACAGTGATTTCGGACAATCGTTGGGCAAGCTTGATCTGCCTCACGATATTGCAGTCAATGATCTGGGGCGTATCTTCGTTGCGGAAGTCAAAAACAACCGACTGCAGTTCTTTGATCAACGCATCGATTAATGCGTAATAGCTTTGATTAGTAACGGAGTTTCTCACTTCAGCAATACTTTTCGAGCCAACGCACTTTAGCCTTATATTCCACTCTGTTCATGCTTGATATGCTCTTCATACACCGCTGAAAACGTGCTTCGGCGGTTTATGAACAGCACCGTTATCGAAATAAGAGAAAACATGAAATTTCTTGAATCAAAAGACTACCAGAAGAAATGCTGGCAGCACTTTGAGCGATATAGCTCAGAAATAAAGAGCCTGATTCCTGATGCCAGAGTTGAGCATATTGGTGCTTCTTCAATTCCTGAAGCAATTTCTAAAGGTGACCTCGATATTTTCGTTGGCGTCGAGCCTGAGGATCTGGAGCAAGCTGTCATCTCCCTCAAAGCATTAGGCTTTGAAGAAAAAATAGACACTCTACGCACGCCAAAATTATGCATGCTTGAATCGACAATCGGTAATGATGTTGCCCTTCAAGTCGTGGCTAACGGCTCTGAATTTGAGTGCTTTTTAGCGTTCAGAGACTCGTTACGCGCTGATGCGTCATTAGTCAAACAATACAATCAATTGAAACGCACCTGTGAAGGTTACTCTCATGATGCCTATCGAGAGAAAAAATCAGGCTTTATTGAAAACGTGTTATCCCTCAACTAACCCCATTAAAGAGGAAATAGGATGAACGGAAGCCACCAGCTCCTGATTGCCGCATCACTGAGTTTTATCGCCGCCTTTCTTCATGTGCTCATCATATTGGGTGGCGCGAACTGGTACCGCTTTTTTGGTGCCGGCGAGAATATGGCGAAACTAGCTGAATCAGGCAGCTCACAACCCGCAGTCATTACGCTTGGCATTGCGGCTGTCTTAACTGTTTGGGGCTTTTATGCGCTATCGGGGGCTGGCTTAATCATAAAACTGCCTCTTCTTAAAGTGGCATTGGTTCTCATCACGTTTGTTTACCTTGTTCGAGGCATCGCAGGTCTCATTGCCCCTTTTGTCTCAAGCCATCCAGCAATCAGCCAAAACTCGCTGACTTTTTGGCTAGTCAGTTCAGTGATCTGTTGCATCTTTGGTGTATTTCACCTGCTTGGGCTAATCAACCAATGGCACCAGCTCGCGGGCAGTGCATGAGGCTCGCTCACTCGATGCGCCAGCAGAAAACGATACAGTTATTCTCAAAAAAGACTTAGCTCAATGAATCAGGAATTTGAACAAAGCGGATTCGTCGTTCATAGAAGCCTATTTTCGAGTGGAGAACTGAAAAGTATCCGCGATGTTGTTATGCGCTTTCATGCGTCATGGATTGAGAAAAACAACGCATTTTACCAAGACAAGGCGATAAATTCGGCGTTTCTGACCAGCGTGGAACATTTGAATGAAAAAGACAGAGAGGCGCTCTTTCAATTCATCGGCTCCAACAAGTTAATGGCTGCTGTCACCGATATCATGGGCTCTGACGCAACGTTCATGAATACACAGTTATTTTTTAATCCCATCAATTCTGACCAAAAGAACTATTGGCACCGTGACCCTCAATACCACCTTTCGCTAAAGGAGCAGAAGCAAGCACTGGAAGGGGATAAAGTCATCCATTTTCGTATTCCGTTGCTTGATGAACCGGTCTAGAGCTGGTGCCCGGCACGCATAAACGTTGGGATAATGATAGAGAACTTGATGTCCGATTAGAGCAGAATGGCTGCAAAAACCACGATGAACTGGCGACTGGCTTGTCAGTGACACTCAATGCGGGTGACATGCTTATTTTTGATGCCAACATGATACATAGAGGCATCTATGGGATGAATCGCCTAACTCTCGATGTCCTGTTTTGTGACCCGTCCCCAGTGCTGGTTAAATTTGTTAATGAACAATGCTTACCAAACGAAAAAATGCTCGTAAAGCTAGAAAATCCGCAAGCGTTTACACAGGCAATAAAGATAAAAGAAACACTGGTAACCCTTACCAATTAAATACGTCAGGTAGTCAAACACACAAAGAGAGAAGACATGGAAACCGTCCTTATTACCGGAGCCTCTCGCGGCATTGGTTTAGAGTTAGCAAAGAAATTTATCGATCATGGCTATCAAGTGATTGCAACTTTTCGGGGGGAGCCGTCGAAATCGTTAGAAGCCCTACGAGCTAGCAACGCAATAACTTTGCATGAACTTGAAGTGACTGACTCTTCGTCAATCAAAAAGCTAGCATCCGCGCTCGAAGGTCAGCACATCGACATTCTGATCAATAACGCTGGCGTCATTGGTGCAGAACAACAATCGTTTGAAATGGTAGAGACTGAGGCATGGCTTGACACCTTCAGAGTCAATACTATCGCACCATTACTGGTAAGCAGGGCGTTACTTCCTCTAATGGATCAAGCGACAAATCCCCGAATAATTACGATTTCCAGCCAAATGGGAGCTCTGAATAGCTCAAGCATGGGTATGTATGCCTATCGCACGTCGAAAGCTGCTGCTAACAAGTTTATGCAGGTACTTGCTTCCGAATTAAAGCCCAAAGGCTTTACTGTCTGCCCTGTTCATCCGGGTTGGGTTCAAACCGATATGGGCGGAAAAGAAGCGGACATTACAGTTCAAGAGAGTGCTAAGGGCATTATCTCCCTGATCACAACATTGACGTTGGAACACACTGGCACATTTTTCTCTTGGCAAGGTGAAGCGCTTGAGTGGTAACAGCTGAGAATCGGCGCCAACGAGATGGAATTCGTAACGGAGTACAGCCGAAAAGAAAAAGTAGTTCGGTTGATGCTTTTCGCCCTCTTTAGCGCCGTACTCTTGATCGACCAAAATGTTCAAACCTACGCGGGTGAGAAAAGGTGCCATTGCCTATCTGCAATCCGGAATATTGGTGATGCTACCCATCATCACCTTATTTGTTGCCGTTTGGGGATACTCGTTTGCAACAACAGTACCCAAGCTTGACCGAGCAAAACTTGATGAAGAAGTCCCCTGTAAGGTGCATCTAGAGAGCGCTACCACGGTTTCGGTACTTAATTGATCACATATCAAGCATGCGACTTACGATTTTGAGGAACTGATTTATTCCGCCGACCACCTATTTAAAAAGTGGGCGAGGAAGAAGCAATGCAAACGAGTAGCTACGCCGGAATACCGCATGGAAGACACCGCAGCGCATACTGCGATCCGGATTCTAACAAAGGCGGCGCAGGCAAGTCTAGTCACAGTCAGCAGGATGGAAGCGGCTCTAAAAAGCGTTCTGCTGGCGGTCAGGGTTATAGGCCAATTATCTTTCAAAGCCGCAATCATGAGAGGCGGGAGAAGTTCAAAGTACTGGTTTGCAGAGCTTTCGGGATCACACCAGAGGACTTCGACCACGTGGAATCCACGCAGAATGTCTATTGACCTAAAACGCTAACTACTTCGCCTTCTGTGTTCATGCTCTGTTTCAATAGCCCGAAGCCGCTTAAGACTATCTGTGGATTTCCTTCTCGCTAAAACCGGTGAACCAACCGATATTTCCTCTGTCTTAGCTTCGTAAAATACAAATCTTAATCGAAACCAAACACGCCAAAGCCATGCTGTTATCTGCCAGTTAACTTGATAGCTGGCGTGTCTATCGCGAGAATAACATGATCATTCGTCTATCCATTTTTCTTCCACTCATCCTCTTCTTCTTTACAACAACGGCAAATGCAGACCCGTTTGAGGGATGCTATCTGAGGACAGATACCATCTCCAGTGTGGTGTCTGATGAAACCAGCGATGAGTCTTCCTACATACATATTTCGTAACAAGACAGGAGTTATTTTGTCAATGGATTGATTTGGGGCGCCAACTACCATATTTGTCAGGTCGAAGGAGAAGGCGTCCCCATCAAAATGACCCGTGTCGGGGATAAGCTGGTCTACACCGAGAGCGATTCGGGCCCAGAGTTCAGTTTTAACTGTAAGTTGGAGTTTTCACTTCATGATAATAAGTTAACGATTTCTGACAGCAACTTTGACTGTTCGAATTGGGTATTTACCTGCGGTGCACGAGTGGGGCTCGATGGTGTCGAGCTGCCGAAAGTGAGCCAAACGTGCCCGGTTTCTGATTGAGGATATTCCACGTTAAATCATTATATTACGTCTAAAAACGGGACGCTTTGTAACGATCTGTAAGCAGCTCACACACAAAAGATATTCAGAGCAGCCTCTTTAACCAACAGACTTAAAAGTCCGCGTAGATTGAGGGAGCATTTTCTACGTTCGCCTTAGGCACTTTTCATGCTCTTTGCGCAGAGAAAAATATGGCTGTTGAATCGTCACTTGAAGATTTCTGTTGCTAGACCATACCTTTTCACATCGTCTAATGACATCACATGAATATTGTCACAAGGGGCGCTGTAGAGGGTATAGAAATAAAACTCGAGGCCTTTTTCCTTACCGAGCATTTCAGAGAAATACGTAAGCTGTTGCCAGTGTTCCGAATCTTTATTATCGAGCTTGCCAGCCTCTTCCCTCTGACCATCATCACTCACGCCGCACCATGAGTGAAAGCCCAGTTTGCCCCCTTTCTGAAGCTTCCTTTGATAACCTGCGGCAAAGAGATCGACACCGCCGGATGATACCTCACTGTCACTCAGCACAACCGTGGTAATTTTATGCTCTCGGATTAGGCGACCCGTATGCATATTCACGTCATCAAACATAGAGCCAGGGACATTTTGCAGGTATAGCTTATCTATTTTATCCGCAACATCTTTGAGCTGGTTATAAGTACCAATACCCAGCGTGCCTGTGAGCACCGCTTCTCTTTTATCTTTATTCAGGACAATCGACGAATCGCCAAATCCGTTCAACGCCATATTGAAAGTGAGCGCGATATCAACTGCATCTCTGTCACCATTGGTAATTTTGGCACTGATCGTGAACGTACCCTCCTCGTCAATTACCGCTTTAGTCATGTCGTCCTGAAGCGAAAAAGCAAAGTCTGGAGTGTCAAAAAAAGCCTGCTGTTCTTCTGCTTTGTCCGGAAAAACACCACTCTTGATAGTGAAACTACCCTTTTGACCAAAAATATTGTCTTCATCCTCAGCATCCGTTCCGCTGTAAATCAAGATACCTTTATCTTCTGGGTCACTTTTATTCCGATAGTTGAAAAGGAGGAGTGTCTCCCCTGCCTCTTCATCCACCTCCGTGAGAAAAAGCAAATATTCTTTTCGACCATCCGGACCTGTTATTGATAATTGAACATGCTTATTCATGGTTTCAAATTTGGCAACAAAAGCATCAATTTCATCATCAGGGATTGATTTCGTTGGCTCAAACTTGACCTTTGCTGACTCAGACGCCCTTTCTATCACGCTCTTCGCTGCATGGTCATCGGCATGAGCCAAGAAGCAAAAACTCTGCAAGGTAATGAGAAGAGCGGTGAGAGTTGAAGACTTTTTCGACATACGCCCTACAAAATTAAAACAGCGTTCAATTTATACTAAAAGGGATTAAGTGCAAACTGATAAGTCGCATCTATCCTGTGTTGTCAGCAAAATGGCGTCGTAGCCAATATATGAATTTTTCGACAAACCAAACAAATTCAAACGTTAGACGATAGCCAATTTGGAATGCGGCGTAATATTGAGAATCTGAGCTCATGAAGTAATGGAACTTGCGAGATGAAAATAAGAACAGTGAAAGTTTCTGACGCCGAAGCGTTGAATGCGCTGGAAAAAATACTGGCTGACGAAACAAAATATATGATGTTCGAGCCGAACGAACGTGAAATAACCCTCGAACAGCAGAAAAAACGCCTTACCTCATTGGTTGATTCAGACAACGACTGTATGTTCGTACTTGTGGAAGGGCAGAATATACTAGGATACGCAGCTGGCCTTGGCTTTAAAGCAACCGAAACAGGCATAAAATACACTGCGTCATTGGTTTGGCTCAAACGGCCGCAGGACAAGGTTTTGGCAAAAAGCTAATGACCCATCTTATTGAATGGGCGCAGCAGAAAAATTTATCGCGTATTGAGCTCACAGTGATGTGTCAATACGAGAGAGCGAAAAAGTCTATGAAGCCTGCGGCTTCGAAGTCGAAGGTATTAAACGCCACTCGATGGTCGTAGACGGCCAAGCTGTCGATGAGTACATGATGGCGAAACTACTCTGACTAAAGACTGGAGCATCTTAGCAACGCTATTTGGAAACACAGCTAAATGGACGATTTTCAGACATTCAAACAGTTACTTACTGTTGTTCAGCGCAAGTGTAACTATGACGATAACAATACATGGTTTGAAGGCCCGCAAACATATCTTGATGCAGTGAAAAATGAGATTGATGAGGTTTCAGAAGAACTTTCTAAATCTCGTCATTGCTATATTGAAGACGAGCTAGGTGATGTGCTCTGGGGGTTCCTAAACACTGTCGCTGCTCTTGAAAAAACGCATGATGTTAATCTTGACTCTGTGATATCACGCGCCTTCAATAAATATAATCAACGTATTTCAGCGATTGAAAATAACGAGCCTTGGGATGAAGTTAAAAAATCACAAAAGAGAGCTTTAGAAGAAGAATACAAAAAGGAAAAGTAAAATAATCGTGGCAGAGTAGCACGTTTTATTCTTGCCACTTTTCGATGTAATATACAAACCTATGGTTTCACACCAAAATGTCATAGTTATATTTAGTCATAATCTTTTTTGTTCGAACTATTAGCAGTATACCTTTAATTTATAGCCCTATATAAATAATCATCATTTGTGTTAAAAACTGAATTATCTGAGTATTGAAAACACTAAATCAAGGATAGCTTTTAGGGTTTTCATGAAATTAAAATCACTACTAACACTGAGTACTACAGTACTTCTTTCTTTCGGTGCATCAGCTGACGGATATACTTTTGTTGATGTACCCGACAACTATTCAGAATCATTTTTTTATAAAGCACCAAATGGTGATCTCGGCGTTGTTGATGTTGCACATTTTTCTGGTTACATACCTCAGTCAGCTACGGTAAATGTTGTAAACTACATATCTAAGAAGCGCTACTTACCCAATATTAACTGGCGAACATCTCGCTTACTGGGAAATAATTATCAAATAGTCACTGGCCAAATTTATTACTGTATGAACGTCAATTTGCCTGCTGAATTGAACGAAACACGCCACACATGGCCGACACCCGAATATGATGAAAGTAACCTTATTAGCTACAACACCATGATCATTGATGTTGCTGGATTCGTTTACTCTTCAACCGTGGTTGCTGCAAATACTCAGCTTTGCTCGGCTTACTAGCCGTGCTTTTTGTCTGTTTTCCACCTCGGTAGAACAGATAAATTTTTACCTGCCCTTACTATACTGGCACGCAAGCGTTTACCCAGTTTGCCCTGCAATACAGCAGGGCTTTTTATGCGTCACTTTGATTTCAAAGTGTGAAAAAGCCGCACAAGGCGGCTTCTAAATTCACTCTTTTTAGACATTCACTGTTAAAAACTATAACGTGCACCCAGCGTAAATTTAGTTTGTTTCAGCCTTTTATCATCACCTTTACGTTGGAACTGTTCGAAACCAATATTAGCCTCGACGCTAATGCTGTCATAAACACCAATGTTGTTACCTAATCTTAATTCAAAGGCACTTTTATCGTACTTTCCGTAGCGCAACGCCGGCTCAAAAAGCCAAATGTCAGAGACATGGTATTTAGCACCTACCTCAGCAGTTATGCCCTTCTCCTTTTCCTTTGCTTTGACGCCTTCAAAAGGCAGTTCGAAGCGCTCCGTCGCGTAGCCGAGTAAACCATAAGCAGATAAATCGCTGTTGATCGGCTGATAGTAGCCAAGTCCAATAAGGCCGTACGTGATTTTCGCGTCATCTTTCTTTTCCATATCAAGACGAACTTCAGCGAAGACGTTATCTATGAAACTCAAACTACCGCGAAGGTAACCACCCATAAGACGTTTTGAGGTGGCATCGTCATTCAGTTTTGTTGGGATTTCTTGATTAAATTGAGTTAGCTGGAGGCCACCCGAAATGAAACTATAGTCTTCGCTGGCAGCGAGCGCAGATTGTATAGAGACAGAGGAGAAAATTAGAACAGTTACAAATGCGGACTTTTTCATTATTCACCCTATTTAATTCAACTGGATGTGGCTGACCCAATATAGTTGACTCAAACAGGTAAACAAGCATGGCTTGCCTATCCATATAGATTACGAACGAAATTCTTATTTCTGATTTTAAGAAGCATTCTTCAGAAAATAGGCTCAGATAAAAATATCTCAAAGGGATAAGTGATTATTCCAAAAAACGTATGGCAGGTTTTAGCTCAGTTTCTCCTGTCAGAACGAAAAAAGCCGCACAAGGCGGCTTTTTTTACTTTATTAGCATTCAACTTTAGAAGTTGTAACGCGCACCCAGCATGAACTTAGTTTGCTTGGTTTTCTCATCCGCGCCCTTAGGTTTGAACTGGTCTTGGCTCACGTTTGCTTCAAGGCTAACGTTTTTGTATACGTTAATGGTGTTACCCAGTTTTACTTCATAAGCACTGTGGTCATATTTTGAGTAACGAATCGCTGGCTCAATGGTCCAGCTGTCAGTCGCATGGTATTTCGCACCAATTTCACCAGTCAGGCCTTTCTCTTTTAGCTTGTCTTTGCCACCAGTTTTGTTAGGAAGCTTGAATTGCTTTGCAGAGTAGCCAGCCAGACCATATAGAGACAGATCATTGTTGATTGGCTGGTAGTAACCGATACCAACCAGACCATCAGTCACTTTTGCATCACCTTTCTTAGACAGGTCAACGCGGGCTTCTGTAAAGAAGTTGTCTGCAAAGTTATAGCTACCACGAACATAACCACCCATGACTTTTTTAGACGATTCAAACTCTCCGCCTTTCTTCGCTTTCGTAGGCATTTCATTATTGAACTTGCTGAATTGAACACCACCAGAAACGAAATTGTAATCGTTGCTCGCGTTAGTCGCAGCAAACGCCGATTGAGCCATGATTGAAGTAGCGATTACAGCAGCTGAAAGTACAAACTTTTTCATGATTACACCTAGTATTGTTTATCTATTTTTTCGTCAGACTCTTGTCTAACACCACAAGATACGCAGGAATACTCTGTCTCTTCCGTACCTTACTTATAAATTCTGACTTCTGATTTTCAGAAGCTCTCCTCTGAAGACGGGCTCAATTAAACATCGTTCAAAATTATATGTACAGTGTTTTTTTGTTTCATTTGAAACGTTGTTTTTTATTTTTATAGGTAGGTGTTCGGTAAGTTATTGGCTTTTAAAAGGAAATATCAGACATCTAGCTGCGAAGTTTTTTTTCGAATTAAAGAGAAACGGGCTCACAAGAAGGCTGTTGTGAGAGACACTGGCACGTGGAGTCGAAAAAAGCTCGCCTGGATATGAGGTATGAACGGATAAGAGTGTCGAGAGAATAGTGAATAGAAAGAAGTATTATTGTTGTTAAGCGCGCAAGGCTCTCAGTGCCGTTCTCCTCCGCTTCCTGTGTGAGCGTCTGTCGGCATCACTACAGTTACGGTTTTGCGCAGGCTCTCCTCTGGAATAAGGTTACCAATGCATCGGCATTTCGTATTGCAAGCTCTTTAAAAGGTTACTTGCTAACGTGAGATATTACTGAGTACCTTTGCAGCCAGATTGGTTCCATCATTACTAATTGAAACTTTCCTAACGACTGCAACGGTTTTTACTGGCTTCTTTCGCTCGATACATTGCCTCATCAGCATGGCGAATAAGCGACGTGACATCTCCAGCATCTTCAGGGTAAATAGCAACACCAAGGCTCAGGGTAACAGGGATAGTCGCACAAACAACGCTAAGCCCTGTTTTTATCGCGACAACTAACTTGTTAGCGACAATCAACGCTGCATCCGCATCTGCAACATCAGTCACCAAAATAATAAACTCATCACCGCCGATTCGAGCGACAAAGTCTTCTTCCTTTAGCGACTCTTTAAATATTCTGGCGGCAGTTTTGATTACCTCATCACCAATATGGTGGCCAAGGGTGTCATTGACGGTTTTAAAATTATCGAGATCCGCAAACATGACAGCAAACGTCCTGCTCTCCTTACCTGACTCAGCAGTAATGTCCTGCAACCTATCCATGATCAGCTTGCGTGTCGGGAGCCCTGTCAGCATGTCATGGTGAGCCATATGCGTGAGCTTCTTCTGTAACTTATCGCGCTCGATCGCATTGCTCTTAAAGACCTCCAGCGCCTTCGCCATGCAACCTACTTCATCTTTTCTTTGTGATACCGAGATATTGATATCAAGGTCGTTGTCGGCAAGCCGGTTCATAATAGTCGTCATATTGGAAATCGGCGTGGCAATATCTGAAGCAATATAATAACCAACAAGCAAAATACCGACGCTGCCTATCAACATGGCGGTAAGTAGAATAGCGGTGAGCTCGTACAAGCCGAGTAAAATTTCTGCTCTTTCAACTTCTGCGATGATGGCCCAATTCAAACTCATATATTTAAAAGGCGCAAAAGCAGATAACACTTCCTCATCTCTGTAATCCATCTCAGTGTGTATCCCTGATATTCCTTTCAGCGCTTTATCAACTGAGTCTGTATCAACACGTGTTTTCAAAATACTCTTAGAGCCTAAAAATCGAGAGTCACTGCGCATGAGGCGATCTGAACCAACAAGGAATGTTTCACCAGTTTCCCCCATCCCCGCGGTGACATGCATAACAGAATTAAGCGCCGCAATAGGCATTTGGAAGATCAAAACACCTATATATTCCTCGCCTTTTATATGAATAGGTGTGGCTAGAAATGCCTCTGGTTCATTATTACTCGGGCCGTAATTAAAATAGTCAGTCAGATACAAGGAGCCGACAGAAGGGTTTTTATTTATCTGAATGAAAGCCTCGGCAATGTGACTGTCTTTCCATTCACCTCTCAACAAATTGGTGGCATAGTCGTTTTCCTTCTTTACGGAATAAACGATATCTCCCTTTTGATTAACGAGAAAAATGTCATAGTAACCATGTGTAGCAGCCAAGTTGCGAAAATAACCATGGAAGTCGCTGTGATACTTGCTGTATATGGAGCCGTCATCACTGTGGGTCAGTGATTCTTTCTGCCCAACATCGAACGGATTATCAGAAATATACAGCGCTTGTAGTGCCCTTTTGGGGTCGCTGTCGATAAGTTTCCAGCCTTCACCGAAAGAAGCCATTGCCTCTCTGACGGTTGGTGAACGACTCTGAAACACGATATCTTTGCTGATAATTTCAAAATAGTGTGTTAATGACTCTTTTCTCGATTCCAATAGCGCAGTTAACTTGCCCTCGGCTGATGACGTTAACTGGTCAGCAGAATATTTAAAACTGATTCCACCTGTAATAATTGCTGAAATAAGCGCGAATGTAATAATGACAAAAGGAAGTTTGTTTTTAATTTTCATATTATCAAACATAAATTCTGCTAAATCCGCAAGACGTAATCCCTCTAAATTATAGGCGGTAGTTTTTTAACAGCACAGAGTAGATGCCTTTATTTAACCGTACGACACTGAGTAAGTTTTTAGGGCATAATGTATGGATTATTTATTTAGCATATCAACAAGAAGCATATTTCAACTGAATTTGAATCCGTCTTTAATTTACGAACGGTATATCAGAATCGATTAATCGTTTTATCTAAACAGTCATTTCAACGAACACATATTTATCTGATTGGAAAAAACCTTATTCTAGTAATCACGAACATTATGGAGAGCATCGACTAACAGTCACTATGGATACTTTGATGCTCAATAAGAATACAAGAGGATATTATGAAGAAAACCACAAAGACATCGATCATCAGTGCAGTAATGGCAACGGCTTTTCTTGTTTCAGCTCCATCTGCTGTCGCTCACGAGCACAAGAAGCCACAACCCAAGCTACCAATGAATGTTGTTGACTACTACAAAGCACCACAAGGTCTACAAATCAGCGACGCTGACAAAAAACGCGTCACAGAAGCGGTGTTAAAAGCCAGTGAGGGATGGAAAAGTGCCTTTAACCGCGGCGATGCCGCAGGTGCTGCAAATCAATATGAGGAAGGCGCTGTGATGACCGCCATGCCATTCGGTATTTTTATCGGAAAAGTGTCAATCCAAGCATTTTGGACCAACATCATAGGGCAGGGTTTTGATGACGTAAAATATATGGGGACCAAACTGGAAGTCGTCAGCGGTGATGCAGCAATAGTGTCAGCATCTTGGGAAATGAACAATGCTTACGGCATCATTACCAAGGAATTATGGGTTCTTCAAAAAGACGGTTCGGCCAAACTGCGCGTTGATGATTTTGAGATTGTTGGGGCTAAGTAGTAGGGGCTAAGAATTTGATGTATTTTTCGCCAAGTTTAGCCCATCCCACAGGCCGAATTGCTAGTCACAAAACAATCAATTGGCAACGTTAAACTCAAAAATTGAACCATAAATGAGCCAGTGATCTCATTTATGGTTCATGAAATATAAAAATCACTGATTTTGTACAGATTTTCTATACCCTAGCTCAAAATTCCAGTTTATTTCTAATATGAATTAAGGCTAGGCATGAATATCCCGAACATGAAAAAAACCGTGCTCGCATCCGCATGTGCGGCATTTGCGCTTACTGGCTGTGTAGAGCCAAGAAAAGCTGATGAACAAGTACCAGCTCCGCCAGAAGCAGCGAAAACGATTGAAAACCCTTTAACCGTATCACTTGTCGAACTCAATCAAGCGCTGCCAGAAGGTAAATCCATTACGTTTTATCTCAAAGATGACCTAAGCACAGATCTAGACGAACGTGAATTGGTAACAGTTTCAGGCGCTACACGGGTGACAAGCAAAGACATCCCAGATAATGTGCAAGCTGCAGCAGCAGAAGACACAAAAATCTTAGGGCAGGCTTATGAAACAAAAAGTGGTCAATTTGTTATTCACCTCAAGGAAGCTCAACAACAATCGTTTGAGTTAGAGGTTCTTGTTAAAGATGACGACTATTTCTCGACCAGTAGGTCGCTTTACATTAGAGGAAATAGCGACGCTGGCCAAACAGGTACGTCAAAGCTGGGCCAGTCTGAAACAATCCAACTGACGCCTGTTGTAGGTACTGAAAACAAAGAAATTGCAATTGCAGGCCAACAAGCAAAATTCGGCTCAGTTGAAGGTGGAACTACTGAAGCTATTGAAATTCAAACTGATTCATCAAAAGCGAACTTAGCCGGCGGAACAGTTGCACTTGAAATACCAAAAGATACTGTTTTGAAAGATAAGTATGGAAATGAAGTAACTGGCGAAGTTACAGCCAATGTCGTTTATTTCTCAAATGATGCTGGTGAGTCTGACACAGATCAAGAAACGTCTCCTCTTGATGCTTTCCCGGGTGGTTTAGCGCCTATCAGCGTTGATCTTTCTGATGACACAAACAACGATATTGACCTTCCTGAAAACGGACGCATAAACTTCATTTCTGCTGGTTTTACTGCAATTGAACTGTCAAATGAAAAAGGGCAGGTTGTTGCAAATCTTGAAGCTAAAGATGCGGCCGCAGACCCTGTCAAACTAGAGTTTAAAGTCCCCGCAGATACAACTGACGCTGAAGGTAAAGCTCTAGAACTAAATGGACAAATTCCACTTTGGTCATACGATGAAGTCAATGGTCGGTGGAAGTATGACGGACAGGGCAGAATTGTAAGACAAGAAGGTAATGTATTCATCGTGGAAGCAGAAATCACCCACTTGTCGTATTACAACCTCGACTATTTTGCTAGCGAAAACTGTCGTAAGGTTGATATTGAGTTTGAAGTTTCAGGTGGTGGTGATCAATACCCAATCACAACGGTTCTCAGACGTGACGGCGGTAGTTGGTCCGAGACTGTCAACTTTGATGAAATAACGTCCCATACTTTTTGGAATGTTCCAAGCTTCCAAGGTACCCTAGACGTCCTCGGTCCGGACAATACATCAGTGATTGAAAGCTACGTACTTGAAAACGGTACCGAAGGCAATACAAAGCTGTCAGGCAACTTTTGTGACGACTTAAACAATGCGAAAGTGACATTGAAATCGTTGGCACCAGAGGCTCTAAAAACATTGAGTGTTGATGTAACGAGCACGTGTCAAGATAATAATCTGGGGCCAAAGAAGCAAAATGCTCTGGTTCAGGTCACTACATCTTCCCCTTACAAGTATTATGGCAAACAGCAAATAACTGACCAAGGAACAGTGGAATTTAAAGTCCCAGCGAACAAAGAGTTCAAAGTTGACACTTGGTTGACCACAAGTAAGGGAACAGATTATAAGAGGACAACTGTCAATGTTTCCGATGCCAACGAAGAAACAACAATCAACTTCAACGCTGGTATCTGTGGCACCGTAACCGGTACAACTGGTACTACAGGTGTAACTGGCGGCACTGGCGGTTAACGCATGAATACCATTCGGTAAGTATTAGCAGGCGAAATTTTCGCCTGCTTTTTTGTTTTTTGTAGCTTTGAGTTTTACATGGCAACTTCTATTCGTTTCGCTTTTTTTGCAGGTTTACTCCTGCCCACGTCATTCTCCGCTGAAGCAGAAAATAGCCTCAACACGAGCTTCGCCCAAACGGGATATACCGGGGTTTTACGCGTACCTAATGCGAGTACACTCGACTTCGGTGAAGTAAGCACGGCCTGGCACCATGAAGATAATATTAACTTCAAAACACGTTACGGTATCGGTGCACACAACACTATTTTATTCGGTTTAGGCATACTCCCCGGTGTCGAATTTACTGTGCAGAATACCTATAAGCGGTTTGATGGAGATACCGGATACGGTGATGCGAGTAGCGACCTTTCATTCTCAATTAAAGCATCAACTGAAAATTGGTTTCCCTCTTCACCGCTAAGCGTAGCAGTCGGTATGCAGGATGCTGGCGGCATTGCAAACTATCACGACAACACCTACGGTGTGGCGAGCCTGACATATTCAAACATCAAAATCAGTGCAGGATATGGCAAGAGCAATAAACGAAATCAGATGGGTATTAATTTCCTTAGTGGTCCATTTGGTGGCATTGAGTGGCAAGCGACCGATTGGTTGCAACTCGCGGGCGATTATGACGGCACCGGCTATAACGCTGGCTTAAAGCTCTTCACCCCAAAAGGCCTGTTACCTTTTCAGGCTGAGGCATCTGCAAAGCTTCAAGCTTATTCAAACAGCGCAACAACTAACCGCGATAATCGTTATGTAGGAATTGAGCTTCGTGTTCCTTTTCGCTTGTCTGACTCTCAGCAAAAATACTCACGTCACCACCAAATACAAACACCACGCACAGAACTTGAAAGTTACCCAACGATTTCATCAGAAAACATTGCTGCACCGAAAGGCATGGAGCGAATTATCAACACCGATGTGGGTGAGTTAAAAACAAACATCATTAAAACAACCCTTTCTCAATACGGCTTCCAGTTTGTTCGCGAACACCATGGTGATACCGTGTACTCTGTCGCTTTCGAAAACAGTACATTCAATCACAATGAATTAGATGCTATTGGTGTCGCACTTGGCCTGATCAGTAAATATGAAAGCGGTAAGTTTCAAGTCTTTTTGCTCAACAATAAACTACCCATGCTGGAAGTTACTGGGGATGGAAAAACAGTCCGAGAGTTCCTGGCGGGAGAGCGGGCAAGCAGTGAACTTAACTATGACACATTTAATACCCTTCGGAAATACAGAGCCGTAAATTGGGCAAAAAATGAAAAAGAGCTCAGTTTTTCTGCAATAACACCAAAAATAAACCTATCGCCAAGCCTGCTTTCGACTGCTGGTACAGAGTTTGGCGTTTTCGATTATTCTCTGGCACTTGCAACAAATTTAGTCGTTGATATCTGGCCGGGCGGCAGTCTTGATATCAGACATATGACCCCCGTAGCCACGAGCCAAGATGTCCGTGATTATTGGTGGCACCCTATCACCCCCCACGAAAGAGGCATCGATAGAGCCCTATTTCATCAGGCTTTCGACTTGCCCTATGGCATATTTTCCCAATTCAGCGTAGGTAAAACATACAAAGACTACCATGGCGTTCTCAATGAGACACAGTGGCAATCTCCCTCTGGCCGGCATAAGTTTACGCTGACTACAGGCAGTTTCAGCCAAGAGAAAACAGGTAAGGAAGCAACGCCGCTTTTGAGAAGCTATCGCTTTTACGCACCAGAGCTGGACTGGGCGATAGAAGTACAAAATGGTGAGTACTGGGTAGGTGATGCTGGCTACTCGATAAAATCCCATCACTGGTTTGGCGATCTGCGTGTAACGCTTGAAGCACATCGATCAGGCGAAGACTATGCTGGTATGAATTTGAGCTTCCCGTTGACACCGCGTAAAGAAATGAAGCCTAAAATCGTACAAATCACGGGTATTGATCAATGGCAATGGGGTTACCATACTAAGATATCTGGTACTGACAACCGAATTACGCAAAACGCAATTTGGGAGCCGACATTGCAGCACGATATAGACAGGCGTTACTTCAACAGAGACCGGCTATCCCCTCTCTACCTCAAGTCTCACGAGGGACGGATGCGGGAAGCCTTTATGGAGTTTGTCGCGAAATAGTCCGTTCATAAAAAAAGCCACCTCATCTGAGGTGGCTTTTTCTTTAGCAATTATGCTGGCATGTGTTCCTGAAGGAAGCTGAGGAAAGCATTTGCCGCAGTTATGCGGTTCGCTTTTTTCGTGAAACCGTGTCCTTCATCGTCGAAAACTACATATTCAACTGGAATATTGTTCTTACGGGCTGCTTCTACCAACTCGTCGCTCTCAATCTTGAGTACGCGAGGGTCGTTAACACCTTGAACAACCATTAATGGCTTGGTGATATTGTGGGCGTGAAACAGCGGCGATATGCGACGGTGACGCTCTGTGTCTGTCGCTGGGTCACCCATCATATCGTAGAGTGCTTTTTTGAAGCTTTCCCACCATGGTGGAATAGACGCCGGATCCAACGTACGTACCCAATTAGTCACACCAAAGATATTAATCCCCAGTTTGAACTCTTCTGGTCTGAAGGTCAGTGCTGCCGCGGTTAAATAGCCACCATAGCTTCCACCCATGACAGCTACGTTCTCAGATTGAACCCAGTCCAGCGATTGAAGGTATTTTTTACCCCAAACGATATCATCAAGATCCACCTCACCATGTTTACGATCGGAAAGGTGGAAGAATGTCTTACCGTAACCAGAGCTACCTCGGTTATTGACTGCAAATACCGCATAACCGTTGTTAACAAGAAACTGGCGAACAGGATTATAACCCGTCACACTCTGGCCACCCGGACCACCATGAATTTCAATCACTGCTGGCACAGGCTTATCAGCGCTCGCTTGTTTCGGTTTATACAAGATACCCGGCACTGTGAGACCGTCGAAGCTCTCAAAACGCTCCACCGTCGCACCGACCAAATGCTCTTGCGTCATCTGTGAACTTAACGAGTGTGTCAGTCGCTTCACATCCCCACTGACGATATCCCATACATACAGGTCAGTAGGTGATGTGTCGGTATCGAGGTAAAAAGAAAGCTTGGTTTCGTCTGCTGAAAACGAATACGACCAAATTTGCCCTTCAGGAATTGAAGGAGGTGAAATAGACTCACCACTCTCCATATCAGTAACCACAAGGCGCATGCTGGCATCTTCATTAATGCAATGTGCACGGTACTTACCCGATGAAGAGAAGTTCAGGAAAACAATATCCCATTTTTCTTCAAGATACGGAGTCGCTTCTAAAGTTTCGAGATCAATGGCCAGAGCACTGGTAAATTCGCCGGTCGCGTTGGTGCCGACGTAGAGCGTTTTGGAGTCTGTAGAGAAGGATAACGGATGATTTTGTGCAGCAAAATCAAACGAAGTTACTTTTGCAGGTACTTTATCCGTGGACTCTAGGTCGACAAGGTAAACGTCAGAATCGGTATTCGAATTATTCTGAGTTAGTGCGACATAACGACCATCAGGGCTGACGTTACCTGTTGAAAAGCCAGTGTCATTTTGGAATACCAGCTCGCGCTCATAGCTTTCTACATCATAACGATACAGATCCATTGCTCGCTCATCACGCTCGTTGCTTTGAACATAGAAAGAACGGCCATCCGCTGAGAAGCGGCTGAATATTGCGCGTACTTTTTCGCCAGGGGTTAGGTCTGTGACTGCGCCATCTGCCGAGAGTACGTAGACGTGAAAACGCTCATCACCACCGCTGTCGCTCATATACAAACAGCGATCATCTTCAGGGAAATAACGGACAGGATGCACAGTGTCTTTGCTATCAGTCAGCTTCACTTTAGTGCCTGACGCAATGTCTAAGCGATAAAGTTGATACACTCCCGTTTCATCGCAACTCAGTAAAATCTTGCTTCCGTCTTTCGAAAACTCTGTACCACGATAAGAGGTATTATCGAAAAAGGCTTCAGCGCTATATGTTTTAAAATCATTCATCATCGTTATCCTTATCCGTCTTTGTCACGCTGAATAGTAACAAAACCTCAATTTGCCGCTGAGCGCCGAATTCTCGCTTGTGGAATAAGCATCAAGCTGTTGAACTCTACTCTGTCTTAATTATGAAATGAGTCGCATTACAATTTTGGAACGACAACGAATCAGCTACATAGTACATCCTGTGTATTTAGGCCTCACTCTGGGTTGTAAAATCGAGGTCTTGTGCAACGTGCTGGGCCGGAGGCAATTATGGCGTGCTGACTCTCAAAGACAGAAGATTCAAGTTGCTAATCAATATTAAACACTTGTAAATGAGATAACTAATGCTGAATTGAGCAGTTGAATACAGCGTGTAATTTGATAGATGGAATATTAATGAAAACGTTCGTACGTAAAGCACTTCTCTCAGCATGCGTTTCTGCGCTGCTTCTTTCATCGACAGTAAGTTATGCTGACTCCCGTAAACTCAAATCAGATATCGTCGCTTTAGAGACGGGTATGGTGGTTACCCACCCAGTCATGGCTGTTGAACTGCTGCCTGCAGTTGGGAAAGAGCTGATAGTATTGGGGGCTCAAAACAACCAACGCGTGCTCCAGATATACACAAACAATTCCGCTCGCGAGTACGTCAAAGCCAGAGAGATACTGGTGCCGGATAGCCTCCAACGGTTTGATGTCAGTCAATATCAGGAAGGGATAAATCAGCAAATCTATTTCCTGTCTTCTGACACACTCTTTTTGTTCAACCCATCAGCGGTCAACCCATTTGAAAATGTGGCGAACGTTTCTACCACGATGCCAAATAAAAACAGCGACTATTTGGCAAAAGATGATTTTTTGTTTGATGACAACAGTGACGGGGTGGCAGAAGTACTGATTCAAAGTTTCAATCAAGTCAGTGTGCTCAAATTCAGCGATAAAGGCTTGTTGAAACGCGACTACCCCATTGCCGCGAAAGCGACAATCAATGGCGAGGTGGTGACTTATCGGCCACCTGAAATCCTGATGGAAGACCTCAACTTCGATGGCCTCGACGATCTGATTGAGCTACAGAACGGGCAAATCAGCTATTACGCACAGACAAAAGATGCACTTTTCAGTCAACAGCCCAATATCGTTCCGCTTAAGGCAGACTTTTTAATCGATGAGTGGTGGAACAAAAAAGACGCAGACGGGCGAACGTTGGACCAAAGCAACCTGTCGTTACGTCGTATTGAACACTTTGAAGACCTTAATAATGATGATATTCCTGATCTGATTGTGGTTAAGACAACCAGTACGGGTGCACTCGATCGCAACAACGACTACGAAATTCATCTCGGTCACAAGAAGGCCAACACACTCTCGTTCAAAGATAAGCCCGATGCAGTATTAACTGCTGATGGGACACTGGGTGGCCTAAAAATGGTAGATATCGACAATGATAACCGCAAAGAAATGATGCTTAGCGGTATTGATATTGGCGTATCCCAGATCATCAGCGCACTGGTATCAGGTAGTGTCGATCAGGACATTTATCTGTTCGGTATGAATAAAGACAATAGCTTTTCCTCCAAGCCGATTCTCAACAAAGAAACCGAGCTCAGCTTCAGTATCAACTCAGGAACAGCAGGAAATGCGCTTGCCCAACTTGCAGACTTCAACGGAGACGGCCTGAAAGATCTGGTGCTCTCAAGCGGTGACACCAAATTAAAAGTTTTCTTTGCAAACACTTCCTCAAAGCGCTTTGAGCGAATTAGCAAAAGCCTGTCAGTCGACATTCCTGGCCAGGGCGATGATGTGACTACTGCCGACATTGATAATGATGGCATCGATGAGTTGCTTCTGAAATATTCGCGACTTGATGAGCCTGAGCTTCAATCAAAGGTTTTGTTGATAAAGCCAAAAAATGGCTAGGCGATGATAAAGGAAAATAAGCCGGAGCCTTGCTCCGGTTTTTTATTTGAAAAAGAAAAAGACCAGAAAACTGACAATAACAGTCAACAACATTTTTCGGGTGAAATAGGCCAACAATACGGCGGCCAATGCAGCGACCAAGTAGGGATTATCAGCAGATATATCCAATTGCCCATTTCTTAAGAAGACGATCGGTGCGCAGAGCGCGGTTAGTACCGCAGGTGCGGAGAACGATAAAAAATCTCGTAGCTTGTCCGATATTTTTAATGGCAAACCCGGCGATAAAAAAAGATAGCGACTGAGAAAAATAATGGCTGTCATTGCGAAGATAGAAAACCAAATCATAATGCATCCCTCCACTCGTGACAGAAGAAACCCACAACCATTGCCAACACGCTAGCGATCATCATCCCACCGTCTACATGCAGGCTTTCAAACGCGACTGACAAAACCAAAGCCGTTATCACCGTTGCAAGTGTCGGAATATTTTTTACCATAGGCACCACAATAGCGATAAACGTCGCCGCAATGGCGAACTCTAGGCCGACATTCTCTAAGTTCGGGATAAGCTCGCCTGCCACAATGCCAACAAAACTTGCGACGTTCCAGCAGATATAAAACCAAAGTCCGACGCCCAACGCATACCAGCGGTTAAAGTCCTCTGGGGGCTTTCCCGCCGTCACAGCAAATAACTCATCAGTGAGTAAAAAACCCAAACCAAACCGCCACTTGGCGGGTAATGGGCTAATACGGTCACGCATTGAAAGACTGTACAAAAGGTGCCGTGAGGTAATGATCGCGGTCGTCATCATGAGGATCCACAGCGAGGCATCAGCTTTCATCATACCTGTCGCTGCAAGCTGGGCGGCACCAGCAAACACAATCGCTGACATTGCTTGCGCCTGAAAAGGATCCAAACCAGCTTCAATCGCAAAAGAGCCTGCGAGTAACCCCCATGGCATAACAGCAAGGCACAGTGGAGAGGCATCCAGCGCACCGCGCCGAAAATGGTGCCAAGAGTGTGCCTTGTCATTCCTAGACGACTCAATTTCAATCTGTGAACTCATATTTTTGTCCAACTTTTATCACGTTGAATGAATACAATCTATGTTGGATTGTAATGCTTTTAAAAAGAACACTTCATACTACTAAACGCGCAGTTGAATCATTCATCGTTACTTGGGTTGATCGACAGAAAACACACTTTTTGCCTCAGATTAGACGTACCCTCTGCCAACACATTCACGAATAACTAATTAACACAACATTTGATCATCACATTAATGCTCACCCGCTCAATAACCAGTCATTATGAGGAATTAATCCACACGCAAATTTCTTTTGATCAAATCAGTAAAAGCAGAAACTGTCGATAGTACGAGTGATCGAAAAATGCTTACACTCAGTAATCCTGTCTGCTAATAACACGAAAAAAGGAAACAAAATGCATTGGAGCCGATCCGCCATTGATGAAAGTGATGATAGATTTCGGGCAAAATTTATAAATAGCCTATCAGGCTTCAAAAGCGCCAACCTTATCGGAACGGCTGACGCCAACGGCAACACTAACCTTGCCATTGTCAGTTCTGTTTTCCATTTAGGGGCAAACCCACCTTTGATCGGCATGATTGTGCGGCCACATACCGTTACCCGCGATACACTCGAAAATATACAGATGACGGGCAGCTACACCATTAACCATGTCTCTGCTGACATCTGGCAGAAAGCCCATCAAACTTCAGCGCGCTACCCAAAAGATCAGTCTGAGTTCGAAGCAGTAAAATTAGACGAACAATATATCGAAGACGTACACGCACCTTTTGTATCTCAAAGTCGTTTGAAGTTCGCGTTAAAACTGGTCGAAACCCAAACACTCGAAGTCAACCAAACGGTGATGATCATCGGAGAAATCACCGATGTAATTGTTGAGCCGCTCGCGGTACAAGATGATGGCTTTATCGATATCGAGCTATTGGAGACGGTGGCGGTTTCTGGCCTTGATGGCTACCACACCACCAAACGCCTTGGCAGGCTCAGCTATGCCAAGCCCGATAAAGACCCCGATGTTATCGGTTAGTCAGGTCTCGACATAGCTATGCGAAGGCGCTAGAGACCGAAGCGCCTTCAAATGGTCTTTTGATTCACTCGCTTGGATAACTCTGCTGCACTCTCAACGCGCTCGGAGTATCTGTCTACCAAATAGTCACTGTGGTCGCGGGTTAGCAAGGTGAATTTCAACAGCTCTTCCATCACATCAACGATCCGGTTGTAGTAGGACGACGGCTTCATTCTTCCTGCCTCATCGAACTCCAGAAACGCTTTCGCGACTGATGACTGGTTTGGGATAGTCAGCATACGCATCCAGCGGCCCAAAACCCGCAGCTGGTTTACGGCATTAAATGACTGAGACCCGCCACACACCTGCATCACAGCCAAGGTTTTACCCTGTGTTGGGCGCACTGCCCCCATACTTAATGGAATCCAGTCAATCTGACTTTTCATGATGCCAGTCATCGAACCATGACGCTCTGGCGAACACCACACCTGACCTTCAGACCACAATACCAACTCACGTAGCTCAGCCACTTTTGGGTGTGTTTCATCACAGCTATCAGGTTGCGGCAGACCCGATGGGTCGAACACTCGCGTCTCTGCTCCCATCGCTGTCAATAAACGCTGACACTCTTCAACCACTAAACGGCTGTACGAGCGCTCTCTCAGGGAGCCGTACATCAGAAGAATTTTGGCAGGGTGCGCAGATTTAGGTTTACTCAGAAGCTCAGTGGAAGGCTCCATAAATTCACTGGTTTCCAGCGCTGGCATTTCATCATCAAACTGGGTCATCGTTTCAATTCTCTCAATATCAATTTTTGCACTGCAGCAAACGCACAGAGCATTATATATGGTTTTCCATATATTAATCACATCCTCTATATGTCGTCAAATTTAGACAAATGAGTAATGTGAAATACGTACTTATCTCTATTTTTAATATCAAAATAATATTAGCTACATAAATAATCACCAAATATATTTTTAATACTATTAAAACAATGAGTTAACTTTTATTAAAAATATTAGCTACATAAATAATCACCAAATATATTTTTAATACTATTAAAACAATG
>NZ_PEIB01000035.1 GCF_004116385.1 Veronia nyctiphanis | reverse complement strand
CTCTTGGCTATTCTAGCTCTATCTCTAACTGACTTTGCTTTTCCACCTTTTCTTGGTGTCTTACATATCGACGAATTATTTCTTCATTGATGCCGACCGTATCAACGAAATAACCCCTCTGCCAGAAATGACTTCCCCAAAGCTTGTTCTTACGCAAATACGGGAATTTGCTAAACATCTTCAGAGCTATTTTTCCTTTCAATACCCCCATCAGCTTGGATATTTGAATAGTATTTATATGAACACGATTTTACAATGACCCATCATTCATTTATTTTTTGTGTCAATTTTGATAATTAATTACTCTAATTATCTTTTGTTAGGATTAATTTATCATTGGAGAGTTAATATCAATTAACTCTCTATTTTTGTATGGAAAAAGACACTCAGCGACCATCAAACCGGAGCAATCATGTACAGATTTGAGACTTATAATCTCAATTTCATCAATTCCATATGATATGATTGAGAGATAAACAATAGGAAAAACCACTTCGAGAGTGCGAGAACGTACATGAAAGAGACACAATCGACACTAGTGAGAGGTTTCGAACTGCTTAAGCTTGTTGTCAAAACAGGACGTGCAGTCTCCAGTGCCTATCTTGCTGAAGAGTTAGATTTACCCAAACAAACGGTTCACAGAATTGCACAACAACTAGAAGAACAGGGGTACCTTAAAAGAGAGCCCAACGGTAAAAAATTCTCGGTGGGTGATGAGTTTAGAGACATGGCCAGAGATGCGCTTAAACACTCTTCTCTCAACAGCCACAGAAAAATCATCCTCTCTGACTTATCTAAAGAGGTAGGTGAGACATGTAACCTGACCATTCTGGATGGTAACGAAATTCTTTACCTCGAGCGCGTTGAAACAAACTGGCCATATCGAATCCAGTTGCCCGTAGGAAAACACTATCCGCTCCACTGCACGGCCTCAGGTAAATTGTTTTTAGCAAATATGCCAAAAGCCACGCGAAAACGTTTGTTAAAGTCGATAACACTGACTAAGGAAACGGAGAAAACAATCACCGATGTGAATACGTTGGAGCGACACTTAGAGAGCATCTGCGAGTCGGGAATGGGCACAGACAATGGTGAATTTTTAGATGATATGGTTGCTGTCGCTGTACCTGTTTTTGATAAGTCAAATCAGGTGGTGTTTACAATCGCCGTGCATGCACCATCAGCTAGGAAATCGATAGAGGAGCTCAGGCAATTTTTACCTGCGCTCCGCAATGCTGCTCAACGATTTGCTGTCACTGAGTTTGGGGAGTTCGCTCCTTCTGAGCATGATCCTCAGCGCTAGGCGAAAAATGGTCTTGAATTATCATGTCCACTGCTTTTTCTCCGATCATAATCGTCGGCGCATTGGTATTGCCGGAGGTAATTTCCGGCATTATTGATGCGTCGACAATGCGCAGGTTTTTAACGCCATGAACACGGAGTCTTTCATCTACTACTGAAGTCGCATCCTTCCCCATTTTGCAGGTACTCGTCGGATGATAAATCGTCTGACTATACTTTCTTGCTGCCGCCAATAACTCTTCGTCTGTCTGATAATTTTCGCCGGGAACATGCTCACTGATAATGTGCTCAGCCAGCGGGCTTGTATTTGCAATGCGACGAGCAACTTTAATAGCATCAATAGCAACTTGTTGGTCTCTTTGATCAGACAGATAACATGAATCAATCGCAGGATGCACTTTAGGATCTGATGATACGATTCGAACTCGACCACGAGAATACGGCCTCAGTTGACAGACAGAAGACGTAAAAGCCGAAAATGGATGTACACCATCACCCGGTTTATCAGCGCTTAAGGGCTGCATATGAAATTGAATATCGGGTCGAGGCTCGTCCTCATTTGATTTTGTGAATACATAAACTTGACTAGCTGCGAGAGTTAAAGGGCCAGATTGTGTAAAAATATACTGAAGGCCTACCGCCATTCGTTTAAATATATTATTCAGTTCGTCGTTGAGCGTTCTTTGACTCGTCTTATACACTAACCTAATTTGTAGGTGGTCTTGCAAGTTCTCACCGACACCAGGTAAATCACAGACCAGTGGGATATCATACTTTTCTAGAAGCGCTTTTGGTCCGATACCAGACAGCTGAAGTATTTGAGGGCTACCAATTGCGCCACAACTTAAAATCACTTCTTTTTCTGCAAATACTCGGTGCCGTTCTCCATTTTTTTCGAATTCAACGCCAACAGCACGCTGGTTTTCAATCAATACCTTAGTGGCATGAGAACAGGTAACGATATCAAGATTCGTTCTCGACTTAGCACTTTTCAGAAATGCCTTTGCTGTGCTGCATCTCAGTCCGTTGCTGGCTGTCTGTTGGTAGAATCCAACGCCTTCTTGATCTTTCCCATTACAATCGTTGTTGTAAGGGATACCACTGTTTTTAGCAGCTTCAATAAACATGTCAGCAATCGGCCTCCTTAGCCTTAAATCACTGACTTTCAGCGGCCCGCCGGCTCCGTGGTAGGCATCTTCACCTCGCTCCTGATCTTCAGATTTCTTAAAGTAAGGTAAAACTTCATCGTAGGACCAACCTGCATTCCCAAGATCAGACCATCGGTCGTAATCTTCACGTTGACCGCGGATATAGAGTAGCCCGTTCAACGCGCTGGACCCTCCCAGTACCTTGCCGCGAGGCCATTGCAACTGACGATTGTTTATTCCCGGATCTGGCTCAGTTATGAAACACCAGTCGGTTTTGGGGTTGTGCATCGTCTTAAAATATCCAACAGGTATATGCAGCCATGGGTTATTGTCTTTTGATCCAGCTTCAATCAGTAGCACTTTAATGAACGGGTTCTCAGATAGTCTGCTTGCCACAACACAGCCCGCGCTCCCTGCGCCAACAACAATAAAGTCATACTTTTCAGCGTGAAAACTCATTTTTTCATCATCTCCTTTTCTTTGACGATGAATCACTCTTGGTATGGATAGCTGTTCAATTACTCCACGTCACCACGGTTCAAAAATGACTCTTCTCTTTTTTATGGACATATTCTCTGCCTCTATGGAATCTCACAAAGGACACTTTCGAGATTAATCGTCCCGAATTTTTAAGTCAATACTTGATTTTTGACAAATCGGTGATAAAAATGAACTTGATTTAAACAATATCGCAACTATCGTTTAACAAGCATTTCGGTTGCGTAAGTACTCAGGTGTTTTAGTGCCGCTGTCCCACACATCGAAAATGACAGAGGCACGCAGTAGTAAGCACGGGCAATCTACAACACAAAGGAGTGACAGAAATGGGTAAGGATAAATCGGCTTTTTCACGCCGGGATTTCATGAAAGTCTCTGCCAAATTTGGTATGACTTCATCGCTCATTGCCGCTGGAGCGGTTGGCGCAGGGGCTTCACTTTCCTCACTGGCAAATGCCGCTGAAGCTACTCAGAAAAAACGGTATACCGTTGCACCAAAATTTCAGCTCAAATTCGGTGCATCTGGCTTTAACGAAAAAAACCTCGACATTCAAAAGTCAGGACAACTCTTCTTTGCGAGAGATTTGGAAGAACGGACCAACGGCGCAATACGCGTTGAGTTTATTGGTAGCAACCAAATCTGTGGTCAAACAAATTGCGTCAAGAAAACCCAGCAAGGCATCGTTGATATCTACTCTGCATCAACGCAAAACTCCGCAGGGGGCGCACCTTATCTGAATGTGCTCGACTACGCCTATATGTTTCCTTCCCGGGCAGCTCAATTCCACTTCTTCTACAGCAATAAGAGTGAAACCTTGCTCAGAGAGCCATTGAGACAACGACATAATATTCAGTTTTTGTTCACTCACTGCGAGTTGCGAGGAATCCAGTTAGGCCTTAAGTGGAAAGATAAACCTTTGGTTACCTCGATTGACCAGTTAGCCGGCACAAAGAACCGTGTTACTGGAACACAACTCGGCAGAATCGCAATGGAGTTGATGAACCTGAATCCGGTACCTATTGCATGGGAAGAAACCTTGGATGGCCTGAAACAGGGTCTGATCGATGGTGCTGAAACATGGATGGGTGCGGTGGCTTATGCCGGTATGTCTCCGGTCGTTTCACAATGTGTCGATCTTAAATTCTTCTGCGGTACAGAGCATACCGCTATGAGTTTACCTGTTTTCGAAAAGCTCGGTTCTGACTTGCAGGACGACGTTATGGAATCAGCCTACCTGGCACAAATCTTCACGCAAGGAATGAACGAAGCTGCACTGATTGATGTTGTTGGCGCAACCAATCCACCTAAACCCGGAACCATCTTTGCGAATAATAATACCCGCGTTGCGACGCTGTCAGATGCTGAATTAAGAAAAGCTGAAGAGATGTGTTCGCCTGAGTTTAATCCGAAACCATGGGAGAAATGGAGAGATAGACTTAATAAGTGGTCTGGCGGTCATGATACTTATCAAGAAATTTACGATATCGCGCGAGAAATACCAAAAGATACAGATGTCGTAAATGTCCAACCTCAGCGTTGGTGGATGAGCTAAAACTATAAATATTTTTTATTGAGGTGTCTGGTCTTATAAGGCTGATACAACGTCAGAGAAAGGAAGTAGAAATGGCTAGGGATGTTGGTGTAATGGATAATCACGTAATTGACAACTCTGTAAAAGAAAGAAAAAGCAGCGTATTAACTTTTATCTTGAACTGGTTAAATAATAATACAGAGAAGGTGATTATACTGATCACTTATACCTCAATGGCAGCGATTATATTCGTTGAGGTAATTCGACGCTTCCTTTTTAATGAGCAGGTGGCATGGAGCACAACAGTACCCGTTTTATTATTTTTATGGGTTACTTGGTTTGGCGCTTCTTATAATATAAAAAAGCGAACACACCTTGCCTTAACGGAAGTTAGGCAACGTTTTCCATACCGCCTGCAATTTTTTTGCCTTATCTTAGATGCAACTTTATGGATCATATTCGCTGGAGTAGTCATTTACCACTCAACCCACCAAACTTGGTTAGCTTACGATAATTTTGCCATCGTAGGCGGTACTGATGACGTGATGGAGTGGTGGTTTTATTTGGCGACACCACTGGCATGGGGTTTAATAATTATTCGTGTCTTGCAAAACCTCTATGAAGATGTAATTAAATATAGAAATAAAGAAGCATTTACAATTAATGCCTCACTTTTAGACTAATACGAGGGTTAATTATGTCAGATGGAACAATTATCACGTTAATATCTTTAGCTGTGACCGCACTCTTTATTCTCGGTGTTCCTATATTTCTTGTTATTGGGTTCTGGATTGTAGGATGTAGTCTTGTTATCGATTTTACGCTTGCAAATATAGGTGTAACGTTATTTGAAGGGCTAAACTTTTTTGGCCTATTAGCGTTGCCCCTGTTTATTATGACCGGTGATTTGATCAATGCCGCTGGAATAGCAAAAAAAATGTCTGATTTTGCCTATTCAATTTTAGGGTTTGTACGCGGCGGTTTAGGCATGGCGACAATCGGAGCTTGCGGTATGTTCGCTGCCATTTCAGGCTCAAATGCGGGCACAACCGCAACCATTGGCTCGATAATGCAACCTGAAATGGCTAAAAATGGCTATGATGAACGCTTTGCAGCTGCCACGGCCGCGGCTGGCGGTACTGTTGGTATTATCATCCCGCCGAGTATTATCTTTATTGTTTATGGTTTTTTGCTTGATTTATCGATCAGTGATTTGTTTATCGGCGGTATGATTCCCGGATTGTTGATGGTTTTTGCCATGCAACTTGCCTGCTACATCGTCTCGAAACGTAACGGCTGGGGAACCATGATTGCCTTTCAACCCAAGCGGATCATCAAAGCAGGCTTCAGGGCATACTTGGGTATTATTGCTATTGCTATCGTCTTGTACGGCATTTACTCGGGCAAGTTTTCGCCTACAGAGGCCGCTGGTGTAACAGTGGGGTTTTGCTTGATTGCGGGTGTGTTAGTTACCCGTCAGGTGAAAATTAAAAACCTGCCAACGATATTAATGCGCTCAGGGCAAATTACAGGTATGTTGGCACCGCTGATCGCCGTCTCTGTCGTTATGCAGCAGCTTTTATCGTTACTCGGCGTTGGTGAAATAGTAACGGGCTGGATGAACAGCATCGGTAGTCCGACACTGGTCTTATTGACTTGTATGTTGATGGTTTTGCTAGCAGGAACGGTATTAGAAAGCCTTCCGAATACCATCATTCTTGCACCAATCTTAGCGCCTATCGCCTACAGTGTCGGTGTTGACCCCATTCACTTTGCGGTCATCTTTCTTGTCGGTGATGCGGTTGGATTTATCACCCCGCCGTATGGTCTGAATCTTTACGTAGCAAGCGGGATAACGGGTATTCCGTATTTCACTATCGTTAAGTTTGTACTGCCTTATCTCTTCGCACTCTGCGTTGCCTGGTTGATTATTGCCTTCGTTCCGCCTTTATCGACCATCTTGCTCACTTTCGGGGGAGCAGGTTAAACGGGCTATGGCATCTCAGACGATGGTATTTAATAAGGGAGCACAAGCTCCCTTATTTGTTCATCATTCACCAATTCGAACTTAATACCTTCTCTCTATTAAAAATCACTTAAACGTGCTCATTTGATAAGTTTCTGGTCAAATCCAATATAATCATTAAACTATGGCACCCATTACAACGGATAGAGGAAAAACGCATGTCCATCCAATGGTTTCCTGGCCACATGCACAAGGCGCAAAAAGAGATTCAAGAAGTCGTTCCAAAGATCGATGTCATCATAGAAGTATTGGACGCTCGAATCCCTTTTAGCAGCGAGAACCCCCTCATCCGTCGAATTCGCCGCGATAAGCCAGTGATTAAAGTGCTAAACAAGCGCGACCTTGCTGACCCTGAGATGACGGCAATATGGCTGGAGCATCTTGAAAAAGAGCAAGGCGTAAAAGCCATGGCGATCACTACCGAGCAAGTCAGCGAAGTGAACAAGATCATGGACCTGTGCCAGAAGCTTGCTCCGCACCGTCAGGAAACCGGTAAGAATATCCGAACTATGATTATGGGCATCCCGAATGTGGGTAAATCGACCATCATCAACACGTTGGCAGGCCGTGTCGTCGCCAAAACAGGTAACCAACCAGCAGTCACTCGTCAACAGCAACGTATCAATCTACAAAATGGCGTTGTGCTTTCTGACACACCGGGAATTCTGTGGCCAAAAGTTGAAAACCCACACAGTGGATTCCGGTTAGCTGCAACTGGTGCTGTAAAAGATACAGCAATGGAATATGAAGACGTTGCGTTTTATACCGTTGAGTATCTCGCGACTAAATATCCTCAACTGCTGCAAGAGCGCTATGGACTGGGTGAACTGCCTGAAACTGAAATAGAGCTGATGGAAGAGATTGGCAGGAAACGGGGTTGTCTTCGTGCCGGTGGTCGAATCGATATTCATAAAGTATCCGAGATACTGATAAATGATCTAAGGAATGGCACTTTAGGCTTAATCACCCTTGAACATCCCGACATGATCACTCAGGAATTGGTTGAAGTTGAAGAAGAAAATCAACGTAAAGCGGAAGAGAAAGCAGCGAGAAAAGAAGAGAGACGCAAGCGTTATCTCAAAAACAAACGCTAAGCGCCTCTTAACAAGCTCAGACATAAAAAAAGCCAGTGCTTCATACACTGGCTTTTTTGTTAGCGTATTACCAAATTACGAAACGGCAATCAGTGCGTCTGCAAGATAATCAATATCGGCTTCAGCAAGGCCTGCAATGTTAATGCGACTATCGCCAACAGCATAAATACCAAACTCGTCGCGCAGGCGATCAACTTGGGCAGTTTCCATACCCAGTACAGAGAACATGCCTTTATGTTCTTTGATGAACTCAAAGCGGTCATCTCCACAACGGGCCTTCAGCGCACCACTCAGACCTTCACGAAGACGCAGAATGCGAGCATTCATGTCGTCCAGCTCTTGACGCCAGATTTGAGTCAGTTCTGGTTGTGTCAGTACTTTTTCGACAATCGCTGCACCGTGATCAGGCGGCATTGTGTAAGTTGCACGCGCCAGAGTCAGGATACGACCTTTTGCATTCAAGCTGTTTCGCGGTTTTTGCTCACAACGATTGCTGCACCGGTACGCTCACGGTAAAGACCAAAGTTCTTTGAGCATGACGTTGAGATCATTAGTTCTTCAACGTTGTCTGCAAGCAAACGAACGCCATAAGCATCTTCTTCAATACCATCACCAAAGCCCTGATAGGCGATGTCAACAAACGGCGTGAAACCTTGTTTTTGCGCCATTTCAGTGATTGCTTGCCAATGTTCTGGGCGAATGTCTGCACCCGTTGGGTTGTGGCAACAACCGTGCAGAAGTACTACGTCATCCTGACCTGCTTCTGACAGCGTTTTCAGCATCGCGTCGATATTTACTGTTTTCGTCTGACGGTCGAAGTACGGGTAGAAACGTACTTTAAGGCCTGCAGCTTCCATAACAGGCTTATGATTCACATAGCTTGGGTCACTGATCCAGACTGTCGTTTGCGGCTTAGCAACATGCATCAAGTCAGCCAGCATACGGAGCGCACCACTGGCACCCGGTGTTTGCACAGTCGCACTGCGGCTATAGCCATCAGTCCCTTTTAAAAGCAGGTCGGTGATCGCCTGATTGAAAGGCTCACTGCCTGCTAGGCCAACATAACTTTTAGATTCCTGAGTCTCTGCCAGCTGCTGCTGCGCTTTGCGCACGGCTTGCATGATAGGTGTCTGGCCATTGTTATCGCGATAAACACCAATACCCAGATCGATTTTCTGCTCTCGAGGATCTTCTCTGAATGCAATCGTCAAAGACAGAATAGGATCCTGCTGAGCAGGCGTAAGCAGATCAAACATAAGTAACTTCCTTATCTCTTTTTACTTATCTCAGTATGCCAGACAACATACACAAAGTTTCACGTCGGTAAAACCTTACACATGAATGTTTTGGGGTCTTTTATGCTGTAAATTTGGCAATAGAAATGAACAACTGTTTTTACAGCTCAATTCGCCATCAAACAATGATGGCTTTTCATCCAATCCACAGCAAAAACTTCGCGTAATACCTCATCAAGTATCTATCACTTTTGAAAATGAGCGCCATGTCTGTATATTTATGCAAATTATGAAGTTATGTCAGACATGATAGCTATTTGAACGCCATGATCGTTTTACCGCGAAGACCAAACACCTCAGACCGAAATCAGACCACTTATAGTGTTGTCTATTTTGTGCTTGTTGTTTGCCTGTACTTTTTTTCAGCGAAAGCGACTGCGGCAATAAAAGTAACGACTTGGAATCTAGAGTGGCTGTCTGATAAAGGGGATTTGGAGCAAACGAAGCGCGTCGATACAGACTATTCGGCACTTGCTCAGATATTTTCAGACATTGAGCCCGATGTAATGGCTTTTCAAGAAGTTGACTCAGAAGACGCTTTGCGGCGGATTGTTCCATCAGATCAATATGCAATTTACTTTTCCGAACGACGAGATGACCAGCCATCTATCACTAGTCAGCAATATACTGGGTGGGTTGTCAAAATGGGGTTAACCGTCCTCGACCACCCGGACGACGTCGCTCTGTCTTTACCCAGTTTTTTCCGCAAAAGTGGCTTGAGATATGGCGATTATATTGAAATCAGGCCGATGAATTCGAAACCCATACACCTTCTCTCTATACATTTAAAATCAGGGTGCTTCCACAAGCACTCGAAGCGAACACGTGATTGTCGAAAGCTCTATGAACAAGCTGACGAATTAAACGCATGGATTTCAGACAGAGAGAAAAAACAGCAGCAGTACATGATTGCAGGCGATTTTAATCATTACCTTAATATTGAGGGGAATCGCGTTTCTCAGATACTGTCGGATGGTCACGCATCACAACCAGCCTTGTTGACCAAAAACGTTTCATCTCAGTGTAAAGTAAAACGTTACAATCACAGACTGCAACGTTGGGAAAAAATGGTTTACACAAACCTCGTCGATCATATCTTAAGTAGTCAATTGCTCATCAGCAGCAAGACTGTAAAGGCTGAACAATATCAATATCCCTATCACCTGAGCGCAAATCATCGACTTTCCGATCATTGTCCAGTCTCTGTTACCCTTCAGTAGCTGGGCTTTAGGCTTGTGGTTTTTGCCTATTTTCCACTTACGTTACATACAGGTTTAAATGCATCGATTTTAGCCAGCGAACACCAGCCCTCTCTGATACACTTGCCAAAAACACAATAAGTAGATAGCAATGATTACTGGAACTTTGAGCAAAATGCGCAGCTCTCTCGAGGGTGCTGTACAATACCGTTTACCTGTTGGTAAGGAAGAAATCTTACTGAACGACCTGATCGGAAAATCACTCACCCTTACCCATACCGGAAATATATACTGCGATGCATGCGGTAAAAAAACCAAGAAAAGCTATAGCCAAGGACATTGTTTTCCTTGCATGAAAAAGCTTGCCCGCTGTGATATGTGCATTATGAAACCTGAAACCTGTCATTTTGCTGAAGGGACATGCCGTGAGCCGGAATGGGGCCAACAGTTTTGTATGACTGACCACATCGTTTACCTATCAAATACCTCAGGCCTAAAGGTGGGTATTACTCGGGCAAGCCAGATCCCAACGCGTTGGATTGACCAAGGTGCCACTCAAGCACTGCCGATTATGAAAGTAAAAACGCGTCACATTTCTGGTCTGGTTGAAATCGCCCTAGGCAATTGGGTCGCCGACAAAACCAACTGGCGAGCAATGCTCAAGGGCGACAATGACAACATAGACTTGCACGCAGAAGCTGCACGTCTGATTCCTATGGTCAAAGAACAACTTGCTTCAATCACTGCAGAGTTTGGTGACGATGCCATCGAGGACATACAACAGGAAGTCGTTGAAATTAGCTACCCCGTCGAACAACACCCGACAAAGATCAGCTCTCATAACTTTGATAAAAACCCAGTCGTTTCTGGTGTGTTGCAAGGAATAAAAGGACAGTACTTATTCTTTGATACTGGCGTTATCAATATCCGTAAATTTACCAGTTATGAAGTCAATGCAGAGTGCTAACTCTCTGTAGTTAAGAGCGCCATATATTCGCTGAATCAAAAGATTCGTATAAAAAACAGAGCCGGACATAAGCGTCCGGCTTTTTTATCGCTTTATTGCTACGCCGCTAGCTTCACTCACATTTTTGGCTATTTCCTCTGAGCCAAGAGAAATACTCCAGTTGACACTACCGCCATTGGCGACAAGCATATTAGCGCCGCCCAGGATGCTAATATCGTCCGTTTGCGCCTGAAGCGTCATTCTGTTTTGCTGTAGCTTCACCATAACTTCATGGGCAGTCACGATTAACTTTCCGCCCGGAATATCTATAACCAATTTAATTTCTCTTTTTCTTCAACACCGCAATAGTAAGGCGGCAGGTACAGACGAGTCTGTCTCGCTCATCAGTAATTTCAATCGCCCAGACATGCGTTGTGGCACCAATATGCACAGCAGTGGCACGGCCAGTCACCGTGCCAGAACGAACAGCCCTCACGTGATTCGCATTTATGTCGAGACCGACGCAATATTTCCCCTCATCAACAGCAAAGTTAGCTGCTACCGAGCCCAAAGTTTCTGCCAATACTACAGATGCACCACCGTGCAATAGACCAAGTGGTTGATGAGTCCGCTTATCGACAGGCATTGTGCCTGAAATGCTCTTCTCGTCAAATGCTGTAAATACAATACCTAAATGCTCCACCATGGTGTCTTCAGATGTTTTGTTCAGGTTTTCGAGTGAAATGTCTTTTTTCCAAATCGCCAAAATACATCCCTATTTACGCTAATCAGTTTGTTCTTTATTTTTAGGTAAACTCAGCCATGTGACAATGCTAAGCTTGGATTAATGAAATTAAAAAAGGGACGTTTCAATGAGTCATCACAGTCTTAAAGCAGCTCTCGTTGGAGCAATGTGTTTGCTGACCGCCTGTGCAACATCTCCAACTGGCAGGAGTCAATTCATCATCACTGATGGCCAGCAAATGGCACAAATGGGTTTACAAGCATTTGATGAAATAAAACAAAAAGAAAAAATCAGCTCAAACAGATCAACCGTCAGGTACGTTAACTGTGTGACTGACGCTTTGCTTCGTGTTGTGCCGCCGCAAGCCGAATTTAAACAATGGGAAGTTGTTGTCTTTGATAGCCCTCAGGTCAACGCCTTCGCGCTCCCTGGCGGAAAGATTGGCGTTTATACCGGCCTGCTTAAAGTAGCAAAAACACAAGATCAACTTGCTGCTGTTATCGGACATGAAATCGGTCATGTGCTGGCAAATCATGGTGCAGAACGCGTATCCCACTCTATCGCCAGTAACTCTGCGCTACAGATAGCGAGTGTGGCACTGCAAAGCGAATACAAAAATGAAATCATGTCAGGTCTTGGCATTGGTCTTCAGCTTGGTGTGATCCTCCCTTTCAGCCGCGCACATGAAACCGAGTCTGACTTAATCGGCCTGAAAATCATGAACGAAGCGGGTTTTAGACCGAATCAAAGTGTAACTTTATGGCAAAACATGGCCAGAGCTCGAAAGGTGCGCCACCAGAACTTTTATCCACTCACCCTTCCAGCAACACGCGAATTAATGATTTGCGAGCCGCCATAGGTGTATTACCCGGGCAAAAAATGCAGGCGCCAAATTGTAAAATTTAAGTAATTCGTAGGTGCGGCATACATAAAATCGTTGCCGTGCCCGTTTAGCTGGATTTGCAAAGAGTTCGGTCTATCGTAAACAGCCTTAACGGTGATATATAAACACCCCGATATGGCTGACCTTACCAGTCAGACTTGTTAACGGTTTAAACGTCACATCCTGTCGGACAGGACGTTTTTTTCCGGTGATAGGGCGTGTGGAGCGGCCCAAAAAATAGGGTTCTCTGTCACTGTTTAGACTAAATTGTGCCACTTTATGTTCGAAAGCCGGAGAAATTTTCGACATAAACCAGCCTTGATCAATTGTGGGAAACACCTCAAAAAGACGCTTATTCTTTACCTGATTTGATAAGAAGCCGGTGTGATGAGTCATGAAGCTGTTCCAAAGCTCAATTTCCAGATTCTTGTTGAGGACAATAACGCCAACATCAATATGCTGAATAATATCCAGCATCCGGTTGAGAGCATCAAATTCATCATCTGACAATGTTGTCACTCCTCTTCACTCAGATACGCCAACTTATTGTTCACGAGAGGAATTGAATCATCGGTAAAAATCAATAACACTGACACTTCGGACGCTTTACTCTCTATCCAAAAATGAAATTCAATGGCGACTTTGTGTTCAAAGCACTTTTCCAATTTCACCAAATCATTTGTCGACATTTCAAAAACTTCATCGAGACGTTGGGGGCACTGTAGCGTAAAGTTTAACCCCATCTGCTGGCCGAATGCCGACACAATTCGAGATGTCATTAGCAACGCGAAGTCTCGCGCTGACTCTTGGTCGTTTATTTCAACGCTATCACCTACGTTCAACCACCCCTGATATTGATCTGCTGTGCACTTGGGCAACAGAAGTAAACATTCTGCTGAAATGCCTTCCGCCCCCAATTCGGTGACAAATGTTCGATATGATGCCTCTTTCAACCGGTGGAATACTGTCATCGTTAATTCGCTTGTGCGTATCACGTTTACCTGAGACGTAAATCCAGCAAGAACAAAGTTGTCATTAACGTGGTTTTTATCGCAGATTTCAGCGATTGCCAAACGCACCGCCTCAATATAAACCTCTCTGGCGCCAAGCGCAGAAATCAAAACATCAACTGAGGGAGGGGTATCCTTCTTTTGTTTGCTTTCGGACAAGACAGACAAAGTACTTTCTAGCTGAGCGGCACTAACAGGTTTTTGTAAAATATACTCAACACCCGAGGCAATCAGCATCTCTTTATTCTCTGATTGCATATCAACTGTCACGGCAATGATCTGTATTTCACTCTGCTCTTTCCGCAAATGGTCGATAGCGTCCGTGGTGTCTAAGGACTCGAAACCAGTATCAAAGATAAGTACGTCAAACTGACTGGTTAACAGTGACTGACACATATCGTGCGCGTTATGCACTGTCTGAACATGACGACTAAAACTCTCAGGCAACGTTCTGACGAGCTGCTTGGCAGAAAAAGAGGAAGCATCAGCGAGCAGTATCTTTAGCGGCAAACCAAAACTCTTCGTATTATCGAACCTAAACCTACTCCGCGCTGAACACCTACTGCGCCCCTTCGAATTTAGAATTCAATATGTCAAAACCATTACGTCTAATCATAGCGCCATAGCGCGATTTTATCTAAACGTCACGTAGTGGGCAATTCATAAGTGCATAGATGTCAACGGGTCATGAAAGAATGAAAGCCGCGCTTTCAAAAATAAGGCACCTCGTGTTGAGGTGCCCTACAAATTTCAAATGATGAGCGTCATCGAGTTAAAGCGTAATGACTTCAATATCTGTCTTTGGTACGCAGCAACAGGCCAAAATCATGCCATCGTCACTCTCTCCGGGCATCAGACCTGGCATATCTGGCTGTTCGACTTCACCTGACACCAATTTCACTTTACACGTGCCGCAAACGCCTGCGCGACAACTGTAAGGAAGGTTCAATCCCGCTTCTTCAGCCTGAGTTAACAATACGCGCTGATTGTCACCTCGAACATACTCACCATCAATCTGGATTCCAACTGGCTTAGACACCTCGTCATTTTTCACTTCAGGCGATGCAAAGAATTCCTGATGCAGTTGAGATTCTGCAACGCCTGCGGTCTTAAGTAAATCCATGGCAGACTCCATGAACCCTTGTGGTCCACAAACAAACGTCTCTCTTACCTGAAGGTCCGGAATGGCCGACAGATGACCTTGGTCAAGACGCCCAGTCATCCCGACCCAATCAACGCTTGGCTGAGTCAGGTTGATCATAATCTTAAGGCTCGGATACCGCTCTGCAATGTCATTCAAATCACTGATAAACGGAATATCCTCTTCAGACCGACATTGATGGAAAAACACAACATCGTTGACTTGGTCACGATCCGCTAATGACCGCAGCATAGATACCATGGGAGTGACACCACTTCCCGCGGAGAGAAAGAGCAGAGATTGACGCTTTTCAGGTGCGTCATCAAGATGAAAATCACCCGATGGAAGCTGTGCTTTTATACCGCTTTCGACCTGAAAATGATCGTGTAACCAGTTTGAGACCAACCCGCCCTCTACGCGCTTCACTGAAATAGACAATCTGTCTGGACGCGTTGGTGAAGAAGAGAGTGTGTAACGTCTTTGAACAATGTTACCGTTAATAGAAAAATCAATAGGAAGGTGTTGCCCTGCTTTATATTCAGGTACGTCGCCGTTTTCAGGCTTCAACCAGAATGTCATAAAGTCTTTGGCTACCTCTTCACGTTCCTCACAGACAAGGCGGGATTTTGGCGTTGTGTTATCTTCGTAAACCTCTGTGTCGCGGTATTCCAATACCTCAATGTCGTCATCAGCAGAAATGACACCTTCGTTGAGAGCCACGATATTCATGCCAAAGTTGACGTTTCCATCTCCGTCAGTCCTGAATTTACTGAGTGTGGTTATTGGCTCCCCTTTTGGGTGATAAATACCGGCATCAACATCGAGTGTTGTAAACACACATCGGCTACATGGACAATCAACCTTAAACTCTACTTGTCCAATTTTGATTTTTGCCCAAGAGTCCTCTTCGAAAGGTTTCGTCCCTTTTACTACGAGGTTCGTCCTGAACTGAGACATACTGACGGGTTCAGGAGCTCGGTCATTAAGTGCTTCAAGAGAGGCTTCTGAAATCAAAAGTAAGGGAAATGCATCAGCGAAGCTGACATCGACTTTGGCTTTCGAACCATGCCTAGGCGATTTCTCTCCGGTATAGAGTAACTTGACACTTTTTCCTATCAGGTGGCTCAGCCACGCGTCTGCGGTTGAAGTGGTTGTAAACCCCTCAAATTCGTCATCCCAGACACCGGTCTTGAAGGTGTCCATCGCGAATGTTGAATATTTTAGTATCAGCGGAGACATTGTAGGGTGAGTGAAGGTAAGCCCGTCTGGCTGTAACGTGATTGTTATTTGAGGGATTTCGACAGAAGTTCGACCCGTAAGCATCTTTCCGCTGGTTTCAGCAATCATAAAACGCCTATCAAAAGACAGGCCCTCTTTCTCCACCCATGACTGAGAAAGATTAATGCTACCACCTGATTTTACGGGATAGACGAAAATATCAGATACAACCGCTTTACTCACAAAAGACTCCTTTTTGTTTAGTTTTTCCGCCTATGCAAAATCAATGTGGCGGTGGAGGAGTATCCATTTGAACATAGCAAGCTTCGGCTGTCAGCGCCTTTGATAAAACTATCGACCAAAACGTAAAAAGCCACTCTATCGAGTGACTTATACATAGAAAGACCAGAGTTTACTGCGCGTTTATGCATTTCCCCAAGGGAGAATAGTCCAATCGGTATTACGTGCAAATTCTCGTAGTTTTGCACATGGGTTAACCAGATAAACATGATCAGCATAGAGGCAAGAGGCTAAGTCATTAATCGAGTCTGTATAAAAATGGATTTCATCAACGGCAATAGATTCGGATTCCATCCACTGCTTCAAACGCGCCACCTTCCCTTCTTTATAACTGGCTACACCTCTTACTTTCGGCGTGTAGCATCCATTTAGTATTTCTAGGTCAACACCCAGCGCATTTTTCAGACCCAATTTTTCGGCTATTGCCTCGACAAGAAAACTGACTGACGCTGATATGATCACCATCTGAGTGTTTTCTTCACTGAGCTTATCTATCAGAGCCTTCGCTTCCGGATAGACGGTTGGGATGATCCTCGTCGTTATACACTCATCAACCAAGGCGCTCACGTCAGTGGTGGGCATGCTAACAAGCGGGGACAATGCAAACGTTAGATATTCATCTAAATTTTGATTACCCGCTGCATACTCGGCCATCAGCCGACGATCTTCCTCCAGATAATTCGGATCGTTTACCACGCCTTTTTCAACAAGGAACTGATTCCACTCAACGGAGCAATCAGTTCGGATAAGGGTCTCGTCTAAGTGAAAAACATAAAGCTTTTTTGTCATAGTACAGTTGCTCGCGATTACATCAGAATTCGTCGTTTTTAATGTAATACGCAGTGTATAGCTTTACTACCGATGTTTTATGACACTCAACAAGCACCTATTTTTTTGCACAGTTTTTTGCCTTATATGGCACTGCTGCGTTTCTTCCCGCAATCTTGACATAATTGAAGTGCGGATTTTCAGTGATAGCGGTTATTGCGTATACTTCATCAAGCGCAATATCAATGCTAATTCCAGGCTGCCTTAATACGAGAAACTCCCGAGGTTCGCCTTTTATATCAATCAACTCTACTTTATTCGCAAAGCCACTGATTTCTTCGCCATTTTGCAAGAGTATCTCAATTTCGTAGTAGTGCTGACATGACAGCTCCACAAACCTGTATGCTTCCCTGCTAATCATGATTTATTCCCCTATATCATGTACGCCTTAATTTAATCTTTATCTAAGCCATATTTTTTTGGAATATTTATACGTGCCACATTACGCCAATATCATCATTTATATTCGTATAATTATTAATACTTCACAAAGACTAAGAAATTAATATGCGTTCATAAAATAATAGTTATTATCCAGATATATAGTACGTTGGAATAAAAAATTTTCTGAAAATTAACGAAATTTCAAAGCAGTGAAACATATTAAGTAATTAATTAAATAAAGATATGATAAATCTTATGCATACATATATGGGCATACTCTTCTGCCATAAATGCACTGATTACTCCCAGTTCCTCATGAGAAAGATAAAATCAAACGTTTTTATCCTTATCCATTACTCAATCTGTGTTTTTTGCCGTACACCATATAACGTCATTATGATATTCCACTAGGCAGTAACAACCTTGTCGGAGTTTTGACTGACAGACCGAAAACTCCGCCACTTATTCCCTATCAAATTAACATCACTTCCGAAAGCTCTTCACCTCGAGACGAGGATTCACACAGTCACACATAACTCTGAAACTGTATGAGATCGAACACGCCTCTTACATTTAGGCACATAATCATTACAGCTCCCCTATAATTTCTTGACATAATTTAACAGAGGCAATTATTCTAGCGCACAAGTGTTCGCTGGAATTTCAAAATCATTATGGATAGTCAACAACCTAAACAGCCAAAAGTCTTATGGCTCAATGTCATTGTCTTTACCGTCACTTTTGCGGTAGCGGCAATTGGTACCCCCCTTTGGGCTTGGCATCATGGCTTTGACCTTGCTCAATTTATCATGCTAGGTGTGGCATTTACCTTTACGGGTATGTCCATAACCGCTGGCTATCACAGGCTTTGGTCTCACAAAGCTTATGAAGCTAACTCTGTCCTGAAAGTCATCTTCGCTCTCGGCGGCGCATTTGCCATTCAAAATAGCATTCTCCACTGGGCCTCTGATCACAGAATTCACCATCGTCATGTTGATGACAACGACGTCGACCCATATTCCGCTAACCGTGGTTTCTGGTATTCTCACATTGGATGGATGCTGAGAGATTATCAACGAAATAGATACGCGGATTACACCAATTGCCGTGATCTTCAAAAAGACAAAATCGTGATGTGGCAGCATAAGTATTATCTACCACTGGTTCTGCTAACCAACTTTGGTATCCCTTTAGTGTTTGGTGTACTCCACGGTGATATCTGGGGCGCACTGATCTTAATCGGTTTTACGAGACTGGTGTTGAACCATCACACGACCTTTTTCATCAACTCACTGGCTCACATCTGGGGTAAACAACCATACACCAACAAAAACTCTGCCAGAGACAACGGCTTTCTTGCGCTATTGACCTTTGGTGAGGGCTACCATAACTTCCACCACATCTTTGAGAATGACTATCGAAATGGTATTCATTGGTGGCAGTTTGACCCAACAAAATGGCTAATTAAAGCAGGTTCGTGGGTAGGTTTAACAACCAAACTACGTATAACGCCCGAGGAAAGAATCGAGAAAGCCAAGGCGACGATGCTCCTAACAAGACTGAAAACGAGGCTCAGCGTGAGTGACGAAAATCAACGGCGTATCCAGCTTATTCAGTTTGAGTACGATGCACTTCTTGCCAGAATGACTGACTACTACGCGATGAAGAAACGTTTCTTTGACCTTAAAAAGCGTCGTTTGCTTAAAAAGTACGAACGGGCAGATTTGCTTAATCAATTGCAGAAAATGAAATCTGAACTGCAACAGCAACGAAAAACATGGTACTCGCTAGCAGCCAGTTATTCATACTAGCCAAAGACAACACGACGAAAGGCGGCCCAAGTGGGTCGCTTTTTTAAATCCGCTTTCTGACAAATAAGTTCTTCTCTGTATAAAACACTCATCATGAGAATTAAATTATAATATATTTAACTTTAAACTTCTAAACTATATTTTAATTTAATATATTGCTAAAAGTTAATTTAATCTCCTCTAATGCATATTAATTATTTAAGTGATTCCAACGGGAACTTAATCATACTCCGTGACACTCAACTCACATAATTAATACGAAACCGGAGGCACTTACATTAGTGAACGATAATAAATTTAATTATCATGAATGATGTTTTATAAAGCTCAGATGTAATTTAATAACTATCGCTAATTTTCACTACTGATATGCGAAACCGCAATCCGTGTCGTTTGTCATTTCGAATAAAAACTGAAATTCGCCACGTTTAAGACGGTGAGTTTCTATTTGGGAGGAAATTCATAATGATCTGTTTGGCCATCGCAGCTATTGGTGTTGTAGCCGCAGGCGGGGCTGCTCTTCTTGGTGCTCTGAAGCACAAGAAAAAGCATAAGCCAGCCCCCCCTGAGCACAAGCCAGTGGCAAAACCCCCAGAGCATAAACCGCCTGAAAAGCCAAAGCCCGAGTGCCCTAAACACAAACATTGCTGCGGTAAATATCACAATGGTGGCTCAAAGAATGAAATGTACCTGAAATACAAACTTCAACAGCAACAAATGCAGATTCAACATATGCAAATGCAGCTAATGCAATTTTATGCAATGTTACGTGGTTCAACTTTTTATCCGGGGTCATTTTTGCCACCTCCTTTTGTTTGTTGTCACAGGCCACAAATCATACCGTATGGAAAGCCTAAACCGACTTATTCAATGCCACTTGAATGGCTAAGAAACTCACCACCCAACCGATACTTATAAATCAGGGAATAGGAATAGCCTCTCAATGTGGGCAGTTTATGCTCTCATTGAGTTGGGTCTTCTCAGAAAGCCATACCCAAGACGCTTTGGTATTGTCGCTTATTCTTCAAAAGTCGCAGCAATGTGGCTTTTCACTGATCTAAATTCTCTCTTCTCCTGTAAGTATCTATGAATTCGATAATGTTCCTGTCGAACTATTTAGCCCGGAAACCATGGGATGGTTAGCACGAAAGCATGTCACAATTCGACCAGCCACGTGATGATGTGTGCGTTCCGGGCACTTTTTAATTTTCAGTCATAAATTCCGCATGCTTATCCACATCTTACCAATTACTAACCACCGCGCAAAAGCTTGAATGGAACCTAACCCTTGCCTTAGGTACAGAGAGAGTGATGAGTATTAAGTACTGTGGGCACGTCAATCTGTCGGTGTGTCATTCATTACTCTTATATTCGTCATCCCCGATTGAGTAGTAGTTAATTTACGCTAGATCCAACCGCAATCGGAAAGGCTCATAGGATGAAACAATTAAATAAGGAACGTATATGGAAGAAAACAGACTCCGGTCTGCGGCCTTCTGTGATTCAGACAATCAGCTGTCGAACGGAATGAGCAATAACGTTTTATCTGTCGAGAAACACTTCAAGTCAGATTTCAAAACAAACAGAAGCTCAACTATCAGTAAAAGCGACATTAACCTGATTCTGAATTTTTCACATTTGTTCGCACTGGACTCAGAAAAAAAGGACTATCTGGAAATAAAAGACAAATGCTTGTCGGGTAAACTCTTAACACAATATGAATGTGACAGACTTGCAGATTATGACAGCAAGATTGCGACGTTCGAGCTCGACCTAGCATTGCTGCAACTACCAAAACATGAAAGGGCCAAGTACTTACTCGAAAGCACAGAACTTTTACATTTTGAAGATGATGAGCGCCACGAATATGTTGCGGAAAGTCGCGCCCACTCTTCTCGTTTTGACCAGACATCGATAAAGCAGTTTGGTTTAGAGTATGTACAGCGCTATCGCGAGCTGACAGAGAACGTACAGCGTGCTGAAGAAACTGCTCTTTTAGCGCTGCGAGAAAGAGCGTCTAATGATGCTCAGCTCTATCAAAGGTTGCAGGTGAACGTCTAAAGATTGTCTTCTAACTACGAAGCTGGCTCTCTCAAAAAGGGCCAGCTTTAATTATATTTATTTAACGCAGAAAAAACCTCCGATCGCTGTGATCCAAAGCTGTCATCTTTTCGTTGAATGTTAGCCGCGGATGTTTCAGCATACTATTCCTGGGTAAGAGGCTATGCTGATGCTGAACCTGTTGTTCCGTCGGCCATGATTTCGTACAAAGACAAATCACCTAGGTTTGACGGTCTCGTGACCGTCTTTAAATCCATCAATCAACTGGGCTACTTGGGTCTTTGCATCACCAAAAACGTCTGTCCACCTTTTGGGCTGGGTTTCCACTCTTGAGCAAGAACGAAACCAGCATCGAGCATGGCTTGCATCAACTGTTTGGCGGTAAATTTTTCTACATGCGGCGCTTTACCAATTAGCTTCATAACAGGCAAGGCGAGGCTCCACCAAGAAAAGCCCTCAAAGCAAGCACTACTGGTAATGAAATAGCCACCGGGCTTAAGCATATCAAAGCTTTGGCGGATCACTTGTCTGTAGTCGGCCATCAAGTGCAACACATTTAAACCCAGCATCACATCATACTTGGTATCAGAATGCGCTTGTTGCCAGTTTTCCAATGTGCTTTCGACAAACGTCAGGTTCGACTGCGGAGTTTGTTGCAGCTTCTCTTGGGCTATTTCAATCATACGCGCCGAAGTGTCGAGCGCGGTATAGTCGCTTACCTTAGGTGCGTGAATCAGCGCAGTGGATCCGGTACCGCAACCAAACTCTAAAATCTCTGACTGTTCAGTCAAATATTTATCTGTAATGGCCAATTTTTTTTGATAGACCGACTCATTGGCAATGGGAGTAGCGGCATATTTGTCAGCGATTTTGTTCCAAAAGATGGCATCGGCCATGGGAAATGTCTCCTATCTCCTTGAGAATACAAGATAAAGTCTGCCACAATTGAATCTAATGTAAATTGCATAATTGTTGATAACAAATATACATAAATGTATAGAAAACCAAGAGTAGGTTCATGACCATTAACTGGCAGGCCGTCAATTTTGACTGGAATCATATCAAAGCATTCTTACTTACTATCGAGCAGGGATCACTATCGGCGGCAGCTAAAACTTTGCAGGTGGCGCAGCCAACCTTGAGTCGTCAGATGGCGGCTTTAGAAAGAAGCCTGGGCATTGTCTTATTCGAACGAGTCGGTAAAGGCATTGAGCCAACCCCACAGGCGCTGGCATTGGTCGAGCATGTACAAATTATGGCGGAAGCTGCCTCTGCCCTATCACTAAGTGCCATGGGGCACAACAGCAGTATTGCCGGCACTGTGCGTATCAGTTGTATGGTAATGGCCGCATTTGAGCTGTCACCTGTGTTGAAAAAATTGCATCAGCAGTATCCTAATCTCCAGTTAGACATCATGGGCACTGATACCAGCAGTGATTTGAAACGGCGCGAGGCAGACATTGCTATTCGCGCCTATCAACCAACCGAGCCAGATTTAATTGCCAAACCTTTGTGTGATTTTGAATTAGGTTTGTACGCCACAAAGAGTTATGCCCAATCATTGGGTTTCCCTAAAACCATCGAGGAACTCACCCAAGCCCAGTTTATCGGTTTTACCGATGGTCGAGACCAATACCTAGAGCAGTTGCGGTCAAAGGGGATTAATGTCAGTGACGCTCAAGTGATGCTGCGCGGAAATAGTCACCTAGCACATTGGACACTGGCTAAACAAGGTTTAGGCATCGGGGTCATGTTCACCAACATCGCAGAGCAATGCGAGCACATGGTGCGCCTTTGCCCCGAACAGGTCGTCTTTGAGGGGCAGTATTGGCTGGTGGTGCATCGCGAGCTTCACACCAGCCGCCGAGTTCGCGTCGTTTTTGATGAGATATATCAAACGTTAGGTAATTCGAAGTGAAAACATAGATTTTATATGTGCTTTAATTTCGGCTAGATGCTCGATAAAACAGACACAAAAGGAAAATAGATTGAAAGGCCCAGAACCAAATGATAAAGCGCCTGTGAATGGATTTCCACAGATTGGCTTCTTGAAAAACTTCATCAAGTCAGAGCACATTATTGTTGGCGATTACACCTATTATAACGATCCTGAAGGGCCCGAACGTTTTGAAGATAACGTAATCTTTCACGCACCTGTGATGGGCGACAAACTGATTATCGGGAAGTTTTGTGCAATAGCAAAAGACGTTCAGTTTGTGATGAATGGTGCAAACCACATCACAAAGGGCTTCTCTACCTAGCCTTTTTATCAGTTTGGCGGTGGCTGGGAACGCGTTAAGCCTCAGATAGCTGACCTGCCAAATAAAGGAAACACAGTTGTTGGAAATGATGTTTGGATAGGTTACGAATCAACCATCATGCCAGGCATAACAATTGGCGATGGTGCTATCATTGCCAATAAATCCGTCGTGAGCAAAGATGTTCCTCCTACGCTGTAGTCGGCGGGAACCCAGCAAGAGTAATTAAATATCGTTTTGAGCCCGAAACAATAGAACGCCTATTGCAGGCTGCCTGGTGGGATTGGCCTGCAGAAAAAATAACCGCAAACTTAGAGCACATATTAGGTCGAGACATAAAGCATTTGGTTTCCCACAAGAGCGAGTAGTAGTGGCATAAACCGCCTATGGCGTGACAAAAAGGCCGGAATCCCGGCCTTATTCTTTGGCTTTATACTTGTTGGCCCGTGAAGACGACTCAGTCTTCAGAAAGCCCCTCATCATAGCCTTTAGGCGGTGGCATCCACTCCCGCTCTGCGAAGTTGTGCCTATCTGCACGATCCCGCTTCATGGCTTCTTTGATGGACTCTTCCAGCTGAATGAACATATCACTGAAGTGAATGCCGAGCGGATCCTCTTCATTTTTATGTAGCCATTTCTCGTAGAGTATCCCTGACCCCTCTCGTTCGACGCGTTCGAAGGTTTCACGTTTCTGTTCAACCAAGAAAGGATGGTAGCCAAGGCTTCGCATTGCTTCAGAGCCGAGTTCAAGCGCCGAGTGATAGGTTTCTGAAATTATATAATCTGCACCTGCTAGCTTATATTCATATCCGACACTGCGGTCAAAAGCACGGGTCAGGATTTTGATGTGTGGGTACGCCTTTTTTACATGCTCAATCAGCATCAAACTGCCTTCGTGATTATCCATCGCGTTAATCAACAAACTCGCCTGCTCAATACCAGCGGTGTGCAGAAGCTCAGGCCTTGTTGCGTCGCCGAAGAAGGCTTTTATTTTTACTTCTCTCAGGTTATCTATCTGCGCTATCTCAGCATCTAGCACGACAGTCTTGATATTGTTTGCCACCAGCAATCGATTGACTATCTGACCAAATCGGCCTCCACCGGCAATAACAACAGGCCCCCACTCATCAACCTCATCGGAATCTCGTACCTTCGCATTACTCGCTTTTTCAAATCGGGGCAACGCAACCCGCTCGAATAAGATGAAAAGAAGCGGTGTTAAGAACATAGATAACGCAACAACCAGCGAGAGGATTTTAGCCATATCCTGTGGCAGCACTGAATTCTGTACCGAGAAGCTGAGTAAGACAAAACCGAATTCACCCGCCTGCGCAAGACTCAGTGAAAAAAGCCAGCGGTTTGAAAAGTGGATTTTGAAGATAAATGTTAATGCCAACAACACAATCGCTTTGAGCAACATAACGCTCAATGTCAGCAGGATAACAATATCCAGCTCTTGTACAAGCACACCAAAATCAACACCACATCCCACTGTGATGAAGAATAAACCGAGTAACAGACCTTTGAACGGTTCAATACTCGATTCCAGTTCATGGCGAAACTCACTGTTCGCCAGCACAACGCCGGCTAAGAAGGTTCCCAATGCAGGAGAAAGGCCAACCAAGCTCATCAAGGCTGCAATACCAATCACCAGCATTAGTGCTGTGGCAGTAAATACCTCTCGTAGTTTTGACGCCGCAACAAAATTGAACAAGGGCCGACTTAAGTAATGCCCGCCGACAACAACCAAAGCGATAGACCCAACAATAATAAGCGCCAGCATCCAGCCAGGCTTACCCTCTACCAAAGATAGATTGTGATGCGCATCTGCCGATGCCTCCGACAAGGCAGCTAGTTCTGGCAACGCTAACAACGGGATCACCGCCAACATGGGAATCACCGCAATATCCTGCACCAGTAACACGGAAAAAGCGCTACGGCCCCCTTCAGTATTGGTTAGCGATTTTTCATGAAAAGTTTGTAAAACGATGGCGGTGGAAGACAACGAAAAAATGAAGCCGATAGTCAACGCAATCGTCCATTCAAAGTCGAAAAGCATCGCAATACCCATAACGGGTAAAATCGTCAGGAGCAGCTGTAAACCACCAAGGCCAAATAGTCGGCGGCGCATATTCCAAAGCACTCGGGGATCAAGTTCAAGTCCAACCAGGAACAGCATCATCACTACGCCAAACTCGGCGAAATGCTGAATAGATTCGGTTTCCGACCCGACAAGCCCGGTGACGGGACCAATTAATAACCCTGCGACCAGATAGCCAAGCACAGACCCCAAGCCCAATTTTTTGGCAATGGGCACCGTAAATACGGCAGCAGCCAGAAACAAAAAGGCATAAATTAGATAAACCGTCATACTTCACGCCCCGTGATTAATTCATTCAAACTTAGGGAAATCTTGCTCAGAGGTTGGCTTTGTTCAACATCAAAGCGCCGTTCAACGAGAGCCTGCACTAAATCAACATAGTCACGAGTGTGAGCATCAAGTCGCCCTTCCTCTTTTGCCGTCCGCGACCCGAACAGTGGAAAAGGCGGTACATAGGTCATACCGACCAAACTTGCCGTTTGCTCGATTGGCCGCAGGAGTTCTCTCACTGAAAAGTGGTTATAACCTTGCTGGCAATAGGCTTCTTCTCTGCCTCCTGCCGTCATTGCACAAAGTAAAATTTTACCGTGCAGCGCAATGCCACCCTCTCCATATGCAAATCCGTATTCCAGCACCAAATCCATCCATTCCTTGAGAATCGACGGGGTCGAATACCAAAACATAGGGAACTGAAAGATCACTACATCATGTTTCAAAAGGCGCTTTTGTTCTTTTTCAATATCAATATGGTAAGTGGGATACTCAGCGTATAAATCGACACTGGTGACACCCTCTATTGAGGAGACCGCTTTGAAAAGTGGAGAATTAGCCTCCGAGCGACCCTGTGAAGGATGCGCAAAAAGTACCAAGACACTGCGAGGTTTGTCTGTCATAGCTTCCCTTAACTAACAGCTTTAGCAGCTTATACCCGCTCGGACAGACAAACCTGACGGCTTTATTTTGTCTCTGTTAGCAACAGGCGCAAACTACCTGCGAATAGCAAAGAGCCCATGACCCTGTCTATCCAATGTGAGAAGGTACGAAATCGTTTTTGGATGGTTGGTTTGGACAACACGAAAGACACGGCACCAAACCAGAACAGCTGCACCAGCATCATCCATATCCCTAATAAAAATAGCTGAAATACAGGCATCTGCGGACTAAGAACCAAAGTAAATAACGACACAAAGTACAGTGGTGCCTTTGGGTTTAGCGCATTACACAGAAATCCAATAGAAATGAGTTTTATCCCCGGCTCTCTTTTCACCTGCAGATTACAAACTTCGCCACTGGCAGGCTTACTCATCAACCCTCTAATGCCCATATATGCCAGGAACCCAGCAGCAAGATATTTCATCCAAATCAGTATCTCGCTAGATTCACTGACCAGCGCAGCCATTCCGAGAGAAGAGTACAAAATATGCACAGACAGACCAAGTGCAATACCGAGACTTACGAGCATTCCTGCTCGCCTGCCATTTGATAAAGACTGCTGTGTCACCATCACGAAATCTGGGCCGGGTGATGCCGCTGCAAGCAAGTGAACAATGGTGACAGTCAAAAATGCCTGAAAAAAATCCATAGCTACGAATCTCAATAAATTGTCGACTCTTTGTTTTAGCGCACTTCATCCTAAAGAGCAAAACGATGTGCATCCAAACATAGCAAAAGTGCGACCATGCGCGTCACCAACTGATGAGCAATGAGCTAACTGGAAGAAATATGGTGCTAGATGTGATTATCAGACTGCATTAATCCAGTGGAAGCAAGTATTCGTATATATTAAGTTTTACATATAAACATTCTGAGAGAAGACCAATAAATGCTAACGATTTTCTTCGACGGAACCTGTCCGTTGTGCGTGGCTGAAATGAATGAGCTACGGACCTTGAACACCAATAACGCTATTCAGTTTGAAGACATTTTTTCAGAGAACTTCAATGAGCGGTTTCCCGACATCGATATTCAGAAAGCTACTCAAATCCTGCACGCCAAAGGCGAAGACGGTGAGATATTTTTGGGGCTTGATGCAACCGTGAAAGCGTGGTCGACGGTGAACAGAAAATCGTGGTTACGTATTCTAAGGTGGCCGGTCATCAAAATAGCTGCTGACGCTGCATACCTGTTTTTTGCCCGCAATCGCTACAAAATTTCGTGGATCTTCACAGGAAAATCTCGTTGTGAGCCTTGCAACAACGGAAAGTGCGATATCAAGTAAACTAAGCCGTTGACTGAATAACTATTGCGGTTTCTCTCCCGAATTGGATACTGTTCTTAACAGGCACCAATCAGTGCGACAAAACAATAACGAGAGATGTACCATCAGCAGGGACCGCAATGATAGAAATTGATGCGCTGAATCACCAGCACGGACAGACGACACTTTCCATTCCTCACCTCGAGATAAAACCTGACCAGCATTGGCTCATGTTCTCCTCATCGGGTAACCACGGTGAACTGTTCGCAACGCTTCTTGCTGGCATGATAACGCCGCAAAGCGGCACAATCTCAGGCACACCTGAAAAAGTTGGCCTTGTTTCCTTATCTTCCCAACAAGCACTTTTAGAAGACGAATTAGCAAACGACGACACCGATTTTCTCGATAGGATTGATCCGGGTACATCCGTTCAACAGCTTATCGAAGACTGCTGCATATCTTCTTCTGTTGATGTTGATAGCCTGATGGACAAACTCGACCTCGTGCACCTTGCTGATCGGGGTTTTCGACAGCTCTCCACAGGAGAAACACGACGTTTAATGCTGGCAAGAGCCATGGCGACAGAGCCAGATTTACTCATCCTTGATGATCCCTACTCTGGCTTAGACGTCGCGCATCGTGAGACGTTATCAGACATCATGAACGAGTTGGTGCTCAACCATCAGTTAATTATTTTGACTTCCCGCCTTGATGACCTGCCGGACTGTGTCACCCATGTTTGCGCCTTTAGTCACGAAGAGCCGCTCGTCATGACGAGAGATAAATGGCTCAGTCATCCCATTATCAGTCAATTGTCAGCGCAAACATCAAAACGCAGTGATGCGATGGTGGAACTACTCAGAAAAAATAAGCATCAGACTGCGCTACCAGACCCTCTGGTTAAACTCACGAATGGAAGAGTGGCGTATACCGATACCCTGATTTTTGAAAAGGTGAACTGGCAAATTAATCATGGTGAACATTGGCAGATTCGAGGACCAAACGGATGTGGGAAAAGTACCCTGCTCGGTCTGATATTTGGTGATCATCCTCAGTGTTACAGTAACGACATCGACATATTTGGCTTCAAGCGCGGCAGTGGCGAGACTATCTGGGATATTAAACGCCACATCGGCATGGTTTCATCCGCTCTACACCTAGAATATCGTGTCGGATCGTCGGCGCTAGATACCGTGATTTCCGGGCTTCACGACTCCATAGGGCTCTACCAAAAACCAACTAAAGCTGAAACAGACAAAGCTATGGAGTGGTTAAAAATCTTCCACATGGAGTCGCTGGCTAAAACGTCATTCCGCCGGCTTGAATATGGTCAGCAACGTCTCTTGCTTATCGCGAGAGCATTGATAAAACGACCAGCGTTACTGATTCTCGACGAGCCTTATCAAGGCTTAGATTTTCTCAGCAGGAAATTGGTCGCTAATGCGCTTCAAATGATTGCAGAAGAGCATCTCAGTCAACTTCTCTTTGTTAGTCACCATAATGAAGACAAGCTTTCAGGAATTAATCACTTCATAGACTTTGAACCTACAGAAAACGCTCATCGCGTCATAATCAGCCACCAATAGGCATGTTTTCTGTTCAGGTTTTATTCATTCGATTTTTCGATGCGGCGAATTCTGATCTTCGCCGCAAAACTCCGGTTTCATTCATTTTAAAACCAAGTACCCTAGCCTGATAATGACCCAGCATTGAAAGGAAACAGGCATGCAAGCGAGTTTTATTGAAGACGGTGTTTTGTACCGTCAACATACCTTCTCTCTCCCTCTCGATTATCAAACGCCAGAAGGGAAAAAGCTTACTGTATTTGCCCGAGAAGTGGTCGATACAGACAAGAGCGATGCTGACCTTCCATGGCTGGTTTATATGCAAGGTGGTCCGGGCTTTCCATCGCCACGGCCAGGCGGAAAATCAGGTTGGCTAAAACGCGCGTTGAGCGAGTATCGCGTTCTGCTGCTTGATCAACGCGGTACCGGAAAGAGCACCCCGATTACACACCAAACTATGGGTGACTTGTCGACCGAAGAACAAGTTGCTTACCTCAGTCACTTCCGAGCAGACAACATCGTGCGCGATGCTGAAGCTATTCGCGAACAGCTTGGTGTCGATAAGTGGTCGTTGCTTGGGCAAAGCTTCGGGGGTTTCTGTAACCTCACGTACCTTTCTTTTTATCCAAACAGTCTGCATCGCGTCTATACCACTGGCGGTGTGCCTTCAATCACTCGTCATGCTGACGATGTTTATCGCGCAACATATAAACGTGTACACGACAAAAACGCGGAGTTCTTTGCTCAGTTCCCATCAGCTCAGGTTCAATGTCAAAAAATCGCAGACCATTTGCTTACCAACCATGTTGAACTTCCAAATGGACAGCACTTTACTGTCGAACAATTTCAGCAAATTGGCATCGAGTTTGGTGGCAGTGATGCTTATTTGCCTATGTACTACCTACTTGAAGATGCTTTCGTTGACGTAGGCGGAAAAGAAACACTCAGCTACACCTTCCTCGACCAAATGCTTCAAATGCAGTCGCACCAGACAAACCCTATCTACGCGATTTTGCATGAAGCTATTTACAATCAACATACCGCATCTGAATGGTCTGCTCACCGCATCCGTAATGAAGAATATGCCGAATTCAACTATCAAACAGGTCAGCCTTTCCTGTTCACAGGTGAAATGGTTTACCCATGGATGTTCGACCAACTGAAGAACCTTACTGCCCTGAAAGAAGCTGCTCAGCTTATCGCTGAAAAATCAGATTGGGCACCGTTATATTCACCTGAAACATTGGCTGAGAATACCGTGCCCTTTGCCTGTGCTGTCTATGCAGATGATATGTATGTAGAAATGGATTATTCGAGAGAAACGCTGGCGAAAGTACCGAACAGTAAAGCGTGGATAACGAATGAATACGAACACAATGGCCTTCGGGCAGACGGTGAGCGAATTTTAGGCAAACTCATCGATATTGCTGAGAGTATTGCATCAAGGCCGAAAGTATAATTTAGTCAATAAAACATGGTGTCCGTCAATCGGTGGACTCCATGTTCAATTTACATGACTGAAATTATTAGATTTTGTTAAAAGGTTGTTCTTTGCCGCAGGATGCCTGAATTTCTGTTTTTTCTTTCAAGTTCTAAATTTTAAACCTGTGATATTCTCCGGATCATTGCCATCCGCCTCTCGCTGTCAATCAAGCCTAATGGCAAAATTTTACTGGGTTCATTGCTGTACAGTACTAATGCTAAAAAATTATTTACTACCTTTGTTATTTGCTATCCCTTCGCTCGCGCTGGCCACTGACGTCGATGATGAGGAACAGCCCTCATCGCTTCATCGCGATGATGCATCGTTCCTTCTCGCGAGAAAAACAAAGAATCAGGAAACCACATGCCGAGAAATCTTCGCAAAAAACATGCTTGAACGCCAAATCAGCTTTAGCGACAAACAAGCGGATGTGGAAGTCAGAAGACTGGCTGAAATTCAAATTGAAGAAGCACGTAAAGCCCTGAACAAGACACACAGCTTTTGTCAGGCTAACGAAATTCTAGTGATGCAACATTCACTACCAAGGGACACAGAATCAGGCCAGATTCACTTTGAAGGCTATTAATTGAACCAAACGCCAAATCATCTAAAGCTAAAGAAGATTCTGGCGTTTTACTCTTACCCTCTAGACAGCTCAGAACAAATCACCTTCTCAAGCATTATATTCCTTTCATTCCTCCGTCATTTTTTGTACAAATGCAGCAGGAGCAACTTCCCTCTTTGAGCAGTCAAACATAACGCCTGCCCGCTCCCTGTAACGCCTTTATCTCTTGTTGGTTGGATGACGAATGACAAATAGAAAAAGTGGCAATTTACTTGCTGCGCTCGCTTTTGTGCTCTGGGGCTTTATGCCTCTGTATTATCAATTTATTCCCAATGCCGCGATGGATGAGCTCAATGCCGTTCGTCTAACTTTTGCTGTCCCCATCATTTCTCTTGCGTTCTTGATATTTAAGCGGAAATTACCTGACTTCAAAGGTATTTGGAAAGACAAAGCGTCACTGCTCTATTCACTTCTGTCCGCAATATTTATGAGTGTATCTTGGATCGCTTTTATCAGTGCTCTGACAAATAACAACGTACTTGAAGCCAGTATGGGGTTCTTTATCAACCCACTGGTGGTGATTGCTCTCGGTATAATATTTCTGAAAGAAAGACTCAGCACCGGACAAAAACTGGCGGTGTTGTTAGGTGCATTTGGGTTGGGGTACGAAGTTTACCAATATGGCGAGTTGCCTCTTGCTGCACTGCAAATGGCGACGTTTTTCGCTTTGTATGGTTTAGCGAAAAAACAAGTGAATTACGATACGCTGACCAGCCTGTTCGTTGAACATTTTCTGTTATTGCCTTTTGCTCTTGGCTATCTGTTTTATAAGCTTAACAATGGTACCATCGAGGCCATAAATACCGAGGACATATCCACCCTTCTTTTTTATGTTGGTGCCGCGCCAGTGACATTATTACCCTTATTTATTTTCAACGCGGCAGTCAAACGCACCTCGTTATCGATGATAGGCTTTATGCAATACATAGAACCGAGCCTTCAATTCCTTTGTGCCATATTGATATTCGGCGAGATGTTCGATCACGTGAAAGCAGTCAGCTTTGGCATGATTTGGCTTGGTCTTGCGATCCTTGTTTTGGAAGGGCTGTTCAATATCCGCCGACGATATTCTTCCGCCACTTCCAGTCACACTTAATCACGGCTATGTTGAGCGAAGCCTCACCTTCTGAGGCTTCGCTCTCATCGTTGTCTCTCCGACCCAAGCTGTTCACGAATTTTCTATCCATCTCTCGGTCGCCAAAGCCCTGACAACAAATCATGATGATATGATCCCGCGTCAATCTAATTAATCTAAATCGGGGCATAGTAACTTGTGATAGACGTGAATATCCTGCCGGTCTTTTTAATCGCCTCTTTCTTCCTGGTGATTTCTCCTGGCCCAGATCTGTTACTTGTCTCTACCTACTCTTCTGCCCGAGGTATGAAGGCAGGCATTTTAGTCTCGCTTGGGATCTTTTTGTCCGGGTTATTCCAAACAACGCTTGTTGCGTTTGGTCTCGGAAAGTTGATGCAGGAATTGCCGCCACTGGTGATATTGATAAAAGTCGTTGGTGCGCTTTACCTTTCTTGGCTTGGACTAAAACTGATCAAGGCGTGGTTTTATTCTCAGAATATCGGTTCGGTAGATATTGAAATATCTCAGCGCACAACAAAAGACGTTGTTGCACAAGGGCTGTTAAACAATCTGTTGAACCCAAAAGCGCTCATATTCTTCAGTTTGTTCTTACCCCAATTTACTCACCATGAAAGCAGTCTTATTGGCCAGATCATGACCCTTGGTGTGTTACTCAGCTACTTGCCTTAACGTTTAACATTTTCATTGCCTTCTTGTTCAGCAAACTCGCCGCTCACTTGAAACATAAAATCACCTTGGGTCGACATACCGATGGCGTTCTGGGCCTGATATTTATCGGGTTGGCCGCAAAGTTGGCAGTATCCAGATGATGTCGTGCCATACCTAACATTCTGAAACGTTGGATAAGATGAAATTTACCCTACAACAACTTGAAACCGAACGCCTCTTTCTCAGGCCACTTCAGCCAATGGATGTTGACGATCTCAAAGAGATTTATTCAGACAGAGACACCATTAAATACTGGGGAATGCACCCCATTCATGAGAGAGCCGACATTTCAAACATCGTTAAAGACGCAACGGAAGCGATGGCGTCAGGAACGAAGTTGACTCTTGGTGTATTCGAGTGTTCATCAATGAAGTTAGTCGGACTTGTTTTATTTTTTAATCTCATCGATACAAGCAGGCGCGGTGAAATTGGCTATGCACTCAATAGAAATTATCGAAGGAAGGGCTACATGAAGGAAGCCATGCAATCTGTCATTGCTTACCTCTTTGACGAAGTCGGAGTTCGTCGTATCGAGGCTGATATAAACCCTGAAAATAAAGATTCAGCAAAGCTTCTCTCTTCGTTGAATTTTGAACATGAGGGCACACTCAAAGGGAGATGGGAGTTCGACGGTAAAATAAACGATAGCCAACTATATGGATTATTGAATACAAACCTTTAAGCCAGCTGATACCACATCACCTCAAATGGCTAGCCCCTTGAAAAGCGAGAGCAACTAAACGACGATATGACTGCCAGACATTCTCTGGTATTACTTGCTCGATCTGAAAACCTCTTTCCGGATAATCACGAATTCGCAGCAGGTCTCCCAACATGGCATCGACCAAGTTATCAATCGGAAATTCGTCGGTAATGAAATCTAAAAAATCTATTTTCGGCGATGTTACTTTCACTTCTTCCGCATACTGAGGCCATTGCTTCAGGAACGTCGAATAAGCGCGTCTTTCCATGTAGGGCTTGTGAACCAAAAGCACGCGATCAGGAATGTGACCTGAGCCCTTCAGTATTTCCCAAGAATAACGCACATTCTCGCCCGTATTGGTTGAGTGATTTTCGATAAGCACTGCCGATTCGGGTACACCGTGTTCAAACAAAACTTCGGAAAATAAATCAGCCTCAGGCTGTTCAAAGTAGTGTTCAGTAAACCGACCGAAACCACCTGAGACGACGACGAGAGGGGCAATGCCATTCAGATAAAGCTCTGCCGCTCTGTCCGCTACTCGCAGGTCATTGCTACCCATGGCGATTATACAGTCACACTTCGACGGTTGATGTTCAAGTTGATGGTACTGCCAGATGGTCAGGATATCCTGAAAATACTCAGCGTTCATAACATTATCCGGTGAGAAACTACTGATCAATTACAACGCTAAAACAACGTGATTGCTAAGGTTTTAGTTTATGTTCGTGCAGTTGTTAGCAAACTGGAAGTTTTGTCGTGAAGTGAAATGAAGCCGACATACAGATGAATACATCAGCTTTATTTAAGTTTTTTGGCGGGTTTAGATTATGTATGGTTCTAGAAGCTTAGCAACGTTCACTTTGGCTTTTAGCTTCACAGCCAGTAAGTACAAGCCGCCAATTTTCCGATGGAGAAACATCGCATCTATGGGAGGCGTATGCCAATACCCTTTCTCCATACTCAACGCCATGCCTGCCTCACGAATGCGTAAAGCAAGGTCGCTACTGGCAAAATCATAAGCACCTGAGAACTTCATCGGTTCCATCGCCATTTCGACTAACTCAACCACCGCACGTTTTTGTTCTGGCATAATTTCAGTGCTGAAAAAGCCGATGTCAGACAGTGCTTTCTCTATTCCCTGTTGATTTCCCGCCACAGCTGACGCCATCAATTGCAGATAACCCACGCTGAATTTCTCTGGGTAAACTCGGGTCGCGCCAAAGTCGAGCAAGGCTATTTTCCCGGTATGGCTTTGGTAAAGATAATTGGCAAAATTAGGGTCAGTCTGAACTAACCGGAAGCTGAATATTTCTTTTAAAAGAAGTTCGAATAGGTGAGTCACTACCGCATCTCTGACTTCTTGCGGCTGGTCAACGACACTGTCAATCACATCGCCTTCTATATATTCCATTGCAAGAACATTTGGCGTTGTAATGTTATCGAAAACACGTGGGACGACGAACTGAGGTAGCGATGCAAGCTTTTCGCGGTATTGGTTTATCATTTCCGCTTCGCGAATGTAGTCAGCTTCTTCGAGAAGTTGCTTTTTCGCTTCGACTAGTAGGCTTTTGTAGTCGACAGCATCAGGCACTAGACCCGTTACGCGTAGCAAAGTACCCACATTATCTACGTCACTCTCGATGCTGTTTTTAACCCCTGGGTACTGCACTTTAATAGCAAGGTGGTCACCATCATCGCTGTAAGCTTCATGCACTTGCCCAATAGAGGCCGCCGCCATCGGCTTAAATGTGAAGGTGATGAAATTGCCTTGCCATTGGCTACCAAGTTCTGTTTCTAATATGTTCGCAAGATCTTTTGCGGGCATCGGTGACGCGTCGGAGCGAAGAATGGAGAGAATTTCAGTTAGCTCTTTCGGTAACAGGTCGCCAGCTTCCATACTAACCAACTGACCGACTTTCATTGCTGCTCCACGCAGATGAGAGAGCTTTTCCGCGACCTTGGCAGCATTCTGGGGCGTAAGCAAAAGGTCTCTTGCGTTTGGTTTTTTGCCAGAGGCCAACTGTTTGGCTCCCTCAGCAACCATATTAGACGCGACCCGTGTGACCAACGAACCGATGACACCCAAACGTTGTAGTTTAGTTGATGGAATTTTTGCTTCGGTTTTGCTTTCAGAGTTTGTCACGTGCTTGTCCTGGAACAGATACATAGACTTAATAGTACGGCAATTTACCCCAAAGCGTTCATTTGAGACACGGCAATTTATCAAAAAAAAGCGAGCACAGGGCCCGCTTTTATTAGCATTGAAGAAACAATGCATTCAGCCTGTCTTGCGTGCCTGTTTCTTTAAATCTTGATCAAATTCGTCTGGGTACAGGATAAGGCCATCATTCTCGGTATTCGGGAAGACGACAATGGCGAGCTCATCATCTTCGAGCCCCATCGTCCAGCGTGAATGCCACTTGTTAAGAGCGATACTCTCAGCACGGCATTCTTCCCACTCACCGTTTGCCCACATTTCAGCAAACTCACGATTTGGCCAAACGGGCACACAGTCTTCATCTTCTGTGTTGAGCATTACACAGCCATGGTCGTCAACCAAAATCCAAATTTCACGGTTTGCAACGACTTCTTTACGCAGGTAGCTATAACGTCGCTCGGCATCCATCGACAGTGTATTTTCGATGTCCTTGTCTGACAGTTGCTTAGTCATTTTGAGTTTTCCTCGTCAGATGAATGTTCAGTAGATAGAGATTATCAGACTTTTTTAACAAACTGAGACTTAAGCTTCATTGCACCCACACCATCAATCTTACAATCGATGTCATGGTCTCCATCCACCAAGCGAATATTCTTCACTTTGGTGCCCACTTTAACCACCAGCGACGAGCCTTTTACTTTTAAATCCTTAATAACCGTTACCGTGTCGCCGTCCTGCAGCACGTTGCCGTTCGAGTCTTTGATCACTTTTTCATCTTCAGCATCTGAAGATGGCTCTTGTGACCACTCGTGAGCGCATTCAGGGCACACGAATAACATGCCATCTTCATACGTATATTCAGAGTTACATTCAGGGCAATGCGGTAGGGAAGACATTTGTAGAGCCTCGGTGAGCAAAAAAAGAGGCGCAAGTGTAAACCAATACAGACCTTAGGGGTACTATTATAGTTAAGTGGACAAATTGGGTGGCACAATCGACCAATTGGCATACAAACGAAGGATGTATTAACCAACCGATCGATTGTTTTAGCGCTACGCTATGTCTTTAATTTTCTCTTGCTCAGTTGTGTCAACTGACTTGAGCGTTTTCGGCAGAGGGTTACGTGAACCAATTGCCTCTTTAATACTGTTAAAGCCGTCAGCCTTAAGCAGTTGCACCAAACCACGATTGATTTCACTGATGCTCTGAGGACCATCAAATATTAACGTAGAGATCATGTGCAGCAGGCTTGCACCCGATGTGATCTTTTCGTAAGCATCCTTGGCAGTAAACACGCCACCAACACCGATGATTGTCAGCTTTCCTCCTGTGCGACGATAGACATGACGAACAAGCTGGTAGAAATGCGATTCAACGGCAGGCCACTCATCGCACCCTTATGGAAAGGCAGTTCCTCTTTGACATACTCCTCGTTGTACTTGGGTTTTGCGAGGTTTGTCAGAACAACACCGTCCATACCGTGCTCAACACAAGCATCAACGATGGCGTCTACTTCGCTTAGCTCCATATCCGCAGCGAGTTTGACATAAATAGGGCGACCTTCGACACGGTGTTCGTTCACTGCTGTCAATAACGCATTCAGGTATTCTGGGTTGACAAAAGGTTCGCCATCTTGCGTATTCGGACAACTGATGTTGATGGTGTAGTAATCCCCGATATCTTTGAAACAATCCATCGTTTTGGTGTAATCCTCGATGGACTCTTGAAGATTAAATTCGGGCGTCAGGTTGGATTTAGCGGCATTAATACCGACTCGTAATGACCCAAAATCAACATCCTTCAGTCGAGCTGATATTTTCTCTGCGCCTTGGTTATTCAGGCCGTACCATACCAAAATAGACTTTGATTTAGGCATTCTGAACAATCGTTTGCCCGGGTTTCCGGGACACACTTCCCCCGTAAACGAGCCAAGCTCAGCCAGTCCAAAACCTATCGAGGGGTAGATACTTGTTAGCTCTCCGTCTTTATCGAACCCGGCTGAGAGGCCGACAGGATTTCGATATTTAACACCATCTACCGTAATGTTGAGGCTTTTGTGTTCGTAATTGAAAAAGAGTGACGTCAACGCTTTGGTAAAGGCATTTGACCCCAAAAGCACACCTACCCGCTTGAATCGGTAGTGAGCGGCTTCTGGATCCATTAAAAAGATGATGGGGCGGGCGACACGATAAACAACTTTAAGAAGGAAGTTTCGTAGTCCAATGATGTAACTCATTTCTCTCTCCTTTGGTTTTCTTGGGGCTGTTTTGTTTAAATCATAACCACATTACCAAAGATCTTAATGGCAATCATTATCATTTGTATTTATATTTAGATTTTATTACGTTCGTCGTGGAGGGTGGAATGAGAAAGTTGCTTGCTCAGTTTGTGAAGAGAAGACAGAACGGTGCTACATTCATCAACACTGAAAATGAATCGCCCCGTTGGCTTCCAAACGGTCACGTGTACTACCTACTGTCAACGCTAAAGCTCCGCTATCAAAGTAAATCTGGCTTGGTAACTCTTGAGCAAATACAAGAAGAAAATCTGGCATCCCTTCTCAGGGAGTTGAGTGAAAGTGAATGCGTCTGCCCAAAACCTGTTTCGAACATACCCTCGATTTATTCACTGACGGTTTGTGGCGTGTGCTGGGAAGAGTGCTTGGGAAAAGTGAGGGTGAAAGCAATTCCCGAGGCTGCGGTGCTGAGATTTGAGCACGTTGACTATCAACGTTCAGAAGCGCGATTCCAAACCTCCTTCCACAAGTGTGATGATGCTTCGCTATCCCTCGCAGAGCGAGGAAATTTCGTTCCAACCATCAAGAAAGTTCACAATGTTAACTATCAGGAGTTTATCGACATCCTCAAAGAAATTAATGGTTCAGTACCTGCAATTCTGTCCGATGCCGTGCCGGTGTGCTCTTCAAACTTTGACGAACCTTTTACAAGCTCCGATAAACTCGCACTCGAGCAGGCTGTTCCGGGTCTATTGCCCAGCCACCTATAAGAAAGAGAATTGAATGGCTGGAATCTGAGGTTCCAGCCTTGATATCGCGATACCCTTCACCTAGTCCTGAATTTCTGAGCGTCAAAATGTGTTGAGGCGTCATTTTTCATGAATATATTGCTGGCCACCAAACTGCCGAGGCTTACAGCAGTCATTGCAGCAATTGTCATCCCGTCTGGGACTTCATCGAATATTAAGAAGGCAAAGAAAGTAGCAACAACAGGAGTTGCGCTTCCAAATGCAGCGCTTCGCTCCGCTCCCAACTGTTTAACTGCGTATAAGTAGGTAAAGGAGGCCACAATACCTGCGCCGACACCTTGCAACAGAGTATGGCTCAATACTTCATGCCATGGCCAAGTTGAGGGAGAGGAGGAGACCAGCGAACTTGGCAACCAATTCATAGTAATAGCAACAACCAGTGCCGCACATGACATCATGGCGAGCAAGCCGGAGCAGGCTAATGGATTGAGGTTAGCCACTCGTGCACAAATCGTGAACACTGCCCACATTAAGCTTCCGGTAAGAAACAGAACATGACCCTGTAATTGCAGAACGTCATAGCTCTCAGCACCTATTCCACCACTGAGGTTTGTTGCGAGAAAAAGGACTGTTCCGAAAAGTATCGCAGTCAAACCAGCAATTCGATGCGAGCTCAATGGCTGTTGAAATACAATGACTGCAATGGTCGTGACAAACAATGACAAAGTACCCGGCACAAGTGCGCTGCCGTGAGACACCGGAGCATATTGCATTGCAGTACTTGCGACCAATAAATACGGTAACCCGCTACCGATAAACATGCCAAGCAGATACTTCTTGGGGATAGTGCAAATTTCTCTCCATGCCTTGTAGACAAATGGCATCAGAAAAATCGCGGGAACAACAAATCGCATCAGTGAAAGATCGGCAGGCTGCAAGTCAGAATTGGCCCCTCCCTTTAACGATATAAAAAAGCCAGCCCAAATCAAAAGCGTGACCAGCATGGCTAAGTAACCTTTTGTTTTTGCGTTCAGAATGTTGGCAATTAATGGCGTTGTGGCTCCTTGCTGCATTGAAGTCATATAGGGGGTCCTTTCTATGGCGATTTCTATGGCGATTTCTATGGCGATTTCTATGGCGCTATTATCACGTAAACCTATTAGTGTTCGGTGGCAAAGTAGAGCCATTTAGGTTCTATTTTTGTCTTTTTACGCTAAGATATTGTCAATTATTGATGGATTAAAGCGTGAAAATGGATCGAATTGATAAACAACTCCTCACACTCATGCAAAACGACGCGAGACTGACAACTGCAGAACTGGCAGAACTGGTAGGCTTTCACCCTCCCCTTGTGCGAGAAGAATAAAACGCCTTGAAAAGGAAAAAATTGTTGCGGGTTACCACGCATCACTGACCCGCGATAAGGTGGGTATTGCTATGACCATGTTTGTCGAAGTCAGCTTGAGTAACCATCAGGTGACATCGGTCGATGACTTTGAACAAGCTATCAGGGAGATGCCTGAAGTCGTAAGCTGTCATGTGGTATCAGGCAGTTACGATTACCTGTTAGAGGTGGTTTCGAAAGATCTTGTCGCTTACGAGCAGTTCACGCGCAAACTCCAGTGTCTGCAAACGGTGAAAGATATCCATACCCAATTAGCAATCCGTAAGGTAAAAGATCGCGGTGCGTTGCCGATTTATCTGTGAAAAAGATCGTGTTATTAACTGAGAAAGCCGCCCTTGAGGCGGCTTTTTTGGCAGAGTATCATTTTCAATTGACTACTTGCGTTGCACGTTCGACTAACGCATTTGGCAGTGTAATATTCAGCGTATGTGCCGCTTTTTGGTTAATAAACAAGTCGGAACCTGTCGCTACCTTAGCGGGTAAATCTTTCGGCAACTTACCGTCGAGAATATCAGCCACGTACCTGCTGTTTCAAGGCCAATCTGGTAGTAATCAAATCCGAGTCCGACAAGTGCACCGCGCTTTGTAAATCCTGTATCTGCTGCAATGACTGGAATACCCGCTTTATTTGAAACCGCAACCACACTGTCTAACGCCATTCCCATTGTGTTATCTGTCAGCGCATAGATAGCGTCAGACTTAGAAGCGACGATTTGAGCCGCTGACTGCACATCAGCACTTTTAAGCGCTGTCCCCTCAACCAAGGTCAAATTATGTTCTTTCGCTGCTTCTTTTAGGAGTTTAAGCAATGAAACTGAATTAGCCTCGCCCGGGTTGTAAACAACACCGATCCGCTTCATTTCTGGTAATACTTCTTTAGCGAGCCCGACATGTTGAAAAACTGGTGAAAGGTCAGACAAACCTGTGATATTCCCGGTAGGGTTTTTCATATCTTTAAGAAGTTTTGCGCCGACTGGATCGGTTACCGCAGTAAACACAATCGGGATGTCTTTTGTCGCTGATGCAAGTGCTTGCGCAGAAGGGGTCGCAATACCAACCAATACATCCGGTTGCTCACCAACAAATTGTCGCGCAATCTGCACTGCAATAGCAGGGTTTCCTTGCGCCGTTTGATAATCGAACTCAAGGTTTACACCCTCTTTATAACCGCGCTCGGCAAGTCCATCTAAAATTCCCTGACGTGCAGAGTCCAGAGCTGGATGCTCAACAATTTGTGATACGGCGACTTTTTTTACGTCAGCCGCCATAGAGAATGGAACGGTTAATGCTGATGCAGAAACCAACAACGCACCTAATAATGCAGAGACTTTCATTTCATTACCTCTAACTAATAATTATGTAGGGATAATTGTTAGCATAATGAATATAGATTTCCTGTCAGTTATATTATTTAGATGGACATTTTCGACTAGCAACAAATAAAAATGTAAATGTTTATTCGGAGTTTAATCTTATGTGTTTTTTAAACAAAAAGTATTGATATAAATTTATGAATCATCTCATAATTTAACATCGTTACATTTGCAACAACTATCAGATCTATTTCAAAATTTACTATCATACTAATTTTATTCTTAAAGCATGAAATGTTATGTTATTACATATCATAATGGCCAGCAGTTGATATAACTTCAAGTCATAAAGTAACAAGCCAAAAATACCACTCAAGAACGCCTTCATAAAATACTCCTCATTGAATGTGTATCAGTATTTTGAAATATATTTTGCAACATTTCAGTTTCGCTCGGAGTAAGTACAAAAAAACATTTATTTAACCTTATATTAACACGAGTGAGCGTTGAATAAATCCAGCCCAAAAGTTAAACAAAAGGCATCAGAAAGATTGTTTTTAAGTGTTAATTTTTCTGATGACTCTTTTATAGATAGCCGCAAGGAATATGTGCTATCAACTTTTTTGAGGAACATGGAGTTATTATGAAGGCTTACCCAAAAGTATCAGCCGTTGCTATTGCACTCGCTGGTATTATCTCGTTACCAGCGCTAGCCGCAGACAGAATTAACTTGGATGCACCAACGATATTTGCGGCCAACGCAGCGCAAAGCGTCATTTCTAATGACGCTTTTGTTGAAGGAGCATCATTCGTCGCCGCCAATGGTGATGAAATTGTGCGTATTCAGCAAACCTACCAAGGTCTACCGGTATTTGGTGAAAGCTTCGCCGCCACCAAAAACTCGTTAGGTTTCATGACCGCATTCACTGGTACAGCAATTTCTGGTATCGATAAAGACATTGCCTCAGTAGAACCGTCTGTAAAAGCAAACACTGCAGTTTCAACACTTGCCTCCGAGTGGCAGCACGAAATTCATAGAATACACAGCCCACAGAAGCAATTGGTTGTCTGGTTAGATGCAAAAGATGTTGCCCACCTTGCTTGGTATGTTTCTTACACAATCTATGGTTCAAATCCGACTCGTCCAATGGGTTTTGTTGATGCTAAATCTGGCAAGCTGCTCGATAGCTGGGATGGTCTGAATCATGCCGAGGCAACAGGTCCCGGCGGTAACGGAAAAACGGGCAGGTATGAGTTTGGTCCAGGAAAACGATACGGCTCTTTCGAAGTCCGTCAAAATGGAAGTACCTGTACACTGGACAGCCCGAATGTCGAAACACTGGATATGAGAAACAGAACATCCGGTGGTTCTGTTCACAGCTTTACGTGCCCAGAAAACACAGAGCGACAAGTCAATGGTGCGTTTTCTGCAATGAATGATGCCCATGCATTCGGCTTGGTGACCTTCGACATGTACAAAGAATGGTATGGCATACGCCCTATCACTCAGAAACTTCGACTACGCGTCCACTATGACAGCGAATACGAGAATGCATTCTGGGATGGCCGTCAAATGACCTTTGGTGACGGCAAGAATACCTTCTACCCATTAGTTTCTCTTGACGTTGTCGCTCACGAAGTCAGTCATGGTGTGACATCTCAAAACTCTAACCTCGTCTATCGTAACCAGTCAGGTGGCATGAACGAAGCATTCTCTGATGTCTCAGCAGCTGCTGCACTCTATTACCTTGAAGGCGATTTTAACTGGAAAATCGGTGATCGCATCAAGAAAGGCAGCGGTGCAATGCGCTATATGGACAATCCACCGCTTGATGGAAAATCTATCGGTCATGCCAGAGATTTCACAAACGGCATGAACGTGCACTATAGCTCAGGTGTGTTCAACAAGGCGTTCTACCTTCTATCTAACAAAGAGGGTTGGGATATACGTAAAGCCTTTGATGCATATATCAAAGCAAACCAAGTTTACTGGACAGCAAACTCAACCTTTGACCAAGGTGGTGCGGGTGTTTACAAAGCCGCCGAAGCACTGGGCTACTGTGTCAATGACGTTGTAGATGCGTTCGACGTTGTCGGTGTGACAACGGGCGCGAGAACAGGTAGTGGTTGTGGTGGCGGTGATGAGCTGCCAGTGGCGGGCTTTAACACTTCAGTTGATGGCTTAAAAGTGGCCTTCAACAACACCTCGCAATTTGCTGACTCGTATTCTTGGACATTCGGCGACGGCAATGAAGCAAGTAGTATGAGCCCGGTTCATACATATGGCGCTGAAGGCACTTATAGCGTTTCACTCTCTGCGAAAAACAGCCTCGGAGAAGACACTAAGTCTTTAAATGTAACGGTTGTAGAGAAGTGCGATGATGGCGGAAATGGTGGTGGCGGTGATGCCAACGCATGGAGCGAAACTAAGAGCTACAAAGTTGGCGACATCGTGACGTACAACGGCAGCACTTATGAAGCAACCTGGTGGTCAACAGGCGCACGCCCTGACATCTACACCAACGTGTGGAAAAAGGTGCAAGGACTGGTTGTTTTCGCCGACTGCCCTCCAGTGAACGATGCGCCAGTTGCCAACTTCTCATCGGTTGTGAATGACCTGACGATCACCTTAACTGATAGCTCTACAGATGATAAAGGCGTCGTTTCACGTACATGGAGTGTGAACGGTTCTGTATTGTCTTCAGCAGATAAAGTTGTAAATCATACTGTCGCTTCAGCGGGTGATTACTCTGTCGTGCTGACCGTGAAAGATGCTGAAGGCTTAAGCAGCTCTAAATCAGTCACTGTAAAAGTAGGAAGCACTGGCGGCTGTGCTCCAGCATGGGACGCAGGCAAAATTTACAATACTGGAGACCAAATATCACATAATGGCAAGAAGTATGAAGCCAAATGGTGGACGCAAGGTCAAGAGCCTGGCACAACTGGCCAATGGGGTGTTTGGAAAGACCTCGGTGCTTGTAACTAAACAATAAGTCATGACATAGGGCGTCTTCAAAGACGCCCTTTTTTATTTCCGGTACTAACAAATTTTCCCACCAGTGACAGAAATATCACCCTGAACAGTCTGCAATGTTTTCACCATCACCCGCACTGCCTCAGTCATCATATCTAACGGCATACTCGGGTAACTGTTATCTTTTGCCTGCTCAGGCAACAAAGGAACATGGACAAAACCATTTCGTATCCCGGTACCATTAAGCGCATGCTGCAAAGCATAGAAAAGGTGATTACACACGAAGGTTCCTGCACTTTCAGACACTGAGGCTTCAATACCTGCTTCAGTCATGTCTCTTACCATTGCTTTTATCGGTAACGTTGAAAAATAAGCCGCTGGTGCCCCCTGAACAACAGGCTCATCAATCACCTGATGACCTGCATTATCAGGAATTCGAAAATCATCAAGATTGATGGCGACTCTCTCCGGCGTAACGCCCTTTCGACCAGCGGCTTGACCAAGACAAACAACCGCATCAGGTTGATATTCGGAAATCGCATCCATCACAGTCTTTAATGAATCGTATCTCACAACAGGCACCCGGCAGACCACCAATTCAGCACCTGCAATCACTTCACCCTCAAGCTCTTTGATAATCTCCGCTGTGGGATTGATCGCTGCCCCACCAAATGCATCAAAGCCTGTGATCAGTATTTTCGTCATTAATTTCACCTTGTTGCTGATAATTCCGCCAACATCAACCGAGAAACGTCCAAGTAAAATGGCTAAATCGCTAATTACGTCACCTTGGCATCGCTAGTGCTGGAAATGTATAAGCTGACGTTGTTAAAATCTCGACAATATTGATTGAGTAATAAAAAGAGAGTGACCCGATGGGACGCAGTTTCGAAGTGCGCAAAGCCTCTATGGCGAAGACACAAGGCGCAAAAATCAAAGTTTATTCAAAATACGGTAAAGAGATCTACGTTGTCGCTAAAAATGGCGGTACAGATCCAAGTTCAAACCTTTCACTGAAGCGTTTGATTGAAAAAGCAAAGAAAGACCAAGTGCCTTCTCACATCATCGATAAAGCCCTCGAAAAAGCGAACGGTGCGGGCGGTGAGAACTATGAAGTTGCACGTTATGAAGGTTTTGGTCCCGGCGGTTGTTCCGTTATCGTTGATTGTCTGACCGACAACAACAACCGTACCTACATGGAAGTGCGCCAGTGCTTCGTGAAAACAAATGCGAAGATCGGTAGTCCGGGTTCTGTTGCGCATATGTTCGAGCACCAGTCAGTTTTCCAGTTTAACGGTGACGACGAAGAAGCGGTTCTTGAAGCATTGATGATGGCTGATGTTGATGTTACTGACATCGAATGCGAAAACGGTGTTATCACTGTGTTTGCACCACACACTGAGTTCTTCAAAGTCAAAAATGCGCTGGCTGATGAGATGCCGGATGTGACGCTGGACGTTGAAGAAATTACGTTTGTTCCGCAAACAATGACTGAAGTTTCTGGCGATGATGTGGCAACGTTCGACAAGTTTATCGATATGCTTGATGACTGTGACGACGTGCAAAACGTCTACCACAACGCTGAAGTTGCTCGCTGATAAGTTTGCAGTATCATTCAGAATGCCCGGTTCTGCCGGGCATTTTCAATTTAGCACGAAAGAGACACCAACCATGGAACAAAAAGACTTCGAAGCACTCATCACGAGCCTTTGCCAATTAGAAAACCTCCCTGAGGCGCTGAATGCACTCAAAGCTTCAGAAGATGAGGAAATTGCTAAGGCGGCAGAATCATTGGCGGGTCAATTTTCTCTCGCTGAGGTCGAGGGTGAAAAGCGCATTTACCATGTGTTCACTGAAACAAATGATGATGGTGAAGATCAGGAGTTTGTTGAACACGTTATGAACGAAGGTGATGATGTCTTGGTATTCATCTCATGGTTTTTTTATGCCATGTTTGAGGTCAAGCACAAAGACACATACGCGGCGGCTGGTCGCACTTATCAGCAGCCAAAACGCAGTTAAGCCTGCTGTAAAATAGTCAGACAGTCTGGCGATTAAACTGAAATTTACTCGGCAACATGCAGCCTGAAACCAAACTGGTAAGCCGCGTTGTCGAGTACGTAGTCTTGATGAACACTGGGGGACCAAGAATCATCACCACCTACCCCCATATGAAAACCATCAAGACGTAAAAACATGACGCCTTCCTCCTCTTTCAACTGGTGTTGATACGACGCCATAGCCAAATTTTTCTGTTTATAACGACTCACGGAAAAATGAAACGGCTGGTCATTGTCGAGTAATAAGATAGTGAGGTTTGATAGGGAAACACGACGGACATCAGTGCGCAGTCCATTCTCCGACGGAAAGATATATGCGGTATGCATATCTTTGATAGGCGCCACGTAAGAGCCAACCTTGGCTGCCTCATTTCTATCAGGGTAGTTTTCAAAAGGGCCTCGGCCATACCAATTCACCGATTCTTCCAGTGGGAGCGTAAGTTCAATACCGATTCTAGGTAGTGGCGGAAGGTGTTTCTCCATTTTTATATCAATAGTAAGTTCAACATAACCTGACGAGAAAAATGTCCACCTCCAACATGATGTCATCGCTCGCTTGTTGCTGTGGCGTTATTCATATTCCGCTATCATGCGGACAGCAATGTCGGTGCTTGTGATTTCAATATCCCCTATCAGAGATTTCTTGAATTGCCCAACACCTGCATTTCGCCATCGTGTCGCCCATGCGTTTGGGTCTGGGTTGTTGGCTTCACTGGCACCAATATCGTTATCTGTTGGTGCCCGGAAGAAGTTATCGGCAAGCGACAAAATAACAGGTGCACCATTGACTGTATAAGCCGAAAGGTTACCCGTTTCCGGCATCAAATAAAATGTGACGGCGTCACAATCAATTTTAATCTTATCGCCGTTTTCAAAAAATCGTGGCAGTAACTGAGCTTCTTCCGACAAGCTTTTTATTGAGGGGCTGACGCCAAAGGAAACTGCCACCAGCCAAGCTCATGTCCCTCATCCGCCCACAAAACCGTCTCATCCAAATGCAGCGAGATATTGAGGAAGGTTTCGGCTCCAGAACCCCAATTATTGTCTTTAAGGCATAAGGGAATCTCACACGCTTTCTGTGGTTCAAGGTAGAGAGTTTCCTGTCCACTGACTAATGGCACCCCTCCTCCACTAAGTCCCATTGGAGTCTAATTTTGCCGGGCGGAACGAAGTTATACTCATTGAGAATACTAACAACCAAAGGCTTTTGAGAAATCAGACGATATCGGAAGGGTTGCTGTTCAAATTTGGCTTCAATCAGAGAGGGTTTGGCCGTTCTATCAGGAAAAACAAGCCCATTGATGCAAAACTGACGATCGTTGGGAGCATCACTAAAATCGCCACCGTACGCCCAGTAATCATCGCCATCATCTGTTTTTCTCGAAATTCCCTGATCGGCCCAATCCCAGATAAAACCACCTTGTAAGCGGCTATTAGCACGAAAACTTTGCCAATAACGCCCAAAACCACCCAGGCTATTCCCCATTGCATGGGCATATTCACAAAGAATGAGGGGACGCTGTTCATTTGGCTGATTAATCATTTTTTCTAGCCGCCATTTCGGTTCAGCTTCCGAAAATGTATCTTCGTCAACCCTTGCATACATCGGACACAGAATATCTGTCACTTCAGTATTCGCCCCACCGCCTTCATATTGCAATGGCCTCGACGGATCACGTTGTTTCAACCAGCGATACATGGCTCGATGGTTAACCCCAAATCCAGACTCATTCCCCAATGACCAGATGATGACGCAAGCATGGTTCTTATCTCGCTCAACCATTCGTGTCAGTCTGTCCATGTAGCAGGCTGCCAATTAAGGTCATCAGAAAGGTACGAAATGGGCTCCATCCCGTGCGTTTCGATGTTCGCTTCATCAACAACAAACAGGCCGTATTTGTCACAAAGCCTGTAAAAATCTCGGATGGTTCGGATAATGCGCCGTTCTGACCGCGTTGAAATTGTTTTGTTTTATCAGGCGTAAATCCCGCTCAATTTTCTCGGTTGTCTGTGTATATCCGCTCTCTGGTTCAAATTCGTGCCTGTTAATGCCTCGGATCGTGACAGGCTGTTGATTCACACACAGCAAACCGTTACGTATTTCGACGGTTCTTAACCCGACACAGCATGCTTCGATATCCAACATTTGGTTATCACTATCAAGAAGCGTCAACACCAATTGGTAGAGATGAGGCGCCTCATCACTCCAGAGCTTGGGTGACTCAACGCGCAAGATAAGCTCACAGGATTGCGGTTCATCTTGGCTGCTGCTTTTTTGCTGAGTTTTCAAAGGCACATTTGTAGCCTCTGAACAGACTTTCCCTTGGTGATATAGTTGAGCACTGATGAGCTCACGCTTCGCGAAACAACGAACCGTTACATACGCCGCATCATCACGGATCTTGGTTATCACCTCATAATCTGTGATGGCCGAAACGGGTTTACTAAGCAGAGTCACATCACGGAAAATACCGCTAAGCCACCACATGTCCTGATCTTCAAGATAACTGCCATCAGACCAACGCAAAACTATGACGGTCAGTACGTTCTCACCAACGTGAAGATGGGTTGATAGATCAAACTCTGCGGGTGTACGGCTGTCCTTGCTAAAACCTACAAAGCTTCCGTTGCACCAGAGATAAAACGCGCTGCTTACGCCTGCAAATTGAATTCTTGTTTGCTTAAGAAGCCATTGCTGGGATATGAAAAATTCTTTGCGGTAAACACCCGTCGGGTTTTTAGAAGGAACATACGGAGGATCGACAATGAAGGGATAGCGGATGTTGGTGTAAATGGGAATATCACCATCTATTTGGAGTTGCCAGACACCTGGCACAGTAAGGTTTTCCCAATCACTGTCATTGATTTCAGGGTTAATAATTTCGTCTGGTAAGTCGTGGGGCGAATCAAACAGACAAAACCGCCACTTACCATTCAATGTGAGTATGTTGCTTGAGGCTGGCCTCGGATTTTGGCACTCGAGGAGCGCCTCGCTTGGATTATTAAATGAAAATAACTCGCAATGCGGAGGCAAACCATTGATATGACAGATTGCAGGGTTTTGCCAGTCTGCTCGCCTAATAAGGTCAGTGAGTTTTTTCACTTCTATCTCCCCGTCTAATTGACAGTATGCTGAGTCAGCATAGTCAAGCAACCAGAATTGAAGCGTTCAAAAGAGCAATTATGTTTATGGGTTCAGATATGAGAGGAAATCTCGCCCAAATAGTTACTGATAGCGGTTAAGAACTCTGAGTTAGCTCAAACTTCCCGAACAATCCTCAAGATAATCAACAAGGTTAAACTATGCTAGACAGTTGGACAATAACTCACATTTATGGATAAAAGCTTATGCGTTTCTCTCATCTTCTTTCGTTAGCTGCTCTCTTTTGCTCTTCAATCACTTTCGCTCATAACTTCGCGGCCAACTCTCCCGTTGCCAGTGTTGTGGTAAAAGATAAGGGCGAACTAATACTTTCGGGCGATAAGATTACTTATTCAACGTGGGACAGCTCGAGTTTAACAGGTAAAGTTCGCGTCATTCAGGCGATCGCTGGTCGTTCATCAGCGAAAGAACTTAACGCACCCATGATCGAAGCAATCAAAGCAGCAGACTTACCAAAAGACAAATATCAAACGACCACAATCATCAACAAAGATGACGCTATTTGGGGAACAGGGGGGTTTGTTACTTCCTCTGCTGAAGACAGTAAACGGGAGTTTAGCTGGTCTTCGATTGTTCTCGACGCTGAGGGTTCAGTTGCTAAAGCTTGGCAATTAAAAAAGAAAAGTTCGGCCATTATTGTACTTGACCAACAAGGTAACGTGAGATTCGCGAAAGACGGCGAACTGACGCAGACAGAAATTGCTCAGGCCATGGAAATTATCAACGCACTTTTGTAACAAGTCCTAGGCTGAGAGTAAGATAACTTTCAGCCTTGTATTTTCTTGTTTCATTTTCATGCCGAGCGCTTAACTTTTCCTAACTGTATACCTTTTTATGCGCCATTACGCATAATAGTTATACACATCAAACGCCAAGCTTTCGCTATACTGATAAAATTAATTTCAATCGTGAGACAGTAACGTGTTCGCAACCAATAAAAGCTCATTTGCACACAGCGCATTCTGCCTGAAGGTAGCCACGGTCAATCTGTTTAACTATATTGAGCCACCTCAAGCTTGCTATGAATTTGATAACATCTACACCGAGCACGAGTGGCATAAAAAGCTTAACTGGCTAAACCGTTATATCGGCAACTACCATCCTGATGTTATTGCTTTTCAAGAAGTATTCAGCCCAAAAGCTCTTCGTTCACAGTTGGAGCACCTTGGCTACACGTTTTTTGCGGTTATCGACGAGCCGACGCTCGTGACGAGTATATCTACAAAGATCCTGTTGTTGCGCTGGCATCACGCTACCCTATCTTGTGCGCAGAACCCGTTTTACCCGATCTGAGCCTAGCGTCTGAAGCCGGTTTATCGAAAGATTTCGCTTTTAGTAGAATCCCACTTTTTGCCACCTTAGAACTTCCAGGGTTAGGTGAAACAGACTTTTATGTCGTTCACCTGAAGTCCAAACGTCCAATTGAAATTGGCGACAAAGAGAAGGAAAAAGTGTCGCTGCATGATGCAATGATCGATGAAATGACAGGCTTCTGGGCGTCAGCAATTCAGCGTGGTACTGAAGCAAGCCAGTTGATGACACATATCTTGCGTCGCCGTTCTCATACCAACAACCCCGTCGTGTTACTCGGTGATTTTAATGATCGCTTAGACAGTGAGGTTCTTCATCCTTTTCATTTAGGGGGAATCAGGAAAGTAACGGAAGACATGGCTCAGATGCCGTTGTCTCACTACCAGATGCACGATTGTTGGGATCTTTATGTGAAAACGCAGGAAGAAATTGACTTTGAACGCCCCCCAACGCACTACCATGGTGGGCGTGGGTCCGTTATCGATTACATTTTACTCTCAAATGAATTCGACAGCTCAGACCCTGCAAGCTTGGTAGAAGTAGCGGAGTATCATTGCGAAGATAAACACTTGGTCAATCCGCATTTTGACCAAGACAGCCACAGTAGTGATCACGCGTTGGTTTCCATAACACTGTCACTGCGGCGCTAGATAAACGAGATCAAGTTACTCTACTTGATCTCTTTATAGTCACCTTCGATAACATTGCCAGTCTTCTGGGAATGCTTACCGTGCTGATTTTGGCGAAATTTATCGAAGTCCTGCTGCCACCTTGCCTTAGCTTTTGCGTCAAGATTAATACCTTCTTCTTCAATATCGGGCTGAGTATCAATACAACTAAAGACACAACGATGACAAATGCGCCAGAGAGCATCAGTACAAATAAGCCAGCAAACAGTGCGATGATATTTAAAATCAGTTGTTTCATATTACCTATCCCCCTTGAGTCGTTCTCTTCGACCCTTTTACTTTCTCTATTGGTTCTACGCTATCAAATATAGTGTCGATTTAAAATCTAACCGATGCTCTTCGATTAAGACAACATTGTTCATTTATAGTTGCACCGCAAAATAGTACTCACTGTTACTCGATGTAGTGGACCCACCAAAAGGCAACTAAGCCGATTACGCAATCGTTAAACCAGTTTTTATGACTATTTCCCCTCCAGAAATCAGTAAATCTGCTTCTTTTTACATCGAACATAAATGTAATATGTTACATTATTTATTAGACAATTATCACATTTATTTTTGCCGCTAGAATACCGCCGCAATCGTTTTCTATTTCCTATTCCCGGAGAATCACCATGCAGCACTGGGGCAGTGTCCTAGGTATTTTAGTTATTTTTGCGGTTGCCGTACTCAGTTCTGAAAATCGCCGTGCTATAAATTGGCGAACGGTCTTAGGTGCCTTTGCTATTCAAATCACCTTCGCCGGATTCATCCTCTCTGTTCCTGCTGGTCGAGACATACTCAATAGTGTTTTTGGCGCCGTATCTGGGATTATTGATTTTGGTCGCGTTGGATCAGAGTTTGTGTTTGGGGATTTAGCAAAGTACAAACTTGGTTTCATCTTTGCAGTCAACGTGCTTCCTACCATTGTATTTTTCTCTGCCTTAATTGCTGTACTTTATCACCTCGGTATTATGGGAAAAGTGGTAGAAATATTGGGAGGCGGCCTCCGTCGACTCTTAGGTACCAGCCGCACCGAATCAATGTCCGCAACCGCAAATATTTTCGTTGGCTCAGTAGAAGCACCTCTCGTTGTTCGTCCCTACCTTGAAAAAATGACACGTTCAGAACTGTTTGCTGTCATGGTTGGCGGATTGGCATCTGTCGCAGGCGGCACCATGGTTGGATACGCTGGTTTGGGCGTCGAGCTTAAGTACCTCATTGCAGCGTCATTCATGTCTGCACCAGCTGGTTTAATGATGGCGAAGATTTTGTTACCTCAGACAGAACACTCAACGAATGACAGAACAAGTACGTTTGATAACGATGATGACAAACCTGTTAACGTTATCGATGCCGGCACACAGGGGGCATTAAGTGGGCTCCAAATTGCGATGGCAGTTGGCGCAAGCCTTCTTGCAGTGATCAGTATGATCGCCCTAATTAATGGTGGTCTCGCTAAACTGGGGCAGTGGTTTGATATGCCCTATCTAACACTAGAATGGATATTTGGTTACCTGTTCGCGCCTGTAGCCTGGCTTATTGGTGTACCTTGGTCAGAAGCCATTACTGCTGGGAGTCTTATTGGCAAAAAAATAGCAGTCAATGAGTTTGTCGCCTTCATTGACTTAATGTCGGTGAAAGACCAGTTGAGCGCACATTCGCAAGCCGTTGTGACTTTCGCCTTGTGTGGCTTTGCAAACCTTACTTCTATTGCAATGCTGATGGGTGGACTTGGTGGTATTGTTCCATCTCGGCGCGCTGATATAGCCAAGCTTGGCCTCAAAGCGATTTTTGCGGCAACGCTGGCGAACCTGATGAGTGCGACTCTGGCTGGCATTTATCTCAGCCTGTAAAAACTCGGTGTAAACAAGTAAACATCCACCTTCTAAAGAAGGTGGCTTTCAATGAGCCCCCTAAAAGGGGGC
>NZ_PEIB01000034.1 GCF_004116385.1 Veronia nyctiphanis | reverse complement strand
TGCCCAGGCTCGTTTGTTAGCGACCAGAGAAGCCACAACCCCACCCCCAATGGACCACAAAATGCTGACGGTGTTACTCAAATTCATGCCCAGGCTCGTTTGTTAGCGACCAGAGAAGCCACAACCCCACCCCCAATGGACATGCAAGAATTACACACCCGCTTTAAACAGCACGCCTCGAAGGAGGAATGTTACGGACTATTGAGCCAGCTCAAGTTTGGTTATGGCGAGTGCTTTCAGGCCATCGACGGCGTGAGTTATGGCGAAGGTGAAGCCTTGGCGAAGCTGGTCTTGCCAAAAAGACTTGAAGCAGGGTTTGACTACTATTTCCTCCACCCATCCTTGATGGATGGCGCGACTCAGTCCGTTATTTCCGTTGTCAGGAATGAGCGTACTCAGGGTGAGGAGCTGATGCCGTATGTTCCCTTTGTTGCCTCAGAAATCGACATCTATTCAACATTGAGCCCCGTTTGCTACGCCCACCTCAGGTTAATCCGTGGGCCGAGAGATATGGACAGTATGAAGAAAGTCGATCTTACCCTGTTGGATGAGGCGGGCAGGGTTTTAGTGGACATGCGTGGGTATACGTTCAAGGCGTTCAGCTTTGAAGAAATTGCGGCTGCTATGTCTCAACAAGCTGTCTCTCAACAAACGGGGTCTCAACAGGCTCACTCTCAACGTTCTGTAACGCAAAGCCGTGAACCTCAAAGCGCCGTTGCTTTGCATCCTCAGGCAATATCACCGGCCTCAGATGCGCCTATCGATAGAACAAAACCTGAAGGGACTGGCACTCTTGAGGCACAACCGTCTGCTTTGCAGCAAGCCTTGCCTGCGACAGATACACAGCAAAACGTTTTCTTTTTCAGTGAGTGGGAGTAGTGCACATGTCTTGCCTGATTTTTATTGAAAATATGAATGAAGCAGACGCTATCTTGTCTGCATTCAAAAATTCGGACCAAGGTGCGCTCGGCAGCAACCGCTCTATCCTAGTGGTACCGGGGGATTGCTTTGCTGAGATTGGATTGGATTGCTACAGCATTCGACCCAATGCAAATGAGGATTACCTGCAACTGCTGTCTTCGCTACCTCAATTGCCGGAAAAGGTTCTATATGCCTGGCCTTGGTCGACACAAACCATGGCGGACGATAATGGGCGGGTTGGATACTATTCCCGAGATATCGAGGCAGCATTTTTGCTGACTAAAGCGTTGCTGGCCCAGCAGCCTGAGCATAAGATTCGCTTGTTGTATGTCTATAGCAATACTGATTCTTCTCATCCGCGTCCGCATCACGATGCTTTTGTAGGTTTTGCTAAGGCAATCACGCACGAAAGCCGAAAGGTCTGTTGGCGACAACTTTGCCTTGTTTCTCCTCAGTCCGTTGCTTTTCACAGCGTGCTTCCTGCGATTTTGAATGAGTTCTCTTGCGAGGGTGATGATATTCAAGTGCGCTATGTGGATGGTGTCCGCCAACGGCTGGTATTCCGCGAAATACCAGCGCCAGATAAGCCACCCTCTGGACATGAACTATCGGCTGCCTTACCTGTTCGTGATGGCGGGATCTATATCGTCACTGGCGGCCTGGGTGGGCTGGGATACATTGTGGCTCGTCACATTGCCAGTCAGAGCAGGGTAAAGCTGGTGCTTTGTGGGCGCAGTGACAGGAATGACGGTATAAATGAATGTTTGGAAGAACTTGAATTTCTCGGAGCTAGCTGCATTTACCGTCAGTTGGACGTCTCTGATGCTGCTTCAGTCAACGCGCTGGTGGAGGAGGTGCGTCATACCCTAGGCCCGATTAACGGGCTGTTTCACTGTGCGGGTATCAACAGGGATGCATTGGTTAAAGACAAGACGTTGCAAGATTTCCGCGCCGTATTGCATCCAAAAGTGTTGGGTACATTGAATTTAGATGAAGCGACCAGGAATGATCCATTGGACTTTGTGGTGTACTTCTCTTCGATTTCTGCCTTGCTTGGCAACATCGGCCAATCTGACTATTGCTACGCCAACAGCTTTCTCGACCATTACTCTGCATGGCGCAATAACATGGTTCATCGGCGCCTGCGACTGGGACGCAGCATTTCGGTCAACTGGCCGCTTTGGAAAGATGGCGGTATGCAGGTGGATGAACAGGTGGCGTTGTTTTCTGAGCGGAATACCGGAGCGGGACCACTGAGTATAGAAGATGGGCTGAATTTGCTCGCTGATGTGATGCGGATAAACAACGTCTCTCATGTGTTTACTGCGAAAGGAACAACAGAAAAACTGCGTAATTGCTTTAATATTCAGGGGACTCAGTCCTCTATGGGCACATCTCAGCCGGAGCAACAGCCCGCACAATCATCTGCACCTGCTGCGTCCATTTCCTCACCGCCGATCCCGGACACTCCGCTTGTATCTGCCTCCGGCACTCAGGGCTCAACAGTAATAAGCAGTCCGTCGTCTTCTGTGAGGAGAAATGCGCAGAGCGTCACCGACGCAGAAGTACTGGGTGTCCTCCGGGAAAACTTGGTCACGGGAATTGTAGAAATACTTGAGGTTGCACCAAAAGATGTGGATATCGACAGTGACCTGAATAATTTTGGCTTTGACTCGATTACTTTTACCACTTTTGGAAATCGTATCGCAGACGTTCTCGATATCGAGATAACACCGGTTGTTTTCTTTGAGTATCAAACAGTCAGAGATTTATCCGAGTACATGTTGGAAGAACACAGGAAAGAAATTCTTGCCTGGCACCTAGAGCACAATACCCAACCTGCCTCACAACCTGATGTGACCATGCAGTCTTCGGAACTTTCTATACAACATTCGCATATAAGGCAACCTGAGCCGTTGCTTTCAACACCTACACCTCCAATACCTACACCGGCACCCCTGAGTCATACTCCTAGCGCTCCTAAGCCTCAAACATCAGAGCCTCGAACATCCGAGCCGCTAACACAGGAAACCCCATCACCACGTGTGACGGATTATGCCGCAGCAGGGACAAATTCCACTTCGATGCGAGGTCATTCTTCACCTCGGGTTCCCATTTCACAAGCAGTTAGTGCCAGTGAGCCTATTGCGATTATCGGTATTGACGGGATTCTTCCACAGTCTGAAGATTTATCCGCTTTCTGGAAGCACTTGGAAATGGGAAGTGACCTTATCACCGAAGTGCCGGAAGCACGCTGGAGCTGGAGAAAGGTCTGGGGAGATCCGTTTAAGGAGAAAAACCGCACCAAAATCAAATGGGGGGGATTCATTCCGGACGTGGATAAATTTGATGCTGCATTTTTTGGGTTGTCACCCCGAGAAGCCGAACTGATGGACCCCCAACACCGACTATTTCTTCAGGTTGTATGGCGCTGTATTGAAGATGCGGGGTATCGTGCTTCCACATTGGCTGAAACGCAGAAAGTGGGCTTGTTTTGTGGCTCTGCCAGTATTGACTATCACGACATCATGGTACGCAGCGATATTGATATCGACATTTTCTCTGTGACCGGAAGTATGTTTTCTGTATTGGTCAACCGTATCTCATACCTGCTTAATTTCAGGGGACCGAGCGAGCCGGTAGAAACCGCCTGTTCTAGCTCTTTGGTGGCGGTTCATCGAGCGATTCAATCCATACGAGCCGGGGAATGTGATGTTGCCCTTGCCGGCGGCATTCATTTGATGCTGGAACCCAATGTGCATATCGGTCTCGACAAGGGCGGGTTCCTGAGCCCACAGGGACGGTGCGCGACGTTCGACAAAGAGGCTGACGGATATGTCCGGGGGGAGGGGGCCGTGGCTTTGTTGCTGAAGCCGCTTTCACGTGCCGAGGAAGACGGCGACAACATTCATGCGCTCATCCGTGGCTCTATGGTTAATCACGGTGGCGCAGTCAATACCCTCACAACACCAAACCCCAACGCCCAGACAGAGGTCATTGTTGAAGCGTGGAGGCAGGCAGGGGTCGATCCGGAAACCATCAGCTATATAGAAGCGCATGGTACAGGCACTGCGCTGGGTGACCCTATCGAGGTCAAGGCATTGCGTAAAGCGCTTGATACCCTCTATAAGGACTGGGGGAAGGAGACCGCTCCATACCAGCCACATTGCGGGCTAGGGTCGGTGAAGTCGAACATCGGCCATCTGGAGTTTGTCGCGGGGGCAAGCGGTGTTGCCAAAATGGTGATGTCGATGAAGCACAAGATCTTGCCAGCAACTATTCACTATACCGGCTTAAACCCCTACATACAGCTCGACAATACCCCTTTCTTCATCCAGGACAAGCAGCAAGACTGGTCGCCGATTGTACGACCAGACGGTTCAATCACGCCATTGCGTGCTGGTGTTAGCTCATTCGGGTTTGGCGGTGTCAATTCGCACGTTGCGCTGGAATCCTACGACCCAGCTCCACGGCCTGTGTACCCGGAATCACCTTGTGTCATTTTGTTGTCAGCCAAAGACAGGACTGCGCTTCAGCGAATTGTATCCAAGTTGCGGAACTGGCTGAGGGATGAGGAGAACGTGCCGCTCAGCGATATTGCTTTTACGCTGGCGATGGGCCGAGAACATATGGAAGAGCGTTTGCTGATTGTGGCACAAAACCGCCAGGATTTAACCCTCCGGCTTGACGCGATTCAGAGTAGCCGTCGTTGGGGTGAACCCATCCCTTCTGTCTATAGCGGTTCAAAGAACGAAGGCAAAGCTCGCTTCACTTTCCTTAAATCGAAGGAAGAAGCGACCAATTACGCGAAGTCATTGGTCGCGCAGGATGATCTCCCATTGATATGTGAGAATTGGGTAGATGGACTGGACATCAACTGGGATCAAACCGCCTATACACAAGGATACCGAACGTCGCTGCCCACCTATCCATTTGCTAAAACTCGCCACTGGTCGAGCCGCCGGAAACGCCACGAAGCGAACCCGACACTGTGGCATCTGAATCCAGGGAATCGCTTGAGCCAACACCAAGTCAAAAACAACAGGTGGCTCACGCTACTGGCGAAGCGAAACCGACGTATTCACAAGAAGTCAGCGATTTGCTGGATGAAGGGTTGCTGACCGATGAACAGGCTAAAGAGCTACTATCGGTTCTATAAAAGCGACGTTCAAAATGCGCGGCTTCTCATGTCATAAAGTCGTGGCTAGCTGTTTTGAAATGCGCAGGGGGCTGGCTTTCAAAACGGTTACTGATATAAGGAAATCTTATGAAAACCATACCCACTATTACTGATGTCGGGCCAATCGTCAGGCATGATGAAAAGGTATTGATTCTCGGGGGCGGCGCTTCGGGCATCGCCATCGGAAAGACCTTTTCACAGCGCGGTATCCCTTTCGATATCATTGAGCGAGAAGACGACTTTGGCGGTAACTGGTATCTCAACAGCCCAGCCTCCAAGGTCTATCGTTCTGCCCATCTAATAAGCTCAAAAACTAACACCCAGCTTAGTGACTATCCTATGCCGGATGACTACCCTCACTACCCCAGTCACACGCAGTTTCTGGCCTATTTGCGGGATGTTGCCAAGACCTTTGGCTTGTATGAGAAAACACGATTCAATGTCGAGATAAAGGCACTATCTCCGTTTGAAGGTGGTTGGCTTGCTGAGCTTTCTGACAATTCCAGACATTGGTACGCTGACGTTGTTGTGGCCAATGGCTTGCTGCGTGACCCCATTTTCCCAGCTATTCCCGGTCACTTCAGCGGCGAGCTAATACATTCAATCGACTATGTCTCTTCTGATGTCTTTGACGGTAAACGGGTGCTTGTCGTTGGGGGAGGAAACTCGGGATGTGATATTGCTGTCGATAGTGCTCAAAGAGCAAGTTATACCTGTCACTCGATGCGGCGGGGCTATCACTACATGCCCAAATTTATTGATGGTAAGCCGACTCAGGAATGGTTGATGGAAATAGTATCCCAGTTCGAATCGCCAGAAGCGTATTGGGAACATGTTCAGGCCACCTTCAAGCTGGCTGGCTTTGATGGCACAGACTTCGGCCTCCCTAAACCTGATCACGCTATTCATCAGGCTCACCCAATTTTGAACTCCAATATTCTCTATTGCATGGGGCATGGGGATCTTGTCTCCAAGCCGGATGTGGTTTCCTTTGACGATGAGTGGGTGGAATTTGCTGACGGTAGTAGAGATAAATTTGATGTTGTGCTACTGGCAACAGGATACAAACCTAGCCTACCTTTTCTCGATTCCTCGGTGCTCGACAGGGAAAAGGGGATGAACCAGCTCTTTCTACACTCTGTGCCTATGCATTACGACAGTATTGTATTTGCAGGCTATTTCAATATTCCTTCCGGCTTCGGCAACCTTGCTAACAACTGCTCTCGATTTTTAGCCAATTATTTTCTGAGCAAGAGAAGGAACACAGCGTCTTGGCGGGTGTTTAACCAGTTCAAGCACTATCAGGATGAGATTGATATTGGTCATGGGCAGTTTGTGAATACTAGACGCCATGCCAATGAGCTCGATCTCTGGAAATACATCAAAACGGTCAATTTTATCAGTGAGCAGTTGGAAGCCGAGTTAGACCACTCGTCAGTATAGCCCTAACGCCGTAATGATCGTTAGCCAACATAGAACGTCAGCCAACAAAGAGCGTTTGACAACATCGAAGGTTAGACAACGTAGAGCGTTTGTTAACTAAGAGTGTTTGTCAGCTTAGAACGTTGGCCAATATAGAGCGAGGTATCGCAATGAATCAGCCGCAAATCTCTGATGAAACGGTGAAAGCAGAAATGCTGGACAAAGCTGCTCTGCTAAGAAAAATACGAGAAGGACATCTAAGGCCTGATGAAGCTATTTCAGCTTTGCGCAATGTCGTATCGACTACGTCTTCCCCATCCAATGGAGCTAAGCAAACGATCTTGTGGGAAGACGGATTCTTTTCAGATCTGGTGGCTCTGGTTTCAGACATTCTCCATATTCCCGCTGACCAGGTTGACCCAGATATGCCTGTTGCTGACATGGGGCTGGATTCCCTATCGGCGACTAAGTTCAATAATCATGTTCGAGCAGAATGGGGCTTGACGCTTCAAGCGACCGCGTTCTTTGAATGTAATACGGTGAGGGACTTTTCACAGTATATTCTTCGTCTGCATAAAAACGCGTTACGCGAACACTACCAGCCTGTTCAGGCAGAGGTAGCGCAGCCGCAGGCCAGATCAATGGGTGCCACGGATGAGCTGGAAACCGTGAAAACAAAACAGGAATCGGCGACGGGGAAAGCACCCCGTAATTCTGGTGATCCTGCCCGGAGCAACCTTCAGCGACTATGGGAAAAGGCACAGCAGGACCTCGTGTCAGGGAAAAGTATGGTCAGACGTCAACAAATTGACCGATTGCTTCTTGAACGGACCGGCGGTCCCTGCATTGAGCTTGGCATATGCGGGAAGGGTGCACCCGTTTTGCTCTTGGGTGGACTCCTGAACCCGGATGAAATCTGGTACCGCCAACTTGATACGCTAAAAGCTCACTACCGTGTTATCGCCTTTAACAAGCCGGGCTGTGGGCGTAGCGGTGTTGATATTCATAACCTTTCCATTGACGCAATTATTGAAGACTTAGTCTACGCGCTTGACAGTATCAATGTTTCCGAGCCTGTCTCCGTCGTGGGCTTTTCATTCGGTGGCATGTTGGCGCAAGCGCTGGCGGTGAAATACCCGAACCGTGTTAGACGCCTGGCGTTAATCAACACCACGGGTGCACAGAGGCCAAGAGATGAAGAGATACATATCCTAAAGAAGGAATTGGAAAGCTGTCCAGAAGTCCTTTCAATCAATGGTGATATCGATTTCGCGCTTGCTGCGCGCTATCGGGAAGTTTCCCATGGCTTCAATATGCTGGATAGTTTACCTCATATAAAAGCCCCTGCCCTAGTGCTGTCTGCAAGCAACGATCACTATATGCTAGCCCAGCATTCCGATGAGTTGGCGAAGCTCCTGGCGCGAGCCCGACACGAAGTTATTACCAATGCTGGGCATTTTTCCCTGCTGACCCACTGGGAGCGGGTGAATACCTTTTTGATGTCGTTCCTAGGTGAACAAACCTTGCCTTCAATAACCGCATTGGAGGAATGTGAGGAATGAATGAACAATTGCCCCGGGAAGCGATGACTCTTGTCTCTGACAACATTTTTCCACTCACTGAGGGTCAACGTGAGGCGTTGATAGCCGCGATAGACACATTTGTTCCATCCATTAATTCCTCAACTCCAAGCCAAAATTCGACGGAGAGGGACATGGAGTTTTGGCATTGCCAGGCCAGTGATCTGGATATTGACCAATTGATTGTCGATACCATCAGTAGTCAATCCCGTGCTGTGCGGAAGGACTTTTCGTTGTTGCTTCGCCTGCTTTCCTCACCGGTGGCAGGGCTGCTTGGCGGTGGGTTACCAGCGTCTTTTCAGTCAATGAGCTTGCAAAAGAGAGAAAGGCTGCTCATTCGCTGGTCAACAAGCCGGATTCCGGATCTTCGCCGTGCATTCTCATCACTGAAGCGTTTGACAATGTTTACATACTACAGCCGAGGCAGATGGGCAGAGGAGCTGGCTGGCCAACGCTTGGCTACCCATCTCCTCCCATTGAGTCGACATCAAATATCACCCCCCGAGGGCTCACCACTATGCCTAGTGAAGGAGACCTTGAATGCGAAACCTTGATCATTGGTAGCGGTGCTGGCGGTGGGGTTGTCGCCAGTACGCTGGCTGAAAAAGGTATGGATGTCATGGTGGTGGAGAGGGGCGCTTATATTCCAAGGAGTGAACGCAATAACCGGGAATTTGAGATGGTGTCGAGGATGTACGCCGATCGCGGCATGCTCACAACTAACGACCAGGCCATCTCTCTCTTTGCCGGACAAAATCTCGGAGGAGGAACCAGCGTCAATTGGTCGGTGTCCTTAAGGCCCACTGAACCGCTTTTGAACGAGTGGGCCAGGGAGCACGACTTGCCTCACCTACTCACCCCTGAATTTTCCCAATGCATTGATGATGTTTGCGAGCAACTTAATGTCGTGCCGGAAGTGCCGCATAACCGGCAAAACCAGATGCTTCTGACCGGCTCCGAGTGTATTGGTGGCCCGAGTGGACCTTTACCACAGAATGTTCGCGGTTGTGAGAAACACGGCTATAGCCAGTGTGGATATTGCTTATTTGGTTGTCGGAATGGCTTCAAACGAGACGTTACAGAAGCGTGTTTCAATGAAAAACGTGATACCGGCGATGTGCGTATACACGACAACGTTGAGATTAAAAGGCTTGTGCATAGAAATGGAAACGTTCTGTATGCTGAAGCGGTCGCACGTTCGTCGAATGGGGAGCTGCGTTCGCTGAAAATTCGAGCTAAGCGGTATGTCGTTTCCGCCGGCGGTATCTTTACGCCAGCCTGTTGTTAGCCAGTGGATTTAGCCACCCCCAACTGGGAAAAAATCTGTATCTGCACCCCGCCCATTTAGTTATCGCCAAATATCCTGAGGCGATAGAGTCATGGCGTGGTGGCATGATGACAAGCTTCAATGATCATGCTGTCAACCTAGATGGCATGGGCTATGGCTGCAAGATAGAGACAGCCCCTCTCCATACGGGCCTTCTGGCGGCTACCTTGCCGTGGCGAGGTGGAGAATCCCACAAAAAGCTTATGTTAGAGATGCCGTACTATGCCGCATTTGCTGTTATTAACCGAGACAGGCATGGCGGCTCCGTCTCTGTAGACCGAGAGGGGAAGCCCAGTGTGAGCTATCGGAAGCATAGAAAGGATCATCAACATTCTCTCCATGGTGTTGCCACTGCCGCTGCGCTTCATTCTTCCGCAGGCGCAGAGAAAATCATAGTAAACCACCATAGTGGTATTACCTTTCAGCCTAGTGAGCACACAAGACGAGTTCAGGGGACCAGCCAAATAGATGCGTATCTTCAGCGTATTAGAGCGTTGAACTGGGCACCGAATGCAGTGCCGTCTTTCAGTGCCCATCAAATGGGAAGTTGCCGCATGGGCGGTAATGAAAAAAGCAGCCCTGTCCGCCCTGATGGCAGGCTATGGGGAGTGAGTAATCTCTATGTAGCCGATACCAGCCTTTTTCCATCTGCCAGCGGTATTAATCCAATGATCACTGCGCAGTCTTTGGCACGTCATATCGCGCTCAATATCGTTCCAGAGAGTGTGGGGCGCTAATACGGGGCGTGAGATTACTTGGGCATTAGCCAGTAACAAAAAAAGGTAATGAATGATGAAGGCTTTTTTATTTCCCGGCCAGGTTCACAAAGAGTAGGTATGGGCGGAGAACTATTTACGAAATATTCCGCCATGACTCAGCAAGCCAACCATATTCTTGGCTACGATATCGCCGAGTTATGCCTGTATGATCCTGATAAGAAGCTAGGGCAGACAAAATTCACCCAGCCAGCTCTGTATGTTGTTGATGCGCTGAACTACCATGCCCAAATTGAAAAGGAGAAAAGCGAGCCATCCTGTCTGGCAGGTCATAGCTTGGGAGAGTACGTGGCTCTTTACGCCGCAGGCGTCTATGACTTTGACACGGGATTGCGGCTGGTTAACGAGCGTGCGAGTTTGATGAGTGAAGTGGGGGGGGGCGGCATGGCAGCTATCACTCAGATAACGGTGGATGCATTGCTGGAAATCTTACGCGTCGGGGAAGGCCTAGATAACCTAGATGTTGCCAATTACAACAGCCCTACGCAGACCGTGGTGTCTGGTGATTTGGAACAGTTGAAGAAACTAAGTACCATGCTAAGGGAACACGGAGCACAATACTACCCATTGCGCGTTAGCGCGGCCTTTCATTCTCGGTATATGCGTGATGCAGAATCGCGTTTTTCCCATTTTGCCCAGACGATTCACTTCCGTGCTCCCAATAGACCGGTAATCGCCAACCTTACCGGCCAACCTTACCCCAGTGACAGCGATGCGATCCGTGGCACCTTAACTCAGCAGATTTCCAACCCGGTTCGCTGGGTGGACACCATCCAGTATATGCTTGACGCTGGCATCTCAGCGTTCGAAGAATTAGGCCCAGGTAACGTGCTTTCAAAACTGGTGGAGGGCATTAGGCAGTCTCCCAAACAGCAGCCTCTAAGTCAGCAGCGAGTAAGCCATAAACGAGTGACAGAGTGGTCGCCAGAGAAAACCTTGGCCGCGTGGGCAAGCGAGAATCAAAAACAGCCTAGCCCAAAAGAGCAATGCATCTTGCTCTGTCCCGGCATAGGGGGGCAGTATTTTTTAATGGGAAGAAAGCTCTATGAAAACTCGGGGGTTTTTCGACAAGCATTTGATAGGTGCAGTACGCTGAGTGAACCACTTTTGGGCGAGTCTTTATCCTTGTTGGTCTACTCGCCCCTCGATCCAAATGCGACGCTATCTCGGACTCTCCATAGTCACTTGGCCAATTTTGCTTTTGGCTACAGTATGATTGAACACTTACGACATCAAGGGATCGATCCGCCTGTCTGGTGGGCTGGAGTTTAGGGGAATATGTCGCTTTGGCTGCTTCTAGTGCTATCACGTTAGAAGAGGCAATAGGTGTTGTCGCGAGACAGGCACTTGATATTGAACGCTATACACAAGAAGTCAACATGTTGGCTATTCAGTCCTGTGTGAATATTTTCTATAGCCTTTCTGACGTGTTTGAAAATACCTCACTCATTGGTATCCTCAGCAATAATTCTTTTGCAATAATCGGTACGAAAGATCAGGTGAGACGAACGGCAGACTTGCTTGACGAGAGGCAAATTGACTCTCTGCCATTGCCAGTTCGTCATGGATTTCATTCGCCTCAAGTCGAACCCGCGAAGTTATCATTCCAGGCGTATTGCCGGGAACGTATCCAGTTTCACACGCCAAAAATACCAGTCTATTCAAGTGCAAGCAGAAACAAAGTCAAAGAACTAAACTCCGACTATCTATGGACTGTTTGCCGATCCCGATTCAATTTTTCAGGGGCACTGATAAAAGCGGTCACAGACCACCCTAGATTGCCAATGATTGACATCGGCCCGTCGGGTGCTGCCGCCAACCACGCAAAGCATATTCTCGGTGCCAGTGCGGAGGTTAGGCATGGCTTGAGATCGGCTCCTAGCGCTTTTTCCTTTAACGCAGATTCCAACCATCGAAACGAAAGTAACGGTGGCATAGTGGTTTGCAGATCTAAATAACCTCAGATCTGCATAAGCGCTTCTTTCTCAAGCCGAGTCAATTTAATGCTCGGCTTTTCGGCTGGAACGAATAGGCAGTGAGCCCGGCCAGCAGGTTTACCGGGTTTGTTGCAAAAAACGAAGTGGTGTAAATTTCATCTGGTTTTATACAAGTGTTCAGGCGAAAACCGTCTCCATATTGAACAGCCTGTTCATGAAGGCGGATCTCTCCCGTACCCGTGTGTCCCGTTCATCATGACGCAACCAAAAATCAAACTGGCCTTTGTTCAGCATCCGCAAAGATTCGAATCCCTGAATACTCGACCAAGCCCGTTTTCGCACTCGAAATCCCCTGGCTGAAGTAATGAGCTTCTTTATCGGTGCGTGCTTAGATTCGACGCCATTATTCAGATATTTAACCTGTCGTTGCTCGACATCAATGCGCAGTTTGCCCTCATTTTTGAGACGAGAGATGGCATAAGCATAGGAGGCATGTTTATCTATGTTCAGCGTCTTTGGCTGCTTCTCTTCTTTATAATATCGAAGCACCCGCTTCATAAACTGATAAGCCGCATTGTTATTGCGCTTTTGGGAAAAATAGAAATCCAATGTTTCTCCCTGCTTGTTGATAGCGCGGTACAGAAAATGCCACTTTCCCTTCACTTTTACATACGTCTCGTCAAGCTGCCACGAGGAGTCAGAGCGGATAAATTGATAGTTTCTGAGAGTCTTACGTAGTTTCGGGGAATACTCAATAAACCAGCGGTAAAGCGTCGAACGGTTAACGGCGATCCCTCTTTCGGCAAGCATATCACTGAGGTGTGCGTAACTTAGGGGCGTAGAGCCGTACCAACGGACGCTCCAAAGAATGATCTCAGGGGCGAAGTGTTTCCATTTGAAGTGGGGATTGTTCATTGGATCATATGTTCAGGGGAAGGTAGCTTGAGTCTGGTGATCGATTTCAGTTTTTGCAACAAGCCCGTTTCGAGTTACGCCAGACGAACTGGCGCGGATTTGGACAGAATCAAGTTGGCAAGACGAGTTCAGTGAGCGTCATATGCATTAGGAAAAATATGGGTAATTTACGTCTCACTGAAGGTATTTTTGGTTTAGTCGAAAGCCATTGTCGTTTGTTAACACTCAGATCATCGTTGCTTCATAAACGCCACTGCTAACCCAGAAGAAACGAATGTGATACCTGCACCAATATTTAACCTTGACACCAGTTTAGGTTTGTTTCTAAACCACTCAGACAGTTGAGACGAGAAAACGCCCATTAAACTGAAGCCAACTGCAGTTAATACCGCAAACCAGACTCCATAGCCGATCATTTGCGTTGTAACTGACCCTAAGCTTGGGTTTACAAATTGAGGTACAAAAGCAAGGACAAACATACCTGGTTTCGGGTTAAGCGCTGCAGATAGAAAGCCGGTGGAGAAGATAACTTTCAGTGACTGCTTTTTCGCTGGTTCCAATGAAAACAGATTTCTCGAACGAAGAACTTTCACACCCAACCAAATTAAATAAGCAGCACCAACGAGTTTTACGACGTAGAACGCTACTTCAGAGGTTTGAATTAGAAGAGTTAGCCCAAACGTAGCTGCGACGACATGAAACAAGATCCCCGCCCCGGAAGACATACCCGACATAACTGCCGCAAGTCGACCTTGACTTAAACCACGACCGATCGCGAGTAAATTGTCTGGCCCAGGCGAGATAACTAACAGTAAACAAGCCAATGTATAAGTAACAAATACCTCTAATGGAAACATAAAACCTCCTTGTTGCATGATTCTGAGTGCTAACGTGCCATAAACGGCGAGCGATTTTTGCGAGTCAAGCCCCCGTAGGGGGCGAGGTTTGATGGCCTTGTTATACTTGAACTTTGTAGGTTAAGTCTGCGACTTCATCACCTGTGATACCCCGGAAGCCCCAACAATGAGCAGGTTGTTCTTTGATTGTAATTTCAATATCAATGGGAGCTATGCCTAACCTCAATTCAATGTTATTGAACAGTGCCTTGATTAGAGCCTTCTTGGTTTCGACTTTGCGACCTTCCATCATATTTACTTCGATCACCGTATAAGCATCGGAGCGGCCACTAGGATAGTAAAAATCACTTTTATCAAGCGGGATAAATCTGTGAGCACGCTTATCCTCAGGCAACCCTAAAGCTTGAGTCATCGATTGTTGGATCACATCTGATAAATCAGCTTTGATGGGATTCAAATGTTCTTTAATTCCATATATCACGACCACGATTTCTCCTTAAAACTTATAACGCCTGCCAGCACATATAGAAAAAGCTACCGCATTTCGCTTTGCCGCAAACCGTGTTTAAGCAACCAAGAAACAACAACTTGAATGTGAACTCAACTGCGTGATTAGAATTTCAGACACGCCACTCAAACAACGGTGATCGCTGATTTAGATATAATAAAGAGGAATTTGGCGGCTAAACCTTGGAGCTCAAAACTCTAAAATTAATGGAGATAACGCCAGACATGCTGGCGCAGATTTTGAACAAAAACGAGTTAGCAAAGCCAATTATCAGGTAGGTAAATTAATAATAAAAACTAATGTTTTTTTGGCTTAACGTAGCATGGTCTAGTTTATGGTGAGCAGGTCAAACATACTAGCGGCCACTTTCTCGATTTTGGTAAAAGGGGGAGTGATATCCTACATCGGTCATCAATCGAGAGTTAACATTTTTCTTTGTCTATTCAAGAGGCGTCATCTAACACCCCTCTGGTAGATGCACTTTTGCGTTTGGGCTCAACTTCGATTTAAGCATATGAAATTGCTCGCAAGGCAACTTTTGCTCACTGTCAGCCAGCACTTGAATCATATTGAGGTTCCCAAAAAGTGGCGAAATATCTTTAAACTGGTTTGCACTTATTTGTAGTTTTGTAAGATGAGGCTTATTCGCCAAAGACGCTATATCAGAAATGTCATTGTACGAAAGATAAAGCTCTTGTAGCCGATGCGAACGTTCAAGTACCACAATGTTACGGATATCGTTAATGATGGCTTGTAAAATGCGTAGATTAGGCAGACTGTCGAAGCCTTTTAGGTCTCTCAATCCAGTCCGGTTAGCATAGACCTCTTCAATGCTTGGTGCGAGTTCAATACCCGATGTCGTCTGAAGCGTTTTATTTCCACTGACACTCAGCACCTTTAACTGGGTAAAGGGGGCTAGCCCTTGCAAGTCAACCAGTTGGTTGTTTTGCAGATATAACTCATTTAGAGAGACCAAATCTTCTATGGCACCCAGTTCTTTGATCTTTTGGCCTTGGCAGATTAGCTGGGTGACTTGGCTACGCGATTCTACTTTTTGCTCTCGCTTTGCTACCCGCACACAGCGATCAAGCGCTCGTGCAGATTGCGTATCTATACCTGGTAGGTGTTCATTTGCACCCTGTTTGTGTGCATATGGTTCAATAGACTCCCCACCCAAATAATTCATTTCTTGTGCAATTTGCCAGGTAAAAAAGCCCAACATCAGGATGCCCGCTGCGGGTGCGACACGGCGAGATAAGATTGCAATCAGAAACCAAAGAGTTAACAGCAATAAAAACAGATGGATAGCCCAAAACTGAACGAAGCTGTAAATACGGTTTTTTTGAGGGTTATTGGGGTCAATCAAGACTTCAATTTTATTACCAACGGTTTGCGAACATAGATTACGCGACGGCATTAGCACCTTGCCTTGCACTCTCAATCCACTTTCGGTTTCGGCAACGGGGTAAAACACAGATTTCTCTCGATAGCCATCCGGTCCTCGCTCAGATGAAGCAACCCATTTACCTTCACATGCCACAATTAGCGCAGGTACACCCGTTAAGCGATTAAGTATGGAATACCGTTCGGTTAGGAGACCAGCGACAAGCAGCAAAATACCCAAGATGACCCATCGTGAGACTCGGGTCGATAATTGTGTAATCGGTGACATTGTGTTTCCTTCAGGATATGCGGTGTTCGTACCAAGCCAAGTTAAACATTTAAGTTCAATGGGTTATACAGTTTTTAATCGTTACTCCGAGTCGGCGCACTGTTGGATAAGAGTAAGAAAAAAGCTTAGAAATAATGCGAGGAAATTTATGTTGTGGGAATCATTTGAATAGCCATCGACTTGATAGACACACTTGAGTTAAACCGGATTATGGGCGGTTCAGAGTTACGCCAGGCGAGCTGGCGCAGATTTGGACAAAAACGAGTTGGAAAAGTCAATTTATGGATAGACTACTTGATAATAAAAACTAATGGACACTTGGCGTAATGCTGCATGGTTTAGTATTTAGAGGGCGGGTCAACTCTTATCTCCATTTTCAGCTAGCAATGACATAGCGGCCAGATAGTTAACTAAGAACATGCCAAGACCTAACAATGTTATCAACAAGCTCAACATTTTTTCATTGCCAATATCTCCAAAAATGAGCCCAAGATAAATTGGTGACATAATCGGCAAGCAACTGCCGCTTGAAGCTAGCTTTAAGAAGTAAGTTCTGACTCTCTTAAAATCCACAAGTATCGAAGAAAACATTGTTAAGATGAGGAATATTTCCAATCTTAAATCGAAGAAAGTGTCCATTTTCAAACTCCATTACTTTGTACAGAATATAACGCCTGCCAGCACCTTTTGAAAAAGCTATCGTATTTTACTTTGCCACAAACCGTGCTTATACCACCAAGAGACAACACCCTGATTCTGAATTCAAATGCGTGATTGGAATTTCAAACACGCAACGCAAACAAAGGTTGTTCACGACCATCAGCAATAGTGAAATAGTTCATGAAGCAGGTAGCCAAGCTGATTTCCCACATTGAAATAAACTAAGGTCGTGAGGGCTACTATCGACATTGCAGAACTGGCTACAATCGTCTTTAGTTTCTTCATACTGTTTGTGTTTTTCATTAATACATTCACCTCTGACTTACTTCATTAATATTTACCTTATATTGAAGGTGAAGTAATGGGGACGAATATATGACTTTCGGTGGATTGGCGTGATTGGCGGCATTCTGAAAGGGCTAACGCCTGCAAGCACAGCCAAAAAATGGCGGAGCGTTTTTTGTCCTGTGGCTGCATTTGTTAACCCTTGATCTATTTCTGTCGAGGTTTGCCGCCAGCGGCTTTTCAAAAAGCTACCGCATTTCACTTTGCAGCAAACCGTTTTTAAGCCACAAAGACCCAACAACCAGAACATGAGTTCAAATGTGTGATTGAAATTTCACACACGTCACTTAAACAGCGATGATCGCCGATTTAGATACAAACCTGCGGCTATGAAAAGAGGCGTTTGGCGACTAAACCTTGGTGCTAAAAACTCAAAAACTGTGGGGGATCACGCCAGTCAAACTGGTTAAAATTTGGGCGGTTTCGAGTTGCGCCAGACGAGCTGGCGCGGATTTGGACAAAATCGAGTTGGCAAGGTGAGTTACCCGATTTAATGTTTGATAATAAAAACTAATGGATTCTTGGCTTAGTACTGCATGGTCTAGTTTTTGGGGAGCAGGTCACATGCTGATCAGATTTAATGAAGACAGGATTGTTGGCTCTCACATCATAGGCTTCCGTGCATGCCAACCTTAGTTTTTTTCTTTGAGAAAAAATCAAGTATTCTTAGTATCTTTTTAGCCTATAAATGGATTAGTAAAACTAATAAATCTTGATTGATCTTTGCACATTTTAGTGCATATCCACTAACAAAATTTGGGGCAATTTTGAGTTACGCCAGACAAGCTGGTGCGGATTTGGTCATATACTACAACGCCTCTCTTGAGGGGAGATAGGCGCCTTAAACTGTAAACTGCGAGAAGCGGCAATATAATCAGATAGATATACGACTATCGTCCTTCTTAAACTCTTCTGTGGCTGCATATTTTGAACTGACTCGAGCATTTTTTACAGGTTTTGGTCACTGATTAACCAGTAAATCTAAAGTGTCTATAAAGGTATATAGGTTAGGTGGTTTATGCCCAATGTGGCGGTTCATAGTTATGTGAAGAAACTTGTCTCGGATATTGAGTTCGTTGAAGTCCCGTTCGACCAGATTTTTATCGATGAAATTGCCGTGGATATGTTCAGGGCAGCTAATCCAATATCTGCTTAAAGACGAGCAGTTCGACGCTTGAACAAATGCGACCCAATTTCGATTTGTTGTTAATACAGTCTCCGATTATTTGCTATGCCCATCGGAACACATATCGGGCTGTCTCCGGTCTATTCACTGTGTCGGCAATCAAAAAAGCGAGCATCCAAAATGCGTTCCCAAAAGACGAACCAGTGAGGATCTTGCTACTAAAAAATAAGCCCCCCGTCGATGTTCGAAAAACTATCATTCAGTATGAACTCACAACGAACCTTTTAGACCGTTGCTTTATCAGTGATACGAAAAAAATCTCGACGTTTCTCAGAGCGTGGTTTGTAAAAGACGACGGGAAGAGAAGTATTTTTCAGTCGAAGGAATGGCTGACACTTTATCCAGATCTTACTTCTGCTGATAAGGTGGCTAAATATCTTTCGGTATCGAAGAAAGATCTATAGGAGTCTTTGTTTTGCAGAGTACTCCCACCTTGAAAGACATAATCGATGGATTTCCAAGTATTAGTTGTGATAATGCACAAAAGCTTGAATCACTTCTTGATAAAATTGATTGCCCTGATGACTTTCGCGCGTTCGGTTTGGTTATCGATAAACTGAAAAGACTATCGGCAGACTTTCATGAATCTTTTTACCGTGTGTTTGGACTGAGTATCGATGACAGTTTTTATGCCGAACTGATAAATATCAACTCGTCTATCTATGACTCATGCCGGAATAATAAGCCAGCGAAAGGCTGGAAAAGCCAGCGGCCAATTTACGACCTTCTCTTAACGTTTTCCTCGCTCAAAGAGTCTTTCTCCGTCAGTCCTTTGCTTTGTTTTCTCAATCATTATTTTGAACATGAAAGCGAAGTGAAGAATGCGGACAAAGAAGAAGAGTCCGTTCGGGCCTTTCGGTTACTTTATCTGGATCGTGAATTCGAACAGGATTGTTTAAACAGTCACGATACAAAAATTATTTTGAAGAATCTCAAAGCATTTAAAGACAAGCTGATGCAAAGAGAGGAGTCAGACAGACCGAAGTCAGTAATTAATTACACCCGTGATTTGATTCATTTCTATCAACTTAACTGGAAGCATAAAACAAGCATCAGGCGATTGCCCAAGGCGAGGCTCAGGGCGTCTTACAGTAGACGAAAAATTGAACGGGTCATTGGTGAGGATGACATTTATACCCAAGCACTGAAAAACCTCAAACCCAATGAATTTAGCCTACAAAGCGGTATTTCAGAGCTTGAAGATTACCCGCCATTGTTACTGGTCAAACATGAGCCCGAGGTCGACGAAAAACTAAAACACGAAATCCCATCGGTCTCACTGATCAAAGACAGGCATATTGACCAGTTAAAAAGCCGCACTATCACTAAAAAAATTCGCCGCTCCCACAACCTTACTCTCATGAGTCGGCATATTTTTCAGCCTCATGAATTGCACTACCTATGGTCATCACTGATGTCATCAAGAAAAACAGTGCATCACGGTGTGTCAGGCTCGGTGGTTCGACGCCTGATCCTGCTGATGCTGTTTTCGCCCGGGATACGGATTCAGCACGACAATTTGTGGTGACCAAAGGTGAATACGATGGGTATGGCTTTTCGCGGTAAACGGAAACTGGTTTGCGAAAATCGCGGTTGAGCCAACGGCAAAGTCTGGTAACTCGCCATCAAATCAACACCTTTTAAAAACCAAACATTATTCGCTGATTTATATCCCCACTTTCTTGGTCAAGGCGTTGAATTTGGACGCTATGAGTGTTGGCGAAAAACTCACGCCTGACTTATCTCGAGATAAAGCTCATAAGGTGGTCGAGCTTTACATTAAGGGGGTTAATAAAAAGTTTTCTATTCAAATTAGTCGTAAGAAGATTGAATTCTTTTTGGTAAACCGAGTGTTAGCAGCTGAAAAACACGACCCGGTATTACTCGAATTCCTCAACGGCAACAGCACCTACGTAACGCGCTCAGCCAGACACTACAACTTTTATTTGGACAATGACATCAATGAGAACATTCGGTCAATCTGGCGCGAGATATTCATTGATATCAAGCGATTCGCCCCTGACTTTGTTGAACCTATTTGGGGTTTGCTGATACCCCTTAGCGAAACATTTGGCTTGGGCTCTCAGTTCACGCCGACTAAAGAGGGTATTGCGCGTAAAGTAGAAAGCCTGCAGCGAACACTGAGTCAGCCAAAGGCGTTTGATGTGGCCCATTCGCGTGAACGTATGGTCGACTATCACAATCAATATACTGTTTATACCCTTTACATGTTGATTAACGGCTCTGGCTATCGGGCTGTTTATAACCCCCTTCCATCACTTCATTTCAATCTTCATCGCCATGGCGCAATCATGATTTCAGACAAGGACAGTGCAAAAGACTATGCGCACATGCGACTGGTCGCGGCACCTACACCTCTCATCGAACAGCTCCAGTATTACCTTGAACATCTCAATGCATTGGCAAACCATCTGGCTATGACTGCAGAATCACTTGCCATGAACATGTATTTTCACAGTGCGCAAAAGCCTTTTCTTTCAATGAGAGGGAAGCTTGAAAAGCGTGAGTGGTTTGACACCGCAAAGCACTCAAAATCAAATGATGGCACTTTGGTTTTTCTGAGCATTGATAAGGAAAGTGGCAGGCTTCGCGCCAAGAACGCTGGCCCAAGTTTGCTCAATGAACAAGACAACAGTGAGGTGAGTCTGCCTCTGAATTTTGGCCGCCATTACATCCGCCAATATCTCCAAAAAGCGGGCGTTCACCAGGAGGCTATCAAGTTTCAATTAGGTCACTGGGTGGCAGGTGAGATTCCATTAAGCAGCTTTTCAACACAGGATCATGGTCAGACAATAGCATTACTACGGCCTTTACTGGATGAGATGATGGCGTCATTGGGCTGGAAGGAAATACCATCATTGCTGACAAGGAAGAGACAATGAATGGTCTCGACCCTTTGACGTTAGAACAAGTTCGAAAGCACTATTTCCGCTTGGCAACGTCAAATATCGATGAGTATTGCGCACTGGTCGGTATGCCGATACTTCCAGTGGGTGAAAAGCGCCAGTACATTGAGAAGACCTATAAATTCTCTTCCCTTTTGAAGGTTGAGAATAATGTGATAACCCGAGACTCTTTGCGTATTGTCGAGAGCAAGGCGAGTAAAAGTAAAGGTTTTGAAGAACAAAACCTCCAGCTAAAACTGTTAGAGCTGTTTCTGGCCTGTGTTGAAAAACAATCGGGTATCCGCTCTGCACCGCTGTCCCATTTTGCAGAAATTCGCCAAGAGCAGCCCATACTTACCCCCGCACACTTTCTGGATTCAACATTTCATTGCCGTCTCTATGAACACCTTGAACACAAGTCTGTGATCAAACGTTACTTGTCTTCTCCGGCGACTTTTGCGGGTGTCCTGTTTCTTTGGTTAGTGCTCAAAGAAGGTATCGATAAGCTAAGCACACTTAAGAATATTGTCTCCCCAAACGCCAATCTATTTCGTATCGATGGCCACTGCTTTTATGACGTCAAACAAACACGATTCTGGCTTTCTCCCTACGCGGAGCTTCTGTTGACTGTCTGGTATCGAGACGCGGACAAGAAAGTGGTTTATCCGATGAAAGCGATTAATCACTATTTACAGGAATGTCATTTATTGACGCGCTTTGAGAGTATTACCTTCGCAGTATTACAAGACGCGATGAAAGTTGAAATGACGCTGACTGGCAGTGCTCTGGACTATGCGATGTCTTCGGGAATGCACAAAAGCGCGTACCTATCAAAAGAGCAACTGGTCCGTCTGATCTGTAACAGGCGCCCAGTGATAGCGCGTGAGAATGAGAAAGAAGCAACGGCGACCGTGAGACAGAAACGAAGCTGGAATGCGGTCATGTTAAAACGAAAACGGCAGGCGGCAGTGCCTCCCTCTGTAAAACTCAAAGACGCCGGTATTCAGGAGCAGATGGACATCGTCAATCAATACACCCGGCGATTGAGAAATGGAAGCCGTCGTGAGCTGTTAACGATAAAAAAAGGCGTATTAGGCCAGTTGAATACCGTATTGCAAGACAGGGAGTTTGTTGCAGGTTATCCGTGGTGCTGGTTGTTGCTATGTTGGCTTTACAAGCTGATTGGTGAAGGAGGAAAACACAAGAAACACCTTAAACTGCAGACCGTCCACAGTTACATCAGCTACGTCCAAAAGCCCTTCTTAATGGAATTCAGTGGCTGCGATATTCATGCGTTGGAAGGCATAGACTGGGCTGAGAAGCTCAATATTGTGGCTGACAATGTTCATGCTCCCACAAAGAAAAACTTTGTTATCTACTTCGCCCAGTTTCTGATTGAAAATGGCTATTCAGGGAGCATGTGTGAGTCAGACCTTGATATCCCCACGCTGGGTGCGAAGGTGAATGTCAACCTGATCTCACTGAGAGAGGCCGATATTATTATTGGCTCGCTTATCGCGATGAGAGGCTCACTGGCGCAAATAACCCTGTTGGTATTCTGCTTTGGTTTTTTCAGTGGACTAAGACGCGGCGAAGTGTCGGGACTTCAGTTTGCAGACTTTCATTACAACGAATCGTTGAGTTACTTTAATCTCCACGTCAGGCCAAACCATTTTCGAGAGCTGAAATCGCCGCATAGCGCGAGAAATATACCGCTCGACACCTGTTGGTCTGAATCCATGCTGAACAGGCTCGCCAAATATCTGAAGGAAACGCAACGCCGCGGGATGGGACCTAATAGTCTTATTTTCCCTGACAAAAGTGTACTTGATAACGCATTTAACCAGTTAACCCGCCTCATGCAGGAGGTGACGGGTGACCCTACCATGCGTTATCACAATAACCGCGACTCGTTTTGTAACTGGAATTTCATTCGTCTTCATAAAACTGAAGGCGTATACGACGGGCCTTACCCGTTCTTGCATCACGACTTCTTTTCAAATAAACGGTGCCAGGCGTTAAGGGATCGAATCGGCATCGATATTTCTTCGAGAAAAAAGTTGTGGGCACTGTCTGGCTTGCTTGGCCATGCCTCGCCTGAGACCTCACTGAACGCTTACTTCCATCTGGCTGATTTTTGTCGAAGAGCGCACTTCGCTAACCATTTACCGTCGAAAGACTTGCATAAAATCGCATGGGGCAGTCGCTACTCAATTGATGAATGGGGCAGGGCGTTAGAACTCTCGGAAACACACAGTAAGTTGCTGCCAAATGTGTTTGAGTCAGAAGAAACTGAGAAACCGATAGATGTTGAAGCGATTTTCGAGGATATAACAAAGACACCTGATGGAGTTTCTGACGATGTATCGATGAGTGACATATGGCGAATAGTGAGAAGGCATGCTGAGGGTTACGGTGCCCCTGATATTAGCGTTGATCTGAAGATTGCTGAAGACAAGGTGTCTTATATTCTTGAGTCAGAAAAAGACATTGCCGAGAGTGCGTTTAAGACGGACAAAAGTAAATTGCCGGAAGCATTGGGATACCACCGCCTCACGCGTAACGAAATGAAAGTCTTTGAAGCGCTAATCAAACGATTTATGACACTTGAATCGAGCGGGAACGTTTTAGCCTCAGAATATTCAAAGGTTTCATCGCTGATCCATGATTTGGTGAGAGCCAAAGACAGCCTTATTCGAACAACGAACCATGAGGCTGTCCGCGCCTTGATCACTGTCATGCAAAAGCTTGGGTTGAGTTCGAACTATGTCAAACTCAGGTGGTACTACCCAGGCAAGGAACAAAGCGAGCAAATCTCTCAACAGCGGCTTCGAGACGCAGTGCGTTTTTGGCAAAAGGACGTATTGATTCAATCTGGATTTGATAAATCCTGCCTTGAGATCGTAGTGCCAAAGGGAATGAAAAACCAAATAGCGGATGCCAGCCAGGTAACTGTCAGTGATGAGGCGAAATATTTAAATTTCAGAGATAGGGGTTATGTCAGTGTTCATACCCTTATGCCCAAAAGGAAGACTGCGAAGAGGAATAGGTTATTTATCAGTTTTCTGCGTCTACTGACTCTGTATGCGAGAATGAATGTGACTGGATGACAATTACAAAGTCGATATTTATTGCAACATAAATATAAAATATTGGTTACTTAAAATTGAGTAACAGTCTTGTGTATAAAGTGATCAATCTATTAAATCAGTATCCGTTTTGTTAGTGGCCATTTATGAGCTTATAAAAGTCATCAATGTTTGATTGAGCCGATTCCCAGTTGGATGTAGAGTAATAACACTAATTTTTTTGGTGACTGCTATGACCAACTCAATCGCTGCTTTTATCGCCTCATTTTCTGCGATTTCCATTTCTAACGCCTTTATCAGTCTGATAGCGCTGTTACTGGTGTTATCTACGATATTTGTCGTGACGGACAAAGCAAATAACTTTACTAGTAATACAGCTAATCTACTGACCTCATTAGGTATTTTAGGTACTTTCGCTGGTATTGTTGTTGGTCTGATGGAATTTGACCCCTCGAATATTGATGGAAGTATTGAATCATTACTTGCTGGTTTAAAAACCGCGTTTTTAACAAGTTTGGTTGGAATGGCAGCATCCATTATCTTCAAAGGACTACTTTCCTTCATTCCCTCTAAAAGCGGTGAAGACTCACAGAGTATTGGTCCAGAGCATATTCTTGGAGTGATGAGTGAGCACCTTTCAGTATCAAAAACATTACTGAACTCTATTCAGGGTGATGAGGATACGTCCTTAACATCGCAAATAAAAAAACTCAGGATGGACGTCAATGATGCTGCAAAAGATCAAAAACAGTTTAACGAGAAAAATGCCGTAAAAGCCGAGAATTTTGAAGCTACTCTTTGGAATAAAATGGGTGAGTTCGGGGATCTTCTATCTAAATCCGCGACAGAGCAAGTGATCAACGCACTCAAAGAGGTCATTGTCGAATTTAATGACAAGCTAACTGAGCAATTCGGTGAAAACTTTAAACGCCTAGATGAATCAGTCAAAAGGCTTGTCGACTGGCAAGAAAACTACCGTCACCAGCTTGAAGAGATGGGGAAAAAATATCAACTGGGTGTAGACGCGATTTCATCAACAGAGAAGTCAGTGGCCAGTATTAATGAGCGTGCAGAATCTATACCTGCAACGATGGAAAAGCTTCATCACGTCATGGAGCTTGGGCATGGGCAGGTAGCAGAGCTCGAACATCGTCTTGAAGCATTCAAAGATCTCAGAGATAGAGCTGTTGAAGCGATGCCCCAAATTCGTGACCAGATGGATAGCACTATGTCTGTTATTGGTGAATCAGTACAAATGGCATCAACACACTACGAATCGATGCTGGCAGAATCTCAGAGAGTTATCGACAAATTCAGTACAACAGCGAGCGATAGTGTTGAAACTATGAGGACCAGTATCGAAGATGGCGCATCAACAGTTTCGAGTGAACTCAAAAGCTGTGCAAGTGAGATTGGAAGGAAACTTTCCCAAGCGTCCAATGACATTACAGATAATGTATCAGCGGCATCGGGTGCTCTGCAAAATAGCGCAACATCTCTGAATAACAGCTCCGAACAAATGAGTAAGCAACTCAACGATACAATCAATGCATTAAGTTCTGAGATGCGAGTTATGGTCGCTGATATCAAAGATGACGCCAAACAGACTGGTGTTGTATTGAAAGAAGCAAACGATGAACTTCTCAAGAGCACAAGAGAAATTCAGTCTGAAACAACCACAGCGATCAGCAAGCTACATGACCGTCTCGAGACAACTCTTGAAGAGGTTTTCCAGATACAAGCGAAAGCAGTACGTCAGACATTTGATAGTCTAGAGGATCAAGTGACTAAATCTGTTAGTAAAACGGGTAGTGCTGTTGAGAAACAGGTGGAAGTACTTGACCGTCAAATGCAGCAAGAGATAAACCGCACTATCAAAGAAATGGGTGAGGCACTTGCTACGGTTACTCAGCAATTTACACGCGACTATCAAAAGTTGGTGACAGAAATGTCCAATGTCGTTAACAACCGATTGGCGGTATGACGGTGGAAAGTCTATTCGGTAAATCTAAGCACTCATCAGATGGTGGTGAGCATTGGATGTCAGTCTCTGATTTAATGGCTGGATTAATGATGGTCTTCTTATTTATCTCTGTTGCTTTGATGAGAGATGCCATGAATGAGAGAGATAAAATCAAAGAAGTTGCTATTGCTTATGAAGATACTCAGGAAGCTATCTACCTTGCATTGGTTAGTGAGTTCTCTGCCGACCTCGACAAATGGGGCGCTGAGATTGACAGAAGTACCCTCAGTTTAAACTTCACGGCGCCAGACGTTTTATTCGCTAATGGCAAAGCAAACCTTACTGATGAGTTCAAATTAATACTGAGGGACTTTTTCCCTCGGTATCTTGAGGTACTTGAGGCCTATAAGCCTTCATTACAGGAAATAAAGATTGAGGGACATACGTCCAGTAGATGGCATCATAATTCCACAGACTATGAAGCATATTTTAAAAATATGAGCCTATCTCAGGCTAGAACTCGTGCCGTGTTGAGCTTTGCCATGAAGTTAGATGAGGTGAGAATAGAACACTATGCATGGGTGAAAGCTAACGTGGCTGCTGTTGGATATTCCTCCTCAAAAACTGTCAGAAACAAGTTAGGTAACGAGGATGAGAATAGATCAAGACGTGTGTCCTTCCGAGTCATTACCAACGCTGAAGACCAAATTAGGAAGATTTTAGGTTCGCAATGAAGTTGACAGTAGATTTTTTCTCTCTCAAAGAAGCTGTCCAAAAAATGGGGGCAAAGAAGGCGGGTAAATTTGAGCTCGAGACAACGGTATCAACTATCGATCCGATAGATATAACTCTTGGTGGAGGACTCTCTGTTGAGCTGAAAGACGTTGATATCCACTCAGGTCTCTTGAGCTACAAAGGCAGACAGGTTCTTTTGTATATAAAAGACCATGGATGGAAAGTTCTATCAGCAATAGATGATCCTATGACGGGTAATCGTTTTCATGTTGCTGATTGTTCGAAGTTAAAGTCAATGCGCGCTGAGGGTCGGTTTGAAAGATATGTTGTTATCAACGACACATCGGGCAACTTTCCAATCTCAGGGGCGAGCCATTACGGCAGAGGCTTTGAAGAAGGCAAAGCGCGATTAAAAATCTGTAAACTTTGTCTCAAATATCTGAACTATCAGGGCTATGAATTTGGTGGGATTCGTAAGCAAATTTTTGAACAATTTGACATGTCTCAATTTTTTTCCACATACAGCTCGTTTTTCACTCATATGCCATCGCGATCAGCGGAAACGGCCAAAACAGCATACTCAAGTGACTGGACAAAAGTCTCCTCGAGCTATCGTGTTGAGAAAGGCTTTAGTTGTGAGCAATGTGGAGTCAATTTACGTTCTCATCGGACAATGCTTCACGTGCATCATATTAACGGCGTTAAGTCTGATAACAGTCTTTCAAATCTCAAAGCACTCTGTATTGACTGTCATAGTAAGCAACCCATGCATAGGCATATGGCTGTGAGCCATGAACAAAGACAGAAAGTTAACCAACTCCGAAAAGAGCAGCATATCTTAGGTCACCTTGATGATTGGCAGAAAGTTTTTGATTTTTCCGACCCGGGTGTACATGGCGTTTTGTATATAGGTAAAAGGTCTCGACTAAAAATACCAGATGTGAATTTCAATATTAACGATATTCACGGTAACTCTGTTGCATGTCTAGAGCTTGCTTGGCCCAAGGAAAAGTTTGGTGTAGCAATTTCTCAGAGAGATAGAGAGAGAGCCACAGGGTTAGGATGGAAGGTAGTGAGTGTCAATTATTTCGTGGAAAATTATAAATCGATAGTATCAAACCTAATACGTTAAATGACCATGCTCTAAATTAATTATTTAATGATGCATATTATTTCGATAAATAACTTTGAACCGCATTAATCCGACTAGGTTTTTATGAAATTTAATTTCTATTTATTAACGAAGAGAGTAGAAGAAAGGCCGATGACTAATAAAGTGTTATTAGTTACACCTATTCATCTTAATTCTTCTTTAGTGTCTTACTTAATCACATAAATAAGCTGAAGTATTAGATCGAAAAATAAAATTTCATAGCGAAGTAAGAGATAAAAACTAAATGCGCTTTGGCGTTTTTTTTAATGGATGTAACATGAAACTTCAATCGATTTTAGCGATTAGAGAGCCTGAAATCTATCGCCAGCGACTAAAAGAGCACGATCAAAATTATGAAAGTAGAGTGTCATTGCTTGATAAAGCACAAGTTATTTTTCAAGCAAAGACAAAACTCAGTGAAATGAGCCCGAATGAGAGAAGCCTTTTCCTGGGCGTAACTACGCAAAACGCTCACAATTACGACTTTGACCCTAATCTGTTTGGTGCCCCCGGCGGCAACGGTGAGGTTAGAAAAATAATTGCGTCTACTTTTTACCATTTGGATGACTTCTTTGCTGCGATCCCGCGCAAAGGGATAATTTCAGAGCAGCAGTATAACGAATTGGTTAATCTGTTTCGCACTGGTATCACTGCATCGGGCGGAGGCAAATTCCCATTCGTGTTCTTGACTCGCATATTGACAGTGAGTCGACCTGACTACTTTGTGTCTGCTGCGGCAAACGCGCTAAAACCGCTATGCACAGCACTCGAAATGAAATATCCAAAGGACTTAAACGAATACTGGAATAAATTATTGCCCACCCTACACCAAAACAGGCTGTTTAGTGATTATGTTGGACTTCCCAACAAACCTCTACTCGCTCTTATTGATGGCATTATAAATATCGATAGTCAAAACACTCTCGAGCAAGGCCTTAAAGATAAAAACGTATCTTATACGGCGCAGGAAAATAGCAATATGGCAAAGACAACCGCACCTCCTTTAAACCAGATACTCTATGGTCCACCGGGTACAGGAAAAACATATCACACCATTGAAGCGGCTGTTAGAGCAGCCGAGCCAGACTTTGAATGGAAAAGTAGAGAAGAATTAAAGGGTAAATATAATGAATTGGTTGATGCCAAACGTATTAGTTTTGTTACTTTCCATCAGAGTTATGGCTATGAGGATTTTGTAGAAGGCCTGAGGGCCGAGAATGACAGCCAAAGCAACTTAGTTTATTCCATCAAAGATGGCACATTTAAATCTATTGTTGAAGATGCCAAGAGTAAGCATTATCAAAAAGTCTTTGATGTTAATCCAGATGCAAGAATTTGGAAAATTTCTATAGATGGTACCGGAAAAACGCCAACTTCAGAGTATTGTCTTGGCAACAGTTTAGCGGCTATCGGCTGGGGTGAAGCGGGTAATCTACTCTCTGATGGTCTTGAACAAGACACTTATTATCAAACTCTTGGCTCTCAAGTGAGAAGTTCACTCCATGAGTTTTCTCAAAGAGCAGAAAAAGGTGACTTGATCCTCTGTATAGGCAGTCAAAGAACAATTCAAGCTATCGGAGTTATTACCGGTGACTACCAATATGAAGAAGAAGGTACAGCGTCTTACCAGGACTATAGGAACCAATTACCAGTGAATTGGCTAGCTACTGATATTGACGTTGACTTCCACGAACTGAATGGCGGTGTTAACTTTACTCAGAAAACCTTCTATCAGCTCTGGCGTTTTTCGGTCGCCGATGTGTTTAATTTACTTGAAAAAGAAAACATACACATCAAAGGTGCTGTTCCATCAGGGAAAAAAAACGACGAGAAGTATGTACTTATTATTGATGAAATTAACCGAGGTAATATCTCTAAAATCTTCGGCGAGCTGATCACCTTGATTGAGCCATCAAAACGTATGGGGCAGGATGATGCTATTGAGTTGACCCTGCCATGTTCAGGTAAGCCATTTTCAGTGCCCGATAACCTTTACATCATCGGCACAATGAACACTGCAGACCGCTCATTGGCGATGATGGACACCGCATTACGACGTCGTTTTGACTTTGTCGAGATGATGCCGAATCCAAGTAAATTGGAGAAAGCAGTGGTAAAGGGCATTAACCTCAAAGTATTACTGGAAACTCTGAACAAACGTATCGAGATTCTATACGACCGCGAACATACCCTCGGCCATGCGCTCTTTATGCCAGTTAAAAACCTGATGGATGAGGGCAAGGAAGACTTAGCATTTGAGATGCTGATCAGTGTATTCCAAAGTAAAGTGATTCCGCTTTTACAGGAATACTTCTTTGAAGATTGGCAGAAGATCCGCTTGGTACTTGGCGACAATCAACGCGAAGAGGCTCAGCAGTTCATTCAAGTACAAGAATGGAAAAGCAATTCTCTCGACGAACTCTTCGGCAAAGAACATGAGTTAGCCCCGTATGGAGAAGTCATCAAACAATATTCCCTGAAGGCATTTGATGATGAGGTTTGGAAAAACTCTGAAGCCTATCGGTGTATATATCCCAGCTCACTAAAAGAGGCAACGACGGCCGAGAGCGAAAACGAAACAGTAGTTGAGACCACCTAACAGATGGCGAGTACCAATCCAACTGTTTTTGAGTTTGGTTATCTCTGCTCTGATGACGAAGCTAATCACACCAAAAAACAATACACAACAATCCCCAAGGGGGATTTTGAATACTTGGAAAAGCGTTGTCTGACTGAAGGTGACGCCTATTTTAACAAGCTAATACAGCCGCGCTTCAAAGGCGGTTGCCGTCTGTTACAGGTTAAAAACTATGCTGGAGTTATTTTTGTACCGTCCGGCCGGCATATTGAGGTATTACCAAAAACGGGTAAAGACCAACAAAGTGAGGAGGAGGCTAGACAGACGCTGCTGAAAATGCTTCAGACCTTGGGCGAGTTCCGTCATATCCAGCTTGAAAATGTAGGTCAGAAAACCCTCAATATGCCGCTGCTTGAGATTTTTATCAGCCAGTTTCTTAAAGCGGTCAATCATGTGGTGAAGCGAGGGTTACGCAGTGACTATGTGCGCCAACAAGACAACTTGTTGGTGAAAAAAGGCAAACTCAATATGGCAGGCCAACTTCGGCACAACAGTGTGCTGAAGCACCGCTTTTATTGCGAGTTTGACGAGTATGTGCAGAACCGTCCGGTAAACCGCTTGTTGAAAACCGCCATACAGCGTATTCAGGGGTATACCCGTGATCATCTAAACCAAAAGTTGTTGCGAGAACTGCAATTTGCCTTTGATGAGGTACCAGCAAGCATCTCGCCAAAGCAAGACTTTGATAGCATCCGTCTCGATCGAGGTATGGCGTATTATCAACCTTCACTTGCGTGGGCAAGGCTAATTCTAGCTGGTTCTTCACCAATCAGTATGAAGGGGCAAGCAGAGGCGCCATCTCTTCTGTTCCCTATGGAATCGGTATTTGAAGCCTTTGTAGCGAAAACACTGCAAGACCAGCTTCAAAATGGTTTTTCACTTCGCACTCAGACTCGTGCTGAGAAGTTGGTGACACATCATGTTGAAACCAATAATCAGCGTGATTTGTTCACCCTGAAACCCGACTTGATGATTGAAAAAGATGGCAAACCAATCTGTATACTTGATACCAAATGGAAACGAATCGACTCGAAAAGTATTAATAACTTTGATTTATCTCAGGCTGACTTTTATCAGATGTTCGCTTACGGGCAGAAATACCTTAGTGGCAGCGGAAACTTAGCTTTGCTATATCCAAAAACCGAGCTTTTTTCGAAGCCAATCAAAGGGTGTTTTAAGTTCAGTGACAAGCTGTCTCTTTGGGTATTGCCGTTCGAGATAGTTAGTACTGATAAAAGTAAAATAATTATGCCTGAAGAGCCCATATTTCCTTTAGATATCGGTTTATCTTGATTGGTGGTTTCAAATCGCTTCGTACAGGTCTCGTTCTTGGCTCTCAACGGTTGGTGCTTGAACTTTAGCCGCCTACAAATTGTATGTACTCACCCAGAACATACTCGCTCACATCTTCAACCTTGCAGTTGAAAAAGACACATAGAGCGTTGATCGTAGAAATCCGAGCGTTATGCCCCTGATTTTTGACAAGCTTTGGTGTTCGGGAGCAGAAGGCAATAGATGATGCAAAGTTTGTGTTCATGACCAATGCAAAACGCTTAAGCCGTAAGAATCGAGTGATAGCAGTGGCATCAGGCGTGGAATTTGTTGATTATCAGGGTTTAGAAAACTTGCTTCCAAGTCATTAAATGACACTGACTATAGTTCTTACACTTTCATACATACAAGTAGTTAAAGCGTTATAACATTCATTGAAACTATGTATGGATTTGGCTGGTTTTTACAAGAACAGATTGCCCTTCAAAGTGATCACGAACGTCTCGCAATTTTGTGGGACGTTAATAATCAACGTCTACATCGTCAGACAAATTGATCGAAATCCAGTATATTCACCATGCTAGTAATTGCAGTTATCAATCAATGAACAAAACCATCCAACACTACAATCAACACGCTGATCAATTTAACGCTCAGTATCAATCCGTCTCTTTTGAACAGGTACACAAGAGTTGGGAGGCGTTTTGGCCGTCTCCTGATATGGATAATTGCCATGTTCTTGATATTGGGGCGGGTAGTGGTCGCGATGCGCTCTGGTATGCCAAGCGAGGGTGTTGTGTTTACGCTATTGAGCCAGCAGAAGGCTTGCGTGCTTTTGGCCAAACTCAGACGGATGACCAAGATGTCGTATGGCTCGGCGATACCTTGCCAGAGCTAAGAACGATCAATCAACTCAGTTTGCGCTTTGACTTTATTGTTTTGTCGGCCGTATGGATGCATTTACCACCTAGTGACAGGAAACGTGCGTTCAGAAAGCTCGCTAATTTGTTGGCGGCTAATGGAAAGCTGGTTATCACATTACGGTTTGGTGACTTTGACGCCAAGAGATCGAACTACGCTGTTTCCAGCGAAGAAATAGAGCAATTAGCAAAAGACCATGCACTGAAGGTGCGCCTGAAAACAAACATTGAAAGCGATGCATTGGGTCGAAAAGACATTCAATGGCAGACACTTGTTCTCTCTCTACCTGATGATGGCAGCGGAGACTTACTCAAAGTTCGTCATGTTATTGTTAACGACAATAAATCATCTACCTATAAATTAGCGCTTCTTCGAACGTTACTAAGAATTGCCGATGCCCATCCGGGCGCTGTTCTGGATCGCTCGGACAATAAAGTCTCATTGCCTCTCGGCTTGGTCGCCTTGTATTGGATACGCCAGTACAAGCGACTTCTCGATAGAGACTTTGGTGGCGGACATGGTATACAGCAGAACAGCAATACTAATAAGGGATTAGGTTTTGTGTCGGCTGACGGTTGGGCGCGCTTAAAGCATTTAGCGCCAGAAGATCTCTCTATTGGCAGCCTGTTTGTTGGGAGAGAAGCGAAGGCGATTCAAAAGGCCATAAGGGATACGCTTACGACCATCAAAGATGGTCCTGTAAAACATATTTATCAAGGGAACAAAACGAATCCCGTATTTCAAATGGAAAGAACTCCGCACAAAAATAAGGACAGTATTTTTATTAATCAGGACTTTCTCGGCGCGTTTGGCCAGTTTGTTTTAGATGAAAGTCTTTGGGATTGTTTAAAGGTGTATCACAGTTGGATTGAACCTTTGGTGGTTAATCAGTGGGTCACTGAAATGAAGAGATACGAGCTTAACCGTGAACGCAATATATCACTGCAGAGTTACTATGACTGCCTTGTATGGATTGATGTTGAGCATGATACGGCCCATGCTAGAAAGCGGATAGACCTATTGCGCGCGGAAGATGGATGGGATCAGAGCGTATGGAGTGGCAAGAAACTCACTGACAACTACCATGTTGACCATTGCTTACCTTTTGCTTATTGGCCAAACAATGACCGCTGGAATTTACTGCCTGCTACTGTAAAGGAGAACCAGCAAAAAAGTGACCGGGTACCAACAGCAATAAGGCTGGTGGATGCAAAAAGCAGGATTATCGACTTCTGGCAATTGGTTGGCAGAGTGATTTGGATAAGCAAAGCTTTTTTAGTGAAGCCGAAATGTCGTTACCCATTGTGCCTGCAGGATGCAATGACTTTGAAGCAGTTTTTGAGGCAATGGGACTGCAGGTAAGGGGGGTAAAAAGCAGACTATTGGTGGGGGAGTGGTGAGTTCTACGAGAAACTTAATGACGTTGAACCTCCGAATAAAAATCTTGATCTGATGTCTAATGCGCTTTTTTACGGACGGTCTAATACAGCATTGTCTTAGTGATTTTCATCAAATTTAAGCATCCATTCCTTAACTAAAAACGTGCCAGTTCCTTGTCTAATCTTCTCGATACCAACATGAAATTGGTCACCGCGTGGTCACAATGGTGACCAAAACGCCAATTCTAGGTGGTAGTCAGGCTAGATATATGAAAATTCATATATAAAAAGCAGGTGTAAGCTGTGAGGATAATAGGGTGCTGAGTTGTAGATATAAAGGGTTAACTAATTGAAATATATGAATTTATTTTTATATTTAGGTATAGGAAATTGGTTTGAGCGAGGGAATGATTCTTGGGACAAGAATTGGTACGACCGAGTGGATTCGAACCACCGACCCCCACCATGTCAAGGTGGTGCTCTAACCAACTGAGCTACGGTCGTATTACGCTTTGTTTCTCTCGAAAGCGGGATGAATAGTAGCGGCAAGCCTGTGAGGGTGCAAGCGCCAAATCCGAATTTTTTGCACTTTCGTGTCTGTTTGGTGAAATGCTGTTCAGTGAGTCTGTAATTTGAGCATTTCTATCGAAAATTTAGGGCTGTGCTTCTTGTTGTCAGATTTCAACTGGTTGTTTTTTAACTGGTGATTATTGCCCAATACGCATGTTGCAGCGTTCAAACAACTCGCGCCAATAGATGACATGGTCTTTTACCGCTTTTTTGTACAGTTGGTAATGTTTACCTTCAAAATAGGCAGTTTGATAGTCGTTGAACGCACTTGGCGTGTCTGAATATTCTGCAATCTGCCTCAAAGAGGGTGAGATGTCTTGATACATGTTATCGAGCGATGCCAGGTAAGGCTGAATTTGGTCGACGTAGAATTCATCGAAGATGTTTCTGAGATATTTCGCTTTTGTCTGGTTAATGTTTCTTCCGCAAAGTATTTTCTTGTCGTTTTCTCTCAGTTGTTGGGTGGTGGCTGTTAACCACCGACGACTTTCATCGAGAGAGAAAAACAGTGCCCCGAGCATCTTTTGTTTCTCTATGGTCTCTTGCCAAGGTGTGATGGTCAGTTGACCTGTTGTTGCGTTAGGGATGTCAGCAAACGCGTTGATTGCTGAGGTTACGTTCGAATCGGGGACCACATTTTTTATCGATATCATGTTGACGGGCAAACCCAGTTGTTTGTTCCAAGCATCGCTGCCGCCAATGGCGTTCCAGTATCGTGTGGGAAGTTGTCGGCTTTTGACGCTGATGGCTTCTGTCAATAATGATTTTATCTCCGGGCTTTCGATATCGTTCAGGCAGCTATTGGCTTGGTAAGAAAGCTGACTTCGTAATCAAGCTGCCTAAACGGGTCTTGGATTTTTCCCAGTACTGAGTTTCTTTCAGCGATGAGTTGGAAAAGACCGCACTTACGCAGGTCATACGCATCTAGCAAACCGAAGGTGACATCTTCAATAGGCTGGATAAGCTCGCGCTTTCTCGGTAACTGAACTTTGTCAGACTCGGGAAGGGGGCTGGTATCAGCATCAACCACATTGGCAAGCCGTTGTTGATAAGTCTCAAAGAGATCCGTCGTTTCGTTGCCGGGTCTACAGCCGAGCAATAGAACAGCGCAAATACATACCCAAATTCGCATAACAAATGGTGCCTGATTATTTTAGATATCTGATATTACGAAGTATATTCGAATTGCGATTTAAACCGCTACACTCTGGCGGTTTATCAAGTAGATATGATGGATTGCTTGATGTATCAGAGGCTGGCAGAGTCAGATCGGACTCTGCCAGAAAAGGTTTACTGCGTTATCGGAGCGAGGTTTTTGCGTTTAGTTAACAAGGTAGGAATGACGATAAATGCCAACGAGAGCATGGCCGCGCCAGCACACAAGTAAAACGCAAAATGATAGTTAACGAATTCGCCAATTACACCCAGCGCAAGGCTGGCAGTGAGGTTGCCGAGTTGGATACCGTTACTGAATAGCGTCGTCGCGACACCGCGTTGTTTTGGCATCATGTCTTGCAGAAGCACCATACCCAGAGTTGCAGTGGTACCGATGTAAATACCATTTAGCACCTGAAGCACCAGCATTTGCCATATCTCGGTCGTTTGTGACATTGAAAGGAAGAACAACATGCCACTCATTACACCGAAGGCTACCATGCGTCGCGCACCGAAATACTTCACCAGATAACCACCACCAATCATGATGGGTATTTCCATAAACGCGGCTAGCCCGAACAGTTTACCTACCCAAGAAGAGGACTCGCCCATTTCTTGCGTCATGTAGAGCGGCATACTGATCAAATAGAGGTTGTTGGCAAAGAACATTAACAGCACAGCAACACTGAAAAACAACACTGCAGGGATTTTATACCAAGGTGTCAGTGGTACTTCTGTTTGGCTGTTCTCTGTTGTCGCTGCCGCATCTTGTTTGACCCTCATGTCCGGCAGCATGGTTAACGCCAGTACTATTGTCATTAAGCTAATGAATGCGGAAATAAAGAAGGTAACGTTAAACCCGTAAGCATCATGACAAATAAACGCCAATGGCGGCCCACACACCCAGGCCAGAGCAATACAAGCACGGGTCGACGTCATCATCAGTGTCGTGTCAGTGTCTTTTTGCTGATCGGCATATTCACGGATTAAGGCGAATACCTGTGGCAAAGTAACAGCCGAAAATGAAAGCACCAGCACAGAGACAGCAATCGCCACATAATACTCGCGAGTGATTGCAAAAACGCTTGAGGCAATCATGGAGCAGAACAAGCCTGTGGCGATCAGTTTTTTCCGCGACACGCCTTTGTCAGAAAGTTTTGCCAAATGTTGTGATACGAGCACGCCACTGGTTAATGAGAGCCCAAGAAAAAGGCTTACCATCAGCGGTTCGGCGTTTAACGCTTCTGACAAATAGAGTGACAACAGCGGCACCATGAAGCACCAGATAGGCCACAGAAAAAACAAATAAAGATAAATGCTAAAAAGGTAGCGCTTATTTTCACGGTGTCTCCGGTCGAATTAGAAAGGGAATGTCTCAGTGGTGTGTATCGTATTTCTTTAGAGACAAGTGTTGTGATAATCATCCGTCTTCTTTTGATGAAATTCATTCAAAATTGGATTCTCAATTGGTGGAATACTAGAAGGTGACGTTGATTTGTTAGATGATGACTGACATTCAACAGCGTGACAGGCCAAAGCTCCATTCATGAAATTAAGTATTGAAAATATCAGTAGTGAAGACGACTTCAGCTGGCGTTTTGCCAAATTTGATTGGAAGACACGCTCTGCAGATTCGAAGCGTGATGTAAAGTGCAGCGGTTGGCATTATCACAATGAGTATGAGCTGGTGCTCTATCAAGACCCTGACAGTTTGTTCAGTGGTAATATCTTTGCTGGCGACTTCATTGGTGAACCTTCACACAATACCATGTTGCTTTACGGGCCAGGTCTGCCACATATGATCATGGGTAAGGTCAACCCTGATTCTCAACGTGGTATAGAAACCTACATTCTCTGGTTTTCCCCCGCGTGGGTTGAGCGTGTCATTGAGACTATTCCTGCGCTCACCACGTTAAAACCTATGTTGGGTAAGTCGTCGAAAGGTCTCGGTTTTAGCCCGGCTTGCGTGAATAAAGTAGCTCAGTTGATGGTGCAAAACCCCAGTCAGCAGTCACCTGCGCGCCAGTTTTCAGTGCTTGTAGATATCCTGCTCTTATTGGCAGAAGACAAAGAGAGTAAAGCTTTGACCAGCATTCAGTACGGTTATTCGGAGGCAGGTGCTTCTGACGGGCATGCCGACAGGGTAGAGCTAGCAAGAACATACATAGAGAACCACTATCAGCAGAGGATACAAATTGCTGACCTGTGCCGTCATCTGCACATGAGCGAAAGCTCTGTTTATCGTTTGTTTGAACGTAATTTTTCAGAGAGTTTTGCTGAGCACCTGAAAAACTTCCGAGTTGGAAAGGCGTGTGAGATGTTGATTCAATCTCAGAAACCCGTTTCTTGGGTGGCGCAGAATGCAGGGTTTGCAAACTTGTCGAACTTTAACCGCCACTTCAAAGAAACCAAGGGCATGACGCCGTCAAACTTTAGAAAAGCTTTTTCGTTATCGTGAAGATTCAAAAAGGCGCCGTTGAATTGCGCCTTTTCTTTGAGTTTGACTGTCTGTTTGATAGAGACTGTTAGCGGTTTATCTCTCTGCTAACGCCAACTGAAACTCCGTTGACTGACGGCGGATCCAAACAAGACGCATACCTAGCAATACTGCCGCAACGCTCAAGCCAACAATCAAACCAATCCAAAAACCGTGTGCGCCAGAAGGCTCAGTGATGAGGTTTGTCATACCCAGCACATAACCTGTCGGCACCCCGATAAACCAATAAGACACCAGCGTGAGATAGAAAATAGCACGGGTATCTTTATAGCCACGTAATGCACCAGCAGCAACGGCTTGAATCGCATCAGTGCATTGGAAAATCGCCGCCAGAATCAAAAGGTGCGCGGCAATGACGCCGACTTCATGGTTGTCGGTATACAGGTCAATAATTTGCTCACGGAAGACAATGGTGATCAGCGCCGTAAATACGGAACAGAACATCCCAATGTAAATACCGAGTTTGGCGGAATTACCTGCACCGAGGGTACTTTTCTCACCGAGTTGGTGTCCAACGCGGATACTGACCGCCATCGATAAACTGAGCGGAACCATAAAGACCAAAGATGAGAAGTTGATTGCCACCTGATGCGCAGCCACCACGTCTGACCCTAATGGCGCAATCAGTAAGGCAACCAATGAGAACATGGTCACTTCAAAGAACAGCGAGCCTGCAACAGGCAAACCGAGTTTGACGATCCGCATTTGTGCTTTTCGGTCGATGCGATTGAAGTGAGAGAATAGGTCGAGTTTTTCCAGCTTTTTGTTTTTCAATATGTAAAACAGCATGGCAAAGGTCATCAGCCAGTAAACGATGCTGTTGCGACGCCACACCCCACGCCGCCAAGTGCGGGTGCGCCCAATTCGCCATAAACGAAAATCCAGTTGAGTGCACGTTGGCAATCAGCCTCCGAACCCAATCACCATCGCGGGTACTGTCATCGATACGCCTTCACACAGGTTTCGAAGCACCTGAAACAGTAGAACGGCTGGCGCGCCCCAGAGCACGGCATGCATGTAACCGATGATCTTTTCTGTCATGGCGGGTTCAATGTCCATGTACAAAATCAATGCATCTGTGTTGGCCAGCAAAATCATCATGGGCAAAGCGATTATGATAGAAAGGTAAATACCTTGATGAAGCTGGAACGGGATCTTCTCGGTACGGCCTGAGCCATTGAGTTGAGAAATGATCGGCACCATGCTAGCAGTACGCCGATACCAAATAACACGGTAGGGAACCAAATACTGGATGCAACGGCAACAGCGGCCATGTCGGTAGGGCTCACACCTCCGGCCATAACGGTATCTACGAAGCCCATGCCTGTTTGCGCAAGCTGAGCAATAAGAACTGGCGTGCCTAATTTAATAATTGACGCCGCTTCCTGACGATAATTTTGCAATGACAACTCCGGGACAGCTGGATCTGTCTACATCTTAAATGTTTCTGAGTCGCGAATTTTGCCAGCGGGCACAGTGACATGTCAGCGAGCGTAAGTGACAGAGAAGTGCTTTAAGAGGTGATGAACAGTCACATTTAGAAGAATAGTTTTAGATTGCGGATAGTATCAACAGCGCAAAACAAAATAAAAGAAAATCGATGCCGATATCGGCTGCTCGGAGGACTGTCACGTCTATACAGTGGCGTGAAAGTCATAGAGGTTTACATGAATGTTCTTTTGAGCGTAATCTTTAGTGGTATCTGAGCCATAATCACGCATAATACCAGCCCATTTTCCTGTAAGGCCGAAAACTGTGACTGCTTCATTTACTTCTATATCGCTGAACCCTGCACTTCTTAATACGCTGAATGATCTTGGCTATAAAGAAATGACCGCCATACAACAGCAATCACTGCCCCTTATCCTTTCAGGAAAAGATGTTATCGGTCAGGGTAAAACAGGGTCGGGGAAGACCGCAGCCTTTAGCCTCGGTGTATTGTCTAACTTGAATGCAAAACGCTTCCGTGTGCAATCTCTGATTTTGTGTCCAACGCGTGAGCTTGCTGACCAAGTTGCCAACGAAGTACGCACATTGGCACGCGGTATTCATAATATCAAAGTTCTCACGCTGTGCGGTGGTATGCCGATGGGACCTCAGATTGGCTCATTGGAACACGGTGCGCACATTTTAGTGGGGACGCCGGGACGCATTCTTGATCACTTATCGAAAGGGCGAATCGATCTCTCAGAACTCAACACATTGGTGCTTGATGAAGCAGATCGCATGCTGGATATGGGCTTTCAGGATGCATTAGAAAGCATCATTTCAGAAGCGCCGAAACAGCGTCAGACCCTCCTATTCAGTGCGACGTTTCCGAAAACTATTCAATCTATCGCCAGTGACATTATGTGCGATCCAGAAATGGTGAAAGTAGAGTCAACGCACTCGCTAGGTTCGATTGCGCAGACGTTTTATTCCGCTAACAACCTCGACGATCGCCTTGATGGTCTCGAAGCGTTGCTTGCTATTCATCAGCCTGAGTCGTCGGTTATCTTCTGTAACACCAAAAAAGACGTGCAAATGGTCGAAGATGAACTTGCCTACAAAGGGTACAGTGTTATTGCTTTACATGGTGACATGGAGCAGCGAGACCGTGATCAGGCGTTAGTGATGTTCGCAAACAAAAGTGTGTCTCTTTTGGTGGCAACGGATGTCGCAGCTCGTGGGCTGGATGTCGAAAATCTTGATGCTGTATTTAACTTTGAATTATCACGCGACCCTGAAGTGCATGTTCACCGAATCGGACGCACGGGCCGAGCGGGCAGCAAAGGTAAAGCATTCAGTTTTGTCGGCGAAAAAGATGGCTATCGTGTGGCGCTCATCGAAGATGAACTCGACGCAACCATTACGACTGAGAGCTGCCCAGCAAAGCCTAGCTCAGCAGTGCCAATGAAGGCGCCGATGAAAACCATTCAGATTGCGGGCGGTAAGAAGCAGAAAGTGCGCGCGGGTGATATTCTCGGCTCCTTGACAAAAGAGGGTGGCATTGATGGCAAAGCAATCGGCAAGATAAACCTGTTTCCGATGAGTGCGTATGTCGCAGTGAGTCACTCTGTTGCCAATAAAGCGTTGAAACAGTTACAAAATGGCAAACTGAAGGGGCGTCAGTTCAGAGCACGGTTCATCAAAGCCTAGTAACAAAACCACTCAAAGGGAGTGAAACGCTCCCTTGTCACCATCAAGGCTGATTGATACCTTATCCAATCAATTACGTAATGTTTTCAATCTATTGATGACAAGAGTTTATCTGCTGTCGTCATTGTCTCTGACTGGTTCATAAGGAGCATCATGTTTACTGGCATTGTGCAAGGCACCGCACCTGTTGTGGATATCATTAAAAAAGAGAACTTTCAGACGCATGTGCTGGAATTTGAAGACGCGTGGTGTAAAGGCATTGAACTCGGTGCATCTGTGGCGCATAACGGTTGCTGCCTCACGGTGACAAAAGTGGATGGTAACCGCGTCTGGTTCGATCTGATGCAGGCAACGCTGAATCTGACCAATCTTGGCGCTCTTGATGTGGGTGATAAGGTTAATATTGAACGTGCAGCGAAATTCGGTGATGAAATTGGCGGCCATAGCATGTCTGGTCACATCATGTGTGTCGCCGATATCGTCGATGTCATTATTACCGAAAACAATCGTCAGATTTGGTTTGAAGTGCCAGAGAAAATCACCAAGTATGTCTTTGATAAAGGCTATATCGGTATTGATGGTATCAGCCTGACAATTGGTGATGTGTCAGAGAGCAAATTTTGCGTCAATTTAATTCCAGAAACACTGGCGAGAACAAACCTTGGTTGGAAAGGAAAGGGAGACGTGGTGAATATTGAGGTTGATCCGCAGACTCAGGCTGTTGTTGATACAGTGGAGCGAATGCTTGCTGCTAAGGCTTAACCTCTTCTAAAACACAGCGTCTATTACAACAAACAACCGCTCAACTTGGTCTATCAGGCTTATCACACTCTACACCTCCTGGTTGGGAGGTGTTTTCTTAAAATACCTGCTCGTCGTCTGCATCAACGTACAGGCTAATGGTTTTGTGTTGGTTATCCACTTTCAAGCTTAGGTGAATGGCATTGCAACATACCGGACAGTCATCATAAAACTCTTGATCCCCACCACTGACATCCAGCGTCATACGAAAAGTATGCCCACAATGAGGGCAGTCAATTCGCTTTTCTGTGAAATTTTGCATTGTCCAATCCTCATAACTTAGCCAAGTAACATAGCCACGTTTAACACATCGGATGTGTTAGGCAGGTGACTGATGTTTATACTAGGAAACAAACATATTTCTATCTAAAAAATAATGGCAAAACCGGATGTTCCACGGTTTATTGGCACGTAATATTCCTAATAAGTGACATTGATTATATTTTCATATTTGAAAACTCAATCTCTGTTAATTACCAAACATAGCAGCTTTCTTTTTTTTAACCAGTTAAAAGAAGTCCTTCTCATTTACGAAACTTAATAGTGTAAAAAACCAATTATAAGCTTGATGTTAGAGTTATGTTTATGGTTGCGAAGTTATTCATCTTAATTTACGACGCGACGTAACCTGACTGAAAAATACTCTTTATGTATCAATCCACTAGTATCTGAGGGGTATTTAAGCCGCACAGGTTTTACTAAATTTTAGTTTGTGAGCGGCCTCAATCCTCTAACGCTGGCACGTGATTCTATCTTTTCTAAGTGGCTTCGATTGGTTTGAATTTCGTCTTTAACATGCCGTGTGCCCAGCGTTTTGACGTATCTACTATTCACTGTATACAAATTATTTTGCACCTAAGGGGTAAACTGGTGCTTTCTTCGTACCAGTATTAATATTGAGTCGATGTCTTTGATATGAAAATAAGGAAAGGCTGATAAATACGCTGCAGTTCGAAATATTAATAATATTCCGAATGTGATTGATATGCGGTGTTCGAGATATTTAATAGAAGATTAATTAAGTCCCAACGCATCAAGTATATCTTCTGCATCGCTGATATATTGTCCACCAAAAATAAGTGCATGATTCAATATATGGTAAAGGTTGTATATTTCTTTCCGCTCAGCGTAATCGTGCTCCAGCGGCCACACTTCATTGTAACCAGTGTAAAAGCTATCGGGGAAACGGCCAAAGAGTTCAGTCATGGCGACATCTGTTTCTCTGTCACCCCAATAACTGGCAGGATCAAAAAATATGGGGCCAAGGACAGATAAACCCGTATTACCTAACCATAAATCGCCGTGGAGGAGGCAAGGTTTTGGTTGATGGCCGGAAAGGCGCTCTTTAATTCGCCCAGTAATACTGTCGACATTACCAAAATGAATGCCCCTTTCTGCCGCCAGTTGCAACTGCCAACTGATACGCTGCTCCGAGAAAAACACATTCCACTTTCGATGCCAGTTATTGGGTTGAACTGTCGTACCGACGTAATTATCGATATCAAAGCCATACTCTAGCTGCTCTCCCCACTGATGTTGTTGCGCCAGCTGGCGGCCAAGTTGGTAAGCGCTGTCGGTATCAAGATGCTTCAAGGCAAGAAAATTCAGAACAAGAACGGCGTGGTCTTTGACTGCACCAATGAAGACTACCTTGGGGACATTTATCTCTCCGCAGATTGCTAAATGTCTCAGGCTTTCCGCTTCAGACTCAAACACTGAGAGGTTAGCTCGGTCGTTGACTTTGACGAAAAATCGGTTGGTGCCATCGGTGATGGTGTAACACTCATTGATATCACCACCGTCAACCGGGGTTTTCTCAACGATTGTAAAGGACTGGCCAATTATATCAGACAGCTGAAGAGACAAGGACTGCCACATTATCTACTCCCGCCCAGCAACTTAATATTTAGGGACTAATCAAATAGTAGCCCAAAGACAGCATTCTGAAACGTCGCGAGAATTGGAATCGGGTTGTTAGTTTTTCCGTATAGCGCTTTGTTTTGTCTTCTATAAACAAAAAGCCCCTCTAAAAGAGGCCTTTATTTACATGGACTTAGCGACAAATAAGGCTTTATGACTTATACGTCTACGCTAGGCAGAAGTGCTGTCGGCATAAGATTGTTATACACCGCTTCTTTTAACAGTTGGTCTGCTTTTTCAATATCTGGCGCGAAGTAGCGGTCTTTGTCATAGAAATCGACACGCTCGCGGAGTGATGCTTTAGCATCTTCCAGTTTGGCGGAAGATTTCAACGGTGCGCGGAAATCGATTCCCTGACAAGCCGCCAGAAGCTCAACAGCCAAAATTCCGCGAGTATTCTCACCCATTTCGCCAAGACGACGGCCTGCAAACGTTGCCATTGATACGTGGTCTTCTTGGTTCGCTGATGTTGGTAGGCTATCAACAGACGCTGGGTGTGCCAGTGATTTGTTTTCGCTTGCCAGTGCAGCAGAAGTGACCTGTGCGATCATAAAGCCACTGTTTACGCCGCCATTATCAACAAGAAACGGAGGCAGTTTACTCAGACCGCTGTCAATCAGCAGTGCCATGCGACGCTCTGAAAGGCTACCAATTTCAGCGATTGCCAGCGCGAGGTTATCCGCAGCCATGGCAACTGGCTCAGCGTGGAAGTTACCGCCTGAGATAATGTCGTTGTCATCAGAGAACACCAGTGGGTTATCTGACACAGCATTGGCTTCAACTTGAAGCACAGCCGACGCTGAACGAATTTGCTCAAGACATGCACCCATCACCTGCGGTTGGCAACGCAGTGAATAAGGGTCTTGTACTTTCTCGCAGCATTGATGACTTTGGCCAATTTCACTGTCATTTTCCAGCAGGTGACGGTAAGCAGCCGCTGCATCCATTTGTGTTTGGTGACCACGCACTTCGTGAATACGCGCGTCAAATGGACGACGACTTCCGAGCGCTGCTTCAACAGACAGCGCACCACACACGGTTGCAGAAGCGAAAAGGTCTTCCGCTGCAAACAGGCCTTCAAGAGCAAATGCTGTAGAAGCTTGTGTACCGTTAAGAAGGGCTAGGCCTTCTTTCGGGCCCAAAGTAATTGGCGACAGTCCAGCGATTTTCAGCGCTTCGGCACCTGAAACGATTTCGCCTTTATGGCGCGCCTGACCTTCACCAAGAAGCACAGTGCTCATGTGGCGAGGGGAGCAAGGTCACCCGATGCGCCAACAGAGCCTTTTTTCGGAATACATGGATACACTTCTGCGTTTATCAATGTCGCCAGTGCTTGAACGACTGAGTAGCGCAGGCCTGAGAAACCACGAGCAAGACCATTGATTTTTAATACCATCATCAGGCGAACAGTATCGTCTGACATGAACTCTCCAATGCCTGCAGCATGAGACAGGACAATACTTTTCTGCAGTGTCTCAAGATCTTCGCGATCGATACGGGTGTTTGCCAGTAGGCCAAAGCCGGTGTTAATGCCGTAAACCACACGGCCTTCGTCCAGTACGCGGGCAACAGTATCGATGCTCGCTTGCATGGTGTCTTCAACACCATCTGCGAAAGTGACATGAACAGGTTGGCGACTTACCTGACGCAGTTGGCTCAGGGTAAGTTTGCCGGGTTGAATACTTAATGAATACATGTCGCTTCCTTACTTGTTTACCGGAGTGTTAGGCAGGTCTAGCAAAGGCAAATCCAGGTTTTGCTCTTTGGCGCAGTTCACTGCGATATCGTAGCCTGCATCAGCATGGCGCATTACGCCTGTCGCCGGGTCGTTATGAAGTACACGGCCCACACGTTTCGCAGCATCGTCAGTACCATCACAAACGATAACCACACCTGAATGTTGTGAGAAGCCCATGCCAACACCACCGCCGTGGTGTAAAGAAACCCACGTCGCACCAGACGCTGTGTTCAACAGTGCGTTCAATAGCGGCCAGTCTGATACTGCGTCAGAGCCGTCTAGCATGCCTTCAGTTTCGCGGTTAGGGCTGGCCACTGAACCCGAATCAAGGTGATCACGGCCTATAACGATTGGCGCTTTCAACTCACCGTTTTTAACCATTTCGTTGAATGCCAGTGCAAGGCGTGCACGGTCTTTCAAACCAACCCAACAAATACGCGCAGGCAGACCTTGGAATTGAATGCGCTCACGCGCCATATCCAGCCAGTTGTGCAGGTGTGGGTTGTCCGGGATCAGCTCTTTGACTTTCTGATCGGTTTTGTAGATATCTTCTGGGTCACCTGACAGTGCAGCCCATCGGAACGGACCGATGCCTTCACAGAACAGTGGGCGAATATAAGCAGGTACAAAGCCCGGGAAGTCGAATGCATCTTCAACGCCAGTCTCAAGTGCCATTTGGCGGATGTTGTTGCCGTAATCCAGTGTTGCTGCGCCACGTTGTTGCAGCGTTAGCATGGCGCGAACTTGAACTGCCATCGCGGCTTTAGCGGCAGAAACAACGCCAGCTTCGTCTTTTTTACGCTTATCAGCGGCCGCTTCCATGCTCCAGCCTTGCGGCAGGTAGCCATTCAGTGGGTCGTGCGCGGACGTTTGGTCAGTCACTACATCTGGTGTGATTCCACGGTTAACCAGCTCCGGGAAAATATCAGCAGCATTGCCCAGAAGGCCGATGGAAATTGGCGTTTTATTGTCCAGTGACTCTTGCAGCATCTCCAGTGCTTCGTCGAGAGATGTCGCTTTTTTGTCGACATAGCCAGTGCGCAGACGGTAGTCGATACGGCTTTCGTCACACTCAACGGCAATCATTGAGAAGCCCGCCATGGTGCCAGCCAATGGCTGTGCGCCACCCATGCCACCAAGACCACCGGTTAAGATCCAGCGTCCTGATGCATCGCCCTCAAAGTGCTTTTTAGCAACGGCTACGAAGGTTTCATAAGTACCCTGAACGATGCCCTGAGAGCCGATGTAAATCCAACTGCCCGCAGTCATCTGGCCGTACATCGCCAGACCTTGTTTATCCAGCTCGTTAAAGTGCTCCCAGTTTGCCCAGTGTGGAACCAGGTTAGAGTTAGCAATAAGTACACGCGGTGCATCTTTGTGCGTCGGGAATACACCAACAGGTTTACCTGATTGAACCAGCAGAGTCTGGTCATCTTCAAGGCGCTTCAAAACTTCAACAATCTTGTCGTAACTTTCCCAGTTACGTGCTGCGCGGCCGATGCCGCCATATACCACGAGAGAATGCGGGTGTTCAGCAACATCAGGGTGGAGATTGTTCATCAGCATGCGAAGCGGTGCTTCTGTCAACCATGATTTCGCATTCAGCTTGGTACCTGTAGGTGCTTTGATCGTCCTTGTGGTATCCAGACGTGAGTCTGTCATCAGATAACTCCTTGTTGTTCGTGAAATGCCGGAAGGTTGCGCGCAATAGTCCAGATGAGGCGCGCAGCCAAGCGGGCAGTATGTCCGTCAATATCAAATCTTGGGTTGTACTCCGCGATGTCGGCGAGGCGGATTTTTCTGTCGCCATCTGCGTTTTTCGCGTTAAGAATTCTTGGTAGCATTGCTTCCACCAGCGGGTAGGTCACACCGTGTGGTGCGGGTGCTGATACGCCGGGAGCCGCCGATGCTGGGAATACGTCGAGGTCAATGGTGAGGTAAAGCCAGTCACAACGTTCAATGAAGGCATCTAGCTTAGCAATGATCTCTTCAAGGTTTCGCTCGTTGAAATCAACATCTTCAACCGTCAGCACATCGAGATCATCTGCCTTTTTGAAAAGGGCTTCTGTGTTGGATGTCCGGCTCACACCAAGGCAGGCATATTCGAAAGGCCATTGACGGTTGTGACAATACTCCGCGACCTGAGCGAAAGGTGTACCTGAACTGCCATGGGCGCTGTCACCGCTTGGCGTTCTCAGGTCGAAATGGGCATCGAAATTGATGATTCCGACGCGAGGTACCTTTTCTGTGCCTTTTTGCTGCAAATGATTGGCTAATCCCTGAAACGACGCCCATGCCACTTCATGACCTCCACCAATGATGATAGGGAAGTGTTGTTGGCGCAGTGCTTCACTGATATCTGCAGCAAGAATGCGTTGTGACTTAGCTAAGTCATGGTCATCACAACGGGTATCACCACCATCATAAACATAGCCATGATGGTGCCAGGCGAGATTTGCCAGTGCTTTTCTTACTTCTGCCGGTCCATTGTATGCGCCGACACGGCCTTTGTTGCGGGCAACGCTTCATCACAGGCAAAACCGAGAATCATGGTGCCGGGATGTGTTGCTTCTTCGGCTGATTGCACTTTGTTGTGCAGTCTTGAGCCAAGTTCTCCGTCTTCCGGATCGTTACGCCCCGTCCATACTGAAAGGTCGATACTCATAGGTCACAGCTCCTTTCACCTTTGAGATAACGCGCATGCAAAGATGGCAGTCCAATCTGGTAGCTCAGCTGCGCAGGTTCATTTAGATCCCACACAGCGAAATCAGCGTCAAAGCCCGCGGCAATTTGGCCTTTGTTGTGAAGTCCAAGTGCCTGAGCGGCATGGCGAGTAACGCCATAGAGGTTTTCTTTTGGCGTCAGCCCAAACAGCGTTGAGCCCATGTTCATCATCATGGTTAAGCTGGCAAAGGGTGAGGTGCCGGGGTTGAAATCCGTAGCCAGTGCCATTGGTACGCCGTTCTTACGGAACAAATTGATCGGTGGCTTTTGCGTTTCACGCAGGAAATAAAATGCACCGGGCAAGAGTGTCGCGACCGTATCATGCTTGGCTAGTGTCTCAACACCAACCATATCGATGTACTCAACATGTTCCACAGATGTTGCGCCCATACGTGCGGCGAGAGCACTACCACCCTGATTAGTTAGTTGTTCAGTGTGGCCTTTAATTTTAAGACCGTGAGCCTGAGCGGCTTCAAAGACCCTGCCACATTGTGCGGGCGTAAACGCAATAGATTCACAGAAAACATCGACGGCGTCTGCCAGGTTTTCAGCAACGGCCGCAGGGATCATTTGTTCGCAGACTAAATCTACGTAATCATCGCTATGGCCTTGGTATTCGGGTGGAATAGCGTGTGCGCCAAGCAGGGTCGTCGTGATATTCACATCGAGTGCTTTTGCCACATTCCGCGCTGCTCGCAGCATTTTCAGCTCATCGTCTAGTGTCAGGCCATAACCACTTTTAATTTCAATGGTTGTGACGCCGTCACGCATTAACGCTTTAGCTCTCGGAATGGCCAGATCAGTTAATTCCTGCTCGCTGGCTTGTCGAGTGGCTTTGACCGTCGACAAGATACCACCACCACGACGTGAGATTTCCTCATAAGGAACGCCATTTAGGCGCATCTCAAATTCAGCAGCACGATCACCGGCATATACCAAATGGGTGTGGCTGTCGATAAGCCCGGGGGTAACGAGTCGTCCATGCAGAGATACGACCTCGTTATACCCTTCTGTGGTGAGATTCTCACCTACAGCAGTGATAACACCGTTTTCGACAGCAATATTGCAATGCTCTTTGACCTGATAACCATCAATGTCATTAACCGGGCTGTCCATGGCAACAACGCGGCAGTCTGTAAATATCCGTTTCATCAATTTTGACACTCACCTTTATGTCTATACAAATGTATAGACAAATATAAAGTAAATATCAAGACCTGGTGATGCAAAGACGTGATACTGGTTGTAAACAAGGATGGCCATCGCGCAAAAGTTGGTCGGTTATGTTGCTTAACCGCGCATCTTTCATTTTTTTATGCTCTTTAAAAGCTTAAATGACAGAATTATGTACTTGTAAATATCAAAAGGCCCCAAAGTGGGGCCTTTTTGTTGTTTTTAAACGCGTAGTACGAAGTCAGTCGAGAACATTCATCCTTGCGCTCAATTTGTAGCGGTCGCCGGGATGATAGAGGAGGGCGGAGCTGATAAGTTGCTGCCCACTCCATGTTCGGCGATGGAGCAATAGGCAAGGCGTTTTCGGCGTAATATTCAGTAATCTTGCAATATTGTCCGGAGGTAAAATAGCTTCGACCGTGTGTTCAATGGTACTGAGCGGGCATGCTTCCATCAGATATTGGTGGGGCGTTATATGATTGAAATCCTGCTCTAAATACTGCCTCGCGCAATCTGGGTTTACCCACCTGACTTCAACTTGGATTGCGTTGTCGTCTTCATAGTGGACAATTTCGGTTTTGAATACCTCACTGCCAAGCATCATGCCAAGACGCATTGAAACATCATCAGGCGCAATGATTTGTTTCTGAAGAACGACCTCACTGTGGTGTTTGTGGCCACGCTCCTGAATTTCATCTGCAATGTTTCTGATGTCCATCAATGGTGACTCTGCCTTACTTTGACAGACGAAGGTGCCGAGTCTTGGCGTGCGCTCCAATCTGCCTTGATTCACCAAATCCCTAACCGCTTTGTTTACCGTCATCCTGCTGACAGAAAAGAGTTCACAAAGTTCAGCCTCAGTAGGGATCCGGCTGCCAACAGGCCATTCTTTTGCATCTATTTTCTTTTGTATATAGGTTTTGATTTGCTGGAATCTTGGCGTGTTGGACATAGTGCTTACCAGTATTTGTGTATACAAATAAGGTAGTATGAATAGTCATAGAAAATCAAGTCTGATGGCGAACTTTGCCTTATTGCTACGCAAAGTCGTATTTTGAAAGGAGTGCTTGGGCGGTTTTGAGTTATGCCAGACAAGCTTGCGTAAACTTGGACACAAACGAGCTGGTAAGGTCACTCACCCAATTTGATGCTTGATAATAATAACTAATGTGTTTTGGCCAAGTACGGTCTGTTTTATATTTTGGGTAGCAGGCTATCTGTTACCCATGCTTTATCATGAATATGATCCAGCATAATTTTAACCTTTTCAAGTTCAAGTAAACAAAGTCTGGGTTTTGTCTCTGGCTTATTAATGCAAGAAACTTCAAAAAATGCTACGAGATTCGCTAGCGTTAGATGTCTGGCGAAGGTTTTGGTTTGAAATTCTTTCATATTAGCTACTGACAGGGGAATGGCTGTTGCTACAATTTTATTTATCCTCTCTCCAACTATTATTAACAGTTTATAAATAGATCTAACCTCTGCTCTATAAATTTTCCTTCTGGTTTTTTTACCATGATTTTAACTCCTTTGTGCTTAATAAAAATCGTTAATGAAAAGTAATCCAACTTAAAATATACATTTTAAATCAAAAAAATATCAAACTATACTCATAGTAATGAATATATAATTCTTTTATTACATTTTCCATATTAATTTTTTAAAATATTATCATCAGAGATTTTGTGTTGCATATTGTAAAAAAATTTTTTGTATATTAATGTATTGATACAGTCATGGATTATAACCAATAGATTTGGTGAATATATAAATATAATCTATCACATCTAAAATATAAATAATTTTTATCAATTATGCTAGGTAGTTAATATGAGGAAAATAACAGACTTCTTTCGTTGGAGTCATAAATGGATTGCGCTAGTTATCGCTATTTATTTTATCTTCAAAATAGCAACTGGAATTTTTCTTCAACTCAGAAAGCCAGTTGATTGGATTCAACCCCCCACATTAAACGGTGTCGGTTTCAAGGAATATAACCCGACTATTAGTCATGACCGCATTCTTGCTGCAGTAAAGTCAGTGCCTGAAGCAAATGTCGATACTTGGAGTGATATTTTGCTTCTAGATATGCGAATGAAAAATGGCATTGTAAAAGCGAGGACATATGACTGGTATGAAGTTCAGGTTGATACCCAAACAGGGGAGGTGCTCAGTCATAACCAAAGGTGGAATGACCGTATTGGAGGATGGCATTCAGGCAGTGCATTTGGGGAAGCCACATTAATATTTTTCCTAATACTGGCAATCTTAACTTTTTTCCTGACTGTTTCTGGTGCTTGGCTATCCGTTACTACAACGATCGAAAAAGTCAAAAACTACAAGAGACGCAAAATAGCTGAAAAGATAATAGCTGAAAACATGCAAGATACGGTGAAAACAAAAGCACCATTTAACCTGATGCGTTTTTGTCTTGATTACCATTTTTATCTGTCTCTGATTGTTGCGATTCCTTATCTTGTAGTCACGTATTCAGGTGTTATGTTGCAATGGCGCGATGTTCAAGGTGCATACCCCGGTGCTGCAGGGGGTAGCCTTGCATCAGTAACTGGCTCATCAACTATACCCACCGTTACTTATAATGAGGCAATCAAAATTGCTCTTGATAATTCAGAGTTTGGTATCAGTAAGCCAAAGCATATCTGGCGTGTATATACGTATCCCAATGAGGGCATTATTTCGCTGCGAACAAAACGTTATGTCGGTACGCGGGCCCAGATTGATGCGGCCACTGGAGAGGTGCTAAATGTTGGCGAATTCACCAGTGACTTCTGGGAAGATATTCATCAAGGACGATTTTATGAGGTAACGGGAAACCCTAATTCAAAAGGCTATGATTACTCGCTGACCCTCAACATCTTTATGTTTGTTCACATTGTCGCAATAATATTTTGGTTACTCGGTACAGTCGCAGTCATCAAATTGACAATTACTGACAGAAAACGCGTCAGCACATAGCGTTACTAAGTTAGCGCATTTTTATCTAACTAGCGCTGCTCTCTTTTGTCACGCGACGACATATCCTTTGTTTGTAAAGGCTGTATCCAATGAGTAAATACAAAATCAAAGTAATCGATTCTAGTAACACATATGTTTTTACTGATCTTGGTGGAAGCGTGCTCGATTCACTGATTGCATTTGGCTATCCGGCACCTTATGAGTGTAGGAATGGCAACTGTGGTGAATGTAAGGTAAAACTTGTCTCGGGCTCTGCTACTGGCACACGTAGCATGGATAGCGGCCTTACATCTGATGAAAAGCAACGAAACTACATTCTCACGTGCAGTGCTAACCCAGCCAGTGACATAGAGATAAAATATAATGTAGAGATACAGTCCGTTTCAAAAAAAATAGTTGATGTCGAGCAGGCTCAGCGGATCAGTGAAAGTCGTGTTGCTACAATCAGAAGCATTAATCGGCGTGGAAACGATGTTCTTATATTGTGCGTGGAAACCGACGAGCAGATGTACTTCGAGCCCGGGCAATATGTTGATATGTCATTTGATGGTTTGCCTAAGCGATCCTACTCCATAGCATCATGTGACGAAACGAATCGCAAATTTGAGTTCCATATTCGTATTTTCGATAAAGGTGTCGTTTCGTGCCATCTTAACAACCTAAATGATATCGGGCAAAAGGTAGCACTTTCAGGTCCTTATGGCATAGCTACTTTAAATAATGCGCCAAATCATCACTCGTTAGTTCTGATTTGTGCAGGAGTTGGTTTCTCGCCAATCAAGTGTATTGCTGTTGAAGCACTAAAACATGAGCCTGAACGCGAAGTAATTCTAATTTTGTTCGTCAGAAATAACTCTGATTTTTACGATAATGATGCGATTCAGATGCTAGAAAATAACTATTCTAATCTTCAGTGTCATAGAATACAGAACGAAAAAAAAACCGAACAGCTCGGCATTATCTGAAAAAGAAATAAAATTACAGTACTTGTCTGCAATCATTCCTCACTTGAATAATAAAACAGTTTTCTGTGCAGGAGCGCCGAATTTTGTCAGTATCATCGCAAATTTAGTTTCATTGTTACCGGGCTATCATAGCGTTCATTTTCATGCCGACATTTTTAATCAAGCAATACCTCAGGAGTCAGTTAAGGGTAATAATCATAAATCACCTATCAGAAAGTATAAAAGCGTTTTAAAGAAAATTGCTTCTTTTATTACCTATAACAATAGAGCATGATGGTTAATATATTAAGGATGCCTAATTTAATAGCTACGTTTTATCTTATCTAATTCATCACCAATAGTTGCGAGTGTGAACACACATTGGTTTTCAGATTTCTGGGTAAGTGTTTTTTGAACTTTAGAAGCAGCTGAAAGGGGTTTGTACGTTATTGAACGTTATGTTTGGTTGATAAATGTCGTATACAACGAGTATCGAGAAAACCCTCATCCTGATTGACGATTAATTTAAAACTTCAGTATTAGCACTCGCATAGTCCTATTGCACTATGACTCATTTTTGGACGGCTTCGAGTTACGCCAAACAAGGTCGTGCAGAATTTGACAGAAGTTAGCTAGCTCTTACGCACTATAGTACCCGCTTTGAATAAACTGCTTTTGGGGAATACCTATTAACGAACAAACTTAAAAACACCGGAGGAATGCGATGAACATAAATTAGTTTTAAGTATCGAATTTCAATCTCGAAGCTAGGACGTATGCGAATCAGCAAGCGCATGGAATCTATCTATAACTTTTTGTTATATGCTTTTCTAACTATCGATATATTTTAGAGCTAGCTTTATATTTTTATCTAATTCTGCGGCAGTATCTAAAATAAGCCGTTCTGAAGTGTATGGGTTATAGATTGCTTTGATTTGAGCAACATCCTCCCAACTTAGTTCATACCAGCCTTTAATCCCTCGTTCTCTCGATAAGATACGCTCTTGATGCCTACTTTCATCACTACAAATGCATTCAATATATTTGACTGGCATAGAAAGCAACGAAGGCCAGCACTCGATTATGCGATTTTTAGAAGCAATGAAATCAAAAATTACAGATCTACAACTATCGATGTGTGCGTGTGCAATAGTGTCCATCAACTCGTAACCAACACCATTCATTTGCCTATTCGAAGCGATCTCTGCTCTACTTACTGCTGCTTCAAGTTCATCTTTTGAAAATACGGGAAGCTCCAAACGCTTTGACAAAGCCTTTGATAAGGTTGTTTTGCCTGTACCGGGTAAACCACCAATAACTATTAATTGTGCATCCATAGCCAAATTCTACATTCCTTATTACGCCTGCCAGTACAGGAAAAAAATTGTGGAGCGGTTTTTTGTCCTTTGGCAGCATTTGTTAGCCCTTGCTCCATGTCTTTCGCGGCTTGCCGCCAGCACCTTTTGAAAAAGCTACCGCATTTCGCTTTGC
>NZ_PEIB01000033.1 GCF_004116385.1 Veronia nyctiphanis | reverse complement strand
TTTGGGGGGAACCTTAACGACTAGGTGAACATGGTCAACTTGAACGCTCAGTTCTACCACTTCACATCCTAATTGACTGCAATAAACATGGATGCATCGAAACACCTCCTTGCCTACTTTGTTCTTTAAAATCCTAAACCTATATTTCGGCGTCCATACAATGTGATATTGACACCTCCAGTACACATGCGATGCTTGCTTGTATCTACTCATGCTCTATGTCCTCTTCGACTTCGCTAAAAATCGAGAGTCCGTTTAGCATGGGTAGATAGACAGGCAAAGCCTACCTGAATGATAACCACCTACTGAAGTAGGTGGTTTAGGGCTGAAAAATCAAAATTAAGACAATAAAATACCAGATGGGAAATACAATAAAACTCAAATAAACCTAAATAAATCTAAATAAATATTAAAATGCTCTTAAAGAATACTCTTTCAGATATCAAGAATGAATATAGTTTCATTGAAACTTTTTTATATGACAGATGGATATCACCAGCAATAACTAATGCTAAAAATGAGATTTTTTCACCGGAAACAATGCTAAATAAAATCCAGAATAAAGGCCACGCTTTAGATGTTGGATGTGGCGGAGGCCAGCTTGCTTTAGCCTTGCATGAACTTCGCCCTGATCTTAACATTAAAGGTATTGATCTAAGCTATCACCAAGTAAATAGAGCAAAGAACCGTACATTAAACATCAAAGATATAGACATTTCCTATGGAAACGCACTTGAAATACCATTTCCTGACAACTCTTTTGACTTTGTATACTCAATTGCTTCTATAAAACATTGGAAAAGTAGAAGGCAGGGTGTTGAAGAGTGCTTACGTGTTTTAAAAAACGATGGAACGTTAATGATAATGGATGCAATGAAAGGGAGTAGTGACGAAGATATAAGTAATTTCGTTGAGTTGACCAAGATACCCAGCTTCATAAAAAACAAGTGGAAAAAAGTATTCAAGCATAAAGTTTGCAAACCCTCGCTTGATATCAATGAGATACACTCGTTAATGAATGACTTAACGGTTGAAAATTATGAGTTACTTAGAGTGGATAGCTCGCCGTCTTTTCAGCTCATTATCAAACCGTAATTATATCTGAGTCATAAATAATGAAAATAATCGGAACTGGTAAAGCGCTACCGAAGCGACTCGTACACTCTATTGAAATTGACGAGTTATTAAATAAGGAACATGGCTGGACACAAAAAACATCTGGTGTCATTCAACGATATTTCCTTGACCCTGATTCAGAATCTGTATCTACGCTTGGTGCTCAGGCTGCCGTTCAGGCTCTTGAGAACGCTGGATTAGAAGCCAACGATGTCGATCTGATACTCTCTGCTTGCGGAACGCAAAAGCAGATTCTACCTGGCACAGCCGTGTTCATTCAAAAAGAACTGGGGTTGGGAGATAGTGGCAAACCTGCATTTGATATCAACGCTACTTGCCTTAGTTTCCTGGTTGCGATTGATGTGGCTTCAATGTATCTGGAATCAGGTAAGTACAAGAACATTCTAATTATATCGGCCGATATTGCGTCAGTAGGAATCAACCATGAGCACCCGGAAAGCTTCTCTTTATTAGGAGATGCAGCCGCTGCAATAATCGTGAATAATGCCGGGGAGTCGGATAATTCATCACTCCATGGTTTTAAACTGTCAACATATGGTGATTATTCGTCCCTTTGTCAAATCAGAGGAGGTGGCACAGATCTTTACCCAACTAAGTTTGATAAGAGCAACCCTCAACCATTTTTGTTTGAAATGGACGGCATGAACTCCTATAAGTTTGTATCGCAGCATCTATCCTGCTTTGTAGATTCATTACTAAGTGAAAGTAAACAAGATATATCCAGCATACAACATATAATTCCGCATCAAGCCAGCAAACTGGGTATGGCTCTGGTGAAAAGACAGCTTTCGATTAAAGATGATAGATTAGTTTCAACCCTCGAAAAGTACGGTAATACGATATCAGCATCAATACCAATTACGCTTCATGACGCAATTTGTTCAGGGCATATTAGAAGAGATGATAAATGTCTATTAATTGGTACAGCTGCTGGCATGAGCTTAGGCGGTGCGGTAATTACCTATTAACACTATGAGTATATCTAATATTATTGCCAAACAGGCAAGTACGTCGCCAAAGAAAAAAGCATTTATTTTTCATCATTTCAATCGGTCTAATGATACCACTGAAATAAATTATGAAGATCTGTATAGAAAATCTATTGAAGGTTCAATAAGCTTAAAGACATACAATAACCAGAATGTATGCCTATTATTTCCTGCTGGTATTGAATTTATTATTGCCTATTTTTCTTGTCTATATGCGGGGGTAACTCCCGTTCCATTAGCTACGACATATTTGCGAAATAACAGTCAGGCTCTTTCTAATATTATTACTGATTGCAAATCTCCTCTGATACTCACATCAGATAACTATAAAAATCTTCATTCGAGAAAACTGGATGATATTGAGAAAATTTCTGGCGCTAAAGTGACTACTTTTTCGAACCTTACCACCTTCGCGGCGCAAAGCGATATTCAGGTTACTATTCTAACGAAAGTACTGCATTGCTGCAATATACCTCAGGTTCAACGGGTGAACCGAAAGGTGTCGTCCTATCTCAAGATAACATCATTGCAAACCAACAAATGATCCTCGAAAACTTTGGCCATAGCAATGAAAGTGTCGTTGTAGGCTGGTTACCTCACTTCCATGACATGGGGCTGATTGGAACATTCTTCAACCTGTTTTCATGGGAGGTACATGTGTATTAATGGACCCAATGTCATTTGTGCTCAAACCGCTTCGCTGGCTTTCTCTGATTTCTCAGTACCAAGCCACCACAAGTGGCGGACCAAATTTCGCCTATAAATTGTGTACTGAAGCCTTGTTATCCCATGATGATTTGGAACTAGACTTGTCATCATGGAGTCTCGCTTTCGTAGGCTCGGAAACCGTCAGAAAGGATACGCTTGTAGCTTTCTCAGAGGCTGCCGCCCGTTATCGCTTCAACAAGAATGCGCTATACCCTTGTTACGGGCTGGCCGAGGCGAGCCTTTTCGTAAGCGGCGGATTCTATTCCAACGATACAACGCCTCACGAACATCCAGAAAAATTCAAAACTCCTGAGCAGGTGTCCTGCGGTAAGCCTGCAAATGGCATTGAACTGATTATCGTTGATCCTCTGACAAGACAATTATGTCCTCCAAGGGAAGTTGGCGAAGTATGGCTTTCAGGCTCTTCTATTTCTGAAGGTTACTTTAATAAGCCAAAACTTAACGAACAGGTTTTTTCGGCTCAATTAGAGGATCTTCAATCCGAAAGTAAGTTTCTAAGAACGGGTGACTATGGGTACCTTTCTGAAGGAGAGCTTTACGTCGTGGGCAGGCTTAAAGATATGATGATCATCAACGGCAAAAATGTCTACCCGGAAGACATTGAGTCATGTATTGATATTTGCCCTCACCAAAGAACCGGTTTGCAGGGCACTTCTGCCTTCTCATGCGACATCGAATCTGATGAAAAGTTAATCGTCGTACAAGAGGTTGGGAAAAACACCCAAACTACGTCCATCGAGAAAATAAAGAGTGACATCAAAGAGTGTATTGTCGGCTCATTTGGTGTTTGCCCTCACGAAATACTCATTATCAAAGGCCGCGGTTTACCGAGAACATCAAGTGGGAAAATCCAACGTTCAAAAGCAAAAACCATGTACCTCAATGGCCATTTTCACTCACGCCAGACAGTCGAATAGGAAATCCTGAACATGTTGAAAAAATCGACTAAGCATCAGAATATAGAAATGGACACGCCAGGATATGACATCGACGACAATCAATTAAGTAACCTTTATAGGCAAGATGTTAAAACGCGTCGAGTCGATAAGCTGTTGGCATTTTTTGTCACGTTCAGCCCACCTGTCGGGGTGTTGGTTGCGCTCTATCTTGCCGCAACAGGCTGGTACCAAATCAGTGCCTTTGAAATTTCGTTGCTTGTTGTCACACACATTATTGCTGTTGCTGGTGTTGAATTAGGCTTTCATCGTTATTGTGCACATCGTTCATTCGAAGCATCAAAATGGACTAAAATCGTCTTGCTTGCCATGGGCTCAACAGCTGTTCAAGGTCCTGCAATCTGGTGGTCAGCCGTTCATAGAAAACATCACAAATACAGTGACAGGCCCAACGATCCACATTCAATCTATATTGCTCCCTCTGGTACAACCGAATATCGCTCCGGCTTTTGGCAGCATCTGTTTGGTTTCATTCACTCACATGTCGGATGGATATGGACGGCGCAAAGCATTCGCTTTTCTGGCTGGACACACTACGTGAATGATCTTTATCGTGATAAAGAAATACTATTTATTCATGTCAATTATCTGTATTTCCTCGCCGCTGGTTTTGTAATTCCAGCTCTCGCGGGCGCGACTTACTATGGTATCAGTCATAACGAAACACAAATTGTAAAAGGCTTTATCGTTGGCTTTTTGTGGGGAGGGCTGGTTCGAGTATTTACAGTAAATCACCTTTTCTATTGGTCTATCAATACCCTGTCGCACTCAATAGGTTCGCGTCCATTCAAAACGAAAGACAAAAGTACAAACTCAATTCCTTTGATCTTTGCCCTGCCGACATTTGGGCAAAGTTATCACAACAACCATCATGCTTTCCCTCGTTCTCCCAAAATGTCTTATACGTGGTGGGAGTTCGATATCGGATATGCATGTCTATGGTTACTTAGCCGTGCTGGTTGCGTAGAGCTTCGTTCAACGCCAACTCAACTACAAATTAAACATAAAAAAACAAGGACGTTTAGAAATGCACACCAACGCTAAAATTTCTCATTTTGTTACGGAAAAACTTGCTGAATATATAGGTATCTCAACAGTAGATATTTCTGATGACATCGCCTTTGATAGATACGGACTCGAATCGACCCAAGCCGTGATGCTAACAAATGATCTGTCCGACTGGTTGGGGGTCGACTTAGATGCCACTGTATTGTACGAGTATTCAACAATTAAGAGATTAGCTGAGTACCTTACTGAACATGTTGTCAGTCAGTCGTCACAGTGAGGTAATTGAATGAATCATGTCACTGAAAAGTTTGGCGCATCACAAGAAGCCATAAGTCACCATTATGACCTCAGCAATGCGTTCTATGAGTTATTTCTGGACCGTCACATGCTCTATTCCGCTGCATTATTCCGTCATGACAATGAGTCTCTCGAAGAAGGGCAAATAAATAAAGTTGACTACCACATAGAAAACATTGCTCTTCAGTCTCCTTGTCAGGTCCTTGACATTGGATGCGGCTGGGGAACAGTTCTAAGCCGTTTATCTGCGTTAGGGCATAAAACAACAGGCCTAACCTTAAGCAAAGAACAACAAAAATATGTTAACCGAATGGCGTTGCCCCACTGCGATGTGAGGCTTGAGAACTGGCAAGATTTCACACCTAGAGAAAAATTTGATGGCATCATTTCTATTGGGGCCTTCGAGCACTTTGCCAAACTAGAGGATACGCAAGAAGAAAAGCGCACCGCCTATAAACACTTTTTTACACGCTGCAGAGAACGTTTCTTGAAGCCAAATGGTAAGCTTTCACTTCAGACGTTTGCTTATGGCAATCATGTCGACCGTCAACAGGCAAAACAAAAAGCATCAACACAGTTCCTGTCTGATGAAATTTTCCGGGAGACTGATCCTCCACACCTCACTGACATTTTTGCTGCAAGTCGTGGTGAATTTGAAATCGTCTCTTTTCGAAATGACAGGTTTGACTATGCTCGTACTCTCAAGTTTTGGCTTAGAAACCTGAAATCTCGCAGAAACGAGGCTATTCAACTCGTAGGCGAACAACAATACGCCAACTTCGTCCAGTACTTACAATACTCATATATTGGGTTTCAGACGGGGAACCTCGATCTCTACCGTTTTGAAATGAGGGCTCTTTGAGTGATACAAACACTGAGTACTCTCGCCTTGTTAAAAAGCGAGAAAATAGGGAATGTTCTGAATGTTGCCATTAATAATCCTCCGCTCAATATGTTGGATGTACCGTTGATGGAAGACATGTTATCGCTGATTGACCTGAGCGAGGGCGATGAAGAAATTAAAGTCATTATTATCAGAAGTTCGGACCCCGAATTCTTTATCAGTCATGCTGATTTGACACTCTTCCAAAATCACGATTCCCCAGAAGCCAAAAAGCTCCTCGATATGTGTGAACTTTTCGCACATAAAATCAGGCAAAGTTCCATTATATTCATTGCTGAAATAGCGGGGAGAACCAGTGGAGCGGGCTGCGAGTTCATCGAGGCTCTCGACATGAGCTTCGCGGCAATCGGTAAAGCGTTTTTCAGGCATCCGGAAGTCAGTCTTGGTTTAATGCCATGCAAAGGCGGAACCCAAATGTTGCCGCAAATTATCGGAAAAAAACGAGCCATGGAGATGATCCTGACCGGGTCATTTATTGATGCTGATATTGCAGAGCGGTTCGGCTTGATCAATCGTGCCGTTATGCCAAGCGTATTACAAAGCTTTGTTGACAAAACAGCTAAAACCATTGCACATCACCCAAAAGCGTCAATCGCCTCAGCAAAGAAAGCAATTAACATTAATCATAAAAAAGAAGCATGGAAAGTCGAAAGAGAGTTATTTAACAACGTGGTAAAAACTGAGGCGTGCCAAAAACGTCTGGGACACTTTTTTGCTCATGGGGGGCAAACTCGTGAAGGCGAGTTATCATACGTTGCACCACCTTATTTAGAAGACTAGGTGGTGCAATTATGGGCAACAGTAATAATAAATCAGGCTGATTGGTCGAACATATTCAGGTCTTCAACATCAGCGGGTTTTTCAGTTTCGGCTTGATCTTCGGGAATCAAAATCTCGCCCGCTTTTTCTTTACCGCTCTCTAAGAAATCGCCACCTTTTTCTTTCGCGTCATCCCAAAGGTCGCCACTTTTCTCTTTGGTAGCATCCCAGACATCGGTGCTTTTTTCCTTAGTCGTATCCCAAGCGTCAGTTCCTTTCTCTTTGGTTTTATCCCAAAGCTCGCTGCTTTTATGCTTTGTGCTGTCCCACGCATCTTCACTGGTCTCTTTGGTTGCGTCCCAAAGATCTTCGCCAGCACCAAGCACTGAATCCCAAGCACTGGAAGCAGAAGACTTCGCTTTGTCCCAACTACTTTCTTCAGCATTAGCCATGAAGGACACACTAAACAGAAGTCCAATCAATACTGTTTTCTTAGCGCTCATTTCACACCCTCTCGATCGTATTCTTTATTTTATTCATAATATTGCGTTGAGATTCTACCAGATAGTATGACAGAGACTGACAGGTTTGACCTACCAGTCTCATATTAAAGACACTGAATAAACACTTAGGTTCTGACTACAGAGTGACAAAAATGAAGAATTTACTGCCAACCATCCACTAATGAGATCGATTTTTGTTCGAAATCGACAGTCACCTTTGCCCCCAAAGGCAAAGTCAGCATTGGGTGTGTATGGCATGAGTCAAAGTCAGAAACGACAGGGACTTGTTGACCATTGAGCACCTCACGCAAGACTTCAAGCGGCTGTCGGCCTGTACCTTTGTGATCAAATAGCTCATGCTTTCCTAAAAGAATCGCAGACAATTTGTCAAACACACCACAAACTTTGAGATGAGCAAAACTTCGCTCGACAGCGTCGATACCCATGAGACTGTCTTCAATCAACAAAATATCACCCCGCTGAACCTCTGGCATAAACTCACTGCCCCAGATACCAGCCATGGTATTTGGATTGCCACCAATGAGACGCCCGGTGAACACTCCCTCACCGTGAAAATACCATGCGTTTGGAAACGTGTTTTTGGGGCCTGATTGCTGTTGCCAGTCAACCATTTCATCCGTCCATCGCTCTGGCATCATGTACGCATGAGCATCACCAATAGAATCGACAACAAGTTGTTTAAAGCTGCTGAACGTCTCATCGACCAAAGGAGGATATTCACCAAATGACGCCAGCAGCGCAGGACCATAGAAGGTAACCAAACCTGTTTTCGCATAGATGCCCAGTAGAAGCGCAGTAACGTCTGAGTAGCCAATAATGATTTTCGGATCTTTCAGCAGTGCATCGTAATCAATGTAAGGGAGCAAAGCATTGCTGTTAAACCCTCCGATAGTCGACATGATACAACGTACACTTGGGTCTCGGATAAGTGCATTAAGTTCGTCCGCTCTTTGTTGAATAGAGCCTGAGCGATACTGATCACTTATCCCAGTCAACTGCCCTGCTTTGATGTTAAACCCTTTTTCTTTCAGGTAAGCAATTCCTCTCGCTGTTCTCTCAGGCATATTCGCAGTTATAGGAAATGATGGTGAGAAAAAGCCAATAGTGTCGCCAAACTTTAACGGTGGAGGGAGAATCGTTTCCATAGTGACCTCATAGATACTGCATACAAAGGCCAACTTACCAGTGTGAGTTTATTCAACAATCATACGAATGATGACTTGAGAATGAAGTCACATGTGCGTATTGAGTACGATTTTCAAAACAATGCAGGGTTATTTCCTGTACAAATGTAAACAATATTGTTTATTCATTTATATATAATTAGAAAATTAAACATCTTATTTAGAGATTCTTTAAATAAAAACGCTCAGGCTTTAATAAGAATGAGCGTTCATTTTATAGCGAGTATTTACAGATCCCAAAAATTATCTTCAGCTTCTTGGTCATCAGAGAAAAGCCAGACTTCTGCTATCTTTCCATTATTCAGACGGAAAAGGTCTTTGCCCTTCATATCAATTTCATGGCTTGTCCCACTAATAGTCTTGGAGCCACTGAATTTAACGGGTGCTGCAACGTACTCGCCATTCGCCATAGCCCTACCATCAGGCTGAACGACGAAGGTACCTTGGCTTTCTTCCATCATTCCTGCAACCATACCACCAATACCGGCCATACCGTGTTTTTCACCAGAAAACTTATTATTACCCGGCTGATGCCAAACAACATTTGCCGAAAATAGGCTAGCGAAAGTTTCCATATCACCTGTCGCCAAGCTGTTAAAATAAGTATCGATAATCGCAATATTTTTTAATTGAGCGTCTACTACTGTCATTATAATTCTCCTAAATTTTATATTTATTTCTCTTTTCTTGTAACGGTTATTTGTTGTTGTTCGCCGTCATAGTAATTACTGTCAAAATTATTAGTAAGGGGCTAAATTCATATTTAACTGGTATGGAAAACGGAATAATGCATGCAACTTATGAGACTTAAAGCAATGGCGGTTTTTGCGGCTGTGGTAAAAACCGGCAGCTTCAATAAAGCTGCTGCATTGCTCGGTATTAGCCGCCCTGCTGTAAGTGAACAAATAAAAAAACTCGAAGAACTCCTCAAGATAAGAGTACTGCACCGCTCAACCAGAACATTGAGCATGACCGCCGAAGGTGAAAAGATCCTGCCTCTGGCTCAAACCATTCTCGATTCGTTGGTGATGACAGATAAAGTCCTCACACAGGATGAACTCTGTGGAAAAATCAAACTCACTGCCACTTACGATATTGCGACGCGCTGGCTGCTGCCAAAGCTGGATGTATTCTATGAAAATATCCAAACATTGAATTTGACTTTGTTGTAAAAGACGAACGTGTCGACCTGATAAAAAGCAGAATTGATATTGCAATACGGGTCGCTGCTATGGATGAAATGGGCTTTGTGGCAAGAAAACTGTTTGACGATAAGCTGGAGTTATTTGCCTCCCAACAGTATCTTTCCCGTCTTAAAGAACCGATTACCACGCAAAATCTGATAAGCCAGCGCTGGGTGCTCATTAATGGCTTGTCTAACGGCGAAGTCACGATGGAAAAGGGCACAGAAAAAATCAGATTTGTGCCCACTTCTTATATCGAGACAAACTCTCCCGCCTACGCAAAAGAGCTGATTGTGTCTGGCCAGGGCATCGGTTTATTGATTAACAATATCACTCGCGATTGCGTAGAGACTGGAAACATCGTAAAGCTGTTGCCAGGTTGGTCAGCAAGAGACATCAGTTGCTATTTACTCTACCCGAGCAGACAAAACCTGGCTAAGCGCATGCAAGTCTTCATTAATTTCCTGATGAGTACGAGAGAAAGTTAGCGGTCAAGAAAAGAGCCCGGCGTCAGAGAATCGTAACCGGCTTAGGGAAAGGCTACGGCTCACACTTCGACGCGCCGGAAAAGGAGGAAACCGGCCACCGGGTTATTATCAATCTATTGATAAATAAAAGATTAAGTAAGTGTTCACACGACAAAAGTTACAGTAGCTAAGCCGTATCGGACAGTGAACGATTTCATTTTGCGACACAGTGAGATGTTTAACTCTCTGGTTTTCAGTCAATTTTCTATTGATAAGTTTGATGTCATATTTTCTAACATTACATCATGAAATATATGGATTTATAGGCATTTAGTTAAATTGATCATTGCTGGTCAACCTCCCTTAGGTACTCAAGCATGTGTTTCATAAGTTCAGGTAATGGGAGTAAATACCTCACCTAATACAAATTTATGTGATCAAACACAAAATCATTGATGTGTTACGCACTTTATCGCCTTGGTATTAAATCGATGCCCAGCCCCCTATCAAAAGCCAAAAATCACACATATATTCCTAAATATATAAAAATAACCAAAACAACGTCATTTGGAGATATAACTATTGAAAAAACAAGAAAGTTTATTCGAAATTGCCAGGGTTAAGAGATTTAACTTATCTATTTGGGCCGTACTGATTGGTACATTACTTGCTCGAACATCGTACTTTATGGCTTGGCCCTTCCTTGTCGTGTTTCTTTACAATGATTATGGAGCAACAGCCTTTCAGGTGGGTGCTATGCTGGCGACATCGGCTGTTGTAGGATCAATCACCGGGCTATATTCCGGTTACTTATCTGACAAGTTTGGGCGTCGGGGGATCATGACTCTCGGTGCAGCCATCGCGATGTTGTCCTACGCAGGAATTGGCTCTGCAAACGAACTTTGGCAATTTCCACTTTTACTTATTTTTACCGGTTTAATGCGTCCGATGATCGAGGCACCTGCAAAAGCTGTGCTCGGCGACAACTTAGAAGACCGAAAAGACCGCGAATTAGCGATGAATATTCGCTACTTCCTTTTAAATCTTGGCGGCGCACTTGGCCCCTTAATTGGCATCACCTTAGCATTGGCGGAGCCTCAACATCTTTTTCATCTCACGGGTGCTACGTACTTTGTCTATGCCATTTGGATATTTACATGCATCAAGGGAAAGCCTGCAGTTGATAAAAACGCATCATCACAGTTACCAAACTTTAAAGACACGGTAAAAGTAATCAGTGAGGATAAGATTTTCACACGTTTGCTTTTCGCCAACTTTTTGATGATGTTTGTCTATTCGCAACTGGAGTCATCATTACCTCAAGTTATTGTTCGGTTAGATATCCCTGATGCAGCTTCTCTCATTGCAGGGCTTGTTCTCGTCAATGCCATTACCATCATCGTTTTTCAATTCCCATTGCTGAAGAAAATGGAACATATCCCCTTGTTCAAGCGAACGCGGATTGGCATGGCACTCATGGGGCTCGCTCAGATTGGTTTCATTCTAACGCCAGCCGACTGGCCCACAGGCTGGTTAATCGCGTGCTTCGTATTGAGTATCGGTGAAGTGATAGCGTTTCCCACGTTAGGTGTTCAAATTGATCAACTTGCGCCCCCTCACCTAAGAGGCTCTTATTTCGGCGCTACAGGTCTTTGCGCATTGGGCTTCGCCGCAGGCCCCATTGTCGGCGGTGCAGCCATTGACAACTTGTCTCCTGCTTGGTTATTTGCAGGTTGCGGTTTACTTTGTTTGACCATGATTTGGTTATATCTTCAGGTAGAAAAACGCACTCAGGAAACGGAACAAGAACCTTCAGTACAAGGCGCTTGAAAGGAAGCACCGCATTTGTTTGTTTCCTTTGAAATGCGCAATGCGGTCTTCTTGTAGTATTACTCTCTGCTATCACTTCTGAGTCAACGGCAATACGTGCTAGAATTCGCGCCCTTAAGGGCGAGTGTCTGCTTTGTTAATTGTCTACTATCACTCGCTGTGCACTACTTACTCGCTGAGGCCTGCCATGCCATTTTCTAAACTCGGGTTACGTAAACCCATTACTCAAGCTGTATCTGAGCTTGGCTACAACTCACCGACTCCCATTCAGGAAAAAGCAATACCAGCTGTACTTGCGGGGAAAAACATACTCGCGGCAGCGCAAACTGGGACAGGTAAGACAGCCAGCTTTGTACTGCCAATACTTGAGCAGCTCAGCGATGGCAAAACGATACGAAAAAAACGAGTAAGAGCATTAATACTGACGCCAACCCGCGAGCTTGCCTTGCAAGTTCAGGAAAACATCGACCTTTACGCGAAACATCTTCCGCTAACCTCTTTGGCGATGTATGGCGGAACCCGGATAGATGCTCAAAAACAAAAACTGATTGATGGAGTCGATATTCTGGTCGCCACCCCAGGTCGGCTGCTGGATATGATGTTCCAACGTGCTGTGCATTTCGATGAACTTGAAACATTGGTGCTTGATGAAGCAGACCGCATGCTCGACATGGGCTTTATCGATGACATCAACAAAATTATTGAGAGACTGCCATCTGAAAGGCAAAACCTATTGTTTTCAGCCACTCTCTCAAAGCAAGTGCGCTTTCTGGCAAAAACAGCTATCGATAACCCCATCGAAATCTCGGTAACAGAAGAAAAAAGCGCAGAGCCAAAGATTGAGCAATGGCTAACGACCGTCGATAAGGACAAAAAGTCTGCATTACTCAGTCAGATGATTAACGATAATTATTGGAAACAGGCGCTAATCTTTATTGAAACTAAACACGGGGCTGCCAAGCTGGTAACTCAACTGGAAAAAAGAGGGATCCATGCGGAATCTTTTCACAGTGGTCGCAGTCAGGCGGTACGTGAACAACTGCTCGAAGATTTCAAGCAAGAAAAAGTAAAGTTCATTGTTGCAACAGGTATTGCTGCAAGGGGTATCGATATAGAAAATCTGGTCCGTGTGGTTAACTATGACCTGCCCTTCCAACCTGATGATTATGTCCATAGGATTGGCCGAACTGGTCGAGCAGGGGCTGAAGGTGAAGCAATTTCTTTCGTATCTAAAGATGATTTCAAAAACTTGTGTAAGATAGAGAGTCGTTTGGGCTATATCATTGAACGCAGAGACATTGAAGGCTTCGCACCACGAAAGGCTGTGCCAATATCGATCTTGAATTACGTGCCGAAGAACAAGAAAACAGCCAACACCAAACGAAAAGACTCGAAGAAAGATACCAAACGACACGCTGATAAAGAAAACCTTGATAACCGAAAACCAAAGCTCGCATCAAAAGGCAATAACCGAAATACGCCAGCGGAAAATACAACACCTAATGACAACAACCCTTGGCACTCACTAAAGCCAAAAAATTAGTGTGAGCCAAAAGTAAAGAGGTACGCCTTTCAGCGTACCTCTTTTGTTAAGCATGGCTCTCCATCGGATTTACTCAGGACACCCTTCGAGCTTATAGATTGCATACCCTTTAGAGCTTATTTCTTCATCATACTGCGGCACACTATTTCGAGTATGGCAAAACGCGCAGTTGCCTGATTTTACGGTTGCCCCCTCTAGTCCAATCTCAGACAACCAGTTTTTGGCGTACTTCACTGCCAAATCGTCATCTTTCACTGGCATCAACACATCAAAATGCAGAATTTTCCCTTCTTTGGATGTGGCATAAGTATCGTAAACATGAACAGCCATATCGTATCTCCTTATTGTTGTTATTTGTTTTTACTGCAGGTCACTTAACGGCGCGCCGAAATTAATATGAAGCACAGAGCCGTTCATTAACAAAGCAGGTACCGATTTAACGCCCGCTTTTTCAGCTTCAGACACACGTTGTTTTTGCTCTCCCAAGTGAACAACCTCTGCATCAACCGCCTTTGCCAGTGCTTCTTCTGCGTCAACACATACCGAACAGCCCGCGTGATAGAAAATAGGTTTACCCATAGTTTGCCTCCTCATCTTTAGTTTTGACTCGAAACTAAATGTATCGAGTCAAAACTATTTGGTCAACAATGTTTCGATGAGACACAAGCACAGGTACCACCTATGAGATAGCCATGTCAGAGAAGAGATAATTTAAGAGCGTTTCATTGAGTGAATATTTGAACTGTGTCTTTGCGACACGCTAAAGTAATGCCGGAGCTGTGTGGCTTCTATCAGGTTGAAAAGTGGATCTATTATGGCAAAAGTCGTTTCAGTACAGTTGAATGGCAAACATACCTTTACTAAGCAGCCAACCTTGTTCATTGAACTCTTGGAAGGCCAGGGTGTAGCGGGCGACGCCCACTGTGGTGTAACTGTTCAAAGCCGCTACCTAAAGCGTTTGGACCCATCAGCGCCTAATCTCAGACAAGTCCACCTCATCCAACAAGAAGTGATTGATGATTTGAACCTTCAAGGCTTCAATATCTCAGCAGGAGAGATGGGAGAAAACATCACCACCCAAGACATCAATTTACTTGCGTTACCCCTACATACAGAGCTTCATTTTGCCGATGGTGCAACGCTGAAACTGACAGGAATACGGACACCGTGTTCACAGCTAAACAAGTATCGCAAAGGGTTGATGAAAGCCGTCAGTAAAAAAGAGGGAGAGCAAGCACATTTTGTCTGTGGCGTCATGGCAGTAGTAACAAAAGGAGGTTCTGTCAGCACGGGAGAGGTAATTTCAACCACTTTACCACCGACACCGCATCATGCGCTGCCTGCATTGTGAAGAAATATATCGAAATAAAGTTTAATCAGATCAATATGATGTGTTTTTTATGTAAAGAGTGAAGAAGATAAAAGAAAACGGTTTAAATATCCGCCAAAACATCACGTAGCATTGCGAACCATTAATACCCCCTTTTTTATCAAGGTTTAAAATGCGCTCAACAACACACCCTTTTGCTTTTATAGCAGTGCTGACTCTCTCAGCATGTAATGCCTGCAGTCAGTCAGATCAAACAACGATAAATGGTAATGTCGTCGACCTCAATGATACTGCCGAGTCATGTTTTAACGCTGGTATGGGAGCGAAAGACACCCAGTACTGGGCGCTTTATGTAGTGTCCGAAGATGGTACCCACACTGGGTCTGAAATTGTTCAATCTAAAGTCATAAACAAAGAGGACGACATTGCGGAAACGCTCAATTCCTCAGGAATGATTGAGTACGCGGAGTACGATCCTTACGGTCCTTCGGTAAGCTATTTAGGAACAGGCTTTATCAAGTCTAATGGCGAGATAAAAAAAACAAGATTTGAGCCAACAATAGACTATTTCTACTTCCGTCCCAGAGGGTTTGAGGAAGATCATGGAACAATCACAGCGTTAGATGCAGATAACAATATTGAAGCAGTGCTCACATTGAAATCAAAGTATCAAGGTAAAGAGCTTCTTACTGTCAATGGTCACTTGGTGAAAGCATGTAAATTCGAAACTTACGGCAGTAAAATGGATGAAGATGGCATCAGCCAAAGTTTTCGCCAAACCACCTGGTATGCGGATAGCTATGGGATGAGGCTCAAGAGCAGTATTACCGAACGGGGCAGCACTACCACCGTTTCTGCCATTGAAGCAGAATGGAATGGAATTCGTTTGTAATCTGAACTTAACATAAAAAACACCCGTCATTATGCGGGTGTTTTTTTACGTTTATACAGCTTCAGGCTGCTTCTTATATTGCTCAGACTGGAGTTTCCAAAGCTGAGCATACTCGCCGCCTATACTTTCCAAATAAGCGGGAGAACCATCCTCAATAAGCTTGCCTGATTTAAGTACCAAAACACGCTCCAGCAATGCCACAGAACCTAACCGGTGAGTCACCATAAGTGCCGTTCTATCTGTCATGATTGACGTAAACTGTTCGAAAAGTTCAGCCTCAACCCGCGGGTCCATCGCACTGGTTGGCTCATCCAGCATGACTAATCCGCATTTTCTATTCACGGTACGGGCCAATGCCAAACGTTGCCATTGTCCCCCGGAAAGGTTAGTACCACCGAATTCAGTACCCAGTTGAGAAGATAGATTCAACGTTTCGAGTGAAAATCTCGCTTTTTCAGCTGCACCTCTAAGCTGTTCTTCGTTGACATCACCTTGTGAATGCCCAAGTGAGATGTTCTCTCCAACCGTCAGATTATATCTTCCAAAGTCCTGAAAAAGCGCACCAATATAGGCACGCCACTCATCGAGATTTAGACGTTTCAAATCATTACCACCAACGGTAATCCGACCCTCTGTCGGATCGTAAAAACGGCATAGCAGTTTAACTAACGTTGTTTTTCCTGCACCATTTTCACCCACTAACGCGACTTTCTCACCAGCAGCTATCGTCAAGGAAATATTCGATAATGCACATCGTCCATCTGGGTAGCTGAAACTTACATTATCAAACACAATAGTTTTATCATTTGGCAATGGTAATGCGCTTTTACTAACATCAATGCTGGGTGTTATCTCTGACAAACTTTTCATGTGACGGAAGTATTCCACACAGGCCGTCAATGCCGAAAAACTCCATGTGATAGCCTGACTCGTTGCCCCAAAGATTGCCAGTGATTGGATTAAGCCCACCATTTGCCCACCAGTAACCGATGAAGTAGCCCCCAGACTCAGCCAATACACTGTGCCAGTAAGACAGAGCAAGTAAAGCAAGTTCCAAGGTTGGGGCGTTAAAGCAGCGCCTAACCGCTTGCCCTTCATCGCTGACAGGTAACGATCGTAATGGTGCTGGTATTTTTGGCTAAAGAAGGGAAAGAGATTATACAATCGAATGTCTTCAGCATTTTTTGGGCTGAGCACTGTCTGGAAAAAGTACTTAAAAAAACGAGGCTCCTTGCCAGAAGATAGCATCACTTTATACACCTTAGTCTGAGCATTTCGCATCGCCAAGCCCACAGGCAGCATGGGAGCCAGTAACAATAAGGGTAACCACCAGGTAAACATGGACAATATAAAAGCCAGTGAGCTCAGAGTGATAAAGCCTCTAAAAATATCGACCAAATTCACCAGAGTATTTAATGGACGATGGGATGACTCTTTTGATAACAGCTCTATGGTGTCATGAAGTTTTTCATCATGAAGGGTGCCCAAATCTTTTATATTCGACATCATCTCAATGATGCTGACCTGTACATTTCTGGTAACCTTGTCATTAAGCGTGCCCTGTAAAACGCTGTTAATGGGGGCAAGGATGTGAGGAAGAGAGAAAGTCAGCGCCCAGCAAAAAATCAACACAAATGAAACGGCTTCTCCCGACGTCATAGTATCAACAAGTTCAATACTAAAGATAACGTTTATAGCAGGCATAACTCCCTGAAGGACTAGGAGTAGGAGAAACGCCAATGTGATTAAAGGGGATGATGCGTACACAACCTGTATCGCAAAGCTGAGTGAACTAAATGTTGATCTGAGTTTTTGCATGGAATCTTTAGATATTAGCAAAGGGGAGAACAGGCTAAGAGGTTGACCAGATAATGAAAAGTAGCAAATCACTCTCATTGCGATTGCGCTCTCACTCAGCACACTAAAAACATTTTATTTAAGATGTTGGCCTAAAACCCCTGTTTGTATGCTGACCCGTTTTTGATTGAGATAAAATCAAGCCGAATACAATACGATCATCTAATTAAACGAAAGGCTGGGTTCTTAGTTACCCTTCCTCAAAACAAACCTTCTTTTCACATATTTACTGCTTCGAAGGCACCTTGGATAAAAATTTCTGGTGATTTGAACCAGTTCGAAGAAAAACCAGAAATAGCTTAAATTCACTAAGAATTTTGGCCATATTTCCAAGGGCTGCACCAAATGTAGCCCTTTGTTTATGTCGGAGATGCTTATGAAAGACCTTATCGCCCAATATACCCATGCAGACGAAGATTCACGCCTGACGCGTCAATACATCACCCAGATGGAATATGACACGACGATGCATCTTTTGAGTGAATATATTAAACCGGGTAAAAAGGTTTGCGAACTGGGCGCTGCGACAGGGCGTTATTCTCTAATATTTGCAGAAATGGGGTGTAATGTCACTTCTGTTGAATTGGTGCCAGATCAGGTTGATATTTTGACCCGCAAGGCCAGAGCACGCAGCCTTGATGTAGCCATTCACCAAGGCAGTGCCTGTGAAGTCCCGTTTATTGATGATAACTCGCAGGATCTGTGTGTCATTCTTGGCCCACTTTATCATTTGAAAACTGAGAGTGAGCGGCTTCAGGTCATTCAGGAGGCAGAGCGAATCGTCAAGCCCGGTGGTATCGTCGCTATCGCTACATTTCTCGCTTTTTCGTAGCAGGCCTTTTTGCCAAGACGTTTCCTGAGTTGGTGACGCCAGAGGTAATGACTGAGCTGTTAGAAACAGGCTGTGTTTCCTCACCCGAGGCAGACCGGTTTTTTCGTGTCGGTTACTTTTCAACACCAAACGAAATGGAAGCCCTGCTTCAAGAAGGAAGCTTCACTCAACTCAGACACGCCGCCACGGATGGTATTGGTCGCCTGATCTCAGCAGGTGTGAATGAGTTTACACCAGAGCAGTATCAGTGCTGGCTGAACTATCATCTGGCGACCTGTGAAGAGCCATCATTACTGGGTGCCAGCAATCATGGATTAGTCATTGGCAGGAAAAGTCAGCCTCTCTCTGACTAAAGCGACACTCCTGAGAAACCTATAAAAGAAGGCCGTCGTCGTAATGACTACGGCCTTTTTTCCTTTAGCTCATTCAAAAATCAGCGCCATTAAACGTTCATCAAGGCAATAAGAAGGTATTGATAAGTCTTTTTTGTTCCGCCCTGTCATTTACCCCAACCGGCTTTAACTGGAACAATACCTCTTCATCTTTCCATAACCCGCCATGGTGGCGCATCAAACGCTCTGCTGCTTCAGAAAGTAAGTCATATTGTCTGCTGAGTTCACTCTCGGCGAGAAGTTCATCGTACAGCGCGTAAAATGTCGGCTCATGTTCTGCCATATGTGCAATGACTTTCCGGGGATGCCCGGGCTCCAGCTCGTTGAGCTTCTCATAGATACTGAGCAAAAACTGAGAATTGAGATGGATCGTATACCTCGAAAAAACAAGGTCATCCGTTAAGCGATGTTCCAGCTTGTCGATGTTGTGTTTCAGCACAAAACGATAAAAGTTAATGTCTGAATCCGTCACGGGTGCGGTTTTCTTCCAACATGACTGCATGTTCTTTTGTGCGTGTTCCAACTTTCCAAATGGATCATGCAATATTCTTGCGTCCATATGGGCGAGAAGAAGACTGTGAGCAGGCTTTTCTGTTGATAGCTCGTCAAGCGTCACCATCATGCAATCGACTGGAATGCCTTGAACATGGAAATGGATACCGTTTACGTTGTCGGACACACTACTTTCCGTTACCAGCGTCAGGTCATAATCCCCACCTAACAACATATCTTCGTGGGATCGTCCACCATATTCAAAAATACCCAGCACGTCAGAGATATTTTTCAGATGTGCAATGAGTGCTGAAAGGGTCGGGAAAGAAAGTGTGTTTTCCATAAATTACAGCCCATATATGATGAGAAACAAGCAGTCAGGAAAACACACTTCCGAAATAAATTTATAAACGTGAGTCTGGGCTGCGCGCTACTTCAAAAACGTCGCAGTGGTATTTGAGACGATTTTCTCACTCTTGTTCCGACTAATGGGCACGCCAACCACTATGCTGCTGAAAATCTCAATACTTAAATAGAAGATAATCTCGACTTACGCATAGACTCTGGTCTGAAAGTAACGCTATTGAGCCAAACGCTTTCAGCACCGCCTTTTCAGCGACTTCAAGGTGTTCTAATAACGGGTAAGCGCAGGTTACAAACATTCAAAATAAGAACAAGGATTACATCATGTCACAACGTTTTATTGGCTCTATGCCAGTGGCCTTTCTTGCTTTTGGATTGTCGATTATCGGCACGCCAACTTTTGCTCAATATGAAAATTATCTCAGCGCAGAAGCCTCTGAACCCAGAAAGCTTGACTGGATGGTAGGCACTCCACCACCAGCAGACAAACGTATCATGCAGCCCCAGTCAGATTATTTCAGCTTCCCCAAATTGCGCTGGACGCTCTGCCATATTCGGGAACTAATGCCCACACAGCAAGTCAGCCGAGGACTCAGTGCCCCGCTACCATTGGATTACGCATTAGACGATGCCATTGACCGTTTGACATTTACGCCAACCGGCTCAGACCAACGCATGACATGGGAGGAGTCACTCTCTGCAAACTACACCGACGGCATGTTGATCATGCATAAAGGTAAAGTCGTTTATGAAAAATATTTCGGCTGCCTCAATCAGTTGGGTAAGCACACGGCAATGTCGATGACTAAATCGTTAACAGGCTTGCTCGCAGAAATTCTGGTTGCTGAAGGAAAGCTGGATGAAAAATCGTTGGTCAGCACTATTATTCCGGAGCTCAAAGACAGCGCATTTGGAAGCGCGACCGTGCGACAGGTGATGAATATGACCACCTCCCTCGCCTACAGCGAAAACTACGCAGACCCAAATGCTGATATCTGGGCTTACACATCCGCCGCCGACCCACTGCCAAAGTCAAAGGAATACCAAGGCCCAATAGGCTATTTTGAGTACTTGGAGACAGTCAAACAAGAAGGAAAACACGGCGAGGCATTTGGCTATAAGACGATCAACAGTGACACGCTTGGTTGGATAATCTCGCGGGTCACAGGCAAAAAAGTCACCGAATTTCTTTCTGAGCGAATTTGGCAAAAAATGGGCGCAGAGTTGGACGCCTATATGACAGTCGATGCAATTGGAACACCCTTCGCTGGCGGCGGTCTTACAGCTGGATTACGCGATATGGCACGCATTGGTCAGATCATGCTGGATAAAGGTGAGTACAACGGGCTTCAGTTATTCCCTGTAAAAGTGGTAGAGAGTATTGAAAAAGGCGGTAACAAAAACGCCTTTGCGAAGGCGGGCTATACCGCATTGGCTGGCGGCAGCTACAAGAGTATGTGGTGGGTATTTCACAACAGCCATGGAGCCTATGCCGCGCGCGGTGTTCACGGGCAAACCATTTACATTGACCCGGCAGCAGAAATGGTTTTGGTTCGTGTGGCGTCTTTTCCTGTCGCCAGTAACAGTAAAATTGACCCAACATCCCTGCCCGCTTACCAGGCTGTTGCTGAGTACTTGATGGCGAAATAACACATCATCAACTTTCAATGGTTTTCTAACCGACACTCGCAATGCCACAGGGCTGAAATAACCAGCCCTGTGTTTAACAAATGCCTTGTCTCATAGTCGAGACATTTCAAACGGAGCCAGTGCCTTACTCTCTATGGCAACAAATCGGCGACATTCACGGTTTATGTCGGCAAATTCCATCAGAAATGTTTAAGGAATAACTATGTTGCAACTGGCTTTTCAGGGAATGAAATTGGGTTTAATCGCGTTTTGGGCCGTTTTTATTCTCAGTATATTTTCATTTTTGCCGGAAGGTTGGAATATACCTGTCACCCTTATCGGTATCGCGCTGCTGGTCATTCATTTTCTCGAACATGTGGCTGTCAAATATAACTCCAACAAAGAAACCAGCTTTGTCCAGACGATGATTTTTGGGTTCCTGCATTGGTTACCCATTTTACGTCGTCAATAAAACCTCAAAGATATTTGGCAATATGAGGAAGAGAACGTGAGAAATACCTTCTGGCTATGCAGTATGGCAATTTTCACGTTCTTACTCTGGAATACCGACCCATTTTTTTATGCTCCTGAAGTTATGCGGCATATTGAAGTTCAGCATCAAGCGATACCTGACGAAAAACAAACGTTAACTTTAGAAAGCCACTCTGTTGTTCAAAAATACCAAGCCAAGGGCACGGAGAGCGGGCAAGCGTCCGACGTCATTCAAGCTGAAGCCTCAAACAACACACTACCCAACAGCCACACCATTGCACTCAATCCCTTCAGCTTTACTGGCGAGACAAGCGGTGAAATTAGCCTCGACCTTGGATACTTAACAACACTTGCAGTTGGCAACCACGTTTCCTTTCCTTTTCTCGGTCAAAACCTCACTCTCAAGGTTATCGAGGCTGAACAATTGACCGATGACACTAAAACGATAACCATGGCGAATACAGCCACAGACTCTGTGCTTGAACTGATTGCTATAGAAGATGCAACAGCCACCTACTTGTTGTTGAGAAACAAGACGCATCGAATCGATGTGGTACTCGATGCCAATGGGGTTGGCCGCTTTATTCTTCCTCAACACAAAAAAAAGCAAGCCGGAGTAAAGCAAGGATTAACGCCAATGAGCGACTTTGACAGTATGCTGCTCGCCTTCGGGATCCCCCGTGTTTTGGGTGGGAATTTGCGAGACTAACGTCAGAAGAAATCGATTCATATCATGAAATGCCTCAGTATTTAGAAAGGCGCGAAAGCAAGCAAAAGGATTATGCTATGCCAAGGCTGTTAACCATCAGCAATAAATTACTGAGCCTTAAAGGCAGATGACAATAAGCGATGAAAATGGCGAACTTCGTTACGAAGCAAAAGGAGACAGCTTGTTCAGCTTTACCTGGCGCGTCTATCAAAACGGTGAAGAGGTTGCTGTCGTTTCCCGTAAGGTATGGTCTTGGTCCCCCACTTGGCTTGTCTCGACAAATAGCGATAACTTTCGCGTAAAACGAAAAGTCTGGTCATGGATGAGGACTTTTTTTGTCTTTGGGGGACAATATGATGGCGTCACAGCCGTCGGTAAATTCTGGACCAATGAATTCAACATCTCTTCACAGCAACGGCGAATAGCCTCAGCATGCGGTAAGGTTTTCTCTATACGAGATATGCACAGTGTCGAAGTCACGGAAGAAAACGATGATGACGAATTGTTTACTGCTGTGATTATGGTGATCCTGCTCATGGATAGACGTTCTGAGAACAATAACGCCTCATCGGCAAGCGCTGGCGATTAAATACACGAAAGCCAACTTCACAGTATTTTCCTACAGAATTCCACCTGAATATCGCACCTGAAAATGAGCTTTAGGTGCCTCTCTCAACGTTCTAAATGTCATAAAAAGAAGGTCTTTTTGCTGTTTTTAGAGTAATCAATCAATGCGATATTCTAATTTAGTGAATTCTTATTCACATTAAGATTAAAACGCCACTCTATAGATAACCGTTTAATTCGTCTTTTCAATCACTTGAAAATTTATGGAACTCCTACCTCATTTTCCGCACTCATACATATTCATCACATTGAATATTAAATAGAGAGCATACTGGAACGGTGCGCCAATTACGCATTCCAAAGTTGCGAATCAGTGACAATTCAGAGACGTCACTTCTCAATTGATGAAAGACAGAAGACGCAGATACAGAACATCCTGACTTTGCGTCCATAAGAATAGTAGGAAGAAGCATCGATAATCAGGAGTTTTATATGTTTGGTAATAATCCCTTTGGCTCAACGCCCAGTCATCTAAGCGTTTATCCGCCCATTGGTGGTCACCATGGCGTTAATTTATTCCAGCAATACTACTGCGACAGCAGCAACTGTGAAGTGAGTGATAACAAAAGCAAAGCTAGCTGGGAAAACGACAACTACGAAATCGAATTTACCGACGCGCAAAGCGCAATGAAAATCACCAACAAACATACGGGTGAAATCTATCGGGTATACAACGACCCATACATTGGTCTTGGTGACAAAGATAACGGTGGCGGTATTGCTCACAAAGGCGAATTCAAGCACGACAGCGTTCTGATCCTTGACGACGGTACGCAAATTCACATGGATACCAAAGAAAAGAGTGCTGGCGGACAGACATTCCTCGACACCGTTACGATTTTCGAACCTTGTCATAACAAAGCAACACAAATTTGCGGTCTGCTTTCAAACGAAAACGACTTGCACATCAACAAGGGCAGCCTTCACGAATACATCAATAAAACAGGTGTAGATTACAATCAGGCACTGCGTTTTAAAGAAGCCTTTGGCGAAAAAGACGGTCTGTTCATTCATAAGCCGGATGGCGGCTACCATCAGATAAAAACAGACAGCACAGCCGCAGATAATACTGCCATTATCCAGCAAATTGAAGCTCAACTGAAACAGCATGGCTACAACGGCGCGGCAGATATTTGGGGCTGTATCAAACCCGATCACTGTAACCAATTCTGTGATTGGCTCATCAAATGTTGGTTTGATCAAATCTGCCATATGTTCGGTAACTCATGCGGTGTGGGTAATTTTAACCCTTGCGTACAATGGCCAATGCCAGGCTGTCACCCATGTACACCTGTGTTCTATAACCAGATGCAGCAATTTGCACAGCCGGGAATGCAATTCCCACAGCAATCAGCAGTCACTGGCCCTGATGTATGGGCATTGATGGGTGGCGCGAACTTCTATCAAGCTTACAAGGCCTGAACATGCAAGGTCAGAGCGGTGCGATGGGTCAAAACCCAATGATGCAAAATCCCATGATTTCGCACATGAACTGGGGCCAATGTCAATGCTGGCAGGCTTTAACCCAGGTATGGGTATGCCTCCTATGGGGGTGGGTTTAACCCTCTGTTTGGTGGTAACTTTGGTATGGGTATGCCTTTTGGCAACGTAAACACAACGCCTGCACACCCGCCACTTCCTGAAGGGTTTGATTTTGAGTGGCATGAGCTGCCGCCAGAGCTTCAAGAGAAGCTGAAAACAACTGAAGGTATGGCTAACTTCAAGAAAGATTGGGAATACTTACAGCAGGAAATGGCCAAAGGAAGCCGCTCAAACCAGAAGAACAACTATCTAGAAAAAGGTTGGATCTTTGGTGGTGCAGTATCAAACCCGGGTACGCAATCGGGTAACCCACTCAACTGGTGGTATAAGCCGAAAACAAGCGGTGACGCAAGCTGCCCAACTGTTGAGTTTGACAAGATCAAAACCAACTCGCCACTGACGTTCGACCTCAATGGTAACGGTAAAGTGGATACCACAGGTATAGGTAAAACCTTCGATCTTGATGGCGACGGTAAACTTGACCGCACGGCATGGGCAGGTAAAGGCGACGGTGTTCTGGCCTTTGATGCAAATGGCGATGGTATTGCTGGTGCAAACGGTAAAGAACTCTTTGGTAACAACACTGACGTAGACGGAGACGGCATACGAGACAAACTCGCCAACGGATTCGATGCGTTACGTGCTCTTGCTATCCACCACTTGGGTGAAGCCGCAGTGGCTGATGGCAAGTTAGGTGCAGCCGAGTTGGCTGAACTCGAGCGTAAAGCGGGTTTAACCATGATTGTTGATGGTGAAAATAAGTCGCTTGCCGACCTTGGCATCACCGAGATTAACCTCGGCTACACGGAAGCTGGTCTCAACCGTGATGAGAACGGCAATGAACACAGACAAGTCGGCGTAGGTTTCACCCGCAATGGGCAAGAAAACCAAGCAGTCAACGACGTCTGGTTCAAAATGCAGTAAAGCAGAAAATTATCCCTTGAAATTTTGGAGGCACCCGTGTGCCTCCCTTTTTATTTTCAGCCCTAAAAGTCTTCACTCTTTCAACCGCAATGAAACCTTTACTGGCCGAACAGTGACCCACTGCAACAACTCAACAATAAATACCTTCTAAATACCCAAACGAGATAGCAATTTAAATCGCTAGCGATATAATCTCTGTCGATTTTTTATCAGAGGAAATTAGAATGAAACAAAATCTTTACAATTTAGGGCGGTGTTTGATTGCATTGTACTTTTTGTTGCCGGGTATTATGAAGTTCGCTGCGTGGGACCAACACATTGCAATGATGGAAGAGCATGGCATGCCAATGGCGAGCATCCTGTTGCCCCTAGCTGGTTTAATACAGATTGGCGCAGCTATCCTTATCATTGTTGACCGTTACACCGCGATTATGGCCATTGTTCTTGCGGCCATGGTGGTACTGATCAACCTTAACCTACACGATTTCTGGAATTACAGCGGAATAGTTCAGGCACATGAAACACAGAATTTTGTCAAAAACCTTGGCATTCTCGCCGGGCTTCTAATCTTGGCAGGCTATCGATGGGAACCACTGAGTAAAAGCAAAATCAGCCACGCATAAGTTACAAAGACTAATATGCATGCAGTCCGGCATCTTCGGGCTGCTTCATCGCTGTATTTAACGCGTCTTAACTAACGAAAATTACTCAGCAATTTTTTTGATACGACACTCATGTTAACAATATCACCCTCTCGGCAAACCACAGCTATGCTATAAACATTTGAATTATATTGGCATTCAGAGGCTGACATGAAAAAAATATTGAACTTTAGAGTATTGGGCATTTCACTATTATTGGTATTCATCGCACTTCAATTTCACACCAATAAAGAAATGGCCGCACAAAATAGTTTGCTAAAAACTGAGGTCGATGCATTAAAAACACGACTTGATGTGCTGCAACACAATGCCAAACAAGCAAATGCCGAAATAGCTGAATTAAGAGCGGGAATGCTGCCTGCGCCGCGAAACCTTTTAGTGCGCAATTAACCTACTCGCAATTATGACTACCGTCTGTACGAGCAACAAATAAAAAGCCTGTTGGCGAATACGTGCTGATGCAATAGTCTGAACCCATCAGCCACAAAACAGGGAAGTTCAATGAAGTGGAGCGTGTCAGTTAGTCTTTTAACTATGTTGTTGTCGACATCCGTATTGGCGCAAGATTGTGTTGTTCTCCTCCATGGCTTGGCTCGCAGCAGCAGCTCAATGGAAAAACTTGAACAACACCTCGAGCGCGAGGGTTACCAAGCTATAAACTACAACTATCCCTCCACTCAGTTCCCCGTAGAGAAGTTGGCGGCAACATCAATCAAAAAAGCCCTATCTCAATGCGACGAAGGAAAAGATATCCATTTCGTCACCCATTCCATGGGCGGTATTCTGGTCAGGCAGTACCTCAAACACAATGAGATAGACAACCTGAAAAACGTTGTAATGCTCGGCCCTCCAAACAAAGGCAGCGAAGTGGTTGATGCATTAAAGTCAGTGCCTGGTTTCTCAATGATTAATGGACCAGCCGGCTCCCAGTTGGGAACTGACTCCACCAGCGTGCCTAACTCACTGGGTAAAGTGAATTTTCACCTTGGCGTTATTGCTGGCACCAGCACTATGAACCCGTTACTTTCAACATATCTCCCCAACCCTGATGATGGAAAGGTCTCTGTAGAAAGTACAAAAGTAGAAGGAATGGCGGACCATATTTCTCTACCAGTTACTCATACGTTCATGATGCGAAACGATGGTGTCATTTCACAGGTCACTCACTTTCTCCATTATGGTTATTTCCAACGTTGAAACCGGTTTAAAGACTTTTCATTGGAAACCTTTCGCTGATAACTACTCCACGTTCTTAACTAAGGCAGACTGGAAGTAGTAGCTGTTTAGATCGGCACTTATAGGCAGTCTTAGATTATTCGAGAAGGATAACAGTATGAATCAATTAAAAAATTGGTGGAATGCTCTACCCAAGGTGTACCAGTATGCCCTATTTTCTTTGGCAGGCATTCTCATCGGTGCCTACCTCCTTCATGCGGGAATAAATATAGGTTCCACAATAGCAAAGATTGCAAACAGCTAAAGGATACGAGCCAGAGCTTTTGAAAACAGGAAGACTAGACGTTTTTTACTTTCCGAACAACGCCACAACAACGGCCTATCTGATTTAATACATCACCAACTTAGGTCTTCTCATACACAGCAATCATCACTATCTAACAAATCCGGGAATGCACTAGGTTTGAATTGCATAGTTAAATACCAGCAATCGATACACCGAAGGTAGTAGGAAGAATGGATACAATATCGTTATGAGTGCAAGCTCAGAGCTATTAATCTATTCAAGAGGTATCAATGAATAAAAAAATCAATGTCGGCATTATTGGTTGGCTGGTTATCGTTCTTACCGTGGCAGCATTTCTGTTGCTGTTTCCCCTTTCATTTCTTTGGGCTTCTGTATACGGCGTGGTCATCTGGGCGTTTGTAAAAACGCAAAAAACGATGCTTGATAAAGGGGTAATGGTGATTTTTTCAGGAGCTATCATTGCCGTTGCAGGCAAAGCGCTCATATTAGCCACTGTCGATCCCGTTGTGGTGTCTGACAGTTATGAAATCATCGAATCATTGTTCCAAATGATGATGCTGAGCGGCGGCCTGGGAGGCGGTCTTATTTCTCTTCATGTCATTAAAGAAGAAAAGAACGCCAAACGTGCTGACTAAAACATAACCGAATGAACTTCGAAAAGTTACGCGTATAACGATGGAAGCCTGTGTTGATTACTCAGGTCTTACTGCCGTTACCGTCACCTCAATCAACACATCCCCCTCTAGAGCGACACCCAAACAGGCACGTTGCGGCCAATGTTCAGGTACTGTGCCAATCCACTCACACCAGATCGCATCCATGACGGGTTTATCAGCTATATTGGCAATGTAAACTTGAGCAGAGACAATCAGTGACTTGTCACTACCGATTTCTCTGAGGTTCTCCTGAATCGTTTCCAGTGTCAGCGCGGTCTGCCCTGCAATATTCAAACTTGTGTCAGATGATGTGGCGACAGTCCAAACCAGATCTTTGTAAGCGGATGATTTGTTTCTTCCCTGATAAATGCCTTGTCTTCGTTCGATCATTATATTGTTCTATCCTTCGTTTCCATCTCGCTCAGCGTCAAACGCATAAAACGGCTGTGCGGAACGGGTTTGTAATCAGCGAACGGACCGCAATCCGTAAATCCAAATTTTTCATAAAGCTTGTGAGCGGGCATGAAAAAAGGCTGCGTGCCGGTCTCTAGGCTGAGCGTACTGATGCTCCGGTTTTTTGCTTCCCGAAGTATATGAGACAGCATAAAGCTGGCAACGCCTTTTCCTCTGGCGTTGGAGGCCGTTCGCATTGATTTGATTTCAGCGCTATCAGCATCAATCGATTTCAACGCCGCACACCCGAGAAGCCCGTCGGCTGAATGGCATGTCCAAAAAGTAACCGAAGGTTCAAGCAACCCACTTAAATCCAATGCGTGAACGCTTTCTGCAGGCGAAGTAGCATGCATATCTGCTAAATGTTCCTCAAGCAGCGCTTTTACCTCATGGCCTGAGAGGTCATCGATCAGCATTTCCATAAACGTTATTTCCTTTTGAATTGACGGCTTTTGGTAGCAAAGAAAGTAAGGTAAGTGCATTCAAGCTGCGGCTTTTTTACTGGTCTAGTGTGACAAATCCGCCCTAAGTTGCGCAGCTTGCTCACACATCAACAAAGTGTGATGCATTCGGAGCTGGCGCTTTTCATACATCGCACGAATCTCGTCAATGCTGAAAAATATCGCCTCGGCGATCTCGTGTTCCAGTTTAGGCTTTAGAGGCTGAGAGTCATCGAATTCAGCAAGCCAAACATGACGCAATACCAGTTCACCATCGTCAAATTTACCGACATAAGTATCGAGGTAGTGCGCGAGTGTCACATCCAGTCCTGTCTCTTCTTTGCACTCTCTCAGTGCAGCATTTTCCAACGATTCCCCGTTTTCGACACTGCCCGAAGGGATGTGCCAATAGCCTGCTTTTTCGCTCAACCTTTCGCGCACCAGCAAAATACGCCCTTCAGCATCAAACACCACTGTTCCTGCAGCCTTCGCTGCTACCTCTATGTGATAGCTTTTATCAAATTGCATACCAACCCTTATAAATTACCAAGTACGATCAAGATCTTGCGCGTACAGCGACAGCGCTTCTCGATACAAAGCGATGTCTTCACTCTTAGTCGTCTTTAACAACAACGCCATTAAACGCTGGCAGGCTTCTTTATGTCGGCCAACGTTGTAAAGGCACATGGCATAGAAAGGTTCAGCGGCGTCTGCATCAGGAAACTCCTCAAAGAGCGTTTCAAAGGTGTCCGTGGCGGCTTGGTACTCACCAAGACAACGAAGGCTGCTACCCAACCCCAGTAAGGCGTCGAATCTCAGTTTTTCTTCAAGGTCAATCCTCTCATCATCGTTGGTCAGCGAAACCCGATAGTGCGGAATAGCTTCTTTCTCTTTCCCCTGCCAGTCATAGCAGCACGCAATGTGGAAATGTGCTAATGCACTGACTTCAGGGTCGTCGAGATACTGACTGAGTAACGATATTGCCTCGTCAGCCTTATCAGCACGTTTAAGTGCAATGGCGCTTTGAATGATGTCTTCCATGTAAGGTTCCTACTTATTTGAATTAGCAGAAGTACCTTATTTCAGACACATCAAGAAAAGTACTGAGTGGCGGGATCAGGAGGTTGAATTATCGAGACGCTTCCAAACTACGGGAAATAGTTAGGGACTGAGTACTCTCAAATTCAATGAGATGTTGCCACTCATTATTCATTAACAATAAGAAACGCGTCAGCCTTAACGGCGTTATTGGCCGTTCACGCGAGTTGACTGAACAATGCTTTCGATGCGAATCAACTTATCCTGTCCAAATACAGATGTATCGCCGTAGCTAAAGGAAGGTACGCCCCACAACCCCTTTGAATAGAGTTCAAGCAGGTTCTCCTGCGCCCAAAAGCGCCAGCGTTGATCATTCACCTGCGTTGACGCACCACGCCAATCAAGCTCAACCGATTCAACTACCCGCTTTAAGCCTTTATTAGTCGATAGGTCTGTCCCTTCTGCCCACGCAGCACGCGCGCATGCCTCTAGGTATTGATTACCTTTCCCTTGGTCTTTGGCGAACTGATAAAGCGCGTAACAGCGCTCAACGCCTGCACCTAGTGGATCGGAAATAAACCCAAACTCGATGCCGTAGCGATTCGCTTCCCTCTTCACATCTTTAATGATGTAGAACTTTTTGGTAGGTGGCACCTGCATTCGTCGCATCACCATAGGCAATACGGGTTTTATCTCGACCTCAACACCGTATTTCTCGGCCAGTTTTCGAACTCTGACAAGACCAATGTAAGAGTATGGGCTTCGTAGCGACCAATATACTTGTATTGCCTTAGGTGAAGAGGCACTCGATCTTCCAGCATCAGCCTTTGTTTCAGCGATATCAGGAAAGTCTGCAAAGGTTCGGTCAAACAGAAGGGTCTGCGACTCGGGTGACGTATTCAGTAACACATTCAGTCTTTGTTCAAGAAAGAACAATCTGTCGATACTCCAATACCACTCGCCCCCATAGAAGATAGTGCCGCTTAGATAATGGTGAAGCTTTTTTAATACGTCTTCGTTATTTTTTAAATGATGACGGTAGCACTCTACACGCTGCTTGATCACAGGTTCAATTTCGGCATCAAGCTGTTGGTGTCGACCAAACCAGTAGCTCTCAAAAATTGATAACGCATTTTCAAGATATTCGGGCTGAAGTTCATTGTGAAGTAGCTGCGCTGTAGCGTGAAGTTTCAGTAATTCATCAGAGGAAGGTGGCTGATCCGGAAATGATAGGCCGTAGAGTTTCGCCGTGAACTGACAATCTTTGAATGCGTTTGCATCCCACAATTCAGGCGCTGGGAACATCTCTTCCTGACGATTCAGAACAGTGCGAAACTCCAGCTCAACGCCAAAGCGTTTCTGTAATTCGGGCAATACCTGCAACAACAGATAGCTATGCGGGTCATCAATTGCCAGAAAGACGGTAAAACGATGATTTTCTTTTCGTAGTTTACGTTTTACTTCATGAAATTTTCTTGTTAACTGTAACCCTGTATCACTGAGAAAAATCCGCGCAAAGTAAGGTGCAACACCCATCAAACTCACCTTCCATTTATTGTCTTTTATTCAATGATCTGCTGCTATAAACGGCCTGAACATTGGTTTTTATCGATGGACATCCTGTGTCATCTGCCAACAGCCTAGACGAGCATCGCGAAGACTGCCATGCCATATCTAATACATTACTGATACATCTTTACTGGCGATGGCGCACAGACAACATTTTAAAATAGGTTGGCTAAGCTATTAAAGGAGTAACAATAATAATGGCGGAATATATGACAAATCAGCCACCGGAGGTGCAATCCGGTTCGCTTGAGGAACTGACTTTTCTATGGGAATCGTTGGTCAGCGACGAATACGCTGGATTTGCCAGCCCACTCGATAGCCAGGGTAACTATTTACCTATGAGCCTTTAAAGCCTCGGTGCCGGAGCATCTCGACCTTAATACCGCATGGGTAATGATGCGTAAAGCACGCCATCATGTCGCCATCAACACGTTCCCCGTGTATTACGACAGGCGTCTGAGTGAAGAAGACATTCAGCAGGGAGCAGACACTGGCCCCTACCATAAAATGCTTATCACGCCTCGGATTCAGCATTGCCTCTCGGTAGTTGACCGTTTTACCACCCATGCCACGCTCAATTATGCGCTGACCAGTAGTCATTTTATTGAGTCTGACGATGCGAGAAACGAGTTGATAGAAAAGCGCCATACCGAGGCGGTTTACTCACTGTTACTTCAAGATAATGCCATCGATGTTAATGCGGCGCTTTCAGAACTCCTGTCTGGCAATGAGGCAAGCGACACACCCATCGCGGCCATCAGCAATGCACTCTATGACTTCGCGTGGGAAGTGCGTGAACAGCCCATGTCGTTAGCGCTTTTTAACGAATTTGCATCACTTCTTGCTCACACTGAGAACCAAAAGGAGGAGGTTCAGGAGCAACAAGGCACCCTCCGTACTGATGACATATCCGAACAACATGGTACGAGCGCATTTTTGACCGCTTCACAGCCGTGCGAGATTGAAAAGCGGCTCAAGCTGTTGTTCGCCTGGATAAACCAGCCGCAGACTGTCGAATACAGTGAAGGCTCACTTCACCCGGTGATCAAAGCGATTGCATTGCATTATTTGGTGTGTTCCATTCAGCCTCTTTCAACCAATAACGAACTGCTTGCTCGCGCCTTATTTTACTGGTCGCTATACAAAAATGGTTATGAAGCATTTCGCTATATTTCATTGTCTGAAGCGCTGCATGACGACATTGAAACCTATCACCTGACGGCACAACATACCCAGAATGATGATGCTGACCTTACCTACTTTGCTGAATCGCAATGCGCGGCAATTGAGCGGGCCGTAGCTGCATTTGTTGCATTTGGTGAAAAGTATCCGCCAGAGCCCGTTACGCTTGTTCAGCCGAATACACCTGACATGGCAGAGGCAGAGGCAGAGGCAGAGGCAGAGGCAGAGGATCCTGAACCTTTGCTGGAAACCGCCGAAGAAATTGAAACCATCGATGAGTTGGAAGACGAAGATACGGACACGATTCCAACCGAGCGCCTTGCCGCGATGAATGGGGAACCTCAGGATGATAATACCGACAAACTAGATGAGATAGCCGAGAGTTTGAGTGATGACCCAACCTCTGAGGGTTTTGTCGAATCAGCGACTGAAAACGATGATAATGCGGAAGCGATGAGCGAACAAAGTCCAGAAACTGACGCCGAGCTGACTGCGGAACATTACGAGGAAAACGACGAGACTGAAATCGTTGAGAGCATTTTCTCAGAGACCGAGCAAAACATCATCGACCTGGCGAAAACGGAAAATTATCCAGACTTGACCGCTGATATCGTTTCAGAACAATGTGGTATATCAGTAGAGGAATCTGACGAGACGCTGAATACGCTGGTCGAAAGAGGCATATTCAGTAAGAAAAAAGTCAGACGTAAGCAGGTCTTCAAGTATATCGCTGAGCAAGAATCAGACTAATTGATATGGGCTATACCAGCCGTATGCGTGACAGCGTTTGTAACACTGCCCAGACAAAACAAACTTGTCTGGGCTATTATTTTCAGCACGTTGAGTTAGTGTGATTAGTTAATGACATTGACCAATGGATACCCGTCATCTTTCCATTGTGTAATGCCGCCACGAAGCGAATACACGTCTTCAAAACCCATTTGTTGAAGTGATTCAGCAGCCAATGCAGAGCGTGCACCTGAGCGGCAGTAAAGCGCTATCGCGACGTTATCGATGTAATCCGACCCGGTCACTTCCTTGAGGTGTTTGTGAATATTCATTTCCAATGTTCCCCTTGGGATATGCGTCGCCCCCTCAATGATACCACCGTCCACTTCATTCTTTTCCCGGACATCGATAAGCACGAATCTGTCCTTGTCTGCCAGAAATACATTATCTGGAATCTCAGTAATTCGTAACTTCGCTTTTTTGACCAAATCATTGCTCGTTAACAACATCGCTCACCCTCCAATCTGATTTATGGCAGTCACTCCAGATAAACCCAGTAAAAATATCGCAAATACACGAGATATCGCCTGTTGTGGCAGTGCTTTCCCTGCCAATGATCCGCCAAGACTTCCAACGACACCGAGTGTCGTTACCAAGCAATGACTTCCCAGTTCAGTACAGAATCGTTTTTTGTAAACGCATTCATGTAGGCAAAAAATCCGGTGTAAGCATTCAACGTGATGATCACAAGGCTGGTTACAACCGCTTGGCTCATGGTGACGCCCGCAAGAAGTACCAGAGCAGGAACAATAATAAATCCCCCTCCAACACCCACGAAGCCTGTTAAAACCCCGGTGATGGAGCCCACAACCACTAAACGCAGCATGCCTGTTTCAATAGCAGGCCCTTCCGTCCCGCTGATCCCCAGCAACATTCTCATACCAGCCACCAACATCAATGCTGAAAACAGTGCCATTTGAATGGCCGCCGATACCTCACTACCGGCCAGTGCACCGACGTAAGCACCGAATACACCGGGTAAACCAAACCACAAGACATACCGCCATGAAATAACACCAGTAATGACATTTTTTACACTGAGTAACGCACTGATTGTACCGACAATGAATAACGCGCTTGCGATAGCCTCCTTATCTGGCATGCCGACAACAAAAACCATCACGGGTACCGTCAGAATCGCCCCTCCCGCTCCCAGAAGTCCGAGCGTGAGACCTATAATGAGGCCAGCTAAAACTATCAACATACTCACTCCCAGAGCCTCAATGCGGCATCTTTACGTTATTTTGGTTTGAGCTAAGTGTCTGATTAATGCCTAATGCCGACAACCGAGGTTTTCTTTCCGATCTGCAAACATAATCTTTTTATTCATGCTTGCGGAGTGAAGGCAGGAGTCTAAACGCAGGGATACGGGCGGGTTAAAACGCTCAAAGGTAAGTAACGAAACGGCCCAACGACTGGGCCGTTCAAGAAAATGATGAGAAAAGAATTTAGAAATTCATATGCAAACCGAGACGCCCTGTTGTTGTCGACACTTTGCTGCTCCGTGCATAGTTGGCTTCAAGGTTAAGACCCACATAACCAAGATCCCAGTTCAGTCCGGCAGCGACTTCTCCACCGAGTGATGACTTGTCTTGTTGTTGGTCTTTGAAGGAGTACTCGAGTTTGTAATAGGTCAAACCGCCTTTGCCATATAAACTGAAACCACCGCCCATTGGATACGCGCCATACGCACTGAGCCTGGGGCCGCCATTTTCAACGCCTTTTATATCAGCCCCCAGAATACTCTCGACCGCAGTAAAAATGGGCACTTCAAATGACTGACGCCATCCGCCTTCGATGCCAAAGTTTTCAAAGAGCATCCGACGATAATAGATTTCACCATCAAAGATCCCGTCTTCATCGAGCGGCTGCCCGTTTATCTTCAGATCCATCTTCCTGCACCGACATTGACGCCAAGTACATTTCCCTCAGCCAATGCCGTGCTCGGCAGAATCATACATGTCGCTAAAATCCAAAATTTCTTCACGTTGAAACCCTCCATATCGTGCCCTGACAGTTTCAATCCTTTGATATCTCATTCTTTAACGTTGAGAGAAAAAGCGTAATTGCGTCCTTTGCACTGTCGTTTTTATATTGTTTTTTTCTGCACTATTTGTATCAGTTTGAAAGACAGGACATTGCAGAAATTCCATCTAATCTCATATATCACACACTGCATTTTTACTTGGGCACGAAAGCATTGCCTAGAAGATGACACTCTCAGCAAAGTCTCATAAACAGATCTTGAAGAGACCATAGGTGTACCACTATGTTCAGACACTGTGTCTGTGCAGACACGCGCATTGAAAAGTGTATGGAACACACTCATGGCTTTTAACGCCTAATAACAATCTGGATAAGAAGCATTCAACCTATGAAAAATTTTATTTTAGCAGCTGCATTTCAACTTCTTGCAATCATCTCTACAACCGCTTTAGCCTCGTCTTATTCCATTACTGAGCTTTACAACAATGGTAAATATTACGGCGGCCTCAACTACGTAAAAACAGAATATGACATCCGTGATGCTCAACAGCGTCTCAACAAAGAAAACAGTGTGGACGAAAGTGTCGGTGCGGGTATGTCCGGACACATAGGCTTTGAAACGCTTGCAAACAAGAACTGGATGGTGGGTGTTGAGGTAGAGGCAAAAAAGTACGAAGGCCGAAGGCTAAAAACGAAAACCGGTACGAACTTGACCGTCGTAAGCGCGCACGGCGTGGGCGGTAATTTAAAGGCTGATTATTACTTGAATGACGAATTCTATGTCGGCGCTAAAGTTGGCGTTGAACATATCACCATGAAAGCTGAAGCCACAGACGCAGGAACGATTAACAAATTCAGAAGCAAAGATACAGTATTGACCTACGGCGTGCAGGTGGGCTACCACATTCGCACCGACCTGACCGCAAAAGTTGAATTCAGACGAGGTAAATTCAGCGACCGTCAAACCGATTTTGATACTGACATAGAAAGCCTGATGGTCGGGTTCGAATTCAAGATCTAACTCGCTCATAAGTCGACACATATTTTGTCGTCCGTATCGTCCTGCTATCATGTTTCTCTTTCAGTTTTCGAACAGTGAATGGCATGAAGCAGGTGACGGCAACAAAAATAACATTTACCCACCCACAGTGGGATGTCGATAGTAAAGTGCAGATCTGTGAGCGCTGTGATCGAGGCGTGCGCCTTGTTACCGAAGTGACACCGTTTCACCCGGTGTCACACATTTGGCCCGATCACCCCGCAGACAGGGGCTATGTTGACATCAAAGGAAAAAGCTATGCAATCGCTGATTGTCTGACGGGCGCCTATCACACGGAAACGGCAGAATTATTCGTTGATAAAGACATTCCTGTTAAGCGAGATACACCAGGGTGGTTATTTGTTGTTGTCCATACCATCGATTCAGAGGATGAATTCGAAGTTGGTGAACATGTTCGCTTGGACGTCGATAAACCGTACCAAGCTTCACTCAGTCGTGGCCACAGTGCGGCGCATTTTGCCGCGTTGGCATTGAATAAAGTCATTCATAGCGATTACTGGCGTAAGGAAGCACAGCGAAAAGACCCTCTCGATCACCACGACTTTCACGCCTATGCCGAACAAACGAGTTTTGTGACAGAAGATAGATGCGAGGATACTTACCGACTGGGCAAAACGCTGAGAAAGCGAGGGTTAAACAGTGCCGAGCTGTTGGCAAATCTGGCAGATATCGAGGACAAGGTGAATCAACAACTCGCTCAATGGAAAGCTTATGGTGCTGAAATCATCATGAAACGCCATGGAGAATACCTCACTGACTCTAGGTATTGGTGCTGTGAGATTGATGAACAAAAAATCGAAATACCGTGTGGTGGCACTCATATCTCTTCGTTACAAGACTTGGATACGCTAAAGGTGGTGTTGTCTAGCGATTCAGAGCAGGAAATAAAAATGACAACCCTTACGTCACCTGCCCTGAATACATAACGCCGCTGAACAATTAATGCCTGTCTAATAGAATATCGACTGTCGTTCCAATCGCTTCAGGCTCAACACGGCCAAAGAAGCGATATCGTTGATTATCGAGAATCCAACTAGGGCTACCGGGAATTTTCGCTAATTCCGCAGCCCGAAATTCAGCCACTGTTGCGCCAAGTGCTGTGCCATCCATCAGGCTGTCCAGAATCTCTTTGTGCGCTAGGTGATTTTCAGTCAGAAGATCCTTCAACACACCAAACTGACCGACATTGCGACCGTCACGGAAGAAAGCTTCTCTCACTCGATCTGAGAATTGGTTTGCCTCATTTTGACCTTTATGAAGCTCAACCGCTTTGATCACTTGATGAGGCATTAATGAACTACCCGGGCGTACTTTTCGCCAAACATCAGGATGGATTGTCATACCCTCAAACTCGCTGACAAATTTTTCCGATTGTTCAGCATAGCGAGAGAAAGCACTCTCGCCAGTTCCCTGTTTTCGGATTCTTGCACTTACATCCCCGTATAATTCCACGTGACGAAAACGCCATGTGACTTGATCCTCAGTCCAGCGGCCATCAAACTTTTGATTGATGTAATGACCAAACCAACCCCAGATACAAAATACGTCAGAATAGTAATCAATGGTTACAGCCATCAGTCCTCCATTCGATGATGGTGCTTTCAGCGTCTACAAAATCCAAGTGGTGAGACGCTGAAACACAGATAAAAGAATACTAGTTTCTTTTTCTTTCGTTCATGATGAATCTTGCCATGATTACTCTTCGCCATGTGGTGATTACTTGCGCTTTCTCAACAAAAAAACACGATAAATTAAATAATTAACTTGATCATCTACATGCGTATAAAACACGATGAATCGATCTTTGGGCCTGCTGCGATGACAGACTATGCACTGAGTATCAAACTTGATTCAGTATTGGCTAACAAACATATGCGAAATTAGAGTAATAACCTATTTCTTAACGGTTGAAGCTGAAACGTTCACTTCTCTAGCAAAGGATGCGCTATGGAAAAGCACTACGACCTTATTGTTTTTGGGGCCACCAGCTTTGTTGGTCAAATTCTCTGTCGTTATCTCGACAGGCAATTCAACCACCCCGGACAGGAAGCCCTAGAGTGGGCGATAGCAGGACGATCTCAACATAAACTCGATACGGTAAAACAGGGCCTTAACACGCCTGATATAGACACCATCTTAGCTGACTCACACGATGAGAAAGCACTCACAACAATGTGTCAATACACCCGGGTTGTTGTTTCAACGGTTGGGCCTTATGCCCTTTATGGCGAAACATTAATTAAAGTCTGTGCTGAAACAGGCACTGACTATTGTGATTTAACGGGTGAAGTGCAGTGGATACACCGAATGCTTTATAAGTATGAACATTTGGCGACAAAAAGCGGTGCGCGTATTGTGAATTGTTGTGGCTTTGATTCTATTCCATCAGATATGGGCGTTTATTTCACGCAGAAAGAAGCAAAGCGTTTGTTTGGACAATATTGCGACTCCATCAAAATGCGCGTGAAGACCCTTAAAGGAGGCGCTTCGGGCGGAACGATTGCCAGCATCATCAATATCACTGAAGAAGTGGTTAAAGACCCAGCGCTACTCAAAAAGATTGCTAACCCATACCTCATTTGTCCCGAAAGCGGTGAGCTTTCAACACGTCAGGCGACAAATGCCATTGCTGCACGTGATCCAGATTTTAACGCATGGATATCACCCTTTATCATGGCAGCAATCAATAGTCGTATAGTGCTTCGCTCCAACGCACTGGACGACTACCCATATGGCAGAGACTTCTGCTACGACGAAGCTGTGCTTACAGGTAAAGGGTTCTCTGGGGCTGTTAAATCAAATGCATTTATCGTCGGTTTGAGCCTGTTCATGGCACTCACAGCGTTGCCGCCCACGCGGTGGCTATTGAAAAAATTTGTGTTGCCCAAACCCGGTGAAGGTCCATCAGCGAAGGAGCAATTAGAGGGATTCTTTGATATTCGCTTCATCGGCAAAACAGCGAGTGGTGACGTCATTTCAACGAAAGTCGTTGGTCAGGGAGATCCGGGATATGGCTCAACAGGAAAAATGCTAGGGCAGGCTGCCGCCTCGTTAGCGCTGGATTTTCACCATTCTGGAGAGAAATGCGGTGCCAAAGGCGGTTTCTGGACAACATCTAGTCTAATGGGAGACAGATTGTTAGATAGATTACAGACGCACGCTGACATTGAAGTCAGCGTGCTGAACTAGATTAATTACCCTTACGTATTTCAGCTACGCGGTCACGCGCGTGGCTGCTTCTCGCTGCCTCTGCAACTTCTTTATCTACCACTGTCTGGCCGATTGGAAACAGCGAAATAACAGCCAACTTAAGGTGCTGAATGGCGAAAGGAATACCAATAATCGTAATAAAGCAGGCAACTGCAGACGCGAGATGGCCCAACGCTAGCCAAATCCCAGCGACAAAAAACCAGATCACATTGCCGATAATACCCAACGTGCCCGTGCCAATATCTTCTCTTTCAGTCAGCACATCACGCTGATAGCTTCCTTACCAAATGGGAAGAAAGAGAAAGTACCCATCACGAAGCATGCCCTACCCCACGGAATCCCGATAATGCTGATAAAGGCCAATATGCCGAACGCATACCAGGCTAACCCCATGATGATACCGCCGAACAAAAACCAAATAATGTTTCCTAACAGTCTTAACATATCGCATCCCTCTCTTTTTTGTCCCCAGGAGCTGCAAAGTCGCAAACCCGGGGCACTCAATAGTTTGTTGTAAAAAGCGTATCAAGAGGTGCGTGAATAAGTCTGTGCCTTTTGTGCGTAATATGATTAAGGCACACAGCGAATGAATCAACCAGCAAAAAGTAAGACGGTTGAGTCGCAAAAGCGAAGCACGATAACTAACATACACGACAGAAGCGATAATGTCGTTCTTCACTGCTAATCATTTCCAGCCGATGCATTTAACGGTCTCTCACAGCATCAATTAAGATAAGAGATATGACGATACGACTCAAGCCAATCTCCAAACATAATTACGAGGCTATCTGCGACCTTGATGCCAGCGAAGCACAACAAGATTTTGTTGCCATGAATACATGGTCAATTGTTGAGTCCGTGTTCAATGATGGGTACGAGACAAGGGCGATTTATTTTGAACACAAACCTGTCGGCTTCTTTATGTGGGTAAAGCCTTCCCCAGATAAAACGGAAATCTGGCGATTCATGGTAGACAGCAAATATCAACAGCAGGGCACCGGTACCAAAGCGCTTGCACTGGCGCTTAATGAAATAAGACAAAATGAGAATCTTGAGACCATCGAGATAAGCGACGTACCGAAAAATCCGATCGCCAAGGATTTTTATGCCAAATTTGGTTTCGAAGAGATTGGGATTGATGAGGAAAACGAGATGGTGGCTAAGATAAATGTCTGTCAGGAAGCCTGAGTACAAAAAAGCCTCTGAATATTCAGCGGCTTTCTCAAATGTGGCGGAGAGATAGGGATTTGAACCCTAGATACGCTATTAACGTATGCCGGTTTTCAAGACCGGTGCTTTCAACCACTCAGCCATCTCTCCGTAAGTGGGCGGAATATTACTAACCGGGGCATTGGCTGTAAAGCTATTTTCAACGCTCAACAATCGACTGCTCCCCTTTTAACCTAAGTGGGCATTTAGCGAACAAAATGTGTTTATTCGTGTAATTCTGTTATTAGAAATGGACCACATTTCCGATAATTCATCAGTAGTTTAGGTTCTCAATAGTCACGACATTGTTAAAATACACATCTTTCAGATAGATGCCTAGCCATGAATCGCATATTCCTTCGCACACTTTTCTTTATCATCGCCTTAGCTTCTCTAACAGTAAACGCGGCTCAAAATACACCTCTCCGTGGCGCTGTTTGCCTTGTTGGTGATGAACAAGGCAGAGTCTTAATGGTAAAGGACTATTTGTCCGGACGCTATGCGCTTCCCGGGGGCGGTATTGATGATGGCGAATCGCCAGAGAACGCAGCGTTAAGGGAGCTTTTCGAAGAAACGGGTCTAAGAGCTGAAGTCATCAGACGCATTGACGATGGTGGCTCGGCAGCAATATACAACTGTAAGACGCTAAGTGCCGTACCCACATATGAAATGGAGAACAAAGGATATGTGGCGTCTTGGTTTAGCCCACATTTCGGCCGCGAAATCAAAACGGTCAATTGGCTTGACACTAGCACAATGGGTGCAAGTGAGTTTCGTTTCCCAGATCAAGTGGCTGACTTTCCAAAATGGCTCAAGAAATCAGAAAACAGTGAGCTAAACATCTCGTCAGACTTTAGCGACATGGCTTCACCTTTCTTGGCTGAACATGCCGATATAAACCGCTCTCTCCAGCAAGCAATCACAGCACTACCAGCCCCGCTTTTTGTATTCATTGATGCATTCATTCATGCAGCGTCAGGCCTCGGCAGTACTTATCTGTATGTTCTTCTTGTCCCATTGGCACTCTTAACGGGCGGCGTGAAAAGACTGGTCTGGTTGGCGATGATGGCAGTTCTGACAATACTCAGTGTTTACGGTAGCAAGCTCTTTTTTGGTATCCCTCGCCCATTTTATATCTACCCAGAACTAGGCCTAGCCACTGCCAATGGTTTCTCCTTTCCAAGTGGACACACCGCAAATGCCTTTGCAATCTGGCTCACTATGGCAAGTTGGTTTGGGACTGGAAATACGAAAGGAAAATGGATTCTTGGCTTGGCTTTAGGTGCTGCATTGCTGACTGCGCTGAGCCGAATTTATCTTGGTGTTCATTACCTTATGGATGTTACCGCCGGTGCAGTGCTGGGTACCATGATATTTCTCGTGAGCCGAACAATGTCGAATGTAAGTATTGAGCGAGTGGGTTCTGTATTTAACCCACTGACTTGGTTGGTAATGCTTCTTGTCCTGTTACCGATAGCCATCTCTCAGTTGCAACCCATGTTCGCATTGGCTTCATCAGTATGTATTGGCATGGGGCTGGTAATGGCAGCCAGCAAACAAACACTACGCGACGTCGTCTTCGGCCGTCCACCGGCGCTTTTTGTATCCGCAACTTGTTTGTCTTTGAGTGCCATCATTGCCGCTGTGTCTTTTTGGTACACAAAAACAAACGGTAATAGTATCGAAAACCTTTCAATATTAGTTTTTGCGACGATTATAGGCGGATTCATTATGGTGTATCCGTCGGTTCGTTTTGCACCCAGACTATCAATGATAGGCTCGGGCAGCAAAGCCTGACGTTGAGGCTCGGTAATCGCTACATAGGCAGGAATAAAGACTGATTGTCCCTTATTCAGGGCGACAACTTCGCCAAGAGACGTTGTCAGCAACAGCTCACCTTCCACGGCGAGTATTATTTCAGCACTGTCGGTGTGGAGGTCATGCTCGCCTTCTCTATAAATACTGAATTTAAAGTCACTGACAGGCACCGGGTAATGCAGCACATTCCCACGGTTCTCGGGCTCAAGTACCAGTGAATCAGGAAGTTTCGGTATGAAGTGAGTGTTATCGATCAGCGCCTTCACATCAATATGCTTGGACGTCAAACCCGCGCGCAAAACATTGTCTGAATTCGCCATTATCTCTAGCCCCACGCCATGCACATAAGCGTGGGGGGTGTTTGCGGATAGAAACATAGCCTCACCAGGTCGAAGGTTCACTACGTTCATCAAAAGTGGCGCAAAAAGCCCAACATCACTAGGGTATTGCACCGCTAACCTTCTGATTAACCCGCTGACTTCATTGTTGGGGTATTGCTTCACTCGCCTCATCAGCTCATGTACAGAAGCTTCTTTTCTATTCGACGGTAATGAAAGGAGCGCTTTGAAGAACGACTTTAATCCATATGGTGTCATTGCCTGTTCAAACTCTGATAACTCATTCTGGAGACTGTTTATCTTCAATATTTTGAAAAGTCCAAAGATTTGACTCAAGGGCCGGAAACCATTCATTGCCTCATAAGGCGTCAATGCATAAACCAACTCAGGCTTATGGTTAGCATCTTTGTAGTTCCTCGCAGGATCGTTCAATGCAATACCAGCTTGCTCCTCCTGATTGAAGCCTATCTCTGCATCACGTTTGTTAGGGTGGACTTGTATAGAAAGCGCGTTCTCTGCAGCCAAAATTTTGAATAGAAACGGCAAATCATCAATCCCAGCAGACAACAAGCTCTCTCCCAACACAGCATATCTATCGCTAGCGATAAAATCGTGCAAAGAAAGGTAGGAGTGGCCCACTGTTAACATAGAGCTGCCTTTCGGGTGTGCACCCATCCACATCTCAGCAAGAGGTTGCTTTGAGGTGTTTGCAACCCCAAGCATAGAGGGCAGTGCCGTCTTACTTCCCCACGCATAATGTTGAATAACATTATCCATAACATAAAAAGCCCGTTCCCCAGCCATAGCGCCCCTAACTTTATGTATGTTCTTTGGTTAATTCTGGTCAGTAATAAATGAATATTCCAAATTACACGGATAATCGAACCTGAATTTGGCCCGTAGCTGAGACAAGCTATTGATTTAGAATGCGCTTAGATAAAAACGTAAGAAAAGGTGGGCAGATGATGAAATATTAACCTGTCATCTTGCTGGAAGTAGATCTCATTAACAGATTGTTATGAGGAATAGAAATTTGACTCAGCGCAAGTTATAACATTATTACTTGGTCTAGGAATTCATTTCATGACTTTAAAGTTGGGCATCTTAATTATTGTTAATTGCTTAGTATATATATTAAACGGTTTAATATGTTTTTTGTTGTTCATCACAAAACAGTCATTTCGAATTAATCGAGAATATATTATTGGTTCAACTGGTTTATAAACAAACCGCAACAGATTAAATCAATAACGAAACAAACAGTCAGCAACCATAGTATCGATATCCTGTTTTTTATTATTCTAACATTTAGGACTTAACAGAACGAAATTATGTTCTAGCCCGCATTTTTGAAATAGATATAGCTGATACCTCATTTCTCAAGCCAATAAAATGTGTACATAATCAGAAAAGTAACACATCAACAAGCAAACCAACTAAAAAACATAAGCAGTCAATATTAATGAAAATAAATTCAATAATTAGCTATTATTTTGAATTTAAATCACATAAAGGCAGCACTGAAATACCCAGCCAACCTCATCAATAGCATCATAAAGCTCACATTTTTATAACATATTTCTTATAACGTGATCGTGGGCGTGTTAAACCTATGGAACCGAAAGAAACAATCCCTATACTCTTAGAAGCTAAATAAAAACAAGCATAAAAATATTTAAATAAACCAATTTTCGCAAACACAACAATCGTGCCTATTTTGTTGGCTCCTGCAAATAGTGGGAGTCATGCAAGAAGTAAAGAGCACAAGGAATAAAAGGAAGGAAGTTCCGATGGCAAATAAAATGAAAGTCTTAGTGGCGGCCATAGCAGCAACTACTGCAATGATGTCAACAAGCGTCATGGCAGCAGAAGACACTCTCGGCAAAGTGAAAAAACAAGGCTACGTTAGCTGTGGCGTTAGTACTGGTCTTCCTGGGTTTTCAAACCCAAATGCTAAAGGCGAATGGGAAGGCTTGGATGTCGAGTTTTGTCAGGCACTTGCCGCTGCTGCACTCGGTGACAAGAGCAAAGTAAAATATGTTCCTCTCACGCCTAAAGAGCGTTTTACTGCGCTTCAGTCGGGCGAAATTGACGTCCTTTCGCGTAATACAACGTGGACACTTCAGCGTGACGGTACCCTCGGCCTCAATTTTGCTGGTGTAAACTACTACGATGGCCAAGGCTTCATGGTCAACAAAAAACTAGGTGTTACAAGTGCTCTTGAGCTTGACGGCGCTGCAGTATGTGTTCAGTCAGGTACGACTACAGAGCTCAACCTTGCGGACTACTTCAAAGCGAATAACATGAAGTTCTCACCTGTTGTTTATGATACGTATGATGCATCGGTGAAAGGCTTCGAAGCAGGTCGTTGTGATACGCTTACAACTGACCAATCAGGTCTCTATGCGTCACGTGTTAAACTTTCAGACCCTGCTTCAGCGGTTGTACTTCCTGAAGTCATCTCGAAAGAGCCACTGGGGCCTGTTGTTCGTCAAGGCGATGATAACTGGTTTAATATCGCCAAGTGGACACTTAATACGATGATCAACGCAGAAGAATTCGGTGTGACCTCTGACAACGTTGACTCAATGAAAGGCTCTAAAGATCCTAACGTCAAACGTCTGCTTGGACTTGATGGACCTAAAGGTAAAGGCCTAGGGCTGAACGATGACTGGGGTTATCAGGTTATCAAGCAAGTCGGTAACTACGGTGAAAGTTTCGAGCGAACTGTCGGTAAAGACTCGCCACTACAGATTTCTCGTGGCCTGAACGCACTGTGGAATGACGGTGGCATCATGTATGCGCCACCAATTCGCTAAGCAGCCTCATTAACGGCTAACATCAAACTGGGCATGGAAACGTGCCCAGTTTTGGTATAACGCATAGAGGTTGTAGTTCTATGAGAGTAAAGCAAACTCAAAACTCTGGTATCCAACAAGAACAAGGCAAGAAGCAAAACCTATTCTACAATCCTACGTTTCGCTCTGTTCTGTTCCAAATTATTGCCATCCTCGGACTGGTGTTCTTTTTTTACACCATCGTCAATAACGCATTAACAAATTTAGAATCACGTGGTATCGCGACGGGATTTGGCTTTCTGACTGAAACCGCAGGTTTTGGTATCGGCCAAAGCCTGATTGAGTATGACTCCACTCATTCTTACGGCCGTACGTTTTTTGTCGGCCTACTGAATACCGCATTGGTTGCTGTGCTTGGTATAGCACTGGCAACCATCCTCGGATTCATAATTGGTATCGCAAGGTTATCGAAAAACTGGCTCGTCAACCGATTCGCAGCCGTTTATATCGAAACTTTCCGAAACATCCCTCTTCTACTGCAAATCTTTTTCTGGTATTTCGCCGTTCTCCAAACACTCCCCTCGCCGAGACAGAGTATCAGTATTGGTGAATGGTTGTTCCTAAACGTCCGTGGCCTTTACGTGGCCAGTCCTGCTTTCCAAGAGGGTTCAATGTGGATTGGGATCGCGCTAGTGATTGCAATCATTTTCTGCATTAGCTTTGCAAAGTGGTCACAAAATAGACAGGACCTTACGGGGCAGCAAACACCAGTTGTAACAATCTCGTTAGCAGTACTGATTGGTTTACCACTTCTGGCTTATCTCGCAACAGGTATGCCTATATCAATCGACTACCCCGAGTTGAAAGGCTTCAACTTCCGCGGCGGTATCACGATTATTCCAGAGCTTGCAGCGCTGACACTTGCGCTCTCAATTTATACAGCGTCGTTCATCGCTGAAATTGTTCGTTCGGGTATCAATGCAGTGAGTCATGGACAAACCGAAGCATCTTTGGCGCTGGGAATAAGCAGAGGACGAACCCTCAGCTTAGTGGTTATCCCTCAAGCACTGAGAGTGATCATTCCTCCTCTGACAAGCCAGTACTTGAACCTTACGAAAAACTCGTCGCTCGCCATGGCGATAGGTTATCCGGATTTGGTATCAGTATTTGCAGGCACGACATTGAATCAGACGGGTCAGGCGATTGAAATTATCGCAATGACAATGGCCGTTTATCTGACATTGAGTCTACTGACGTCTCTGTTGATGAACATATACAATGCGAAAGTCGCTTTGGTTGAGAGGTAATTTATGACCAATAAACATGAATTTCAGCCAGACTTGCCACCACCAGCGAACACCATCGGTGTTGTAGGTTGGCTGAGACAAAACCTGTTTTCGTCTCCAGCAAACACCGTGATTTCGTTGGTACTGATGTACTTGGCATTTCAGGGTATCTACGCCATTGTAGATTGGGCATTTCTCAAAGCGGATTGGGCGGGCACAACTCGCGCAGACTGTTCCAGAGAGGGGGCCTGTTGGGTATTTGTTAATGTCCGATTTAACCAGTTTATGTTCGGCTTTTACCCAGAGTCAGAATTGTGGCGACCTCAGCTATTTTACGCAATGCTCGCCATATTTGTCGGCCTGTTAGCGTATGAGAAGACACCACATCGAACATTGATATGGCTCGTATTCATCCTACCCTTCCCGATTTTCACAGCCTACCTGCTGTATGGCGGCGTCTTGGGCTTGGAAGAGGTTCATACTCACCTATGGGGTGGCTTATTAATTACCTTGGTCATTGCCATCGTTGGTATTGTCATCTCTTTGCCAATTGGTGTGGTATTGGCACTGGGTCGACGCTCTGATATGCCAGTAATACGCAGCCTTTGTACTGTGTACATTGAAATTTGGCGTGGTGTACCGCTGATCACTGTCCTCTTTATGGCGTCAGTCATGTTGCCATTATTTATGTCAGGGGAAGCTGAAACTGACAAACTTATCCGTGCTTTGATAGGTGTTGTGCTGTTCTCAGCGGCCTACATGGCGGAAGTGGTACGTGGCGGGTTACAAGCGATTCCGAAAGGTCAGTATGAAGCAGCAGATGCGCTGGGGCTGACTTATTGGAAGAAGATGGGTCTGATCATTCTGCCTCAGGCACTTAAGATCACCATTCCCTCGATCGTTAACACCTTTATTGGCCTATTTAAAGATACCAGTCTGGTCCTGATAATCGGGATGTTTGATGTACTCGGTATTGGCCAATCTGCGAACACTGACCCGAAATGGCTTGGGTTCGCGACCGAAAGTTATGTTTTTGTCGGTCTGGTTTTCTGGATTTTCTGTTTCGGCATGTCTCGATACAGTATTTATCTCGAGAACAAACTCCACACCGGACATAAACGCTAGGACAGGTTCAAGGAAGAAATTATGACGCAGTCTCCAAATGCACCAGTTATTGAACTGAATGACGTAAACAAGTGGTACGGACAATTTCACGTACTGAAAAACATCAACCTGTCCGTGACCAAAGGTGAAAAGATAGTTATCTGTGGTCCATCAGGGTCAGGTAAATCAACGATGATCCGATGTATAAACCGCCTTGAAGAGCACCAAAAAGGCCAAATCATCGTCTCTGGTACTGAGCTCACTGATGACCTCAAAAATATTGAACTGGTGAGAAAAGAAGTTGGGATGTGCTTCCAACACTTCAATCTTTTTCCGCACCTGACAGTGCTTCAGAATTGCACACTTGCGCCAATTTGGGTGAAGAAAATGCCCAAAGAAGAAGCTGAAGCAATTGCAATGAAGTATCTCGAACGCGTGAAGATCCCCGAGCAGGCAAACAAGTTCCCCGGACAACTATCAGGCGGACAGCAACAACGTGTTGCTATTGCCCGTTCTCTGTGCATGAATCCAAACGTTATGTTGTTCGATGAACCGACGTCTGCGCTCGATCCGGAGATGGTTCGCGAAGTACTCGATGTGATGGTTGAACTTGCCAACGAAGGGATGACCATGCTGTGTGTAACACACGAAATGGGCTTTGCTAAAGAAGTTGCTGACCGGGTTATCTTTATGGATGCGGGTGAAATTATAGAAGAAAACGTCCCTGATGAATTCTTCAATAACCCACAATCTGACAGAACTCAGCTCTTCCTCAGTCAGATACTGCACCATTGATACACTTATCGAAGCGGCCTTAAATGGCCGCTTTTTCGTTCGCAGAAACTAACTTTGTAACAAAGTCTGTCATATCAGCGCGTTAAGTTACTTTGAGGACAGGAAAGTGGTATTTTGCGAGTTGAACACTTGAAAAGGTGAACGTTTGCACCCATAACTGTCGTAATATAAGACATTATTAATCTGACAAGGAAACCATTCTCGGAGAACACTATGAATGATCGTATAGTCACCCGAAATCAGACACAAGAGAGTGTACTGGCAACCAACAAAGTACTGCGTAACACCTACGCGTTACTATCAATGACGTTGCTTTGGTCCGCAGTTGTTGCTGGCGTTGCAATGGCCTACAACCTTCCTCACCCAGGAATCATCATTACTCTAGTCGGATTTTATGGTCTCCTGTTCCTCACGGAGAAAAACCGAAACAACTCAATGGGTCTAGTCTTCACCTTCTTGCTGACAGGCTTCATGGGATACACCCTAGGTCCGATTCTTAACATGTATATTGGCGCAGGGATGGGGTGGGCGATTACTCCTGCATTGGGCGGTACAGCACTGACGTTTTTAGCTTGTTCATTCTACGCGCTAACGACAAAACGCGACTTATCTTTCCTTGGCGGAATGCTTATGGCGGGCTTCGTTGTGTTGTTGGTAGGTATGGTTGCTAACATCTTCCTGCAATTACCAATGCTGTCTCTTGCGCTTAGCGGCTTGTTTGTTCTGTTTTCTACCGGCGTTATTCTGCTTACCACGCAATCCATCGTCCGTGGCGGTGAAACCAATTACATTTCAGCGACTGTTTCTCTTTATGTCGCGATTTATAACCTGTTCCTGAGCTTACTTCAGATTCTAGGTATCATGGGTAGCGACGATTAATCGTACGACTCCTCCATGATAAAAGCACCTTCGGGTGCTTTTTTTATTTCTTTCGATTGCCACCTGCACTCAACTTCATTTCCTTATCTTGAGCAAAAAACGAATAGACACTCGTACCTAGCATCTCCTAATACCCTCTCAGTGAGCATAACTTGCTTTGCTTTGCTTTGCTTTGCTTTGCTTTGCTTTGCTTTGCTTTGCTTTGCTTTGCTCTGCTTTGCTTTGCTCTGCTCTGCTCTGCTCTGCTCTGCTCTGCTCTGCTCTGCTCTGCGTCCTGTAAAGACGCCAGACACACCATGTCAACAAAGTGACACGAAAACTCTGAATAAGTCACAGTACGTTAATGAAGCATTTTACATTGTTAATGATAATGATTATCATTAACAATGTAACTGAGAGGGAGCGTTATGACATTGCATATCATGAATTGGCTTGATCAGAGTATTGAAGATTACAAAGTACAGCTTCAGGATACGACAGTAGATTTTTTCCATGCTGAAAACCGGCTCAATAAGCATGGGACTGGCGTAGAGACGTTGATGGATTATTTCGAAACGTGTATGAGGTTGGCAGACCTTTGTAAAAATAACGGTGACGATACTCGCTATCTCGAAGGCCTCAGAAAGGTTTATTGCCGGATGATGTCGGAGCTCAACAATAAACAAAATCCCCTGTCATGCAGAATACTGAGCCGAAAATTCGCAAAAGAAACACTTAATCGAACATGTGACCTCTATGAGCTTTACGGAATCAAAGAGAGAACCAAAATACTGTGTACAGATTTTGCGCAACGATCCTCTCTCTATTAACCGAGGAAGCGAGTTTGTTATAACGTTAAGTCATTGGTTTAACCCGCTCATAAATGGTCGCTATCATGGCATTCAAGCCTGATTTCTGGCAGGTGTAAGTTGTTGCTGTAAGCCCATCTCAGCAAACATTTTCTTAATATCTGTAGCCAAAAGCTCCTCTGGCATTAGACCGTTAAGCGCAATAATTACCATTGAAACCAAGCCTCTTACAAGCGCAGCATCACTGTTGCCCTCAATTGACAACCTGCCATCTTGCAACTCGACTTTTACCCAGACCTGGCTCTGACACCCTGAAATTCGATATTCCTTGGTATTATATTCATCAGAAAGCGTTGCGTACTTTTCGCCTAACGACATGATGTAAAGATATTTGTCTTCCCAATCAATACAGCGGCCAAAGTTCTTGACCAGTTTTTCTCGATTCAAACAAAACTCCTTATTGCCTCTTATGAGAGTAAAAGTGCATGAACACGCTCCAAACCCTCGCACAAAGATTTAATATCTTCTTTATTGTTGTAAATAGCGAATGAGGCACGACACATACCCGGCACACGATAACGCTTCATCAATGGCATTGCACAATGGTGTCCTGTCCGTATCGCAACACCATAGCGATCAAGAAAACTACCAACATCATAGGGATGAAGATCACCAAGATTGAAGGCCAATACACCCGATTTATTCAGTGAACCATAGATTTGTAAATCAGGGACCTGAGACAAGCGCTGGATAGCACTGGCCATTAGGTTGCTTTCATAGCGTTGAATAAAGTCGAAGCCTATTTCCTCAACAAAACTGATTGCCTCTCCCAGCCCTATCACGCCTGCGACATTCGGTGAACCAGCCTCAAAACGCCAAGGTGCGCTGTTAAACGTCGTTTCCTCTGTTAAGCTGACTTCCTCAATCATCGCGCCACCACCTTCCCAAGGAGGCATCATGTCGAGTAATTCTTTTCGACCATACATGACGCCAATACCAGTGGGACCATAAATTTTATGGCCCGAGAACACATAGAAGTCGCAACCCAGTGCCTGAACGTCTACCCGCTGGTGCATCACTGCCTGCGCACCATCAATCAGTGTCTTCGTTCCATTGATCTGAGCCAATTCAATGATTTCTTTTACGGGATTAACAGTGCCGAGAACATTCGAAATATGAGTGAGGGCGAGAAGCTTTGTTTTGTCGCTCAAGAGGTCTCTCAACGTATCGAGGTTCAACGTACCATCTGACTCGACTCGCCAAACAACCACCTTTATGCCAATCGACTTCTCCAACAACTGCCACGGCACGATGTTAGCGTGATGCTCCATTTCTGTAATAATGACCTCATCACCCAGCCCCATCGCCATTTGCCCAAAAGAGTTAGCGACGAGGTTAATCGCATGAGTTGTTCCATGAGTAAAAACAATCTCTTCACGATTAGCTGCATTGAGAAATGTCTTAACCTGATCCCTGACATCTTCCATCATTTCCGTCGCTTTCGCGCTCAAGTGGTGAACACCTCGGTGAACAGCAGCGTTTTGATTACGATAAAATGCATCTGTTCTTTCAATCACACGATTTGGCTTCTGCGAGGTGGCGGCACTGTCTAAATACACCAACGTCCGATGGTTAACTTCTTGCAAAAGTGTTGGGAATTGGAGTCGAATATCGCTGTTATCAAGGCTCATTGATTTCGTTCTCCCAATTTCTCACTGACGGCGTTAAACACATTTTCCTTAATCTCAGGAATACCAATGACCTCAGTCAATTCACCAGCAAATGCCAATGTGATCATTTGTTCTGCTGTTTGAGAATCAATGCCTCGGGTACCGAGATAGAAAAGCTGTTCCTTGCTCAGAGAGCCTGTTGTTGTACCGTGACTACATTTGACATCATCAGCGTAGATTTCAAGCTGCGGCTTGGTATTTACCTCTGCACCGTCGTTTAACAAGAGGTTGTGATTGTCCATCTGGCCGTCTGTCTTAATTGCATGTTTGGCGACTTTAATAAGGCCATTGAACACAGCTTTTGATTGATCTTGGGCAATAATCTTGTGGATCTGCTCACTATTGCAGTGACTCGCGTTGTGCTCAAGGTAAGTGCGCGTGTCATAGATTTGATCGTTAGATGGCAGACTCAGGCTGTTTATGAAGAGGTCACTGTTTTCGCCGTCTAATCTGGCACTGGTATGATGGCGCGTTAACGCACCAGACAGCAAAAACGTTTGACTGCAAATCCTTGTATCGCGCCCAGCATGGATATCATTGTGGCCAAAGTGGCACTGCTTTTTTTGGCCATTTATGATTTTGTAATGCACAAGTTGACTATTATCAGCAACGTCCATAGTGAGCCGAGAACCAACGAGGTGCCCTTTCCCCTCAGGATTATTGTCACAGTAAGGCTCATCAAGAGTAACATGGTGCTCAATGATGCAAGCAGAGCTACCTGTATTCAGCTTAAGATGATTTCGCACATGGCTCATTCCTCTCTCGCCCTGAGATGCAATACTCAGCAAGTAAATCGGTTTTTCGACACTTAAATTACTCGGAATCTCAACGAGCACCCCCGATGGGTTCAACGCTTCGGTTAAATGCAGAAAAAACTCACCACTAATTGCCAAAGGCAGTGCCTGTTTATGCTCGTCAGTTAATGGCGTTATCTTGAAGTTAATGTCATCCATTTGACTGAGCGATGGTCGGAATTCGCCATCAACAAACGTCAGTACATAAGCATCAAGAGGTAACTTAAGCTTATCGACACCCGATTGACTGAGCGAAGCGTAATTTGACGCGGAAAGATCAAGTGAATAAAGACGATCAAGTGGTGTGTACTTCCAATCTTCGTGCTTGGGTCCCGGAAGCCCCAACGAGACGGCCCGCGACCAATGTTCACTTGAATGGCTCTCCAGAGCCGCTTCTCTGCCCAATGTGAGCCTGTTCAGAAGATCGCTTTGGTTACTCTTCACCAGTAAGCCAGCCATAGCCCTTCTCCTCCAGTTCTGCCACCATGGAAAAGTCGCCTGACTTGATAATCTTGCCATCGTAAAGTACATGGACAAAATCGGGTTTAATGTAATTCAGTATCCGCTGATAGTGCGTCACGATAATAAAAGAACGGTTGCCGTCACGAAGGCTGTTTACACCGTTTGAGACCTCTTTCAACGCATCAATATCGAGCCCTGAATCGGTTTCATCCAAAATGCAAAGTGAAGGATCAAGAATGGCCATTTGCAGAATATCGTTACGTTTTTTCTCACCGCCAGAGAATCCAACGTTAACCGAGCGCGACAATAAATCTTGAGGCATGTTCAGCAACTCGATTTTTTCATCAATTAAGTCTGCCAACTCGAAGCGTTCTAACTCAGGAAGCCCACGGTATTTCCTTACCGCATTGACAGAAGCTTGAAGGAAAATATGGTTACTGACACCCGGTATTTCAACAGGGTATTGAAAGGCCAAGAAAATTCCTTCACCCGCTCGCTCATCTGGGTCGAGTTCAAGTATTTCTTTGTCTTTAAAGACAACGCTCCCTTCAGTGACGTCGAAATCATCTCGGCCAGCAAGTGTAGATGCTAACGTACTTTTTCCAGAGCCATTTGGCCCCATAATGGCATGCACCTCGCCAGGATTAATGGTTAGATTGATGCCATTCAAAATTTGCTTATCTTCAATCTGCGCTTTCAAATTACTAATCGTTAACATCTACTTTTATCCCACACTGTTTTCTAAACTGATTGCCAAGAGTTTTTGTGCCTCAACGGCAAATTCGAGGGGAAGTTCAGAAAACACGTCCTTACAAAACCCGTTTACAATCATAGAAATAGCATCATCTTCAGAGATGCCCCTTTGAGAGCAGTAAAAAAGTTGGTCCTCACCAATTTTTGTCGTTGTTGCCTCATGCTCAACCTGAGACGAACTATTCCGTACCTCGACATAAGGAAACGTGTGAGCGCCACAGTCTGGCCCGATCAACATCGAGTCACACTGCGTAAAGCTCCTCGCATTGGTGGCTGAAGGGAGTATTTTGACTAACCCGCGATAGCTGTTTTCGCTTCTATCCGCAGACACGCCCTTTGAAATAATGGTTGATTTCGTATTTTTACCGATATGAATCATCTTCGTGCCCGTATCGGCCAATTGCTTACCGGAGGCAGGGCGATTGAGTAGAACTCTCCGATAGAGTTATCACCTTGAAGAATGACACTGGGGTATTTCCAAGTAATCGCTGACCCCGTCTCAGATTGGGTCCATGACATTTTTGACCCAGAACCACGGCAATGCGCGCGTTTGGTGACAAAATTAAGGATACCGCCCTCGGTATCTTTCCCTGAGAACCAGTTCTGAACAGTGGAGTATTTGACTTGCGCGTCTTTGAGCAGGATAACTTCAACAACAGCGGCGTGAAGTTGATAACTATTGTGCGCAGGCGCAGAGCAGCCTTCAATATAGCTGACGTAACTGCCTTCATCGGCAATTAAGATCGTGCGCTCAAACTGCCCGGTTTTAAACGCATTTATACGGAAATAAGTCGACAACTCCATCGGGCAGGTCACGCCCTTGGGAATATAAACGAAGGTTCCGTCTGAGGCCACAGCGGCATTTAAAGCGGCAAAAAAATTGTCACGGGGCGGTACTACTGAGCGAGGTACTCCTTAACAAGATCAGGGTATTGGTGAATTGCCTCGCTGAATGAGCAGAAGATTATTCCAAGTTTTGACAGTTCATCGCTATAAGTGGTTTTAACTGAGACGGAGTCGAAAATTGCATCGACAGCGATGTTACTTTTTTCGTCAACAGGCACACCAAGCTGCTCAAAGGCCTTTGCCACCTCTTCTGTAAGAAAAACATCGTCTGGGCTACCTTCAGTACTTGCGTCACCTTCGCCCTCACAGCTGTTACACGTTGGGGCTGAATAGTAACTGTACTCTTGATAATTCAGCGGGTCGTAATGGGCCTTTAACCAATGGGGCTCTGGCATGGTTTGCCAAATTCTAAATGCCTCAAGTCGAAACTCTAGCATCCACTCTGGCTCATTGCGCTTCGCTGAAATTGCTCTCACAACCTCTTCATTAATACCCTTTCCAAGGCGGTCACTTGAGACCTCGGTATAAAACCCCTCTTTGTAGCTATCGTCGTCAACCCAAGCTTTAACGTCTTCCTGAATTTCTGTACTGCTCTGTGTCATTATATTTACCGCTATGTGGACAGATGATCGTTCGAAGATAAAAGTCTTTTAAACAGCGACTCAATCGTCGTGAACATTGAAGCTTTCACCGCATCCGCATGCATTCTCCACATTAGGGTTGTTGTATTTGAACATCTGATTTAAACCTTCAGAAATGAAGTCCACTTCTGTGCCATCGAGATACGGCATCGCCTTCTCAGGGACGAAAATACTCGCTCCTTGGTAGATGAACTCGAGATCGCCCTTTATCGGTTCATCTTTGGCAAAAGACAGCGCGTAGGCAAAGCCTGCGCAGCCAGATGGTTTTACATTCAGCCTGAGCCCTATTATCTGATTGTCATCGTCAATCAGCTTTTTTATGCGCTTGGCAGCCTTATCCGTCAGTGTCAGACCTTTCCAATTTGCAGCATTAGGGTCAAAGCTCTCAAGCCCTGTTTGATCTGCCATTTTCTTCTCTTCTCTTCCACTCGTTTCGAGAATGATATTTATTATCATTTCATCCTTCAACCATGAGGATTTCATGGAGATTATAAAAACAGCGATAAACGGCTGTATTTTTGGCATTATCAGTGTTTTTCAGACCATTAATCGCAGTGAAATATTTTGTTGACGTTTCTTTTTTTGAAAGATTATCAGGGAGCAATCAAGAGGAGGTATTTGTAAAGGTATCCGGATGTCAAAAGTTAATAGCTCAGAGTAAAATCGCGCACTGACTTTGCTTTGATTGGTAATTCCAGTCTATCTGGGAATACTGCTTGCCTGATAAAATTCGTTTATGACCTTCAATAATTCATCAGCAAATACAAAGAAAAGCACCACAAAAGATGCTTTTCTCCCGAAATATGGTGGGATTTATCCCGGTCCATTAGCCTCTAGCAATTTGCAATAACCAATTAATAATAAAGTTTCTTGCTAATTATTCATTGTACATCAAATTATAGGGGTATCTGTATACACCTGACCAAGGTAACGATCTCTGTCGATTTGGAAAAATTTATTCCCACCCGCTACGCTCAATTTATGGGAACGATCATCGTAACGGCGAACACCATCTAACCCAACCCAACCCAACCCAACTTCCTTCATCGCCTCTTGGCTTGAAAGTATCGAATGAGTCCTGAAAATATAGATTTGTATCTTGATTATCATCGAGAAATTCATCAAATATATCCCAATTTGGTAATGATAATTCTACATCTTTAATGTTTGCGGCTCTTTCTTTTCCAAGGTAGTAATCTGTACGTTCCTTTATTGTAAACGGCTGAACGTCAATATTGCTGCCAACCGAATTTTGTTGACCATTACCAGAGTTTATATCTGTTTGTGCACCACTTGTCTGACTGTTAGTACTGGAATAGGAAACGCTTGCTTCTCCATTGATTGATCGCGTTGGTGAACCACCGCCAGCAGAAACACCAGCCGAAAATCCAACGCTTTGTTGACTCGATGTGTTTTCGTACGATGATTGATTTTGGCCAAAGGAACTTGAATTTGTGTCTACAGAGCTTTGCTTTATACTCGAAGAAGTATTGTTAACTGTAGTTGCCTCGTTAGCTCGAATGAGAACATCTTCGGGAGTATGACCATTAGTGAATTCTACAGTTCCTTCATTGGTTACTTTGCTGTAACCATATATGGTTGCTTCATTACCGGATTCTGTCCAATTACTCGGCATTGAAATTTCAGTCCGAATATACGATCCAACCGTTGGTCGAGAATAATTTCGCCCCTCTGCATTGTTAAGGAGAGTCGGCGCTTGGTGATAATTGTCACTTTCACCATCAAATATTTCGTTTCCGTTATCTACGTAGTTATAGCCGTTCGTGTTGAATGATGTTTGGAGCGTCCAATTTTTATCGAAACGGCTTCTAATATCGTTGAGCGCTGCAAGTTTATCTTTATCATTTAGTATTTCTGTAGGGAGCTTACTCTGATCTATATCGCCTTGAATAAATTTATCGGCTAATGAGTGTACCGATCCAGCGGGTGCGATACCCTCACCCAAAGCATTTGGACTTAGAAAAAAAACCGGCGTTGTTTTATCTGTAGCTATCTCTGCCCTCGGGATGCTGGCATGTCCAATATTTTGGCTCGACCAACTATGGTTATTTGAGTCGCTGCTTGCTGAATTAAAATTAAACCTCTGATCTGGTGCCACGCCTGTAATAACACCTTTGCTTTGTGGGATTTGATGCGTATTTTTGAATCTTTGTTCTATATCTTTCTGAATATCAGTGTGTTTCTTTCCATTGGCAATAAAATCTGTTCCAGCAGGTTTTTGGGGAGGCTCAACTGGATCTGCCGTGTTAGTAAGAATTTTAGAGGGAGCGGACCCAACTGCAGGAGCTGAGGGGGACTGTTTCACTAAGCCAGGTGTATTGGGAGTTTCAGTTTTTTTAGACGGTAATTCTTGCTTGTATCTTTTATCTTCTTCAGGAGTCTTTTTAGTCTGAGTTTCAGCATTAACTCCTAACTTTCGTTGTTCCGTCTGAGTTTTAGCGTTGGCCTGAACACTACTAGCAGTATGCCTTACATGGGAGTTGTTCATGCTCGAGGGGGTGACCACGCTTGCGTCTCCTTTCTTATTGCGCGGTGGCATTACATTTCTAACTTGTTGTGTAGCGTCTTGAGTAAGTTTAATACCCTGAACCGGATTATTATCTCTACTTGGACGAAAATCATAAGAACCAGTTTTTTTAAAAGAACTTAGCATTTTACTCTCCTGCTTTTTGTAATGAAAACCTAGCCAACTGGATAGCGAAAGTTATCCTTTTTGTATCGCAAGATTAAACTACCAATATAGGAACAGGAAGTTAAACAACATAGAGTAAAAATGGAAATAAAGAGTCATGACATAAATAAATAAATAAAATAAAATAAAATAAATAAAATAA
>NZ_PEIB01000032.1 GCF_004116385.1 Veronia nyctiphanis | reverse complement strand
TTATATATTTATAAATATACGCAATACGCTTTTATGAATGCTTCCCAGTAAGAAAGTGGCTCATAGATAAGACAATATAAAGATTGGGTGTAATGCAGTTGACAAGAATTTTTATCGGAATATTCTTATTGTATCGATTCGATACTTTATTGGATTAAGCAGATAACTATTTTCTATTGATATAAGTCTCACTGGTTATATCAATTATGAGAACAGTAATATTCGCAAATTAAACCGAATAAAATCAATAATTTATTTATCGATGAATGATAACTATTCTCAAAATAAAAATTACGTTTGACTAAAACTGGATCAAGCAGCAAGGAGTCGTGTATGCAGAAATTAAAGTATGTCTTTTTCAGCCTGTTTATTGTTATGGGGTGCTCATCAGCCGTTGTTGCGGATGGGCATGGTAAATACCCGGTAGGCTATGATGCTCATGCGAAATGGCTGGAAACATCACCCGTTTCCATGAAAGATTTTGAATTATTACAAAAAACCGTATTTTTTGGCCCTGATGATGTCAAAGCGCTAAAACAAGCAAATAAGATACTTAAACCTCAAATATCCGATATATTAGACCTTTGGTATAGTTATGTCGGTGGAAATGAGCACCTGATCTACTACTTCGGTGATAGAAAAACGGGAGCCGTGGATACGAGATACCTACAACGAGTTCGTGACCGCTTTGAACATTGGATTCTCGATATGACCAGCGGTAATTACGATCAGAAATGGCTTAACTATCAGCATGAGATTGCTAAGCGCCACCACAGCGTCGGTAAAAATAGAACGGACGATACAAATTCTGTCGAACTTATCCATTATCGTTACATGGTCGCGTTCATTTACCCAATTACGACAACCATCAAGCCTTTCCTTGAAAAAGGAAACGCAACACCAGAGCAGGTAGATGCGATGTATGAGGCATGGAGAAAGCTTACCATCCTTACTGTTATTCTCTGGACTCATCCCTACATCAAAGATGGTGATTTCTAAACGTCAAAGACGATGTAATCAACGCAGAGCAAGCTTTAGGCTTGCTCTCTTTTTCAACTGGCTAACTGTCAAGTAGCGACGCTATTTTATCGATGTCTAGCCACGCCTCACAAGCATCAGCCAAACGTTCGATCTCCGTTTCTCTAAGAACCTTCATGTCGACGACGTTTGCATCAAATTCGCCACCATTTACCCATGATAACAAGGCATTCACCGTTTCAGCACGATCAAACAAACCATGAAGATAAGTGCCCACAATTTGTCTATCAGCAGAAATGAATCCGTCGTTCTGATCACCGCTCATTTTTGCAAAAGGTGAAGCAAGCGCAGGCCCTTTGCTTCGTCCACAATGTATCTCATAACCTTGAATTTCAGAGCCTGTCAGGTTGCAGTGCCCTTTTACTTCTTTGAGCATCTTCTCTGGCGTTAATGTAGTGCTGAAATCAGCCATCCCCAGAGCTTGAGAGTTTTTTTGACACGACTCAATGCCGTCTGGGTCAGCGATTTCATTACCCAGCATTTGAAAGCCACCGCAGATACCCATTAGCTTTCCGCCATAACGCAGGTGTCGTTCGATTTCTCGGTCCCACCCTTCTGCCCGAAGAAAAGCCATATCACTGATGACATTTTTGCTACCCGGAATAATGACCAAGTCTGCCTGACCAATAGACTCTCGATGACGAACATAACGAAGGTCAACGTCAGAACTAAACCTGAGCGTATCAAAGTCAGTGTGATTACTGATGTGGGGAAGAAGTAAAACGGCAATATTGATTTTAGCGTCTTTGACAATATTCTCTGCCTCGACGGCATCTTCAGCATCTAATTTGAGGCTGTGGAGATAAGGCAGCACACCCAAGACTGGCTTTCCGGTTTTCTCTTCAAGCCAATCCAGTCCAGACTGTAATAAACTGAGATCGCCCCGAAAACGATTAATGACAAACCCTTTTACCAGTGCTTGTTCCTCCTCACTGAGCAACATTAATGTGCCAACAAGGTGCGCGAATACTCCCCCTTTATCGATATCAGCAATAATGATGACTGGGCAGTCAACCTCAGTAGCAAAGCCCATATTGGCAATATCGTTCTCACGTAAGTTAATTTCTGCTGGGCTTCCCGCCCCTTCAACCATGACCAGATCAAACGAGGCTTCTAACCGATGGTGCGATGTTAATACGGCATCCAGTGCTACTTTCTTGTAATCATGATAGGCAGCCGCTTCCATGTTGGTAATGGCTCTACCGTGAATAATCACTTGCGCACCCGTGTCACTGTTCGGCTTGAGGAGTACAGGGTTAAAGTCAGTGTGCAAAGACACACCAGCAGCAATAGCCTGCAACGCCTGCGCTCTGCCAATCTCACCACCCTCGGGTGTTACAGCGCTGTTTAACGCCATATTTTGTGGTTTAAATGGAGCCACTCGCTCACCACGCCTTGCAAACACCCGGCAAAGCCCTGCAACTAAAGTGCTTTTCCCTGCATCAGACGTCGTTCCTTGCACCATCAGCGACTTCTTTGACATCTCTCATCCTGCCTAATTTTTTTGTTAAAAAAACCACAAAACGACAATTACTACCAACAATATGCACTCGTTGTCCTTATATATTTTCCAGCCGGAGGCGGTGTTATTGCAAGGTTATATTGACGCAAGTTTACTCCATTTATGGCTATGACTTTTGGATATAAATAGATACCATCTCAGCCATACAGATGTCGCCCTGCTCTCAAAAATGGCATCGAGAACCCAGCCAATTCCTCGCCAGCTTGTCTGGCGTTATCCCCATCAATTTTAGAATTTTTGAGCATCAAAATTCCTCTTGTCATAGCTGTTGGTTGCTAACGAAATCGGCAAACAGTTTTTGTTTGAGTGGCATGTCTGAAATTTCCATCAGGCATTTGAATTCACGTTCAAGTTATTGTCTCTTGGTGGCTTAAACACGGTTTTCGACAAAGTGAAATGCGGTAGCTTTTTCAAAAGGTGCTGGCGGGCGTTAGCTTTCTTTGGGGAAATAATGAACTACGATACTTTAATACTCTTTAGCGTTGTTTCGTTTTTTTATATCATTAGTCCAGGTCCGGCAATATTTCTTGCAATCTATAACGGTGCCGTTAATGGAGTTAAATGCGTATCAGTTTCAGCATTAGGTAATATCTTGGGTTTGTTAATTTTATCTGCGCTATCTATTAGTGGGCTAAGCGCAGTATTAATGGCTTCTTCGTCTCTATTTATGGCATTTAAAATAGTTGGGGCTCTCTATTTAATCTATCTAGGTATTAAGCAAATACGTGCAAGTAAAGAAGCCAAAATTGAACATCCAGACGAAATCGTAAAATCTGCACGCCCGTTGTTCTCATATTTTAAGGAAGGCTTATTGGTTGCCGTCACGAATCCAAAGCCAATTGTATTCTTTGCTGCTTTATTCCCTCAGTTCTTGGATACCAAATCACCGCTATTAATGCAGTTTTCGGTAATGACACTAATATTTATGGCTTTTTCATTTCTATCTCTATCTACTTACGGGTACTTAGGTAGGCAAGCCAAAGAGTTTTTATCAGGTTCACATCAGACAAAGTGGTTTCACCGTATCAGTGGTGGACTGTTTGTTGGCATGGGTGTAAGCCTGTTTCACGTCAAGAGCGCAAGCTAACAAACGACTATGGCTTTAGAGCTAACCAAAAATACCTCCAGTAAAACGTAAATTACCCATATATTTCCTAATACATATGGCGGACACAGAACTCGTCTTGCCAACTTGATTCTGTCCAAATCCGCTACAGCTCGTCTGGCGTAACTCAAAATCGCCCAAATCTCTGCCATTGGTATTTTTTGTCGTGACATGATTACTCGGCATACAAAACTAAACGCAAAATTGTCACGGTGGTCGCATCATCAGCCTATGGCTATGGCTATGGCTATGGCTATGGCTATGGCTATGGCTATGGCTATGGCTATGCGAGAATAAAATTCGTGATGAGTTTGATAATATGAAGAGATATAAGTGATTTACGAGAACAAAACACCTAAATTAAATGTTACATTTATATTTCATTTTCTATTTGAATGATTAGTAAGAATGCATATATACTCGTGCTCCCTTTGGGGAGTAGCCTCTTCTTTTTGACGAAGATGATTGTCAACATAATTGAAGCTCAATCTTCATGGCAATCATGACTCACACCCTGTGAGTTTGGCGAGACCAATGGCATATCAACGTGAACCGGGCGGGGCACGAGGGTCTGTCTTTGGTACCTATAATTATCTCGCCTTTGTGAGTAATCCGTGAGTGTATTAGCAATATCCGTGTCTTCAGTCGCTTTGGCTGAGATTGGTGATAAAACCCAGCTTTTGTCATTTTTGTTGGCAAGCCGTTTTCGAAAACCCTTTCCCATTGTCGTTGCCATATTTACTGCAACCCTGCTTAATCATGCACTGGCCGCTTGGTTGGGCGTCGTTGTGTCTGATTTCCTCTCTCCCACTGTGTTGAAGTGGTTACTGGTAGCAAGTTTCCTCATCATGGCTTTGTGGATACTCATTCCGGACAAGCTTGAGGGGAACATGACGCTTTCTTCAAAAGGCCCGTTCGTCGCGAGTTTTGTAGCGTTTTTCATCGCGGAGATCGGTGACAAAACCCAAGTGGCCACAACAATGTTAGGCGCCAGTTATCCCGACGCAGTCATAATGGTTATTCTTGGTACAACGCTGGGAATGCTTATCGCAAACGTGCCTGTGGTCTTTGCCGGAAAGTACTGTTCAGATAAATTACCTTTGGATGCCATCCGCAAAGTAACTTGTGCTCTGTTTGTCTCGCTTGCCATGTTAACGGCAATCGCACACTGACTTGTTGCAGGGCCGCGCGTTGTATATTGACCGCGTGGCCCATAACCTTGATATCAATCTCAGCCTTTTATCTCTATCATTTACCTCCTTTTTCTTGCCCGATAACGTAAACCTCCCCCCAGAAAAACAGGCATTTGGTCATGGCTAACAGTATTACTCTCAGACAATTGGAGAACCAAGATCGCATTCATGCCTATGATCTCATTCAAGACAACGAGGCGATGCGTTTCCTAGGCCCAGGTCGTGCCCTTACAGAGCAAGAAGCACAAGACTGGTTTGACGATGCACTGATCTCACAATCTCGCTTTGTCATTGCATGCAGCAAAACCGACGAACTCATTGGCTTTGTGGGAATAAAAGAAATAAACGGCGTCAACGATTTTGGTTATTTCATCCGCCGCCAATTTTGGGGGAAAGGGATTGCACCCGAAGCATGCCAACTGGCCTTAGCTACCCTTTGTGAAGCAGGCATGACACAAAGCATGGAAATATTCATCGCAAACGACAATGTTGCGAGCCAGGCTGTGGCACAAAAAATCGGTCTAAAAAAGACTATCGAAGCCTTTAGACATGGTGGTATGGGGTATCTGTATACTGTCCCTAACATCTGAAAAATTTGATTTATCAGCACTTAACTATTTTATATTTCATCAATAAATCAGATACTTAAATAAATATTTCATACTCATCCATGGAACCCCGAACACCACATATGCACTTATATTAATATCGTCGAGGTGTATTTTAAGGAGAACAGTAATAAGCGGCCAGTAGGATTGGGGTAATATCAATACATCATCGGGTGAAATAACACAGAAGAAAGCACCAAAAAGTGTGGTGGATACATTCAAGGTTGAGTGGAAATCCGTGATTAACTTCCAAAACAAAGCGAAAAAAACCCACTATTGGCATGTTTCAGCATCATTCCGGTCCGCATCAAACCTTTCTGCCTGCGTTGTCATATCTTCTCTCACCCAGCATGAGAAAGCAGCAACTGAACAGGCTGAGAAATGCAGCCAAGCGATTTGAACAAGGTTTACCTGTGCTGACATCACGAGCATTGGAGCTTACGAGTCGGGGAGCAACTGCATTGCATAGAATCAATGCGAAAGTTTCATCGTCTTCTTTGCTGAAGAAGTTCAAACACATTGCCAAGCAATGATTTGAAAAACAAAAGCGACATTCCGATTTCTAAGAGCATCAATTTATATTGATGCTCTTTTCTTTCCGTATTGCATATTCACTCAATAAATCAGGTTTTATCACAATCTCAGACAATATTTATAAGGACTGGTCGATAAGTGCCTGAATAAACACAAAATAGAACACAAGTTCTGACTAAATAACAATGTGTTAGATAAAATTTATCAGGAAATTTTGGAACTGTATGCGGTAAAGACACACCTAGTCCAAGCATTGAAATTATCGTCAGGAGGTAAAAACGATGATATCCGCGACAAACCAGTTTTTGGTTCAGAACTACAGCCAGAAGGCTGCAGACATTGACAGTAAGCAAACGAACCCCGACGTGCAGAAGCTGGCGATTGTATTGCAGAATGCTGGGGTTGATCCCGTCCGCGCGCAAGCCATCGCTGAGTTATTCTACCAGCCTACTGTCGCGCAACAGCCGGATAACCTCGCTCATATCATGGCACAGCAACAACTCGATAGTGCCGTTATTGAAAGAGCGCTCGAGATGCAATTTGCGGATACGATTTCACAGCAGCAAGCCCAGTTACTAGAATTATCCAACCAGCCGTGGTCAATGGAAGAAGCGAAGCGCGATTTCGACGCTGCAATGCAGTTTGAACAGGAACAAGCAAAAGTGAAGCATACTAACCTTCACCAGAAAGATTGATTGTGCCCTTTCATTATGCTGACTGGTTCGTCTCTCCCAACCCTGCAGAATGCGCGAGAAAAAGACAGAAATGCTAAAAGGCACTCTATCTTTTTATTTAAACAAGGTGATAGCTCATTAAAAGGTACAGCTTTCTGACCTCTTGAGGGTTAGCAGAGAGAGCGGAAGTCGTCATCACTGCTTTTCTTCATCTGAACACTCAGTAAGTGAGACACATCAAACTCAGAAAAATCGAGTCCGCCTGTCCCATCGACGACAGACACTCGGTGCAAACCGTTAAGTGTTGTATCTCGCACCATATGGATATTCGTCGAGCCTGAAAAAGTGCCGTCCTCACGCTCAAAGGCGAGGCGTAAGTGATAGTCTTCTTCCTGCTCACAACGGGCAAGCACCTCAAGTTTATCGATAACTAGGGTTCGGTTACGCGCGAAAAAGGGCAGCCTGTTTTCCCCGATGGCAATCATCAGTTGCTGTTCACCTTCACTCCCCGGATGGTAAAAACGGTGCCATTTTGTAGTGAACTGCTCATCAAGCTGACCATCTGTACCAAGGGTGCACCAGACTGAGCCACATCATTCCTCAAAAAATCTTTCATATGTTCAGTGATTTTTGCTTTGAATGTTCCGCCGCTTTCTCTGGCACTGTAATCAATATTGAGTATCACATCGGCAATGCTGTCATAGTTGAACTGACGTAAGTTCCAAAGACCTCTCGCTGATTGCCCCTGCTCCTTCAAACGGTAAATACCGCTCGTCACCGAAACAAAATGCCAACACGCCCCTGTCTGACTGCGCATAACTTGCGGCAATCTGATTAACTGCCGCGTGTTCTGAATGAAAGCGCGTATCGGACAACAGGATGTCTCCATCTCTCTACTGAGGATATTCACCCTCGGTATTCATATCTGTATTCACGCGATAGTGATTTGAAAGCAGTCTGAGTGTGCAATTGATGCTGACGGAGGGGCCTACGACACAAGGTATACTGATACTCACTGAGCGGATCCGGCGGTCGAAGTGTCCCTGAAAATCAAAGTCAAACGCTTCTTCCGGCACAGTGAAATAGCATCGCCCCTGCTGTTCGGGTAATGATGCCAAACGGAAAAAGCCGAATGTTGCTGGAGAATAGTCAACCAAACTCAGGTTTTGACTGCCGGGCAAAGCCTGCAAGCTCAATAACGGGGAACCGGTTGCCAAACCGCTATATGAAGGCTTTTGCCCCACAGCCACTGCTTAGCCGAAGTTTGCGCTGCCAAGGTTAGCTTGTTAAAACCACTGGCTGCCAACGTCGGTCAAAATACCGGGTAAGCCTTCACGGTAGAGGTCAACCCATCGATGCTTTCCTCTGCTCGCTGGCGGTGCTGGAACGATATCAGCGATAACGGACTTTACCTCTCGGCTCCAGACATGCGGTTGGTAGGTAAAGCTGGCTGGAGCCAACATTTTCTCGCGTTTCTTCATCCCAGAGGTGACCTTTTTGAACGACATCACTGAGCTGACTAATTCCTGATTCATCAGATGAATAAGTAAGATGGGTCGCAGAGACAAGGCAAGGGCTCAGCGGCAACTCGTCGAACCGATGAAATAACAACACGCGCTCGCACAAGCGATAAGTGCGGATATCGAACCCTGCGCGGAAGTCGGAAAATGGATTAGCGCGAGCTGACCAGCTCTCCTGCTCGTCAGGCGTTGGAAACTGGCTGTCGTGTTCACCATAATCGAAGACAGTCTCGAACAGAAAGCCATCAATATTCGGTAACGAATCGCTCGGTTTATAAGGCGTTTTGACACCGTACCAAACACGCTTTAGGTAAAGCTGAGTACAATTACTGGTATGCCTGCACTTCTCTGAAAGTAAAGGGCTAACCTCCTCCCTGTTCTCACGTTTATAGCGATAGCGGATCAGGTTGCCTCTGTCATCCACAACATGTGACAACTTCCATTCGAAAACACGCAGAGGGTTCTCTGGATCGCTTAGCCTCGATTCCGCCGAGTATCCGTACCATAACTGCACATTACCTATAGTTATAGTGCGCCAGAAAACATCGTTCGTTGATAAATCCTGCCATCGTTCAATTCTCTGCCAACCGCCCTCATGACGGGGTCTGAATTGATCGACTCGGTAGCCATCGACATCTTGGCGGGCTCTTTGCCATTTGTTGTCTTGCTCAACTAACGCAGGCACCAGTTCTTCACCCGAAAACAGGAAAGTATCCTGCTCATCACCATCTTTGTAGGTAGGTAGCGCGCCTCTGTACTTCCTGATAATTGCAGTTTCAGATAACCTCCAGCCCAACCCAAAAGGCTTTGGCCTGACTGCGAGTTGTACTGGATATTGAGCTCTGGCGAACTTTGCTGACGGGAAGGTGAGACAGGAAGACCAATGGTGACTGATTGGCTGCCATTGACTGGGTTTACGTTGAAACTCTGCTCTATAGCACGAAGCGCGGCCCCCCCCTTCGGCAAAGAAGCGTCTGCTGTTTGCGAATTCTCAAGCCATGAATCAGGCGAGTTTTCACTGCTGCTCGTCGACTGTTCGTTTCGAAGGTCATACCCCATTGCCAAATCAACCTTGTATTTGAAGACTTGGCACAAACGAACATCATGCACCATTGATTAGCACAGATCTGTTAGTGTTACAGATCTGGGCTCGTACTGTTCTACATTGCGATGAACATTTTTTGGCAGTTACGTTAGTCAGTTGTCTTATGCACTTCAAGACCAGATTATGAGACAAAGAGTAAGTACGTATTTCTTGATAGGTAGCAACGAAAGAAGATGACTCTATCACTTGGCTCCCACATGGCCCTTAAACCATAGAAAACAACGTAAGCACATTGTTAATCCATTGGGTAATTGTAAGAATTGATTTCAAAGAAAAAACCATAGATCTTCAAAAAAATTAACTATAAATATAATTATTAACAATTAAACCACTGATTTATAAACAACCAACAATTACTATTAGCATTTATATTCGACACGTTGACTGGTGTTTGGCTAAGTAAAGTATGTGTTTTGAACATTTTGATGACAGATGCAAACAAAGGTATTTAAATTTCACCTAATAGCCATTATTCTTGCGTCGGCTCAATAAAGACATGCCTACAATGCTATACAATTTGATAGTTTTGTAGAAAAAGTGGCAAATTACTGCACGTACAGAGAATACGATAATAATGACTTCACAGCCTTGCCTGACGATGAGTAGTAGTACTGTCGGGAACGATTACAGCGTTTTGAATCAATTATCCAATCCGATCTGGATCTTTGATTTTGATTCCAGATCAATTGTTTGGGCTAATCGTAACGCGCTCACATTGTGGGAAGCTGACTCTTTAGAGGAACTGATTCAGAGAGATCTGAAGTCAGGGATGTCTGCTGCCGTCGATGCAACATTGGGTTACTACAAAAGTAAGTTCGAAAAAGGTGAGCAGGTAAGAACATGGTGGACGTACTCACCGAAGCAACGGTTAAAGCGCAAGCTTTGCCAGTTTTCTGGTTTTACACTGCCAAACAACAAACAAGCTATGCTGGTCGAGGTCATTTCAGATGAGTTTAGCCTAAAGCGTGATTTGGAAAACTCTATAGGCTCAAACCTGTCACTATTGTTCAAAGCTAACGGCCAGTTAAGCAGTTGCAACGATTACTTTAAAACCTGTTTCCATCAGGGCATCAACTCTCTTTCAGAACTGCTGGGGAGTAAACGCGAAGCCTGTGAGTGGATAGCGCGAGCCAAATCCGAAGGCGAGTTCACAGCAGAAATAGAGCCCCATATTGACAATACGCTTCATTGTTTTCGGGTGTTTGCTAAGTGGTTTGATGACAGGCAGCAGCTACTAATGGCACTGACTGATATCAGTGAGCAAAAACAGAAACTGCTTAAGGCGAATTTCCAAGCCACCCACGATGAGCTGACGGGCTTATATAACCGTCGAGGCATGTTAGAGGTCATAAACAATTCGGTTGAGCAGAGCGACCCATTTCACCTTGTTTTTATTGATGTCGATCGGTTCAAACAAGTTAATGACATTTATGGCCATCACATCGGCGATCAATTGCTGAGAAAAACAGCCGAGCGTTTGCAAGGTATTCTTGGAAAGTCTTGTCACATTGGACGCTTTGGTGGTGATGAATTTCTTGCTCTGATCCCAGAGCAGAACACTGCCAGTATTTACCTTAAGCTAGGACAAGTGTTGAGGAAAACGCAGCTCCCCCTCAGCCTGGAGACGCTTGGCGATATTTGCATCAGTGTCAGTGCGGGGTGCAGTATTTTTCCCGGTAATGCGGAAGATGCGGATTCACTGCTGAAACAAGCTGGGCTGGCAATGCATCAAGCCAAGCTGAATGGCAGAAACCGCTATCACCTGTTTACACCCAAGCTGATGGAAGACCAGCGGAGAAAAGTGCATATTCGCCATCGCCTTTCCCGCGCTGTTGAACTGAACCAATTCACTCTGGCTTATCAACCTATTTATGACGTGGTGGAAAAGCGATTCAGAGGCGCAGAAGCGCTGATTCGCTGGCATGACGAAGAGCTAGGGCGTGTGGCCCCGTCTGAGTTTGTGCCAGTGGCAGAAGAAACCGGCCAAATAGTCAACATTGGTCGTTGGGTACTGAGAAAAGCGATAAAACAGGTCGCAAAATGGCAAAAGGAGATGGATCATCACTTCACCTTGAGCATCAATGTCTCTCAGATCCAGCTTCACCCGGGGTTTGCTGAGGACCTTTCAGCCTTGCTTCAAAAGTACGATGTTGCGGCTGAAAATATCGCTCTGGAGCTAACAGAGTCATGCTCTGTGCTGAACTGCGGAGAATTAAGAGGCTGGCTGGAAGATATCGCCGCACTGGGCGTGAAGTTGTATCTTGATGATTTTGGCACTGGGTATTCGTCATTATCCGTATTGCACAACTTACCGTTTAATGTGGTGAAGCTCGACAAGAGCTTTTCACTGACAGAATCGGAAAGTAACCGGACAATTATTGCGACCACCTTGGCGCTGAGTAAGACACTGGACATGGCGGTCATTGCCGAAGGCGTAGAAACAGAGAGCCAGCAAGAGTTTCTCAAACAGCAAGGCTACAGGTACTTACAGGGGTATTACTACTCAAGACCGGTGTCAGAAACACAATTCAGTCACATTTTGTCAGAGCAATCAGCTAACCACTAACAACACTCTGCAAGACGCTGAAGATCTATCTTTCCTCAGCGTCTTTTCGTATTCGCTCAGTCGCTTCCAACTAATTCTACTCGCAGTGCAATGAGCTATTTTTTGGTGTATAACGCCGACACAGTATTCCAACATCACAGATGAATCATCAGTGCATGTACACGAAAAGCGGAACTTCACATGCAAACACCACCATCAGACGACAGTGCTCATTCAAAATACTTCCCTAAGAACGTCCACAAACAGTATCACGCACATGTGTACTTCGATCAGAAAACCTCAGATTTTGCAGCGTCGTTGAGAGAAAGAATCAGTGATGAACTTGGTCTTCCTGTGGGTCGGTTTCACGAAAAAAATGTGGGTCCGCATACAAGGTGGAGCTACCAGGTTTTATTTGATCAAAGGGATTTCGATCGCGCGATCACTTGGCTGGATTCACACCGCAATGGGCTGACTTTATTAGTCCATGGAGTAACAGGTGACGACTATGCCGACCACACAGATCATGCTTATTGGCTGGGCGAGCCAACAGAGATTAATCTCGCGGCATTTGACCATTAAGGTTTACCAATAAATCTTACACACACAAAATCACTGAGCCTTTCAGGCTAATATATCACGTCCATATATATTGGAATATTCATTCTGAATACTCAGTGACTAATATTATAGATATAAAAGCATAACAATGTTTTAAACATTTCTTTAAATAACAAACCCAAAAAAAAGTCTTAGGCAACAACAAACTATAAAATATAAACCGCAATAAGTAATACAAGCCCTTATTAAATCTCTACCAAACCTCAACCCTTTCCTATATTTATTTTCTCCAAGCAGTTAATTACTATCATATTTTCTCTCTATTGCAACAATCAATAATGCTGAATCGTCTAATACTTTCACTAATTACAATTCTTTTATTTTGAGTGAAATATGCCGTTGTTAAACGGTGTAAATGCTAATTTTTATATTTAGGGGTGAAAAAATGAAGAGCGTTTATACATGGCTGATAACTTGTATGTACTGTTTGTCCTTCTCTACTAGCGCAAGTGAAATGAAGCCACGAATTTCAGGAGGACAGAACGCGAGTTCAACGGTGCCTTCCGCAGTAAAAGTCGCCGTATTAGCCACAGATTCAAGCCTAGAGATTGATAGCGTATTGTGCCAAGGAACACTTATCAGTAAGCGTCATATTCTCACCTCAGGTTTTTGCGGGAAGCTCCTTGTCGATGGCTACGACGGTGATGCAGACGTGATAGTTGGTATATCTAACTTCAACACCCAACAAGGTCAACGTATCAACGTGGATAAAATAGATATCCATCCGGATTTCGTAACGGCTGAGTTAACGAGGAATAACCTTGCCATACTCACTCTCAAAAACAGCGTGAATAGCAGCCCAATCAGCATGATGTCAGAATCTGAGACCAATAGTCTTGCTCAATCCGACTCACTCACGACCGTTGGATGGGGACTCAAACAACTGCCACAGTCACAACAACCCCTGTCTGCCGGTCGCCCGGAGAATCTGCAAAAGGCGAGCCTTCGCATAGTCAATGGCGACTGCTCCCCTACCTTTTTTTATCTCGGCGGCTTAACCAACTACCACCTCTGTACTCAATCCACAACGTCATCCCTACAAGGAGTGTGCAGTGGAGACGGAGGCTCCCCTTTGATTCGGACATCAGGCGGCCAAATTAAACTTGTCGGTATAAATGGTGACGATGTGGCTGTATTTCCGCCTTAACGCCACACAGTGTATTTACCAAAGTATCTGCCTTCGCTGGCTGGATAAACACAATCATCAAAAGCGATAACACCGATTTTAGTCAGACAGTACAACTTGGTTATTTGCCGTCAGGTAACGTTGAGACAAGTATTCCTGTCAGCAATGAAACGTCAGAATCTTTTCAGGTGACAAGCGTTACTGCACTAGGCAATGCATCGATAACCGCAAACGCGTGTGAAAACACAACAACTGGCATTAATGAGCAGTGCAAGGTCACATTGGCACTTAACGCGCTGTCTGGAGAAAACCAAGAGACTCTCTCAATACAAACCACACATCCGCAAGCTCAAAGTTTCACTGTGACCGCAAATTATGAGGGCCTAACGCTTACTGCCAATGAGTTAGAAGACCAAATTGATATTGAAGATATCAGGGTGTTTAGTAACCAAGATGCATGGCAGACGGACGGCGAATTACTATTTCCTACAACAGTCAATAGCAAACAAAAGTCAGTTTTGATGGTATCGGATATCGACGCGAGACAGTTTCATTTTGACGTTTCAATTGATAGTGACTCGCCTGATAGCATCCTCAATATCTATCTCGATGGTGAGTTAAGAGACTCAGTTAAAGATACAGACAATGCATACAGACGATTTGAATTCAGTGGCGCTGACACTGTAGCGTTGGAATACATTGCACCGAATGGAAACGTGGCACAAACCAGTGTAAAAGTACGCGACTTTGCGGCAGGGTCATTCGCTTGGTTCTTGTTAGCTCTGGCTTCATTTGCTCTAGTGACTCGTAATCGCAGCGAATAATAGAAAGCAAAAAAGCCCAGATACAGTCAAATATTTGGGCTTTTTGTACTTCAATCTTTTTTAAACAGGTTGTTCGCAAAAGTCTGTTTCAACTAACGCCAGACCAGCGCTTTGAGTGAGTTCGCAACTTACCTACTCATCGCTACATTTTTTCCAAACTTCTACAACCTGCAACCAGATGTTTTCCGCCCCTTCCAACCTTTAGGAAGGTTGGTAATTGGAGACAGAGATGTCACTACGTTTAGCTCTTTTTTCTGGCGCAGAGCTACACAATCCCATCAACAATACCGAATAGGCCTTAGACTCACTCTCTTAAATTCTAAAGCACTTCCACTAGTGATTTTTCAATTAAATAGTAATACCAGTAGACGGTTAGACACCACTTCCTCACTTTCCTGCTGCGAGTTCATCCATTCTCTCCTTGAATCAAGCGTTTCATTTATAAAAGTTCATTGAATTCGCATGGCAAAGCTTTGCCATGACAAAGGTCAAAAGATTAGTCTTGTTAGCGAATTAAATATGAATTGAACAGATTAGTTCACGTTTCGAAATAGAGGATTAACACCGTTATGATGCGCCGATTTCACTCACTTTCCGCACTCCTCCTTTGCTTGGTTGGACTGACGTCATGCGCTGAAAAAGGCGTAAAGCCCACAGACGTGGATGGTGGTGTTGAAGGTCTGGCTTCGTGGGAAGTACAACAAGATAGCATTTCATTTACCGCCCGTTCGACGGGTTGCTCCTCTGATGCCAGTTTCAAAATATACATCGATAAGGCGGATAAAAACGTTATCGATTTAACCATAGTCAGGGTTAAGCCAGACTTTTGCCGCAGAATGCCGTTTTGGCAATCATTTACGTTGACCATACCAGAAAGCATACGTGGCAAAGAACTGAAGATATCAAATCCAATTGTTGAGGATGATGAACCAATAAATCGTTCGTAGTCAGTCAACCTCTATGTAGGCTACACCCGAAACCACTCGTTAATTATTAATATCCAAAGCGTTGTATTTAAAGAGGAAGTTCTATGCAACACAAGCAATTTAGTATTCTAATTCTCGCAGCGGTTATTCTCGCGTTCACACACGTTGCGCAGGCTCTTCCCGCAGAAGGAGGCGCACCAAGAATCGTCGGAGGCGTTGACGCGGATCGAAACGCGTGGCCTTTTATCACGGCTCTAGTTCCAAAAGGCGCAGATGCTACAAGACAGTTTTGTGGCGGAAGCTTAATAGCCAGCCAATATGTTCTGACGGCGGCTCATTGCGTAGAAACTGCAACTCCCGAAAGTATTGATGTCATCGTGAACATTCATGATCTTCGAAATGAAGGTTCTGAAGGTCAGCGTTCTGCGGTCGCTGCGATTTATCCCCACGAAGAGTACAACGCTTATACCTCCTCAAACGACGTCGCTATATTAAAGCTCAGTCAACCCATTGACGCGTCGAAAGGAACCCCTGTCGCCCTCGCAAGTCAGAGCGATATTGTTTCTCTTGAGCCAGGAAGTAATGCAACGACTATCGGCTGGGGTAATACCGTGGCGCAACCTGACCCTGATGACGGATACAATTTCCCAAATATTTTGCGGCAAGTCGGTGTGGAATACGTATCCCGAACAACCTGCCAAAATATCGGAGGTGGCTACAGTAGCATCACCGAGAATGCTATTTGTGCTGGCTTCGCCGAAGGGGGCAAAGATGCCTGTCAAGGAGACAGCGGTGGTCCGTTAATAATTAATGACAACGGCAAAATTAAACTGATTGGCGTTGTCAGCTGGGGGGATGGATGCGCTCAGCCTAACGCTTACGGCGTCTATGCCAATGTAGGGCACTTCAGTGGCGCATCAGGATGGATAGCAACGAAGAAATTGGATATCGACTACCCTACCTATACCAACGCGAGATTTATAAGTACCAATGACAGAAGTAGGGTAGTTACCATCTCAAACAATAGTGATACGTCATTTAATGTTATTGATGCAAAAGCACAGAGCGCGACGATCTCTCAGAACAACTGTCAATCAACGCTGACTCAAAACACATCATGTTCCATTATAATGCGCTGCCAAACACCCTCGGAGAAGCCTCTTCTTTGTTGACGGTTTCCACTGATCACCCTATTGCTGACGAACTCAAATCTAACCTGAGATATTACGGCCTAAAAAAGAGCTCGCAACTATTTGACGCACTGGGGAATGCCGGCCTGCCCCCTCAATCGGAACAACATAGTGATAATGGCGTCTGGACAAGCACTGGCGATGAAATCAGAGGCCCTAATATCTCTGTTGGAGAGACCTCAGTACTGAGATTGACAAATATCGCTAAAGGAACAATGAGTTTACAAGTCAGTGTCGGCGCATCACTTGACACAATTTCAATACTAAAAAACGGTGAACCGATTTCTGAAAATCCAGTCTCCGGTGAAGAAGCGACGCCTTCCTCTCTAAGACTCAAGTTATCCGAAGCGTCTAACTCCATCACCTTTTTGTTTTCACGGGAAGACAACAACAGCCCCACAGGGAACTCTGCAACCATAAAACAAATCAGCTTTATTGCAGAACAGAGCAGTGGCAGCAGCGGAGGCGGTGCAAACAATGTCTTTTCCCTAATCTTCATACTGTTTGTAGCAGTCATGTTACGGGCGGTTCGACGTAGAGCGTAACCTTCTATCAGGAGAGTAAGGGCCGTTAGCTTGGCTCTTTTTTATCTACCTAATCTGACACTTCCCCTATTTTGTATTGCAAATCAGACACTCAAGTCAGCAAATTACCTATAGATTAATAAACAAAAGCCTCTATATCATCGGTTTCAGTGTGACTAACGAAATGAGAGTTATCCTCAAAGGAAAAGCGGCGATCAAATTATGGCAACAAGGACGTGAAGAATGGAATCGCTGGGTTAAGGAACACACTGATGCCGATATCATTTTTGAGGCGGTGGATTTTTCACATTACCAGTCAGTCAACTTCTCAGGGTACATCTTTCCGAGTGGAGCTATCTCCTTTCAGCGTGCAAACTTCGCGGATGCGGAGATAAGCTTTTCGAATACGACATTTAACCAAAGTCGCATCATATTCAATGATTCAAGGTTTGGTGTGGGAAAGCTGACATTTTCAAGTGCATCATTTTCCACCTCCAGTTTTCATTTCCAAAATACCACTTGTAACGATACTGAAATTTGCTTTGATAACACCACCTCTCATCACACCACATTTAATTTTGCTAAAACGCGATTCGGCAACAGTAACTTCAGTCTTCGTCATGCTCAGATATCCGATAGCAGCCTAAATTTTAGTGAAACCTCCTTTGATGGTGGAAACATTAGTTTTTCAGACTCTACATTTTCCAATGATAAGTTAACCTTTATCGATACACAGTTTGGCTCTGGTAACGTGCTATTCAAAGACAGCACTTTCAAGCATGTTGACTTAAATCTAAAAGGAAGCCGTTATGCAGGGCCACTGTTTTCTTTTTCAGATTCGGTATTTGAATTTTCTGATGCGATGTTTACCGATATTCGTTTTGGCGATCAGAATGTTAATTTAGAAAATATGACGTTTAAACACGGAAAAATAGACTTCTCCGGGGCGATTTTTGATTGTAATCATGTTTCTTTCTATGGCTCTCGGTTTGAAGTTAGTAGCATTGATTTTTCTGCAACGCATTTCCAGTGCGAAACCTGTGATTTTAATAAAACATTTTATCGTCAATCTCCAGTAAAGTTTTCTGGCTCTTTAATTTCAGCTGAATACTTTGAGTGTGAAGACGCCGTTTTTAACGACATTGCCGACTTCAGAGAATTAATTATCACTGATTCAGTACAAAAGCTCAGCTTCAGACACAGTATTTTTCAAAACAGCTTCAGATTCTCAATCGTAGATAAAACGGAAACAGTACCAGACTTTACCGATACCATGGTGTCTGACCAACACCTTATTTCTCTGAACATTAATTTAAAAACAAAGAAAAGAGGTATTTTCAAAAAAGCCTTTAACGTCAGTGATGCGCGAAAAATAGCAGAATTACGAAGGTTGCTGGGAGATACCCCCCTTTCATCGACGCTAAGTATCACCGAGAGACGTGCAAAGCGATGGCATCACATGGCACTATTGAGTCAATAACTGAGCTTTTTTACGACAAATTCAGCAATTTTGGCACTTCGATTCAAAGACCCGCGTACGTCATTCTCTTTTTGTGGTTTCTATGTACTATTTATTCTGTTCTCAACAATATACCGAGTGTACTGGGTAATAACCATGAACTCTGGATAAAGAGCCTATCTTCTCTGACAATCAAAGATTGGGAAAATAGCGCCTTGTATTCTCTCAATGAACTGTTCCCTTATTTACCTCCATTATTTGATGATAAGTCTATTTATAATACTATTTACCCCCTCCCAAACTGGTATGTTATATCATTACAATTTTTATGCTTCATAAGTACTTTTTTCATTTTCCTGGGTATCCAGAATACTTTTAAGCACTTAGGAAAATAACGCAGACGCTTTATATTCATTGAACGATTTCTTCAAGTAATAATTTCGTTGCTAACATTGAAGATCAAATTGATATCAGTCTCAATTTTTTGATTCACTCAATATTTACTCTTTAAGCAATAATGCATGTAAACAATATGTCACTTACAAAACTCAAGATATTCGACGCTTAATTCAAACACACTGAACATGGAGTAGCGTCGTGAAACCCTCTTTTGTACTGTCGGCATTAACAGCCGCATTAATCTCAAATTCTGCCCTCGCTGAAGTACCCCAACAATCGGACAGCTGGTACCAAGAAGGCCAAAGCGCCTTGAGCAAAGCAAAGGCCAATAAGCCGATAATCGGCAAAGCCAAAAACGTCATCTTATTTGTCGGCGATGGCATGAGTGTTGGCACCATCACTGCAGCTCGAATATACGCAGGTCAAATGCAAGGTAAAACAGGTGAAGAAAATAGCCTTATGATGGGAAGCCTGCCGCATGTCGCACTAGCAAAAACATACAACACTGACATGCAAACGCCCGATTCAGCAGGTACAGCAACCGCTATGGTAGCCGGTGTGAAAACCAAAGCTGGCGTTATCAATGTTAACGACAACGTGAAACGCGGCTTTTGTAGTTCTATGAAAGGCAATGAAACTAAGACTATTTTCCAAATGGCCGCTGAGAAAGGCAAAGCACTGGGCGTCGTATCCACTGCGCGCCTGACACACGCAACGCCAGCCACTACCTATGCGCACAGCCCTGACCGTGGATGGGAAAATGATGGGAAAGTCAGCAACGTCAACAAAGCACAGGGCTGCGTAGACATTGCGCGACAATTTGTTGAATTTGACTATGGTGATGGCTTTCAGGTGGCATTCGGTGGCGGTCGTCGCGAGTTCATCCCAGCTGAGATGGCAGACCCAGAAACAGAAGGTAAAAAAGGTAAACGCAAAGACGGTCGTAACCTAATTAGTGAGTGGGAAACCCGCTATCCGGAAGGCCAATTTGTTTTTGACCGCAAAGGCTTTGATGCTGTGAACGCTAAAACGACAGAGCGCGTTTTTGGACTGTTCGAAAACAGCCACATGCAATATGAATATGACCGTAAGCAGGAAAACAACGAACCCTCACTGGCAGAAATGACTGAGAAAGCCATCGATATTCTTAACAAAGATAAAGACGGTTACGTCATGATGGTGGAGTCAGGCCGCATTGACCATGCACACCACGGTGGTAACGCAGCGCGCGCGCTTGAAGATACGCTAGCCTTCGATGCAGCAATCAAAGTGGCACTGGAAAAAACCAACCCTGAAGAAACGCTGATCATTGTTACGGCAGACCACGCTCACACCTTAATCATGAATGGCTACGCGCAGCGCGGTAACCCAATTCTGGGGCTGTCGAAAGCGAAAGGTAAGTTCAATGAAGATGCGGATGGTAAAAAATACACTACCTTGGTGTACGGTAACGGCCCAGGAGCAATAGACGGAGCACGCACCGAACTGAATGAAAAAGACGTGTTGGAACCAAACTACAAGCAGCAAGCACTGGTTCGTTTACGCTCAGAGACACACTCTGGTGAGGACGTTGCTATTTTTGCTCACGGCCCTCAGGCATGGCTGTTCCAAGGCACCGTTGAGCAAAGCTACATCTATCATGTCATTGATGATGCAACAAAACTGTCGCACTAAGCCTCAGCACTAACGGGAAAAACTAAAGCACCTTGACGGGGTGCTTTTTATTTCTCTCAACTAAACACTTTCAGAATCGGATAAAACCACTTAGGGTTACGTGTAATGCTTTTACATTGGAGTACCCTTCTCAATGCCCAAACTGCCTGTTTTTCTGATTTGTTTCTCCCTGTTTCTCTCAGGCTGCGTGCCTATTCCAACGTCGCGCACCTACCTAGCGCCAAACCCCGACGATGGTATCCTGACAACGTCCCAAGGCTGCGGCTATCAGAGAACAGGGAAAGACGCACTTTCTCGTGAAACTGATGATTATTACCTCAAAATCAAACCCTCTGATGACGGAACACATTCTTACGTTGGTATCTACATTCAGACCGAAAGCGATGGGATTGAGTTTGATCCCAATAAAGTGAAGATACTCGGTGATGGAATAGCAATGACCACGAGTAAAGTCACCGTGGACAAACGTCCACCAAGAAAGGGGAGCGAATACATCAGCTTCTTTATCAATATCTTTTATCCAGAAGACTTTGACACGTTGAATTCGCTAGAAGTGAAATTAGGAGATGCGATGACACTGAACGGCGCCCCGGTAAAACAAGCACCGCTCAGGTTCAACAGAGCAACGGTGAGTGACGTGTTTTTGGCATCGATTAACTGCTGAACTTATAAAGTCGATTTATGTGTACGTTTATCTACGATTTTCATGCGTTTTTTTCGCCGTCACCTGAATCTCGATTTTCATTTCATCGTTCATCAAGCGGGCTTCATACATAGTCGCAGCGGGGCGCACTCTTCCCAGCCATTTTTCTAGTACGGGCCAACACGGCTGGAAGTCGTCGCGATTCGGGAGGATATAAGTCACGCGAACCACATCAGCCATATCACTCCCCGCTTCAACCAATGCCTGCTGAATATTCTTCAGGCATTGATCGGCCTGTTCAACGACATCATCACTGATGGTCATGTTGCTATAGTCGTATCCTGTAGTGCCAGAAACAAAGACAAAATCACCATCAACAACCGCGCGCGAGTAGCCTACCAACGCCTCGAATTCTGAACCGCTAGAAATATGTTTTCGTGCCATACCAATCTCCCGCTAGATTTTCACTTGTAGCACCAATCATAATAACTTTGACGATGATGTCTTCGAGTCGATAAACGATATTGTATTCAGTGCGAGTGACGCCACGCTGCCTTGTAAACGACTGTTCATCACCAGCGTCGTTTCTTAAAACCTTTATCGTCGCCTTCTGAGCGTATCAATGGCCTCACGCTTTTCTCGAGCGAGCGTAGGACAATAGAGTCTAACGGTATAAGTCCCGTCACCATATTTAACATGAGCTTGCTTGCGTTCCACTCCCACTCGTCAACGGGAAGAGAAAATACTGTTACGAACATATGCAAAATTACTCATAAAACTTCTTCGATTTTGAAGCAATGCCTCTTAGACAAAGTTCTTACGACGTGCCTAGTTTGGTATGCTTCAGCATAAAAAATTAGAAGCTCCATTTTGTATTTTTCGCTTTAAACGCTTTTCACAGTCCCGTAAGGCCAGCCAACCTTAGACATGCAGGAGATTTTAAAAATAAGTTTATGACGTCAGTTTGGGTGAGAGTCTGATATTCCGCCGTTAGCTGACGCCCTGCTTTGAGAGGAATAAAAGAGTATGGGTATGTCCATCGAAAAATGTGCGCAGGAGCAAGTCCTTAATGAACTCCAGCGTAAGGCCGTCATTCGTAAATCATCGCTTGCTCAACGTATCTACCTGTTAGTTGAGGGAGAGTTAGAAGAAGTTACTTTTCCGATACTTCTTGAACGTGCTGGCATTGACTACGAAAAAGACAATGTCGTAATATCAAATTACAAGGGTATTAATAACTTACCTCATGCCCTACGGATTATTGATCAGACAAATGGCCATCGTTATCCAATTATCGTCACGCACGGCAATGGCTTGATGATGAAAGCACTCGCCGGGTACTATCACAAGATACCAACAGCCTCAGCCACATAACACTTTTCGCTCTCCCTTTTCAAAATGTGGTTACTTATAAAAACGGCTGTAAAGGAAGCTCGTTTGAAGAGTCTTTCGACCCTGTACACTTTATTGATGTGTGTTTTACTACTGAGGTGATGCCTGAGCGCATTGTTGCAGTGAAGCAGACGTTTCTCACTGCTTTCGATATAAATACGCCTTGGCTACGTCAAATTGCTGAGTTTTGTCATGCGAGTGGTGATATGAACTTCGGTACCAGTGAGCTAAAGCTGGCTGAGCTACTGGCATTGTCTTCTCCCACATTACCCTCGAGTTTTATTGATTTAGCGAATTTGATAGCTGAAACCCGGCAAAAAAACGCATTCAAGCACTGCGATAAAACCAAACGACCGAAAATAAGCGGTATTACGCGTCCGAATATATGAAAGCGTAACTACGCAATACGACCAATAGTTACAGGTGTTAGTTACACGTTTAAAGCCCATCACAGGGGTCAGAAAGTACTACCTGATATACCAAGACTTCCCTTGTCCCGCAATGCGGGACTCTCCTTATCACTGGTTGGTCTCAATCATATAGCTACGCTATCCAAGGCTTTGGTATCTCCCGAAGCCACCTCGGGCAGCCCGCCATTGGAATGGATGACAGCTTCGAAGTTAACGCAGACTCAGGTTGCCAACAACATCCAAATGTTCCCGCTATAAATCTTTCCATGCAGCAATCGAAGACGCTGCAATCCAATTCGCCCAAGCGGCTCTCAACGCTGATAAGCTACTTTCAAAGAGTAGAAAATTCTTATCAATTATCTGAACAAACCAATACGACGCGCCTAATATGCTTACTCTATTTTGGCTTTGGCGTAAACTTGTGAACGCTTTAACGCAAAGACGGATAATGTTTGAAAGGAAAGTGGCAAAAGCGGTGTCTTATCTCAGTGCTATCCGTTGAGTAGTGTGTAATACGTATCAGCCAAAGAGAGATCGGAGAATACATAATGAAAAAATCACTTGTAATTGGACTGCTTGTTTCACATTCATTGGTGCTGGGAATTGGCTTTGCTGCGGGTTTGTATGTACTACCCATATTAATCGCACCACCACCACCAGACTCAGTGAGCATCCAAAGCGCTGTTCAGGCGAGTGAATATACCGGAGCCTTTACGAAAGACCGAGAAGACAGTGATGGTTTGCATTGGGGCGAGGGAGAAGTGTCAATCGGTGACGATCAGGTCGTATTCACAGGAGAGCTCGCTCCAGGTCCAGACTACTACCTGTATTTTTCACCGGAATTCGTAGAAACGGAAGCCGACTTCAATAGACTCAAAGCCAATATGGCTCAGGTTGGTCAGGTGAAAACATTTGAAAACTTCATTGTCGATTTACCTGATGATTTTGACCCATCAAAGTACAAGGCTGTTATTGTCTGGTGTGAATCCTTTGGGCAGTTTATTACATCTGCTGAATACACCCAAAAGAAGTAAGCACTTCCTATATCTGGTGCATTATGGCAAGGGGAAGACGTCACCGTAGGTGATCACTGTTTGTGAGACCACCTACGACACATCATAAAGCATAAGTGCCCCTATCACCCGTCATGGCAGTACGTGCCGTCAACGGTGAAATAGCCAAGGAGAAAAAGACAATAATAGCCACCCCAAGAGCCTTCATGACCGCAACTAACCGAACATGGCATCATGTTGGTGTGCCGCCAATGTGGGCTTTTTTCTGTCCACCAGCATATCTCGCGTATAGTCATCACCAATAATTGCACCGTGATGACGAATAACGCGACCACCGAGTTTATTTCCCTGTCGGCAACATTCGGTGAGATCTTCACCCGCACACAAATTTGCGAGAAAAGCCCCATTAAACGCGTCACCGGCGCCTGTGGTATCCAGCGGTAAATCAACACAGTCTGTTTCAATATGCGTCTGTTCGCCGTCAACACTGAGTAAACAACCTGCACCCGCAAGTTTCACCACCACCGTTTTGACTTTGAGTTCATGAAGCCGCTCACAAGTGAATTCAGGGGAAGGGTCACCCCAGAGTTGTTTTTCATCCTCGAACGACACCATCGCGATATCAACGTAATTCACAATCCTCAGATACCACCGCCTTGCCGAAGGAATATCTGCCAGAGTGATGGTCGGTAGTTGGAGTCGAATACAACTTGCGCGTTGTTCTGGCGCGCTTTACCCAGCAACGCTCTCAGATGACGCCTGTCATTGTCCATCAATATGGCCACAGAAATTGCGGTCAGGTAAATCAAATCAGAGTACTGCAGTTGTTCGCTGATTTGACTGAATTGTTTGTGGCGAAACATTGCACGTGCCGCTGAATCAACCCGCCAATACTGGAAAGACCTCTCTCCTTTCTCATCAAGCTTTATCATGTATAGGCCAGGCTGCCTTTTTTCGTCCCGCATGACAAAGCTGGTCCGAATGCCATCGGCTTGCATTCGCTCAACCATGCCATTGCTGAGGTCATCGGTACCGACAGCTGTGACAAAGTTTACCTCGGTAAAGGCTTTCCCAAGCCTTGCCAAGTATGAGGCGGTGTTTACTGTGTCTCCACCATAATATTGCGACATCTCACCGAAGGGCGAACCTCTGAGTTCGACCATGCCCTCACCAATGAAGGCGGCGCGTTTTTTTATAGTCATTATTTTTCTCCTAACGGGCCGACAAACTCCTGACCCCGAAAATCCACTACTGCAGATAATGCGTAGAATTCGCATCATCAACGGCTTTAAGGAATTGTTTCATCATCATCACACCCGGCTCTCCCAATGCAGACTCAATTTGAGCTTCAACCGCAGGTTGCGCCGCTTTACGCATCTTCTCGCGCTCTTCTGGCGCAAGCGCATTGACTTTCATTTTTGCCTTCAGCCTTCAAGACCGCGATCTTTGGACGCTTCAATTAAACGCGAGAGTCCACGGTTGGCGCTAAGAGCAATTTCCGTTGCATCAGAGACAATTTTTTTCTCCTCTGTCGAAAGGCTGTCGTAGACCGTTTTGTTCATCATGAAGGTATAAGGGGCAAACAAATGATTGGTCAGGGTCAGGTATTCCTGAACTTCATTGAACTTAGCAAATGACACAGTGGGAATAGGGTTCATTTGTCCATCAATAACGCCAGTCTGTAAGGAGGTATACACCTCACCCCACGCAAGCGGGTAAGCCTGTGCGCCCAGAGACTGAATAATGGCTTGGTGGGTGGGTAGCGTCATGGTACGAATCCTGAGGCCTTTAAAGTCTTTCAGGGTTTTCAGCGCTCTTTCTGAATTCGTGATAGAAAAAAAACCACCCGTATCAGGAAACGCCAGCACCTTTACATTTCCCAGATCTTTTTCAATATCTCTGGCAAGAATTTGCCCAAACTCACCGTCAAAGACACGATAAGTGGAGGCGTTGCTGGTGAAAACAAAAGGTACATCCAGCACACCGATTTTGGGGTAATAACCCGCCAGCGCGCCAACCGAGGTCAGCGTGGCTTGAAGCTGTCCATCACGTACCATCTGGACATGCTCCTTTGCACTGCCGAGTTGGTTACTCGGAAATACCTGTACTTTCACGCTGCCATTTGTTGCCGTTTCGACAATATTTTTGAACACAGCTGTAAATGCATGGGCAGGGTTTTCCATTGGATCTGCTTTATTGTCATGCGCAAAACGAATGACCTTTTCAGCCGCCGCCGTTGGTGAAAACAATAACGCAGCAAGTATCGAGGTGATTATCTTTGTAGACATTTTGCTCTCCGCTTTTAAACGAGACGGCTATTTATTGTTGTTCCGTCAACATATTTATCTTCAGTACCCAAGCATCCTCGGTATAAACAGGGCTAACTCTTCGTTATATGCGATAGTCAGTAACAGTGCTATTTGCCCGATAAGAAAAGGCATGAGCTCTCTAGCAATGTTTTCCAACCGCTCGCCAGTCACTGATGACAACACAAACAAGCAAGCACCTATTGGTGGTGTCATCAAAGAAATATTCAGTGCAAGTACAAACACAATGCCAGCATGAAGTGGGTCCATGCCGATTTGTTCGGTCAGAGGGATCAGGATGGGCGCCAGTATTACCAACATCACATTGATATCCATGATGGTTCCCACTACCAGCAACAGACCAATGATCATCAGCAAAACCAGATCTTTGTTGTCTGTAATCGCAAGAAACGCTTCTGCAATCTGCTGAGGAATTTGATTAAAGCTCATCCACCAGCCAACAATGCCCGCTGAGCCGATGATTAAATAAATCACCGCAGTCAGTTGAGCAGTCCTAACCAACATCTGGTAGAGATCGTTTAAGCTCACGTTACGAAAGACCACCGCACCCAAGAAAAGCGCGTAGGCAACCGCAATGGAAGCGGCTTCTGTTGGTGTCACGATACCAAAAACAATCCCGCCAATAATAATGAGCGGCATAATCAACGCCAGCGAGGCATCTTTCACACGAGCCATAATTTCGCCGAATCTCGCTGGGCAGTCAGTCTTGGGGAGACCTTTTCTTTTCGCGGTAACGGCGATAATGATCATGCAAATGGCACACACTAAAAGCCCCGGCAACACACCGGTGGCAAAGAGGCCTCCAATAGACACGCCCATCAGGCTTCCGTAAATGACCATAAGGCCGGAAGGGGGATAGTTGGCCCAATAATGGAGCCAGCAGCAGTGACAGCGCAGGCATAAGCCCGCCCGTAACCCTGACGCTCCATCGCAGGCACTAACGTGCGCCCGAAAGCTGCCGCGTCAGCGGTTGCAGCGCCTGTGATGCCGGAAAAGAAAACAGATGCGAGCATATTCGAGTGCGCGAGGCCACCACGCTTGTGGCCGACCATCGCATCAGCTAACAGCACCAATTGGCGGGTGATGCCGGTGTGATTCATGATTTCAGCCGACAAAATGAAGAAGGGCATAGCAAGAAACGGGAAAACATTGAGGCCATTGAATATTTTCGACGGAGCGAGGGAGGCAAAATGAGCACCGCCGATATCAAATAATCCCGACACACCAGCAACGCCAAGCGCGACGGTAATAGGTGCGCCCAGCACGAGTAGGAGAATGAAAAGCATTGCGACAATCATGAGACCGCCCCTTTCACATCCGAATGACGAGATTCGAACAGCGCTATCACGTCAAGGGCTAGCACCAACAGTCCTTGAAAGGCGGTGAGACCAAAGGTCACGGGAATAGCGAGGTAGGCCCAAAACATAGGCAAGGCAAACACGGTCGAAAACTGCTGAAAGCCCTTTTCAGCAAACGCAATACCCGTAACAGCAATCAATGTGAAGAAGCCGACGCTGGTAACACCAATCGCAATCGAAAGCAGTTGCTGCGGGAATAAAGGTAACCTATCAACAACAAGCCTTAACCCCATGTGCTCACGTGCAGCCGTGCAGCATGGCACTGCGAGCATAATCCCCCAGATCATGATGTAGCGCGCTAACTCTTCAACCCAAGCAAGTTGAAGGTGCAACACATATCTGTCTAATACGCCAAGCCAGACATCAACCAGCAAAATTGCCATCAGTATGCCCACGAGGCACGATTGAGCCTAACACTGACCTGTTGGACAGTGACGAGTCGTTGCCGCAAAACTTCCATCTTTGTGTTCCTCAACAGCAAACTTACTTACAGCCTGACGAAGGCTGAGTAATCCCTGAGGACGGCTCTATGCGCGTTCTTATATTTGTTTTTTGTTATTGTTTACGGTTTGTAGCAAGTCACATCCACTTCGACTTTACAATCAACCACCAGATCGGCAACGAGGCAGATCCGTGCAGGTGGATGCTCACCAAATATCTCTTTAAACACTTTGTTGAATGACTGAAAGTAGCGGGCATCTGTCAGCACGACTTTTGCGTGTACGACATGCTCAAGACCATAACCCGCCTCTTTCATAATCTTCAGACAATTGTCAATCGCGATTCGCGACTGGTCGACAATCCCCCTTTCGACGACTTCGCCGTCAATCATAGGCGTTTGTCCTGATACGTAGAGCCAGCCACCAGCTTCGACTGCCCTTGAAAAGGGTAGGTGTTGACCACCGGTACCCTGTCCGCCTTCTACTCCATAGCGTGTAATTGCCATCATGACTCCTCACCCTTCATGGGTTTTGCTAGCGGAGATGATGCACGCCTAAGCAGTCTTCCCCGTCGGTTTTGGGTGACTTTTCCGTCAGTAAACGACAACTCGCCATTCACCCAGACTGCATGAATTCCTTCCGCCTGTCTGACTGGATTTTGATAATCCGCCACATCTTTCACTTTTTCGGGGTTAAACAGAACGAGGTCTGCATAGTTACCCACTTTGATGACGCCGCGTTCTACAAGGCCAAACTCACTCGCTGACAAGCCCGTCATTTTGCGCACGGCCTCTTCAATGGTCAGTAATCCGAGATCTCTTGAGTAGTGTCCCAGAACTCTCGGAAAGGTGCCCCAAAGACGTGGATGAGGCTTGGGGTCGTTGGGAAGCCCGTCAGAGCCAACCATACAAGCAGGATGTGAGAGCACACGCTCAAGATCGTCAGCCAGCATACAATGGTAAACCGCTCCTGCTGGCTGCAAACGACGCGCGGCGTCTTCAATAGATACACCCCATTCTTTTGCAATATCAACCAACAACCTGCCGGCCTGATCGGGTTCGCTATCTGACCAGGTAATTTGGATATCGTAATCTGCGGTGACCTGCTTGATATCGAGATTGCTTGAACTCGCGGTATATGGGTAGCAATCCAGCGCCACGTGTTGTTTGCAACGCATTTCGTCAATTTTGGCCAGTGTTTGCTTTGTCCGCCCCCAGTTCGCCTTACCCGCACATTTGTGATGCGAGAGCACAACAGGGACTTTAGCCATATCGCCCACTTCAAAGGCTTCATCCATCGCCGCGAGAATCTCTGCAAACTCGGAGCGTAAATGCGTGGTGTAGACACCGCCATACGTGGAGAGTTCACAGGCCAGCGCAATGACTTCTGAATTCGGTGCCGCCATTGCAGAGCTGTACGCAAGGCCTGAACTGAGACCAATCGCACCTTGCTGCAGTGCCAACCTCAGCGCATCGCGCATTGCCGTAATTTGTTCTTCAGTTGCAGGCTGCTTGAGATCAGAAAGTGTCGATGCTCTAAGCGAAGTATGCCCAATCAGTGCAGCAACATTCACGCTTGGACGTGCTGTTTCAACGGCCGATGCGTAGCTCGCGAAATCGGGATAGGTGAAGTCGAATCGATCGCCGAGCAGATTCATTGGATCGGGTGGGTCACCATCTAAAATCACAGGAGAGGCACTAATACCACAGTTACCCACAATGACAGTCGTTACCCCCTGACTGATCTTCGCCATCATTTCCGGCGAATGAATCACATTGGTATCGTCATGGGTATGAACATCAATAAAGCCGGGTGCCAAGCAATACCCTTTTCCCTCGAATACAGTATCAGCGTCTTCAGCATTGAACTGACCAATGGCCGCAATGCGGTCACCCGATATGGCGATATCGGCAGATTTTGCTGGCTGACCCGTACCGTCTACCAACATCACATCTACAATCACTGAGTCAAATCGTGCTGACATTGTGCTTAATCCCCCAAGGGTAGTCTGTCATGGCCTTTGCGATGCTCATCCAGGCTGACCTTGATTCGTCTTAGGTTGTCCTGTGTGTCTTCACCATTTACTTGCGCCAGCCGGAGAGCCAGAATATCGAGCATCAACAGCGCTGCGTAACGTGACGATGTAGGACGATATATATCGTCACCCTCAAAGGTTTCCATCAACAAGCCGCAGTCCATCACCGTCGCCAGTGGAGACCCCGCTTGGGTAATCGCGACCACTCTTGCACCGTAACGTTTGGCAATCATGCTGATCTCAAGCACTTCCGGTGTGTAACCCGTCAGTGAAAAGACAAGAAGTACATCTCCCGCTCTGAGCGTCGATGCCATCATACGGGCCATTAAACCATCGGTGACTGCGCTGCAGCGAATACCCAACCTGAACATTCTGTTTTGGGCCTCTTGAGCCATTATGGTGGACCCACCGCCACAGCCAAAAATGATGGTATTTTCAGCCTTGCTGATAACACGTACCGATTCTTTCAAGGCCATCTCATCAATACGTTTCTCATTGTGATCAAGCAAATCTCTTATCCCCTGAAAAATCCCGCCGATATCGGTGTTAACAGGAGTAGCGACGAAGCGCTGCCCAACAGCCAGCGATTGTGCCAACAGCACCTTCATTTCGCGGACATCTTTACACCCCAAAGCTTTCGCCAAACGCGTCACACTGGCTTCACTGACACCCACTCTTTTGGCGATATCTGAGATATTTGCCTGCGAACAAAACACTGGATCGTCTTTGATTGTGTTCGCGACTTTCTTCTCTGCCTCTCTTAGATTGGGCAGACAAATTGCAATGCGAGTGAGAATATCTGTCTGTTGAGTCATTGTGCCTCCGCGTTTGTTCCACGATAATTTAGTGACATTTAGCTAACATATTTGTTAACTAGATCACTATTCCGCAATTTGTATGTTAGTTTCTAACATGGTTAAACAAGTAACATCTCGCAAAACTATGTAATTAATGACTTTTTAGTCAATAGTATAACAAGATAAATTTTTTGACATCGTGATACTAACTAACATGCAGTTGTTCAGATCACACAATAGGAGTAAGTGTTTGATATGGAGAAGGGATATTGTTTTCTGCCTGAGGAAATAGGAGGTTCACCTAATTTAGTGCGTGAAGAAATAAGCCTTCCGGCTGCCGTTATTTTTGCTGAACAACTTGAAGAAAACCTGATGTGGATGCAGGAGTTCTGCGACCGACAGGGTGTCCTTTTCGCACCACACGCCAAAACAACCATGACTCCCTATATCTTCACCCGACAGCGCAAAATTGGCGCATGGGGGCTGACATTTGCAACCCCCGTACAAATCTATAACGCATACCGCAGCGGCGCCAGAAACCTCATCATGGCGAACCAACTTGTGGGTCGCGCCAACATGAAAATCATTGCGGCGATGCAAGAAGACCGAGATGTAAATTACTTTTGTGTTGTCGACTCCATTGATAACGTTCGAGACCTTGCAGACTTTTTTGCCGAGCACAACCAAACACTGAATGTCATGATCGAACTCGGTGTGCCCGGAGGGCGTTGTGGATGCAGGACTGACAAGCAGGTTGACCGACTGGTCGCCGAAATCGCCAAACATGCGTCTATTCGTTTAACCGGTATTGAGTTCTACGAAGGCGTTGTGCATGGTGACGACCCAGAAATCTTGGTCAGACAGTTTATTGAACGTGCTGTTTCGACACTCAAACGCCTGATGGTGGAAGATGCATTTGATGATGATCAGGTGATTGCGACAGGCGCTGGCTCGGCATGGTATGACATTGTGGCTGACGTATTTTCAAAAGCAGATCTACCGCTGAATGTTTTGCCGGTGTTACGACCGGGCTGTTACGTGACGCACGACTGCGGCATCTACCAAGACGCACAAGATAAAGTATTACTGAGAAGCCCCTCTCTTTGTGAGATCCCCGGTGAACTGACCAACTGCCTCGAGGTGTGGGCAATCGTCTGCTCAGTACCGGAAGATGGCAAAGTTGTTGTGAATCTTGGTAAACGCGATGTGGCTTTCGATGCCGGCTACCCAGGCGTCGTTCGTCATTTCCGCAAAGGCAGAGCCATTGCCTCAAATTTTGCTGACTGGCAAGCAACAGAGATTATGGATCAACATCTGATGATAGATGTACCCTTGACCACCGACATCAAGCCCGGCGACATGTTAGCCTTCAGCCAGAGTCATCCGTGCCTCACCATGGACAAATGGCGTCAGGTTCACCTCGTCGATAATCACTTTAATGTGACAGAGACTGTATCGACCGTATTTTGATTATTTACAAAAAGCCCGTGAAAACCGGGCTTTTTGCTCAATATCAATCTGTCGGTTCAGTCGCTTTGACGGGTTCTCGTGTTTGATTAGACGTAAAGAATCGATTCAAATTTGCAAACGCTGACCAATCATAAAGCTCCCGAAAAGCGACCCAATCAAGAAGGCAATAGAGACAAATCGCGGGGTAATCCCAGTCCGCAAACTGTCCTTGTGCCGCCGCATCATCAAGGTGTTCAAACGCAACAGCCGCACGTTCACGATGAAGGTTGAAACAAAAGGTATCGTCTTGGACATCAAAGCCTGATCGCTTAAGCGTCAACAGCTGAACCATCGAATCGTTTACTGCGTTAATCACTGTCAGCAGGTTCTCTTGCTGCCAGGTTAAATCAATGCAGCCAAACTTTTCTTGTAGATATCGATAGATAACATTGGAATCAAAGATGAACTTACCGTCATCCTCCAACATAGGAATTTTTAATGTCGGATTCTTTGAAATCAAAAACTCACGTTGTTTTTCCTCGAAGATGTTCATCGGAACAAATTCAACATCTTTTCCGTCCAGCAAGATGCGTATACGACGAACATAAGGAGAAGGCAGAGAACCATACAAAGTCAGCATGTTGTGTCCAAATTCAAGAGAGTAATGTCAACTACATTCAACGCCCATTGAACGACGCAATCAAATAACTTGAGTGCAGGGAACCAAAAAACCGGTTAATGATAGAGACAGATCACTCATTGATTGATGTTTCAAAGCCAAAATAGGCAGCGCCAGCCAATACAGTACCGCTTCGATAATTATCATTAATCGTGCTGAAATCCTCTTTGTCGGAATAAAAAACTACCACCCTCCTCTATAGAAATGACCGACGAAACGGGAGAGTGGCAGAAACTTTTATACAATGGCTCTGGCTTTACTTTTTGCCCTACTGATAGTAGTCAGGACACCATGACAAACCGCCCAGCGAGAATGTCAAAGGTTTAAAAGAAAATGAAACCAATCAATCAGATAGTCTGATACGTGTTTTTCCGAATGAGGAATAAAAAGCTGCCACACTCCACAACAGGAATTGCCGACGAAACGGGAGAGTGGCAGAAACTTTTAAGATGTGGTCACTGACTCGGTTTGTTTTTCGTCTGACGCCTCTTCAGGGAAGCTGAAAAGCCACGCAGAAAGAATGCCCACGGCATAAAAACTTACGAAAACGAAATCGATGAACCAGAGCCACTCAAAATGAGTAATGGGAGTATTGGCGAACGTGATCATGCATGTAAACAGGACAAGTCTCGCGACTGGCAGCAGTGCTTGTTTTTGTCCTTCCATCACGGTGGTGTACGTCCAGACATTAAACAACGCGAAGCCACCGAAGAGATAAGAATGAAATACCGACAGTTGTGGTAAAGCCAAGAAATAAAGCATGATCAATAATGTCGCAGCATTTAGCTCTAGAAATGACCACACTTTGAGCGCTCGCGATGTTTTCGGCTGGTACTTTTCTAAGCGATAAACATCACCGACACGCTCAGACGGAAACTTCTCTTTCACATCTTCAGGGCGCCAGTTGGTTGGTGCATACCAGATTTTTAGTTTGTCAGACCATTTTTTCGTATGAAGAGTGTCACGGAGCATTTTCGCCCACAACATGTAATCAATTTTGATTGGATTCCACGTTTTTACCGGATGAGTGATGCCATACACTTGCTCTACACCGGGGATTTTCAATTGGAAGGTGCCAAACATCTGGTCCCAGATACTGAACCACGCACCAAAATTCGTATCGATATACTCTTTATTCATTGAATGGTGAATGCTGTGCTGCTGTGGCGTCACGATGATGTACTCCAACCACCCTAAATCGCCGATAAGTCGCGTGTGGTACCAGTACTGATAAAACAAGTGTACAAAGCCAATGATGGCGACCATTTCAAACGGGATCCCAATGAGTGCAGCAGGGATGAGAGCGACGCTCGCGTAATTAACAAAGCCATTCGTCGACTGTCTGAGCGCAACGGGAAGGTTATATTCCTCACTGGAGTGGTGGATTAAATGAAGCTGCCAAAGACTATTAACGCGATGCGTCCATCGATGAAACCAATATGCTGAAAAGTCTTTGCAAAGGATGACAACCACCCATGCTATCCATGAGTCTGCCGGCACGTGAAATATTGCGTAATTCTCTACAAACCAGTTGTAGGGAGCGAGGACAAAAATAAAACCGATTGCAGCAAACGTTATGTTTGCGAGGCCAGAACTCAAGGAACTTACAACATCTTCAAAGCTCGGATAAACATTTTTTTTCATATACAGCGACGCGCCGTACTCAATGGCTATCAGAAGTACAAAGGCAGGTACAGCGAAGAATAAACTATCCTGAAATGTCATGCTTGCTCGTCCATTAATTAAACATGCAATCATATTGAAGGCTTAATCGACAATCTTCCTATGGAATGGTTTGCGACAACCAATGAAAACGTTTAATCAAATTAAAAACAGTAAGTTAAGATAGAAAAAACATGATTAATGAATTTGTATATTGGATAATTTCAACAGAAAAAGTGGTAGGCTTTTTAATATTTCCAAACACAGTGTGAATAAATTCAGAGGCGATAATTGTCCCTTGAGTCACTGGCGACAGAAAAGAGGTAAATGGGGAGTTTACGCAAGCACAACATAAAAAAAGCTGCCCCTGAGGACAGCAAATCATCGCTAGAAATAACTTACGTTATGAGGCAGTGGGAGCCAGCGCATTGACCGAGCGGTTCCAGCTCCATCCTACCCATAGACCTGCCAGATAAATGCCAGCAAGCAGCGTATCAACAAATGCTAATGCATCGTTGTTAAAGACTGTCACTCCGATATATTGGGTCAAAATAAGAAAGGCACTAAATCGCAGTAAAGGTAAAAGTCGAGCGCCTTTCCCCTCCATCACAATGGTGTAGACGGCGACATCAAAAATGATAAACACACCGAACATCAAGGTCTGGAATGCAGACAACTGTGGTAATTGGAAAAATAAGCCAAACACTAAAACAAGGGATAAAATAAGCTCCATCATTGACCACACCAATAAAGGGGTGGAAATTTTTGGCGCAAATTTCTCAAGCTTTGACACATCATCCAGCTTATTGATTGGGAACCGCGTACTTACATCCTCAGGTCGCCAGTTAGTTCCCTTGAGAAGCACGCCAAACTTATCGCGTATTTTTCTTGTGAATAACAAATCACGGGTAATTTCCCATAGAGGAACAAAGTTTATCGTGACTGGATTCCAGGTTTTTACTGGCTGAGTGACACCATAGACAGGCTCGACACCCTTCACTTTGAGTTGGAAAGTCCCAAAGAGCTGATCGAAGATACTGAACCATTTTCCGTAGTTTTTGTTCTGGTATTCCTTGTTCATCGCATGATGAATACTGTGCTGCTGCGGCGTCACCAGTACATATTCGAGCCACCCTAAATCACCGACTAATTGGGTGTGATACCAGTATTGGTAGAAAGTATGAACGGCCAACATCACAACCAGCATTTCGGGCGGTACGCCCAACATCGCCGCGGGGAAAAAGAATAATCCAGTTATCTCAACAAAGGTGTTGATGTTCTGACGGAGCGCACACGCTAAATTAAACTCTTCGCTTGAGTGGTGAATAATGTGGAAGCGCCAAAAAAGGTTATTTTCATGTCCCAGTCTATGGCCCCAATACCCTATGAAATCAGCAATCAATACAACCGCTAACCACGCCAGCACAGGGTTATCTGAAATATCGACAATGATGAGATGCTGATACATGGCCTCGTAAGGTACAAAAACGAAGATAACACCCAGACTCGCGAAGGTGATGTTCGATATGCCGGAGCTCATTGAGCTAATCGCATCCGGGATGTTGCTGTATACGTTTTTTCTTTTGTAAAGACCGACAAAAAATTCTAACCCGACCAACAAAACAAATACGGGTATCGCGAACAATAACGTTTCTTGGTAAGTCACTCGACATACTCCTTTGCATTCCGACAGCTGAGTCTCCTTTAAACAACTGCGGCATTAATTGAATGTCGGTAAGTGTTGGTCAGGTTTGCAAAACCATCCTATGAAAACGTCACAATGAGATAATGAAAAAATACAAAAATAGATAATTCATTTTTAAATCAGAGTATTAAACTCAAATAAATTAGGTAATATTTTCTTTTTTTCTGAATTCACTCGGGGTAACACCACATATCTCTTTAAAGGCCTTGTTAAACGTCGACAGGTTCTTATAGCCGACTTCTATGGAAATCTTGAGGATGGTATCGTTGGCCTCTTTATCAATTAACCGAGACTTAGCTTCAGCGATCCGGTACTGGTTGAGGTATGCGTTAAAGTTTCGAAAACCCAGTCCTTGGTTGATCGCTTTCCTGAGTCGGTAAGTGGGAATGTTAACTTCCTCTGCCAGCTTGGTCAGCGATAACTCCATATCGTGGTATAGGTTATTTTCTTCCATCTCTGTTTTCAGGCAACGCAAGTCGGCCTCATATTCTTCTGCAAAAGCCTTGGTTTTCTCCGGCATGGCATCAGGTGAAGCACTTTTGATGAACTCCGGCTTGAGGTCGAAATAAACAACAATGATGAATAAACAATGAATGATGATAGCAATGGAGATGATGGCATTGGTCAGCAGAGACCAATATATGACGCCAGCAGGGGAGCTATTGATGGCATATACATAGAGAACGATGGAAATGATAATAACCGGACCCGTCACACACAAAATGAATGTTCGAGCCAAGCGGCGATATTGCAGTAAATCATCCGACCAATTCCGAAACATGGTCCAGTAAGCGAATATCACACACATCACATCAACCATAAACTGAGTGCTAATCAAGTAGTAACGGACCCCTCCCTCCGTCTCTTCACCTGTTGATGGCCCCTGAGCCATAAACGCAATGTAAAATAGCGCGGTGAATACTAAGGTGCCTTTCTCGACATAAGTGAGGACAAACCCATCTTCAAAATGAAGCCTCAAACAAATTAGAAACAACACCGGAGTGAAGTATTCTAGTCCATTAAACATATGCGCAAGGTACGGCGAATTACCATCAAATAGCATTCTGAACACATAAGCCAGAATACAGAGGTTAAAAGCCAGGTTCCACAAGCTGTAATATGAGGATGGAATAACCCTGATTGTCTTTATGCTTAACAGCGAAACGGTAAGCAACATAGTTATCGCTGAAAAAAGTAAAGGTGTTAGATAGTCCGACATGCCAGCCACAGTAAATTAAAAAACAACGATGCTATCATTTAGATTATAAGTTAAGTGTCTCAAAGGCCGTTATATCATAAACATCTTTTAATTTAGTTTGATCTAATTAATAACGATGAGTCGCTGATATTGATTTCGCAAATCTCCAAAGGCCTAAAAAGAATACGTCCATAGTTTCATACCTTATGCCTATATTTTTAATACACAGCAAAATTAACTCGCCGACCAAGCAATAATATTTACGCAACACTGACACCATGCTTAGAACAAAAAAAGCTTTGTAATCAGTATAAAACAACAAACAATCATTTAATTAACTGGTTAAATATAAATTTATAATCAATAACCCTTCATTTACATTGCTTAGTAATTATTTTAACTAGCTTGGTGCTTATTGATAATTTAAAATACCTCCATAATAAGAGGAACGTCATTATGTCTGTAAGTCAGGTCCTACCTCAGAGAGAATCCTCTGAGGCCTTTAGCCTTTTCGTTTTATTTTCTGTTGTATTTTTGGGCTCAGCGGGTTTCTTTATTACTATTCCCTCCTACGTTGGGCTCTTTTTGAGTCACTCAAGAGGAATGACTGACAACAGCATGAGTATTGAGGAGAGACGCCAGCTTTACGGCTTGGTCATGTCTTTCGCACCATTCATTTCCATGCTGTTTACACCGTTTCTTGCGCGATTATCTGACAGTATTTCACGCAAATTTATGATGTCACTTTGCCTTGTTATCGCCGCCATTGGTTTCGCCATGCCTGTGTTGGCCATTGCAGCAGGCTCTATTGTACTTCTGTTTGCCGGAAACATGATCAACAGTCTTGGCTCTGCGAGTCAGCCTATTGCGCAAGCTGAGCTGTCCAAAATCTCTGAGGGACCAAAACGCGTCAAACTGATGAGCCTCGTGGGTGTGGTCATGACGGCCGCCATGTCTTTTGGCCCGGCGCTGGGCAGCAAATTGAGTGCAGAATTCGGTGTTTCAGCGCCCTTCTATGCGTGCCTCGGTTTATCACTCATCAATCTGATCATGCTGCAATACACCCATGTATCAACCAAGGCTGAGGTAAAGGAAAACCCAATTTCCTTACTCGCACCGCTCAAGCGGAGTCAAAAAGGATTTTTTAGCTCGCTCGGGCTGGTATTCCTGTGTCAGTTTTGTTGGAGCCTTTATTTCCAGAGCACGGCTTTTATTCTTCCTGAAGTTTTCAACTACTCCATTGAAAGTAGTTACTATCAAGGATTGATGTCAGCCATTGGTATCATCATGATCGGCTCTCTTCTACTGCTTCCGACAGCGCTAATGACACATTGGCCGCTAACGACATGCATAAGAGTGGCATTAGTTGTCGCTGGTGCTGGAATGTTGATCATGACATTGTGTAATGAATATTGGCTTCATATGCTAGTACTCGTGCCCACAATCATTGCCGTTGCGGTCTTGTATCCTTTTTATCTCATACAGCTGTCAGAGGCAGCAGCGAGAGACGATCAGGGCTGGGCAATGGCTTTGGCCAGCGCAGCTATTGGGCTGGCGTGGACATTAAGCGGATACCTGACAGCGATGATGATAAATATCACGCTCTATTTGCCTCTTTGGGTAGCATCGGCGGGGCTGTTCGCGGCGATAACGCTGACCAGAAAAGGAAAAACGAATGCCAACACACTTTGAATCGTTGTTAAGCAGCCTTGATGTATCAACGGTTTTGCCGCCTGAGATCCAATTTGGCCAAGCGTTGATTGTTGACCTCTCACGCACTAGACCAATGTGGCAAGCCGTCGGTGATGGAAATCCCGATGAATGGGTACTCAATCAAATGCGTGCGATCGGCGCGACAATGTCCATTGGACGTTACAACGAGCAACGTCCAATCTACGAAAACACAGAACAGTTCGAAGGAACACCTGATCGCGATTTGCACATCGGTCTTGATTTAGGCGTGATGCCCGGTACACCGCTAACAACACCAGTTGATGCGACCGTTTTCAGTCTTGCTGACCACCAGCATCAAGGGGATTACGGGCCAACGGTGATTCTTCGCCACCAAGAAAAAGGCCTAACGTTCTTCACGCTTTACGGACATCTCGCCGCTGATACCTTGAACAAAATTAATGTGGGGCAAACGCTGGTTAAAGGTGAACTGTTTGGGTGGGTGGGTGATAAAAGTGAAAATGGCGGATGGGCACCTCACCTCCACTTCCAGATCATTCAAGATCTTGGTGAATGGAAAGATGACTACCCAGGTGTGACTTATTCAAATCAGGCAGAAGTCGTTCTTGAAAACTGCCCGGATCCAAACCTGATAATCCGCCGAGATGACCTTTAAGCTATCGCATGTTTACACAGCGCCACTGGCGCCTATATCCTAAAAGGTATAGGCGTCTGCTACACCGCCGAGTTGGCCAACCGCAACCCATTAAACACGCTCTCAATAATCCTCATACTTCGTTCAACAATCTCCATGTTTCTGACCTTAGAAACCACTCTCATGCCATATAATTGCGTGATCACCAGCGCTGCTAATGCGTCAACATCAGTGTCTTTACTGATAGAGCCGCGTTGAATATCGTTCACCAGTGCATTGCAGACAGCAGATGCCATCGAGTCCAGCGCGTTGTCGCACATCCGGTGAATGTCTGAGTCAGACATCGCACGTTCTGCCAACGCATTCTGTAGCAAACAACCGTGCGGGTCGCGATGGAGCATCGACACAAACCCGGAGAAATACTTAACAATTTCGATTGTCCCTGCTTCCTTCGACCTCAGGGGCTCTAAATCCTTGAGAACAACATTCTTCAGGTAGTAATCCAAAGACTCTTTGTACAATGACTCTTTATCTGTAAATGCGTCGTAAAGGCTAAACCGATTCATGCTCAGTTCATTGACTAAATCAGCCATGGTTGTTTGAGCAAACCCTTTACGTCTAAACAAATTTATCGCCATTTGCAGTTTTTCGTCTTTATCTATCCTCTTCACTTTTCCCATTTTCGAATAATCTCTTTTCTGAAACACATTTTTTGAACAGTTGTTTAAAAAACAAATATCGGTGAAATTGACTACCGATAAAACTATGTTTAAATAATAGCCAGAACGTTCATTCTAATATGAGGTATGATGAAAATATATCAGCGAGCAGGCACACCCAGCGCTAGCAGGGTAGCTATTTATCTCAAACTGAAAGGCATAGAAATCGATGAAATCGATATCGATATTCGTGGAGGTGAAAACCTCACTGACGCCTTCAAAGCCATCAGTGTTACCGGTTTAATACCCGCTCTAGAACTGGATGACGGTACGACGATCAGTGAATCCGTGGCTATCTGTCGTTACTTCGAAGCCTTATATCCAGACCAAAAGCCGAACCTGTTTGGCATCTCGCCTATCGAGCAGGCGAAAGTGGAAATGTGGCAGCGGATAGTGGAACTGAACGGATTGCGCAATGCTTTCGATGCCTTCAGAAACGTAGCCCAAATTTACAAAGACAGAGAGAATTGCATTGAGGAGTGGGGGCACGAAGCAAAGCTCAGGCTAACTCAGTTTTTGCCCAAGCTCGAAAGACAACTCTCAATGCATCCCCATGTCGCAGGAGAAAACCTGAGCATCGCTGACATTACCGCGTTTGTTCTGGTGAACTTTCTCCCCTATGTCGATGTTTCCATTGATGACAATAGCTACCCGTCACTGCTTGCGTGGCATCAGAAGCTGTCACAAAATCCTGCCTTTCAACGGCGTTAGGGTCATCACCCTTTCGCTGATTGCTTTGCTTTCATTACCGGTCGTTATACTCTCAACACCCAAGTACGCTTTTCGACACTCGGTGAAGTTCGAAAACCGTTAAGCCGTCTCCTCTCTGCTGAAGGCAAAAATATGATTGAGCTATACACTGCCGCCACACCTAATGGTCACAAAGTCTCCATAGCGCTTGAAGAACTGGGGCTCGACTACACCGTCCATGCGCTCAGCCTGACCGATAACGAGCAAAAACAGCCTGACTTTCTTGCTATTAACCCCAACGGACGTATTCCAGCCATCGTCGACAAAAGTAACGATGACTTTGCGGTATTTGAGTCTGGTGCAATACTGCTGTACCTCGCGGAAAAAACGGGCAAGCTGTTGCCTTCTGACGCCAAAGCGCGCTCTAGAGCCATCCAGTGGCTGATGTTCCAGATGGGCGGTGTCGGTCCTATGATGGGTCAGGCCAATGTGTTTTACCGCTATTTTCCAAAGAAAATTCCTGCTGCCATTGACCGCTATCAACATGAAGGAAGACGACTGTTTGAAGTCATGGATACCCAGCTTGCCGACAATACCTATCTGGCAGGCGATGAATACAGCATTGCCGATATCGCGACCTGGCCTTGGGTAAGAATCCATGAGTGGAGCGGTATCAGTATTGACGGCCTAGAAAACCTTCAACGCTGGGTGGCATTACTGGCCGAACGACCCGCCTGTCAAAAAGGCATATTGGTGCCGCCGCCTTCAGAATTGTCTGACGAAGAACGGGCGAAACAGATCAGTAAAATGGTTTCTCGCTAGTATAAAACACACTGCATATTTTCCTTTTAAACCAACCTCCAAATCTTTGATTAACTCCGGTGATGGCGCTCCTTTAAGCGGTAATGCGCTTCAAAAGTCAGACCCGGAGTAACTTGCCATCGCGTCTCCTTGTTTTTTTTCTCAATACCTAACTAGGATGAAAGCAGGGAGAGCGATATAAATCGCTTTATAGCAGCAAGGAGAGTTATGGGCCGTACAACACAGGAAAAAAAGCTAAACACGGTTTCGAATACTGAACAGGACGCCATAGATCCGGACAACCCGTTGCCCGCGCACAGTAACGTCAGTTACTCAACGGAACAACAGCACATCAACCCGCAGGTTATTGTGCCGTGCGAAGTGCCGCTGGCTATTAGCTACAACGGCGTGAACCATGCCGTCATGATGGTGACCCCGCAAGACGTCGATGACTTTGTCGTGGGGTTTTCGCTCACATCTCACATCATTAAAGACAGTAACGAGGTCCATGATATTCAGCTGACTCGAAGCAACGATGCACTCCTTGCCGACCTCTCGCTGGCAAACCGTGCGCAAGCAAGACTGAGTGAGTCAAAGCGTCAACTTGCAGGCTCAACAGGCTGCGGCATCTGCGGTATCGAGTCTTTGCAAAAAGCCTTTCCAGATCTTCAGCCTCTCAAACCAGCCGAACCTTTGAGTGAAGCCCAGCTTTGTCATGCGCGATGCACATTGAGAGACTGGCAGAAGCTAGGCAATGTCAGTGGGGCTATTCACGGCGCATTAATCCTCGACAGCAAGGGGGATATAAAGCTATCACGCGAAGACATTGGCCGTCATAACGCGTTGGACAAAGTGATTGGGGCAGCAATGAAAGCAAACCTGCTTTCAAGTGATGCTACCCTTCTGGTGACCAGTCGATGCAGTATCGAGTTGGTTCAAAAAGCCATTACAGCGGGTGTAAGTAGTTTAGTCACCCTAGGCACACCCACTACTCTTGCAATCAAAACCGCACAGCAATATGGCCTTAACCTTATCCATCTGCCAAGACGCGATACCCCCCGTTTTTATGACAAAAATGCCTAGGGGAAAAGAGGCGTTCAGGAAGCACTCGCTCTGCACGTCTCCCGAATCCAACTGAGATAGTCAGTTGAGCCCGCAGTAATGGGCAGCATAATGATTTCAGGAACGTCATAGGGGTGGAGCATTTTGATGCGTTCAGAGAGCGCGTCGAATAGCTCCCGGCGGGTCTTTATCATCACCAGCTTTTCATCGTCACTCTGAATTTCGCCCTCCCAGTGATAAAAGCTCTGTACCGGATACACCTGTACGCATGCCGCCAGCTTTTCTTCCAGCAAGGTTTTGATCATGGCTTGCCCGGAATCATCATCCGCATAGGTGGTGACAACAACTACAAACTCGTCACTCGCTGAGTGGGTTATTTCAGACATGTAAATACTCATGGTTGATTGTTCATACATCAACAAAGTAAGGCATAAACGCTTTATGTAATGCAAACATGAATAACAACAAAGTAGGTGTAGAAAGTAGGAAAAATAAACAGGGCGCAATAAAGCGCCCTGAAAAGAGGTGTAGTTAGAAGCCAATCACGACGACTCAGTCGCCACGTTTAATGGACGTTCCTTCAATAACGGCAACGCGCTGCGTACCACCCGCCAATGCATCACCCAAAGAACAATTGCCACCAGCCCGGCAACCGAACCAATGGCAAACGGCAGCAGCGACAAAATTTGTGCGGTACACCAGCCGTAACCTAGCCAGAGTCCATTAGTTTTCAGCACAGTCAGAGACGGTCGCCGCTCACGTTCACTGTCTAACGCATCAGCGACATTCTTCATGATGAAGAAATCTTCGATAAAGTTATAGGGGATAAGAAACATCAACCATACACTGGTTGGCTTTACCTTTCGTGACTCAGGGTGGACCAGCAGCATCAAATGATAAAGATCGCGACAATACAAATAGACCAAAGCAAGAAAGCCAAGCGCCACACAAACTGAGCCAACGGGCCCAAACACACTGAGCTCTGCCATAGTCCCCCCTGCCGGGCCATCGCTGATAAACGGATAAGCGAGGCCATAAGCGACGGGAATCGACAGTAATAATTTTAGTAATAGCAAAATTCTCTCCCCTTTCTTTCATGTTTTCTGAGTTAAAAGTGTGTAAAACAACGCGTTCATCAGAAAAGTAGCCAGTATGTATGATTTGATTCTAATCGATAGATTTGAACCGGTGAGTATCCGCTCTATTTTTTCGAGCTAAATCATCAATTTCTGAAAATATAGTGGTTTTATCCGTTTTGTTTCCTTGCTCAGTTTTCGCTAACTAAAACAGCGAGTGAAAGAATCTGCTGCCGAAATGGTCTAGTTCAAAGTCCGTTATAAGGAGTCAGCTATGAACATCAGGGAATTTTGTGCATCGATTAGCGCGACGCTGTTACTCAGCCTGCCTGTCAGCGCTCAAACCTGGGTGAATAACCAAGCACCCGCCACGATTGTCGAGTTATTCACATCTGAGGGGTGCAGCAGTTGCCCATCTGCAGAGAAGAAGCTCAATACATTGAAAGAGAGAGAGGAACTCTGGACCAAAGTCATTCCTCTCGCGTTTCATGTTGATTACTGGAATTACATCGGCTGGAAAGACAGGTTCTCAAAGCGCGAATTTTCAGACAGGCAACGCATTAAAGTTGCCAAGCGTCAGGCGAAAGGCGTTTATACGCCGGGCTGGTTTATCAATAATCAGGAATGGCGCGGTTTCTTTGCCCGACACCCTATCCCTTTTCTTTCAGGATCAAAGGCTGGTGAGCTGAAAGCAACACTTGAGAATAATCAGGTGACCGTGAACTATGACCAGCCTGAAGAATATTCCGTCAACATTGCCTTACTCGCGATGGATGAAACGACCAAAGTCACTCGTGGTGAAAATACCGGAAGAAAGCTCGACCATGACTTCGTTGTCGTTGACTTCGCGACATACTCTGGCAAACAAAAATGGCAACATAACCTGCCTCAAGCGATGTCAGCCGAGCCAGACGCCATTGCAGTATGGATTGAATCGGCAGGAAACCGAGATCCGATACAAACCGTTGCAGGAGTGATAGCGAAATAAACGCCCCCCAATTCGCGAGATGTGTTTCAAGGCCAAACCTGCCCTATGGGGTTTGGTTTTTATCATCAACACATGAAATAACCCCTTGCCTCAACGATACAACAACATGCAACTCTCTGTTCCCGTAAGCTTTCTCAGCCATAAAAGGTTTTGCCAATTGCAGCGGTAAGCAAAACCACGTTGTACGAATTTCAACCAATCACTATACCTGAATAAAGCCACACAGAATGGAACAGGAGAGGAATATGGATAGCAATAGCAAGTGCCCATTTCACCATACAGCCGGTGGCGGTAAAACCAACCGTGACTGGTGGCCCAACCAACTTCGTATCGACATCCTGCACCAACACACATCAGAATCAAACCCGTTGGATGGCGACTTCAACTATCGTGAAGCGTTCAAAAACCTCGATTTAAAAGCGGCAAAACAAGATTTGCACGCTGTGATGACAGATTCACAAGCGTGGTGGCCAGCAGACTTCGGTCACTACGGCCCACTTTTCGTGCGCATGGCTTGGCACAGCGCAGGCACATACCGTACCTCAGACGGCCGCGGTGGCGCTGGTACAGGTAATCAGCGCTTTTCGCCGGTTAACAGCTGGCCTGACAATGGCAACCTCGACAAAGCCCGTCGCTTGCTGTGGCCAGTCAAACAAAAATACGGTCAGAGCATTTCATGGGCTGACCTTATGATCCTTGCCGGTAACGTTGCGCTAGAGTCGATGGGTCTCAAAACTTTTGGTTTCTCCGGCGGTCGAGAAGATATCTGGTCACCAGAAGAAGACATCTACTGGGGCAATGAAAAAGAATGGCTCGATGATAATCGCTACACCGACGACCGAGACCTCGAAAACCCACTGGCAGCGGTTCAAATGGGGCTTATCTACGTGAACCCAGAGGGGCCAAACGGTAACCCCGACCCTATCGCCGCCGCCAAAGACATTCGCGAAACCTTTGCTCGCATGGCAATGGACGATGAAGAAACCGTCGCCTGATCGCAGGCGGTCATACTTTTGGTAAAACCCACGGTGCAGGCGATGCAGGCAATGTCGGCCCTGAGCCAGAGGCATCCCCCATTGAAACGCAAGGGTTTGGATGGAAAAGCAGTTATAAGTCCGGCAAAGCGGGCGACAGCATCACAAGTGGTTTAGAAGTCACTTGGACGCAAGCCCCAACACAATGGACTAACTACTTTTTTGAAAACCTGTTTGGTTACGAGTGGGAGCTGTCGAAAAGCCCCGCAGGCGCACACCAATGGGTAGCAAAAGATGCAGAGGCCGTGATCCCCGATGCCTTCGACGCAGGCAGTAAACATTTCCCGATGATGCTGACCACAGACCTCTCGCTTCGATTTGACCCCGAATACGAGAAAATCTCTCGCCGCTTCCTGCAACACCCAGAGCAATTCGCCGACGCCTTTGCCCGCGCTTGGTACAAACTGACGCACAGAGACATGGGGCCTAAAAGCTGTTACATCGGCCAAGAAGTGCCAGCAGAAACCATGTTGTGGCAAGACCCTATCCCCGAGCAAAACCATAGCCTGATCGATGAAAACGACCTCGCCACACTGAAAAACAGCATCGCGGAGAGCGGGCTCAGTGTGTCCGAATTGGTCTCAACCGCATGGGCATCGGCCTCTACGTTCAGAGGGTCAGACATGCGCGGTGGCGCCAACGGCGCGCGAATCGCACTTTCGCCTCAGAAGAATTGGGAAGTAAACAAACCTGACCAATTGGCGAAAGTGCTGGATGTGCTTGTGGATATACAGAGCAAATTCAACGACGCACAAACGACCGACAAGCGGGTCTCTCTGGCTGATACCATTGTTATCGCGGGCAGTGTCGGGATTGAAAACGCTGCGCGCGCGGCAGGCACAGATCTGTCAGTACCGTCACCCTTGGCCGTATGGACGCCACGCAAGAAGAGACTGATATCGAATCATTCAACGTTCTTGAGCCTTATGCTGACGGCTTCCGTAACTTCCAGAAAACCAAATACACCGTAAGTCCTGAAGATCTTCTGATTGACCGCGCACAGTTACTCACGCTGACAGCACCTGAAATGACGGCGCTGGTCGGCGGTCTGAGAGTACTGAACACCAATGCAGGCGGCGATTGCCACGGTGTGTTCACCAATAAACCGGAAACCCTGACTAATGACTTCTTTATCACCCTGCTCGACATGGGCGTCGAGTGGCACGCGCATGAGGGCGACATGACGTTCGAAGGCCGCGACCGCAACAGCGGAGAAGTAAAATGGACAGGTACCCGGTTCGACCTGGTCTTCGGCTCTAACTCGCAGTTACGCGCCCTTGCCGAAGTCTATGCTTCGAATGATGGCAAAAAGAGGTTCACTGACGATTTCATCGCCGCTTGGGCGAAAGTCATGAACCTCGACAGGTTTGATCTGGTGGCTGATTCAGTCGTGACCGACTATTTCACTGCCAAAATAACGCACAAGGGCCATCTCGTATGGCCCTTTTTATCAAGAACAATACATTAACAATTTCGCTATCAATTCCTTACATCACACATTTCCTGAGACTACTTCGTCGCACTGTTCAAAAAATATGCAACCACTCGAAAGCTGACACTTCGAGACAGATCTCATCATAACCACTGGTTACTGTCTGAACAGACCAACCTCCAAGTTAATGAAATGTAGGGATAAAAGGATGAAACAACCACGTTTTAGACGCAGTACGCTGATGAAAAGCCTGCTGCTGCCCGGACTGCTGTTTTCCGCCAGTGTGCTGGCAAGCTACCCGCAATACAATGAAGAATCGGTATATTCCGGTGGCCAAACGGTCATTCATGAAGGACACATCTACGAAGCCAGATGGTGGACACAGGGTGAAATACCAGACAAAGACAACCCATGGGGTCCATGGAAATTAATAGGCCCTGCTGATGGCACGAATCCCGACCCTGATCCGGACCCAGACCCAGATCCTGACCCGGATCCCGATCCAAATCCACCGGGCGACACATATCCCGGGCAATGGCCTGCATACAAAAACGGTAACGTCTATACAGCAGGTGAAAAAGTCAGCCATGTCGGCAATGTCTATGAAGCACAATGGTGGACGCAGAACGAAGCGCCTGACAGTGCTGAGCCAACAGGCGTATGGAAGTATCTGGGTAAGGCCGAAACCCCGAAAGACCCGGACCCCGATCCAGACCCAACGCCAGACCCGGGCAATGGCATCATAGGCCAAAACCCAGACGGCAGCTACATCATGAGTAAAGCGTTCCTTGATAAACGCGAAGCGGCATTGACTGATTCACCAGAGTTCCGAGCCGCTCTCGCGTCTATCGCCACACGCGACAATGCCGTGGTTGAAGCTGTCTCACCCGGTTCAGCCGCCAACCCAGACAACGTCCAGCGTGTCGAGAAACTGATCTCGCCAACCAAGTGGGATAACCTCTTCCCAGAGCGCAATGCCGCCTATACCTATGACAACTTCCTCAAAGCGGTTGCCAAGTTCAAAGGCTTCTGTGCCACCTACACCGATGACAGAGCCGCGAAATCTGACGATATTTGTGCCAAATCACTCGCCGTGATGTTCGCGCACTTTACGCAAGAAACCGGCGCGCACAACCCATTCTCGCCAAACCCAGAATGGCAACAGGGCCTCTACTTCGTGCGTGAATCAGGCTGTAGCGCAGACTCCAACTCTTGCGGCTACAACAGCGAATGTGCAGCGAGTAACTGGCAGACAGAAGAGTGGCCATGTGGCACCGACAGCAATGGTCAATATGTGAAGTACTTTGGCCGTGGTGCCAAGCAGCTTTCTTACCACTACAACTACGGACCGTTCTCAGATTTCATCTTTAACGATGTAACTGTGCTGCTGAACGACCCGGACCGCGTAGCAGAGAGCTGGCTGAACCTAGCATCCGCCGTCTTCTTCTTCGTTTATCCGCAACCGCCGAAACCTTCAATGCTGCATGTGATTGACGGCACATGGCAGCCATCTGCGGCAGACATTGCAGAGAAACGTGTACCGGGCTTTGGGGTCACCACCATGATCATCAACGGCGGTATCGAATGTACCCAAGACACCGAAAAGCCGCAGTCGGTCAACCGCATCAAGTACTACCGCGGCCATGCTGAAGCGCTCGGCGTGCCCATCCCGGCAGACGAGCAATTGGGCTGTGCAGGCATGAAAGCCTTCAATGCAGACAGCGCCAGCTTCGGCCTCTACTGGGAAAACGACTGGAGCTACAACAAAGACAACCCGGGCGGTAAGAGCTTTGCCTGTAAGGTGATCAGCAATTACCAGACACCGCACACAACCCTTAAAAAAGGCGACTACGCCAAGTGTGTCCAGAGATACTACGGCGTGACCGTCGAATAACTGGATAGTACCTCTCAAAGCCCCGTTTTAAGGGGCTTTTTTGTTTTTAACAACGCATAAGTCACCATTTATAAATCATCCAATTTTATGGACAAGTCAGTGTAGTTGATAGAGATATCAAAATTCACATTTTGAAAAAGTGGCGATGAAGTGGCGATGAAAAAATTTTACTCATTCGCGCTAAAAGTTGGTATCCGATGGCAACATCACACTGCACTTTTTCAATTTTGAAATTCCAAGCGAACACCTAAAGTGTCTGGAAACCCCGTTTTTCTTGGGTCTGCATCAACTCCACTGAATTGACGCATGATCAACAGATCATTCTGTTTTCTGACTGAAATAACCGAAAGCCCGTAATTTACTGGCCTGCAAGGCAGAATGTGTCTATTCCACGGATCGTAAAAACTTCTATTTTTTTCAAAATTTCGAGATCGAAAACGTCGCAGGTGGGCGAGGGGGAGCGCGGATTTTGTTACTAACTATTTTCCGTTTTAATAAAGTCTGGTTGTGTCTAGAGAGGTATGAGATTGAAAACCGGACTGAGTCAGCCAACTAGACAAAACTCAAAAGACGTCAGCTCTTGTTTAGTGAACCCATTCTAATTAATCGCAGCAAAGATTCTCCATATCACAACCAATCTATAGACTGCGCAAAGCTAAAGTGTAATTGGTGAAATATGATGAAGAACAGTTCAATACTTATACTGTCAACAATTTTCCTATCGGCATGTTCTAGCAATAGTACATCACATAGTTCTTTCGCAGTTGATGGCGGGTGGATTGCAGTCAATTTAGATGCTTCAGGTAAAGCGATTCCGCTAGGAGTAGTTTTTTCTGAAAACATTGCTCATATAGCAGATTTGAATAGTCAGTTGTCGAGGCGCAAAGACAGTGTCAATTTTGATTTGAAATATCAAAATAAAAAAATCAAATATCGCTTTAAACAAGTGTCAGAAAATATGATGACTGGTACTGCCAATGATGGCCGAATAGAGTCGCTCAACTTGAAGTTGCTAAAAGGATTTGAGAACAATGGCGACTTACAGAGTCTAAATAAGAAATGGACATTGTTAAGGCAGGGCGAGGTCACTTCGTTTCAAGATACTTTCACTTTAAATTCATCTGGTAAATTCAGCGATGAGTATCTTGTCGATTGCCAGGTACAAGGCTCTCTGCAGCATAAATTCTCAAATGTATTCAACTTTACCTTTTCACTGAAAGACTGCTTGACCAGCTCCCACAATGGCATCGTCAAAGGTATTGCAAGCTACCACTCTTCAGAGAGTTTATCAAAACTTGGGATAAACAAAGACAACATGGATTTTCTGTTCTTTTATACAACTGAGCATTCAAACGAAAACCTCTCACCTAAAGAGTTTTCTAAATTAGGAAGGCAAATATACGTTGCTACAGCTCCATAAACTAGCGCGTTAATAGGTCTAAAAACTAGCTATTTTATGTTGCACTTTGCATATATCGTGAAGAGTTACGCTTAAATTTCATCTCGTTATCGGGTCGAGCCTACCTTTTAGGGCGCTGCTGTCACCGCCGTGTCCATTGAAGCTTCGGCCTGTCCGGGGGCACCTGTTGTGCCTGCCCCTGCGGGGTCGCCCCACGAATATGGGTGCGAGTGGCTGGCGCAAGAGTTGGAAAGGTCGGTTACCACTTGCATAAGTTCGCTTAATAACTTCAGTACGTTTTCACCCTCTGACCCGACCCACGTTTTCGGGATTTTGTATTCCTGTTCCGCACTGGCTTGCACCTGTCTGACCTTGCATTGCAGCGCGGCCAGCTTATCGGTGACGCTGTGAAAATTGCCGTCCTGATCAACATGGTGATACACGCCGGAGCGTTGCTGGTAGCGGCTTTCCCCTTCTTTGATAGCGGGCAGGGCGTTGCCCAGTGGCAGCACGGTGCGGATAAACGGCTTGTCGGGTTGGCCGAACGCAAATTCTGCCGTGATTATTTTCAGTTTGGCCACGGCGCACTGCTGAAACTGCTGAAACTGCGTAACGTCTTTGGCAACGTGACCGGGCTGTGCCACCTGCCCGCCATGTATTTACGCAAACGGGCCAACGGCGACTTTTGGTTGCTGGAGCGCGAAAACCAAAAGCGCCCCTACCGCAAAGAAGACGTAATATACCTGCCGCAATACGACCCGCGCCAGCAGGTGTATGGCCTGCCCGACTACCTTGGCGGCCTGCAGAGCTCGCTGCTGAATAAAGATGCCACCCTGTTTCGCCGCCGCTATTACAAAAATGGCGCCCATATGGCTTTATCTTTTACGCCACCGACCCCAACCTGAGCCCCGGCGATGAAACCATGATGAAAGAGGCCATTGCCAGCTCAAAGGGCATCGGCAATTTTCGCAGCATGTTTGTGAACATTCCAAACGGCAGTGAGAAAGGGATTCAGTTAATTCCGGTGGGCGACATTGCCACCAAAGACGAGTTTGAACGGATAAAGAACATCACCGCGCAGGATGTGCTGGTGTCGCACCGCTTTCCGCCGGGAAAAGGCGGGATGATACCGCAGGGAACCGCCAGCTTTGGCGACCCGGAAAAGGTAGGGCGAGAATATGCCCGAGATGAGATTTTACCTGTGTGTGAGTTGATTTTGGATGAGGTGAATAGCGACCCGGAGATACCGGGTCGTTTATCAACAAACTAGGCTAAGCCGGAATTGACTCCCTTAGCCTCTTGCTCTCATGATAATCTTTAGCGATTGCTGTCATTTTGAAGTCTGCATCGATGCCAGCCAGTTTGGTAACTGCTTCGCGAATTTCGTCCAAATCTACTTTAAAAAACTCTTTTCGAAGGTTAACAGCATTAACCTTCGAGTACCAAACTCTCTGTGAAGAGCCGTTTCAAGAGCTGGAGCATCCTCTGTATACACCATTGCATGAACATCAAAAGGAAAAGGTACACTGGCATCGCCCAACTCTTTAACTCGGTCCAGAGGTTCAAGTCGTCTCGTAAGGCCTATCTTGTATATGTCTTCGCCGAAAGATCCAACGTTACTTATTACGTAAACATGCCCTTTTCTAGTTTGCTCAGCCATGCTTTTCGCTCTTTGCTCCTTTGCCTCCGCAGCTAATAATTGCTTTTCAAGTTCGGCTATTCTCTGCTCGGCAATGATTCGCTCATTCTCATCAGCTTGAATAAGCTCTTTACGAGCTTTTTCAAGCAATGAACGATAAACTTTCTCTTCTTTTTCCGCTTCTGCTATGGCTTTTTCATATTCCCTGATTGCTCTTTGTTCTTCCCTTATCTGCTCCTTGATAAGCTTCTGCTCTGCAATTTCTTCCTGTCTTTTTAATGTGTACTGATACTGAAGCCTACACTCCTGAAACTTTAACTCGACATAATCTATGTCGAATCCACACTCAAAAGTTGCTGCAGATTTCTCTAGTGTGTTTGCCAGTTTCTCAATCCTTTCCAGTGTTCGTGGAAAACTGCTGGGACCTACTTTTGAAATGAGAAAATCACATTCAATATTGAAAGCAGTCAGCATGAGCTTCACTTGGCCATCGAGTATTTTTTTGTTGTAGGCCTTGTTCGAGGAAATGACGGTATAGTCAGGGTAACTGATCGCACTTTTTTGCTTAATCATTTCTTTCTGTTCATTTCTGATCTCTTTTATCTCTTCAGCGAACCGTTCTGAGGTTTCATAGAGATAATCAGGTGTTTCAAACAGACCACAAGAGCTGTACTCATCAACGCGAGAGTATAAGTCTAATTTAGACATGAGATTGTCTACTGAGCTTTTCATAGTTTCAATTTCTTGGGCCAAATTGTAAGCTCAGTAGAGAGATCGTGTGATTCCTTCTCTTTCTTAGAAACCGATTGTGCTAGTTCTTTCTCTCGTGATTTCAACTCAATTAAGTCTGCGTATTCTTTCTTTACACCTACTAGCTTTTTGTAATTTTCTTCTTTTTCTATTTTTATTGACTCCAAATCTTTATCTAAGACCTGAATTGCCTCAGAAATCGATTTAAACTTATCTATTTTTTTATTAGCTCTCTGATTTGTAATAAGATAAGTAAAAAAGATTGCCAACACTGAGCCAATGAGAATGAATAATATATCTTGGTCCATTTTATTACTTTAAAGCCTCTCGTATGTAATATTTTCTTAACTCAGCTCGCTCATCGCAACGTTCTTCATACTCGGATTTAGCATCTTCGAGATTATCTTTAAAACGTTGTTTCTCAGCTTTAACGTTTGCTCTTTCTAGTTCCCGCATGTGGCGAGCTTGTTCTCTCTGAAGCTTTGCTGTTTCTCTTGCCGCTGCCTTTGCACGTCTGTCAGCTTCACGAACTGCTTTTTTATTTGCTTTATCAAGCGCCTTATATACCTTGATTGCAGTTTTTAAACCGCTACTTTTTCTAGCCAAAATTCTCCACCGCTAAATAAGAGTTAAACCAAGTTAACACCACCAAGATCTATGAAACCATTTGAAAACAACAGTTATGTAGACACTTGATAATTCCATATACAAAGCATCAAATGTACTTTAACACTTCCAACAATGTATACTCTTCTGGTCATTAATTAATCGGATTAATAACCATGCGCATACTGTGTCAATGTGGTGCAGCCTCGATTATACATAGAGTAAATGCTCTGTCTAACAGTACCGACACCGAATTAATGTGCTCCTGCACTGACCCCGAGTGTGGTCACTCTTTTATCAGTGGTGTAAGTTACAAACACGCCACCAAGCCGAGCCGGTTAACCCTTGATGAGCCAGTAAAAATTGGCGCCAGCGTATTACCTGTGGCTGTGGCTCGCGGGCGGTGATCACCAAAACCAATCGGCTATCAAATAACTGTGCAGATTTGTATTGCAGGTGTAAAAACGCGGAGTGTGGGCATGAAATGGTGCTTTCGGTGTATTTTTCTGAAACCCTGAGCCCTTCAGCGAAGGCGGCCCAAACGCTCGCCACCGCGATGGTGAAAACGCTGGGCGCCCGCAATGTGCGTCAGCTTGAACTCATGTTTTGATCCCCCTCTCTGGTTACCCTGGCCAATGGGCTGATACGCTGTCGGCCATCCCTTCAACAAGCCCGATTAAAAACCCCGCGACCTGTTCTGCGTCCGCCGTGTTCTCTGCAGTTCTCTGCGCCATCGCTTCGCGGATGAAGTCGATGGCCTGGCTGTGTAGATCAATCATTATTGCTCCTGACTGATGAAAGGTACTGTATATGTATACAGTATTTTTATATTGAGGCAATACGCTGTAACCAATTTGTGAGGGAGCAAGAAGTGTACGCAGTAACCGCAAAATGAACACAGGGAGAAAACGCAGAGGTAGTAGCAAAGTGATTGCTTTATAGAGAGAAGTGGCTGCCAAGCGACATGAGATGAGTAATAAAGGTACCCGGTGAGAGAAACTGCTTAGGGGCAGGCACTATTAGGAGATAGCCTCTCACCGGGTAAGCCAACGCCGCCGGAAGGTGCGAACATCGACACTTTCAAACTAGTACGTTAAAGACGCATCATCACCGCCGAATAATCAGTTTGCGGCTGACCCGCGCTTTCAATTTCAAAACGCTGTTTGTCAGTACTCACAGCATTTGAATTTGCCCACATAAACTTTCATGCCTGCGCATTAAGGCAGCGAGTTGGTCGGTCAGGGTGACCAGTTCACTCTGTTGCTCACTGAGTTGGTGCTGTATCTCGGTGAGTTCTGCTTTGCTGATCAGCGCCAGCCCGCGTTGCTCGGCCTCGCTGTGCAGGTCGCTGGCATTTTTCACGCTGGTGAGGTTTTCCAGCTCAGTTTTGATGGCTTTATTGGTGAGCGCGACGGTGACGGTATCGCACTCTGGCCATAAGGGGCTGTTGAACTTGCGTCGGTAGTGGTTGTGTATGGCGGTAATGCTGACGCCGCGTAAATGCGCAAGCTGGTAGATGCGATCGCGAAGTTGTTGCTCAGGGCGCGGGGTGGCGGAAAGTGCGGGGCTGGCCTGTATCGGCTCGGCGGGTTGTTGGGCTGTCCAGTGTTGCCAGAGCACATCGTCGCACTCGTTTTGAAAGCGCAATATCCGCTCGCGGATCTCTTTCCGCACTTTGTTGGGGCTGATGGTTTGCAGCCAGCCAAACAGTTTACGTAATGGCATGCAGACCGCATCCTGACTGGCGCCGTTGGTAGGTATGATCATTTTGATCATACCCCATCTGTCAGCGTTGGCATTTAGCTTTCTTAGTTGGGGTTCCCATGTTAAGCCCATGCCTTCGACAATGGCTTTCATTGGGGTATATGGCTGGTTTTGGTGCTCTACTACATACAACTCAGCACCGTTAAAAGGAACGGTAATTGCCGTGGTCATAGTGACCTCCTGCGTCTGATTTTGTGTAAATCACCACTCAGGGGTCCTAATCTCTGGGTGGCGAACTGAGCAAGGTTAGGACTACCGCGACGCATGGAAACGGCCCGCCGAAGCGGCCTCACTCAGCCCACCATAAACTGCAGGTGCGCGAGTGTAACACACAAAAAAACCAGCACGAAAAGGCTGGCGTCTGTGCGCCATACGTCTCTGTACGGGGTCCTAATCCCGGCACCGGATTTTGCCGATGCATCATTAGGTTAGCGATACATTGCGAACTGTGTCAATGGGTTGTGGTGTGATGCAGGGTTGGTTTTGACAAAGTATAGAAAAACATATACTTTCTGATGCAATTAAAATTTCAAATAATAAATAATTTTATTTAGCAGGCAAGTAATGCTCACACTTAAAAATGTAAAGATCAATGGCCTATTTGGCTTTTTAGACCACGAAATAGAGTTTAAAGAGGGTGGATTAACATTTATACATGGACCAAATGGTTGTGGGAAAACAACCGTATTAAGAATTATTGAATCTTATTTTAAACCTAAAGATTCATTTTGGAAAAATTCAGAATTCAAATCAATAATATTCACTTTTTCTGACGATGAAAATATTGCTATATATAAAGAAAAAGAAGAAGAAGAAGGGAATGAGTATAGTATAATGTACGTCTCTCTTGACGGGTTAAAAGCAATTGCTTCCTGGAAAGAATATAGTTATGGATTATTAGGTTTTGATATTAGCCCCAAACGACTAACTAAAGAGTTCCCCTTTTTAGAGTTAAGAGATAATGGTGTTTTATATGACATCTTTGAGGATAAAATAATTACAAAAAAAAGAAAATTGAATACTATATTTCTATGATAGCAAAGAAAAAGCCAAACATAGTAAAAAACAAAAGGCGTCCAGAGTGGGTTGAAAAATTTAATAACAAAATCAACTGCCATTTAATAAAAACTCAAAGGTTAATTAAGACATCTAGTTTTATGAGTAATCATAACTGGGCTTTAGCTAATGGTAATATGAAAATTACTGGGGATAAAAATGAAGACCTCGGCCTTGGAGGAAATATCTATATCATAGATGAATACTCAATTGATATAGCAAATAAAATTTCAAATGCGCACACTATATCAGCTGATATATCAAGGAAACAAGATAGAACATTCCCACAGCGACTTCTCTCTTCAAACTATTCAAATCTGACTAATGATGAGATATTTAATAAATATGAAAAAATACAAAATAAAATACTGGATTTGTCTGTTGCTGGTCTTATTGAAGAAAGTGAGCTATTTCCGATCGAAATAACAAAAATTAACGACACCCAAAATCATGTTCTTTATCTTTACTTAAATGATCTTGAAGAAAAGCTGAAAGTTTACGATGGATTGTTAAAAAAAATTGAGACATTCCGGAGTATAATATCATCTAAAATACTAAAGAAAAGTATAAAATTAAATTCAAAAGATGGTTTCTCAATAGAGCTATCTACAAATAAAAATGATAAAGAATCATCACGTGAAATACAGCCACATGATTTATCCTCAGGTGAACAACATCAAATAATTTTATTTTATGACCTTATATTTAAAACTGATAAACATCAGCTTTTTTTAATTGATGAACCAGAGATATCTTTACATGTCGACTGGCAAAGAAGATTCATAAATGATATTTTAAAAGTTTCTGAGATCGGAAATCATAACTTTCTTGTTGCGACTCACTCACCGCAGATTATTGGACCGAGAAGAGATTTAGCTGTTGCGTTAGATGGTGGTATTTTAAATGTTTGATTATATGCCACCTTATGAATTAGTTACTGAAATAGAATTTTCTAATGACCCAAATCCATGGCTTCTTGTTGAAGGTGGTAGTGATGCAAAGTTCTTCCTGACTAAAAATTTGCCTAGAGATCCTAAAATACAAATTTGTAATGGATGGGAGAACGTAGTTAGTGTAATCTCCAACAATCCAAAAACACAGGATACTAATTCAGTAGTAGTAGGTTTCATCGACAGAGACTATAGAGAAGAGTTAGGAAATAAAAATACTTTATGCAATATAGTTGAAACTGACTATAGAGATTTAGAGATATCTCTTTTTGAATCTAGTTCTCTAGATAAACTACTTATAGAAAAAGGATCTAGTAACAAAATCCCAAAGAAAGTAGGGAAAATAGATACTGATGAAGTAAGAAAGCATATATATTTAATAGCAAAAGATTTAGGTAAGATCCGGTTAGGGTTATTAAGAGATCAGAACGATATTTCATTAAAAAAAATAGATTATTCTAAATTTATAGATAAAAAAAGTTTAAATTTAAATCTTGCAAATCTAGTCAATCAAATAAATGCAAAAAATACAAATAAACTAGATATTGACTATTTAAAGAGTAAAGTTGATGAAAGCTGTGAAATAGAAAATCAATTCATCTGTTGTGGTCATGATATAAGCACTATTCTTGGTATATCTCTACATAGCTTGTATGGTAATGGTAAGATGAACCAAGAAGAAGTCGAAGAGTTTTTAAGAAGTGGCTATGAAGAAGCAATTTTTAAAGATACAAATATGTATAAAAAGCTTGAAACACTTTTATTAGGTGGCGACATTTCTAGTGATACCGAGCTAAAAGAGGCATCATAGTCATCTAACTTCATTTACACCACCCCAACCGCTTACTCCCATCATAAGGCCGAGCTAATCCGGCCTTAATCAGCTTTTCTGCCAGCCGTTCACCATCTATCTCAACATCAGCCAGCAACCGGAAGTATTTGCCCCGCTCGATATTCACCAGCCTGATCACCTCCGCACCCCGCAGCATCGCAACCGTAAACTGCTTCGCCTACCTCGCCTTCTGCTTTTCAGATTCACACTTCCCACGAATCTCAGGCGCATCCACCCCTTTCACCCGAACAGGAACACGCTTGCCTAGAGGCATGAGGAATTAAAGGCGTATAGAGGGTCGCAAATTTCACCCTTGAATTACATCGAACAAAGAGCAGGAATTATATTGCACACTTTGGGGTATATAACACTGTTATACGCAGTGCCGATATCGTGATTCTTGGTATTTGCGAGTGGATTAGATATACGAGTTAGTGACTAGGTTCAACGAGGTAAAAATATGTTTAAAGTGGATTTTTCACACTTTGAAAATAAGATCGATAAGGTTTCGTTTGAGAAGACCTTAATCGAAATATCAGTTAAGTCCGCTGAGGATGTGGTCTTTTTCCTCGATAATGTAGAACAACCTGAAGTGTTTTTCTTTATCCGTCGCGGTGTAGAGGCTGTATTGGTCTCTCGTGGAAATGTAGAGAGCTCTTACCTGAATAAGGTCGCAGAACTATTTAAAGAACATAGCGCAATAGTTTTAATGTCAGATGATCCGGAATTTCAGCGTCTCATGTCAGAAAACTATGGATTTGGTGTGGTAGAGCGACTTAGCTTTCAGTACGCACCATTGTCTCCGAGAATTGTGCAGCCTGTTGGAGATGGACTTGAGCTAAAGCGAATTGATTTGTCGTTAGCAAAACGTATCGAAGGCGAAATAGACCCAGATTTCAGACTTTTCTGGAACTCGCCAGATGACTTTATTGAGGCCGGCGGTAGTGGTTTGTGTCTGCTAAGAAATGGCGAAATAGTTGCCTGTACTTGGTCGTCTTATACTACCGATAAGAATGTAGAAATAGCGGTCGCGACGCGGGAAGACTCCCGCCAAAGTGGCTTTGCTAGTTTGATATGCTCCCACTACATAAATCAACTGCTATCTGAAGGTCGCGTACCTTGGTGGAGCTGTCATAAGAGTAACAAAGCGTCGATAGCCCTAGCTAAGAAGCTTGGCTTTCAAGTTTTACAAAATTATTCATGGATGTTTGCGCCCAGAAAGTAGGGGCAATCGTTTATGAAAGCGTATAACAACTGTAGTGGTTTAATGAACCCGGACACCATTTAAGGTGGTAAAGTCTCCACCAAAG
>NZ_PEIB01000031.1 GCF_004116385.1 Veronia nyctiphanis | reverse complement strand
ACGATTACACCGATACCACATTCTGGGTACGGTTTGACGGCGGCGAGTGGCAACAAAAAACAGGTAACGTATCCGACGGCATGCTCATTGATGTCCCGGCCAATCAGACCGCCTTTGAGCTGCGTTTTGACACCCTCGACGATGATATTTATGAGGGTGACGAAAACTTCACGGTCTGGGCACGCGTTCAAGGAGATGAATGGAATGACACCGCGGGCAAGGGGGTGGTCACCATCACGGATAATGAAACCGCACCGACAGTGAGTAACATCAAACACCTTCAGGATAACGTTGAAGGTGGCTGGCTTGGCTGGACCATGAACATGAGTACCGCCTCTGATACCGCAACCACGGTCACGCTGAATTTTCATGACGCCCAGCACACCGCGACGCATCAAGGCAACAAATCCCAGACCAATACCCCTGGGTCAGATTACAGCGGTAAAGTCCATGTTTATGACTTGTCAGGGAATTTCCTTCAGGAAGTGTATGTCGATAACAGTAATCAGTATCAAGCACCTATCACGATCCCCGCTGGGCATACAGGTGTGAAACTCTATGCGCTGACCAACAATGACAATGTGTATGAAGGGAACGAAAGCCTCACCATCAATGCCGCTGTGATCGGCAAGCAAGGCTGGGTGCAGTCAGAAAAAGCCTATATCAAAGATGATGCTGACATACCTAAAGTTGCCAGCATCACTAACCTCGAAAATGTCAACGAAGGGGGGTGGCTGTGGAATAAATGGTCCGTGAACATGACCTCCACATCGACCACTGATCGCTTCGTCAAATTGAAGTTTGACGATAGCTTGCATCAGGCAAAATTTGGTGACGACTACACAGGAAAAATCCATGTCTATACCAGTGCGGGCGCATGGGTGGGTGAATACGTTTTGAGCCACAATAATGACATCAACGTTAAAGTGCCTGCTGGCATAAAACACCTCCATGTCAGTGCCGAAGCCATCAATGATAATGTGTATGAGGGGAATGAAACTTTTGTGATTTCAGGCCACGTTGATGGACAAAACTGGGTACAGTCTCAAAACAGCCATATCATCGACAATGAAACCGCTCCCAACGTCAGTGCAGTCTCAAGTACCACGGTAGAAGAAGGTCAGGACGCGACTGTCACGGTCTCACTTAGCAATACCTCGACCAGCACCACCAAAATATGGGTGGATGCTTACAACGGCACTGCGCACGGCGGAGGCAGCGATTATCAAGAAACGCTTTACGTCAACTTCGGTAACGGCTGGCAAAATCTAGGTAACTTTTCAACGGGTAAATGGGTTGATGTTCCGGCGAACAAGTCGTCATTCCAAGTCAGAGTAGCAACATCCAATGATTCCACGTATGAAAATACTCAGTATTTTACCATTCGTGCAAATGCAGAAGATCAAGCACAGGTAAGCGGTACTGTCACTATCACTGACGAAGCAGACAACAAGCCCAGCGTTACCGATGTTTCAGATGTGAGTGTCAATGAGGGCGGCTATGCTGGCCCTGTTAAGGTCACACTCAGCGGATCATCGACACAAACAACCCGCGTTCAAATCGACCTCGACTCCGGAACAGCATCAAGAGCAACTGATTATTATGAAACATATTTTTGGGTTCGCTATGGTGGTGGCAGTTGGCAAAAACACTACGGAAATGTCTCAAGCGGTGTTTATATTGACGTGCCCGCTGGTAACTCATCATTCGAGCTCCGCTTCGATACAAAGAACGACAATATCTATGAGGACACTGAACGATTTTCGGTGTGGGCCAGAGTTGAAGGTGATGGATGGAACTCTTCATCCGGCAGGGGCGAGGTCACCATTAATGATTATTACGACGAACCTGAAGTCACATCAGTAAGCAGTCCCGATGTTTGGGAAGGGGATACAGCGATATTTAATGTTTCCCTCTCAAATGAATCAACATCATCGACGACAGTCACATTAGATTTACAAAGCCACTCAGCAACCGGATATGACTACAACAGTAACTTACAAGTCAGCTTCAACAACGGCTACACATGGCACAATGTGGGCAACTCCGTCAACGTGCCAAGTAACACAGACTCATTTAAAGTGCGCGTGAGTACCAAAGAAGATTCCCAGTATGAGGGAGGCGAACAGTTTAAACTTCTTGCGTCATCCGAGTATCAATCAAACAAGGTATCAGGCACCGCAACCATCCTCGATGATGAACTTGTACCTCGTGAAAGCAGCGGCTTATGGAACGTATCCGGAGTCGAAAAAATGACTCTGGAAATGTGGAATATCAAGACCAATTTTTCCATCTACAAAAACAGCATCGGCTACTACACCATGGACAGCAGTGGCAACATCATGAGTGCCAAAGTTATCATGAGCAAAACCTCAAATTATGGCAGCCTCAACACCGATATTTATCTGAATGGCGCGTCAAAACTGGGCTTATTCCTGATTCCCAATGGACACAAAATAGGATACTCCAACGGCGACGCTTCCATCTCTCTTGATCATGATGGCGCAAGAATCATCCAGAATGGTAAGAAAAGCTGGGTCTATCTCTCTGAATCTCACCGGAACGTATTTGGATACGACAATGAGGACAACAGCGGAAACGAGTCTAAATGGGAAGACTTGCCGGGGGGCGGAGTTTTCCCCTGGCTCAACCCCAAAGACGTGACGTTCAATGTCGTGGCACGCCCTAAAGACTTCGTGACGCCTTTGCTCTTTGATTTGGATGGCGACGGCATCGAAACCATTTCCGTAGATAACTCGAAAATCAATTACGACCTCAATGCGGATGGCGTATCGCGAGCAACAGGTTGGGCGAACGGTGAGGATGGATTCCTTGTCTGGGACATCAATCGCGATGGCGTCATTAACAATGGTAGCGAAATGTTTGGCGAGGGAACCCAGCTTGCTGACGGCTCACGCGCAAAAGATGGCTTTGAAGCTTGAGACAACACGATACCAACGCCGACGGTAAAATTGATATTCATGATGCCATTTACGAAAAACTTAATATTTGGGTCGACAGCAATGTCGATGGCATTACCAACGAGGGTGAATTAAAGACGCTTGCTGAATTAGACATTGCAAGTATCAACCTTACCTCGATATCGTCGGATGAAACAGACAATGGAAATTTACTGAGCCTTATGGGCTCTTACACATCTAAAGATGGCGAAGTGCATGAGTATGCTGATGTATGGTTCAAGCAAGGCGCAAAATTTGACCCATCCACGACTTCGGATATATCGCTAACGGACGGTCAAAATCATACCATCACACATGATCCACGGCCTTCTTTTGAGGGCGATGCTGAGCCCGGTGCGTTGGTTGCGTTTTCAATTCTTGACGATACGTTTTCGACCCGAGCAGACCAAAATGGTCACTGGCACCTCACCCTGCCCTCAGATCGCGTTTTAGCCCAAGGAGACAATGCGTTCACAGTGGCCATCACGCATGAAGATACCACCGACGTTAAAACAGGCACTGTAAGCTTGATACCACGCCACCCGAAATCCATCTCAGTAATGCTGATAGCTTGCATGAGGGAGACTCGTTTATCGGAGGCGGCGATTACAATTCATGGGATGCAGGAGCAACAGTAAAAGTTACACAGGGGGACCATGAAATTGGTGAAACGAAAATCCAGCCCGATGGAACATGGAAAATTGACAACCCAGACTATCGCGCAGGAGCGGACATAACGATCAGTATCACCGACGTTGCTGGCAACTCTACGATTGACGACTTCAGTGTTGGTTAAGAGAACTGAAAATTTGCCGATAACGTAAAAATAGAATAATAACAACCTCGTCAGACTGGCTGGGCAAAGACTTTTCGTAGGAGTTTTGTCTGGACTGATGCAAAAAATTGAATTGTCCGATTTGGATGATGTCACATTTGACGGATTCGACTTCACGTACATTGATAATGATGGAGTCGCCATTCAAGTTCCAAATGGCTTGTTTTTAATAGCCACAGGGAAACTTGAACTGAATTTCAACGGATTGCCCGCACCTCTGTTCAGGCTGTTAGACAACTCAGGCATTTCTCCCGATATTCTAACCCACAATCTCAGCCTGATTGATCCTTTTAAGTCTTCATTACTGGAGAGTTATGAAGAGGCCATCACCCAAAGACGCAAGACGCTAGACGAACAACTGGCCGTCATTGAAAAGAATCTGACAGAAATGAACAGCGAGTTCTGTCAGAACGTGGCGATATGCGAAGAGTTCATCTCAGAATCAAAACGACAAATTGCCAAGATTCACAGAGAAATCGAACAATTTGAAACAAAGATCGCTATAGAAGCCAAAGAAATAGAGGTTTCGACACAGTTAATCATTGATTCGTTGAGACTCTTTCAATCAGATTTTAGTCACGATTCTGAACCCGCCTACCCTTATCGAAAAGCATTGCCGCCGGAAGCATCAGATAAATACAAAAGAATAATTGCTGACAAGCGTGAGACTCTCGAAGAGTCCGTGGAGGAAATTCCAGCAACCCTGCCTGAAACAAAGATTATTGGCCTCTATGGTGTTTTTACTGTTTTTGGCGGTGTCGCGAAATATACAGAAAATGCTGAAGCCATAATCCCTCTCAACCCTGGAGAAGTCGCCTCAGAGACTTTCTCTGTGGTCGCAAGAAATGGATCAACAAAAACCTTCAACTACTCGGTAACCGGCCTTGATGACCCATGCATTATAGATGGAGATTTAAATGGCGAACTTCATGAAGGTGGCACTCACGCAAATATCGAAGGCACACTGTCGATTCACGACCCTGATCCGAGCCACTCCCCTGTCTTCGATGATATCGCCATAACAGGTGCATACGGTCAGCTGTCTCTGGTCTCACACCAGTGGACATATTCACCGGATCCCTTGTTATTCGAAATGTTGTCTCAGGATGAAATCCAACATGAGCAATTTGAGCTAATTGCCACCGACGGCGCGCAAATTGGGCTATCCATCGCTCTGACCGGACAAGACACACAGACTTACCTGAGAGGTGCAACTAACAACACACTGGAGGCATTAGCGACCAGTGCTCAAGGAAAAATTTCGGCGTATGACCCAGATAATCCCGTTCAACCAACAATTGACGACACTGTCCTGACAGGTCACTACGGAGCCCTCACTCTCACCACAGATCTCAGCAACCCCTCAGAGAAGCAATGGGTTTATCAGGTATACCCCAATAGAATCGTGCCTCTTGGCGAGCAAGAGCTGGATACCGATGTCTTCACCGTTAACGCCTCCGATGGCACATCCCATCAAATTGCCATAACCGTAACAGGTACCGATGATATACCTGTAGTCTCGGGGGTATTAACTGCCGCAGCGACAGAAACTGACAGTGATCAGGCACCTGCGTCCACGTCTGGTGATGTTTACATAGCCGATGCAGACCTCACCGATACCCCAAGCTTTACCGATACGACCGTAACAGGCCAATACGGAACGTTAGTGCTGACCAATGGCCAGTGGGTCTACACCCTAGAACCAAGTCGTTCAGGCCATCTCACCACAGGTGATTCTGTTACCGACACGCTGAGATTGATCGCCACCGATGGCACTGAACAAATTATTACCATCGCCGTCACGGGCACAGACACTACCGCAATCATTAGCGGAGACAGTCAGTCGACGCTACTGAAACACCATGCGTCAGGCAGCGGTACAGTCAACCTTTATGACCCAGACGCTGCTACACAGCCCACCCTGCCCGACAAACAACACACAGGCAATTACGGCACCCTGACAACGCACACCGATGGTACCTGGCATTATGCCGTTGCAACAAACGATATCAGGCCGCTAAATGACAATGAGCAGGCGCAGGATATTTTCATCATCACTGCTTCTGATGGCTCGCAGCATCAAATTGTAATGACAGTAACGGGGGCCGATGATGCGCCCATTGTTTCTGGTCTTTTTTCCGCAGCAGCCACAGAAACTGACAGCGATGAGGCTGTCGCCTCGGTGTCGGGCACCTTAAGTATTCTTGACTACGACACTGCTGACAGCCCCTCTTTTGACGGCATTACCCAACCGGGGCAGTACGGCTCACTCGTTGTCAGTGGTGGGCAATGGACCTACACCCTTGATCGCGATAAATCCGGCCACCTGACAAGCGGAGACAATGTTCAGGATACGATCTATCTCTCAGCCACAGATGGCACGCAACAAATCATTACCATCAATATTGCAGGCTCAGACACTACCGCTGTCATAAGCGGAGACAAACAGTCGATGCTGTTGAAAACTGACACAACCGCGACTGGCAATGTTAGCCTGTTTGATCCCGATGCCGAAAACCAGCCGACCCTGCTAAATCAGCCATATGTAGGCACGTACGGTACATTGACCACCAACAGTGATGGTTCGTGGAGCTACGTTGTCGATCCGAGTGCCGTTGCAACATTGAATGACAACGAGCAGGCGCAAGATGTTTTCATCATCACCGCCTCTGATGGTTCACAGCATCAGATTGTGATGACAGTGACTGGTGACGAAGACACGCCAGTGGTGTCTGGGGTGTTCAACGCAGTGGCTACCGAAACCGACAGCGACGAGGCTGTCGCCTCAGTCACTGGCACGTTGGCGATCAGCGATGCAGACAATGCCGATACACCAAGCTTCACCGACACCACAGTCATTGGAACTTACGGCGAGCTAGTGCTGACCAACGGTCGGTGGACCTATAGCCTGAACCGCGACGACTCCGGCCATCTTAAATCGGGGGATACTGTCACCGATACGCTGACCCTTACTGCAACTGATGGTACGGAGCAACAGATCACCATTACCATAACGGGTAGCGACACCACCGCCGTTATTACAGGCGATAGCCAATCAACGCTGTTGAAAACTGACACCACCGCCACTGGTACGGTAAGTCTGTTTGACCCTGACAACACATCGCAGCCGACGCTTCCCTCTCAAGTGTTTATCGGCAACTATGGCACCCTAACCACCAACAGCGATGGCACATGGAGCTATGTCGTCAATGCTTCAGCGGTTGCAACGCTTAACGATGGTGAGCAGGCGCAGGACAGTTTTACGATAACGGCCTCTGATGGTTCGCAGCATCAAATTGTAATGACAGTCACGGGCGACGAGGACGCGCCAGTCGTCTCGGGAGATTTCACCGCAGCGGCCACTGAAACCGACAGCGACGAGGCAGTTGCATCGGTCACGGGTACACTCGCCATCAGCGATGCAGATAACGCCGATACACCCAGCTTTGCTGATACCACGGTCAGCGGCAACTACGGCGCATTGGTGCTTACTGGCGGTCAATGGGTATATACCTGAACCGCGATGATTCTGGCCATCTTACTGCCAGCGATACGGTCACCGATACGCTGACACTCACTGCAAGCGATGGTACAGAACAACAAATCATCATCACTATCACGGGAAGCGATACAACAGCCATTATAACAGGCGATAGCCAGTCGACCTTGTTGAAAACTGACACTAGCGCCAACGGCATCGTCACTATTTATGACCCAGATGCGCCAACCCAGCCAACGATGCCTAATCAATCGTTTACAGGGAGCTACGGTACCTTAACCACCAACAGCAACGGCACATGGAGCTATGTCGTCAACCCAAATGCGGTCGCGGTGCTGAACGATAACGAGCAGGTTCAGGACAGCTTTACCATTAACGCTTCAGATGGCTCTCAACACCAGATGCAGATGACAGTGACAGGTGACGAAGACGCGCCAGTGGTCTCTGGTGTGTTTACTGCCGCCGCGACCGAAACCGACAGCGACCAAGCGGTGGCCTCCGTCGCGGGCACGCTGTCAATCAGCGATGCTGACCGCAGTCACTCACCTGTGTTTAACAACACGACATTGAGCGGTACCTACGGCGAACTGGTACTGGCCAATGGCCAGTGGACATATACTCTGGATCGCGCAGGTCATGCGGGTCAACTCACCACAGGTGACATCGTCACCGAAACAATGACGCTGACCGCTACCGATGGCACCGAGCAAACAATCAGTATTACCATCACAGGTACTGACACCACAGCGATTATCAGTGGCGACAAGCAAGCGACGCTGCAAAAGACCGATACCAGCGCTAGCGGTACCGTGAATCTGTTTGACCCTGATGCGACAACACAACCCACACTGCCTAACCAAACACATGTAGGTACTTACGGTATCCTGACCACCAACAGCGATGGCACATGGAGCTATGCTGTTAACCCAAGCGCGGTGGCCACGCTGAATGATAATGAGCAGGTTCAGGACAGCTTCACCATTACTGCTTCTGATGGCTCGCAGCATCAGATAGTTATGACGGTGACAGGTGATGAAGACATCCCTGTCGTCACAGGTGATTTCATCGCAGCAGCGACTGAAACCGACAGCGATGAGGCCGTCGCCTCGGTGTCAGGCACATTGGGGATCAGCGATGCCGACCGCAGCGATTCGCCCGTGTTCAATAACACCACAGTGAATGGCACCTACGGCGAACTGATACTGACTAATGGGCAGTGGACCTACACTTTGGATCGTGCTGGCCAGGCCGGCCAACTGACAACGGGTGATACTGTTACAGAAACAATCACTCTCACCGCTACCGACGGCACTGAGCAAACAATCGGTATTACCATTACAGGTACCGACACCACCGCCATTATCAGTGGCGACAAGCAATCTACACTGCTCAAGACCGATACCACCGCCAGCGGTACTGTCAGCCTATTTGATCCCGATGCGTCAATACAACCCACGCTGCCTAACCAAGCGCACACAGTACTTACGGTACTCTGACCACCAACAGCGATGGCACATGGAGCTATGTCGTCAACCCAGATGCGGTCGCGGCGCTAAACGATAACCAGCAGGCTCAGGACAGTTTCACTATCACCGCCTCTGACGGCTCGCAGCATCAAATAGTGATGACAGTGACTGGGGATGAAGACGCACCTGTTGTCTCCGGTGTTTTCAGTACAGCCGCCACAGAAACGGATAGCGATGAGGCAGTGGCCTCGGTCTCTGGGACGTTAGGGATCAGCGATGCCGATAATGCAGATAGCCCCAGTTTTACGGATACCACGGTGGATGGTACCTACGGCTCATTAGTGCTAACCAGCGGCCAATGGTCTATACTCTGAATCGCGATGACTCAGGCTACCTCACTGCCAGTGATACCGTCACAGACACGCTGACCCTCACCGCCACTGACGGTACTCAGCAACAAATTACCATCAGTATCACAGGTACCGACACCACCGCCATCATCAGTGGCAACAAGCAATCTACACTGCTCAAGACCGAAACGACCGCCAGCGGCACTGTCAGCCTGTTTGACCCCGATGCGTCAACACAACCCACACTGCCTAACCAAACGCACATAGGTACTTACGGCACACTGACGACCAACAGCGATGGTACTTGGAGCTATGTCGTTGACCCCAGTGCCATTAAAGCACTGAATGACGATGAACAGACTCAGGATACCTTTGCTGTCACGGCGTCTGATGGCTCAGAGCATCAAATCATCATTACAGTAACAGGTGATGAGGATGCATCCGTCATTAGCGGTGTGACCAGCGGAAGCGTTGCTGAAGATGATGCAGATCTCATCGCTCAGGGTCAGCTCTCGATTACAGATGAGGACACCAACGATAGTCCGAGCCTCATAAACACAACACTTACGGGGCAATACGGTACATTTGATCTTAATAATGGGCATTGGACATTTACCGCCAATAACAGTGCTCTGCAACCCTTAGACCAAGGTCAGACTGCGCAGGATACGTTTACCGTCAACGCCAGTGACGGCAACTCGGAGCTCGTCACTATAACATTGACAGGCGTCGAGGACGCCTCGTCAGTCGGTGGCACTCATACCGGATCTGTGACCGAAAATAGCCTCGGACCTTTCTCAATTTCTGCCGGAGCATTGGCAACAGGTGCGACAACCACCAGCAATACGTCAAGTCATATCCAAATCGCAGGCGTCCCCTACATACTGACAACTAACGTTGGTTACAACGGCCTAGTGACATTTCACCGTGTCGAAAACGACGGTTCGGTCACTGAATCAGACCGCATGTTTTATGACTCATCGCAGGGTACCGTTGCCACGACCTTGTCTGGAAGCATTACGAGCGATGTTCAGAGTTTTGGCCTCCCACTCGACGCCTTGGGTAACGGCCTGACTGCATCGAACATCTATGATGTGACTGGCCAGACAACCCTCTTTCTGACATCACAAAACAGCGGATCCATATCGGTGTGGCACATCTCCGACACTGGAGAGTTATCTTTCCATGGCGGGAAAACATTTGGCCACTCACAGCCTTCTACAAATGGCGGGATAGTTCGCGAAAATATCCTTTATGAAGCGCCGGGTGGCACCTTTTACATCTATGCCACGCGTCCACAGAACGACCGTATCGATGTCCTTACTTACAACCCAACAACGGGGGCTATCAGTGAAACGGGAACCACTATTTCTGCCGGAGACAATGTATCCAGTCTGGATTTACTGACGCATGGCGGTAATACCTATCTGTTCTCCGCATCAAACGATACGCTCAACGTTTATGCCATTGACGAAAGCAATGGCGGGCTGACGCTGGAAACCAGCAACACATTCGACCTAGGCAGTAACCACTCAGTCAATACTCACCAAACCGAAAATGGTGACAGTTTCATTCTCGCCAGCGGCGATGACAACAAAATATCGCACCTTTACCAGCTCGAAAACGACGGCTCAATCACCCAGCGAGACTCCTTAGATTCGGGTTTTTCCTATCATTCGTCTCCGACAGAAGTTGATAACCATCTGATCTTTGTGTGTGAGAGCGAATCAGGCGGTGTAGACCTTTTCACCATCGGCGCAAACCATCGATTCCAGCACTTGAAGCACCTCTCAGGCTTTGACAATGATGACGCTGTACCGCAGCTGGTTGTAACGGAAAACGGCAACTTCTATCTGGTGGATATCAACGGTGTGTTCACCTCACAAGCGCTGACCATCACTGATCTCACGCCGCAAGCCACTGGAACACTGACCATTTCAGACCCAGATGCTAACGACACACCGACATTTCAGAATACTAACGTTGACGGTACGTACGGCTCCTTATCACTGACAGATGGCACGTGGTTTATAGCGCAGCAGCACATAGCGTTGCGCCCCTGACTGACGGACAAGTAGTTCACGATACCCTGACGCTCACTGCAACAGATGGTACTCAGCAAAATGTCGTCATCACCCTCACTGGCGTTGATTTTAATGCGGCAACATCTCTAACCAGTCTTGCGGGTGACGGCATTATTAACAGCACGGAGGCCTCAGGCACCGTAAATATTGAAGGTCAGTTTGGCCATGCCATTGCTGGCGATACGGCAGAGTTCGTGGTTAATGGCAGTGTTTTCACTTATACATTCACCGAAACCGACATCCAAAATGGTGGTACGTTTACCATCGCCGTGAGTGGTCAAGATCTTGCTACGGTTACCACAGCAACACTCATGCTGATACGAGACGGTCAAACACTGCTTGAGAATGATTATACCTACTCGGTGGACACCGACGCCCCTCAGACACCCGCAACATCTGTGGCGCTTTCACAAATCGGAAACGCAACAAACACAATTGGTGCGGCAGATCTAAACAATGGCAACATCACTGTCGCGGGTTCCATTTCCGGCGAATTTACCACGGGCGACACTGTGACAGTGTCGGTAGCCGGCAGTGTGATCGCGACAGGGACTATCGCATCGAGCGGCGTATTTGATTTCGCAGTTGAAAATAGTCTGTTGATATCTGACACATCACTGACCGTGACTGTCAACGCCACTGATGTCGCTGGGAATGTCGGCCAAATCACTCATACATCTGCTTACACCTTTACCCTCACAGACTTCCTCAGCATCAATCCAATCAGCAATGACAACACCATTAACCTATCTGAATCAGGCGCAACTCTCCCAATATCTGGTCAGTTCTCACTCGCTCAAGTGGGTGACATTGCTCAAACCACGATTAATGGTCAGCAGTACAGCCATACTTTGACCTCTGACGACATCTCGAATGGCGGAGTGTTCTCTCTTGATGTAGCAGGATCGGTACTCGCTGATAACAACAACCTCACGGTCGAGATCTTCCGAAGTTCACAGAAACTTTTCAGCAAAGAACATAGCTACAGTACTGACTTGACTGCCCCCGGAGAGCTTGTCGAAGGCTCACAAGCAGTAGTCAACACCTACACATATAACCAACAAATAAAGCCGACTATCGCCAGTTTTTCTGACGGCAGCTATATCGTTGCATGGCAGTCGTTTGGGCAAGACGGAGACAGATGGGGAATATACGGTCAGCGATACGACGCATCGGGCACAAAACTGGGTAACGAATTCCAACTGCACAATAACACCTATAAAGATCAGGAAAGGGTAAAAATCGCCGTTTTCTCTGACGATACATTTATCATTGTTTATGACACCAATGCTAGCGATGACCACAACATAGCTGCCAGAAAGTTCAGTTCAGATGGTACGCCTCTGGGTTCTGAGTTCATCATCAATACCAACACCTATGGGACACAAGCAGAACCGGATATTACAGCACTGGCGAATGATCGCTTCGCTGTCACATGGCGCACCTCTGACGGCTCAGGAAATGGTGTTGCTTGCCAATTATTTAACGCCGACGGTTCAACGGTTGGCAATGAAGTACTGGTAAACACCTACACAACCAGCGGCCAAGAATGGCCGCAAATTGCACCTTTTTCTGATGGCGGCTACGTCATCACCTGGCAATCAAATGATCAAGATGGTCAATACAAAGGCGTATACGCACAACGCTTTGATCACCTTGGTAACAAAGTCGGTGTTGAAACACTTGTTAATACGACAACATCAGGCGAGCAAAGCGATCCTGCCGTCACGGCCCTCAATAATGATAGCTATGTGATCGTATGGCGAGACTATGATATTGCCGCAGGCACCTTCGATATTCAGGGACAGATTTTTTTGTCCGATGGCACTCCCTTAGGCAGCGAATTCCAGATTAATACCACCACTTCAATCAACAGTGACGACGAGCAAATAGACGACCCTCATGTTACCCATTTAAGTGATGGTGGCTTTGCAGTGACGTGGTCTGAAATCGTTTATACGTATAGCGAGAGAAATATTTATCTCCAAAGGTTCTCTGCGTCAGGTGACAAGGTAGGCGATGAAATCGCGGTATCCGAGAGCATAGGTGCACCCCAGGCGTCAGAGCCTTTCCTAACCACCACAAACAACGGACAACTGTTAGTAACATGGAGTCTTGATACTGGCGGAATTGATGACATCGTTGTCAAAAACTATACCTTATCTACAAGCCTGTCGATAACTGAGGTCGCTGGCGCTGATTTCATTGTTACAGAAAATGAGCTTGTCGCTGACAACGTCACCATAACAGGTAAAGCGAACGGTGAATTTTCTGCCGGAGATGCCGTCACAATCTGGGTTACGGGGACACAGATTGGCACAGGTAGCGTTGACGCCAATGGCGACTTTACAACAACAGTGCCAATCTCGACTCTTGTCGACACCAGCACATTAACAGTGAAATTGGCGGCATCTGACACGGCAGGCAATGTCAGCTCGATTTCATCAACCGCCGACTTCGCCATCGATCACGACAGCTTCCTTACCATTGATTCGGTCACTCCCGATAACATTGTGAATATTGCTGAGTCGCAAACGACTGTTGCAGTCACAGGTCTGTATTCAATTGCCAGTGCGGGTGATGTTGTTGATGTAACCTTGAATGGTGCGACCTACAGCCATACCGTTACCACGGCGGAAGCCAACGCAGGTGGGTATTTTACCCTCAGTGTGAATGGCTCTGATTTAGCGGCAGACAACAGCCTATTAGTATCTTTGAGTCATGGCGGTGCGCAAATTACGTCACAAACAACCGCCTACACTGTCGATGTTTCCGCACCCACAGCCTTAACAATAGGTAGTGAGCAAACCGCCAATACCTACCTCACAAACAATCAGCTCTACCCAGCCTCAGCCTACTTTTCTGACGGAAGTTTTGTCGTACTGTGGGAATCCGCATTGCAAGACGGCGACGGAATGGGCATTTTTGGCCAGCGTTACGATGCTTCTGGCAATAAAGCAGGAGCTGAATTTCAGTTAAACATCAGTACAACAGATTATCAGGACTCGGTTTCTGTCACTGTATTTTCCGATGATACATTTATCGCGGCTTGGAAATCCGAGCATCCCAGTGGTTCCAATACGACAGAGTTTGTTGGAAGAAAATATGACAGTGATGGCACACCACTGACTGGGGAATTCACTCTGAAGTCTTCATCAGAGTCTCAATATCAACCCCAAATCACCGCCCTACCAAACGACAGTTACATAACCACATGGGTGTCTAATGAAAAAAGCGCTACTTCAGACATCGTGTCACAGCATTTTGATGCAAATGGCAACAAGCAAGGTAGCGAGATTATTGTCTCTTCAGACACAAGCCGTAACCAGTGGGATCCAAAAGTTGCTGTATTCTCTGATGGTGGCTATGTCGTCACATGGTACGCATGGAGTGTGTATGATGGCGGTAACCTAGACTACCGGGTCTTCGCACAACGTTTTGACAGCAGTGGTAACAAACTTGGTGGTGTTGACACCGTTCACACCACACACAAAGGGGATAATCACTACCCTGATATCACGGTGTTAAAAGACGACAGTTACGTCATTGTCTGGCAAAGTGAAAACGATCGCTCCAACCCCACAACATACGACATTCATGGTCAACGCTTCTACAAAGACGGCACGCCTTTTGGTAGCGAATTTAAAGCCAATGCTGTGACAGCAGACTATGGCCAAAATGAGAAACTACAACGCCCATCAGTCACTGGTTTGAATGACGGCGGCTATGCTATTGCCTGGGAGTTTAAAGACACCTCACCCGATACCAGCAATATCCTCCTACAGCGGTTCTCACCCATCGGTGAGAAAATCGGTGATGAGTTGACCGTATCGACAGGCGAGGCTGGCTACACGGCACGACCACAACTATCGACTAACCCTGATGGCACCGTATTGGTTGCATGGGGCGAAAAAGTTGCTGGCTACGATGATGTTAAGACCAGAGCCTATTCGATGTCGACACACTTGTCGATCGAGGGTATTGGTAGCTCGGATTATATCGTTGACAATGCTGATCTCAGCGCAGGTAATATACCCGTTTCAGGTAAGGCAATCGGCGAATTTTCTGATGGAGACACAGTGACAATCTGGGTGGACGGTACTCAGATCGGCTCAGGTAACATCGATGCGTCCGGCAATTTCTCTGTCGGCGTGCCACTTTCCAGCATATCGTCACACACGGAACTAACGGCAAAACTGTCCGCCTCTGACACCGCTGGCAATATAGGTATCATACCAGCCACATCGTCTTACTCGATTGATATTGACAGTTTTCTGATTATCAATGCCTTAACTGGCGATAACACGATCAACATTACCGAGTCACAAGCCAGTGTCGATGTCACTGGTCAGTATGTATTAGCGAAAACTGGCGATACTGTTGATGTCGCGGTGAACGGCAACACATACACTCATACATTTACTAGCACGGAAGTTGCCGCAGGGGGTAGTTTTTCCATCTCGGTGAATGGTTCTGATTTGGCGGCCGACAGCGATATTGCAGTCTCGGTTTCAAGCGGGGGCTCAGACGTTGTCAGCAGAACACACCCATACAACATAGATCTCACCCCACCCTCTGTGCTTGGTGTCAGCGAAACCGTCACCGCTAACACGTATTTACCCAGCTTTCAGGGATTTCCAACCCTTGAGCACTTTTCCGACGGTAGCTATGTGGTGGCGTGGCAATCTTATGACCAAGATGGTGATGAATATGGTATTTTCGCCCAACATTTTGATGCCAAAGGGAACAAATCTGGCAGCGAATATCAATTAAATACCTCAATCGTCGATTTCCAGTCTGATGTCAGTCTCACCGTGTTCTCTGACGATTCCTTTATCGCAACTTGGCATAGCTATCACAATGGCGTTTCGAAGCCAGACCATGTTATGGGAAGAAAATTCAGTCAGGACGGCACCCCCTTGACTGACGAACTCAATTTCAATGTCTCCACATCAAGTAATTACCAACCGCGGGTCACAGCACTAGCCGACGATAGCTATGTGCTCTCATGGCACTCGTCAAGCGTCATCAAATCTCAGCGTTTTGATGCCGATGACACAAAGCAAGGCAGTGAAACAACCGTCAATACCTCACCAAATGCACGTTATGCTGAGAGTGATGCCTTCTCTGACGGCGGCTACATCATTACATGGTTTGCAGGCGATAATGTCGACGGACAATATGATGGTGTTGTCAAACAGCAGTTTGACAACAGTGGCAACAAAGTAGGCAGTGAAACCGTCGTCAAGACCCACGTAAGTGGTTATCAGGAATATCCGTCAGTAGCCGTATTAGCGGACGACAGTTATGTGGTGGTTTGGTTGAATGACAATCAGTACTCAAACACCTCAGACATTTGCGGCCAACGTTTCAATCGGGACGGGTCAAAAATTGGCAACGAGTTTACCATCAACGCTGAAGCCGCAGACAGTAACAACTATGAAGAAGTCAAATACCCTGACGTCACTCCCCTCAGTGATGGCGGTTTTGTGGTGGTCTGGGAGTATCTTGAATCCAATCTTGATAAAACGCATGTCCACGCCCAACGCTTTTCCGCCGATGGGCAAAAAGTGGGTAGCGAGCTGATTGCCTCACATAATGCCCCTGAAACCTATAGTGCCCGGCCGCATATTTCTGCATCAGACTCAGGAAAAGTGACCGTCGCTTGGGGCGAGTATGTCGATGGCACCAAAGATGTCATGCTCAAAACCTACTCGTTGCCCATCACCATAGAGGTTACCCAACTCTCGGGCACAGATTTTACCCTTGATAACACGGATAAAACCGCAGGTACCGTCACCATCGAAGGAAAAGTCTTTGGCGATTTCTCAGTTAACGATCCCTTTACGTTATCGATAGACGGTCATCAAATTGGGTCAGGGAATATAGACGATCAGGGTAACTTCACCGCAACTGTCGCCTTTTCTGACCTGAAAGACCATACGGCACTGGACGTCAGTGTGGCCGCCACTGACGAATCAGGCAATACAGGGACCGTATCATCTTCTGCCCCTTACACCGTCAATCATGATGTTTTCCTGACCATTGATGATGTCACCAACGACAACCTCATCAATATCGCCGAATCACAAACCACGGTTGGTATTACGGGTCAATATTCGATTGCCAGTGCTGGCGACATCATTGAAGTCTTGTCCAATGGCACCACCTATAGCCATACGATGACGGCTGCTGAAGCCAATGCAGGTGGGTATTTCACGGTGAACGTCAATGGTGCCGACTTAGCCGCAGAAAGAAGCATGACAGTGTCTGCGAAGAAAGGTGGCAACGAGGTTGTTGCACGTGCTCATGATTATAAACTCGACCTTTCTGCCCCGGCGGAGCTAGCCATAGGTAGCGAACAAACCGTTAATACTCATCAGGACGATATTCAGTGGAGCTCTAAGGTCGCACACTTTTCTGACAACAGTTTTGTCGTAGCGTGGGAATCAAGAGACCAAGATAGCGGTGATTGGGGTATTTTCGGCCAGCTTTATGACGCAGCTGGCAATAAACAAGGGAATGAGTTTCAGCTAAACACCGATACCGCGGAATATATTTGGTCGGTTGATCTTGCAGTGTTCTCCGATGACACCTTTATGGCCGTTTGGGGATCAGAGAATAGTACAGGCGATGTAAACAAGCATGCTGGGCGACGCTTTGATAGCGATGCGAATCCTCTAACGGATGAATTAGTACTCCACTCATCGTCATCTTCACAGTACTCACCCCGTATTTCTGCCTTGCCAGATGACCGTTATATTATGGCCTGGACATCAAGAGAATACAGTTCCAATTACAACCTTATTGCTCAGATTTTCAACACCGATGACACCAAGCAAGGCAGCGAAACATATATAACATCAGAAACAAATCAACACCTGTGGGAACCAAAAATCGCCGTATTTTCTGATGGTGGCTATGTTATTACATGGTACGGATTGCACACAGTGGGGAAATATCATGTTTTTGCACAACGTTTTGATAGCAACGGCAACAAGGCTGGCGACACAGATATCGTGCAAACAACGCTGTTGGGGCACAACGACTACCCAGACGTCACTGTGCTACCCGATGATAGCTATGTCATCGTTTGGCTAAGTGATAAAGAAGGGACGCCTACAACTCATGATGTCCACGGTAGACGCTATCACCGTGACGGCACGCCTTACGGTGATGACTTTATAATTAACACCACCTCTGCCGATGGCAGTCAAGGAGAAAACCTACGCCATCCGGCTGTCACCTCGCTAATTGATGGCGGGTTTGCGGTTACCTGGAACCTGACCGGCCCATCCAGCACCAGCAACGTTTATGTACAGCGGTTCTCATCAACCGGAGATAAGGTTGGCGATGTGTTGAACGTTTCTTCAGCTGATAACACCTCCGGCTCGACGGAGCTGGACCTTTCCACCGCATCGGATGGCACCCTTCTGGTCACCTGGGCAGACACTAGCAATGGAACAGATGATGTCAAGGTTCGCGCCTACGGCATGACATCTTTATCAATAACCAGCATTGGCGGCTCAGATTTCGACCTGAGCAACGATGACCTCACTTCAGGCCAGATCGCTATCGTGGGTAAGGTTATTGGTGAGTTTACCGACGGCGATCCCGTCACACTGAAGATAGGGAGTACGCAGGTTGGTACCGGAAGTGTAGACAGTGCTGGTATTTTCTCGATAAACGTACCGATGATTGACATGTTCAGCGGTACAACCTTAACCACTGAATTGGCCGCGTCTGACTCTGCCAACAACGTTGGGACAATCCAAACCTCCACCCCCTTCTCTATCGATTACGACAGTTTCCTTATTCTCGACGTGACTCCCGACAACGTCATAAATATTGCCGAGTCACAAACCACGGTCAGTGTATCAGGGCAATACACGGTCGCGAATGCAGGCGATGTTATTGAAGTCTCTGCCAATGGCACGACCCATAGCCATACGATGACTGCCGCTGAAGCAAGTGCGGGTGGGTATTTCACGATTGACGTCAATGGAGCCGATTTAGCCGCTGAAAGCAGTATCTCAGTGTCTGTCCAGCATGATGGTTCTGAGGTGATGAACCGTTCCCACAGCTACAACGTCGATCTCAACGACCCGTCCTCGATTCAGGCCAGCGAGACAACCACCGTTAATACACACTTAGAGAGCTTCCAAGGTATTTCGACCAACGCATACTTCTCTGATGGCAGCTATGTCGTCGCATGGCAATCCTATGATCAGGATGGTGATGACTATGGGGTTTTTGCCCAACACTATGATGCCGATGGCAACAAAGTTGGCACGGAATATCAGCTCAATGCCAACACCGCGAATACTCAATATGATATCAGTCTGACTGTACTGAGCGACGATTCGTTTGTCGCATCGTGGATTACCTATGCAGACAATGATAATGACATCGCTATCAGGAAGTTTGACCACTCAGGAAACGCATTAACTGACGAGTTAACACACGAAACAACCCATGGGGTTGGCCATCAACCCAGAGTCATCGCGCTCGCTGATGACAGCGTGTACTCACGTGGAATCACTCAAATGACATTGTTTCTCATGTTTTTAATGCTGATTTAAGTTCAAAAACTAACGACATCTCAGTCAACGCTTCTGACCATGCAAGTTTTTACCCGGAAACCGCGGCGTTTTCTGATGGTGGCTATGTCACCGTATGGCATGCCCACGATCTCGACGGCCACCAAAACGGCGTGGTGATGCAGCGTTTCGACGGGAATGGACAAAAGATTGGTAACCAAACCGTTGTCAATACGGCCATCACTGGCGACCAAGAGTATGCCTCCGTTACCGTGCTGGATGACAATAGTTATGTGGTGGTCTGGCTTAACGAAAACGCATCACAAAATACCACCGATATATCTGGACAGCGTTTCAGTCAAGACGGTACACCACTTGGCAGCGAGTTCACCGTCAACAACGTCACCGCCGATGGGGATCAGAGCGAAGTAATACAATACCCTGACATCGCCAGCCTCAGTGACGGTGGTTTTGCGGTTACTTGGGAGTTTGCTGATGCAGCCGACCAGTCAACAGACATAGTTGCGCAGCGTTTTTCTTCTGCAGGCCAAAAGGTCGGTGATAAAATCGTTGTTTCAGAAGATGCCACATGGTCATTAAACTCCCGCCCTCACATCTCAGGCTCAGACGACGGGAAAATGATGATCACGTGGGGCGATGTTACCAGCAACGAAGAAGACGTTAAGCTTAAAACTTACACCTTGCCCGTCATCATCAAGATCACCAGCATATCGGGCGCCGACTTTACCCTCGATAACACGGATAAAACCGCAGGCAATGTCACGATAGAAGGAAAAGCATCAGGCGACTATTCAACAGGTGATACCATTACCTTATGGATTGACAGCACACAGGTAGTTTCTGCCACCTTAGATGCAACAGGAAACTTCAGTGCTCAAGTAGCGTTTTCTGACATGGTCGATCACAGTGCATTACGTGCACAACTTGTCGCATCTGACTCCGCTGGCAACACAGCAACTACCTCTTCAGTTGACACGCATTACACGATCGAACACACAAGCTTCGTGACCATAAACCCGGTGACTCCCGATAACCAAGTTACCATTTCAGAAGCACAAAGCGCCATCAGCATCACAGGGCAATATTCTATCGGTAAAACAGGTGACGTTATTGAAGTGTCGTCCAACGGGAATACCTTCAGCCACACACTCACAAGCAGTGACGTCAGTGCAGGCGGTGTGTTTTCAATTGACATACTAGGTTCAGATCTTTACGCAGCTTCGTCACTTGACGTCAGTGTCTCTCGAAACGGGTCGACGCTTGGGACGAAAAATCATAGCTATCAGATTGACCCCATCGTTTCCTCTGTGTCTGACACAACGATTGATGAGGGTCAGAACACAACCATTACAGTCACTCTTAGCCATGCATCTCCCCTTGGCGGAAGAATTTGGCTCGACGCATTGAATGATTCTGCGCTGGGCGTTGATGACCACAGCGAGACCTTATATGTTGATTTCAACGACGGACATGGTTGGCGTGATAAGGGCGATTTCGCTTTAGGTCAGTGGGTTGATGTTCCCGCCAACACGTCCACATTCAGCGTGAAAGTCGCGACGGTGGATGACAATATCTACGAGGGCCCTGAGAGCTTTACCCTTCGCGCCAATGCGGAAGGTCAGTCTCAAGTGATAAGCACCGTCACGCTCAATGACAACGAATCGCCGCCAACTCTTCATGGAACGGGCGTTAGAATTCAACACGGCTCAGAGAATGCAGCAACTCACGACGAAGGTCCCGGCTGGCAATTTACGACCACACACCCTTCCGATGAAGACATGAATGTCACCATTGCGTTCAACGATTATTTCTACTCTGGCAGCTTTGGTAACTTTGAATCACAACTTTATGCCGAAGACATCAACGGAAACCCTCTTTCCCCTGTTGGAGCAAACGACGGACTCTGGAGCATTGGTAGCACTGTCTCAGGGACTAACTTTTTCGTCACACTGCCTGCCGGGCAGACTGCCCTCCGTGTCTTTATCAAACCGAAAGACGATAGTGTCTATGAGGGCAACGAACAAATATTCCCCTTCGCCTTCCTCAACGGCTCGCAGGGTAACGGACAAACAGCTACGTTAAACGACGACGCTGACAAACCAATAGTAAATGCTCTGACTAAAATTCAGGATGGCATTGAAGGAACGACCATGGCAGGTTGGACCTTAGCGCTATCAAACACATCCATCACTGATACTGTCGTGAGAGTGTATCTTGACGATACAATTCATCAAGTTTCCCAAGCAGATGATTACACCGATAGGGTATACATTTACTCAATGACAGATGCGATAGTTGGCGAGGCAATATTCAATGAAACGAACAAAGCTGATATTGCTGTACCCGCAGGTGAGACAGGCCTGAAGTTCTACATACAGCCCACAAACGACGATATTTACGAAGGCAACGAGACGATAAAGCTCAAAGCACGCGCTCTTTATAACCAGAGTGATTATGTTGCCTCCGAAGAAGCCTCTTTCAACGATGATGCCGACAAACCAACAGTAGTATCTGTTTCCGATGTCACAGTCGAGGAAGGACAGTATGCGACGGCTACCGTCACATTAAGTAACACATCCACCACAACGACCCGTGTTTGGGTGGATGCTTATCCTATATCAGCTAACGAAACTGATGACTGGAACAGCAGCGAGCTTTGGGTAAATTTTGACAGCAGCAGTTGGGTCAAGGTCGCAAGTGATTTTTATACGGGAAACTGGATTGACGTACCAGCAAACACCGCATCGTTTCAGTTACGTATGAGCACAACCAATGACAATGTCTATGAGAGCACTGAAGGATTCGTCATTGGGGCCAACGTCGAAGGACAAACTCAGGTAGGTGGTACTGTCACGCTCAATGACAATGAATCACCGCCAACTCTTCATGGAACAGGCGTAAAGATTCAAAACGGCATGGAGAATGCTACAACTCACGATGAGGGCCCTGGCTGGCAATTCACGACCACGCACCCTTCCGATGAAGACATGAATGTCACCATTGCGTTCAACGACAATTTTTACTCTGGCAGCTTTGGTAACTTTGAATCACAACTTTATACCGAAGATATTAATGGAAACCCTATCTCCCCTGTTGGTGCCAGCGACGGACTCTGGGACGTTGGTAGTTTTTCCTCAGGGGCTAACTTTTACGTCACCTTGCCTGCCGGGCAGACTGCCCTCCGTGTCTTTATCAAACCAAAAGACGACAATGTGTATGAGGGCAACGAAAAAATATTCCCCTTCGCTTTCCTCAATGGCTCGCAGGGTAACGGACAAATGGCCACGCTTGACGATGAGGCCGATAACCCAACCGTCACGTCGCTGACGACGCTCCCTCATCAAGGTGTTGAAGGCGGAGACTGGCCAGGCTGGACGCTGAACCTATCAAATACCTCTCAGTCAGACACTGTCGTCAGGCTTAACGTTGATGACGCCCTGCATCAGGCTACGTTCCTTGAGGACTACACGGGCACTATCGATATTTACAACATGGCTGATGTAAAGATAGGCACCGTAACCCTACAACTCAGCAATAACTGGGAGGCAGACATCGCTGTACCTGCTGGTCAGACTGGCTTGAAACTCTACGCCCACCCCACCAACGACGATATTTATGAAGGCAACGAGACGATAAAACTCAAAGCAAGGGCTTTGTCTACGCAGAGCAACTATATCGTCTCAGAAGAAGCGACTTTCAACGATGATGCCGATAAACCAACCGTGGCATCTGTTTCCGATATTACGGTTGAAGAAGGCAGCGATGCTGTTGTCACCGTAACCCTGAGTAATATGTCCACCTCTATAACTAGAGTTTGGTAGATGCTTACCCAGGTTCAGCTGATGAAGCCAATGACTGGAACAGCAATGATTTGTGGGTGAATTTCGATGGCACGAACTGGGTGCAGGCACCGGGTGATTTCTATTTGGGAAATTGGATCGACGTGCCTGCCAACACCGCATCTTTTCAGGTGCGGATGGGCACCACAAATAACAATGTCTTTGAAAATAACGAGGCATTCGACATTAAAGTGCGCACTGAACATGAAGCCTCCCTTGCCCAATCAGGCACAGTTACCATTACTGATGTCGATGACACACCAAATGTGACGAGTGTCTCCAGCCACACAGTCAGTGAGGGAGGCTATGTAGAACCGATTGCTGTCACTCTCAGCAATGCCTCGACATCTCCGATATCTATCGAACTAAATCTTGACGGTGGCACCTCATCTGCAGAAGACGGTGATTACTCTGGCGATGAATTTTGGATCCGTTATAACGGCGGAAGTTGGCAAAAATACGAACACGACATAGTTTATGGCCATGTTTTCAACGTGCCTGCAAACGTCGATGCGTTTGAAGCTAAGTTAGTAACCATTAATGACAACGTGTATGAAGGTGATGAAAATTTCTACGCGTGGTTTAGGGTCGACGGTGACACGTGGGATAGCGCAACTGACAAAGGCGTAATCACTATTACTGATGCTGACGATACACCGCGTGTTACCCAGATTTCTTACCTTTTAGACGTGACAGAAGGCCAAAGCCCTAATTGGAATAAATGGTCGCTACAACTTTCGAATGCCGCATCGTCGGACCATCTTGTTGAAATCGGCTTTAATGATTTTGAGCATTCCGCGACGTTCGGTTACGATTACTCGGGCAAGATTCACGTCTTCACTGCCGCAGGCACCTCTCTGGGCGAGTTCACGCTCAACGCTGGCAACGGCTATAAAACTTGGGTAACGGTGCCTTCTGGTGTATCGGAGCTGCATGTCAGCGCTGAGATACTGGATGATACGCTTTATGAAGGCCATGAAAACATTGCGATTTTGGCCCACACAGACGGGCAAAACTGGGTTAAGTCATCAGCCTCAATCATTTGGGATCACCCTGACAATCCCACAGTGTCATCAGTGACACACCTGCAAGATGGTGTAGAGGGTGGTGGTGCTTGGCCGGGCTGGACTCTCAACCTCTCAAATGCATCAATCTACGATACAGTTGTGAAACTCAATGTCCAAGATGCACTCCATCAAGCTACATTTTCGCAAGATTATTCTGGCGTCATCCGCATCTACTCTTTAGATAATGTTTATCAAGGCGAAATAACACTGAATGCCAGCAATAGCTGGGTGGCTGACATAACCGTATCAGCAGGCATAACGGGCCTGAAGTTATACGCAGAGCCGCTTAACGACAGCACGTACGAAGGAAATGAAACATTAAAAATCAGGCAAGAGCTGCCGATACGCAAACAAGTTGGGTTGACTCTGCAACGGCGGTGATTAATGATGACGCCGATATACCGCGTATCACTCAAATCGCAAATATTAACGGTACGGCAGAAGGAAGTACCTATCCTTGGAATAAATGGTCTGTTCAACTTTCTCACCCTGCCACGTCAGACCGAACCGTAGAACTGGCTTTTAACGATTCCGGCCATCAGGCGATGTTTGGTGACGATTACTCGGGAAGACTTCACGTCTATACATCCGCTGGCGGTTGGGTTGGTGAGTATTATTTAAATGCCAGCAACAGCTATACAGCATCCATCAACGTTCCTGCTGGTATTACTGACTTGCATGTCAATGCCGAAGTAAGCAATGACAACGTATATGAAGGAAATGAAACCTTCGTGATTTATGGCCGCACAGACGGCCAGGGTTGGGTCACATCCGCTGATTCAATCATTACTGATGACCAAGACATCCCTGTCGTTTCAACCATCAACTCTTTACAATCAGGTTCAGAGTCAAGCTGGCCCGGTTGGACACTTAACCTGTCCAACGCATCCACCACCTCCACCGTCATCAGACTGAATGTTAACGACGGCCTGCATACCGCGGATATTCTCAGTGATTACACGGGAAAACTCACTATCTGGAACAGCGCTGGCACCGTAAAAATCGGTGAATTGGTGCTCAATTCGAGTAACGCCTATGCCGCGGATATTGCTATCCCGGCGAATCACAGCAGCGTCCTCATTTATGCCGAGCCAATGAATGACGACATATACGAGGGCACAGAAACACTCACCATTCAAGCCAGAGCGCTTTACAATCAAGCCAGCTATATCACGTCGCAACCATCCAACATTGATGACAGTGACGACAGACCGAGTGTTACTTCAGTATCAGACTATACGGTTGTCGAAGGTGGATATGCAGAACCTGTAAACGTGACATTAAGCAAAGTTTCAGCGCTAACGACACGTGTAGAGGTCTATTTAGACGATGGTTCGGCAACAGTCGGAGGTGGTGATTTCTCAGAAAGCGAGTTCTGGGTGCGTTTCAATGGGGGCAGTTGGGTCAAACACTCGGGGACTATTGGCAGCGGCCACACCATTGACGTACCTGCGGGCGTAACATCATTCGAACTGAGTTTTGACACCCATGATGACAATATTTACGAGGGCAACGAGAACTATTCGGTATGGGTGAGAGTTGAGGGGGACAGTTGGAACGGAACGTCAGGTAGAGGGTACATTACGTTGAACGATGACGCTGATAAACCCACGGTTTCGTCTGTATCCAGCACCACAGTCACCGAAGGGCAAGATGCCATTGTCACAGTGTCGCTAACCAACGCCTCAACGAGTGCGACGTCGGTCTGGCTAGATGCATGGAATGGCTCGGCGTTGGGCGGCAACGTTGACCATTATGAAACACTTTATGTGGATTTTAATGATGGCAATGGCTGGCAAAACAAAGGGAGCTTTGCTTCAGGCCAGTGGCTGAGTGTCCCCGCCAACACGTCAAGCTTTAGTGTAAAAGTAGGCAGTGTAGATAATTCAGTAAATGAAGCCACGGAGAGCTTCACCATCAGGGCAAATGCAGAGAACCAATCACCCGTTATTGGCACAGTCACCATCAACGATAACGATCCGATGAGTGTCACGAGTGTATCAAACTTCACGGTGGCCGAGGGCGGTTACGCAGAGCCTGTTACCGTTACACTCAGTACAACCTCGACACAGACAACACGCGTTGAAATTAATCTAGATAATGGATCTGCGACAACAGCGGACGGCGATTACTCCGACAGTGAATTTTGGGTTCGCTACCCGGCTGGCAGTTGGCAAAAATATACGGCCGATGTTGGAAGCGGATATATTATTGACGTCCCTGCCGGTTATTCATCTTTCGAACTCAGCTTAAAAACACTGAATAACAATGTTTTTGAAGGCAACGAGAACTTTTCAGTGTGGGCAAGAGTTGAGGGTGAATCTTGGACCGGGAGCAAGCACAAAGGCGTTATAACGCTCACCGATGATTCTGATAAACCCACTGTTTCGTCTGTATCCAGCACCACAGTCACCGAAGGTCAAGACGCCTCTGTTACCGTTACGCTCAGTAACACCTCAACCAGCGCAACATCAATATGGCTCGATGCCTGGAATGGCTCGGCGTTGGGCGGCAACGTTGACCATTATGAAACACTTTATGTGAATTTTAACGACGGCAATGGCTGGCAAAACAAAGGGAGCTTTGCTTCAGGTCAGTGGCTGAGTGTCCCCGCCAACACGTCAAGCTTTAGTGTAAAAGTAGGCACTGTAGATAATTCAGTAAATGAGACCACGGAGAGCTTCACCATCAGGGCAAATGCAGAGAACCAATCACCCGTCATTGGCACAGTCACCATTAATGATAATGACCCGATACATGTCAGCAACGTGTCAAACGTGTCTGTCACCGAGAATGGCTATGCCTACCCTGTTGTCACTCTCAATAGGTCTTCAGATCAAACAACACGCGTTCAGATTGATCTTGACTCGGCATCTGCCGCAGCAGGCAGTGATTTTTCTGAGAGTGAGTTCTGGGTGCGTTTTGGTAGTGGAAGTTGGCAACACCATACTGGCAACATCGGGAGCGGCTACACAATAGATGTACCCGCTGGCCATTCCTCGTTTGACCTAAGCTTCAAAACACATGACGACAACGTTTATGAAGGCAACGAAACCTTTTCAGTCTGGGCGCGTGTAGAGGGCGATAGCTGGAATTCATCGTCAGGTAAAGGCGTTGTGACTATCAGTGATAATGATTCAGCGCCCGTACTGACATCAAACCTCAGTAACATTAACGCATGGGAAGGACATACCCCCTTCCACACGTTCACAATGAGCAGTCAATCGGCCAACACAACTAATGTCACTCTTCAGTACCAAAACGGCACTGCAAGTGCGGGCTACGATTTCAACAGCCAACTCAAGTATCGTGTGAGTGGGACATCCTCCTGGTCTAACTATACGTCGTCCGGCATTAACCTTGCGGCTAATACAAATTCCTTTGATGTATTGGTAGAAACGTATGAAGACAGCCATTACGAAGGCGGAGAAAAATATACCCTCAAGGCGTCGACACAATACCAAAGTGGTTGGGCATCTGCTGGTGTCACCATCTTCGATAATGACGCCGTAACGCGAAATAGCGAGGGGCTCTGGGATCTCAATGGTGTCAAACAACTACAAATCAGAATGCAAAATCTCTGGAATGGCGGTTGGCCGAAAATGCAAAGTAGCCTTGGCTACTATGTGATGGACAACAATGGAAACATCATTGATGTCGAGGTCATGATTTCAAGAATTGCCGACTACAATAACGGCAGCAAAAACGTCACCGCCTACGTCAATAATGCGGCATCCATGGGGCTGTTTCTAATTCCAGATGGTGCCAACTTCGGTTACACCACAGGCGATGCATCAATTTCACTGACCAATGACGGCGCAAAAATAACCCAAGGCAATAAAACTCACTATGTTCTTCTTTCCGAAGGATACAAAAATCATGGTGGTTTTGATAATGAGTTGATTTCAGGCACAGAATCAAAGTGGGAAGATATACCCGGCGGGTGGTTTACAATGCCTTGGCCCTTACCAGCCCTTGGTCCTGATTACGCGGACGTTAGCCTGAATGTTGAGGTGAAAGCGTATGACTTTGTTACACCGATTGTCATCGACCTCGATGGGGACGGCATTCAGACCTTGTCATCAGATGTTTCACACATTCATTTTGATTTAAATGCCGATGGTGTATCCAGAATCACTGGCTGGGTCAGTAACAGTGACGCCTTTCTCGTGTGGGATAAAAACCGGGATGGTGTAATTAATGACGGCAGTGAAATGTTCGGTGAAGGAACCCTACTCAGCAATGGCGAAAGGGCGCAGGACGGTTTTCAGGCACTTCGAGAGCACGATGTAAATGCAGATGGAAAAATTGACATTACAGATGCAATCTTCCCGAAACTGAATGTCTGGGTTGATAAAAACACCAATGGATTAACAGACGTTGGAGAACTTATCTCTCTTGCTGAAGCGAACATTGCTTCTCTCAACCTCAACTTAGAAACTTCGAATACGGTAAATAACGATAACCTCATTAGTTTAATCGGCAGCTACACAACAATTGACGGGAAAGAATATGAGTATGCCGACGTTTGGTTCCGACAACGCATGCCGGAGATTTCCGCCTCAGAGACTGCTGACACTTCGTCGACAGATGACACTGCACAAACTGAATTCGCTTCCCCTGATCTACAAAAAAATGCGCCAGTAAGCGGGTTTGTGCCTGATGATTTCTTTGCCAAGACCGAGAAAGACATACAAAGCATTGATACTGTCATTAATGCAACGGAAAGCCCCCGCATGTGGCCATATCCAGCTTTGGAAGAAGAACAGCAAGCGCTGGCGATTTTAAATGGTGCAACGCAGTCACGCGTCACTCTCCCACCAACGACCAGCTACCTTGAACCGCAAACCGTTCAGATTGCACGCCCAATGTTTGAGGGAAAAGCATCGGCAGGAGCTGAGGTCTCTATTGAGCTGCTCGAACAACAGCTACACACTCATGCCGACGATAACGGCGACTGGGCATTTACCCTGCCAGCAGGTATTTCATTGGCTGAAGGCGGAAATGATTACACTCTGTCTATCCAGCAACGCGATGGTTCCAGCGACATTATGTATGGCCGAGTTATCTTCGATCGTGAAGATTTCACCAACACAAAAAGCAAGAAGACAGGTTTTGCTGCGCCCGTTCATAGCAAAGCACCGTCGTTAGACATACCTGAAAATGCCGAAGTCGTGAGTGACCCCTACCCACTCTTTTATGGCGATACTGAACCAGGAGCGTAGTACAACTCTTTATGGGTGACCGGAATTACATGACCCGTTCAGATGTGGATGGCGACTGGAACATTAAAATACCCTGGACAGAGCCTATACCACCGGGGAACCACGAATACAGTATTGAAATTACGCTTGGTGACGGCAGCACTGACAAGCGTTCAGGGATAATTTCTTTCTCAGACAATACGCCTGAGATTAATCTCAAAGAATCAGAATCATCGAGAAACGCGGCTGAAGCAGACATCACGAGAGTGGAAGAAAGCGACGGCCGCACATCTGACACAACAGAAATGGATACTGTTTACTTCTCAACCTCTGATACCTACCTCGACGCTATGCGTGAGCAAGAAAATTCACGCACGGATGATGGCTTCTAACTCACCTTTTCCATCACGAAATTGTTCAACGACACACCACGAACCTCTACCTCATTGTCTCTAACAACATGAAATCCCATTCGCTCAAAGAATGGTCTGGCAGTGATGCTTACAAGGGAATGAATGCGGTCAATACCCCGCGCTTCCGCCAATTCGAATATATGGTTCATCAATGCCTGACCAACCCCCTGCCTCTGAACTTGCCAGTGGCAAAAGAATTGGTCAATCAAACCGTCGTCCTGAAGATCAGAGTAACCCACAATCTCATTTTCAATGATCGCAACAAAAGGTTGGTTGTGTTTACACATCGCCATCAGTTTATCTGCGTCATAGCTTTCAACGGCCCATGCCTCAACTTGTTGTTGACTGTAGTGCTGAATACAAACATTGCGTACAGAGTGAAAAAACACCTCGCGAATTTTTATTTCTTCACCCTGTCGGTAGGGCCGGATTTGAATCACTGACATCTCGCTTTCCAAAACTTTACTCTCTCAGCCACAATAGCCGCACTCGCAGAAAAGGCTTATTAGCCACACCGCGGAAAGACTTTCTCGCTAAACATTGAAAATGTCATGAGTCTTCACGCCCTGCCAATGGTATCCTGTGCGGAAAGTTTACAAAGAGAAAAAAGAAATGACTAAATTAACGGCTGACATTCAGGCAAACCTTTTGTTATTTGTCGAAGAAACGCAAAAATCACGCGTCGTTTGGAGCCTTGAAAATGAAGAAGGCTGGTTGGCTTGTGATTCTACTGAATTTGAAAACAGTGAAGTCATGCCTTTTTGGTCTTCAAAAGAAGATGCGGCCTTCCATAATGTTGAGGAGTGGGCTGATTTCGAAGTAAAAGAAATACCGCTGGACGTGTTTATTGAAGACTGGCTGATCACACTTGACGAAGACGGTGTGCTGGTTGGCATTAACTGGAATAAAAACCTTGAAGGTAAAGAGTTGGAGCCGGGCGAAGTAGCTAAGCTTTACCTCTAAACCAATACTCAGCGTTACATGGATTATTTCAAAAAAGCCACCAGTAACTCGGTGGCTTTTTTAGTGCCGGGGTTCCGTTTTGTGTGGGTGGAACCAGAAAGCAGAAAGCAGAAAAGCCGCTGTAATCAGCGGCTTTTTCAAATGTGGCGGAGAGATAGGGATTTGAACCCTAGATACGCTATTAACGTATGCCGGTTTTCAAGACCGGTGCTTTCAACCACTCAGCCATCTCTCCGTAAGCGGGCAGAATATTAAAACCGACAGAGCAAGATGTAAAGCCCAAAATCGAATTCACCCTGCTGATTGACCACGCATTCGACACATTGGTTCGGTTACGCTCAATTATCCCCAAGAGTTACTGTTTGATGATCAAAAAAGCGCAGGGTTTTCGCCCTGCGCTTTCGATTCAATGATTTTGAGTCAAGAATTAACCGAAACGACCGCTGATGTAGTCGCGAGTCAGTTTGTGCTCTGGGTCATTGAAGACTTTCTCAGTGGTGTTGATTTCAACCAGATTACCCAAATGGAAGTAAGCGGTTCTGTCAGACACACGTGAAGCCTGAGACATTGAGTGAGTCACGATGACAATACTGAAGTTTTCTTTCAGCTCTTCAATCAGATCTTCGATGATACCCGTCGCAATTGGGTCGAGCGCGGAACAAGGCTCATCCATCAGGATAATTTCAGGCGCAATCGCAATAGTACGAGCAATACACAGACGCTGTTGCTGACCACCTGACAACCCTGTTGCTGGTTGATACATACGGTCTTTCACTTCGTCCCACAAACCTGCACGACGAAGAGACTGCTCTACCACACCTTCAAGGTCATCTTTGTTATCAACAAGACCGTGAATACGTGGGCCATAGGCAACGTTGTCAAAAATTGACTTAGGAAACGGGTTTGGGCGTTGGAATACCATACCCACTTGCGAGCGAAGCTCAACAATCTCAGTATCTTTGTCGTAGATATCGCGGCCGTCTAGCACGATTGAACCTTTGACCTCACAACCTGGAACCGTGTCGTTCATGCGGTTGAGGCAACGCAGGAATGTGGATTTACCACAACCTGAAGGACCAATCATCGCCAGTACTTGTTTTTCGCCGATATCGAGGTTGATATTACGAATAGCGGGCTTTGCACCGTATTCATAATTCACACCAACATCACGTGCCGTCATTCTTGGTGAATCTACAAACTGAACGCCGCATGTCTCTTTTGGCGCAGCGTGACTTTGCAGAATCTTGGTTGCATCTTTTGAACTTGGCAGACCGCTTCCACTCATTACTGTTGTTGTCATCTTTTTGCTCCTACCACCGGCGCTCTAAACGCTTACGTAAAATTACAGCTACTGCATTCATGAAGGCCAGAAAGGCCAATAAAACCATGATTGCGCCGGATGTGTTTTCAATGAATCCTTTCTCAGGGCTATCTGCCCAGAGGTAAATTTGTACAGGAAGTGCTGTTGCAGCGTCTAACGGGCCACCGGGGACATCGACGATAAATGCAACCATGCCAATCATAATCAACGGAGCCGTCTCTCCTAACGCTTGCGCCATACCTATGATAGTACCTGTGAGCATTCCTGGCATCGCAAGTGGTAAAACGTGATGTAGAACCATTTGCATTTTCGATGCGCCAACTCCAAGTGCCGCATCACGCACTGAAGGTGGTACCGCTTTTATCGCTGCACGACTCGAAATGATGATGGTTGGCAAGGTCATAAGTGTGAGTACCAAACCACCCACTAACGGCGCCGAACGCGGCAAATCTGCAACGTTCAAGAAGACAGCAAGACCAAGCAAACCAAATACAATTGAAGGTACAGCAGCGAGGTTGTTGATATTAATTTCGATCAACTCCGTCGCACGGTTACGTGGAGCAAACTCTTCAAGATAAATCGCAGCAGCAACACCAATTGGGAAACTCAGTGCCAACGTCACCAACAAGGTGTAGAACGAACCCACAGTCGCCCCCCAAATGCCTGCAAGCTCTGGGTCACGGCTGTCACCGTTGGTGAAGAAGTGCTTGTTGAACACAGTTCGAACTCTATCGTCTTCAACTATTCTGTCAAACCAACCAATATGCTTATCTTTGAACTGGCGAGACGTTTCAGGAATATCGCGGCGAATATTGCCCTTGTTGAACTGGTTAAAGTTATCGCCCGCCTGCGCCCAATAGCTATAGGTCGTTCCAATCAGTTCAGGGTTGTTGATGACGGTATCCCTAAGGTCATATTCAGCACCGTTCGAGATGAACCTGTAAAGCTCTCGCTTATCTTTTCTGCCATCGACTGGAATAACCTCACGTAACGCATTACGAAGTGCTTTACGATAGCTACCCTGACCAAGTACTTGAGGGTCAACTTCTCCCTCTTTTAGGCCAAGAGTTTCAGCATCAAGCTGTACATCGAGTCGAATTTCAGTGGTATAAAACGCCGTATGACCTTTGAAAACGATCACCGTGATCATCACAAGCAAGAACGCAAACGCCATCAATATCGATGCGATACCATATGAACGAAAACGTGATTCTTTGTTTCTACGACGTTTAAGGCCCGCTTGGACCCTCTCCTTTTTGATCTTGGAGATCTCTAATAATTTATCAGTCATACTGCTCTCGATATTTCTTGACGATACGAAGTGCGACAAAGTTCAGCGCTAGAGTACCGACGAAGAGTGTCAATCCCAACGCAAATGCAGCGAGTGTTTTCGGACTGTCAAACTCTTGGTCGCCGACGAGCAAGGTTACGATTTGAACCGTGACTGTCGTAACCGACTCAAGTGGGTTAGCCGTCAGATTCGCCGACAGGCGACCGCCATAACAACGATCATGGTTTCGCCAATTGCGCGCGAAACTGCCAGTAGTAAGCCACCGACAATACCCGGCAGCGCCGCTGGAAGAACGACATTAATGATGGTTTCTGATTTTGTTGCACCAAGCCTAGAGAGCCATCACGAAGCGACTGAGGCACTGCAGTGATGACATCGTCTGACAGTGACGAGACGAAAGGTATGATCATCACACCCATTACAAGCCCGGCAGCAAGAGCACTTTCTGCCGATGCACTATCAAATCCAATGGCATGTGCAAAATCACGGATGAGCGGTGCAACAGTCAACGCGGCAAATACGCCGTAAACTACGGTCGGGACACCCGCGAGTATCTCAAGGACTGGCTTAACAACGTTTCTGACACGAGGAGACGAGTATTCAGAAAGATAAATAGCACTCATCAAGCCAACTGGGGCCGCAACCAACATCGCGATGAATGAAATCATCAGTGTGCCGGTAAATAATGGAACCGCACCAAAAGCGCCACTGGCGCCTTGCTGGTCACTGCGCAGAGCTATTTGCGGCGACCACTCAATACCGAAAATAAAATCGGTGATGGGAACCATCTGGAAGAAGCGTAACGCTTCAAAAAGTACCGAAAGAACAATACCCAGAGAGGTCAAAATTGCCAACGTTGAACATGCCAGCAAGAAGCCTTGTAACACGAACTCAACGTAGTGTTGAGCTTTAAAACGAGGACGAATGAATTTCCAACCTGCGGCACAGCCAGCTAGAGATAAAGAAACCAAAGCAACAGCCTTAATCAGGTTTCCGGTGTGGTTAAGCTGAGTGTAATGAGCCGCTGCATCTAGAAGAGCAGGATCTTCAGACTGGAGGATGCCTTTAGCGATATTTACAATTTGGCTAAATAGAAGATTGGTATTTCCCGTTGAGCTCTGGTGAGCTTCTGGCAGCTGTGCCAGCACCAAAGATTGAACCAAAGAAGGTTCGACGGCGTTCCAAATGAGAAAAAGGATTAAAGCGGGAACGGCTGCAAGAATAGCAGCGAAAGAACCGTAATAAGATGGACGCGAGTGAAAAGATTTCAATCCGCCCTGTGCGACTGCCAGCTCTTTGGAACGCTTACGCGCTACCAAAAATGCACTTATCGCTAAAAACAAAATTAACGCCATTAACGTCGACGCTTGCATACATACTCCGAAACAACAAGAGTGAATTGTACAAGGCCGGGTGCGCTTACCCGGCCTCTTAACCTAGCCTGAATTACAGGTTAGGAGTTAAATCTACAGCACTGTTACGAACAACTTTCCATTCGCGAGCTGCCAGTGGAATCAGACCACGGTCAGTCAGGTAGCCTTCATCACCGATTGCATCTTCAGATGTGAAAGAAGTAACGTACTCTTTCAGACCTGGAACAACGTTCTGGTGTGCTTTCTTCACGTAGAAGTAAAGAGAGCGAGACACTGGGTATGAGCCGTCACCGATAGCATTAAAGCTTGGTGCAACACCTGCAATCTTAGAGCCCTGCACTTTGTCAGAGTTTTGATCCAGGAAGCTGAAGCCGAAGATACCGAAAGCTTGTGGATTTGCATCAAGCTTCTGAACGATCAGGTTGTCGTTCTCACCTGCTTCGATGAACGCACCGTCTTCACGAATACCGTGACAAACTGCTTTGTACTTCTTCTTGTCTTGCTTCTTAAGAGCAGCAAGTTCTGGGTATTTCTTACAACCGCCTTCCATCGCAAGCTCTACGAATGCATCGCGAGTACCTGACGTTGGTGGTGGACCAAGAACTTCGATTTTAGTAGCAGGAAGAGATGGGTTTACATCTTTCCACGTTTTGTTTGGGTTAGGAATCAGGTTACCGTTCGCATCAGGAACAACTTTAGCCAGTGCAGTAAAGATGTCTTTCAGCTCAACATTGAATTGCTCGCTCTTCTTAGAGTTAGCGAATGCGATGCCGTCATAACCGATTTTGATTTCAACGATATCGTTTACGCCGTTCTTCGCACAAAGCTCAACTTCAGAGCTCTTGATTTTGCGAGAAGCGTTAGTGATATCTGGCGTGTTTTCGCCTACACCTGCACAAAACAGTTTAAGACCGCCGCCTGAACCCGTTGATTCAATTTTTGGAACAGCAAAAGACGATGTGCGGCCAAAGCGCTCAGCAACAACTGTAGCGAACGGGTAAACCGTCGATGAACCAACAATACTGATATAGTCACGAGATGCAGCGTGTGCATTACCCGCCATAAGTGCTGTCAGGCCAACAGTAGTCGCAGCCATCAGTGCCTTTAATTTCACATCAACCTCCAAGTCGATAGTTCTTTAGTAGATTCAAACAACCTTGTCTGTATCCATGTTTAGTCAATTTACGCCATACAAGTTAGAAATTTTCGGTTACACAAAACTGACTTTTTTATGAAGGTTTGATTACAGCGGGTCGCGTGATGAGTTTTTAGAGAGGAGCATCAGATTAAATCACAGCCTCACCGAAAGCGAAATTAGTTATAAATATCTGATTTTTATCAAATTAAAGACTGTTCATCTTACGAGGAACATTACTGACTGATCAATAGACAGATAAAAGCATCTATTATTCGCGCTATCAGTATAATGGACGTACTTCACATTTATTTTTCGAAAGTGTTACAGGTAACGATTAAGAAACTCCTTTTAACAAGAGGAGCTGGCAAGCTCTGAACGGAAACTAAAAAGATGCTGGGCTGTCGCGAAACGACGCTATTAACCTGCCTGAGGTATAAAGAAAGTAAACGTTGATATACCCTTGACTACCATCAGTCACGTACGTCCATGGTCTGCAAAGACAAAAGAGTAGTAGTAATCACAACATCACCGCTTTAAAAATAGTCAAAATAAGATAAATGCACTCTTATCGATACCTTTAGATAAACTAAGCGTCAATTTTTTATTTAATTAAAGCTGTTCTTTTTATTTGTGTCGTTATAAACGTCATTATTTTGGCGACTGTATCATTTATTCTCTTATTTGATAAAACATGAAGCAGATCCAATTAAATATCTATATTAATCAGCATATCTTCGAGCTATGCTAAATTTAACTCATGATACTTCTTAATTAAATATTGTAAAAAAAGACAATTCATATACTATCCGCCTCGGCTTACATTCAAAAACTCCGAGTACACAACAATCATTTAACGCATACGTTACATCAAGTTAAAAAATCAAAGAATACAGATTTTTTATTTATTCCAAGGCCATTTTTATTCAATTATTAAATCAATAACATTAAGGCTTGTTAGATGATTAAAACGATTTTTATAGATTTTGATGGTGTTATAAGGCATTGGGCTAACCATGACATCAAGTCAGCAGAAATGAAAAGTGGACTGCCAGAAGGGACTCTTTTTAAATATGCTTTTGATAATCAATTCTTATTGCCAGCGATAACAGGTAAGCAGTCCCATAGAGACTGGGTAATCAAGGTAGAAGACGCGATATCTCGCGACTTTGACAAAGACGCCGCAATCACACTTACTCAAGCATGGCTTAAAGCAGATTGCTTCGTTGATAGAGGGTTTCTGGACAAGGTGAGAAAGTCGATTCCTGAGGCGAAAATGGTTTTAGTGACGAATGCGACCGATAAACTTGATGAAGACCTTTCATCACATCACTTGCTCTACAGCTTTGACTTAGTCATTAACTCGGCCACCATCGGTATCGCTAAACCCGACCCCAGTTTTTTTCAACATGCATTGAAGCTAATGAAAACCGAGCCTGAATATGCTGTATTTATTGACGATCAGTTGAAAAATGTTAGGGAAGCAGAAAAACATGGTATGCATGGCATTCACCATACTGACAAAGTGCAAACACTTATTAATCTAAATACCCTTTCGCGCTGTAGTTTCGCGTATCATTAAAATATTGGTTGGCCATAATATGGCCAACCAATAAATTCATAAAAACGTTGCTATTTCCTCAAACTCTTTTTTCTTCGTAGCATGCTCAGGAATTGTAGCGCCCTCTTCAGGGTAACCCGCAATAATCAGCATATATGGACGGTCATTATCGTTATCATTATCTCTACCACATACTTTTTTGAGAAAGCTCATTGGTTTTGGTGTATGCGTTAATGTAACTAAACCTGCATTATGTAATGCCTGAATCAGGAAGCCTGTCGCGATCCCAACAGATTCATGTACGTAATAGTTGGTCTGCTCGTTATCATTCTCGATACCACCGCGTTTTTGTGAAAAAATAGCAATTAACCACGGGGCTTTCTCTAGATATGGTTTGTGTGCGTCAGTTCCAAGGGGTTTAAGCGCATCTAACCATTCTTCACCTGCCCTTCCCTCATAAAATGTTCTCTCTAATGCTTCTGCTTCTTCTCTTATTTGTGATTTGACTGACCTATCACTAATTGCAACAAAATGCCAAGGCTGATGATTGGCACCACTAGGCGCTGTTGCGGCTGCTTTAATACATTCTTCTATAATCTCTTTAGCAACAGGTTTGTCGGAAAAATCGCGAATTGTGTGTCTACGACGAATATTGAAGTAATGTGCTTTTGCTCGTGCCAGCATTTCATCTTCGGGGTATGACACATAATCCTCAAGTGGATAGTGATGTTCTGCCTGATTCATAAATTATCCTTATTTTACAGAGTGTTGAATACACTGCGCTTTATTCTCGCATTCTGGTAAACTCACAATAAGTTATTACTTTGAGTAATTAATAGGCAATATTCTAACTTTTAATTCAATACAGGAACACTTCGACAAAATCATATGTGCTATGTTTAAACCCACAATAAAAATGTGTAGTTCGTCGCAGGTAAGTTCAAATAAAACAAATTAAACCTATAAAACGTAAGTTTAGTTGCAGGAAGAGTAAAACTAGACAAGAGTTAACCTGAGCGATTACTCAAATAAATACAATTTAAATATAAATGACATTTAAGAAATTTTGAGTATGTTATGGAAAATAAGCTTTTAAGTTTTCGAATGCAATTGTTTGCATCAGTAATCCGAGCGGGTAGTTTTACTGTCGCAGCGGAACAATTGAACCTCACAAAATCAGGCCTAAGCCAGCATATTACGGCTCTTGAGCAAGAACTCGGTGTGCAGTTAATGCACAGAACGACAAGGAAGCTCACCCTTTCGCATGCTGGTGAAATATTCTTCGACCGCTGTGTTGAACTCGAAAACCTTTTACGCATCGCCGTAGATGAATTAAACGAAACACAGTCAACGATATGTGGAAGCCTGACTTTAACAGCGCCTGAAGGGTTAGTCAGACCCGTTATTTCTCCCGTTGTCATTCAGTTAATGGCCAAGCATCCAGAGTTAACCATCGACCTTATTGTGTCAGACAAACAACTCGACCTCGTTCAGGGCAATATCGATGTCGCTATTCGAGCAGGCAAGTTAGTGGATAGTGCCAGTAAAGCCAGAAGGATTGGCGAAATAAACGAGCACTGGTACATAAACAAAAACATCGTATGTTCTGAATCTGTCGCTGAAATCGTATTACCATGGCAGAACAGCTCTTCTGAAAAACAACTTAAAGTCAGTACATTTCCAGCGGCTATTGAATTCGTGCTTCAAGGTGCAGGTATAGCACTTATACCTGACATCACAGTGTTGGATTTCATTGATGATGGCACCTTAGTGAAGGTAGAACATCCAGGTGAACCGGGTCTCAAGCAAGAGAGAATTCCTGTCTACGCAATGCACAACTACCAAAACCACACGCCTAGGAACGTTCAGTACGTCATCGCAGCAATAGAAGATGCCCTACAAAACTTGACAAAAAAGCTAGACAATATGTCCTAGTGTGTGAATCACCATAATGCACTCATCAGCCCGCCTCTGATCGCCTAGAGGCGGTCGGAGTAAAAGCAAAGTCAAACACAAAGTCTAAATATATAGTCCGAGTTAACGTTTTCTTTACGTCACATATCTACACTCTCGCCGCTGTTCCTAATCTACTTCAAACTATTTGAAAGTCATTTACGTGAATATTCATTAGATATGATTATCACATCAATTTTCAGCAGTGAACACCAACATGGATTAATTAATCAAAATAATACTTCAGTATAAGTAAATATAGTGGTTTATTGTTTCATTTTGTTCAGTGTTCACTTTTTAATATCAGCAGGTGATCGTTTATTCAACTATTCGCATTGAAATTTAAACAATAAGCAACATAATTGTCTAGGTTAACACTTAATTAACAGCAGAATCACACACGGAACACAGTGAACTGAGGACAAGAAAATGCACAATAAGTTTCTGATTGAAGCTTTTCAAACGCCTGATAACGTTGCCGAGGTCTTGGGCGGCTACTATGACGAACTGCCTAGTGATCCATATGTCGATAGTGATATTCGATTTCGTTCGTACGCTCATTTTCAAGCACATGAAGGTGGTTTAACAGAAAGGTTGCCACACAAACCATTCACGCAGTCTTCTCAGTTCAACCGTGTTGTCGGTGATATTGAGCGCCATTTCGAACCCATGAGTGATGAAATGGTACAAACAGCAGAGTTTCGTCACCTTGTAGACTCTTTTGTCGAGCGTACTGGTATCGATAAGGTTAATGGTCATTTCGATGTACACCAAATCCGCGTCACTTGCGATGAAGATGCAACAAGCGCGCCTGCACCAGAGGGAATTCATCAGGATGGATTTCGTTATGTCGGTATTTTCTGTGTGCAACGTAGAAATATTTCTGGCGGCTACACGCAAATATTTTCGTCGCCTGTCGATCAGCACCCGCACTTAAACACGGTACTGGAAGAAAATCAGTTCATCATTCTGAATGACAGCCGTTACTTCCACCATATTTCCGAAACACTCTCAAGTAAAGCAGGCGAAAAAGGAGTTAGAGATGTCTTCGTCTTCACTGCAGATTAAGCAAAAAATTGAAGAAATCAGAGCGGGATTTCCCGCTCTTCAGCAGTCTATAAATGGGTTCACCCCAGCCTATTTTGACGGTCCCGGCGGGACACAGTTACCTGCGACAGTGCAGGCTGCATTCTCAAATTATCTGGCTTCCGGCAATTCCAATTTAGGCGGACAATTCTCAGTCAGCCGTAATACAGTTGAATTGGTTAATAACGCTAGGGAACATGCAGCAGCCATGCTGAATGCCCCGTCCAGAGACGAAATTGTCTTCGGCGCAAATATGACGTCAATGACATTGCATTTCAGTCGTTCAATTGCTCGCACTTGGAAAGCGGGTGATGAAATCATTCTCAGCGATGCAGACCATGGTGCAAACCGCTCGTGCTGGGCGATGGCCGCGGAAGAAAGAGGCGTAACGGTTCATTACCTACCGGTAACAGGCAAGACATGTGAGCTAGACATTGCCAAGCTTGATGAATTGCTGTCGGACAAAACGCGTTTGGTTGCGGTCACAGCGGCAAGCAACCTGAGTGGCACTACCGTTGATATTGATACTGTTGTTAAGAAAGCTAAAGCCGCTGGCGCTGTGGCGTTTATTGATGCCGTTCATCTACTGCCCCACCAGCTGGTTGACGTGCAGGCACTAGGTGCTGACTTTGTTGCTGCCTCAGCGTATAAGTTTTTTGGTCCCCACCTAGGCCTAATATGGGGACATTCGGAGCTTCTTAACTCTTTGACACCTTATAAAGTAGAACCAGCACCAAACTATGCGCCGAACTGTTGGGAAACCGGAACGCTAAACTTTGAGGCGATTTCGGCATTCGTAGAGGCTGTCAAATATCTTGCATCGCTCGGCGAAGGTGAAGATTTACGTTCTCAGTTAGTCTCAGGTTACGAGCAGATCCATGCTTACGAAACCAGCCTCGCTGAGTACTTTCTGAATGCACTATCACAACATGACGACATTGAGCTTATCGGCCAACCTTCTGCTCAAGGCAGAACGGCAACGTTTGCTCTTCGTTTCGGTGATACGCCTCCCGCAGAGGTCGCAGCGCATCTAGGTGAACAGGAAATCTATGCATGGACAGGTCACCTATACGCTGACAGATTGACAGATGCTTTAAACATCACGGATAAAGGTGGCATTCTGCGTGTTGGCTTGATGCACTACAACACCACCGAAGAAATTGACCGTTTATTCGTAGCACTGGCAAAAATTGTCAGTTAAATTCATAAAAAATGAGGGGGTATCCGTCCCCTCATTCATCATCATGCGCTTAGTTTACCCCGCTAAAACTGCTGCAATATCTTAAAACTTCATAAAAATCGAATTATTCACCTCAAAAACATTCCTCACTGAGAACCGATCAATAACGAATAAGTCAATTCAACTCTGTTAACACCCTTTTGGTAAAATCTAGGGTGATAATTACTATTAAACAGAATCATACATGATGTTTTCAAATTTATGAGAGGTGATTCTGTCAATCGAAAGGCATTACATTGACCAGAGTACTTTGAAAAGACAATTCAGAGACTAACTGACAGAATATTCTATAACTACTTGATAGCGAATTTATTCATTTGATTTAAAGGGTAAAGATTGGACTATTTTTGTTTTGAACAAATTAACTCTTTAAAAGAGCCATTAGCAATAACGTTTGACGACGAAAACTTTGCTTATCAGATAGGGAGAAACCTTTTAAAGTACAGAAAAATTGCTGATATTAATCAGCAGGTCATGGCGGAAGCTTTTGGTGTATCGATTGCACAATATAGGAAGTACGAAAAAGGTGAAGATTGTCCCAAAATGCATTCAGTTGCAAGATGGTCAATCATCACTGGCTCGCCAAATACACTCCTTCTTAGTGATACTGACTATGCTCAATATGTGAGTATCCCCGAAAAAGTATGGGAGCTCGTCCCATTCTTATGTGCCTTATCTCATTCGAGTGATTTAGTTTTCAACTCTTTATTTTCATTGAGCCGAGAAATTGTAGACGTAGCATCTGAACAAGAGGTATTTTTCGGTGATGTACCTGATTTAAGCAATATACTTATTGACATTGAGTCGAACTATTATGTGAAAGTTGCTAAAAACATGAAGCTAATTCGTGATTGCCTTGAACTATCGCAAGATTCATTATCTGAGCTTTTAGGTATATCTCTCTCAGCATATCAGCAATATGAAAAGCAAATTAACTCCCCAAGAATATCTTTTTCTTTCTTTGCGCGTTCTCATTCAATTTTGCAGCTGAATAGTCGCTGGGCGACGACAGGAAAAACTGAATTTTCTAAATTTAATCTTAGAAGGAATCATCGAATTTCCCTAATGTTACCAATAATTAATTCCTCTTCACGTCATCAAAAGGTTTCGATACAGGAAATATTTAAGTCCGTATCACAGTCATTAATTAATGAACAGCTAGATAGCGAAATTTCAAAGTATGAATCATTGAAAAGTAATTGAAAATAGGCTGAGTTTACAAAAAATCAATAATCTCAGCCTGCGTATATCAAACGGCTAATGGTGAAGCATGTCGCCATACTCCATGTTTCCACCTTAAACTGCACACAATACAGCGTAAGTATTCATCGACTAAAAGTGCAAGCCAAACACCAACTAGCCCATAGTCAAATACAACTGAAAACAAGAAGACAAGTGGTAGACACACTAACCACATACTGGCGATAGATAGCGTTACCGGGTATTTTGCATCTCCTGATACCACAAGGCTGTTTACAATCACCATATTCACAGCGCCAGCAGGGTGACGAAGTAGGTCAATAAAAAGCAAAGTTGAGCCTAGCACCCATATATCTCTGTCCTGAGTGAATATTTGGAAAGCGAAGTCAGAGCTTAACCATATAATTAAGATCATGGCTGCACTTCCCAATATACTGAGTCTAATACTTTGGCGAATTTGTTCACCTATTCTTGTAAAATCACCAGCACCTAAAAGATGAGAGACAATAATTCTATTTCCAACGCCTATTGCTTGCGAGTATATAACTGGTATAAGTATCAAGTTCAATGTATATATTCTTGTTGATATAGCTAGAGTACCAAGTGAAATAACAGTTACAGTGATAAAAAAACGATTAAATTCATATGACATCGGCTCCATTGTTGCAGGGATACCTATTTTCATTGATTGACTTAAATACTGTTTCATTTCCAAAAATGAACCATGAAAATTAAATTTCACTTTTTTATTTAAATGAACAAAGTAAATAACAATAGATAGACCAACCAAGTAAGATAAAGCAGATGCAAGCGCTACATACTGTACACCATCAAAGCCAAAATCTAACCAACCAAAAATAAAAATTGAGTTTAAAATAATATTTAATATATTAGCAATGAGTGTGGAGTACATATTCAGATTTGTCCATCCATTGATATTTAGGATACTTCCATAACCAATTTGAATAGACTTTATGAGTAGTGCTGGTGCAAAAATCAACAAATATGAACTTGTTAATATGTTCATATCGTCATTAAGCCCCATCCACTTTCCAATATCTTGGTGAAGTAATAAGTAAACTAACGTCACGCATAAGCCAATTGAAAAGTTGAAGATAATAGTAAAATAATAATTTGCCGCTAGCCTTTTATACATATTTGCGCCAAGCATCTGACCTAAAACGCCAGTCGTCCCAATCGATAGAGAGTGTAAAATGACAATTGGGATTACGATAACTGGCATAAGAGTACCAATTGCCGCTGCTGAAGAATCAGAGATGCTATTTAAAAATAGAACGTCAGTAAATGTTATTAGATATGTAAGAAGAACTTCGATAAAGATTGGCCATGTTATCTTTACTAGACCTTTCTCTATAACGATATTACTTGATGAGTTTTGCGTTTTTGTTTTTTTTTCATTTTTCTTACTTTTTTAACTAAATATTCACAAACATAATGTGTATTCAAATCTCTGTTTTTTATCTTAGAATCAACTTTGCCTACTTTGATAGATCTTATCCATTCTTCAATCATTGCATAAAATCCTTTTGCGTATAAAATATCGGACCACTCAGGCAAATTAAGCATACTTGAACTTTCATTTTCATGGACCACGCCATTAAAAAAGTCACTGAACTGATAAGTTTTATTTGCAGTTGAAAACTCTAAGGTTTCAATCGTTTTACCATATTCTCTATTCATACTCCCACTAAACAAGCAGTATCTGCTTTCCCATGAGATATTAACTTTCGATAGCATCCCCATATTTGACAGGTAATTTACATGTATAGAGTCAGGTGATGTGTCACCTAATATATTTAGTGAATCTACTACATGTATCATATCATTAAAGATAAAATCTCTTGGTGACGAAGGATGTTTGTATCTATTTTTTTCCATTGAAAATCTTGAATCCTTTCACTATTAAGGTACTTACTCCACAGGGGACTATACCGACGATTAAAACCAATGAATAAAGGCGTAGACTTTTTCTCCGCAATATTATGTAAATTTTCATATTCTGAATATAACATTGCAGCTGGTTTATCAACAAATACTGCTATGCCAATGTTTAGGAAATAGTGTGCGATTTCAAAATGCGATTGACTTGTTGTATGAATCATTACAGCATCTATGTTCATATCTTTAAGTTTTTTATAATCAATAACAATCTGGTTTATCTTGAATTCTTCCGCTACTAACTTGACAAGCTCTTCTTTTCTTCCGCATAGAATTAACTCCATTTCAGGAGTGCGCGACAATATAGGTAAATATGCTTTACGAGCAATATCTCCTATTCCAATTAAAGCTATCTTCATAAGTAGAATTTCAACTTAAGTAAATTAGTATTTATCTCTTAATTTTAAATAATTAATATACACTTCAATGTTGTGGCACTTACCAATCAGAGACATTTACATCGTATTTGAAAGATTGCTTTCCTAACATGGGAAAACATAACAACTTACAGTAATTTTTTTACTATGATTCAACATGTTTTTTCTTATTGTTTAATCGTATCTCGAATATATAGATTCGTGAGGTTTACCCAATACGTGACGCTTGAGGTTTTATGCCTGTGTTTTGCTTAAAGTCGTTGAGAAATATGCTGGGCCTTCAAAGCCAATACAACAGGCTATCTGATCAATATGTGCCTGCGTGTAGATGAGCCTGCGGTTTGCCTCATCCAGTAGCTTCACCAGAGCATTTTCCTCGCGCAATAATTTTCACTTGGAGCCGACAGATTCGGGCCTAAATAGAAATACCCGTCTCACGATCATATTTGCTCATTAGCTATTTTTAACTGATGCTTTTTAGTCGGCCGATAGGCTGAAAAGCTGATCTGAAGGAAAATCACGTCCCCATTATCATCAGGCAAGAGCATAAATCTGCCGACTATATCGTGAGGTTTGAGTACCGAATTATTCGTGCTCACGAAAATCTCACTGATGCCGCGATTAATTCTTACACTGACTTTTATTGTGGGATACCAATTAGTTAGTCACCACAACGCGAAGTGTCTGGCGACTTTGACAAAGACGATCGAAATGACAGAATTTCATGCGCTGCACTCATTCTTGCTACGTACAACAGTTGTTAACTCTGCCACAATCTGGTGCACAAACTTTGAGCTTTGACGCGTTGCTCGTATCTGTTATCTGCCATAGTAAACCAGCCTTGTGGACGACGACGAGAGACATAATGGTCCATTTAAGAAGGGGCAATATAACAAGTGCTCATGGTTCGAACGCGTTTGTTGAAAATAATCACTAGGGATGGAAACAATCTATGAAAGACGAAACACTTGCGATACATCACGGATATACCACGGATCCAACAACCAAAAGTGTTGCCACGCCAATTTATCAAACCGTAGCTTATGAATTCGACAATGCTCAGCATGGTGCGGATTTATTTAACCTCGAAGTTCCCGGCAATATCTATACACGCATCATGAACCCAACCAATGATGTGTTAGAACAACGGATGGCTGCGTTAGAGGGTGGTATCGCATCGTTAGTCGTTAGTGCCGGTAGTGCTGCGATCAATTATGCCATCCTTACTCTCGCTCAAGCTGGTGACAATATCGTCTCTACACCGCAACTCTATGGCGGTACTTATACGCTGTTTGCCCACATGCTGCCTAATCAGGGCATCGAAGTAAGATTTGCAAAAGATGACAGCCCTGAAAGCCTCGCCGAGCTGATCGATGAGAATACCAAAGCCGTGTATTGCGAAAGCATCGGTAACCCAGCAGGTAACATTGTCGATATCGCCGGAATCGCTGACCTTGCCCACGCACAAGGCGTTCCTGTCATCGTTGATAATACCGTTGCGACACCAGTGTTATGTAAGCCAATCCAACACGGTGCAGATATCGTGGTTCACTCGTTGACCAAGTATATCGGTGGCCACGGTACCACCCTGGGGGGTGTGATTGTTGATTCGGGCACATTCCCTTGGGATCAGCATAAAGAACGCTTCCCAGTCCTTAATCAGCCAGAGCCTTCTTATCACGGCGTTGTTTACACAGAAGCGTTTGGTCCAGCTGCCTTTATTGGACGCGCGCGCACTGTGCCGCTGCGTAACACTGGTGCAGCGCTCTCACCCATGAATGCTTTCATGTTAATGCAAGGTCTTGAAACTCTTCCACTTCGTATGGAAAGACATGTCGAAAATGCAGTTAAAGTGGCCCAGTATCTCGAATCTAACGACAAGGTTAGTTGGGTAAGCTATGCAGGTCTTGAATCGTCTGAGTACTACCCTCTGGCAGAGAAGTACATGGGCGGTAAACCCTCTGCCATTCTTTCGTTTGGTCTTAAAGACGGCTACGACGCAGGCGTTCGCTTCTTTGATGCCCTTCAAATGATCAAACGACTGGTAAACATTGGGGATGCGAAATCACTGGCATGTCACCCAGCATCAACTACACACCGCCAGTTAACACCAGAAGAACAAGCTCAAGCAGGTGTCACACCAGAGATGATTCGGATATCGGTGGGTATTGAGCACATTGATGACATTATTGCTGATATCGAGCAAGCACTGAACGCTTAAGGCGTTTATTTAGCTCAACGGTCACCACCTCCATAGGAGGTGGTTTAAAACTGATAATGAAAAGAAGCCCAGTTGGACTTCTTTTTTTATCTTGGTGGTGGAAACGACTCATCAAAGTAAGGGCGCTGACAACATCACCACAGCAACATGAACAACCATGAACCATAACACCAAGCTAGAAAAAATGTAGAACGTAAATCTCAGATGTACATTATTAACAGTACAGTGGATCAAACTATGTATTCCCCTAAGACAGACATACGCCCACGCCGCTATTGAAAGTACCTCATCAACCAAACCCGACTGAATCGCCATTACGCTTATCACGTAGAAAAGCACAGGCAACTCAAAGAGGTTTTTAAGATTATCTGAAGGATATGAAACCTCTTCAGGCATTAGTTCAACCAGCGCAGAAGATTTCCCCAATTTCGCGTAGTCAACATGATGCGTCATAATGTAGGACAAACGGCGGATATACATGTAAACCCATACGACAAAGGTCAGTGAAATCATCGCTAATACCTGAAGCCATAATGTCGTTGTCAGTAACTCTTGCAACACTACTCATCACCCCTCAAAAATCGATAAGTTGTCTTTATTTTTATTGGAATAAATCACCAGCGTGCCAGCTAATTTGTCGTGCCAGCCTTGCTTACGTTGATCAATAGCTATCCAGAATAATCCCAGCCCAAACGGCACCGACGCGATAATGTAACCCAAATATCGAACAACATATTGTGTTGTTGTCGGCCTTAGCCCCGTTTGTGCATCAACGATTTTGGCCGAAAGCACCATTTTTCCAGGAGTTGCCGCGCGGTAAGACCAAAAGAGGATCGTGACGATAAAAGGTAGAACAACCCTCACGAACATATCCGTACTCCCCAGAAAAATTTTTTCAGAATGCAGGTATTGTTCTCCATAGACCGAGTAAAGGATCGGTACCGTCACAATCGCCATCAACACACCGTCGATGAGCGATGCAACCACACGTGGGAAAAAACCTACATAGTGATGCTGATGTTGATTATCTGATTCTTCGTCCATTTAGACTACCAGCAGGCTCAGTAAATAATTGTGCAGATACCAATAATAATACCTGCTATCAAGCATTTGTGATGACTCAATATTTGTTCATCACTCAGAGTCTCAGCATCACACTGAAGGAAAATAAGCATTAAATCGCGAGTAAGCGTTCATAAATAGGTGTAAATATGCGTAAAGAGACTTTCCACGTCGACCAAAAGCTCTTTATTGTTAGTCCCTGTTTAGGAGCAGATACCACGTATTTTCACCACCGACTATGCAAACGGGGTAAGAATGGCAGTAATGAGTGACATCGACAACTCACCCAAACGGATTCACAGACTTCTGTGTCAGGCAACCTTTGGGGCAAACAAGAAAGACCTAGAAGCAGTGAAAGTCATCGGCTTCAGGCAGTGGTATGAGAACCAAAGTAAGGTCAAGCCAAGTCTACACCTCCCCTTATCCATTGAGTTCACACCGGACTTTGAAAAAAAGAACAGAGTGAGAGGCACAGCAAGACTTGGCGCTTGGTGGAGAAACAGTCTGGAAGGTGAAGATCAGGTCAGACAAAGAATGGCCTTTGCTCTGAGCCAGATTTTCGTCGTCTCTGAGAACGGAGCCAGTAACCATCAACTCTTGGCGAGTTACTACGATTTACTCGTAAAACATGCCCTAGAGAACTTCCGGGATCTTTTTTACGACGTGACGCTACATATTGCCATGGGTCGTTTCCTGACATTGCGCGGCAGTCGGAAAGCCAACATCAAAAAGAATACCTTCCCAGACGAAAACTATGCCCGCGAATGTATGCAGCTTTTCACGCTGGGTTTATGGCTGTTGAATGATGACGGCACACCAAAATTGGATCAATCAGGCCGAAAGATCCCTGCCTACACACAGGAAGATGTCGAAGAGTTGTCGCGAGTTCTCACGGGTTGGAGTGGCGGAAGCAGCACCTCTCCCATGGTCTCGAAGAGCAGACACCACGATAAAGGGGAAAAGACAGTATTGGGGGCAATTTTCAAACCCAAACAATCCGCTGAACAAGACCTGTCACAAGCCGTGGACTTGCTGTTCAATCATCCAAATACGCCACCATTTATCGCTAACCTTCTGATAAAACGCTTCGTGGCCAGTAACCCTAGACCTGAGTTTATCCAGCGTGTCGCCACGGTATTTAAAAATAACGGTAAAGGTGTAAGAGGTGATCTCAAAGCAACGCTGTTCGCCATTCTCACCGATCCAGATGCAGTGAACGGCGTTGCGCCGGCAACGACGAAGCAGCAAGGCATCGCCACTTTGGTAAGTTAAAAGAGCCGATCATTGCCATTGCCAATCAAGCCCGGGCATTGGGCATGCGCTCGCAAAGAAAAGTCTGGCGAGACATCAGCACCGCAAAAAAGCTAGGCCAAGCTCCCTTAGCTGCACCGTCTGTGTTTAATTTCTACACACCTGATTTTGCACCACAGGGCGAGATTTCAGACATAGGACTCACCGCACCCGAATTCAAACTAACGACCTCAAATTATTTGTTGCAAATCCAAAACCTTATCTGGCAAATGAGTGGAGCGACTGGCGGGGGCAGGAAGAAATTGTGGGCTTACGATGCTTCTGATTTTCTTAAAGCGCAGAAGACGTCGACAGATTTGGTTGCACTGGTGGACGAGCGATTTTTTGGTCAGACAATGTCCGATGCGCTTCGACAACGACTGATAAAGCTCTTAGACAACTCCCTTAATAGAAAGCCCGCGCTAAGCAGAGTTCGCGGCACCCTATATGTGGCTCTGACATCCCCAGAGTTTTTTGCTGAGGAGGCTATCGTATGAAGACAAGCAGAAGACAATTCCTGAAAACATCAGCAGCATTGACCGCAGCATCGAGCGTCACGCCGTCAATCAGCATAGCCTCTGAGCCGCAGGATCACAAAGCATTAGTTATCGTCTTTCTTTTTGGCGGCAACGATGCTTATAACACTTTGATTCCTCTCTCACAGGCAGGGTATGAGACCTATAAAAAGGTTCGTCCCTCGTTGGCCTTGAGTAGAAATGATGTGATAGATACAGGCCTTCGAACAGAGAACGGTGAGCCACTTGGTATTCACAAGGCAATGGAAAAGCTTGTGCCTTTCTTCAAGCGCGGAGAAGCTTCAGCCATCATTAATAGCGGCCAGCTTATCGAACCTACCAAGGCATCAGACATCAAAGCCAAACGCGTGACACTTCCTGACTTTTTGATGGCACACAACACCCAGCAGGCAATGTGGCAAACAGGCGCAAGTAACCTTGGGCTCTCCCTTGGCTGGGCGGGTCGAGTCATGGATTCACTTAATCCTACAAGTGATCTATCACCGCTATTTTCCGTCAAAGGTGATTCGCTTCTAACCCGAGGAGATCGCCTGCCTCAGACCATCGTCAGTAAGAGCGGTGTCGGTGAATATGAAGCATGGCACCAGTCAGCACTTCGAGATGGCTACTTCGAACACTTTTCTGATGCGGGTTACAGTAATCTGTATTCGGAAAACTATGCGAGAAAAATGCGTGACAGTGTATTGGAGAACGAAAGCCTCAGGGAAATTCTCCAGAAACACACAGTGAAAGGCAACTACCCACAGAGCGATTTGGGTGGCCAATTAGCCATGGTAGAAAGGCTGATTGATGCACGCCACTCTCTCAAACAACCCAGACAGGTATTTTTTGTGGGCATGGGGGGATTTGATACCCATCATGACCAGCGAGAAAAGCATCCCATACTGCTTAAGCAGGTCAGCGAAGCGTTAGCCAGTTTCCAAGAGTCACTTGTTAAACTCGGCATCTCAGATCAAGTCATCACCCTGACGATGTCGGATTTTGGCCGACGAGCTCAGGCTAACGAGACTGGCACAGACCACGGTTGGGGTGGACATCAGTTTATATTGGGCGGCGCGGTCAAGGGGGGAAAAGCATTTGGTCGATGGCCAGATCTCTCTCAAGGCAGTGAGAGTGACTACAAAAACGGCAGGATAATTCCCGGTATTGCATCGGATCAAGTAAACGCGGACCTCTGTAGTTGGCTGGGTGTGAGCAGCACCATCATTCAGGACATTTTCCCGAACCTCATCAACTTCAGAGATACACCGCTGTCGATTATATGATCGTTGATTTCCCATCTCATCCGTTAATGGTTTTTAAGAGGCAAAAAAAGCGCTTATAAGCTATCTTGATAAGCGCTTTTCTAAATGAAAACTAGGTTCAAAAGCGGTCTGCACCACTTTGGCTGATACCGCCGCCCGTTGCAGCATTGTATTCACGCTGCAAAATAGACGTATCGCTTCTGACGCTTGACGATTTCCCTTCAGTTCCGCCTGTCGAACCATTGAACGTCTTGGTCGAACTGGATATCTGCGGCTTTGCTGATTTTGAGGCGACTGCCGCAATGACGGTCGGCTGTGTTGCCGCTCGTTGTGCGAAATTAACGTGCCTTATCGGCTGCTGCTGCGGTTGCTGGGGTTGTTGCTGAGCCTGTTGCGGCTGAGGTGCAGGCTGCCTTGGCTGATTGTTATTAAGCAGAAAATCGTAACCTTTTCCGTTAAAAACATTGCCGTGCCATCCACCAATACCTTGACTCGCTGACGTTCCAGCGTTTACAAAACCCGTAGGGCTTACGCTACCGCCCAGGGCCATTGTTTGTGGTCCCAAGCCCCCTAAATTCATATCAACTCTCCTCACCATCTGACACAGTTACCAGTAATGTGTGTTTACTGGGCTGCATTGAATTAAAAAAGACAAACGCTAAAAAGTACGTTTAGTCTTTTTACTTTAAAGGTGAGTGACCTGGAGAAGGAGATAGTTCCATATTGATAGACAAAATTTAAATCGGCCTCCATTTTTCCTTATTATTTAGTAGCTTCTAATCAATGTATTGTCCTAATTTTTGGTACTTTAGGAAAAATCCGTCAGGGAATGCAAAATCTACTGGTTAGTCAACAGCCATAAACACAACGGGACACTGAGAATACTGAATACCGTAGAGAACAAAATCGATGTAGCTACTTCAGGCATAATCCTCTGATAGCGCTGAGAAAAAATATATGCATTCACACCAATCGGCATAGAAGCCATCACAGTTGCGGTAACCGTCCATGTTTCACTCAAACCAAATACATACGTGCTGAATAGATACACCAGCAGAGGTAGCATCAGGTTTTTAAACACCACCAGAAGCAACGGAACCCTTGAGCTAAATGTTAACGGAAATTGACTGATCGACGCGCCCAAGACGAACAACGTCAGAGGTATCGCCGCTTCAGAGAACAGGGAAAGCGAAGCACTCAGCAAATCGGGCAGTGAGAATGGCAAAACATTGACCAAAAGACCGCTGAAGATGGCAAGTGTAATTGGGTTTTTCAGTATCTCACTAAAAATTCGCACAACCGATAGAAGCACTTTTTTACGGTCAAAACGTCCACGTTCAGCAAAGAAAAACCCAAGTAAATAGATGGTTAGCGCATGAACTGATATCAACATGAACAGGGGAAGCATTGCGTCATCCCCCAGCGTATAGTGGATAACAGGTATACCAATAACAACCGCATTTGAAAACGTTGCAGAAAAGCCCAGTACACTCTGTGTTTCGCACTCATCGCTAAATAGATACCTCGCGATAAACGCTGTTAACGAGAAAACAATGAATACTGACAGGTAATAAGAGAGTAATAGGCTCCATTCAATATTATCCGGCACGGCGAGCGTCGACATTTTAGTAAACAACATCACCGGAATAGCCATTGAGAAGGTAAATTTAGAAAGTGACTGAATATCTGAGCGGGATAACTTTCCTGATTTTGCGGTCAGGAAACCAAAAAGTGACACCAGAAAAACAGGTAAAATAGAAACAACAACTAACATCTTCTAACCCAGAAATTTATATCGAACAGCCGATTTGCGTACCTCTAATAAAGGAAATGGCTAAGATTGATTGATAACTCAGCCGTTCATCTTACAAGAATGAGAGGCAATGGTTTAAAACGAAGTTGAGACGCTAGGCGTGGTCACCAATTAGCGTATCAGAGAAATGGTTTAAAACCGCCTCGCTATCAACGCTGATCGCCACAGACTGACTTGGTCTTTGTTCCCACGCATCATTTGAAAAGACTCTACTTTCTGTTTTCTGGATCGTCATCCCCTCAGCGCCTCCCTCTTCTACAACTACAATCGGTCCTTCTCTGAGTTCAAATAACTCGGGCCGAGACACGTAAACCAACGCAGCGGGGTCGTGTAAGTAACAGGCTTTTCGTTTTAACTCAGTTTCGTAAAAGCCAAGATAAAACTGACTGACATCATAAATAAAGCGCCCTTTTTCACCTGCATGATCTCGAAGTGTTTCGATATAGTGCTCTTCACACGCTATCTCGTGTGTCACATCAAGACCGATAACAACCACTGGCCAGTTTGCAGCAAAAACAATATTTGCAGCATGAGGGTCGTCATGAACATTTGCCTCCGCAACAGGCGAAACATTACCTCTATGCCCGTTTTCACCAAAAGCACCGCCCATAATCACAACGTTCTTAACCAGTGAGACGGCTTCGGGTGCATTCTGAACAAGCAGCGCGAGATTAGTAAGAGGCCCCACAGCCACCAACGTGATTTCACCCGGGTTAGCAGTAATTTTTTTGGCCATGTACTGCCAAGCCGTTTCTTCTTCAGCGACTGATTTTGGTGCGTCTGCAACGACACTGCCAAGACCATGCTCACCATGCACAATAACTGTCGGTCCATTCGGGGTCTTTATCAGTGGAGCAGCGGCACCGCATGCAACATCAAAAGAAGCATTGAATTTATCCTTGATGAACAGAGCATTTCGGGTTGTGTCTTCAATTGTGGCGTTACCGAAGACTGTGGTAATGCCCATTAACTTAAGATGTTTGTTCGCCAACACATACATGATTGCCATTGCATCGTCGATACCCGGATCCGTGTCCAGAATAATTGTTTCAGCCATCCTTGCCTCATTCATCCAGCCATCTCAATCAATGGTGTCTGGTTGCATCGTTAGTATTGTCACGATGTTACAACATTCACCTTTTTACGACCCGAGTTTCGAGGCGTTGAGAAAGTCGAATGTGATCGCACGCATCCTACCTTACCTTGAGCTTTATTTTGCTTAACTTTGATTACTGTTCATCCAGCTCGTACGACATTAACGTGTACCCCTAAAACAAGTCAGTCAAAGAACAGACAAATAAGAGAAAGCAATGAATACAGATACGGCCCAGAGGCCAGCCATCAAGACAAAAAGTTCCCCTTCCCTTACCTTCTGCCTGCAGCCCATTATTGATATTAAAACGTTAAAAACGCATGCACTTGAACTGTTAACACGTGTCAAACTCCAATCTGGAGAATGCCTAAACAGCGAACCTTTCTTTGCAAATCTAAACGAAGTCAGCCTGCAAACCATCATCCGAGACCAGATCACCGCACTCAACGAACAAGCTGATATCTACAACTCAGCAAATTTGACAATTTCTATCAATATTCCGATGCGTTACTTTGTGCAACCTAAGTACATGGAAGAAGTCATCAACATGGCGCGTTTCCCACTGGCGATAGAAGTGACAGAAATCGATACGTTCACTGGCCAACACCTGCAATTCTGGGATTCAGCGGCACTGCTAAAAGAACATGGCTACCAGATTTGGCTGGACGACTATCTGCCCTCCCCGGTCAATGATCTAGTGCTCAATCTTATTCGCTGGGATGCCATCAAAATCGACCAGCGCTTTCTCTACAGCAACATCGACAAACCCGATGCAATGAAAGCACTGCTTGAAACAGTAATATTGCATTGCAAAGACATCGTCACGGAAGGCATTGAAACAAGCTATATGCACTGCCAGCTCAAAGCGTACGACATTTACGCGCAAGGGTTTTACTACGCAAGACCACTAGACATGGACATGAGCTTCACAAACTATGCGTTGAGAAACCAGTAAAGCCCCACAAAGCTTATAGCGAGAAACCATATTGTGCAGGGAGCTCCCATTCCTTGTGCTGAAAGCTTCGCAAAGAGAAATCTACTTGTTTATGACCACCAAAACCTCACCACCAGCCTCTGTATTACTGATAACAACCTGACCGGATAACAGCATGGTTAGCTCATAAATCAAAACTAAACCGATGCCAAATCCATCGGCATTTTTAATTAAAGACGTATCTTTATTTCTGAATGTTGCGACCACATCGTCAGGAAAACCCGGACCATCATCGTTGATTCGAATAACGTCATGATGAGGATAAGACTTGAAGGAAACATCAACACAGCTTTTGGTATAGCGAAAAGCATTAGACAAACTGTTTTGCAAAAGTATGGTAACCAGCTTCTTGTCAGAAATGAGGGTCTGATTACAGTTCACAAACCGATAGCACTTGTCTTCTGGAATCAGCGCTAAAGAGTCGATAAGCACCGATTCAAACGTAAACTGCTCTTTGTGCAACTCTACCTCGTTATTCAGGATCTTATAAAGATGGAGGCTACTTTCACATATTAGGTTAAGGTTAGAGACCTGCCCTGACAGCTTATTGCGCAGAAACTTACTGTCACCCTCATGTTGCGACAAAATATCTGTGGTTAACTGAATTGCAGCTAACGGCGTTCTGATGTCATGAGGTAAAGAACCGAAGATCAGTTTCTTCTTGCGCTGCAACCGTAAAATCGAATCTGCCATTGCATGTTGATTGGCAATCAGAGATTTCACCGGCTCAGGTCCGTGCAAACGAACCCTACGTCTCAGGTCTCCGCACGACAACGCACTTGAAAGCTCCTCAAGCCGACCTAACCCGCGAGACCACGAAAATAAGATTCCCCCCATCACCAGCAAGGTACAGCCAAGTTGTAGTAAGAGATCAACCGTCCAAATCCTAAATGCATAGGCTCTGCTGACAAAAACATACGGGTCGTCTTTTTCCAGCTTCATCGCCACGGGCGTGCCTCCATCCGAGAACCCTTGCATTGGCGGATAGGCTGAGATTTTCTCTACATCTGTATCAATCAGACAAATGAATGAATCTGAGCACGTTTCGCCATCTTTGCATGAGTATGAAATCTCTTCAGCAGAATTTAAGACACCTGGTTTGCATATTGAGGGCGTATCTGGTGAGAATTCCTCAACCCAAAGGGTTAAGTAAGCTTCAGAAACTGCTTTTGCGAAAATAAAGCCAAGAAGAACAGAAAGTGTGATTTGTAAAAAAAATGTTCTCATTGTTTTTCAATATCTCGGGTTAAATAAAATCCTCTACTTCGCTTATTTTTTATTAACTCCTGACCAACAAAATATTTACTTATTTTCTTTCTTAACGAGGACAAACGCATATATATCGATTTATCATCAGCATTTGCTTCGTAACCATGAATATCAAAGAATAAATCGTGTACTGACTTTGGTTCATCGCTTTGAGCAAGTATCTCCAAAATTTCAAACTCGGAGGGTAATAAATGAACGGTTATATCTTGATAAAGAAGTTGGCTCTCTTTCATCGAAAGGATAAGTTTTTCTTGTAATTTCACAGTGGGAGAAATAAGTCGTTTAATTCTTTCTTTCAGCACATTAGCTCTGATTGGCTTTCTAATGTAATCATCAGCGCCAAGAACCAATGCGTTTGTCTCTGAAAGCTCGCTATCATTAGCAGTCATCATGATAACCGGGGTAAGAATCGATGCATCCCTTAAAGAAGTCAGTATTTCAAACCCCGTATGAACAGGTAACTGAATATCAAGCAATATAAGACGGGGCGTTTTTTCTATAACCAGATTCAACGCATTTTCACCAGAGTTATGACGAAAAACTGAATAGTTTTCAACCGTACTTAAAAAGTAGGTCAACATATCACCAAGTTCTTTATCATCTTCAATGATAAGAATATCTATACACATATTTTTTATTCTTTATAAATAGAGAATCTTGAGTGATTTATGAACAAAACCAGCATCAACATTTAATTTAAATTATTATTATATATTAACAATATAACAACAGAGTGAATCGTAAGATATGATTCAATTGAATATCATCGCTATTTTACATTTTTGATGATGTTATCAAAGGCGAAATGTCTATTTTTCTGACTTCAATCATCCAGAAAGTTTAAAAGGCCATGCATTTAATTATTGATATGTGCCGTATTTACTCAGGCCTATCCGGGACAGTATGTGTTTGAACAGGTAGCATACGTTTCAAACTACACTATTAATGAAACGTGCAACTTGTTGAACATTAACAGCACAAACACAACTGGAGCGAACTGTGACCATTTCGGTTGGAATCATTGGTTTTGGAACCATTGGCCAAAGGATTTACCAAGCACTATCAAAACATTCTTCATTTCACGTTTCGTGTGTCTACGATTCCGATTTAGAAAAACTGAAAGCGCTCGATAGCGGCACGGACGCACTCTCATCACCCGATGAAATGTTTACTCGCAGTGATGTTGATCTTGTCTATGTTGGCACGCCACCAGCAAGCCATATCGATTATTGCTACAAAGCAATCGAGGCGAAGAAGGCTATCTGGGTTGAAAAACCGCTCGCTGTCGACATAGAAGCAGCAGAAAAACTGGTTGAAGATGTCGAGAAAAGCGGCCTACCTGCTGTCGTAAACCTCCCCGGAGCAGCCAGTCCCTCACTTGATACGCTAAAGCTACTGCTCTCAGATATCCCCCAGGAAGAGATCGAAAATGTTGAGATGCAAATTCACTTCAGCCAGTGGCCGCGTAAATGGCAGGAAAATGCCAGTAGTTGGCTCAGCTTAAAAGAGCAAGGTGGCTTTCTGCGCGAAGTCGTTACGCATTTCTTTTTTATGCACCAGCGATTGCTTGGCTCCATGACGCTTGAAAACGCAGAGGTGAACTACCCCGACGACAGATCGTCTGAAACCTTTGTCAATGCTGACTACCTCTCGGGCAATATCCCGGTCAGGTTGGAAGCATCAAGTGATGTCGTCGCCGAAGATTACCTCGAATGGAAACTTACGGGAAAACATAAATCTATTCGTGAACTGAATTGGCGGATGATCGAAGTTAAAGAGGGCGACACGTGGAAAGAAGTCACCGTCAATGGCGAGCACCAATACCTAAGCGAACTAATCAAACTCATGGCTGGCGAAAAGAACAAATTGGCGACGCTCCGTGAAGCACTTGAAGTACAAAAAATGATAGAGAGGACTTTGGCGGAAGGCGACACTTAACTTCATCCCTATCTAAACGCGCTATGAGGCACTTTCATGTATACGCTGTTTTACTTTCCACGAAATGCCAGCTTTGCGCCGCACATGTTATTGGCACACCTCGGTGTGCCCTATCAACTTGAATTAGTCGATAGAAAATCGGCGGCACAAAAGTCTGATGCTTACCTCGCTCTGAATCCAACAGGACGAATTCCTACCTTGGTAGACGATCAGACTGTGCTGTTTGAGAGTGCAGCAATCTGTTTATACCTCAGTGAAAAACATCCAGAGAGTCATTTGATACCATCACTGGGCACGACTGAGCGCGCCACCTTTCATCAGTGGCTGTTTTATCTCACCGCCAGTTTGCAACCAGAACTAATGATGTATTTTTATCCCGAGCGTCATACAGAGTCAGACGGCGATTCGCAAGCAATCAAACGCGCGCAGGAGGAACGACTGACGGAGATGTTTGCCTTGCTGGATAAAACATTGGCTAACTCAGCGTTTCTTTGCGGCAACACACTGACAGCCTGCGACTACTTTTTGTTCATGCTTGCGCATTGGGGAAGCGGTTTGTCTGCGCCACCCTTGTCGTTCCCAAACCTCAGGCGCTTTCTTGCCAGATGGCCAATCAACCTGCAGTAAAAACGGTGTGCGACAAAGAAGGAACATCACTTAAGATGTATATTAATCAATAAGGTACATGTTCCACACTTTGGATTTAAATCACAAAAACGTTGCATGACATGACAATGAATTGTGATAAATTATGATTTTAGTCAGCCAGTTAACATCCATTTTTGATCTGATTGGCTATGAGAAAACTACCCAATGTTATTCCTTACGCCGCTGTGAATATATATTTTGTTTACGCCAATGTTTGCCTAACCAGTCATGGTGATATGACTAGGCAGATTTGTAGTCGGCATGTAAAAAAGGAAAATGACAATGGAAAGCTTCTGCGAAACGTGTAATGCATACACTAAGCATACTCAGCACTTTCAAGAGAAAAAAGACCGTTACCCAAACACATTTTGGGGTGGTGTTAAGAAAGTGATATGGGAAACATTCATAATTGGTGGTTCCACTGACATGTTGGTGAAAAAGCTAGATGAACTCGATTTAGTGGTCACTTGCAAAACATGTGGCACTAAAAAGATTGAAAATCAGGGTCGAGATGGCGAATAAGCGTGAAAGAATTTTTGCAGAATCGCGGCACGAAGCCGCGGTTCATAAATCAACTAACCCGAAGCCAATAAACGCTCTATTTCCTCAAAAATTGACATGCACACCTTGTCATTTCAGAGGCGGGTCAAGCCGCATTGCTTTCGTCGCTGCCATCACTCTGATTACAAACTGCTGCGCTTCTTTATAAGGCAGGTCTCTGACAAGCTGCCTGAACACCTGCTTACGACTCAACATATTTATCTTTCTATTGAACCCTTCAATATCTCCCTGCGGATGTTCAAAGACCTTCAACAACTGGTCTAAACCGATTTTGTAAGCGGTAACAGCACATAATAAGCGGCTATCTCTGTCCTTTATGTCGGAAAAAGTTGTGTTGACCAACGCCGATAGATAGTTTGTGCCGTAGAAAATGTTGACGGCAGCAACATACAAGGCATCGGCGGTGGGCAATGTCGCCCGACGAAAAACCAGTTCAGAGACAATAAGCCCTGCACTGTGCGGCGACACCTGCATAATCCCGTAGGCAGCGCCCGCGTATTTAGAGACCGGGTTAAACCCCGTCTCTACCTGAGAAATTGCCAGCAAAAAACCTAATTCAACATTGGTCAAATCAGCATGAAATCGAAAATGGTCAAGATATAACGCATATTCTCTAGACCAGAAATACGGCGGAAACACAACTTTATGTCGCTGAATAGCTTCGTATTTACTGACCTGTGTATCATTAAGCTGCATTGCCAAGCGTCTCTTACGCTCTTTAATGTTTGCTTCAATTTTCCTCTGAGTACTTTGCTTATTGTGCCGGCTCAGCAGTAAGTTTCTATCAACAGCACTCAACTGTTGTTCTCGATGGCTGTCGATTTCAGCGAAGAGGATCGCAGGCTTAATAGCTTTTTGTTGCTCGATGACTCCCTCAGACAGGCTGAACAGTGTGATTAACCCGTGACGAAGCAGGAATCGATAATTCCAATCTCCGATAGATTCAGGAAGCAAGTATCCGCTTATATCAGCGAGGCGGTTATTTGCATCAGATTTCAGCAGCTCAAATTCAATGTGGCGAGAAACATAGTCGACAATAAGTCGAAAATTATGCTGCTTCCCATAAAAAACATAGCGCTCAGGGGAAGACTGTATGGGTTGCATCCAAACCCTGAGTAGTTCCTCTCTTCGTGTATCAAAACCACTTAGGTAGAGAGACTGTGTGTTTTTCCTTTGGTAGAAATCTTGTTGAGAAAACTCTGAACTACTGCTGCGTGCAATAGAGAGAATATCAATGGTAGGCACGTTGTCCGTCGCATAAAAGGCCAACGCAGTGAGTGAATAACTCATCACGCATCCTATCAAAACAAGAAAATGAGCCTGTTTTTGCATTTCAGACAAAGTAAATTTATTAATACTTGCAGTGTAGTGCAGTCAGGAAAAGTCGAAGTCCAGCATCAACGACTTATGATGGTTTCATTCAATGAGATGTGCAAAATGTGAAGACACATCACTGCTATCAAACTCAACGCTTAGATCAAGAAAGACTGTTAATTCCCATTGAATGATGGCAGACGGAGAGCCCGCACCAACAGAAATAAACCATTGAATAAATTACACTTAACTGAAATTGATAATGTTATCATTTCACATTCTTGTATCTCTTCTTTTGTTTTTATCAATACAGTGTTTTATCTCGTTGATAAACCATTCATTTAGCAAATAATAGCGCCCAATGCTGAGCTCAAACCTGACGATTATGCCCCCTGCCGGAGGGCGTCAGCAAAATCAAAAAGAGCACAAAGCAAAAGGCCTGACCTTGAGCCGTTGTAATGGAAACATAAGCCCAAAAGACATGGTTTCCCCAAAAGAAAGGAATCATTCAGTGCCGTGATTATTCTGCTCAACGCACTGTGTTTACTATATCAACAAAGGAAAACACACCATGAGACTGGAAAAACAGGATGTGAGTTTCAGTATCAACAATGTCACCAAGCAACTTTGTCTGGCTCTGGGCCTGATTGCAGCGACACCGCACGTCGCCATCGCCAACCAAGATCAAAGTACCCTAGCGACACCACTTACGCTGGGAACACCCGATGCCTTCATTCAAAGTGTCGGAATCGCGCCGTCAGCTCTGTCAAGGAGTGCTTTGTCGAGTAAGCCCCTTAGTCTTGCAGGTGCGGAACTAACACTACCAGACAGTCAGGGGAAATTACTGACTGCTGTCACTGAAAACCTTTTCGTAGAAGCAGATGGCACCCTGTCTATTGATGGTGAAATCGCCTCGATTCCGGGTTCGCGGTTTATTCTTCAGGGAAACAAGGACGCCGTTTATGGCTGGGTCATCCTGAATGACAACGACGCTTACGAATACCGTACAGAGAATGGTGAAGTCTCGGTATCTGCAATTGCCAAAACCGATGTCTTGCCAGATTGTCACTTCGGCAACCACTCACACCGTGATGTACCGGCTGGCGCGCAATTTTCGCTCCCCGCTGCGGAGGATGCGCCCCCTCATATCGGTGATTACAATGGCGAGCATGTTGGTAAACTGCAAAGCCGACCAGGCTCTCAGTATGTCCTGCTGATAGACACACGAAATGTGATGGCAAATGGCGAACCCTATGATGTGTCAAAAGAGTTCATCTGGACCACATGGCAGATTGTCGCTGCCAGCTTTTCCATGCTGGACATCAACGTCACGACGGACAGAGACATATATAACCGCGCTGCGCCAAGTAAACGTGGTGGCGGTACCATGTATCGTCAGACAGGTCGCTCTTCGTGCGCGTTCGCGTTTGGCACATCCACCTTCTGTACTCTTTACCGAGAAGATGATGCGTACGGGCAAGGCCGTATCGCCGCCCATGAGTTTGGCCATCTGTTCCACCTTAGCCATGACGGCGGCCAGCCGGGTGGCGAATACCATGAAGGCATCGCAGATTACCAGTGGGTGCCTGTTATGGGTAACATCTGGTTTGGTACCAACTGGCGCGACCCACTTTATCAATGGAGTAAAGGTGAATATAACGGCGCATCCAACCGTGAAGATGACTTCGCCATTCTTCAACGCTTTGTTCCTTTCAAGTCCGATGATATATCAGGTACTAAGCCACTCGATATCTCTGCCTCAGGTGCCGTACTGGCAGAGAACAATAGCGGCCAGATTGAAAGAAATACAGATTCAGATACCTTCACTTTCACCATTGGCGAAAACGGAGGTCGGGTAAATCTGTCGATTGATCGCGCTGAGCATATTGGTGGTGGCTTGCTGGATGTTTCCGCTGTTATTCGTAACAGTGCAGGTCAGACAGTGGCTCAGTCAAACAACCCTGTTGACCGCAGTGCCTCCTTCAATGAAAGCCTCAACGCAGGTGACTACTCACTGGTCATTTCAGGCGGTGCTGAGGGCACACCACAACACGGCTTCTCCAAATATTCATCGCTGGGATACTACACAATCAGTGGAACCCTCTCCGGTAAAGGAACGGGCGAGAACCAGGCACCGGATGCTGACTTCACCACGCAGAAGTCCGGTCTCTCTGTCAACTTCATCAATGCGTCGACTGACGATAAAGGGGTTGTCAGCTACTCTTGGCGTTTTGGTGATCAGACAACCTCTAACATCAAAGACCCTCTTCATGCTTACGCAGAATCAGGCACCTACACAGTGACGCTCAGCGTTGCAGATCAGGAAGGACTATCTGACACCATCAGTAAGTCCGTAACTGTCGTATCAGGCACTGACAACACGGCACCTGACGCGCAGTTCAACGTAACAACCGACAAGCTGACGGCAAGATTCACCAGCACCGCAACTGACGATAAAGCAGTAACCTCTCACCAATGGCAGTTTGGCGACGGTGCCGAGTCATTTGACGTGAATCCTGTTCACACGTATGCATCGGCGGACGTTATAACGTAAGCCTGACAGTGCTAGATCAAGAAGGACTAGAAGATTCAGTAACCTCAACCGTCACAGTCCAAGATGACGCAACGACGTGTGATGTAAAGGCCTGGAGTGCAACAACTTCCTATAGCAAAGGTGACCGTGTCTCGTTCAAAGGGCATATCTATGAGGCGGTATGGTGGTCGACTGGCGCTGCGCCCGATGTATACAGCAATGTCTGG
>NZ_PEIB01000030.1 GCF_004116385.1 Veronia nyctiphanis | reverse complement strand
AACCACCGACACGGGGATTTTCAATCCCCTGCTCTACCAACTGAGCTATCGAGGCAACGAGCGACATTAAATAGCACTGCCGCAGTGATGTCAAAGTAAATTATCACATCAAACTGCTGATTGATGCTTTCTTGACTGATTGGGTGAAAGTTTGCTCTCTTTTCGTTTTTTCACTGGTTAGCACCTGCCCATTTTTATTTTGCGAACATTTAGAAAGATGAATGACTTACACGGTATAGCCATCAGGTACCGCTGTTCGATTCAATGCACAGCTAAGTGCAATGATGCCAAACGAGCAAGGGTGAAAGAGGGTATGGGAGGGCCTAAAACCAAAAAAGCCAACCGTTAGGCTAGCTTTTTGACCAACGAGAAGAGAGTTCAGGCTGCAGCAGGCTCAGACTGAACGTTGAACCACCTTCTGCACTGCTCAAGAAAAACGCCGTAAACGACACCAAGAATGCCTGAAATCAATGCATTTGATGTAACTGCTGTGAATATTTGCTCAACATCAGCGCCAACAGCCAGTAGTACCAAAATATAAATGGGTGACTGGAAAACCACATAAGCAAGAAAATCCGCCAGTGATTTTACTCTGCGCTTTGGTGAGAGGCTACGAGCCATTCGAATGACACGGTCTCGGAAAAAACCATAAGGCCACGCGATAATGACATTAACGGGAATAGAGATCAGTCGTGACATCAATGACTGCTCAAAGCTGAGTCCAGAAACCATAATTTCTATGATCATTCCAGTCACAAATGAGAAAACCACCATCGCAAACGTATCTGCTAAAGCAGCTCTGAACCGCGCACTATCCCTCATCGACACCGCCATAAGAATTTAAAACTAATATAAATAGTAAAAATTGAAACTAAACACTATTTAAACAAAAAATATGCAGTTATTAAATTCAATTTATATAGTATTTTTAGCTATTAGTTTTATCAATTCGGGCTATATGTAAATGCTGAGTTACTCACGTGATCGAAACGTTACGATCTCGATAAATCACGAGCCATGATCAGCCTAATCCAATAATTTGTATAAATAAGGCAAGGTTTCGATAGAAGTTCATTTGACTGATCACTTCACGGTGAGCTTCTACTTTATCAAGGTTTACCAGATAAAGATTATTGATACGATCGCGAAGTAAGGCTTGTTCTCGGCTAATGAATTTCATGATTTGGCCAAAGTTATCAAGAGACAACGAGTTAGGCAGATCATCATTATCCGTGTCGCGCATAACTGCGTTAATGCTGAAGAGAGCGCAGTTGCAGGCTGTTCATCCTGAGCGTCATAAATACTCAGGGTCGTAATGATGGCCTCCCTGCGTCGTTCAAGGCCATCTATTTGCTGCCAGCTTAACTGGATCAACCGAGTGTTCTCGGATTGGGCATCTGCAAGGTCGGAAGCATTCTCCCCAAGATCATCAATGACAAAGTTGGTCATTAATGCTGCCAGGATATTCAGTGCTAATCCGAAAGCGACAACCAGCCACGTAGGTATGCGATGTTTCATGCTTTTCCTCGGCATAGAGAAACCGGATGACAAAAAGCGCCATCATTGTGAGTTGTTACAAAGAAAAGCAAAGATTCAGAGGGTTGTCACACCGACGTGTGCATTTAATCTGAGAGTAAAGAGCAGTTAACCCATCAGAGTTGTGGTTCGTCGACAGGTTTGACTTGCGCCAGTTTGAGGTAGGCGTGCAATCCGCCATTTTTATATTCAATCGCAGAGTGGATATTGCTGTATTTGTTAGCAATCACTCTCGCATGATAGCGGTTGCTACCTTTTTCAATTTCTATCTCTAGCGCACCTTGTTCGATTCGCCACTGGCCCTTGGTGGGAAATCGGTTGAAAAGGGTAAACTCAGCCAAGGTGCCGTCAGCGTTAAAGGTTATTTCAGTGACATAGCCTGCACTGCAGGTTTTGATATAAGACTGACCACTCACATCCTCTGACTGAAAATGTCTCTTACTCGCCATCCAGCCAAAAAAGCCCGGCATGTCCTGATCGCTTAACGCTGGCAGGTCAGTGTGGTCAATAAACGCCGCAGTTTCAGATTCCCTGAAATAGAGTTGGAGTAATGATGCATTGACTTGTTGTGGCATAGCGATAGCAAGCAAAATGAATAGGGAGTCGCTACTTTACCCCGAGCATTCATGTTCTGATACGACCTGTTGTTAAGAATGTTAAGCGCAACGAAAAACCGCCAGCACACAGCCCACTTCCACTAACGTACTTTGACTATGCAACGCATTTGTTAGAGCCGAACATGTCAACTATGTTTAATGACAGAACTCTAATGACAAAAAGACATTACTATGCGCTACTTACTTTGTGTTTTGGTTTCTTTTTTTCTCGTAATTCCTTCTCAAGCAATAGCGGAAGAAAAAGCTGAACCTGCCAAGCCGAAAAATGAAGTTCGGATGGCACAGAAAAATGAAAAAATTTGTCGTACCAAGTTTTCCAAGGTGCTGTTTGATTTGCAGGTGGCGTTCAGCTCGGCAGACAATGATCCCATGGAGCGTCGTATGGCAGAGCGTAAAATAGCCGCAGCAAGAAAAACCTACAACGAGACTGGCAGCTTCTGCGAAGCCTTTTATGCACTCGAGCAATACGAGGCGGATAAAGGCGAAAGGCAAGAAGGTGAAGTGATGTTGGAAGGCGAAAAGTAACCCCTGACATAACTTACTGCATCAAAGAGCAGGTAAACCACCCTGCTCTCTTTACCTTTTCCTCGCCACCAACAAAGTGACTGTTTGCCTCACCTTGTCAACACTTCTTCAACGGTAGTCTGATATACTCATCGCTCAACGTCTGATAAAACAAGGAATTACTATGAAAAAGACTCTGTTTGCTTTCGGTCTGGTTGCGCTGCTTGCTGGTTGTGACAACAGTGAAGTGGGTGACGTATCGCTGGGCATGTTCACGCTCAAAGACATCAAAGTAAACAACCTTGTTGACCCTGAAGTGCCAGGCGTGACCTGTCATATTGCATCTATTGAAGCCGATTTGAGCCTTGCTGATCCGAGTGACAGCTCGATTTCATGCCGTCAAACGGGAGAGATTACGCCGGAGATGATTGCTGAGATTGATAAGAGTAAATCGGGTGAAGTGGTGTTCAAGAAATCGAAAAGTATTTTCTTTAAATCAATGAAAGTACGTCGTATTTATGACCCTGAAAACCAGACACTTCTTTACCTCTCATACACGACCAGAGAGACAGATGGCAGTTTCAAGCACAGCCTTTCTACCGTTCCGCTATGGGGCACAAAGGCTTACATCACGCAGCCTATCCAAACGAATTAATAACTCGTGGCAGAAAGGGGCATCTGCCCCTTTCATTACATCCAACCAATTCACACTGTAAATCAGCACTCTCCCCTCTCTCAATGCACGCTTATCGCTCTTGCCCCCATGAAAAATAGTTGAGCTAAAAACTTCCACATTTTGACGATTTCATTAAGATAGCGCGGTCGTAAATGTTTCTTCAAAGGCAGTAAAGTATGTCATCGCAACATTCCCCTTCAGAACACGATGTAAAAGCAGCGACTGAGCAGTGGCTGAGTAATGTGGTGATTGGCTTGAACCTTTGCCCTTTCGCAGCAAAGCCTCAACGAAATGGGCAAATACTTACGCTGGTCTGTGAGAGCAGCAGCGACGAAGTTGTGATGGAAGTGTTGTGCGATGAGTTGAAAAAGCTGGATGAAACACCAGTATCTGAACTGGAAACAACAATGGTCGTTACACCTAATCACTTCACTGATTTTGATAAATACAATCAGTTTCTCGATGTCGCAGACATGCTGATCGATCAATATGGTTGGCGAGGAACCTATCAGGTAGCCAGTTTCCACCCTGATTATTGCTTTGCTGATGCTGAGCCTGACTGTGACAGTAACCTGACGAATCGGTCACCCTATCCGGTTTTTCATCTGATCAGAGAAGAAAGTATTGAAAAAGCACTGCGTCACTATGGGGGCGACCCTGAAGATATTCCTGACAATAACGTAGAGAGAGTTTGCACGCTGTCAGACCAACAAAAGCGCCATTTATTCCCTTATCTCTTTTCCGCTGTCTGACAACACTCTAATTTGTGGTTATGGCTAGAAGGCTTTGCAAACATCAAAGCCTTCATCAAGTCGCTACTTCGCAACGCAGCTAACGGTAGCCAATGTCTCACCTTGTAACGAAATAGCCAATTCGTCAGAGTTAGCCAGCACACCAACACCTTTCGGTGTGCCTGTCAGAATGACATCGCCCGGATGCAGTGTGAAGAAATGGCTGATATGACTGATTAGCTCGATAATTGGCGTGAGCATTAACGATGTATCACCGCGCTGTCTGCTCTCACCATTGATGTCCAAACCGTAATGAGATATTGCTAAATCAACGCCCTCTGCAGACACGAAGTCACTCAGCACACAGCTGCCGTCAAAAGCTTTAGCCAGTTCCCATGGCAATTGTTTGGCTTTCAGCTCACTTTGAACCTCTCTGCGAGTCAAATCTAGGCCAACACCAATACCAAGCACGGCGTTTCTGGCATCGCTTTTCGTCGCACAGTTCAGCGTCTCACCGATAAGAATTGATAGCTCTGCCTCATAGTGAATCGGGCCAAAACGATGTGGTAGAAGGAGAGGCTCATGAGTACCCACTATCGATGAAGTTGGCTTGATGAATAATACTGGCTCGTCGGGAATCGGGTTATCAAGCTCTTTAGCATGGTCAGCATAGTTTCTGCCAATACATACAACCTTGCCGACAGGTAAGTCGCAAGCATTGCCATTTTTCCAAAGATGCTGGTACGTCATTTTTATCCTTAACTTCCGTTTATCTTCCATCAAACTTAGATCCTACGCTGACTTTAAAACCAATATCAATCCCTTAACACGACGTCGATAGCAAATTGAAAATCACTAACTTGTCCAATTCGAGGATTGAACCAAAGATTAAATAAGAGGGGGAGCAAAACTATGAAGGGATGATATGGAACACTTTGACTTTGATACTGCCATCTCCTGCATCATTTTCGACTGTGAGGGCACCTTAGTCGACAGTGAAACGCTGTCTCAACAGGCGTTGGTGAATACCTTCGCGTGCTATGGTGTTACCTTGACACTGGATGAGTGCTTGGACCACTTTCAAGGCGGACGACAAACTGACATCCTACTAAAAACCTGCGAACGCCATCAGATAACCCTTCCCCTTCATGAACTCGAACCTTTATACCGCAAAGAGTGTGACGCCCTCTTTGGTGAAAAGCTCTCCCCCATTGAAGGGGTGCCAGAGTTACTTGATCACCTTTACCAGATTGGGCTCGATATCTGTGTTGCATCCAATGGCCCAATTGCCAAGCTATACTCCAGCCTCGAAAGTACCGACCTATTACCCTATTTCGAGGGGCGACTTTTCAGTGCTTATGACACCAATAATTGGAAACCTGCCCCGGATGTGCTGCGATATGCGGCAATGAATATGGCTACACCCAAAGAGCAATGTCTTTTTGTTGATGACACTGTGCAAGGGGTGCAAGCGGGTATTAATGCGGGCATGAGAACCATCCATTTCAATAGCCGGGGTAAAGACACACTGGAGCATCCTTTGGTCAAAACAGTGGCAGGTATGAAAGAAGTGGGGGAAATGGTCAATCGTTTACCCGTTGCGAGTAACTGGACTTGATCAGAGCTTGATCATTGTTCCGGTGTCTTCAAGACATATCGAATTGGCTCTAACCACAGAATAAAAAAGGATGCTTGCGCATCCTTTTTTGTTTCACTCACTGCTTCCTTCGCAATTAATCTAATGTTTCTAACTTCGTCTCGTAGCTGTCGAACTGAGCTTTAACATCCGCTGAAGCGCCACCTGTGAGTTTACTCACAGCCACAACAGCTACCCCGGCAAGAATAAACCCAGGTACAATCTCGTAGATGTCAAACAAGCCGCCACTTAGCTGCTTCCAGACGACAACGGTGATACCGCCAGTCAGAATACCTGCCAGCGCGCCATTACGGTTCATGTCTTTCCAAAACAGACTCAGTAACAATGCCGGACCAAATGCGGCACCAAAACCCGCCCACGCGTAAGACACCAGACCTAATACCGTGCTATCAGGTTCATGGCCAGTGCCAGCGCCACCAGCGACAGTGCAACCACGGCGATACGTCCCATCATCACAACCTGTTCGTTGCTCGCCTGAGGGCGGAAAACCTGCTTGTAAAAGTCTTCAGCTAATGCTGACGATGACACCAGCAATTGTGAATCCGCAGTACTCATGATCGCCGCAAGGATGGCAGCCAATAAGATACCTGCAATGACCGGGTGGAAGGCTGCATTCACCAGTACCATGAAGATTTTTTCAGGATCTTCCAAAGCGACATCTGGGTTTGCTCCAATGAACATGATGCCAACAAGACCAATCAGCATCGCGCCGAACATAGACAGTGCAGTCCAAGACACAGCAATTAGACGGGCAGTAGTAATATCTTTGTTTGAGCGGGTTGCTTTAAATCGCGCCAGAATGTGTGGCTGACCAAAATATCCAAGGCCCCACGCCATCAGTGAAATAATGCTGATGGCTGTCAAGGGTTTGCCTTCGATGTTATTCCAGATGGTCAGTAACTCTGGGTTTTTCGCCGCTAATCCATTGCTAAGCTCGCTGAAAGAGCCGTCCATAGTAACAAGCGGGACATATACCAGAGCAGCTGCCATCAACAGACCTTGTACCAGATCCGTCCACGACACCGCCAAGAATCCACCAAACAAGGTGTAAGACACCACGCACACGGTACCGATGATCACTGCGAGCTGGTAATCAAGGCCGAAAACGGTCTCAAAAAGCTTCCCACCCGCAACCAAACCTGAACTGGTGTAGAACAGAAAGAACAGCAGAATAAAGAATGCAGAGATGGTTTGAAGCAATTTACTGTTATCGTTGAACCGACGGGCAAAAAATTCAGGTAACGTCAGAGCGTTGTCAACTTCAATACTGTAGGTGCGAAGGCGTTTAGCACAGATAAGCCAGTTCAGCCATGTACCCAGCAGTAAGCCACCTGCTAACCAGAGTGACTCCATACCCGCAGCGTAGGCATAACCTGGCAAACCAAGTAATAACCAACCACTCATGTCGGAAGCACCTGCTGAGAGGGCGGCTGGCCATGGCCCTAGAGAGCGGCCACCGAGAAAGTAATCTTCAGAGTTTGACGTTTTTTTGTAGGCGTAAATACCGATTGCAAGCATTAAGGCAAGGTACGCTACAAACGTCGCACTGATAGCGAAGCTGTTTTCTATCATTGGATATTCCTTAAAAATGATTCGGCCCCGATGAACGGGGCCGTATTCTGGACGTTCTTAGTATTAACCGCTGCCGAGTTCCAGAAGTGTGGCATTGCCACCCACGGCAGTGACATTGATTGTGCGGGTGCGCTCTGTGATAAAGCGCAATATGTAGGAAGGGGAACCAATCGTCATCAGTTGTGACGCATCAGTTTCAGCCACCAGCTGAGCAAGCAAGCCTGAGCGGCCCGCCAGTCGCTGATTAATTTCACGAATAACGTTTTGGTGTGCGGTAACGGCAACACCCGCTAATCTTGGATCAGTGGTGATGGCCGCTAACTCAGTGTCAGCAATACGGCTGGCAACACGAGCAGGACAGCCAGCTTTTACCAAATCAGCCAAGAGCGCATCAGCCTGCTCGGCCACAGCATCAGGAACAACAACCACTGCACAGTTACCCGCCAGCAATGTTGCGGCAAGCTGCCCCGCCAGTGCAATGACCGTCAGGGAACTATCACCCGTGACTGCAAAAACGCCGCGACCCGATGCATATAGCTCATTACTTTCACCTGTTGGCCCGGGCATTTCATGAACTGGGCTCAAGTACCGTGTTGCACTCTGGCACTGGAAACGGATCATTGCTGCAGTATCGGAGAACACCTGACCACCTCGATGACTGACACTGTCCGCCCATGCGTTCAACAGAGCGATGCGTTGTTCAACACCTTGATGGTTCCAGTCTTCCCATAGTGCAAGACTTTGATCGATTGCTGCCACCGCGGTTACTCCTTGTGCTTGAGAATTCATGCCTGCACCTCCACTTTCGCAAAGCGGTGGAGATAGTGAGGACCACCCGCTTTCGGTCCCGTACCAGACAGTCCCTGACCACCGAATGGTTGAACACCCACCATTGCGCCAACCTGATCACGGTTGATGTAGCAGTTACCAACGCGGGCACGTTTGTCAATGTGACGATAAGTCCCTTCGTTTCGACTGTGGACACCCAGTGTCAGACCAAAACCTGTCTGGTTGATCTGATCGATGATCTGGTCAAGCTCATCCGCTTTATAACGCAAAATATGCAGGATCGGGCCGAAGTGCTCCTGATCCAGACGGGAAATAGAGTCAATCTCGAACGCTGTTGGCGCAACAAACGTACCGTTGTCGCAGCTTGCATCCAGTTTGACTGACGCTACTTTCTCAGCGTGACGGTCCATTTCAGCAATGTGAGCCTTCAATTTACGCTGCGCCATTTCATCAATGACAGGGCCAACATCTGTGCTCAGCAACGATGGCTCACCGACAGAAAGTTCAGACATCGCGCCTCTGATCAGCGTGATGACACGCTCGGCAATATCTTCCTGTACATAGAGAACGCGAAGCGCTGAACAACGTTGTCCTGCTGATGCGAAAGCAGACCGCAGCACATCGCGAACAACCTGCTCAGGCAGTGCTGTACTGTCTACAATCATTGCATTCTGGCCACCCGTTTCTGCAATCAAAGGCACTGGTTCAGCATCACGCTGGGCAAGGCTTTGGTTGATTCGCTGTGCGGTAGGCGTCGAGCCTGTAAAGGCAACACCAGCGATACGCTCATCACGCGTCAACGCGTTACCCACAACGGCACCCTTACCCGGAAGAAGATGAACAACCCCAGCCGGAATGCCTGTTTCAAGCAATAACTGAATCGCACGGTAGGCAATCAGCGATGTTTGCTCAGCCGGTTTGGCGACCACGGTATTACCCGCAACCAGCGCCGCAGCGACCTGTCCGATAAAGATAGCTAACGGGAAGTTCCACGGGCTGATACAGGTAAACACGCCGCGTCCGGAATATACCGCAGTGCGGGATTCACCAGTAAAGTGTGTGAATGACTCTGGCGAGTCCATCATGGTTGTTGCTTCAACCGGATAGTAGCGGAGGAAGTCGACCGCTTCACGCACTTCATCAATGCTGTCATGAATGGTTTTACCCGCTTCACGATGGCAAAGAGCAACCAATTCAGGCAGATTTTCTTCAAGCTTGTCAGCAAGCTTCAGTAGGTACTCGCCACGCGCTTCTGCCTTAAGTGCTGCCCATGAAGCAAAACTCTCAGCGGCAATGTCCAGCGCCTGACTGGCGTGCTGTTCAGAAGCAAATGCCAGTGTGCCGACCTGAAGGCTTCGGTTGTACGGAGAAAGCACAGGCTGCGCATCACCGTTCAATGTTTCGCCATTCACCAGCGGCGCAGCATGCCACTGACTGTCCGTCATATACTGCGCAACCTTATCAGCGAATGGCGTCCATTCAGACTCAATATCTGTCGCCACACCCATCGAGTTCTTACGGTTTTCACCAAATACTTCAACTGGCATTGGGATGCGATTATTGTGCAGCGTTTCGCGAGACAGCAGAGCATCAACCGGATGCTGAATCAGATCGCTGATTGGGCAGCGCGCATCAACCAAGCGGTGAACGAATGAACTGTTAGCACCATTCTCAAGCAAGCGACGAACGAGGTATGGCAGCAAGTCTTTGTGACTGCCAACTGGCGCGTAAATACGTACACCGTTGCCAAACTGGCTCATTGCGTGGTTGTAAAGTGCTTCACCCATACCGTGCAGACGCTGGAATTCAAAATCACCATGCGGTGCCATCGCAGAAATAGCAGCAACGGTATGGGCATTGTGACTTGCGAACTGCGGATAAATCAGGCCACGGACTTGGTCTGACAGCAAGAAACGCGCACAAGCAAGATAAGCCACATCTGTCGCTTCTTTACGGGTATAGACAGGATAGCCATGGTGGCCGTGTTGTTGCGCCAGCTTAATCTCTGTATCCCAGTATGCACCTTTAACCAGTCGCATTGGGATAACGGTGCCATGAGCACGGGCGAGACCTGCCAACCAAGTGATCACGGGAAGTGCACGCTTCGAATATGCCTGAACAACAAGACCAAACTTGCCCCAGCCGGCAACGGTCGGGTGCGTATACAGTTTTTCAAAAAGCTTCAATGACAATTCAAGACGATCCGCTTCTTCAGCATCAACCGTAATCGCGACGCCAAGTTCAATAGCGCGGTCAAGCAGCGCCAGCACGGTGTCGTACATTTCTGTCATCACACGTTCTGTGTTAGCCACTTCATAACGAGGATGTAATGCAGAGAGCTTGATAGAGACTGAAGGTTCGGGCGCATCGCCACGACGCAGGTTTCTGCCGACGGCTTCGATAGCTTCCATGTAATCATTGAAGTACTTCTGCGCATCTTGACGGGTCAGTGCTGCCTCACCCAGCATATCAAATGAGTAGGTGAAACCTTTATCACGAGGCTTCTCGCCATTCTTTAGCGCTTCATTGATATTACGGCCCAGAACGAACTGGTGACCCATGATCTTCATGGCCTGATGCATGGCCTGACGGATCACAGGTTCGGAGAATTTGTTGACGAGACGGTTAAGCGTTGAGACAGGGCTAGATTTTTGCTCATCCAAGTTCACAACTTTACCGGTCAGCATCAAGCCCCATGTTGATGCGTTAACAAAGACAGATTCAGAGCTCTTAAGGTGTGATTTCCAATCAGCAACACCTAGCTTGTCACGAATCAGTGCATCAGCAGTTTTACTGTCTGGCACACGCATCAACGCCTCTGCCAGACACATCAGCAAAATACCTTCACGGGTATCTAGGCTGTACTCCAGCAACAGAGCATCAATCATCTGAACGGCTTTATTATCTGCACGCACAGACTCAATCAATCTTGTTGATTGTTCATCAGTCAATTTGCGTTCAGCGTCGGAAGGGGTAGCCAAAGGCAGTAGCTCTTTCAGCCACTGGCTCTCGTCTACACAATAAAGTGGGGAAATATTCTGCCAGAGCGTTTCAAGCGGTTGCTCAATAAACGCGGGGGCAAGGACATCGATCGCTTTAAACATAAGCAGGATTCTCTCTCCGTATTCTCCATCAAAGCGGAAAATGTTGCATCCATGTTATTAGTTAACCGATTCTAGCCGATGTCCGTATCTGGTCTTTCAAAAATCTGCGGCATTATTACAAAATACTCCGATCATTAACAAAGAAAATCTCAGATATTTAAAATTAGACAACAGATAAAGAAAGTAAGAGAGAAAGATCACAGTTAATACGCGATGAAAAATTAACAAATGGCAGTGTTTTATTGTAAGGAAAAACAATCAATAAACTGGAAGCAACGCCTCATGGCTGCTGTGTGCGATATCGGGAGGGAGAGACACCAAAATAACGAGAAAAAGCACTGGTAAATCCACTCTGACTTGCAAAGCCACAACTGTCAGCTATTTGCGCCATAGAAAGCTGACTTTCGTGAATAAGTTGTCGCGCGAGAGTAAAGCGCTTTTCCAGTACGTATTGATGAGGTGTCATGCCAACCTGCTCTTTAAAGAGCTGGTGGAACTGGCTTTCAGCAAGAAATACGGTACCAGCCAACTGAGCCACCCCTATTTTCCGACTTATATGGGCATGAATATATCGATCAATCACATCCATATTGAGTCGATGTCCATGACGGCGCGGCGTAACCCGCTCTTTGAAATGGTTTTGCAGCACGCATACTAAGGTGTCCGCACAGGCAGCACTCAAAAGAAAATCGCCAGGGTTGGCTGCCATTTCGGTACTTAAGGCTTTGATAAGTAATTGCGCCTGATTATCAAGCTGAAAGTACGCCTCTCCACTGAACAGTTGAGCCACTTTATCCTCAACATGCGGTTGGTTGTAAAAATCATCAACAGGCACATTGATAACCAGAATCTCGTTCTGGCCCACGCCAGAAAAAGCATGCTCTTCAAGACATGACACCAAGCAACCCTGCCCCGGCCCCACCAAGCCGCCTCGACCACCAACTTCAAACTCTGACTGGCCCTGAAGACCAATCACCACCTGACCGTAATCATGGGCGTGGTGAGACGTCTGATTGGGTAAGGCAATGATTTGAGATTGTTTACGTGTCGAGCTCATGGATACAGTAAGTTAGGTGATATTTTACGTCGCGCGATTGTCTCATTTATCGATGAAAAACGCGATCATCATTACCGGAAAGATGATCAAGTGTTGTCAAAACTACGGGATATGTCATTTGGACTGTATAAGCGAACAGGATCCCATCATTCCAATCGCAAATTCGTGTGTTATTCGAGTTATCCCCTTTCGAAACACATGTAGATAAAACCATAAATTATTGTTTTAATTAAACTAAATAAAGAAGCAATGAATGACATACATCTTGATCATCTTTCCGGATAAAAATGACAACGATCTTCCCCTGATCATCGTTCCGTAAACTTGGATCTAAGATCGCACCTGCATGTGAGCGCTCATCAGAGGAGAAACAACGGGAAACGTCTTGTTGCTGAATAGGACCCACTAAACAATGGATTACATAATTGTTGCTTTATGAATTGATAAATCTCTCAAAACTCTCCCACTTCTACGCGAAATCTCATATCTGATACTAAATTTTAATTTCAATACATAATTTTATATTCCAAGATCTATGACCATTTTCATGCGATGCAAAATGGTGTCGTCATAGTGAAGTCCCAACTAATCGCGTCAAATTTGAATGATCAGGGTAGAAACAATGCGTAATCGACTGTCCATACTTCTGTCAGCAATTTGGTTAATGCTTCTTACAGGGAACGTTTTTGCGGAAGAGACAAGGTCACTCAACGAGGATCCTGTTTTTACGCTCGAACGACAGCTTGAAGAAAAACGCGAGGAGATCAATACCCACTCGCAGAACCTTCAGGTACAGCATGACACGCTGGCAACATTGATCACCAAGCGGTCTTCACTCAATAAAGAGCGAAGTCAGCTTGAAGTAAACCGAAATCAAACTCGTGACAGACTGGACGAGCAGTACCGGCGTTTGTTAGAGCGGCCCGATATAACCAGCCTTGGTCAGTTCCAGCAGGACTACCTCTCTTCATGGCAATCTTTGAGTGAAAATAAAGAGAAAATCACCAACATGGATGTACTGGTTAACGACCAGCAACAGTTGGTTGAAGATCTCAAACAGCAAAAACAATTACTCAGCAATGCCATGGACAGTATTCAGGAAGATATGAAGCTTGCCCGCGTCAAACGGATGATGCAGGAGCTTAGCTCAACGGATTCTATCGAGCTTGTTCATACCATCACCTGTGATGCCAATGTCACCCTGGCGGCTTGTTCGAAACAGGGTAAATCGCTGACGATGCAAAAAGCAGTAGATACTTTTCAGACAAAGTTAATCGATGACGTGACCGAAACGTCACTCGCCAAGATGAATGCCAGCGCTGTCTCTTTCAATATTCAGGTACTCAACAGCAATATTGTGAGTAGTGGTTTCAAAGGCGACAACGGCTATGTCACTCGGATTAATGTCGAAATGCGAAGCCAACCTGATGATAAAGTCGCTTGTAAGCTTCTTAACTTCGCCGATCGTTATTGTTTGAATCAATCACAAGATGTCGCGCTGCTTGATGAAATCAATGACAACAAGCGCTGGATAAACGTTAAAATTCGCTCCAATCGCTTCGATGATAAAGTCACCATCAACGGTGTTTCTTATGGCAGCACACCGGTTGAGATCATGCTGCCCGCTGGTCAGCATCAGCTGATGGTCGAAAAGCCCGGTTACCGCCCATACAGCAGACAAATGATCATGACTAAAGATTCCATCATTTGGGCCAACCTTGAGGAGGTCACTAACGCCTCCAAACCAGGAAAAAAGTTCAGCGACTCGCTTTCAAATAATCGCAAAGCACCTGACATGATTGTGATAAAAGCGGGTCAGTACCAAATTGGGCAGCACGCAGAGAGACCAATCAAAGTCCAGAAGCCCTTCTCTATCGCCGCAACGCCGGTTACCGTGAAACAATTTCGTGAGTTTGTAGCAGAGACAAGTTACGTCACGGAAGCCGAGAAAGGGCTTGGCTGTTCGGCGCTGATTTACGGCAAAACAAAACAACTGATCAATCACAACTGGCGTAATCCCGGCTTTAAACAATCTGATCGTTCGCCTGTGGTGTGCATCAGTAAAAATGATGCACTCGCCTATTCAAAATGGCTCAGCCGCCATACAGGGCATAACTATAGCTTGCCATCGGAAACTCAATGGGAAATCGCAGCACGCGGCGGAAGCCAGTCAGACTATTGGTGGGGTGATGACATCGGTGTCGGTCGAGCCAACACCGGCTGGAGCGGAAGCGCATGGTCGAACAAAAGCACCTCCCCTGTTGCCAGCTTTCCGGCAAATGCATATGGCGTTTACGATACGGCTGGAAACGTATGGGAGTGGGCCTCTAGTGATATTCCTGTAGCGCGAGGTGGTGCGTGGAGTTTTTCACCGGGCAGCGCAAGAGTCTCCGAGAGACTTGAATTGAACTCAAATATTACGGCGAACTATCTGGGTTTTCGTGTCGTCCGAAATATCTAGAAAACGTTTTCAGTTTCGACTTTAAAGGCAGCCTTGCTGCCTTTTTTATGCCGCCAGTTAAACCACAAGACATAACAACTCACATAGTTAGAGGACACTAATTATGTTAACAATAGTAAAAATACGTACATATAAAAACCAGTCTAAAAACACTCAACTCATAGATATCCCCATTCAGAAAACGCTTTATTATCAACATTGATGTCAAAACAGAACGTCAATTTAAACTATAAAAATCAATTACATAAATATATAATCTGTTAAATTCTCAAGTTTTAAACCATATTACACAAAAAAATTGAAGTGTAATACGCAACTAATCGATTAAAAAAATATCTAATATTGTATACAAAATAACATTTGTCTATTCGCTTTATTGCCTATAGAAACCAACTTCAAGTTGGCTGAGTGCAAAATGACAAAAGCATCGCTTGTTCAAACATTGCGACTAGATAACACAGCGCTATTTAGCGTTAGTCTTCTTGTCTAAGAACTCGTTAGACTCTGGACAACCTGAATCAGCATCCTAGCTTTTGTGGTCATTATCCACGAGGCAAAAATCTGGAGTGTAAGTCATACGTTTCGCCTCTCACTACCAAAGTAAAAGAACTATCACCATGGAAATTAACCGTCGTTTATGGATAAGTGCCGGACTCATAGGTGGACTTCTCCTCTCTCCACCTTTCTCCGCATCAGCACAACCAGTCAGGGTTCTGACTCAACTCATCGAAACAGCAAAACAGTTTCCAAACGAAGAAGTAGCGATAAAATCACTGAAAAGTGATGGATTCAATGTTCTTTACAATAACTACGGAGCTCAGGTTTAAGTACAGCAGACGGCCTTCGCCTTGTTGCCGACAATGCTTTCAATATAGTCTCTGTGCAGATTGGTACAGCAGCCAGAGATGATGCTTCTTTGAAGGTTCAGATTTAATTGGTATTTCAACAGACATGACGAGCCTTCGAGCCGCTGTTGACGCATATCAAACCTCATAAGATGACCGACTGCGAAGCCGATTTGGTGCCACAGTTTTAGCTCTATGGCCTTTTGGCCCACAAGTCTTCTATTGTAATGCCGACATAGAAAAAGTAGATGACCTAGCCGGTCTAAAAATCCGTAGCTTCACACCTTCAATGTTCGCTCTTCTTGAAACCTTTGGTGCAAGCCCGGTAACACTGAGTTTCGGCGAAGTATATCCTGCGTTACAACGCGGCGAAGCAGATTGTGGTGTTACTTCTCCTACGTCAGATAACTCAGGCAAATGGCCAGAAGTAACAACACATCAATTACCGCTCTCTGTTTCTGGATCTGTGTAAGGCATTTTCGCAAACTTTGAATGGTGGCAAAGTCTCTCGGATGAAGAATGGGGCAAGATAACCAAAGCCTATTCAACACTCGAAGCATCACAATGGGAACTTGCTCAAAGCATCAATGAGGATGCTGTTGCCGGTAATACCAATCAGTCAGGTTGCACCGTCGGTAAAAATTCTCGATGAAACTCGTTCCTATCTCCGAAGCTGATAACCTGCGCGTTAAAAAGGCAGCAGTAAACGTCGTGCTACCTGACTGGTTCTCAAGGTGTTAAGCAACATATAAAGCTTGTGAAAAAGTCTGGTATGACACAGTAGGTGCTGCTCGCGGCAAATCACCGCAAAGCAACTAATGTAGGGCCTAGGTTATGAAACTCGAAGATCGCATAAACCAGCTGATGCACGTTATCACACTCAGTGCTGGGTATGTTCTGCTGGTTCAGGCCTTTGTTACAGGGGCTGAAATCGTCGCCCGGAAAGTCTTTAACCATTCATTTCAAGGTATTGATGAGCTGGGTAGATATGCATTAGCGTTTGCCGCAAGTGTCGGGTTTAGTCCTGCATTTATCTTCTTTATATTTACGGCGGATGGGCAACCCCCACGGAAGCAGCGGCAGTGGGTGTTGTATCATCACTTGGGCTAGCGGCCTACTACAAGAAACTCGATATTGAAATGCTCAATGATAGCTTGCTCGGGACAGTAAGAATCACCGCCATGATTGTGCTGGTGCTTATTGGTGCTTTTTTCTTGAATTTCAGTATGGGCATACTCGGTATACCCAATGTAGTCGCATCTTTCATCACTTCACTTGATGTTACACCCGTTGAGTTGATCTTATATCTGGTGGTTCTTTATCTTATTCTTGGCTGTTTTCTTGATGCATTGGCGATGATGATAACCACGATACCTGTTCTCTTTCCTGTTGTAACCGCTGTAGGTATAGACCCTATTTGGTTTGGCGTTTTTGTGGTGATTATGAGTGAGCTTGCGCTTCTCACCCCGCCAGTCGGAATGAACCTATATATCGTTCAAGGTGTGAGGAACCCGGGAAGTATTACCGATGTGATGGTGGGTGTTTTACCATTTTTCATCGGTATCTTGTCACTGGTTATCTTAATCGCTTTGTTCCCAAGTATTGTCACTTGGCTACCCGCCGCGATGTAAAACGTTTAAAGTGGCGCTAAAACAAAGAGCCTTGTTCTGTTTAGGAGCAAGGCTTTTCGCTTATATCGTCATGCTTTCTCTGACGGGTCAACGAGAAAGGCCAATTACGGTGACAAGCGCTCAATATTCCATTGACCGTCTTGCTGGCTTTGGTAAATAAATCGGTCATGAAGCCGATGCTCCCCACCCTGCCAGAATTCCATGCTATCAATTTTCACCCGGAAGCCTCCCCAGAATGTCGGGACAGGTACTTCGCTTTTCGCAAACTTTTGCTTCAGCTCCATGTACTTTCCCTCAAGCGCACTGCGGGCTGAAAGGCGTTGGCTTTGTTTACTGGCCCATGCCGCCAATTGGCTTTCCTTCGGGCGCGAGGTGAAGTATTTCATCACTTCTGTCTTACTCAGTTGCTCTGCAGTCCCTGTGACATGTACTTGGCGTTCAAGATGATGCCACGGAAAATGGAGGCTGATACGTTGATTGTGTTTAAGGTGTTCAGCTTTTCGGCTACCAAGGTTGGTATAAAAACCATACTGTCATGACCGACATCTTTCAGCAGCACAATGCGCTGAAATGGTTGGCCGTTTTCATCAACGGTTGCCACCGTCATTGCAGTTGGATCGGGTAGCTCTGCGTCGATTGCCTGTTTCAACCAATGCTCAAAAAATGCGATAGGGTCAGGATTCAGATCTTTCCTTCTCAAGCCACCCTGAATATATTCACGACGAATATCAGACAATTCCATGCTTAACTCCAGCTTTTGTTTTGCCACATTTTGTATTTTATGCGTGAGCAACACAAGTAGATCAGTATGTCGCGTTCATTCATTGTTCACACAGGCATTCGTATAATCACTCGCAATTTAAGGGTGGCTTTCTGTTATCTATTGGCTCAGTATCTCAATATGTTTTTTCTGCTTTGTTTGTACTTACTGTTAAAGTAATCGGGCAAAATTGTTGAAGGACACATTTACCGTCAACATTTACTCAAATACTGACGTCGACGCCACATGATTCTAAACTCATCTCATAAGTTAAGTAATCAACGACCGCTCAATAACTAATAATTAGAGGCGCGGACATGCAAAGCTTTACCTCTCTTTTCGAACACTCCCGGCGTACTGATACATATGCCAGCCCACCAGACTACATGATTTATCGGCAAAATGTCGACATGGGTTGTTAAGGTTTAGTATGCGAACTCTTGTACTTCTTTGCCTGACTGTTGCATCGCTGGTGGTAGGTACAACAGCATCAGAAATTTTTGATAAAGAACTTATCAATAAAGTTCAGCAGACCTATGGCGATCAAGCTGTCCTGCGCACGAAGGCGTGGCAAACACTCGTGACTGACAATCAGCATCTTCCTGATGAAGAAAAACTCCATCTGGTAAACGCCTTCTTCAATCAACTACATTTCGTTGACGATCTCGTACTATGGGGACAGGAAGATTATTGGGCAACACCAATAGAAATGATTGGCAGTAATGCCGGCGATTGTGAAGATTTTACCATCGCTAAATACTTCACACTCAGAGAACTAGGAATAGATGATGACAAGTTGAGATTGATATATGTAAAAGCACTAAACCTTAATCAATTTCACATGGTTTTGGCCTATTATCCGAGGCCGGGGGATGACCCGTTACTGCTTGATAATTTGGACCCAGAAATCAAAGATGCGTCAAAAAGACAGGATTTATTCCCCGTCTACAGCTTCAATGGTAGTAGGCTTTGGTTACTTAAAGAACGTGGTCGCGAAATACTCGCAGGGAAATCATCACGCTTAAGTTTATGGAATGACGTCAAATCACGAATTCGTTCATCAAAAATGAAAAAAGCGATAGTGAACTACAATGGTTGAAAACAAATGACTCTCTTCAGACAAATATTCACTTGGCTGTTAGTCGTATTTATTGTTCTGCTTTTTGCGTTGACTGCAGTGCAATTAAATACCACGCGCAATTTTCTTATTGCCCAGCAAACAACCGGTGCCGATAACGCCCTAAATTCTATGGCGCTGTCACTTGATACTTATTTAAAAGATGGTGATAACGTCTCTATCGAAACTCTTTTAAAAGCCTATTTTGATGGCGGCTTTTACAAAGAAGTAAAAATAGAGTTGTTTAACGATTCAACGGTTATCAAGCAGACTTACCCTGTTAACATTGAAGGGGTGCCTGATTGGTTTATCAGTTAGATTTTTTCCCTGAAGTTTCCCACGATCGAATCCTCTCAGGCGGTTGGAAGCAATATGGTGAGCTGACTATTATCCCCCACCCCGGCTATGCATACCGACAACTGTGGGAAGCATCTGTTCAGCTGGGTATTTGGGTGTCGTTACTTTTCCTTGTTGCGCTTGCAACAATATCTCTTCAAATAAATCGCTCATTGAATCCGTTGCGTAAAATTACTCGTCATGTTGAACAGCTAGCAAAAAACCAGTTCCCGCCAGCCATTGAGGAACCTAACACAACAGAATTAAAAACTGTCGTTCGTGCGATTAATAAGATGGCTGAACAACTTCAGGCCTTCTTTAAACAACAAGCTCAGGAAGCTAATAAGCTTCGCGAGCAGGCTTTTATGGATTCTGTATCTGGGTTTGGTAACCGTAGTTTCTTTACCGGGCAACTGGGTTCATGGCTTGCTGAAAATCCACAAGGCGGTCTTATTCTTGTTCGCATTGGTCTCATTCGTACCGTCTACGAAAAAGAAGGTTATGAAAGTGGCGACAAGTTAGTCCAGCGTTTCTCGACAATGTTGACCCAAACAATTGGCGACTCAGAATTCACAGCCGCACGTATTTCACAAGATGAATTTGGCATTATCGCACCAAACTTCGGTGCCGATACATTGAAGATGATTGCTGAAAATATTCACCACAATCTTACCAATACTCAGACAGGGTTCGGCCAGTTTCCACTCGACCTTGCCGTGGGTTTGGCAATCAATGACGTGAATAACAGGGATTCAAGTGTGCTGCTCGCTCAAGCCGATAATGCTCTGTCCCAAGCACAGCAACAAGCAACCAAATCAATCACGATTGTTGATAACGATGCTGAGCAATCAATTATGGGTAAACAGCAATGGAAACAGCTGCTCACGGACTCCATGTTGAATGACCACTTTGTTCTGAACTTCCAACCTGCTTCGACTAAAGCGAACAATGTTCTCCATCACGAGGTATTTTCGGCGATTCAAGTCGGTGAGCAGTATTATGGCGCTGGACACTTCTTAGGGATGGTTGAGCAACTTAAGATGGGTGATGCTTTCGATAAGTATGTCGTTGAACGCGTTATCGCAGAATTGGACAGTAACTCATCAAGTGGTCCATTGGCCGTTAACCTGACATCATTCAGTATTACTAACGCTAATTTCATTCTGTGGCTGACAAGACAGATGCAAAAGAACAGTGCACTGTCTGACAGGCTGTATTTCGAAATTCCTGAGTCGGTTTTCGTCCGTTACCCTGATCACTGTCAACTGTTGGTTGAACAGATCAGAAGAAACAATTTTGGCTTTGGTGTAGATAACTTCGGTCGTAACTTTAAGTCTGTCGACTACTTAAATACCTTCAAGCCAGACTATGTCAAAATCGATTTCGCCTATACCAATGATATTGACGACGAAACCAAGCGTCATGTTCTGTCTTCGATTTGCCGTACGGCATACAATTTAGAAATCACGACGATTGCGACACGGGTAGAAACAAAAATGCAGCTTGATAAGCTTTCCGAACTCTTCATTGATGGCTTCCAAGGCTACATCATTGAAGATACGCCAGTCGCATAACCCCAAACAAAAAGGCCTTTCTCGGGCCTTTTTTCTTCTCCTTATTCCAATCTTCTGTCCCCCAACATAGAAGTTTACTGGTTAGGAAGAGGCTTATATTTCCTGATTTACACTGTAAAGACACCTTGAGTCGGATACACACATTGACACGTTTATTTTCCAGTATGTAGTTGCTGTAAAACGCAAGGCTCGTTTACAGTGTAAATCGCGGAAATCATATCGGTTATATACCGGACTGATGGACCAAAGCATCAAAGACAAATTGCTGCAATGCAGCCTCAACTTGTTTCCTTCCTGTAAAACCATACGTTGAAGAAATAACAGACCACGACTTCTTCTGAAGAATTTTCTCAACCGCCATCAAGGTTAAGTCTGAGTCGTCGGAGCTGTTCCATTCAAGCAGAAAACTCTGAAGCCATAGCTCCAGTGAACCTGATACAAAATCATAACCAAGCTGCCCTTTAGAAAAGCGGATGACCTGACTTTTGACAGCATCACTCAGTGAAAGACGTGCAGAAGACGCAGAGAGGATAACAGCAATGAACGAGGCTCTAAGTCAAAAAATTGCTCCGCCAGTTGCTTAGAAAAGTTTATCTCAAACAAGTCGTGATAAAGAGGAAGATGGTTGACGCTGTCGTCCAGACCGCGTGTCATGAGCAACGAGTAGTGCCCGCTTGCGCTATCTCGTTGAGTACCCATTTTGATAGGGAGGAAACCCAGACCACGCCAAAAAGAGAATAACTCTGAAGTCGCACCAAAACTTGTTCCAATGAGAGGCACATTTTTTTTAGCGCCAGTTTGTTCGCAAAGCTTAACTAACTGACTAGCAACGCCATGGCGGCGAAATGAAGGAAGCACTGCAACGCGACTCACTCGAAGGCAAGGTAACGACAGGAACGTTGAATCACCGGTGTAGAAACCAAGACCCTGCGCCAACAAATGCCCCCTGACTCTTCGCTCACCCGCTACGATTTTATCGGCTATGACATCAGAGATTTCACCTTCCTTCTGAGCAAGCAAGGCACCTACAACTACATCGTTTTGGTTTGCCGTCAATATGGTGCACGACGCGTCATTTAAGATGTGTTTCAAATCATTCGGCGAGGTCTGGTAATGAGCAGAAATAAGCAGACCGAATAAAGACCTTAACTGAGCTTCGTCACCTAATAATTGACGAGGTTCAACGATACGATAATCAATTGGTGAGGCCTCATCAAACGCTACCAAAGCAGGTTCGCAGTCGAAGAGAAATGTATCAGACAGCCAAAGCTCAAGGGGGTCAGATTCTGCCCATCGAATTGGCTGGTGAAGTGTAACTTCTTTCCAGCCTTTGCAGCGAGCATCTAGAAGTGCACGAAAGCGTGTCGTGAATCCTTTTCCTGTCCCTTCGTAGCCGTGTTCTGTCGTTGAAAAACAAATACGACTGAACTTAGACAGTAACCTTTCCAACATCGGAAGAGGGATGGCAGCAGCCTCATCGACAAGCACAAAATCGGCATCAGAAACATCACGAATGAGTTGATCCGGTGCAACGTAACGAAGCCTCCCCCCAGAAGAGGTAACCAGCTCGTAAGGTTTATCTAGACTCAACTCAAGAAGATTTCTGGCATGAGAGAACAGTGTTTCCACATTCGCTTTACGCGGCGACGTTACTACAATCGATGTCTTTTTTTCGCAAAGAATGCTTGCTGCTGCCATGCCCATCGCAGATGATTTTCCTCTTCCACGATCAGCGGTTAGCAAACAAGGGCGACGTCTGTGACCACCGAGCACCTTCTTGACTGATTGAATAGCGATCTCTTGATCATTCGTCGGTTGGCCATCCTGACGCTCCTTTACTGATTCACCTACACAGAGGTCTGCGAGAGCAGGCAGACGAACACCTTCTTGCTGGCAGAATACCGCCACAGTCTTTTGGTTAAACATATTACAAAGACGAAGGAAAAAATTGTCTGTAGGTGATTCGGAAAGCCCGAACAAAATCAGAAGGCTGCCACCGCGAATACATCCTGCTATAGCACAGAGTCTTTCTGCATCAAGCCCCTCGGAGATATCCAAAGCAACATGAAAACAATCTTGCCCCAACAAGGCCTTTGTTTGCTTCCAAGACATACCGCCATCAATATTGTCGCTCACCAACGTGAGGTTCTCTAACTGATTAAGATGAGAGAGGCACCAATTCTGGTCGCCTCTTAGCAAAACCGGATAGCGGATAAAATGGCGAGTTGCCGATTGTAGGAGTTGTTGAAAGGACAAGCTGTTAGTCTCTAAGCGAATTTACTTAACGCAATAATAGCGGATTCGAAGACAGGTAACAGTAAAGAAAAGCGCCCTTGCGGGCGCTCATTTGGGAAAATTAAGAAAGGTGGTTTTTAATAAACGTCAGAATCGCGTCGCTATCTGACTGACTGACACTTTTGAGGTTTATCGATACCGCATCCCCTTGAACCCGATATGATGCTCTGCCAGCCACTAATTCTTTAGTTTCTGACTTATCAGGCTTGCTGACAGGTTTAAGCTCATCTCGCCACTGCTCAATCAACAGCGTCACTTCTCTGGTGATACGGCTGATACCCTGAGCATCAACATCTTTCCACAAAGGCTGTTCACGTAACTTAGCCATCAGGTTAGTACGCTCCTCATCATTCAGCGATGAGTACAGTCTGTGGAGTTTTACTATTGTTGGACGACCAAGCTCGCCGACACTCGGGTAGGCCTGCAAAAGCTCAAGCGGCAAAGTTGCAGCCTTGAGCGCGCCACTGACAAGCGCCTCACTGCATTGACAGACTTTTGCCAGCTCCTTCTGATCAGTCACTTCCCCACGACTGAGCATCGCCTGCATTTCTTTACCACGTTCAAACAATGAAAGCGGTTTGTGCGCATTAGCAACGTCAGATAGAAACTTCGCGTGTTTACTGCTGATACCGGAAGCAACATAAACCAGGAAATCCTGCTGAGCGAGAATACAAGACATACGGCGGCGACTGCCGTCCAATACTTCTATCTTGCCGCCATCAAGCCAGCGACCAACAGCTGGATATTGCTGACCGCGGTCTTTCAGTGTCACTAGAATATCCGACAGCGCCAATTCATTGAGAAACGACTGCTCACGCGCATTCTCTGCAAATACGCTGGTACGCATTTCGACATCTTTAGCCGTTACTCGAACAAGCTCAAAAGATACTGTTTCTTCACCTGCCACCGACAGTTCAATCACAGCCGCTTTCTCACTGGCCGCTTTTTGGGCCTCTTGAACTGTCGTGGCTTTTCTTTTGTCTGCTTTACCAAACAGGCGGGCATTCAAATCTGAGGTTTTAATGGCCATTAACACTCCTGATTTAGCTGTGACCAATGGCTGTGAAGGACGCGCTCAAGTTCGAGGCCCGCCCGGTGAACGGCTTCTTGAGCCGTAGATAACGTTTTCTTACCCCCCTCAAAATCTTGAGGAGTAAGATCAAAGACCGTGCTGTAAGTATCTGCACAGGTTTCAAATGCGCGACTTCTTGGTATCGTGGCCATCATCACCTGATCACCGAGAAGATAGTTCATCTCTGTTAATACCGAGACCTGCTTTTTATTGTCATCTTCAAACATAGTCGGCATCAGACGAACGAACTCTAATCCAGGCCAATTTTCCGGGAACATCTCATAAACAGTCGGCAAATGTTGGAAGAAATTCACCGTTGATGCCCAGTCAAGGCGTTTAGCTGCACAGGGAATAATAAGCGCGTTAGACGCGTACATTGCATTCCACACTAATGGGTCAATGTGTGGGCCAGTATCAATCATAATGATATCGAACTCATCACCAATCGGATCGATCACTTTTTCTTGGAGAAGTTTAACAATATCCAGCGACTGGTTAGTCGTCAAACTTTGCCAAGCTTCTGCATTGAACATCGAATCTTCAGGAAACGCCGCAATCGTTTTCAGGTTAGGATACTGCGTCGGCAACAAGACATTCTTCATCAGGAAGTCTCTACCCGCTTCTTCAGGCGTGTTATCCAGCATCACATCAACGGCTGAATAAATACCCTCTTGCTCATTCACACTGATTTGCGGGTTGAGGAAAAGACGAAGTGAACCTTGTGGATCGAGGTCAATCAAACAAATTCGGTAACGCTTCTCGAGGTTAAGTGCCAAACAGGCGCACATGTGGACAGCCGACATCGACTTACCTGTGCCACCTTTTTGATTCTGGACATTAATAACCCAAGGCTTGTGGTCTGGCCCCTTCTTTTCAGAGAACGAAGGAATACCCGCAGATTTCATAATCTGGTGCGCTTCATCGAGCGTAATTGAATAATGGTTGGCATTATTTTTTGTGAATTGATGACCCTCTGATTCCATTCGAGAAATCGCATCATCGAGTTTGCGACGCGTCAGCCCCGATCGTGTTTCCATCATGGCTTTAGACATCGGAGGGAAAAGCTGATCTTGTCGCTCCTCCATTACTATTTCAATACGGTCGGCTTGGACCTGACGAGTCTGTTCTGCAATATGCTGCAGATTGGCTATTGTCTTTTCCCTATTCATTTTTATTTTCGCCGTTGGAGAGTATATAGATGAGTGTACAGCACTTTACGGAATGTTCAATGAAAAGCTGAACGTGTAGCTAAAAAATTAAGATAGCAGTCACTAATCCTAAGTTACCGAAATATAACACTCAAATTTTCGGCTAACTATGGGCGAGTAAATCATCCACATTTTAAATGTCACAGCGTCACTTATTTACAATGTAAAGAAAGTCTTGTGAATATTTTGAGAAAAATAGTCGGAAGCATATATATCTATCGCAAAATTACGGCTTACGCTTAATCAACTTGAAAAGAGTAAAGTTGTTGTCATCAGTCACCATGATCATCTATCTGGAAAGATGATCATGGTGAATAATATCCAAATACTGTAAATGTCGACAATCAAATTTAATCCCTTGATCATCAGTCCAAACGATTATCACTGTTACGAAAAAATGATCAAGGCGAAATACTGTCTACTATTTGTGCAATTAACCGTCAGCAAGATCTATGGCAATAGGAACAATGATCAAGAGTGTTTTATCGGTCTGAACATGTAGAGAGAAGCTACGGAAGAATGGATAATCTTCGCTAGATTACGGTGAATGCTGCACCAATAGAGCGATCTGTTCATCTGATCATAAAAAACAGGCCAAAAGCGAAGTTCGGACAGCATATTGATACCTTGAATTCAAATTAACATCGAAACGCTTGATCATTGTTTCGCCCACGGACACATACTAAACTGCCTCGTAAATACGGCGTATGTGATTTCAATTTTGTATCTCAAGTTCAACCAATCCTTGAAATGTTCGTGTTGAAGACGAAAACGCACATAAAACCAACGATATTACGCATCATGATCATGTTTCCATCCCCGTATTTTGGAAAATATGCTGAACGGCGACAACACTAACAACTGACAATGACAAATTATTAACAAAAATTGTGGATAACTTGTTAAAAGCACTTGATCATGCTTTCAAATGCCCATTGATCAGTGTTTCAGGGGCTTGGTGATCATAGTTTCGATCTGTTAATGATCATCGTTGCAGGCAATGTATGATCAATGTTCCGAGTCACTCATGATCATGCTTTCAATACCCTCTTTTATCAAGTGTTTAAATATCAATAAGTTAAAGGTAATTTTGTTTTCAGATCATAAGATCACTAAATCAGATACATCATATAAATCAAAAAGATCAGTTAAAAGAATCGGCAAAAAAGATCTTTATTTCTCTTATTTTTTTTATTAATCTTTCTGGAAAGATGGCAAATTTACGTTAATCTGAATTTCTACATTCCTTGATCTGAAAAACAGGAGCTGGCCTGAATGGCTACAAACGAAAAGATCCTCATTCACGCCCCAAGAACGCACAAAGATGGCCACTTATTTAAAGTTCATGAAAGCTTGGTTGACTGGATGACGCAGTACCATGCCTTTAAAGGTGCCACGAAGAGTATTCTTGAATTGCTGAATTTGATTTCTTTACGAGCATTTTCTAGTCAGGACGGCCTAGTTTCAACTACAGAGTTAATTGATGCCACAGAAGGCCAGCTAACCCGCGCAGCTATTCAACAGCGCCTTCGTGCGGCTGTTCAACTGGGCTTGTTTACTCAACACCCTGTCAGGTTTGAGGAAGGCCTCGCCGGTAAAACCATGCTTCATGAGTTTGTTAATCCCAGCAAATTAGTGACGGTGCTGGGTACTGAGGGCTTGAACTCAGAGCAACATAGAGTGAGAGAAAAGCAGAAGCGCTCCAAAGCCCTTGCCCAGAACCAAGTGAATAAACAACTTCTTACTGAGCATGGCTTAGAAACTCCACCAGCAATGCCTGACGAAAAAGATCAGATCCTTGTTTCGCCGACTAGCTGGGCAGGTATTATTGATCAGGCACTAGCACCGCCAAGAACAAAAAAAAGTTATCAAAAGACCATGGTATCTTTTAGTGGGTCTAAGGCGATCATTGAGACTCGTTCATCAAAGTCGATCATGACGGTCGACGATCTTATGACATTGTTCGCACTCTTCACGCTTACTGTTCAATACCATGATCACCACGTGCCGACTTATGAATTACACACTCAGACCATAGGCAATAAAACGCCCATCTACATCACTGATATCCTCTCTTTGCGTGGTAAGAAAGACAGTGGGCCAGCAAGGGATTCTATCCGAGAAAGTATCGATAGGATCGAGTTCACTGATTTCCAGTTGCATGAGTTAACTGGCCAGTGGATGAGCCAGAACATGCCTGAAGGCTTTAAAAGCGACAGGTTTCGTTTTTTAGCGCGTACCATTACGGCATCAGAAGAAGCACCAAGGGAAGGCGAGGATGGAGAAATTCGGATAAAACCCAACCTCTATATCCTTGTCTGGGAACCGTCCTTCTTCGAAGAGTTAATGACACGAGACTACTTTTTTCTCTTCCCACCAGAAATCCTGCGTCAACATACACTGGTTTTCCAGCTCTATACGCTCTTCAGAAGCCGTATGTCACGTCGTCTTGAAGATTCAATGACACTGAGTGACTTGAACCAGAAAATGTCGAGAAACATCGAATGGCGGCGTTTTTCAGCCGATCTGATACGTGAGCTCAAAAAATTATCAAAAGACGAGACAATGACGGACGATGTGTTCGCCGTGAATCTCTACGGTTACCACTTGACCATTTATCGAATGGACGATGATAAGAAATACCCGGATCATCGTATAGACATTAAATGTAACGCCGAAGAAGTCATCCGTTTCTCGCGGGCCAAGATGCACAATGAAGGCAAGCGACAACTTGCACCTACGATGCCGAATCCACTTCGCAACGAGATACTCGGTAAGAAAGATCTCGATAAGCTCTCTGAGATCATTGACGGTGAATTTGAACCAATCCAACGCAATGGCAAACGCACAGGCAAACTTGGTCGTCGTGTGAAGCAGCGTAAGCATTTGGTTGAAATAAACGCCGACGAGTTGACGATTATTCTGTCTAAGTACACCTCTGAAGAAGCACTTCAACGCAGTATTGCAGCGTTGTCGGCAATGACAGGACACCCTGCAGCCACGATTACTGAAGAGTGTAACGGATACATGGACAAGCTTGACTGGTTGAAAGTTGACGGTGATGTCATGCCCTATGAAACGCTACGAAAAACCATCGAATTTTATAACCAGAGTCAGCAAGACAGGCATTTATCAATTGAACGCTTAATTTCAGGTCTTGCTGTGCGCCGAAAAGTCTGCAAGCAAGTTTTTCATGGTCAGCTGGATGGTACGGTCTTGGCCGTGCTTGATGAAGTCGCTAGCGGCGGTTAAAGATAGATAATATTCACGCGTTAAAGACAGCATTTTGCTGTCTTTTTTTGTAAGTTCCTACGTCATTATCTCGACAATGCGCTTTGTTGGAGATATTGCTCTGGGGTACAGTTTGCATGCTTTTTAAACATGGTGATAAACGGTGAACTCTGGTTGAACCGAGAGGCAGAGCTACCTCCTTGACTTGTTTCCCTTGTTTAAGAAGCGTAAGTGCTTGTACAAAGCGAACCCGTGACCGCCATTCTGTAAAACTCATTCCTAGTTCGGAAAGGCATTGTCTGGCGACCGTTCTTTCTGTTGTATGCAGTTTATTGGCCCATTCAGTCAACGTCATGGCATCGGCGGGATCTTTCTCAAAAGCATCAATAATCGGTTGGATCAAAGTATCGGTGGTTGAGGGAATAAATCTCGAGTACTGTTTTGCAGTCAGAAGTTGATCAAACATCACTTCAGCTAACCGGATGTCTTGCTCTGTCTCAGGGATCGTAATTCCATTGTGCTTAATGGTTTCTGCAATTGCACTGGTGAGGTCGGACACTTCAATTAAACACGGCCTTTCTGGAAAAAGCTCAGCCCTTTCTCTTGAAATAGTCACCGAGCAGTAACTCACCGAGCGCCGCATGTAGCTGGTATGGCCGATACCTTGTGGAATCCAGATAGCAAACTGTGAGGGCGACAAGTAACGTGCATTGCCGACCCTGACCTCGACAATTCCGCCTTTTACCACAGTAATTAGCCCCATGAGTGAACACGATCACGCGTAAAAGTACCGGATAAGAACTTTCCATGATTGAAGAAAATTCCTGCTGGTGCCGTTTCCCATTCATCTGTGTGAGTGTGAATGTGTTTCATTGACTGATTTGTCCGATAGCCGATTAAAGGTGTCTGATGGGAGATATATGTATTTAAAAAGACGTGCCAAACTTTCAAACCCTTAATTTTCTCGGTTTGGATCACTTATCTATGAATATATTACTTCCACTGATCCCTGTCATGATTTGGGCCGGGAATGCAGTTGTTAACGAACTTTCCGTTGAAGTGCTCTCGCCTGGCGCAATGTCATTTTACCGTTGGGCCGTCGCGACATTGGTTTTGGCACCGTTTTGTCTGCATCATTCATTAAACATTGGAAATCGGTAAAGCCCTATTTGCCGAAGCTCGCGGCATTATCGTTACTCGGTGTGGTATTGAATTAATCACTGGGTTATTTTGCCGCAGAATCCACGTCAGCAACGAATATGGCGTTGATCATGGCGTTGGTACCGCTTATCAGTATTTTCATCAGCTCAGCTCTCTTAGGCACTCGCCTGAATGTTCTTGGTATTTCAGGTGCGTTGATTGCTTTTGCAGGATTGCTTGAGATGTTGACGAAAGGCCAGCCTGAAACGCTTTTTCATCAAGGTATCAATCGGGGTGACGGTATCGCGCTATTTGCTGCCGTCATTTATGCCTTTTATTGCATTTTGGTCAAAAAGTGGCCAATGAAGATTAAAACACTGCAGTCTGTCTATGTACAAGGCCTCTTTGCTGTGTTGATGCTTTTACCTATGCTCTTTACGAGTGAGCGGATTGAGTTAACGACAGATTCAATACCTATGATTGCTTACGCGGGCGTTTTTGCATCAGTTTTTGTGCCTATTTGCTGGTTAAAAGCGATTGGTGAAATCGGAGCGGGCAGGGCGGCGATGTTTATGAACCTAATGCCTGTGATAACCGCACTCATTGCCGTGTATACATTGGGAGAGAACCTTGCTCATTACCACTACATTGGTGGCCTGATGGTGTTAATTGGCGTTGCGTTATCTCGGACGAAGTTCGGTAAAAAAATCGAAAAAAATCCAGAAATATTAAATGGCTGCAGAGCTTCTTAATTATCAATTATTTACAGTGCATAAAACCTTAATCAAATAAAGGGTTTTATGCATTTATCTCTTCTTTGACTGTTTCTAATCTGGAACAAAAATACCCTGATTACTACACTGATCACAAATGCAACACTCGAATTCCGAATAATAACCAAGAAAGCGTGGACTGGATAATATGAGTATGCTATCGAGCCTATTTGGTGTTAACTCCGGTGATGGTAATGCAAGTGTTCAGGCAATGATGAATGCGGCAGACGGTATCATCCTTGCTGATAACCATGGCAAAATTACTTTCGCAAACAAATCAGCACATAAATTTTTAAATCAGTCTGATTTAAAGGGCAAAATGCTCAGAGATCTCCCCATTGGCGACCCTGTCGAAAATATGAACTCTGGGTATAAACACACAATAGCTGATAGCGGCGGTAGCTCGCGTTGTCTGAAAATTGATGTCAACGCAAGCGGTAGCGGTAAAAGTGCAGGAATGGCTTTGTTTATCAAAGACATCACCTCAGACGAGGAGCAAGTTCAGCAAACTGGCCAGATACTCGCTCAGTCTATCAATGCAATTGTGTCCATAGACGACGCCAACTGTGTCACCTACATGAACGAAGCGGCCGAAAAACTTTGGGACATCAAAAAAGAGGATGTGCTTGGCCGCAATGTAAAAATGCTGGTGCCGAGAGAAATTCAGCAATTTCACGATACCTATGTGAATACCAACCGTCAGACTCGTGTTGATAATCTCGTTGGTACAAGCCGTGATCTTCAACTCGTGAGACATAACGGCGACAAAATCTGGGTCAACCTGTCTTTGTCGCGCACCGAGATGGGTGGGAAAGTAGGTTATACCGCTTTTGCTCGCGATATTAGCCAAGAAAAGGCTGCTCAGGAAGGGATGGAGCAAATCCTTTATCAGGCAATTGATGCTGTTATCAGTATCGATGGCGACAACAATGTCACATTTTTCAACCCAGCAGCGGAAGCACTCTGGGGCTATACCCAAGATGAAGTGATGGGCAAAAACGTCAAAATGCTCGTGCCGAAAATCCACCAGCCTAATCACGACAATTACGTCAACACCAACAGAAGAACTGGTATCGACAAGATTGTTGGCTCTAACCGCGAGATTGAGTTAATCAAAAAAGACGGAACAGAAGCCTGGGTGAGTTTGGCGTTATCACGAGTCACGATAAATAATCAGCTCCATTATACTGCGTTTGTTCGAGATATTTCTGATCAACGCGCCGCACAGGAAGCCATCAACCAGACGCTTTCACAGGCGCTTGATGCAGTCGTGACAATTAACCAACAAAACATTGTTACCTTCTTTAATCCTGCAGCAGAGGTATTGTGGGGTTATGAGGCCAGCGAGGTTGTGGGTCAGAACGTGAAAATGTTGGTACCCGCTGAAATTCAGCCTAACCACGACAACTTCGTCAACAGCAACCGTACCTCCGGCGTTGACAAGATTGTGGGCTCCAGTCGCGAAGTGCCAGTGCATCGTAAAGACGGTACGTTGTATTGGGGTTTGCTCTCTCTGTCCAAAGTTGAACTTGAAAACGAAACTATCTACACCGCATTTGTCAAAGACGTCACGTCAGACGTCGAGCAACGTGATGGAATGGGCGATATTATGGACAGAGTCGCTAAATCCAGTAATGAAATTTCCGACATTGCGAAAGTCATTGATGGTATTTCAGACCAAACCAACCTGCTCGCACTCAACGCTGCAATAGAGGCTGCGAGGGCAGGGGACCATGGTCGAGGCTTTGCCGTTGTTGCTGACGAAGTTAGACAGCTAGCATCTCGATCATCCGAATCGACAAACGAAATTAACCGTCTGTCTGACAACACCAGAAAGCTGCTTAACGAGCTGGCGGATGTATTAAAACTCAAAACAGGGACATGATAACGCAACCTAAATGTCCTCTTGATGCAAGGGAGCAATGCTGTTGTCTCAAAGGCGACAATCATTGCTCCCTTTTGTTTTGTTTTAAATTTTAGACATCATCTAAGAAACCCCACCCAACTATTCCTCGTTAATACCCCTACTTCTGGTAGTGATTCATAAAAGAGACATTCCGCGATTTCCGCTTCGCTATGATATGCAGTGCATGTATTCAAAATTATACATTTCCTTCCCCCCCAGCCCAATCTGTGGACCGGAATCAGTCAGGAGGCATCTATGCAAAATACTGAATCTGATGAAGTACAAGATACTGAAAAACGAAGTTTTGAATGGCGGGCATTTTTCTTCATTACCGTCTTCCTCTTCCCCGTTCTCAGCCTGATGATTGTGGGTGGTTATGGCTTCATTATTTGGATGAGCCAAGTGTTTTTCTTCGGTCCTCCCGGACACGGTTGAACGCACCGCCGCAACATACTGACGATTTATGTCTGATTTTCCTGTGAGCAACGTTTATGAAATCCTTCATCAAAAAGCTATGGGTGACCCTGTGTCGTCCAGCGACCAAAATTAGTTTAGGCGTCTTGACCCTAGGTGGTTTTATCGGAGGAGTAATGTTCTGGGGGGCGTTCAATACAGCCCTTGAATTGACGAATACTGAGAAGTTTTGTATCAGCTGCCACACTATGCGTGACAACGTGTACCAAGAGTTAAAAGGAACAGTTCACTGGACAAACCACTCCGGGGTCAGAGCGACCTGCCCGGATTGCCATGTTCCACACAATTGGACTGATAAAATTGCGCGCAAGATGCAGGCCAGTAAAGAGGTATTCAGCCATCTTGCCGGTTTTGTTGATACTCGTGAAAAGTTTCTGGAGAAAAGGTTAGAGCTTGCCCAACACGAATGGGCGCGCTTTTCAGCGAATGGTTCCCTTGAGTGCAAAAATTGCCATAGCTATGCCAGCATGAAGTGGGAGATCATGTCACCAGCCGCTCGAATACAAATGAAGCAGGCAGCAGAAAAAGATCAAAGCTGCATTGATTGCCACAAAGGCATCGCCCACCACTTACCAGACAACATGGATTCCAGTGGTGGTCTGATTGGAAAACTTGAAAGCCTCGCCGCCAGTACCAGCTATAAAAAAGGCAGTGTTCTCTACAGCATCCGCTACTTACCCCTTTATGAAGATGACGCCCTTAAAACCGAAGCCGGGCTCCTCAGTCCAGCGACTAAGGTCACCGTTATTGACGACAAGAGTGATGCAATAAAAATCAGTTTGGAAGGCTGGAAAAAGCTGAAAGGCTTTGGACGTGTACTAAACGAAGACTTCGGCCTTAATATCTCCAGTGCAGCACTCACTAAAGATGTCTCCCAAAGCGACAAGTTTGTGAAAGGTTTCGAAAGCAAAGAGGATGATCAAACTGGACTCAAATGGCAGAGAGTCAGCGTTGATTTGTGGATGAAAAAAGCAGGATTGGTCCCCGATGTTCAGAGCATATGGCTGAAGCCAAACCGACATATCAGACTAATTGCAGTGTCTGCCACACCCAGCCAGCGGAAGCACATTTCGACGCCAACACCTGGCCCGGTATGTTCGACGGCATGATGGGCTTTGTTAACTTTGACGCAGATTCGAAAGCCCTTGTGCTCAAATATCTGCAAAAACACTCGTCAGACTTTGTTGACGGCCACTAAGCACAGGAGAGACAGGTATGATGCATCGCAGACGTTTTCTGAAAGGCTTACTGTCAACCAGTGCGGCTTCTGCCATCGGGCCGGGGCTACTGACCGCTGGCAAAGCAATGGCAGAGCAAGCTGCGGAAACTGACGGTATCTGGAAAGTTTCTGGATCCCACTGGGGAGCGTTCAGAGCGCGGATATGGGGGGGGAAAGTACAGGAGATCAAGCCGCTCGAAATGGATAAGCACCCATCGGAGATGATTCAAGGCATCAAGGGGATCATTTATAACCCTTCGCGAGTGCGCTATCCAATGGTGAGACTCGACTGGTTGAAAAAGAATAAGTACAGCGGCGATACCCGTGGAGATAACCGCTTTGTCAGAGTGACATGGGACGAAGCCTTAGATCTCTTTTACCGAGAACTCGAACGGGTTCAGAAAGATTATGGCCCGTGGGCACTGTATGCCGGTCAGACCGGCTGGCGTCAGACCGGACAATTCCAAAGTTGTACCAGCCATATGCAGAGAGCCGTGGGGATGCACGGCAACTTCATCACCAAAGTCGGTGATTATTCTACGGGGGCCGGACAGGTCATCCTGCCCTATATCTTGGGGTCAACCGAAGTCTATGCCCCCGGCACCTCGTGGACTGAAATTCTAGATAACACCAAAACCGTGGTGCTCTGGGCGACAGACTTGGCCAAAAACCTTCAGGTGGGTTGGAACTGCGAAACCCATGAGGCTTACGGCTACCTTGACAAGCTGAAGGATAAAATTGCTGCTGGCGACATTCGGGTAATTTCTGTTGATCCGGTGCGCACGAAAACACAGAAAATGCTTGGTTGTGAACAGCAATATATCAATCCCCAGACCGACGTGCCTTTCATGTTGGGTATCGCGAACACGCTTTACAAAGAAAACCTCTATGACAAAAAGTTTCTCGAGACCTATTGCCTAGGTTTTGACGATTTCGTGCCTTACCTGCTTGGAGAGACAAAAGATAAAGTCGAGAAGACACCGGAGTGGGCATCGGAAATTTGTGGTATCGACCCCGATACCATTCGTTCATTTGCCCGTACATTAGCGTCGGGCAGAACGCAACTTATTCTGGGTTGGGCGGTACAACGACAACAACATGGCGAACAGCCTACTGGATGGGAGCGTTTTAGCCGCCATGTTGGGCCAAATAGGCTTGCCCGGTGGCGGTATTTCTTATGCTCACCATTATTGCTCGATTGGCGTGCCTTCTACTGGATTCTCGCACCTGGCGGTTTCCCCCGGAACTTGATCAAGGTCAGGAGCCTAAATTTAACAATAATGATTTTAATGGTTACAGCCGAACAATCCCAGTTGCCCGCTGGATTGATGCGATCATGGAGCCAGGCAAAAAAATACAGGCTAACGGCACAGAGGTAACGCTGCCAGACATAAAGATGTTGGTTATCAGTGGTTGTAATCCTTGGAATCACCATCAGGATCGCAACCGGATGAAGTTGGCGTTCCGTAAACTTCAGACGGTGGTGAACATTGATTTCGCATGGACAGCTGCTTGCCGTTTCTCTGACATCGTGTTGCCAGCTTGCACACAGTATGAGCGTAATGATCTCGACGTCTATGGCTCATACAGTGGCCGCGGACTGATTGCCATGCACAAGTTGGTAGATCCTCTCTATCACTCAAAAACCGACTTTGATATTTGTCGGGAGCTTTGTAAGCGCTTCGGTAAAGAAAAAGAATATACACGCGGCATGGACGATATGCAGTGGGTCAAGATGCTGTATGACAACTGTAAAACGGCTAACAAAGACAAATTTAATATGCCCGATTTTGAGATGTTCTGGGAAAAAGGTGTGCTGGATTTTGGTGTAGGAAAGCCCTTTGTGCGACATGCCTCTTTCAGAGAAGACCCCGAAATCAATCCGCTCGGAACGCCATCAGGCTTCATTGAAATATTCAGTAGGAAAATTGACCATTACGGGTATCAGCATTGTCAGGGACACCCAATGTGGTTTGAGAAAGAAGAGCGTTCGCACGGTGGTCCGGGCTCTGAAAAATTTCCGCTTTGGCTTCAGTCTTGTCACCCGGATAAACGGCTGCACTCACAAATGTGTGAGTCTGACTTCCGTGAAACATATACCGTTAATGAGCGCGAACCCTGCTACATGAGCCCTGAAGATGCTAAATCCAGAGGAATAAAAGATGGTGATTTGGTGCGGGTTTTCAATGACAGAGGGCAGCTATTGGCGGGTGCCGTGATATCAGAGGATTTCCCTGCGGGTGTAATTCGCATTGAAGAGGGCGCATGGTACGGGCCTCTTAATGAAAAAATCGGTGCAATATGTACCTATGGTGATCCAAACACAGTGACGCTTGATATTCCGACCTCGGAGCTGGCAAATGCCACTAGTGCGAATACCTGTATTGTCAATATGGAAAAATTTACCGGAGAGGTGCCTCCTGTCACGTCATTTGGTGGGCCGATTATGGTGAGTTAGAACACGCCCTCATTCATAACGCCAGCGTGAGAAGCGCCTAACATATCGCAAGATCAGAATGTTGGGTGTTTGTCAGTGTGGCATGTCAAAAATAATGGCTAATGAGTGGCACTTATTATCGCCTTACATTAGGGTGGGGAAAGGTTGTAGAAAAAGGATTGTGTGTTGATATGTTGAAAGATGAAGACCTTTTACTTCGTTGCGCACTGCCAAAAGAAAGGAATCTTTTGTGGCGCCAGATTTTCTTAGATAATGAATGGAAGGCGTTGGATGCGCCTTACACACCATTAGAATATCAATCTCGCCTCTACTTCAGAATGAACCTGTTTAAGCGCCTTCGTGACGGCGAAACGGCGTTAGTCATTGAGTACCAAGGACAGCTGGTGGGTTATCTCTCGTGTTACTGGGAAGACCAGTCGACCCGCTGGCTGGAAGTCGGTATCACGCTTTTCGAATCCCAGAACTGGGGAAAACAACTCGGACGCCGGGCGTTGAAGCTTTGGATCTCTCATCTGTTCAAAAAATATGAATTGGCAAGAATCGGCCTTACCACTTGGTCTGGTAATCCAAGGATGATGCGGTGCGCGGAAGCGATGGGATTAACGCTAGAAGGTCGATTACGTAAAGTACGTTTCTATCAAGGTAAGTACTTTGACTCACTGCGTTATGGTGTTCTGCGTGAAGAATGGTTCAGCCAAGTATCAAAGCGAGTACTCGCCGAAGTCAGCTAATACCGCACAGTATGCGCATTTACACTGTAAACCCCGTTTGATTTCCCCTAAACAAGATTCGGCCAGTTCAAGGGTGTTAAAAAAGGAGAGAGGTTGGTGTATTTTGACCATGGAGGACAGACGTATTTTTATCAATACACTAGCAACTCTGGTTTGGGTGCACAGACATGACTATTTCTTCACGGATTAGGTTCCAGCACCGAAGATTGGCAATTTCAAATCCCCATTTTTTCAGACGATTACCACACTCTATCTCTCGATTTTCCGTTTCATGGAAAAAGCGGGGGCGACCCAACTCAATTCTCTGTCAGACACTGTGCCGATGTTGCAATTGCATTGCTCGATGAACTGAATATCAAGAAGTGTTATGTCATCGGTATCTCGATGGGCGGCATGGCTGGGTTTTAATTAGCATGCCACTACCCAGAAAGAATATATGGACTCATCGCCATCAATAATCTGGCAGAGTCCCGTCCCCGCCGTCTCGGCGAACATATGATGGTATGGGTGAGAAAGCTGTTACTGACATATGGGAATATCAACAACGTTGCCAAGTTCATGGGTAAGAAATTGCTGCCTGGTGACGCATTACAAGGTATCAGAGAAGAAGCACAGGCGCGATGGCGAAAAATGCCTTTGCCGTATTACAGGTTGATGTTTGAACAGGCCATTAACTGGCATATCCTTACTGATTTAGCGAAAGTACAGTGCAAAGTTCATTTGGTTTCCTCGCAACATGACTACACATCGTATGAGGCTAAGAAAGTGCTCGCTTACGTTCTAAAGCTGGGAAGTGCTGAGATGCTGCCAAATTGTGGTCACTTGGTGTCGCTTAAAAAGCCAGATCTACTCAATCAGTCAACTTCTAATTGTTTGGTCAGTTTTAACGCGCAAAAATCGGAATAGCTAACAAGATGCATCATAAAATTGTGATCAATGATCTAATTCTAGGTTTGTATGAATGAACGGCGATGTTAGAATCGCGGCGAAAAGCACATAGACAAAAGTGAGTACTCTGATGAAATTGGAAGCTGTTGACTTTAACGCACCTGATGCTGCTGAGAAGTTTGTTGAATCTCTCCGTTATACAGGCTTTGGTGTTCTTAAAAACCATCCGCTTAGCATGGATCATGTTTCTTCGATTTATAAAAACTGGAACGCGTTCTTCAACACAGACGAAAAAAATAACTTCCAGTTCAATGTTGCAACCCAAGATGGCTTTTTCCCGTCAACGGTATCGGAAGTGGCTAAGGGACACACGAAGAAAGACATCAAAGAGTACTTCCACTATTACCCATGGGGCCAATGTCCTGAAAGTTTGCGTGAGGAGCTTAGCGACTACTATGTGCAAGCCAATAAACTCGCTCAGCTTTTGCTGTCATGGGTTCAGGAGCATTCTCCTGAAAATATCGCGTCTGGTTTTTCACAGCCACTGTCGACCATGATCGAAGGCAGTGAGCAAACCTTACTGCGTGTGCTGCATTATCCGCCAATGAAAGGGGATGAAGAGCCGGGTGCAATCCGTGCCGCAGCCCATGAAGATATCAACTTGCTCACCGTTTTGCCTGCGGCAAACGAGCCTGGCTTGCAGGTAAAAGGTACCGCTGATCAATGGTTGGACGTACCTTGCGACTTCGGAAACCTGATCATCAACATCGGTGATATGTTGCAAGAAGCCTCTGGCGGATACTTCCCATCGACCACTCACCGTGTGATTAATCCTGAAGGTGCGGATATGACGAAAGCGCGCATCTCATTGCCGCTGTTTTTGCACCCGAAACCAGAAGTGGTTTTGTCAGAACGTCACACTGCAGACAGCTATCTAAATGAGCGTCTACGAGACTTGGCGTTAAATAAACGTGTTGTAAAAAAGCCAACCTTTAAGGTTGGCTTTTTTAATTCTTATTAAACTAAATACTTTATTGCGTCTTTAACCGTATTTATCCCTGTATAAATATGTTGTCTGATCTTCTCTTTTTTCTCCCAAATATACACTTCAGAACGTTATACGTTATTAACGCTAATTATTTGATTTCGTTAAATAGCGAGCTATAAAATTTTGTTTGGTTATTATTTATACAAAGGTGTGTAATTTTAACTAATATTTATTTTGTACCATTGTCTATTAGTCGGGGGACATATGTCAGGCATTTGGGGTGGTTTATTGGGCCATGACGATAAGCATTACTTTGCTCAAGAAAAAGTAGAAGCGTTAAGTAAATCTCAAGCAATTATTGAGTTTAAAATGGATGGAACGATCATTGATGCCAATGAGAATTTCCTGAAGGCCATGGGTTACTCCTTATCTGAAATCAAAGGCAAGCATCACTCGATGTTTGTTGACCCTGCATATGCAAAGTCCAGCGAGTACAAAGATTTTTGGGCCTCTCTGGGACGCGGACAGTTTCAGGCATCAGAGTTTCCGAGGCTCGCTAAAGGCAACCGCCCAATATGGATACAGGCGACATATAACCCCATTCGTGACCGTAACGGCAAGCTTGCTCGCGTGGTAAAGTTCGCCACAGATATTACTGAGCAGAAGTTAAGAAATGCTGACTTTAGCGGTCAGATTGAGGCTATCCACAAGAGCCAAGCGGTCATTGAATTTGAACTCGATGGCACCATTATTACGGCCAATCCCAATTTCCTGAGCACGGTTGGCTATAGTCTCGAAGAAATACAGGGCAAACACCACTCAATGTTTGTCGAAACAAAATACAGCCAGTCGACAGAATATCAACGTTTCTGGAAAGACTTGGCGAAAGGCGAATTTATGTCCGGCGAATTTCATCGCGTTGGCAAAAATGGTAGAGAAATATGGATTCAAGCTTCTTATAATCCGATTTTTGATATGTCCGGCAAGCCATTTAAAGTGGTGAAATTTGCCAGCGACATTACTACCCAGAAATTACAAAGTGCTGATTACTCCGGCCAGATTGAGGCAATAGGAAAATCTCAGGCAGTGATTGAGTTTGAGCTGGACGGCACCATTATCTCCGCTAATGAAAACTTCCTGCATGCTGTCGGCTATGAGTTAGGTGAAATCAAAGGCAAGCATCACAGAATATTTGTTGATGCCAGCTACCGAGAAACGGCGGAGTATAAAGATTTCTGGAAACGTCTTGGCGAAGGCGAATTTCAGGCTGGAGAATACAAACGGGTGAATAAATCCGGGCAGGAAATATGGATCCAAGCGTCCTATAACCCGATTATGGATGCATCAGGTAAACCGTTTAAGGTCGTTAAGTACGCGACGGATATTACAGCCCAAACTGTTAAAAATGCGGACTACTCAGGACAGATTGAGGCAATAGGAAAATCTCAGGCTGTGATTGAGTTTGATATGGACGGCACCATTCGCCATGCCAATGAAAATTTCCTCGCGACAGTAGGGTATAGCCTCAATGAAATTGTGGGGCGTCACCATTCAATGTTTGTTGATCCGAACCATGCTAATTCCGCAGAGTACAAAGGCTTTTGGGGAAAACTGAATCGTGGGGAGTTTGAAAGTGGTGAGTTCCAGCGGTTCGGCAAAGGGGGCAGGGAAATATGGATCCAAGCCTCTTACAACCCCATCCCAGATGTCAATGGGCGTCCATTTAAAGTGGTGAAATACGCCAGTGACATTACGGCCAAGAAGTTTGCGGTGTCAATGATCAGCGACTTGTTGTTCACCCTTTCTAAAGGTGACCTGACACAGTCTATTGAACAGCCGCTCGACAAAGAATTTGAGCCAGTCAGGCAAGCGCTGAACTCCACCATTTCCCGACTTAATGAACTGGTGACGGACATCAGTGAAGTGGCTTCGTCGGTCAGCTCGGCATCGAAGGAAATCAAGACAGGAACAATTGATCTTAGCGAGCGTACAGAAGCGCAATCCGCAAGTCTTGAAGAAACCTCGGCCAGTATGCAGGAGTTAACTGCGACGGTCACCCAAAGTGCAGAGAATGCCCAGCAGGCCAACGAGCTCTCCGATTCGGCGACAGAAAAAGCAGAGCGAGGCGGAAAAGTTGTCACCGGCGCTGTCTCAGCAATGTCTGAGATAGAAGCATCGAGTAAGGAGATTTCAGATATCATAGGCGTGATTAACGAAATCGCCTTCCAGACCAACTACTTGCGTTGAACGCGGCGGTTGAGGCTGCAAGAGCCGGCGAGCAGGTAGGGGCTTTGCTGTAGTGGCAGGTGAGGTGCGTAATCTTGCTCAACGAAGTGCCAAGGCATCGGTAGAAATTAAAGAGCTTATCAATAAGAGTGTTAGCAAAATTAAAGACGGTACACATCTGGTGCGTGAATCCGGCGATAACCTGCTTGAAATCGTCGAAGCGATTAAAGAGGTGTCAACACTGATTTCTACCATCAATGGTGCAACCAAAGAGCAGACGCAGGGGATTGCGGAAATCAATAAAGCCATCTCAGAGATGGACGACATGACGCAGCAAAACTCAGGCTTAGCGGAAGAAACTACTGCATCGAGCGAGAACTTGGCGTCAGAATCAGAAAATCTGTTGGAGCTTGTTGAGTTCTTCACTACCAAAGCGAAAGCGGGCTGATTCTCTGTCTCACATAAAAAAAGCGCGGGTTCAGATACCCGCGCTTTTTCGTTTCTCAGTTATCTAAGCGACCTCTTTGGTCACTTTCGCCGTTTTAATAGCTGGTTGCTCGGGAAGATTACCGAGCAAAGCATCGTAGAGTTGCTCGTCGCCAAGCACGCCAATGAGTGTCCCTTGTTCTTGCAACACTAACGGATATTGGCTTTGCTTTTTCAGCCTTATCGCATCTCGCATGCTGATATCTCCCGGAACAACAATTAGGGTGCTGTTATCCGCAAATTGCGTATCAAGCTCTTCCATACTCAGCGTTTTGGTCGCAATAGCGTTGGGCTTTGCGACTTCAAAGCCTGTTTTCGTATGCTCCAGCCAGACGCCTTCACAGACCTGCCAACTATCAAGGCTGGTGGTCAGTGACGCTCTCGGCTTCATTAAGCTCTTGCCTCGAAGTACATTCAGCGGGTTAGTGTGTGCTACGAAGTCTTTCACATACTGTGAATTAGGATTTAGCACGATATCTTCTGGTTTGCCGTGTTGGATCAGTTTGCCAGACTCCATGATCGCAATGTTATTGCCGATCTTCAGGGCTTCATCGAGATCGTGGCTGACAAAGACAATGGTTTTATTGAGTGTCTTTTGCAGCGTCAGCAGCTCGTCTTGTAGCTGGGCCCTGATCAGCGGATCGAGCGCCGAAAATGGCTCATCCATCAGCAATATGTCGGTATCCATGGCGAACGCACGGGCAAGACCAACCCGCTGCTGCATGCCGCCAGACAGCTCGTGTGGATACTTGTTTTGCCATTCAGCAAGGCCAACCATTTCCAGCTGCTCACAGGCTTTGGTCCGGCGCGCTTTTTTACTCATTCCTTTTATGTCGAGACCAAACGCGACATTGTCGATGACGGTTAGCCAAGGCATCAGAGCAAATTTCTGGAAGACCATGGAGGTGCGGTGAGTCCGAAGGTCTCTCAATGTATTGTCACTGCAGCTTGCAACGTCAACAGAACGGTCACCGTCCTTGATGAGCAGTTCGCCGCGACTAACAGTATTCAGGCCGTTTATTGCACGCAGTAAACTGGACTTGCCTGAGCCTGACAGCCCCATCAGAACGCATATCTCACCTTGAGCTACATCCAGTGAGACATTATCGACCCCCACAACCTGCTGCGTTTCATCAATAATCTGCTGTCGGGTCTTTCCCTGATCCAGCAAGGCCAGCGCTTTCTCTGGTTTGTCGCCAAACACGACGTCGAGGTTTTTGATTGAAATAGCCTTCATCACTCAACTCCACGACGGCGTGGTGCCGTAAACAGGCGGTCAAAAATAATAGCCACCAATACAATGGCAAGGCCTGCTTCAAAGCCTTGAGAAATGTTCACTGTATTCAGAGCACGTACAACGGGTTTGCCCAGACCGTCAGCCCCAACCAACGCAGCGATGACGACCATCGAGAGTGACAGCATGATGCATTGCGTTACGCCTGCCATGATGCTCGGCAGCGCAGCAGGCAGCTCTACTTTGAACAACAGTTGACGGCGACTGGCACCGAAGGCTTTTCCTGCTTCCAGCAGTTCTTCAGGGACTTTGGTGATCCCAAGGTGCGTCAGCCGGATTGGTGCGGCAATCGCAAAAATGATGGTGGAAATCAGGCCCGGTACAATGCCCAGCCCAAACAGTACCAGCGTTGGGATCAAATACACGAAGGTCGGTACCGTCTGCATCAAATCCAAAATCGGTCTCATGGCGGTGTATAACCATGGTCGGTGTGCGGCCATGATCCCAAGTGGGACACCGATGAGCACGGAGATAAAGGTTGCAGCAAGAACCAGTACGAAGGTCTCCAGCATTTCTTGCCAGTAACCGAGGTTCAATATGGTCAGTAGCGCCAGCACAATGAAGGCAACCAGCGGGATACTGCGGTGCAGAAACCACGCCAGTGAGGCAGTCAGAAGAATAGGGACTGCAGGGTGAAGCCACTGAAAGCCGTCGATAAGAGAAAGAACAAGGGTTTCAAGCACCAGAGAAATGGTGTCAAAAAAGCCCGCAGCATTGATGGTCAGCCAGTCGACGCCTGACTCCATCCATTCACCCAGAGGGATTTTATTGTCCGTAATGAAATTCACACTACCGCCTTAGTGTTAAAAGGTGGGCATCGCCCACCTTGATATTGATTAGGCTTTCACCTGTTTAAGGTAAGAGGCCACAACCTCACTACCTGGTTTGCCATCTTTTGAAGTGACGTTGTTGAGCCATTTTGAAACAGACTCAGGGTTGGCTTTCAGCCATTGTTGTGCCGCTTTCTCCGGTTTCACATTCTGGTTCAGGATCTGCTCCATCAGGGCATTTTCCATTTCCAGCGTAAATGTCAGGTTCTTCAGCAGGCCGCCAACATTTTTACATTCTGACAGGTAGTTACTGCGCACATTGGTGTAGACGTTAGCGCCGCCATAGTTAGGACCAAAGTAGTAGTCTCCTCCCGCCAGGTATGCCATATCGACATTGCTGTTCATTGGGTGCGGTGCCCAGCCAAGGTAGACAATCCATTGGTTGCGGCGAACGGCGCGGGTCACTTGTGACAGCATGCCAGCTTCACTTGATTCAACGACGTTGAAATCTTCAAGGCCAAATGCGTTAGCTCGATCATCGATTGGATCAGGCGGTTACCGTCATTGCCCGGCTCAATACCGTAAATACGGCCTTTGAATTTGTCAGCGTGTTTGGCGATGTCGGCAAAGCTTTTCACGCCTGCATCGTATACGTACTGAGGTACGGCCAGCGTGTACTTAGCACCTTCGAGGTTCGCGCCGACGGTTTCTACCGTACCCGCTTCGCGGTATTTGGCGATGTCGCCTTCCATGGTTGGCATCCAGTTGCCGAGGAATACATCAATGTCACCATTAGCCATTGAGGAGTATGTGACGGGTACAGAAAGTAATTCTGTTTTTGTTTTGTATCCCAGCCCTTTCAGAATTTCTGATGTGACGGCTGTGGTGGCAGTGATATCTGTCCAGCCAACATCGGCGAAACGTACGGTGTCACACTGACCAGCATAAACGCTGCCTGAGGCCATTAAGCTTGCTGCGATCAGCGTTTTTGAGAAAGTTTTCATCATCATTCCTTGTCGTTTGTAGACGTTCTTGTCTTCATAAGTGAGTGTCAGGTTTTAGGACGTTTGGCGACCCCTGTTCGTTGAGTGGCTTGCCAGTCTTCCGCTATCCATACCGGGGCATCAGCCGCTGCTAATAGGGGATTGCCCAAATCATGTCTGCCGCCCTTTCCGCCACCATGATGGTGGGCGCATTTAAGTTGCCGTTGGGAATGGTTGGAAAGATCGAGGAATCAACCACACGCAGTTTATCGATACCACGGACTCGGCACTGATTGTCGACGACAGCCATCTCGTCGTCGTCAGCCCCCATTTTGCAGGTACAAGATGGGTGGTAGGCACTTTCCACATTCTGTTTGACCCACTCGTCAATCGCGTCGTCGCTGGTAACGTTTTGACCGGGCTGAATCTCTTCTCCGCGATAATTGTCCATGGCTGGCTGCGCGAGAATTTCCCGTGTAAGGCGAATACAATCACGCCAGTCTTGGCGGTCTTGTTCGGTCGAGATGTAGTTAAAATGAATGCTTGGGTTGTCTTTCGGATTGGGGGACGTAATCGCAACGCTGCCGCGACTTTGCGGTTTATTTGGTCCCACATGCACCTGAAAACCGTGCCCGTCGAACGCGGCCTGTCCGTCATAGCGCATCGCGGCGGGTAAAAAGTGATACTGAATGTTTGGCCACTTGAGGCCTTTACGAGAGCGAATAAAGGCACACGACTCAAAGTGATTGGTGGCACCCAGCCTTTGCGGGTGAGGATCCACTCTGCACCAATCAGCCCTTTGCTGACTAAGTCCAATTTGCCATTCAAAGTGATGGGCTGGTGGCAATGGTACTGAAAATACACTTCGAGATGGTCCTGAAGGTTTTCGCCAACACCCGGTAAGTGGTGTTTGACCTCCACACCGGCTTTTTTCAGTAGGCTCTCAGGACCGATCCCTGAGTGCTGCAGCAGTTGCACCGAGCCGATAGAGCCTGCGCTGGAGATCACCTCACGATTGGCATGTGCCGTTTTAACCTTACCTTTTTGTTCAAACTGTATGCCAACAGCCGTCTTGCCATCGAGCAATACTTTATGCGCCTGAACATGTTTGAGTACGGTCAGGTTGTCACGTTTTTTCGCTCTTTTCAGGTAAGCATTAGACGTTGATGCCCTGACACCGCCGTCAACGGTCATGTGCATGGTGCCAAAGCCTTCCTGTTGATAGGCATTGTAATCAGCGGTTTTCGGGTAACCCGCGTCCTCTCCGGCATCAATAAATGCCTGATAGAGCGGGTTAAGTTCCATATTATTGCCAGCACAGGTGCCAAGCGGGCCGTTACCACCACGGTATTCTGTCTCGCCGCCCATCCAGCTTTCTGCGCGTTTGAAATAGGGCAGACAATGCTGGTAGTCCCAGCCGTCTGCGCCGTGCTCTTGCCATTCATCAAAGTCGCAAGCATGGCCTCTGACATAAACCATACCGTTGATGGATGAGCTGCCGCCCAGCACCTTTCCGCGAGGGCAATGCAGTTGGCGTCCATCAAGACCTTCTTCGCTGTCGGTTTCAAACTGCCAGGCATACTTCTCAGTGTTCATCGGGTATGAGAGTGCCGTTGGCATCTGGATAAAGATGCTTTTGTCTGAACCGCCTGCCTCGAGAAGCAACACCGAATACTCGCCAGATGCTGTCAATCTGTCTGCAAGCACACAGCCAGCAGAGCCTGCGCCAACGATGATGTAATCGTAGCTATTTTCCATCATGTGTCTCCGTGACTTAGGCGTAGGGACTGTCGTAATCGCCAAGCTCTATCAATACACTCTTGGTTTGCGTGTAGTGATGTAGCGTTTCAGGGCCATTTTCACGGCCAATGCCGGATTGCTTATAGCCACCGACAGGCATCTGTGCTGGCGAATCACCCCAGGTGTTAACCCAGCAAATACCTGCCTCTAACTGATGGATCACGCGGTGGGCCCGCTGAAGGTTCTGGGTGAACAGCCCCGCAGCCAGCCCATAGTGGGTATTGTTTGCTCGAGCAATCACTTCGTCTTCATTGCTGAAAGGCAAGACAGACATGACTGGTCCGAAAATCTCGTGCTGCACATGGGCCATGCTCTCATCACAATCGGCAAACACGGTTGGAATGACGAAATTACCTGCTTCAAGTCCGTTTTCAGTGACTTGATAGCCACCCGTCAGTAGCCTCGCGCCGCTTTGCTTAGCAGTTTCAATAGCGTCGAGCACTTTCGCCAGATGCTTTTTCGAGATCAGTGCGCCAATCTGGGTATCCATATCCATCGGGTCACCCACGACCAGTTTTTCAGTGCGGTTTTTCAGACGAGAGAGGAACTCTTCATAGATGTTGTCATGCACATAGACGCGCGTACCGTGAGTACACACTTCGCCTTGGGTATAGAAGTTGGCAACCATCGCTGCCGAGACAGCATCATCAAGTTTGGCATCATCAAAAATCAGCATGGCTGATTTTCCGCCCAGCTCCATGGTGACTGGTTTGAGGGTTTCAGCGCTTGCCGCCATCACCGCTTTACCTGTTCCTGTCTCGCCAGTAAACGAGACTTTGGCGATAGCAGGGTGACGGGTCAGCATCTCGCCGACTCGACGGTCGCCCTGAACAACATTGAAGACGCCATCAGGTAAGCCTGCTTCCGTGAATATTTCTGCAAGCTTCAGTGTGGTGAGCGGTGTTTCTTCTGAAGGTTTGAACACCATGCGTTGCCAGCGGCAAGGGCAGGTGCAGATTTCCACATCGCAATCTGAATGGGGTAGTTCCATGCGCCGATACCAGCACAAACACCCAGCGGTTCGCGACGGGTATAGAAAAACTGATTCTCGCTCAGTGGCTGTTGCTCACCCTGAAGGCCCGGGGCGAGGCCTGCAAAGTATTCGATAACATCTGCACCTGTCTCGATATCAACGTACAGCGCTTCTTGTATCGGCTTGCCAGTATCTTGCACTTCCAATTCAGCCAGCTCTTTGTTTCGAACTCTAAGTATTTCGACTGCTTTGAGCAAAATACGGCTGCGCTCAGTGGCTGTCATGGCCGACCAGATTTTGAAACCTTGCTGCGCAGATTCAATCGCCTGCTCGACATCTGAACGTGCGGCGTGTTCAAGTTTCGCAAGGACATGTCCGGTTGCCGGATTGTATGTTTCGAGTGTTTCGCCAGACGTTGCTGGGACCGATTTACCGTGTATATAAAGTGAATTCATGTGTTGAGTCTTCTTTAATGCGTATGAGGGGTCAGACTGAGCTGCATGTTCAGGTAATCGTTAATGATGCGTTTGGCTGTATCGAGGTCTATCCCTGATGGGTTTAAAGTTCCCCGAAGCCAGATGCCGTCAATCAATGCGGCAACGCCGAGTGCCGCAAGTTCCGCGTTATTCTGAGGCAACAGTGCTTTAAGCTCACGTTTCAGGTGAGATAACAGGCGTTTTTCGTTCACATGTTGCAGGCGTTTAAGTTCAGGGTTGTGCATGGAAAAAGCCCAGAATGCGAGCCACGTTTTTGCGACCTTGTTGTCAGTTTGGTAGCCGTCAAAATTACCCGAGACAATGGCGTTAATGCGTTCCCGATGTGCGTCTTTCGGTAATTTTCTCAGTCTATCGCTCACACTCTTAGATAACTGTCGAAGAACCTCCCGCATTGTCTCTTCGAGCAGGCCGTCTTTTCCGCCAAAGTAGTGATTAATAATGCCTGTTGATACGCCTGCCTCTTTGCTGATCAGAGAGATACTTGCGCCGTGCAAACCGACACGATCAATCACTGCCATTGTTGCTCGGACAAGTTGGGGCTTTCTGATGTCTGGCATTCCTACTTTTGGCATATCAGGTACTTTCTTTTTTAATTGAACGTTCGATTAATAATAAATTTGCCTGATTTTTGTTTTGAGTTCAAATTAATTGTTTCTAAAGTGAGACGGATTGTTAAGGCAGGTGTTACATATAAAACAAGGATTTCACAGAGTTAGCTGCATTTGGCGTAAAAACCAAATGAATAAAAAAGAAGATATTGAATGTATGAAAAGTTGGCTAATACGAAAAGGTTCTAGGCAAAAGAGTGACTGATTACATCGATATAGAAGAGAGTGGATAACGGAAGATTACCCACTCAGCTGCCGCTTTCAAAACTCAAAGTGACTCAAGCCAAAGCCTGCTTTTACTCTTCTCAGTACTGTTTGGCTGTTTTCTCTGGCCTGTAAGGTACCCTCTCTCAATATGGTCATTAGCTGGGCTTTATCAGAGAGGTACGCTTCTCTCTTTTCCCTGATTGGGGTCAGGAGTTCTTGCAGGCATTCCTCTAGAATTTGCTTTGTCGTACCATCACCCAACCCACCTCGTTGATAATGTGTTTTCAATTGTTCCACCACGGCCTTGTCGGGATGAAATGCATCGAGATAGGTGAAAACAACATTGCCTTCGACGGTGCCAGGATCGTCGACTTTCAAATGGTTTGGATCGGTATACATCGATTTGACCGCACTGCGAATTTCTTTAGGGCTGGCGCCTAGCGTGATGGCATTCCCCATCGATTTTGACATCTTACCTTTCCCACATGTTGCGGGAAGTCTGGGAGTTTGAGTAAGTAAAGGCTTACATTCAATGAGAACCTCATTCTGGCATATCGTATTCACGCGCCGCACTATCTCATTAGTTTGCTCCAGCATGGGTAACTGGTCGTCACCGACAGGCACCAGAGTCGCATCAAAAGCGGTTATATCTGCCGCTTGGCTAATCGGATAACACAGGAAGCCAGCAGGCACAGAGCGGCCAAATGCTTTACTGGCAATTTCCGATTTTACGGTGGGGTTGCGTTCTAAGCGAGACACTGTCACCAGGTTGGCGTAAAACTGGCTCAACTCTGTCAGCGCGGGTAAGCCAGATTGCAGGCAAATAGTGGTTTTATCCGGGTCAATGCCGACGGCCAGATAATCAGCAACAACACCGAGGACATTGTCGGCGACCCTTTGCGGTGTGTTTCCGTTGTCGGTTAACCCCTGCATGTCTGCAACCAGAATGGATTGCTGGTGGGTATGCTGCAATTCAACGCGCTGTTTGAGCGAGCCCACATAGTGACCGAGGTGCAGAGGGCCAGTTGCTCTGTCGCCAGTGAGGATAATTTCTTGTGAGGTTGTTTTCATTGCCTGTCTCCGTTGTGTGTTGCCGCCAGAGACAGGGAAAGAATACGTATTGTTCGTTCATCTGCTGCCTGCTGGCGGCGGATGAAATAGAAAGTGTCCGCGCCGCCTGATTAAGAGGCACGCCACCAAATAGAAGTGTTTGAAATTACTTGAATTAAATCATTCATAGTTGTTGAAAGTAACAGTAAGTCTCAGTGAGTGCAATGAGAAATAAGTGGGAAAATAGCGATAACAGAGGTTAGCTTGGTAATCTGCCTTTTAAACGGCAGTTCGATGCTCAGGTATACCCAATGACAGCCTGATAAATAGAATGTATCAGGTGTGTATGTCGTCTCTTTGCCGTCTCGCAGGACAATCACTTCATTGTTATTTTGCGACAGTGCCATAGTGCGCTCGCTGTCCAACCCCAGATACGCTGCCCTTATTGCGCGTCCTATCATTTGATGTGACACAGCAACTGTGACGTGTTCGGGTGACAGTGCCTCAAGCCAAGCTTTGGCTCGTTCGGACATCATTGAATAGCCCTCACCACCGGGTATGGCATAGTTCCACTTATCAGCGACTCTATCGCTCCATTCTTGAGGCCACTGCGCTTTGACATCGTCAAAGGTGAGCCCTTCCCAATGTCCGTAAGAGTATTCTTTTAACAGCGGTTCAATGGTCATATCCGACACAGACGGTAAGGAGGCTTCGATGATCTTTGCAGTATCAAGCGCTCGGCCAAGTGGGCTTGAAAACATAACCGCTTCTTGTCTATCGACCAGTTTACTGACCAGCGTTGAGACATTATGGGCTTGCGCGATACCCAGCTCGGTTAACGGCGAATTCTTTGACCCCTGTAAGCGCTTCACTTTATTCCACTCGGTTTGGCCGTGTCTTGCTAAGATTATCACCGTATCTTCCCTTCGCTACTTGAGGACAACTGCTGTGCCACTGGCACTGACTACAAGCATTGAACCTTCACTGCCTATTGTCTGGTAGTCTAAATCAACGCCTACAATCGCATTGCCACCGCGTTTGATGGCATGTGCCTCCATCTCTGCCATTGCCAATGATCGGGCTGTAGACATTTCTTTTTCATAGGTTTCGGAGCGGCCTCCGACGATGTCAGTGATTGAACCAAGAATGTCTTTGAAAACATTCACGCCGATAATCGTTTCACCGACGACAATACCGCAATACTCCACGATGTTTTTACCTTCGACTGTATGTGTTGTCGTTACTATCATTGAGTTTCCTTGATCTCTTCATGTGCTGAACGTCGGCGTTTGAAGACGAAAGAATGGCATTACTTTGATATTCAATTTCCAACGCAAATATCCTGCTGAAACAATACCAAAGCTCTGGCTCAAAGAGCCTTCAATTGTTGTGATACTGACTGGAAAACCTGACAAGCAGAAATGGGAGATATAATGTTGCTCGTTGGAGGAATGACCATTGCTGCCGGGGAGCTTCCCGGCAGGCGATAATGTTGAAGCTAAATGAAGTAAAGAGCCAGGCAGGTGATAAAGGCGGGGAAACCTGAAATAAATAACACCATGCCTAGTTGAAAATTCATTTTGGCATGTGCTTGCCGATCTTTTGCAACGTTATGACCTTCAACCATGCTGTCAGCTTTTTCGGTAAATATTTTATTTGTGCTGGTGGGTTTGCTGACACCATTGCCGCTTTGCCACATCAGCTTCGCTAGAATCCAGATAATAATGGTAACGAGAAATAAAAAGTCACTTAATCTTGTCGTCGCGAAGAAGGGGACATACTGCGACAACACAAAAACAACAATAGCTGCAATAGCGTTGATGATGATAACTTTCTTTAGTAGGTCTAACACAGACTCTCCAATCTACGTTTAATGTTAAATTCAATCGGTAATCAAAGCACGATTTTAGCCAAGGTATCACCGCCGTCATTCTTGCCGTATTCAATAAAGCCAAGTGTCTTGTAGAGGCTTCTCGCAACATTATTCCTATCGCAATAGACGATATGTATGGCTTTGGGGTTTTGAGCCTTTATTTCATCAATAAGTAATTCCATGAGTTTTCGTCCGTAGCCCTTACTTTGATGAGACTTATCAATCATCACTCTCGGGATGTAATATTCATCCGGCTTTTGTTCTGTCATCCAAAAAGCGTTCACCCACTCGGTGTACATGGCAAAGCAACAATCTCTCCCTCCACTATGGCAGCGCGTGTTTGGTAGTCTGGATTCACTGCTGACTCTGCCATTGATTTTGCATTTGGAGCAACAAAAGTCTTTTGTTCGTCGTGTAAGCTTAGGTTTATGACATCATAAACAGTTTGTTTGGTTACTTTTTCTAATTTCATCATCTTCTATTCTTTGTGTTTTTAGATAGGCCAACAAAGCCAAACTTCGATACCTAATCATTTTTTAAAACGCACTTATATCCAAACGTCATTCTGGGCTTTCAGGGAACTTTCGGCGTCACCCGTGTTTACAACGCCTCGTGGTTCTACAATCATCACTTTGCATTCACTGGCGGCGACAGGTTTGTGCTCTATACCTTTTGGGATGACAAACATCTCACCTGACTCTAGCGTCACTTTTCCATCTCGAAATTCGATATCTAAAACGCCTTCAATAACGATAAAAACTTCATCGGTGTCGGGATGATCATGCCAGACAAACTCACCTTCCACTTTTACCAGTTTGAACTGGTAATCATTCATTTCAGCAACGACTTTTGGAGACCAATGCTCAGTGAATTTACTGAGTTTTTCTTTAAAATTGATTGGCGTGTAGAGCATGTTAATTCCTCACGTTCGTATGCTAATAGCGCTTAACCGCGGTGATTGAATAGATGTGCCAATGTTTTCCAGTACCCGTAGAGGTCTTGCCCGCTTCATCATGTTCATGAAAAGTCACCATCTTGAAGTCAGAAAAAATGTGTGAATCTCACTCTTGTTGATAGGGACAGCAGGAATTTTAAAACTCTTTCCAAGTAGCTGCATTTTCTTCCATATTCTTTGGGTTTTCCTATAGTCAGGAGTGTTCAGATATATCATTGGGCAATGAATATTCTTACTTATTCACCATATCAAACATAGGATGTGATTTAAGCAGTATTCATGAGGTATTAGTCGAGAAATACTTTAATGGTGTTACTTGAGTAAAGCCTTACATTTTCTGGAGGATGACTGAAATATATTAGGGAATTTGAAAGATCATTACGTCTTTATAAATGGCCGTGATTAAGATTTACTCATGGATATTACGCCATATTTCCATTGTGAGTAAAAGCGCAACCTTTTAATCAAAAAATAATACCAGGCTGAGTCGTTTTGGAGATGAACGTATTGCGATCTCTGCCAGTCAAAAATATTGTTTGAGGATAAGAGTCAAGAGCTTGGCTTCTCCTCTTTTTTTGAGAATAAACCGACCCAAAACGCCATTTCAAAGACTATTGCCAGAACAATAAAACCGGTAAGACCAGTAAAGCTACCATAGAAGTACGAAACCATCGCCACTATGAGGGCTGCCAAAATCAGCCATTTTTTGAATCTTTTCACCTCTGCCTCCTTTTGAGTGATGTGAAAATATCGCGCGTACTTTCAACAATTATAGTGAACGTAAACTTCTATCATTCGCGACCAGAATGGCGGCATAAGGTTGATATAGGGCACTTATGATAGCGACTTTCAGCGGTGCTCTAATGTGACTCGTAAATCTTTGCTTTGACTATCACAAAGATTACGCATCCTCCCTTGTGTTGTCTTCAGGATCGCCACTTTCATCCTCCTCCTTGACTTGCTCCTGTCTTATTCTTTCTAACTTGCTAATTTCCTGCGGAGGTATGGGGAAAAGGGATAGAACAGGAAATACCGTTAAGAAAACAAACGCACCCTTGGGCATCCTTTTACCCCATACAACCAGTCGGTACATCCCTCGTACGATGTAAAAAGCGATAGGAATCAATACCAGAAGCAGCCCAATATGCCGAAGGATAATATGATCGAGTAAGTCCACGTAACCCACCTCCTAGTTTAAGGTGAAGTGGGGGTTTCTCTTTTAAAAATCGAGCGATTATGAACATTTCAATCTCAACGGAAAGAGAGTCTATCAATGAGGTTCTGGTTTTAGCACTACGGAGAAGAAGACAATCGTCCCTTATCAACTGAATGTTTGTTGATGACATTTAGATATGCACAAAAAGGTGATGATTTATATCTAAACTGTGAAACCCCGTCTATTGCTTGTGATCATGAACGACTATAGCTTACCAATCGCAGAACCTATGTTGATACCAAACTTTACTAGAAAACAAAGCAAAACTATGTAGCCAATAATAAATAGCGCTTTCTTTTCTTCATGCTTACTGGCTTCCCACTTTTCTTTGAGCTTGTCTATCATGCATTCCACCGTATCTTTCTATCTGAATGTTTGCTTTTGGGTTGTAATGTTACGACCATTAACAATGGTGAAATAGACCATGAAGGAAATAGCCAATCTGATTTCCCGCATTGAAATACACTAAGGTTGAGAGGGCTACTATCGACATTACAGAACTGGCTACAAACTTCTTTATTTTCTTCGTGGTATTTGTATTTTTCATTAACCCATCCATCTCTGACTTACTTTATTACTGTTTACCTTATATCGAAGGTGAAGTAGCGGGGGTGAATATATGACGTTCGGTGGATTAGCATGATTGGCGGCAGTAAAAAAGGGCTAACTGAATAGACATCACCTGGCAACACGCGAAAGATAATGCAGAGGTAGCCTTGTGTTCAGAAAAAAAGGGGTGACACAAGGCAATACGATAGTTGTTGTGGCTTTGCGGTGTCCGCTATATGCCTGACCGTAATGTGGACTTTATGAATTCGCTGGCTGAGATGATTTCAATTACTCTTCCAGCAAGCCAGACCTCGTCGCGATTTCAGTCTCAAAGCCATCGATGCTTTTTTGATTCTTTTTGAGCCAATACTTTTCAATACCCTCGGCCCCTTGTTTCTCAGACCAACGAGCTAAGTCATCTCGGTCACCCTCAAATGAAAAGTAAGGGACTGACATCCCGCAAGAGGACTGAACCAAGTCAACATCCAAGATAAAGATTTGTCTCGCTGCAACACTTTTTGGAAACAGCGGCGCATATTGACTCCAGCAGTCATCTTTGGGATGTAAGACTGTCGCTCTACCATACGCTCGAAGGATTAGCGGTGCCCCTTCAAATGCGCAGAACATGATCGTCATTCTTGGATTTTGAAGAACATGTGAAGCAGATTCATTGCCACTGCCCGTCAGATTCAACCACGCGATTTGTTTAGAATTAATGACCCTCAAAGAGTCGCCACCTTTGGGCGATAAATTCACACTGCCACTTTCAGCAGCTGTAGCCACAAAGTATATTTTTTGCTTTTCGATAAACTCGACATGTTTATCTGACAATTCTGAAAATTGCTTTCCCATAGCGATTAACCTCCGATAAAAGCCGACACATTTCGATAAGCCCTGCGGCGTATGTAGTGAATGAAGGCACTTCAAATACTCAGCTTTCTTAGGCCGGAAGTTGTTACTGTATCACTATATAAGCTTATGTAAATAAACAAGATTTTATTTATATTTCACTCATTAAAACCCCTTCCTTCTCGTACACCTATTCATACCTTCAACCTATGTGATGAGAAAGACGAAGACGCAGATGATCAGCTAAAAGTTGTGTATCTACGAAGCCGAGATGTCTGGGTTAGATTTTGATCGCTGGCCTTATGTGGAAAGTAAGCGTAAGTCCTTTCTTTATGAAGAGCCTTAGCTTTGCAGAAAGTAAGAATTTGAAAAGCAGAAGGTAAGGGAGGCGCAGAAGTTTATGGGGGGCTGAGGAAATCAGGTTGACAAATATTGAGTACACATTACATTTTCTGATGTCTGAGACAGTCTGATTGAAGGCGGTATTGTGATAGTAACGAATTTTCGTTAGCGTATTGAATAAAGAAGCTTGGATGAAAGATATAGGCTTGGTTATAAATAAGATTTAAAAGGCCAGTTTGGTGGCCTTCTTATTATCGAATATATGTGAAAACATCAAAAATACAAATTCAATGTAACTTGTTTTTGTTTATAATAATCCTATATATTTTCACCATCGATAAGGCATAAATTTTCATCATTGATGGCTTTTTTAAGCTCATCTGTACTTCGCAAAAAGAGCTCACTAACATTTGGCACAGCAATTCTAGCAGTATGCTTTAGTTCAAGCGCATTGACACTGCCACTAGGAAATGAAACATTAAGTTCCTTTTCAATAGCAAACAGCCCCATGCCGTTAGGCTCAATATTAAATTGGCCACCATCAACAATATGTCTTACGACACAGTTACTTACAGTTGGTAGTTCCTCTTTACCAATGTCAATAGTCGTCATTAAACCTTTATGATCTGAATTTAATCTTCTGTATATGTAAATGACAGCCTTGTCGCTTACAGGTTTAAAGTTAAGTAACTCATTATACTCATCAGTCCCTTTTTGAACCGTAGGTATCGAAGTGCAACCACCTAATAAAAGTAGTGATGCAATAGCTGATATTGATAGGATTGTTTTCATTTTATACCTTATCATTACTAAAATGAATTTTATAATATAGTTGGAATAAAATAATTCGTGTTACGTCATCATGCTAATTGAAGGGCTCTGTTTGGGATTATCTGCACGATATTAATTTACATCTTTTCATATCAAGCTAAAATTTTTGATACAAATGTAGCCGAAAGTATACCTACTCTTACTTCCCCTCAATCGTGCCACAGGGAATCGGGATAATTGGTATTCAGTAGGTAAAGCAGATATCGGGATAGATGGCGAACTGAAGGTAGAAGGCCAATCATACAGAATTACCGCACGCTAGTTCATTAGGTTAAAAACTGTTGGCTACGATCGCGTGAGGTGTAAATATATAAAATTTTAACTCCTACCTAATTACCTTTCGGCTAATCAAGGAATGTATCTATTATCGTGTAACTTACCGCTGTATGAAATAACTTCCTAGCTGGTTTTAGAGCTCACATATAATGATGTGCAACTTTTAGTTTCTATATATCCGTACGTATTCAATGAAGAAGCCGCTAAATAAGTTGACTCCTAATCGTTTTTTCCGGTTAAAGGCGAGCCATGTTAGGTAAAAAACGTTGTTTCCCAATCATGATTTGAGCTGAGTCTTAACCAATGACTGCCTGTAAGCCACTTAAAGTCAGTGTTTTATTAAAACAGCTACTGCTATGCCGCCACTTCCAGTTGATTTGCGGCATATTGATCACTGACAAATACAAATATAGATTAACTTTTTTTTACTTGAAATGTCACACTACCGCAATTGCATTATCCATGAATTGGCGCTGTCATTATTTCATCCATTTAACCTTTGAAGGAATCTATCACCGCATTCAGCGGCTTGTCCTCTGCAGTGCTTTGTTTAGTACATTAATGTCAGGCATTTCTTTAAACTGTGTTCCAACGTCACAAATGATATCCCAACTGGCTTTAGAGTTGACAAAAAGATGAGCGGCTATCTGGTTATCTTTGGAATCATTAAGTAACCCTGCAGGAATCCAATACTGTCTTCTGTTGTCCATCAGATGAAGTACATTACTCCCACATTTGCTGCAGAAGTCTGAGCGATATCCTGAATCTGTTCTGTACGAATTTATGATTGGTTCACCTTTAATCCATGCAAATTGTTCTTTATTGAGAAAGGTGGCCGTGTCTGATGAGGAGCCTGACAGTTTTCTACATAACGAGCAATGACATTGATAGAGGTGTGGAAGGTGACCACTAATACTAAATTCAACATCTCCGCATAAGCATTTACCATTCATGGTCACAAATTTTCCTAAAACTCAACGTTGCAATAGCGGACGTAATACTAGCCCAAGCTTATTCAAAAAAGTTAATCACAGTGTTCCTGTGAAAACTATGCCAATGGTAAACCGTAACTCGTTAACTCATTGGTCAGTACTTTCACCCCAATACCCGGACATTATCTCTTTCGACCACTCGGGTTGAGCAACGGTGCCTCTTGGAAGAAACTCAGCCATCACAGGCTTGATATCAATAACGGGTGTGTTATCAATGGCATCGAGACCTTGAACATAGATTTTATTTTTATCCACCCCGACGACTCTGCAGATAGTGACGCCTAAACGATTTGGTCTGTTTTTTCCGCGTTGAGCGAATATCCCGACCTTTGGCCATTCTGAATTATTTCTCGGGTGTCGAGAGCCGACATTTATATTTGATTTATCGACCTTATTGAAAAAGAAGATAACCTCTATGTGAGAGAATTCACTGAGTCCAGAGAGTGCATCGCTTTCATAGTGGCTATCCAGCTCGATATAACTCGTTTCCTGATCCCAATCATCGTCAACCGCTTCAACTCGCGTTGATTTCACATAACCTATTGGAGCTATGGTGATGTTTCCCATTTAAAACCCTCATCTTATGTAAGGTGGTCACAGTGTAATGAACACCGAAGTAACAAATAGATTAATGGGTCGGATTTGCGAGTACCTACACGAACTGGCCAGAAGCCGACGGGTGCTTATCCAGACCGAAGGAAGGTAGGCCAGCGACTCACGGGAAATATGAGCTTAATGTCGAATATTTTCAGCACTACCCGTGGCTATTTAAGTGAGGAGGTGCAAACAATAAATTGACAAATAAACTATTAAGCCTATTTATCAATTTACTCTAGTGGACGTTACATTTCTAATTAGCAGAGAGCTCTTTTTCTATTTTACTTTTAAGGCCAATAAATTGTTCTTGAGTAAAATATCTTGGTGAAGAAAACTCACAACAAAACAATACCGACTCACCATTTGATTCAGTAATAACCTTGTTCACCAACTCAAGAGATTTACTTAAATCTTTTTCTACTCCTGCACCCTCAAAATAAAGCTGTGCGAGGTTAAATTTAGCAATGAGAGCGTCACTGTTTTGGTTAAAAAACCCTGTTTTCCCCGTCGCTCCGGCAATCTGACCATTAGCCCAATCACCAGTCGCTGTTTGCGCTGCCGCTTTTTGGTACCAGCTTGAGGCGATTTTTTCGTCTTTATCGACGCCCCAGCCATTTGCATAAAAAATACCTAAACGAAGCTGAGCCCAAGGTTGGCCTTGTTCAGCGTAGATCTTTGCGGTATCGAATGCTTGTTGATAATTTCCAGAAGTCCAACCAAGATCAGTCGTTCTCTCTCCAGTGTTGGGGTTAGGTCCTGCGCATGCGAAAAGGAAAGCGGACAGAAATACTATTATAGGTTTTGAATACACGCTGAACTCCGTGGTTTACGTTATGAGTTGGAATAATCGGCCTTTATCCGGCTTGAACTGCATAAGCTGCCATCTAGGCCTACAACATTCGAAGGAAAAGTACCGTCAATGGAAAGCATAGTGTGCTGATACAAGAACAGCACACTCAGAAGTTGGAAATGAGTTTGATGCTTTAAGCTCGTTAAACTTTGATGATGATTAAATAACCCAAATTTCCGCTCTGGATCATCAAATTGATCATGCTTATTCGCTCTCGTAATCCCCGAATAGTTCACGGATGTCTATTTCAATGGCTGTTTCAGCGCTTAAATTAGATTTTGCGCGCTTCAATCATTATGTAGTGACATTCATAACCCCTACCGGATACGTACCCACACAGAGACTCTAATGACACAAGCTTAAGTCCTGAATTTTGAACCATATTTTGTACTTCAGATTCGGTATATGCAGTATGTACGACACTTCCGCTATACGTATTTCTTGGTAGCTTTTCATTACTCGGGTCATGTAGCTGGAATGACATAAAACAACGTCCTCCTTCTTTCAACACCAGATTGATTTCTTTCAGCATTTGTTCTGGTTTTGATAAAAACTCGCTGAAGCCAAGTGCGGTGACAGCATCATATTTATTAGTAATTAATGGCTGTATAGGCTCATCGAGGTTATGAACATACAGTTGTTCATACACACCTCTTTTACTGGCAAGCTCTACCATTTCAGAAGAAATATCCAGTCCAACAATTCTTGCCTCGGGGACAACGTTAGAAATAACCGCACCAATAGGGCCTGTTGCACAGCCCAAGTCCAAGAACTCCCTATATGCGTGGATATTTGACTGTAATTTCTGTTCAATCCAATGGGGGCCGATATACTTAGAGTCTGAAATTAACTCTTCATACCTACCAGACACCTCGTCATACATCTCTGCTACGTTCATTCATTACCTCCGTGTAATTTTTATGGGCATACCTAGCCTGCAGTGACGCACGTGTTATGCGCCTTGTTGGGCGGTGTTAAGAGAGGGCATGGCACAAAGTGTTCCTTCGGGTGCAGCACCAGATATAGTTTTTTGGCCATAAGATGTGTCTTTTGGTTTTTCTATGACGTCATATCCAAGAGACATAGCTTTCTCGTGTGCTATATGCACATTGTCGACGACAAATGCTAGGTCATTAGAATTGCAAACGCTTTTGATGTTGGCTGGAACCACATTATGTCCTTCCAGCAAAGGGGTATTAAAGCCTACTGATATCCATGTTTGAGACCTAACACCCAAGTCCAGAGGCCTACCAATCGCTAACTCATATGGGAATATTGAAACGCCTAGTTCTGTGAGATGGGTCGTGTAGAAATCTAACCTGTATATTGAGTTAGCATTATTACATTCCCTTCTGCATCTGCTAACTGCGAAAGAATAATTGGCTCACCTTCACGTTGTTCTGGTGATTGTATGGGTTTTCCACCATTTTTAATTGCTTTGTTAAAAGCTTCGTGAACATCAGTAAATTGAAGTGATAAACCCGTTGGGTTATTTGAGCCATCATGCCCACCGTGTAGGGCAATAGTTGAATTATTGAAACTTAGCTCAGACCAATAAGGCTTTGATTTAATACATCAAACCCGAGGTCCGAATAGAATTTGATCGCTCTTTCCATATCGCTTGCTAGCAGCATGTATTTAACAACAGTTAAACTCATCCTCAAATCCTTTTAAAAATAACAGCTGAATAAACCATATAGCATCCAATATAAAACTTACGTTCTGCCCAATATACTTAATGGACTAAATTTGCGACCCTCTACACGCCACTAGTTCTTTGGCCTTCAAGCAAGCTCGCTGCTGTTCGGATGAAACGGGCTGATGTTTTTTAGTTTTTGGGATGATTGAATCTGAAAAGCAGAAGGCGAGTGAGATGAAGCAGCTTACGGTTACGCTTGTGCAGGGAGAGGAGGTAATTAGGCTGGTAAATATCGAACGGGATAGATACTTCCGGCAGCTGGCAGAAATATTGATTAAGGCCGGATTAGTCCAGCCGTGCAATGGGGGAAGTCGTTTGTATGGCTTTTGTATGCTTTAACTCGCTAAGAAACCTTTCCAATTCACTTTTACTTTTTATAACAACACCATCTCCAGACTGAACACTTTTTTCAATAGCAGGGTTTGCCAACTTGGGAAAGTTCCAGATAATTTTAAGCAGCGTAGGTAATATTTTTATCTCAGGACAACTATCAGGTAAGCCAGGTCTGGACTTAAACAAGTATGGCGCGTTTCGCTTCAAACACCGAATTAAGCATTTGCTTCGAGGAACATCGAGAAACACAATAAAATCCGCTTCCTCTCGAATAATGGAAGATACGCCTTCAATAACCCAGGCGTCCTTTTGGGCTAATTCCTTTTCTTTCGCTGCACGTTCGTCTTTAGGTGTTATTTCCCAACCTTCTTTCCAAACAATTGAGTCTAAACCGAACACAGGCAAATCAAGCATGCTTCCAATTTCCGCTGCCAAGGTTGTTTTTCCTGAACCTGCATTTCCTGTTACATGAATCTTCATAATATCCTTATCGAGAATAACGTTTAGAATAAGGCGAGACTTCCGTAGAGAACCTAGCGCCGATACCTGAACCCGAAATCGGGTTATATTCCTCTTTCGATCTCAAGGCGTCGGCTGAGTGCCTTTGCTTTGTAATTACTTGTCGCCGGAGAATTCAAATTCGAGTTCCTCGATCTCTTTGCCACGGGCGTTGGCAAAACCTCGAGTCTCCTCGGTAATCCCAAAACCACATTTCTCAAGAACTCGAATGGATGCCAGATTATCTTTGGCTGTGCGAGCTCGCATCGGGCGGTGGGTATCGACAGTCTTAAGAAATAAGGTCAGAGCATCAGTGGCAACTCCTTGACCCCAGTATTGCCTGCCAATCCAGTATGTAACCTCTGGTCTGCCTGATTCCTCATAACTAAGCACGCTCCCAAGTACAGCTTTGCCTCGTACTATACTTCGAGTGATCACGTTTGGATTTGCCAAAATCTTCTCCCAGTGTGCCAGAAACATATCGCGATCAGATGGGTTCTCAGATGTAAACGCTGCCATATGAACGGCTTCAGGATCGGACTCGAATTCGAAGAATGTGGGAAGATCAGATTCCGCCACTTCACGCAATTCTATTAATTCGTCAACCATATTTACTCACAGAACAGTGTAATAAAAGCCAAAGTATCCAATATAAAAGCTACGCCTTGCCCAATATACTAAACGGGTTAAATTTGCGACCCTCTACACGCGGTGAATTTTCTGCGCTGTTGCCAGGCACATCCCTGTTCGGTTGAAAGGGGGATGAGCCTGAGATTCGTGGAAAGTGTGAGTCTGAAAAGCAGAAGGCGAGGAAGGCGAAGCAGTTTATGGTTGCGTTGCTTGCGGGGTGCGGAGGTGATCAGGCTGGTGAATATCGAGCGGGGCAAATACTTCCGGTGCTGGCCAGTATCGAGATAAGTGGCGAACGGCCGGCAGAAAACTGATTGAGGCCGGATTAACCCGGCCTTATGTGGGGCAGCTGTTGAATAGTTTTGTTAAATGTTTACACCTGCAACTTAGCGTAATCAATGAGCCTTCCACTATTAATACTCGCTTCGGTCAAGTGCCCGTAACTTCCGTATTTTAGTATTTTCAAAAACTCGCCAATTACGAGCTTATAACTGAGTTCACTCTTAAGCCAATTATGTCGGCTAATCGGAGCTTCATCCGGGTGCTGCTTGGCTTCAAAAGTAAAAGGCGTGATACGAACACTGCCACCCAGTTGTTTATCTATTGTTCTACACTGTCTTCCAGCAGAATAGCTTCTACACACAACCGCAATGTTTCTCATATTACTGAGGTCATACGCTGCCTCCGAAAACACGACGTTTTCATAACTGTTTGAAGAGTTTACCTCACACAAAATATTATCAGCTGGGACGCCGAGTTCAACGAGTTTATGCTTGATGCCGACGGATTCGGGGATGTCACCAAGATCCCAAGCAAAGTGTTTTCTTCCATTAGGACTTAACCCGCCAGCTATTAAGATACGTTCAGCGATACCATCGCTGTACGCCTGATACGCCGCTTCCCATATACCTGGATTAGTTCCCCCGAAAACAAAAATCAGGTCGGCCTGCTCCTTTTGTGTCTGGTCGTCTCCAAACACAAGGCATGTGATTTCATTGATATCTTCTTTAGACAGTTCGCTTAAAATCATTATTGGTACTCGATCATTTCTTAGAGCGTGACGCCCTAATAATTGGCAAAAACTTATTTACTAAAATATTGAGGAACGTAAACAGCAAATTATTTTTTGTACTTATTCATTAACTTGTTAGGAAAAATGTAACTCCATGATTGTTTCATCGAATTCATCTTGCTCTACAACTTTAAAGCTGAATTGTTCAAAGAACTTTTTCATGATGTCGTGGCCTTCTACGTAGCAGATAGATACTGAATTAAAATCTTTCAATTGCTTGATTTCTTCAAGCACTAGCTTCACTGCTTCTGAGCCATATCCCTTACCTTGCAAGCTAACATCAACTAACAACTGGTCTATGAATATTTCATTTGGCTTTTCATTATCATAATTTGGGTAGTATTGAATAAAGCCGACTGGTTTATCACCAAGGTAAATGCCGCGATTAACATAATAATCATAAAACTTAGATGCCGCGATTGCTTCGGCTGGGAGAGCAACAAACTTTTCTTGTTCCTTTGTTATTTCAAGGTCAATCATATCGACCCAATTGTCTTTCGTAATATCTTGTAAGTTAATTTCCAACGGCTACTTCCTTAGGTGACACGATGAATGCTTAACAGAGCAATAAGCACCAAAGTGTCCAATATAATTCCTACGATTTCTCCAATGTAATTCAAGGATGAAATTTGCGACCCTCTATACGCCTTTAATCATCAAGCCTTTGGGCAAGCGTGTTTCTATTCGGGTGAACGGGGGGGATGCGACTGAGATTCTTGGGGAGTGCGAATATGAAGGGCAAAAGGCGAGGGAGGCGAAGTAGTTTACCGTTGCCTTGCTGCGGAGTGCGGAGGTAATCAGGCCGACGAATATCGAGCGGGGCAAATACCTCCGGCTACTGACTGATGTAGAGATAGATGTTGAACTGCTGGGAGAAAGCTGATGAAGGCCGGATTAGACCGGCCTTATGATGGTGGTAAGCGGTTGGATGATGTTTGTAGTGGTCAACTCATTCCGGACAGTAAATTAGGCCGATTTTCAGCCTTCGCAG
>NZ_PEIB01000003.1 GCF_004116385.1 Veronia nyctiphanis | reverse complement strand
ATTCCTACGGTTTGTCCAATATAATTCATGGGTGAAATTTGCGATCGTCTGCACGCCTTTATTGACCTATCTTGTAGAGGATTGACTAAAATCCTTGGCGGGAAAAAACACCAAAATGGGAAATATGAATTATATTGGACAAATTGCTCGGGGTGGATATTTATACAGTGTTACTTTATAGACTCATTACCCCATCACACACAACAAGTATCATGAATCCCTTCACCCTGATTGACAGTTAATTTTGGATAATATTCTCTTATCTAAAACCTCGGCATTTGGCTCGCATAGTGCTAGTACACAAACTCAATTTTGGAAAAGAAACAAGCCACGCTGTTGTGGCCCGTTAAGTTGCTGACTTGTTTTTCTGGTGCGGATTTCAATCAACCAGATACCTTCTGTAGATAGCGGTCGATAGTATCGTTGGCAGTCAACGCATCAATTGCTTTAGCCTTGGTCAGAAAACCGTCGATGTCGCTACCAATGGTGCGTTTCGCTAGCCTTTCTTTTAGCGCCGCTTTCATCATGGGTAAGTTACCCGCCTGCTTGTACGCCATGATTTGATACTGCAAGAACAAATCTTGCTGGGCATGGCTGCCACCTAATGCTAATTGATCATAACGTACGGGCGCCAGACGCTCAGCGGCAAGCGCAAATTTCTCCCGGTGATAATCGGTGATGGACTGCGTTAATTGATACGTTAACCAGGGTTCATTATTTGATGCGGATAGCGCTTGCTTAGCCCTTTATTCAATGCATCCAGTGATTCTGTGCGTCCATTTTGAGCCAGCACAATAGCGCTGTGAACATCTGTGAAGTCATAGAGGTAATCGAGTTTAGCGCTTTCTACAGCATCTAACAGTTTCGACCACCGATCGCCAATATCCACGCCCAGAAAACTCAGTCTCGACAGCAATGATGCACCGTTTTGGATATCGAGGTAAAAATCAGAATTGCCCGGATATATCTGAGTATCAAACAATTCAAGTACTCTATCGATATTGCCTGACTCAAGATGGAAGAGCGAAAGGTGCCACCATAAATGACCGACAAATGCATTGTGTTTATGAAATACATGACTCTTTGGTTCAATCCAGGCTATCCCTTCTGCATTTCTTCCCTGCATTTCCAGCACATGGGCAACAGCATGAACGGCCCACATGTCAGAAGGGTTTTTCTCTGCCGCATATCTCGCAAATTTTTCGGCCAATTCATATTGGCCCAACTCTTCCATCACGAAGCCAACAGGTCCAATGAAAAAATTGTACTGAGGGGTTGATTCATCCCAGAAGGGCATAAGTTTGGCGCAAAGGTCTGCTAATCTGCGTCGTTGTCCCATCCAAAACAGATTCATCGTCATTTGACGAAATGCCACTAAGTCATGAGGCCATTCGGATAAAATGGCGTCCCAGATTTCAACGGCACCTTTTAAATCGGCTTTCACCCATGCATTGACCGCATCTATGTGTTTCTGCTCTCTCTTTGTTGCGGTCGGGTAGAGCACGTTGAGTGATTTAGTGAGGTTTGCAACATTGTGAAGCGCAGAATACCTGCCTTCACTCGCGGCGCTATAGGCCAATAACACCCGTCCCATAATAAATTCAGGGTATGCCTCGTTGATCGGTTGTAGGTAATTTCCGATACCGGGTCGGTAGTCATAAAGAGCTTGTACCGCATCCTCGTATTGTTTCGCTCCCACATCATCGATTCCAGTGAGTGTGAGATTTCTTATATCTTTTGTCATTGTACATCCCTCCAAACGTCATTCAGTGTGCCTCGTTATTTATCGTTTTTTTCACGGTTTTTATTGAGGCACACGGTTTCCGTACTTTTATCAGCCAAGCGACAAATCAAGCTCTATCGTTGTCCCCGCGTACAGGCGAGAGATAGGGCAATTCTCTTTTGCGATTGCACCTTGTTCTTGTAAAACCTCATCGGTTAAACCGTCAGCAGTGACAACAGACGTCAGCTCAATTTTGGTGATTTTAGGGCCGTCATCTTCTCCGAGATGGACTTTTGCCGATGTAGTGATTGTTGGCACCAGACCTTTCTCTGACAAGAGGGCAGATAAGAACATGGAATAACAGCCAGAATGCGCTGCGCCCACCAGTTCTTCTGGATTCGTTCCCTCACCTGTTTCAAAACGTGAGGCAAATGTGAACGGTCCCTTGACGTCACCGTATTGCATTACGCCTTTGCCGTCTTTCAACGTACCTTCCCATGTCGCTTGTGCTTGTTGTACAGGCATATAAACTCCTTTGGTTTGGTCTATTTGCTACGAAGCGGATAACACAGTGAGTTGTGCATCCATTAATAAAAAGTTAATTGTCATTAGCTTCAGGTGCAATACGCAAAAAATTGCTTGTACAAATAGTTTTACTTTTGAGCTGGTGAAAGGTGGGATAAAAACGGTTTTCAATGTCGAAAGATCACATTAAGTAATGAAACAGTCATATATATTTCTCTCAAATGTAATCCTCAACTAAGAAACTTTCCGCGTTGACTATTAACTCATCTGTAATGGAATGTATTTATAAGCTTTTCCTTAACTAAATCAGTGTCCGCCGTAATGTTGTCTTCACTTTCTTTTTTCACTTTTGCAGACAGCGTTCAACTGGGACCTCGTCCTTTCTATCTTGTCGATGACATGGATAAAGGGCCACTCAAATCGCGTCTGGAATCTTGTGCAACCGGGCCGTTTAAAAAAAGTGAATTTTCTATTGGTCATCGCGGCGCACCTATGCAATTTCCTGAACATACCCGTGAGTCGTATGTGGCAGCAGCGCGCATGGGAGCAGGTATTCTTGAATGTGATGTGACATTTACAAAAGACAAAGAATTGGTTTGTCGCCATTCTCAGAACGACCTTCATACAACGACGGACGTTTTGGCGTTTCCTGATCTGGCCGCGAAGTGTTCTTTACCTTTCACACCAGCTAACCCAGAAACTGGCGAAAAAGCTCAGGTTGAATGTCGTACATCAGATTTCACGATGCTGAGTTCAAACGCCTGAGTGGTAAAATGGACGGTGCAAACCCAATGGCAACCACGCCAGAAGATTACATGAAGGGCACACCGGGTTGGCGTACAGACCTCTATGCGAGTCGCGGTACTCTAATGACTCACGCAGAGAGTATTGAGCTGTTTAAATCTTTGGGCGTGAAAATGACGCCAGAACTTAAATCACCCAAAGTGGCGATGCCATACCAAGGCTTTTCACAAGACGACTACGCGCAAAAGCTAATCAACGAGTATAAAGAAGCAAACGTGGCACCACAGGATGTATTTGCACAGTCATTTAATCTGCGTGACGTACAATACTGGATTAATGAAGAAGCAGCGTATGGTAAGCAGGCTGTGTACCTCGATTCGCGTATGTATGACGATGAAACCTGGAAGCCGACTGCTGGAGACATGAAAAAGCTGGCTGAATCGGGCGTTACCTTCCTGGCCCCACCTCTTTACGCATTAGTGACTCAAAATGATAAGAATGAAATGGTGCCTTCTGAGTATGCTGCGCTGGCAAAAGATGCAGGCTTAGGCTTAATTACATGGACACTTGAGCGTTCAGGTCCATTGGGTACGGGCGGCGGTTGGTATTATCAGTCAGTGAAAGACGCAACAAATAATGACGGCGATACATTTACCCTATTGGATGTATTGGCTAAGCAGGTGGGGGTGAAAGCGGTTTTCTCGGACTGGCCAGCAACCACCACTTATTATGCTAACTGCATGGGCATTTAATTTTATTACTTACACCAGTACGCAGAAGTGATGTCGCTCTGCGATATTGATGCAGACATTGAAAAGCCGGGATTTTTCCCGGTTTTTCTTTTTGAGCAGTTGCGTTATCAATAGAGAGCGCTACAATTCCCTACCGCCTGTAGAGTCATCATTTTGATTTGTACCAAAATCTGCTCTTTCAGGTGTTCACTCGACGCACGGCCTACATCCCTGTCGTGCACATTTTTAGCAAGTGCTACTTCGTGTGTAGCACCACTGTGAATAGGACATTTAGATGCCTGTAATTACTCTTCCTGACGGTAGTCAACGCGCTTTTGACAAACCAGTTTCTACTTTTGATGTTGCTTCTGATATTGGCCCGGGTCTGGCGAAAGCCTGTATTGCTGGTCGTGTAGATGGCAACCGTGTCGATGCCCACGATCTGATTGAAAACGACGCCAACCTTGAGATCATCACTTCGAAAGATGATGATGGTCTTGAGATTATCCGCCACTCATGCGCGCACTTGCTGGGTCATGCAATTAAGCAGCTGTACCCAGACGTTAAAATGGCGATCGGTCCCACCATCGATAATGGCTTCTATTACGATGTGGATCTTGAGAACTCCCTGACACAAGACGACCTTGATGCGATTGAAAAGCGCATGAAGGAATTGGCTAAAACCAAATATCAGGTAGTGAAAAAGAACGTCAGCTGGCAGGAAGCACGTGATACGTTTGAATCACGTGGCGAACCATACAAGATGGAAATTCTGGACGAAAACGTATCACGTGATGATCGTCCTGGCCTTTACCATCACGAAGAATACATTGACATGTGCCGTGGTCCGCACGTACCAAACATGAGTTTCTGTCAGAACTTTAAAATTCTGAACGTCGCTGGCGCTTACTGGCGCGGTAACAGCGATAATAAAATGCTGCAACGTATCTACGGAACAGCATTTGCTGACAAGAAACAATTAAAAGCTCACCTTGTCCGTCTTGAAGAAGCGGCGAAACGTGACCACCGTAAAATTGGTAAAGCATTGGATCTCTTCCACATGCAGCAAGAAGCACCGGGCATGGTGTTCTGGCACCATAACGGTTGGACGGTTTTCCGCGAACTCGAAAAGTTCGTTCGCGAAAAACTGACAGAGTACGATTACCAAGAAGTAAAAGGCCCACTAATGATGGACCGTGTACTTTGGGAACGTTCTGGTCACTGGGACAAATACTCAGAAGCCATGTTCACGACGTCTTCAGAGAACCGTGAATACGCTATCAAGCCAATGAACTGCCCAGGTCACGTACAGATCTTCAACCAAGGTCTGAAATCTTACCGTGATCTGCCGCTGCGTATGGCTGAGTTCGGCTCATGTCACCGTAACGAGCCCTCTGGTGCTCTTCACGGCATCATGCGTGTTCGTGGCTTTACTCAAGATGATGCGCACGTATTCTGTACTGAAGACCAAGTTCAACAAGAAGTAAAAGCTTGTATTGAAATGGTTTACGACACTTATACAACGTTCGGTTTCGAAAACATCGTTGTTAAGCTGTCTACTCGTCCAGAGCAACGTGTAGGTTCTGACGAAATGTGGGACCGTGCTGAGGCTGACCTCAAGCTAGCACTAGAGTCAATGGACATTGCATACGAGATTCAAGAAGGCGAGGGTGCCTTCTACGGTCCGAAAATTGAATTTACATTGCATGATTGTTTGGATCGTGCGTGGCAATGTGGTACTGTGCAGCTCGATTTTGCACTGCCTGATCGTCTGGGCGCAACGTATGTAGGCGAAGACAACGAACGTCACACTCCTGTGATGATTCACCGTGCAATTCTTGGCTCGCTGGAGCGTTTCATTGGTATTCTTATTGAAGAGTACGCTGGACACTTCCCGAGTTGGTTAGCACCTCAGCAAGCTGTTGTAATGAATATTACAGACAATCAAGCTGATTACGTTCATGAAGTTGCAAAAAAACTGCAAAAAGCAGGATTTAGAGCCTCTGCAGACTTGAGAAACGAGAAGATTGGCTTTAAAATCCGCGAACATACTTTGAAGCGTGTGCCATACATGCTCGTATGCGGTGACCAGGAGATGGAAGCCGGCGAAGTGGCAGTACGTACCCGCAAAGGTAAAGATTTGGGTAAATTCAAGATTGACGAATTCATTTCTCTGCTTGAAAAAGAAGTTCGCAGTCGCACGCTCAACATTTTGGAGGAATAAGGTATTAAAGGCGCAAGAAAAGCCCCGGCTAAACAAAACGCACATCGTATGAATGAGGAAATTCGTGGAGTTCGTGAAGTTCGATTAACAGGACTTGATGGTGAAGCGGTTGGAGTCGTATCGTTCGATGAAGCACTACAAACAGCGCAAGCCGCTGGTGTCGATTTGGTAGAAATCAGCCTAATGCCGAGCCACCTGTCTGTCGTGTGATGGACTACGGAAAATTCCTGTACGAAAAGAGCAAGGCTACGAAAGAGCAGAAGAAAAAGCAAAAGACTATTCAGGTCAAGGAAATCAAATTCCGACCTGGCACCGATATAGGCGACTATCAGGTAAAACTACGCAACCTGGTTCGCTTTATTGAAGAGGGTAACAAAGTCAAGGTCACTATCCGATTCCGCGGTCGCGAAATGGCGCACCAAAGTATCGGTGTTGATGTCCTCAACCGTTTGAAGGAAGACACTGCTGAGATCGCTTTAGTAGAAAGCTTCCCGACGCGAATTGAAGGCCGTCAAATGATCATGGTTTTGGCCCCGAAGAAGAAGTAATTTCGGCATACAAGTAACAAGAGGCTGTGCTGCCTTGTGTGGCATAGCTTTTTTGTTCGCCAAATTACACTGTTATTAATTGCATACAATGCGGAGTTACTCATCATGCCTAAGATGAAGTCAAACAAAGGTGCTGCTAAGCGTTTTAAGAAAACTGCTGGTGGTATCAAATACAAGCGTGCGACCAAGCGTCACATCCTGACTAAGCGTTCTACTAAGAACAAACGTCAACTGCGTCCAAATGCAATTCTGCCTAAGTGCGAAGTTGCTGCAGTTGTTCGTATGCTGCCATACGCATAATTTTTCTTAGTTTATTAACGAATTAGTTTAGGAGTCACACAATGCCTCGCGTAAAACGTGGTGTACAAGCTCGTGCACGTCATAAGAAAGTTCTGAAACAAGCCAAAGGTTATTACGGTGCACGTTCACGTGTTTACCGCGTAGCTTTTCAAGCGGTTACTAAAGCAGCTCAGTATGCTTATCGTGACCGTCGTCAGAAGAAGCGTCAATTCCGTCAACTGTGGATCGCGCGTATCAACGCTGCGGCTCGTCAAAATGGTATGTCTTACAGCCGTTTCATCAACGGTCTGAAAAAGGCATCTATCGAGATCGATCGTAAGATCCTGGCAGACATCGCTGTATTCGACAAAGCTGCGTTTTCAGTTCTGGTTGAAAAGGCGAAAGCTGCTCTGTAAGTAATTACAGAATAGTTATTGCGTGAAAGGGGAGCTTATAGCTCCCCTTTTTCTTTTCTAACCGCTGACGTTTTTTGTAGCTTTGTTAAAGTAAATGCGTATATTGGCTACCTTGTGTGTTTAGCTGAATACCATACAGCGAGGTGGTTGCCGTTATGTATAAATAGGACTGATCCTTGCCCCCGAAGGTGCAGTTGCTGACCCTTTCAGGTACTGGAATGACATCGATTTGCTGGCCAGTTTTATCGAATATCTTTATCCCCGAGTCACAACTGCAAAATATATTGCCGTCAACATCAACACGGAATCCATCCGGTATTCCAGGCTCAACAATACAATGCGTCTCCCCTTTACCAAGGTTATCCTCTTTGTCTACCGAAAAACGGCGTAACTCACGTCGGCCTTTGGTAGGGAATTCAACAATCGACATGTCAGCAACGTACAGCACTGACTCATCTGGAGAGAAAGCCAGTCCATTCGGGCGCTGAACATCCGTCGTCATGATATCGAGCGATTGAGTTGCTGGGTCAAAACGATACACATAGCAGCCGACCATCTGACTGGGCGCCTGAAAACCCTCATCATTCCCCAATATTCCGTATGGCGGATCAGTAAACCAAATCGTACCATCACTTTTGACGACAAGGTCATTGGGACTGTTAAGGCGTTTACCATCATAGTTATCGACTAATATGTCGCATCTACCTTGCTTGTCCGTTCGACTGATACAACGTCGCCCATGCTCACAAGTGACGAGGTCACCTTTTGGATCAAGGTAATTGCCATTACTGTAGTGAGAATATTCTTTCTCTATATGGAGCCCTGTGTCTTCGCTCCAACGATACACCTTACAGCCTTTTACATCACTGAATAGCACAGCGTCATCTTCGGGTAGCCAAACGGGCCCTTCGGCCCATATAACCCCAGTGCAGAGTTGTGTAACTGTCGCGCCAGTGGGAACAATCCGATTATCATCTATCATCAGACTCTCCTAATCCGCTTTACCATCAACTCTACGATTTACTGACAATGGGTTTGCTGCTTGTAGTTCTTGTGGCAAGAATTGATCAGGTACATTTTGGTAACACACGGGACGAACAAACCTATCGATAGCCATTGTACCAACTGACGTTGTCTGACTGTTTGACGTTGCAGGGAAGGGGCCGCCATGCACCATCGCGGTCGATACTTCGACGCCCGTCGGAAAGCCATTGAAAAGTATACGCCCTACTTTTAACTCCAGTGCCTGAATCAATTTACCAACAAATTCACCATCATCATTATCACTGTAGTGGATAGTGCCTGTGAGCTGTCCTTCGAGTTGGTCAATGACCTCAATCACTTGCTGCTCGGACTGGGCTTTGACCAGCATTGAAAACGAACCGAAAACTTCCTGATGCAACGCTGTGTTGGCAATAAAATCATCTGCATTGACTTCCACAAACGCTGGCTCACAAACGTTAGCACCTTCAGCGTTTCCTTGTGCGATAAGCCTTGTCATTGGATTATCGATTAAGGTGTTTTTACTGCTGCAGTATGCATTGTGAATAGAGGGGGTCAACATAGCGCCAGCATCACTCGGTGACATCAGTTCACTGACTTTGTCTTTGAAGGCCTCAAGAGATGGGCTTTCAACAGCGATAACCAGCCCTGGGTTAGTGCAAAATTGCCCAGCGCCCATGGTGACAGAGCCAAAGAATTGTTCTGCCAATTGCTCATGTTTGGCTTCTAGGGTTTTAGGTAACATCACAACAGGGTTAATACTGCTCATTTCCGCGTAGACAGGTATTGGCTCTTTACGCGCTTGCGCAAGCTTTACCAATGCGGTGCCACCTGCTTGCGAGCCAGTAAAACCGACTGCTTGATGACTGGGTGGGACACCAGATATTGACCAATTTCATTGCCCGAGCCGAAAATGAGAGAGAAGGTGCCTTTTGGCAGTTCGAGCTTTTTGACCGCTTCATTGATGCAGCGGCCAACAATTTCAGATACACCCGGGTGCGCGGAGTGGCCTTTAACAATAACCGGGCAACCTGCTGCGAGTGCTGATGCGGTGTCTCCACCCGCCACGGAAAAGGCCAATGGGAAATTACTGGAACCAAATACAACCACAGGGCCCACAGGAATTTTGCGGACGCCGAGGTGAGGCCTTGGAAGTGGCGCTCTGTCTGGCAATGCGGTATCGATGCGAACGTCTTGCCAACTTCCGTCTTCGATGACGGAAGCAAACAGTTTTAACTGATTTACGGTCCGCATGCGCTCGCCTTCAAGCCTTGCTGCAGGCAGTCCGGTCTCAAGGGTTCCTCGTGCTGTCAGCTCATCGCCCGCAGCATGATGTTATCTGCAATGAGGTTTAAGAACTCAGCGCGTTGTTGCGGTGTGGTTTGTCGGTAGGTATAAAATGCGGTTTCAGCGAGCTGACAAGCCCGATCCGCATCGTCACAGGTCGCGAGGCCAAAGGCTGGCTCAAGCGCGGCATCAGCCACCGGATCAAACCCCCGTATTTCACCGTTGGCTCCTTTTACTGCCTGACCGCCAATAAACATTTTTCCATCAATACTCATTCTCAAGTTTCCTTATGATTTAAATGCAAACGATGGCAGAAGGAAGGACACATCAGGCTCTGCCAAACACGGAAATGTTGTTGATATTGATGTGGTTTCCACGTCCAAGATGGCGACCTCATCGTTGGTCATTGATACGTAGGCTGTCTTTCCATCTGGGTGGAAGCTGACAGCGATGGGGTCGGCGGGTAACGCAATCTGGCCTTCATTTTCAAGTTGTTGGCTGAAAATAGTGATGGATTGGCCACCGTAGTTGGTCACGAAAATCTGGCTTTTAGGAGAGATATAGGCGCGCGTCGGATCACGGCCAGTATCAGCGCGGCCTGTGACTTCCAGAGACTCTGTATCGACAGCGACGATTTGGTCATCCAATCTGTTGGTAACAAACAGCGTTTTGCCATCGCTGGACAGACAGTTGCCTTCCGGTTTTTTGCCCGGATACATGGCTTCGGACGACGACGCCGGCTGCCAAGGTTTGATTCTTGTGACAGTGTGACTCAGTAGATTCAGGCAATATGCGGTTTGACCATCTTTCGTTAACGAAAACAAATGCGTTTTCAGGCCGCCAGAGGGGATGGCGCGGTCAGGTGCGCTGGCCGTTTTAGGGTCTTCATAAACAACCATGACGTTATGAGACTCACTCATTGCATAAAGCCGGTCTTGGTCGTCCATTGCAAGACCATGAATTCGATAATAAGGCCAACAACTGATGGTTCTGACATGTTCGCCTGTTGCAATTTCAATCACAAAGATTGAGCAGCCTCCGTGGTCGCCGATGATGCCGGAGTTTTCAACACCGTAGTGGCCAACATAAATATACTCTTGTTTTGAATCGACAACGAATTCGTGTGGATAATCGTCCACTTTTATTTGTTTGATTGCTTCGCCTGATTCAACATCAAAGAAACCAATGGTATGTGCGCTTTTTTGGTTCAGCACCAAGGTATCTTTTGCCATTTCGTTTTTCTCCCTGAAGTCGTTATAGGCTCTCAACCTGGACGGTTTCGACGTTTTCCCGTTTGCTGTGCTTGAGCGGATTGCTTAATGCACGTCCAAACTCAGGAATACTGATTTCGAAAATATCGCCGTCTTGTGTTGAGATAGCATCGCCAAAGCTGAGCGTCGATGTGCCAAAAAAGTGAATATTTAAGTCACCCGGGGATCGGAATTGATCGTACTTAAAGTGGTGATGCTCCAAGTTAGCGATATTGTGTGACATGTTGTCTTCACCGGTGACAAACGGCTTTTCCCACAGCACTTTGCCTTCACGATAAATACGGCTGACGCCAGTAAGACTGCTGGGAATATCGCCGATGACCAATTCAGGACCAATGCTGCATTGGCGGAGCTTTGAGTGTGCCAGCCAGAGGTAATTCTGCTTCTCTGTTACATGGTCTGAAAACTCGTTTGCAATGGCAAAGCCGATACGATGAGGGTTCCCGTTTTCATCATTGATGTAGACGCCCACCAATTCTGGCTCTTCGCCAGCGTCCATTGCAAAGTCGGGCGCACTAATGGCTTGATAAGGCGGCTGAACGATATTGCCGTTGCCTTTATAAAACCACTCGGGCTGCGACGCTGCTCTTTCTGCACTCGCTTTACCGTCATCAACGCCCATTTTGAACATTTTCATCGAGTCAGTGAGGTTTTCTTCGCTTTGCTCTATCTTGGTGTGCATTGCTGAACGGGTGTCAGCGCTGCCAAGGTGAGTAAGGCCTGTACCGCTCACTAGACAATGCGCTGGGTCGGGGTGACTAATAGGTGCGAGAATCGTTTGCTGCCTAATAAGAGAAGGATAATGAACCTGCTTGTCACCCAATGAACCCTCAATGAGTGAACTAAGCGCAACCTTTTCTTTCATTGCTGTCAGTGCAAGCTCGTAGAGACTTACTGGCCGCAAAAGGGGCTGAACGGTGTCATGGTCGATGACTTTCGCCACGTTGATACCATTACTGTCTAGATACTGAATAACTCTGAATGCTGTCATGTTCACCCTTACTCAATGATGTTGAAATCAGAGAGATACTTTTCTGAGATCGTCAGGCCAAGGCCGGTTTATTGTCATCGAGATCAATATGACCCTGCTCAGGGGCCGGATCGCCTTCAAAAATGTAATAGAACAGCTCGTTTCCGACCTCAACATCATGCACCGGGAAATATTCTGAGACGGGCGAGGCGAGAGTAGACATGGTGAGGTGATAATTGTGCATTTGCCCAGCGTGAGGGATAACCGGCACGCTATATACCTCTGCCAGTGCGTTTATCTTTCTCGCTGCGGTAATACCACCCACACGGTTCGTGTCATACTGGATGACGGATACTGCCTGCTTGTCTAGTAGTTGTTTAAAGCCATGGCTCGTGAACTCATGCTCTCCCCCAGAAATAGGTATGCTTGTGAGTTTGTTAAGTTCTGCATACCCGTCTATGTCATCAGGGATCACCGGCTCCTCTAACCATCGGGGCTCAAATTTTTCAAGCTTCGGCAGTATCCGTTTACTGTACTCAAGGTTCCAACCCATATAACACTCAAGCATAAGGTCGACATCCGGGCCGATCACCTCGCGCACAGCTTCTACGCTTTTTATATTCTCTCTCACACCTTGTGGCCCATCTTTTGGCCCATAACCAAAGCGCATTTTCATCATGTCAAAACCCTGATCCAGGTACGACTGGGCTTCTCTTTGCATCTCATCAAGGTCAGTTCGGTATAATTTCGATGCATAGCAAGGGATTTTTTCTTTGGTTCTGCCACCAAGAAGCTTGAAAACAGGCTGACCTGTTGCTTTCCCCATTAAGTCCCACAGTGCAATATCAATTGCTGAAATAGCGGCCATGCCAATGCCCTTTCGGCCCCATGCCATGGTCGAACGATACATACGCTGCCACAGGTATTCGTAGTCAAAGGGGTCGTGACCTAAAATCAGGGGGGTCAGATATTGATCAATAATATTCTTCGCTATTCTGGGTGCCAGTGCGACATTACCTATGCCCACTAGGCCAGTATCGGTTTCTATTTCTACCACCGTCCAGCCATGAAATCGAAACGTCCCCATTGAATCGCCTTTGTCCCACAATTGGTCCATGGCGTTTGAGCAAAAATTGTTGGCGGGAGGAACGGTCTTTCCTTTCCATTCAAAAACCCTTGCCTTTACAGATGTTATTTTCATTATGACTCCAACTCTTTGACTCTTGCTTCTCGAGCGCGAAATTCTGATGTGCCCATGACACATGCGAGGTTATAGGCGTTTAATGTGGCGTTGACGTTGGCTTTATTCTGGCCCGCAATATCAAACGCTGTGCCGTGGGCGGGTGTGGTGATAACAACAGGCAAACCACCTTGCACTGTGACGCCTTTTTCAAAACCCAGCAGCTTTATCGCTATCTGGCCTTGGTCGTGATACATGGTGACGACTGCATCAAATTCGCCATCTCTGACCTTCAAAAAAACGGTATCAGCAGGAAAGGGTCCTGCGACGGGATAGCCTCGTTCATTCAGCTCGTCAACGGCGGGTTTGATAATGTCAATTTCTTCACGGCCACAGACGCCGCCATCGCCCCCGTGAGGGTTAAGCGCTGCAACCGCGACCTTTGGCCTTTCAATGCCCGTTTTTTGCAGGCTCTGGTAAATCAGCTTTCCTGCTTCAACAATCCTGGGTTGAGTAACGAGTTCTTTAACGTCTTTCAGAGGGATGTGAGAGGAAATACGTGATGTCCAAATATTGCCTAGTGTATTGAATTCACAGAAGTAGCTATCGACGTTAGATAATCAGCAAAGAAGTGCAACTCATCTTCATAGGGCATACCAGCATGATCATTGCTTGCTTGTTTAGCGGTGCAAAACAGATTGCGTCAATTTCATGGTTTTTGGCAGCGTCAAGGCATAAAGACAGGATATCGAGCACAGCTCTGCCACTTTCACTATTTGCTTCGCTCGTTTTCACTTTGTGCCTTTCTATGCTGTTCACGGGCAAAAAACAGATTTGGCCAGGCTCAGCATCTTGTGCATCTATAAATGAAGAAACAGGCACTATGTTGGGTGTCATACCAGTCAGGCTTTGAGCCTGCTCCCAGACCCATGGGTCACCGACAAGAACACAGTTGCAATGAGTACTGCGCTCCGGGTGAGCAAATAATTTTGCAATCAACTCGGGACCAATGCCCGACGGGTCTCCAAGCGTGACTGCGACAATTGGATGTGTTCGCATTTGTGTCTCCAATTTCCCGAAATCGAATACGTTAACGGAGTATTTTTTATCAACTCATTAACAATCTTCCCTTTGATGGTATAGTAAACATACCAGTTGATTTCATTCAAACAACATCAGAAAGTGTAGATCTTCCGTCTATCTGAACGCTGAAATAGCAATAATTAACGAATTAAAAGTTATTAAATAATTGATTTCTATTAATTTAATATATTAGAAGAAATTAAACCAACCCCCTTAATACACGACTTAATCTATTGATATATATAAATAAAAAATAAATATACTTCTGGATTTTATATATGTCAGTGATTTAAATTATTTATTCTCACTATGGAAACAATTCTATATCTCTTACAGCGAATTTAATGACTAATCTCAATTTTTGGTCATAAAACCACCATCGCGCACTGGTCTAAACTGCCATCCTGGTATTATAAATAGACCAGTAACGAATTTTACATCCCGTTAACGTGTTTAACACGGCTCACATGCGAAGCGGGATGAAACAACTGCACACAAACAGAAGAGATGGGGTGGTTGGGTTAAAGCTTTTATGAATACCCAACCACACGTACAGGGCACCTTAGGAGTAACTAATGCCACAAATCAGAATTCAGAATTTGGTGAAGCGGTATGACCATGTGGAGGTCATCCATGGTTTGGATTTAGAGTTTGAAGATAATGAATTCACTGTTTTGGTTGGCCCGTCCGGCTGCGGAAAGTCTACAACGCTTCGGATGATTGCAGGCTTAGAGAACGTGTCTGCAGGCGACATCTATATTGGCAACCGTGAAGTGAGTCAGCTAGAGCCACGAGATCGCGACCTCGCGATGGTATTTCAGGACTACGCGCTGTATCCGCACATGAATGTGGAAAAAAACATCTCGTTTGCACTGCGTCTTGCCAAAGTTGATAAGGCGACAATCGCTAAACGGGTACAAGAAGTGTCGGTGATGCTGGGTCTTGAGCACCTGCTTCATCGTAAACCGGGTGAATTATCTGGTGGACAGCGTCAGCGAGTCGCAATGGGCAGGGCCTTAGCCAGAGACGCATCAACGTTGCTGATGGACGAGCCACTATCTAACCTCGACGCCAAGCTGCGTGCTCAGATGCGTGCGGAGTTGATCCTGATGAGGAAGAAGGTCAACAAAAACATCATTTATGTGACTCACGATCAGATTGAAGCGATGACGCTCGGTGACCGAATCGTTGTGATGAATGACGGTTATGTGCAGCAGCACGGCACTCCCGAAGACTTGTTCTGTCGGCCGGTCAATAAATTTGTTGCGGGCTTCATGGGCTCACCGTCGATGAACTTCCTTTCCGGGAACATTCACCAACGCGGTGACGATTTTAGTGTCTCCGGTGAAACGTTTGACTTTGACATTGATCCGGCGTTGAACAGTGAAATCCGAAAACTCACAGATGACACCATCTTTATCGGACTCAGGCCGTCAGCTTTCTCGATGGAATACAAGCCAGATTGCAACAAAATTACCTTACCCGTGCTCGTCACCGAGTATTGCGGCTCTCAGACGATCATCGTGTCTGAAATCTCTGGCTCGCGAGTGTCTATCGAAGTGAGCTCAGAAGAACGGCCCGTTCAGGGGCAGAACATCGATCTCTATTTTAAACAGAAAGACATGTACATCTTTGATTCAAAAACCGAAAAGGCACTTTACCCAAGCCACTGAGCAACGGAATGACGTGAAGGACCTTAATTAAAGCGAAGCAACAGACAAGACGTCTACAGGCGGGAGGAAAAATGTACAAGACAACAAGTAAGCGTAAAGCAGGTTTGTTGGCTGCGACTGCAGTTTCCATGATGGTTTCATCTTTGGTAAGCGCAAACCCCTACAAGCCGTATGAAGGTGAAACACTTGTCGTAAATTTTCCGGCTCATCCTCATTATGATGCTGTTATGAAGGTGTTACCGGATTTTGAAAAAGAAACGGGCATTGAGGTGGAGGTGGACCAGCTTCAATACCTTGCAATGCGCCAGAAACAAACGTTGGAACTGACGAAAAGGAAAGGTGACTACGATCTGATTGCCTATGTGGTATTTTCAAAAGCGGATTACGTGGCAGCTGATCAGATTGAGCCGTTGGCACGTTTCTTCATGAACCCAAAACTGTCAGATCCTAATTATGATGCGGGCGACTTGATTGACGGCTACGTGCAGAATATTGGTGTTGCTGGTGGTAAAAAAGGCTATCTCCCGGGACCTACGGGCTCGTTCTTTGGTATTCCCTTTGGCTCTGAAACATCAGTGTTGGGCTATCGGAAAGATATTTTCGACAAGCATAATCTGAAAGTGCCGACTAACTATGGAGAGCTTCTCGACGTTACCTGTAAAATTCAGAAACTCGAACCCGGCATGGCTGGCCTTGCATCTCGTGGAAAATCTGGTCACCAAACGTCGCACGCCTTCCTTCTTCACTTAGCACCACTTGGCGGCCGTATCTTTGATGACAACTGGAACCCAACCATCAATAGCCCAGAAGCCATTCAGGCAGGGAATGCGTTAAAGCAAATTCTCGAGTGCGGTCCTGAAGGTGGCACCTCGTTTGGTTTTGCCGAAGCCAAGAATGCCTTCTTGCAGGGTAAAGCTGCGATGTACCTAGACACCACGGTGATTGCGGGAGAAGTTGATGATCCCAATAAATCGAAAATCGTTGGAAAAGTCGGCTGGGCGAAGCACCCAACAGGGGTACGTTCTGCATCGCAGACCGGTGGATTCGGTATCGCAATCCCTAAAAATGCGCAAAACAAAGAAGCGGCCTTCTTGCTGATGCAATGGCTGACCTCGAAAGAGACAGACAAGAAAATTGCACTCGCTGGCGGTAACCCATCACGCTTCTCAACGCACCAAGACCCTGATGTAGTGAAGAAATTCCCTCAGATGGCCATCTTCGGTGAAGCGTTGAAAGATGCTGACCCAGACTGGCGTCCGATTATCCCATCTTGGGGACAAATCAACACTGAACTCGGTACTAACCTTTCAAAAGCGATGACAGGTGAGCTGAGTGTTGAAGAGGCGTTGAACAAAACCAACAAAACCGTGAAAAGCATCATGGATAAAGCGGGTTACTACACCTTTAACTAAAAATAGGTGGGGAGCTGCAAAGCTCCCTTACTTCAAACTTGGAAGTGGACCATGCAAGTTATGTCGTCAGCAAATATGGAAATGGCGGGAAAGGCAACATCCGGTAGATTGATTCAGTGGATGAACAAAGGAGCCCCTTACTTCTTCATCGCTCCTGCTGCCATTATTCTGTTGTTTGCGCTTGTTTATCCTGTCGGTTACATGATAACTGCCAGCTTTTTCGATTGGCGTCCCAGCCAGCCTTTTTCAGATGCCGAGTTCTCCGGTCTGAGTAATTACATTTGGCTACTGAATGATGAAGGCTTTATCGAATCGTTTTTTGTCACGGTGACATTCGCTTTTACTGTCGTGTTCTTAGAGATGGTATTAGGGGTAGGTCTTGCGTTGATGCTTGAGCGGCCGATACGCGGTATGTCAGTTTACCGGACAATTTTTATTCTTCCAATGATGATCGCTCCCATTGCTGTTGGGCTGGTGTGGCGATACATGTACAACCCCCAGTTCGGTATTCTGAACAAGATATTGAACACACTCGGCTTTGAAAATGTCCCTTGGTTGTCCGATCCCTCGTGGTCACTGTTCTCGATAATTTTGGCTGACATCTGGCAGTGGACACCGTTTGTGATGATCCTTTGCCTCGCCGCACTGCAGTCTTTGTCAAGTTCAGTGGTTGAAGCCGCTCGTTTAGATGGTGCATCAGGTTGGAGCCTCATCTGGTACATCAAAATTCCCCTGATGTTGCCCGTTCTTATCGTGACATTACTATTGCGCCTAATTGATGCATTCAAAGTTCTCGAAGTCATTATGATTTTGACCAATGGTGGGCCCGGTCTCTCGACCGAAATTCTGTCTCTCAGGATATTCAAGACGGTGACAGACGCACAGGAACTTGGCTTAGCGGCAGCGCTTTCTAACATGCTGTTACTGCTGGTTCTGGTCATTACGATTGTGATGTTTGCTTTCAACAAAGTGCGCGAAACCCGTCAACAAAAGCTTAAAGCCGCAGCAGAGCAGTACTAAGGAGTGGCGACAAATGAATAAAGCAAAAACGAACACAATTTTGTATTACACCGTGCTCTTTACGTTAATTATGTTTTCACTGGGCCCCATCATTCTGATGTTTGTCACCTCCTTCAAATTGAAGGTCGATATTCTCAGTGACTCGACGGCATGGTTTTTTATGCCAACATTACAAAATTACGCCACGATGTTGGACGACAAGTCGCTCGTAAACAATGTCAGTAATTCGCTCTATGTTGCTATTGTCTCAACAGCACTCACTCTGTTGGCGGGCTGTATGGCGGCTTACGCTATCGTCAGATATCGTTTTTGGGGACGTGATGTAGCCTCGATGACCACGCTGATTATGCGTATGGTACCGCCAGCCGTTTTGCTTGTTCCCGTGTTTGGTATTTGGACGTTCGATTATCAGATTGATGGGACCTTGAACGGTATTGTTCTGATATACACAGCAATGAACTTACCCTTTGTAATATGGATTCTTCAAAGTTTTATCCAGCAAATCCCGATTCAGCTGGAGGAAGCGGCACGTATGGACGGGGCAAATCCGTTTCAGGTGTTTTATCACATTATCCTGCCTGTGATTCAACCCGGTCTTGCTGCCGCTTCTATTTTTACATTCAGAATCGCGTGGAATGAGTTTTTGATTGCCAATGCCATTTCTGACCGCAGTACCCGAACCACCCCGGTATACATTGTGAATTCACTGACTGAATACAACATTGATTGGGGAGCGATCATGGCAATGGGTGTGCTTCTGGCCATTCCGCCGATCATCTTTACTTTCGTTGCATCAAAACAAATCATTTCCGGTATGACCGCAGGGGCAGTGAAGGGGTAGAGATGTCATGGTTAGCTCAGCGTCTTGCGTTGTACCCCCTGACCAAATGGCAACGCAAGCGGTTTGTAGTGGGTGGTATTGCAATTATTGTGTCAGGGGTATTTTGTCTGATTGTGATGCTCTATCCCTCACTGGTTTGGGATAGATCCAGTTCCAATATTAATTCGCTAACCCCAGACGTTAAAAATGGCAAATACATTTACCATCTGTCCGGCTGCAGCGCTTGTCACACAGAGCACGTCCCGGGGGCTGAAGAATTGGCTGGTGGTAAACGCCTGAGAACACCTTTTGGCATTCTTGTGGCACCAAATGTTACGCCAGACCCACTTGCCGGCATTGGTGGTTGGTCAGTGGAAAAATTTGCTGATGCAACAAGGCTGGGCATAAGTCCTGACGGGGAACACTATTATCCGGCGTTCCCTTATACCTCATATTCGCGAATGACGGATCAGGACATTGTTGATCTTAAGGCTTACATAGACACCCAGATAACGCCTGTAAATGAAAAAGCGGAAGCGCGAGATTTGCTGTTTCCCTTCAATATTCGTCAGGGAATGGGAATGTGGAAGCTGTTGTATCTGGATGATAATCCTAAGACGAGTAAAGTTGTGGGTGAGGAAGCCAAGCGTGGTGAATATCTGGTTGAAGTGCTTGGGCATTGCGGTGAGTGTCATTCACCACGTGACATCATGGGTGGTGTTATACGTACGCGTTGGATGGCGGGTGTGCCGGTTGGTGAGTTTAATCCGGCGCCAAATATTACCAACACTAAAGATGGCACTCTGCATTGGACCGATCAGCAGTGGCTCGATTTCCTTCAAACAGGAGTCTTGCCAGACGGCAACTATACCGGCGGCGAGATGGCGTTAGTGGTTGAGGAGATCACGTCACACCTCAACGATCAAGATGCACGGGCCATGGTGAAGTATTTCAGGAGTTTGTCAGATGAGGGAGGAGCAGATGCGGTTAATCCTGATTAGTCTGTTTGTGTTTTTGTCTGTGTCGTTCTCCAGCCATAGCGCGATGATGGACGAGTTTGGGGGGAACAAGACTGACGCTTCGTCTTCCTGTGCCGGATTTAAGCACCAGAAAACACTGTTGGACAGCGATTTAACGCTTTGCTGGAATGCAAGCGAAGAAGGCATGTTGGATATAAAAGCCTTTCATCCCGGTGAAGTTTGGATAGGTTTAGGCTTTGGTAAAAACATGTCTAATGCTGATGCTGTCATCGGTTACTTGTCGAGAGGCGAGGTGGCTGACAGTCACATGACGGGCCGTTTCAGCTCTTCTATCATCAAAGATAAACACCAGAATATCTACGACGCATCCATCTTTAGCAGCCATGGTTCGACTGTCATGGTGTTCAAGCGACCTATTGTGACATCGGACCCTACCGACGCGATTGTGAATCTAGATAAGGATACGGATTTTCTGTGGGCGGTGGGTGATGGACGACGCTTCAACTTTCACAGCGAATTCGGTGTACAACAACTCCATTTTGGTGACGGTTCGCAAGCCGAGCGTCAATTGTCAGTGCTGATTGTTATGCATGCAGCCCTGATGTTTCTGGCATGGGGGATCATGTCGCCAGTGATCATTACGGTGACACGCTACTTCAAAGTGACACCGGGACAGAACTTCCCTTTGAGGCTTGATAACAAATTCTGGTGGATCACGCATTGGATTGGACACACTATTGGCATTGCGCTATCAGCAATTGCCTTGTTATTTAGCTTGCTTGCGTTGAACGGCATAGATGTATCGACATTACACGCCAAGTTGGGTTTCTTCGTGCTCGGACTTGCTGCATTACAGGCAATATCCGGCTTCAAAAGAGGTACCAAAGGCGGCCCTGTAGATGACAATGGATACCCCATACCGAGAAGTCGGTGGTATGGTGACCATTACAACATGACGGTTTATCGCAGACTGTTTGAATGGGTGCATAAAACGTCCGGTTACCTTATTTTGATAGCCAGTCATTTTACTCTTTACAGCGGATTCTTCTTGTTCTCGCTGGGGCCATGGGCTTACGTCATTCTGTTCGGCATCGAGATGCTGATGGTGGCTTCCTATGTGATATTCAGTCTGCAACGCCGATGGATAGATACCTACCATGCCATTTGGGGGTTCAGCAAAAAGCACCCCGGCCAGCGCTTTAGCAGGCATCCATATCGTGACGAATAACGACTGACAGGTATCACTCATAACAGTGTTTTCAGTGAGGCGGGCACGATGACTTTGTGAACGGGAATGACAGGTAGCATATACATCCTGCCCAATGTGTTGTGAATGTGCACAACCGTGCTGGCGTAAATTGTGTCTTTATCTTGCCCCGTATCCCGAAGAATGGAGACTCGAACATCAAGGTGTTTGTCACTGTCTTCGAGAATGACTTCGTGATCGCAATTACTGACCAGTGTAAAAATACCGATTCTGTCCCCTGGCTTGTATGAGTTGGGGGCCTTTTCCGGATTGATGTCGTAGAACTTACCAAGGTTTTTCAAGCCAATCTTAGAGACAACTTTGTTCCTTATATCCATGAGAAAGGAGGCCCATGGCGGCATGCGTTGCGCAATGTGAGATAGAGTTCTATGGCCGTCTTATTTTTATGAGGCGTCTCTATCGAGAAGCTATCGGAAAAGTAGGCGCCTTTGGCGTAGTCAGTGAGCTCTGATTGGTTGGGAATAGTCACTATGTTCTCCAAATCTACACATTAAACTGCACTCTGATCTGAATTTACATGGGGCCAGTGACTATTAAAACTATTAATAAACAATGCGTTAAATTGGAAGTTGAGACAGTAACTTACATTGCATCTATTTATTCCACTTCGAAATCACACATATCTAAGAGTTTCCTCGCTTACTCATTGCAACCAGGGTTGTGTCATAAACACTGTTAATGTGGTTAATCATCATCTCTTCAGCGCGGTCGGGATCCCGTCTTTCAAGCGCATTGTAAATCAGCGTGTGTTCTTTGAAGCTCTGTTCAATCGCGCCATCCACAGACATCACCACTCTTCGAAAATGCAGACCAAAAGAGTAAAGCTCTTGTGCGTAGTTGGTCAGTAATTCGTTAGGGATACACTCAGCGATAATTCGGTGAAATTGTTTATCTGACAGTTGAAAGTGAACGGGTTGATCGAACTGACGTTCCTGCTGTACCAGGAGACTTTTCAGAAGTTTTAAACCTTCATTGTCAATATTTAACGCGGCTTTTCGAACGACTGCTCTCTCGATGATTTTTCTGGTTTCAAACACTGAGTCTATGTCAAAGCTGTTGACCTCAATGTTGGCAAGTCCGGGGAGCATTTGTTGGCAGCGTTCAATCACATCAGGCTTCTGTTTATACGGGTCTTAGCCCCCTGAGAGACAATAAGTAACCCAAGATCCGAAACTATGCCAAGAGAGCCTCTCACCGTTTCTCTGCTTACGCCAAAGGTGTTAGCCAATTCTCGCTCACTAGGGAGCACGTCGCCATCTCTGAGTAGTCCTGTCAAAATCATTTCGAGGATTTTTTCAGCAAGCACTTCCTTTTTCGTTTTGTTTTTGAGGATACTCTCGTTGGCGAACAGTTCTTTGGACATACACGTCTCCAGTGACAGGTTTAGAGGCTACTCTCACCCTTCAATAATTATTCACTCTGGTATTAAGAAAATACCACCAATCCCGTTAAATACAGGTATTGTTTTTATTCGTTCTCATGCATTTCCCGTACTTGAATCAGTCTATACCCTTCTGTTGCGATAGCAGATTTTAATTATTAAAACAGTTATTTAAGACGATGTTATCATAATATTTTTTCTCAAAGTTTGGACTTGCGTTGCAAGGGTAAGTTTGGTGATCAACCCCTGCGTAAATCAACTTTGTTTTCTATCAGACATCGTTGCATCACTGGTATTGACTGTATACGAGTTTTAGCAATTATTCTCATTAAGCCAGTATTTCGAACTGAGCATGTAATATATGTTGATGGACAGTTAAAGGTACAAATCATGCATAGGCGTTTGGCAGTAATCATGCAGTCAATGACACTCAAATAAGCAGCAGTAATGAGGTCAATCAGTGACTTTATAGAATGTATAATGGGACATTAATGTCCTTTTCTTGTGGGTGATTTAACTGTCGATTTGACGCTAGTTCAGGAAAATACACTAAAGCATGATGCCAACTATGAATTGATTTCTAATAAGTAGGTCGTGAATTTACAGATTCTTTCTTTACTTTATGATTTCACAGAATTGGGCGGGCAAGTGCAATGTTGAACAACATTGGGAGACGAACTGAATTCTATTCAGTGTTAATTGGCATCATTTCTTTCTTTGTTTCTTGGATGCTCCGTGCAGACCCCTACGCGCCTTACAAAGGGATCACACTTAACGTTAACTTTCCCGCTCATCCTCACTACGATGCAGTGATGAAGATCATCCCAGACTTTGAAAAAGAAACAGGTATAAGGGTTCAGGTTGAGCAGATGCAATACCTGACGATGCGAAAGATGCAGGAAACAGAACTCTTGAAACCAAGAGGGCGGTTTGATCTCATTGCTTTTGTTGTGTTCTCAAAAGCTGATTATGTATTTAACGATCAGATAGAACCATTAGCGCGTTTCTTTATGACTCCTTCACTGGCAGACCCTTATTACGAACCCAGCGATATCATTAACAGCTATGTGCAGAATATTGGTGTTGCTGGGGGCCATAAAGGTTATTTGCCTGGCCCAACAGATGCGCTATACGGCTTACCATTTGGGGCGGAAACGTCAATCCTTGCCTATCGAAAAGATCTATTTATCAAGCATGGTTTACGGCCACCGGAGAACTATAGTGAGTTGTTAAATCTGGCTTGCAAAATTCCCGAACTAGAGCCGGGTATCGTAGGCCTCTCCTCAAGAGGTCAGCCTGGGCATCATCTGTCACACGCATTTCTGTTGCATCTAGCTCCACTGGGTGGACGTGTCTTTGATAGATATTGGAACCCTACCGTTAATAGTCCTCAAGCTATACGGGCCGTTAAGACACTCAAAAAGATTTTAGACTGCTCACCAACAGACATGAACTCGTATGGTCTAAGAGAAGCTAAAAATCAGTTCTTATTTGGTCGGTCTGCAATGTACTTGGACAGTACCGTCATTGCAGGGGAGATCACTGACCCGGAGAAATCTAATGTGATGGGGAAAGTAGGATGGATTAAGCATCCTCGGGGTGTCCGCTATGCGTCTCAGACTGGGGGATTTGGCCTTGCCATTCCTAAAAATGCCAAGCATAAAGATGCAGCTTTTCTATTGATGCAATGGCTGACATCAAAAGAAACTGACAAGAAAATTGCTTTAGCGGGGGGAAACCCTATCCGTTTTTCAACGCACCTTAATCCGGATGTGCTGAAAAAATTACCTTATCTCGAAACGTTTGGTAAGGCATTAAATGATGCTGATCCTGACTGGAGGCCGATTATCCCGCCTTGGTCAAAGATTAATATTTTACTGGGTGGCTATCTGTCATTAGCGATGGAGGAGGGTGCCGATATACAAAAATTACTCAATGCAGCTAACCAAGAGATTCGGGGCATTATGAAAGAGGCGGGTTACTTCACCTATAAAGGCAAACATTGATTAATTCCTCATATTTGTCAGCGCCTGTTTATGCACTAAAGGCGCTGATTTTTGAAAAACTACCACATTGGCTGTTTTAGACATTTTTTCGTAAAGCCCACTTCCTAAGCCAAATTTGGATACAAGCAGCGCAAGCTTTCGCTCGATATTTAGTCGCTTTTGTGAAATTTCTGAAAAACACAAGAAAACCTCCAGATTGGATTTGGCATTGCGGGTCTGATTAATTACTATGTCTCGTTACGTGAAATACCAATTCCCACAACAAATTGTTGATTCGGGCAATAAAAACGCCAGACAGTTTGTGGTGAGAATTGGTAAATCTTTTACTCCCCGTAAGTTACTGCCTAGTGGGTAGATGAGGAAACGATGCAACAACTAGAAGAGATTCTGTCAAACGCAACAGCAGCCATTGATGCGGCTGAGTCTGTTGTGGCACTGGATGAGGTGCGGGTTAATTACCTCGGCAAAAAAGGCGAACTGACTGCACAGTTACAAGCACTCGGTAAATTACCGCCTGAAGAGCGTCGCGAAGCAGGTCAGAGCATTAACAAAGCCAAACAAGCGGTTCAGCAAGCTATTGCAGCTCGCAAAACCGCCCTTGAAGCCGCTGAACTGGAAGCAAAACTGGCTGCTGAAACAATCGACGTTACTCTGCCAGGCCGCCGTATTGAAAATGGTGGGCTTCATCCAGTAACGCGCACAATGGAAAGAATTGAGAAATTCTTTGGTGAGCTAGGGTTTGAGACAAAAACGGGCCCAGAGATTGAAGACGGCTTTCACAACTTTGATGCACTGAACATCGCAAAAGATCACCCAGCGCGTACCGACCATGACACCTTCTTCTTCAACCCTGATTTGATGCTGCGTACTCACACATCTGGTGTTCAGATCCGAACGATGGAAGAAACGAAGCCACCGCTGCGTATCATCGCACCTGGTCGTGTTTATCGTAACGATTATGACCAGACACATACCCCAATGTTCCATCAGGTTGAAGGCCTGCTGGTGGATGAAAACGTCAACTTTGCACAACTTAAAGGTGTGCTGAGTGATTTCCTGAAAAACTTCTTTGAAGAAGATTTGGAAGTCCGTTTTCGTCCGTCTTTCTTCCCGTTTACAGAACCATCTGCTGAGGTGGATGTTCGTCGTAAGGATGGGAAATGGCTGGAAATTCTTGGCTGTGGCATGGTTCACCCCAACGTACTGCGTGCTGTGAACATCGATCCTGAAAAATATTCGGGTTTTGCCTTCGGTATCGGTATTGAGCGCCTGACTATGCTGCGTTATGGCGTAAACGACCTGCGTTCATTCTTCGAAAATGATCTGCGTCTTTTGAAACAATTTAAGTAAGCATCGGGGAATATAATCAATGAAATTTAGTGAATCCTGGCTGCGCGAATGGGTAAACCCAGCAGTTACCAGTGACGAACTGGCACACCAAATCACCATGGCAGGCCTTGAAGTCGATGATGTCGACCCAGTTGCAGGTGAGTTCACTGGCGTTGTTGTTGGTGAAGTGGTTGAGTGTGGTCAACACCCTGATGCCGATAAACTGCGCGTAACAAAAATCAATGTGGGCGGTGATGAGCTGCTGGATATTGTTTGTGGCGCACCTAATTGCCGTCAGGGCATTAAAGTTGCCGTTGCCACTGTTGGTGCAGTGTTACCGGGTAACTTTAAAATCAAAAAAGCCAAGCTTCGTGGCCAACCTTCCCACGGTATGCTGTGCTCGTTCACCGAGCTTGGCATTGACGTTGAGTCCGACGGCATCATGGAGCTTCCACTAGATGCTGTTATTGGCACCGATTTCCGTGACTTCCTTAGCCTCAACGACGTGACCATTGACGTTGATTTGACTGCCAACCGTGCTGACTGCCTGAGTATTAAAGGCATGGCACGTGAAGTGGGTGTACTCAATCGTGCTGAAGTGTGCGAGCCGACAATTGAATCTGTCAAAGCAACGATCGAAAACAAAGTATCTGTCTCTATCGAAGCACCCGAAGCGTGTGCCCGTTATCTTGGCCGTGTGGTTCGTAACGTTAACGTTAAAGCAGAATCACCGCTTTGGATGCAAGAAAAACTGCGTCGCAGTGGTATCCGCTCAATTGATCCTATTGTTGATATCACCAACTACATCCTTCTTGAACAAGGTCAGCCAATGCATGCGTTTGACCTGAGTAAAATCGAAGGTGGCATCGTTGCACGTATGGCCAAGCAAGGCGAAAAATTGACCCTGCTAGATGGTAATGAAGCTGAGCTTAACGACGATACGCTGGTAATTGCTGACCATGCACAGGCACTGGCGATTGCAGGTATTTTCGGTGGCGAGTACTCAGGTGTGAATGCTGATACGACTGATGTGTTGCTTGAAGCCGCATTCTTTTCGCCTGATGCCATTCGTGGCCGTGCGCGCAGATATGGTTTACATACTGACTCTTCACACCGCTTTGAACGTGGTGTTGACCCAGAGCAACAGTACAAAGCGATGGAGCGTGCAACACAGCTTCTGCTTGAAATCTGCGGCGGCGAAGCTGGCGAGATTGTGGGTCAGGAGTCTACAGAGCATTTGCCGAAAGCAAACTCTATTAACTTACGTCGTAGCAAATTAGATAATCTGATTGGACACGTGATTCCGTCAGATGACGTGGTAGAGATTCTCACTCGTCTTGGTTGTTCTGTTGAGACGACTGAATCGGGTTGGAATGCGACATCTCCATCATGGCGTTTTGATATCCAAATCGAAGAAGATTTGGTTGAAGAAGTTGCGCGTATTTACGGCTACAACAATATTCCTGATCAAGCGCCAGCAGCTAACCTCGTCATGAACAACTACAAAGAAGCGAACCTGCCTCTTAAGCGTGTTCGTGACCTTCTTGTCGACCGTGGTTATTACGAAGCGATTACCTATAGCTTTGTGGAGCCAGAGCAGCAGAAGCTGGTTGTTCCGGGTGTTGAGCCAATTATTCTGCCATTCCCGATTTCTGCGGATATGTCAGCGATGCGCCTGAGTCTGATCACTGGCCTGCTGAATACTGTTGTCTACAACCAGAAACGCCAGCAACCACGTGTTCGACTGTTTGAGTCTGGACTTCGCTTTATCCCTGAGCAAGCGGCTGAAAACGGTATCCGTCAGGAAGTCATGCTGGCAGGTGTTATTGCTGGTGCGCGTAGCGAAGATCATTGGGATATCGAAACAAATACTGTTGATTTCTTCGACCTGAAAGGCGATTTAGAAGCAGTACTGGAACTGACAGCCAATGAACTGTCATTCCGTTTCGTTGCAGCGAAGCATCCGGCCCTTCACCCGGGGCAATCTGCAGCTATCGAAGTAGATGGTAAAGTCGTTGGTCACATTGGTACCGTGCACCCTGAACTCGAGCGCAAGTTTGGCCTGAATGGCCGTACAATTGTGTTTGAGATTGAATGGGATGCGATAAATACGCGTGTGATTCCAGAGGCGGCGCCGGTTTCTAAATTCCCTGCAAACCGTCGAGATATTGCTGTGATTGTTGCAGAAGATGTAAACGCTGATGAAGTTGTTCGTGCTTGTCGTGAGACCAGTAATGAACTTATTACTGCATCATCACTGTTTGACGTTTACAAAGGAAAAGGCGTTGAAGAAGGTCACAAGAGCCTGGCGATCGCTTTGACGCTACAATCACCTGAAAAAACGTTGGAAGAAAATGATATTTCTGAAGCAGTAAACGCGGTTGTTGCTGTTGTTAAAGAGAAATTTGGTGCCCAACTTCGTGATTGAGTACCAAAATATTTGAAAAAAAGCAGCCGCCTAGGCTGTTTTTTTTTGCCTAGAACTTTTTACATGGTTCTAGTGTGGGATATAAATAAATTGTTAAATCCGTCTATGTATTGAACGATAGTGTTTCAGCCCTATTAAAAATTCGCTCATTTAGCACTCATTGTGTTAAGTCTTGCCTCCATTTTTATGCATGAAAAAAAGTAAACAGACTCATAAACAGAGCAGTATTCTAAATATTGATATGGAAAAAAGTTGGCGCAAATCAGCTAGTTGGCATACACTTTATCTCAGTTGGGCACAAATTCATTAATTAACCTCATGGTTGTTTCTATGAATAAGTAGCTCTGCATTTAGATTCGTGATGTAGATACTGTGGTATTACATTTATGTTCAACATTTCTTGAGGGAATGACCTATGGCGCTCACCAAGGCCGATTTGGCTGAGAACCTGTTTGAAAACGTTGGAATGAGCAAGCGGGACGCCAAGGATACTGTAGAAGCGTTTTTCGAAGAGGTTCGTAAAGCGCTCGAAGGTGGCGAGCAAGTTAAACTGTCGGGATTCGGCAATTTTGATTTACGAGATAAAAACCAACGTCCTGGTCGTAATCCAAAGACGGGCGAGGATATTCCAATTACGGCGAGAAGGGTTGTAACCTTTAAGCCGGGACAGAAGCTTAAAGCTCGTGTAGAAAATGCGAAAATTAATTCGTAGCTTCTTTTAGATCAATAGCAAACACTACATGTCTATGACTGTAGTGTTTGTTTACTGATGCACTTTATCGTTATTTCAGACCTCTTTCCTTGCAGAGCTACCCAAAGCCTCATCTATTTGATCCGTAGCTAAGAGTTATATCGGTTAACATGGTTTATTTATGTGCCCATGCAATTAAAATACATGTGCTCATATATATTTAATATCAACTTCTCCCGTTCAGCCTTTAACGACTTCTTATTTTTAAAATAGCGATTCAGTGTTCTATTCTTTCCTCTTCTTGAAGGGACGTTTGGATAGAAAATCATGCAACTCTACTCATCATTCTATTCCCTGTTGACTGCAAAGGTGAGATGCCTAATTCGTTAATTTGAATGCGATTGTACGCTGTCATGGCCTTTGAGTTTATGCAAAATACGTCGCAAATAATTGTTCAATTTGCTTCGATGCATAGTGATCTTGAATGTTTACGCAAAAACACATTTTTATAGAGGCATAGGCTTAGAATCTCCCCCTGAATCAATCGCACATATTGTTGTAAACAAAGGCCTAACTGACTGATATATATCTATGGAAGTGCTATTCTCCTTGTAAATGAAGATGTGAAAAACGCTCTGTTGTCCGCAGAGACGAGAAGGAAGATGTAATGACGGCTAGTATTTTTGATGGGCAATTTCTGCAGTGCACGCTTGGAAACCCTATCCACTTTGAGCCCCACTCCTGGATGACAGGCTCAGGCCTACGGATTAGCCACGTTGCAAACGGTGTATTGGAGATACTTCCACATGACAGTGAAACCTCCATCATCATATCCTCGGGTATCCACGGGGATGAAACGGCACCGATTGAGTTAGTTGATCGAATTGCTTCAGACATTATCCTTGGCAAACTTATTCCTAAAGTCAGGCTTTTGCTTATTATCGCTCATCCGTCTGCGATTCACGCTCACACTCGGTTTATTGAAGAAAACCTGAATCGTTTGTTCAGCGGATTAAACGAGGAGACAAACGAAGAGCGCGCGTTGGCAAACTTATATCAGCATTGCGTTGAAGCGTTCTTTTCACCTGCGCCACTTACTGCACAGCGTTGGCATTTCGATTTGCATTCAGCGATTCGTGACTCTGCACACTATATGTTCGGTGTGGTACCAGCGAACACGCACCCTTGTGACGTGAGACCGCTTGTTCAGTTTCTTGACCAGGCTGGGATGGACGCAGTACTGCTTAGTCGCACTCCGTCTTCTACGTTTAGTTGGTTCAGTTGCGAAAAATTTGGTGCCATTGGTGCGACGTTAGAAATGGGCAGGGTTGCGCCACTGTACAAAAACAATATGGACGAGTTTGAGCCGTTGCGTCTGGCTTTGGTTGAGATGGTAACAGGTGACAATGCCTATGAGCTTTCTACCAAGCAACCAGTGTTAAAAAGCTATAAAGTGACTCGGACTATCAACAAATACTCGGATGATTTCAGGCTCACATTCCCTGATGATGCTGCAAACTTTACTGCCTTCAAATCGGGCGAATTATTAGCGGAAGAAGGAGATAAAGAGTACTTTGCGGTTGATGGCGGTGAAGCAGTGGTTTTTCCTAATTCACGTGTTGCAAATGGTCAGCGGGCTTGCCTGCTCGTTCAATCTTTTGACTTTGACTGGTCGCAACCACTCTATGTCAATATTGATGCCGACCCGGGCCCACACCACCTCAGTTAACACTTTTCTTTTTATATTCCGATAGGTATGGTGAGCAGCAATCATTAGTTATTACTCTGAATCATGCTCTTAACTCAACTGGTCCAGAGCCATACGTATCGTTGGCGCTGGGCTCTTATTGTCAGTTCGCTCTTCCTATGCCTTGCTGCATTTTTTTCGTTGGCTGCAGGGGAGTTATGGATATGGCCATTTGCTCCTCAGTCTCCTCTTGAATCACAGTTTTTGTCTGAGTTGAGAATGCCCCGAACGATAGCGGCCATATTAATTGGTGCCTCGCTAGCGGTATCTGGCGCTGTTCTTCAAGTGCTTCTTGGTAACCCCTTAGCTGAACCAGGTGTGCTTGGCATATCAGGTGGAGCCAGTGTGGCATTAGTTGTGATGACCTTTTGGTTTCCCGAGCTGGCAGGAACAGAATCAAAAACTATTGCTGCCATGATGGGTGCACTTGCTTTCACAGCTCTCCTTGTTTTCATGGCCAGAAAGCGGGTGGTTTCAACAACTCGTTTATTGTTAGTAGGTGTTGCTCTTGGCATCCTATCCGGCGCGATCGTTACCTGGGCTTTTTACTTTAGCAATGACTTGAGTTTACGCCAGTTAATGTACTGGCTGATGGGCAGTTTATCTGGAGTTCAGTGGTCGCAGCTTATCCTCGCTCTGGTTATGCTTCCAGCCGTTGTTTTTCTCTGTTGTCAGGGAAGAAAGCTGGATTTATTAATGCTCGGCGATGTGCAAGCACGCCAGTTAGGTTTGGAGTCAGACCGTTTGCGCTGGCAGCTGATTTTGTTGGTCAGCTTGCTGGTTGGTGGCGCAGTTGCGATGGCGGGGGTCATTGGATTTGTCGGTTTAGTTGTGCCTCATCTTCTTCGCATGGTACTGGGTACCGAGAATCGGTTTTTGTTGCCTTTATCGGCAGTTTGCGGCGCATGTCTACTTTTGTTCGCAGATACTTTCAGTCGACTGGCGGCAAGTGGCATGGAGCTACCTGTCGGGGTCGTCACCACCTCGATTGGCACGCCCATATTTATTTGGATGTTGATGAAACGACCATGATGATACAAATTTCTGATTTAAGCCTCCCACCAAGGTTATTGCCAGTAAACCTTACCGTCAATAAAGGGGAGCTTATTCATATACTTGGCCCGAATGGCAGCGGTAAGAGCACACTGCTTGAGCTTGTGTCAGGCCTTGAATATGCAAATGGTCGGGTTTACATGGATGGTGTTGACGTTTCCACACTAGATAACCAAACACTTGCAACAGTAAGGGGCTACCTGAGCCAACAAGGCAAACCGCAATTTTCGGTGGGGGTTTATCAGTATTTATATTTATGCCTCAACGCAATGACTCAAACGGATGACCCGACGAAAGTTGATCGTGTTGTTAAAGCGCTCTGCGAGCGTTTAGAAATCAACGACAAGCTTTCAAGGGGTATTGACCAATTATCCGGTGGTGAGTGGCAGCGAGTGAGGTTAGCAGGCGTATTTTTGCAAGTTTGGCCGGAGCTTAACCCAAATGGGAAGGTTTTGCTGCTAGATGAACCAGCGTCGGCGTTGGACATCGCACAGCAAGATACTTTGTATGAAATAATCAAAGAGCTGTCAGGGTTAGGGATCGCTATTTTGATGGCTAACCATGATTTGAATCGTTCAATTAACGAGTCAGATCGTGTGATTCTTATGAAATCAGGACACATTACCCATCAAGGAACCCCAAAAGAGGTAATGACGCCAGATATCATCGAACAGGTTTTCTCTACACGGTTGCAACGGCATGATATCTATGGCCGCACATTCCTTTTATAGCGTAATGGTGGTTCGTTATATATCTCTTTAATGCACTATAACTATAGAATTATCAATAAAGAAGTTAAAGGTTTAAGTAAGCTCAGGCATTTGCCTGAGCTTCCAACTTCGCTTTTATGAACAGACTATGATCAACATAAAGTAATTCAGCGGTTTTTCGAATCACCATGTCTTCAAGTGGGTCCAACTCTCCGTCAGCAAAAGCGACAACCCACATTGCTTTAACGAGAGAAAAGCGCTCTTCCTGAGAGAGTTGACGGAGTTTATCCGTATATTCGAAAAGTGATGTTGCGCTTTCGTTCTCAACTTCCGTTTTCGTTAATAGACGCTTTGCTTCGTTTTCATCGACATTGATCAGCTGAGAGAGTAAGTGAATCTTAGCGCTTTGTTCTCTCTCATCAATGTTGTGGTCTGCTCCTGCAACTTCGCATAATAAAGCGGCAATTGCCCGCTTGTAGTCGTCCTCGCCAGAGGATGCATTGTCGTTATTGTCCGAAAGAATGTCTTTTAAACGTGTTACTAAATCATTCAGCATGGCGTGATGATCCTAAGTCAGCGAGTGATAGAAATAAGTGTACTGCAATAAAAATAAATACTTCCAGTATGATTTGATTTTAATCACACTAAAAAGTTCGCCAAGGGTGCATTGATCTATATGTCATCGGCGCATTGATTAAATTGAAGATTTTAGTCGAAGTTAACGTTGAGCGGATTTAGATGTAGGCTTCATTCACGTTGGCGCTGTGCTAAGATACGCCGCAATGATTTCAGAAAAATTATCACTGTCGGGCCATCGTAAATCCTCCTTCCAGTACGACAACACCCGCAAGCATTGGACACAACATTGACAGTTACTAATAACCAAAATAATGCAAAAACCCTTTATGCAGCATTAGATGACTGCATGAACAGGGACAAATTTCGTCTAAGTAAGAGAATTCAAGGCGCGAAGAGAATTAAAAAGGATACTGCGAGACTCGCAGTCTTTGATGAAATTGCTGCTGACATTGCCAAGTCTATGCAAATTCGTATGCATCGCCAATCTACACTGCCGACAATTAACTATCCTCAGCAGCTCCCTGTCAGCCAGAAAAAAGATGACATTGCTGAAGCCATCGCAAACAACCAAGTTGTCATTGTGGCCGGTGAAACTGGTTCGGGCAAAACGACGCAGCTACCTAAAATTTGTCTGGATTTGGGCTTGGGTGTCTCTGGGGTAATAGGCCATACGCAACCTCGTCGTCTCGCTGCGCGTTCTGTGGCAAATCGTATTGCGGAAGAGCTTGAAACCGAGCTCGGGAATACGGTGGGTTACAAGGTCAGATTCAACGATAAAGTGTCTGAAGATACCAAGGTTAAGTTGATGACCGACGGTATTCTGCTCGCTGAAATTCAGCATGACAGGTTCCTCAATCAATACGATTGCATCATCATTGACGAAGCGCACGAACGTAGCCTGAATATTGATTTTATTCTCGCTATCTAAAGCAATTGCTGCCGAAGCGTCCCGACTTAAAGATAATCATAACGTCGGCAACGATTGACCCTGAGCGTTTTTCAAACCACTTCAATGACGCGCCAATTATCGAGGTGTCGGGCCGAACTTATCCGGTTGAAGTTCGTTACAGACCAATGGTTGACGATGAAACCGATGAGGATGCGGAACGAGATCAGCTTCAGGCTATTTTCGATGCTGTTGATGAGCTCCATGCTGAAGGGCCCGGCGACATTCTGATTTTCATGAATGGCGAGAGGGAAATCAGGGATACTGCCGAGGCATTGTCAAAACGTAATCTCAGGGATACCGAAATTTTACCTCTGTATGCCCGTTTGTCAGCGTCTGAGCAAAATCGGGTTTTTCAAAGCCACCGCGGGAGACGAATCGTACTTGCAACCAACGTGGCTGAAACGTCGTTAACTGTACCTGGCATCAAGTATGTGATTGACCCTGGTACTGCTCGCATCTCGCGCTATAGCTACCGGACCAAAGTCCAGCGTCTGCCCATAGAAAGTGTGTCTCAGGCGAGCGCAAATCAACGGAAAGGGCGATGTGGACGTGTATCCGACGGTATCTGCATCAGGCTATATTCTGAGGACGATTTCCTAGCTCGCCCCGAGTTTACCGATCCCGAGATCCTTCGTACAAACCTCGCGTCTGTCATATTACAAATGACGGCAATCGGTCTGGGTGATATTGCTGCATTCCCTTTTGTTCAGCCACCTGACAGCCGAAATATTCAAGATGGTGTCAGGCTGCTTGAAGAACTTGGCGCCATGCAAGAGGGTAGACAGAAAGATGAACCTAAACGTTTGACGCAAATCGGTCGTGCATTGGCGCGCCTTCCGATTGATCCCAGACTTGCGCGTATGGTACTAGAAGCATCTAAACATGGTGCACTAAAAGAGGTCATGGTTATTGCCTCAGCGCTGGCGATTCAGGACCCTCGCGAAAGACCCTCAGATAAAAAGCAAGCATCTGATGAAAAGCACCGTCGTTTTAACGATAAAGAGTCGGATTTTCTTGCTTTCGTCAATATGTGGACTTACATCGAAGAGCAGCAAAAGGCTCTTTCGGGCAACCAGTTCCGCAAACAATGTAAGAAAGACTATCTTAACTATCTGCGTGTCAGAGAATGGCAAGATGTGCATTTCCAGATTAGGCAAGTGATGCGTGAACTGGAGCATAAAGTGAATGATGAGCCTGCGGATTATCAATCCGTACACGTCTCGTTATTGGCGGGTATGCTTTCACACATCGGTCTTAAAGATCAGGAAAAAAATGAGTATCAGGGCGCTAGAAATGCCCGCTTCGGTATTTTCCCCGGCTCAGGGCTTTTCAAGAAGCAACCCAAATGGGTCATGGTTGCTGAACTGGTTGAGACCTCTCGACTTTGGGGGCGAATAGCGGCAAAAATTCAGCCTGAATGGGTAGAGCCGCTTGCTAAACATCTTATTAAACGAAGCTATAGTGAGCCTCACTGGGAGAAGAAGCAGGCTGCTGTATTTGCGTTTGAAAAAGTGATGCTCTACGGCATTCCTATCGTGCCAAAACGAAAAGTGAATTATGGCAACATAGATAAAGCGCTCTCGCGAGAAATCTTTATTCGTTCGGCACTTGTCGAAGGGGACTGGGAAACAAAACACAAGTTCTATCATAAAAACTCAAACTTTTGAGGGAAGTGGAAGAGCTCGAACACAAGTCTCGCCGTCGTGATTTACTTGCCGATGATGACACCTTGTATGAGTTTTATGATCAACGAGTCGATGTGTCTGTGATATCAGGGCGTCATTTTGATGCATGGTGGAAAACAGCCAGTCGCGATGAACCGGAACTGCTGAATTTTGAGAAAGCAATGTTACTGGCGGGCGATGCAAGCCACGTAACTGAATTGGATTATCCGAACTTCTGGTATCAGGGAGACCTTAAACTAAAACTGAGCTATCAGTTTGAGCCAGGCGAAGATCATGATGGTGTAACAGTTCATATTCCGCTTCCATTGCTTAATCAGATTGAATCTGAAGGTTTTGACTGGCAAATCCCCGGTCTACGGGAAGAGTTAGTTGTGGCATTAATAAAGTCATTGCCTAAAACATTACGCCGTAACTTTGTTCCTGCGCCTAACTATGCATCTGCGTTCTTGCAACGGGTTAAACCGATGGAGGCACCTCTTCTTGATTCACTTGAGAAAGAGCTGAAGAGAATGAGTGGTGTAACCGTTGTTAGAGATGATTGGCAGCTTGATTTGTTACCTGAGCATCTAAGAATCAGTTATCGTGCAATCGATCATAAAAACCGCAAACTTAAAGAGAGTGACAATCTCTATACATTAAAAGAGAGCCTGAAAGAGAAAGTTCAGGAAACACTGTCAAAAGTCGCAGATGACGACATAGAGCAGCAAGGGTTAACCACTTGGAGCTTTGGTGAACTTCCTCAGAAATATCAGCAAAAGCGGGGAGGTTTTGAGGTCAAGGCGTATCCAGCTATTGTCGATGATAAAGACTCTGTGAGTATTAAACTGTTTGAGACTGAGGAAGAACAGCAGCAGGTGATGCAGCAGGGGCAACGTAGGCTCATACTGCTTAACGTGCCGTCTCCCATTAAGTATCTGCACGACAATTTGCCAAACAAATCCAAGCTGGGACTTTACTTTAATCCATACGGTAGGGTTCTAGATTTAATCGATGATTGCATCGCATGTGGAGTTGATAAGCTGATTGAGCAGCAGGGCGGTATCAGCTGGCAACCTGATCAATTTGAAACCTTAAAAGAACTGGTTAGGGCAGAACTTGGCGATACGGTGGTTGAAATCGCTAAACAGGTAGAACAGATTCTTACCACGGCGTTCAGTATAAATAAAAAGCTGAAGGGGAAGGTTGACCTTTCCATGGCATTTGCGCTTTCTGATATCAAGGCTCAGCTTGAAAGCCTTATTTTCAAAGGTTTTGCGACGCAATGTGGATGGAAACGTTTACCCAATATTCATCGATATCTAAAAGCGGTGGAACGACGTTTAGAAAAATTGCCCATAGATCCAAATCGAGACCGCGTTCACATGCTGAAAGTAGAAGCAGTTACGAAAGAATATAGGGAACTACTTAATAAGATACCTAAAGGTCAAACCATTCCTGAATCTGTTCAAGAGATTAGATGGATGTTGGAAGAACTTCGTGTAAGCTACTTCGCTCAACAACTCGGTACGCCGTATCCGATTTCTGATAAGCGAATCAAAAATGCAATCTCGGACGTTTGAAGAAAAATAACGAAAAAAGCCAGCAACTGTGCTGGCTTTTTTTATACGTAAAATTAGAGTCACTTCAATAACCTCAGCTAACTGCCATGAGAAATGAAACAGATTCCTCGCATTATTCGTCCACCATCTCTAAATACAGCCATGGTTAATTTTCAATACATATTGATATGTAATATTAGACTTTCTTTCTCTTGTTTCTCCAGATAATTAGTCTAAAAAAGTGATTGGAGGTTTGCCTTGAAGCATTGGAGTTCAGTTTGGTTGTTGGCGTGTTATAGCACGGCAGCACAGGCAAAATTTAAGATAGGCATAGCTGCCTGGACTGGATACCCTGAAAATGTTGGCGGATTCAAGCAAGGCCTATCTGACTCTGGCCTTGTTGATGGTGAGAATCTCGAGGTAGTTATCCGCGCGAGTGGCGGCGATGCAAATACGCAGAATGAAATTGCCAGAGACTTCAGTAGTTTTGACCTTGTCTATAGTTTGACGACCGTCGGCACTCAGATTGTCAAAGACGTCGTGCCTGAAAACTTACCTGTTGTTTTCTCTATCGTAACTTATCCCGCTGATGTCGGGTTAATAGAGTCAATGGCGTTTTCTTCGAATAACCTTCTTGGTACAAGCAACTTTGTGCCGTTAGAAAAATACGTGGAAATTGTTCAAAATATTCTTCCTCATACCAAACGAATCGCAATTTTCCATCGCAAGGATGAAGTTAACTCAACGATTCAAGCATTTAATATGAAGCGACTTTTTGATGCCGTCGGGATTGAAGTCATAGACCTTACACCTACAACGATCGACGAGATGAAAGAGATGGCATCTGAAGTCAGTAACTCTGTCGATGTCTTCATGACAACCACAGACACGCTTTGCCAGTCTGGTGGTGAAGACGCCATTATCCCCATTTCTATTTCAAGTAATACGCCGATCTTGAGCTCTAATCTTGCGGGAATTAAGAAGGGGTATGCATTTGGCCCCGTAGCTAATTTTTACAATTTGGGGTACGAGGCTGGAAAAATGGCATCGAAAATATTGCAAACTAGTGTGCGCCCCTCCCACCTAGAGTCAAGCTATCAAGAGATACCTGACTATTTTGTAAATCGAAATACTATGAAAAAAATGGGGTTCGATATTAATGAAACCCAACAACACTCTCTTTCAATTCAATTCAATTCATCGACTGAGTCAGGATCCGGAAATGTCACTCGCATTTAGGTTGATCACACCGATTGTTATTTTTGTACTCATTATCATGATGGGAATGGGCATCTATATCATTAAGTCCGCTGAGGATGTTTTCAACCGTCAAGTTGATTTCCATCAGAAAGCAAATTTGCAAATTTTAAAAGATGAAGTTATTGAAAGAGAACACAGCATTCAGCAAGTCGCAGAAGCGATATCTAAAAATCCTCATATTTACGAGTCTCTTAACCGTAGTAGTAATATCGGTTTGGCGGCAGAGCTCAATACTCTTGTTAAAAACTATGACTTTGTTGATTACCTCCTTGTTTTAGATAAAAACTACGATATTTTTGCCATTAACAGCCTAGAAAAAGACGGTCGATTAATCCCTGTCCACAAGCTGTTAGGTTTGCCTGTTGATGACCATCCCTTGTTCAAACTTCCAACGGGCCTGAAGTCCGAAGTTTCAAAACCAGGACTTGATTATTTATTGAAAAGCCGAGGTGATGATCGGAAGCAAACGCAGTGGGTTGTAACACCAATAATTCATGATGGCATCACGTTTGGTTGGTTAGTTGTTTCCTATCTTTGGCAAGAATCTCTTACTGAGATGCTGGGGAAAGTAAAGAAGCAGCACAGAGACCTTAATATCCCCACCAAACATACGCTTATTATTAACGAAAACGGATTAGTGCAAGTGTCGGGCGGGCCAGATCCCTTGCAAGAAATTTTTCTTACTGATTCTAACCAAATCATACATGAAATCGATATGGACAGGTTTGGTGAGGGCGTAAAGATGATATTTGCCAGTGACGAGGGGCTATTGCTGGCTGAAAAAGAAAAATTGATCTCCATTATTCTGGCTATTGTTTTTGCCGGTACATTGCTGCTTATTTTTCTACTTTACATGGTATTACGGGTGACCTTATTCAGGCGTCTCAGTAACCTCCACAGTATAGTTAAACGATTTAAGGACGGTGAGGTTGCGACGAATATTGAGCCTTTGGGTAATGATGAGCTGGGTAAGTTGGCCGAAAGCTTTAAAGATATGGCAAACAGCCTCAATCAATCCCTAGAACAGGTTGAAGATGAAAGAAACAATTTAGATTCCAAGGTAAAGAATCGAACGAAAGAACTCGAATATGCAAGAGAAGAAGCATTAGCGAGCACACAGGCAAAAAGCGAGTTTCTCGCTGCAATGAGTCATGAAATCAGAACGCCAATGAACGGCATACTGGGAATGGCTCAATTACTTCAAGACACAAAACTTGATGAACAGCAATCCGAGTATGTGGACATCATAGGTAGTTCTGGCGAATCTCTGCTCTCCCTAATAAACGGCGTGCTCGATTTATCTAAAGTTGAATCAGGTCAGATGGAGCTGGAGTACATTGATTTCAGCCTAGAGAAAGTTTGTTTCGATGTTTGTAAGTCATCGATTAAGAAAGCCGAACAAAAAGGCGTTGAGCTGATGCTCGATTACGATGTGAATATACCCAAAAACTTCGTCGGTGACTCTGTTCGTGTGCGGCAAGTGTTACTTAACCTTGTTGATAACGCCATCAAGTTTACTGAAGATGGACACGTGCTCATTCGTGTCTATGGTATCAATGATGGAAATGACTACACAGTAACCTTCTCTGTAAAAGATACTGGAATTGGTATTCCTAAACATAAAATTGCACAGTTGTTCAATGAGTTTACTCAAGCAGATTCGTCGACAACCCGAAAATATGGTGGTTCAGGGCTCGGGTTATCTATTTGTAAAAAGTTTGTCGAGTTAATGGACGGAGATATTGGTGCCAATAGTATCGAGGGACAGGGGTCAGAGTTTTGGTTTTGTTTAACGCTGACGGCGTCGACAACAGATACCGAGAGTATTGAAGATAAGCTTGAAGGAAGCTCTGCACTCATTGTAGATGACAACCCGGTCAATCTGAATATTTTAAAATCGATGCTCGAGTCTCTCAATCTTTCCGTCACTACAATGACCGATCCTCGTGCAGCTTTGTGGACATTTAGTCAAGATGAGAACGCAAACTTTGATTACGTGCTGACCGATTACAAAATGCCATCGATGAACGGTATGGAATTGGCTGCAAAAATTCGTCAGAACCGACAACTAGATCACTCAGTAGTTATTTTATTGAACTCGTCTGAATCGACAGCGACGTACGTCGATATCGAGATATTGGTATTAATGGCGTATTGAGTAAACCCATTCTCAGAGAGCAACTGACAGCAATGCTCAGTAAGACTCGCGGCGTTATGAATTTACGCTCGGGTAATAGCCAGCCTTTTGTTAGTCTTCATGACGCCTTGAATATCAGTATTTCAACAAGAACGCCCCCGCCAAAACTAAGAAAACCTGTATTAGCGAATGCTGCTTCAGAAGGTGGCAACATACTCTTGGCTGAAGACGTAGCCGCCAACCAACTTTTCGCTAAACGTGTTCTCAGTAAACTAGGTTTCACTGTCGATATTGCGGAGAACGGGAAGCAAGCTGTCGAGAAATGGAAACAGGGGACTTATGATGTCATTCTCATGGATTGTCTCATGCCTGTGATGGATGGTTACCAAGCCACAACTCAAATCAGAGAGATAGAAAAACGTGAGCAATGTGACCGCCGTGTTCCAATTGTCGCCGTAACCGCGAATACAATGCAAAATGATCGTCAGACATGTTTAGACGCGGGCATGGATGATTTTCTTGCTAAGCCGTTTTCGGAAGTTGAGCTCAATACGATTATTGGGTTGTGGATGAATAGCGCGGAACCACGCTTTGCAAAGTTTGAGCAAAACACTTCTGAGAGCTCCAAAGCAATACCCAACGCTCCCTACTGGATTGATGAACAAGCATTTCAAAGCTTTGTTCATGAAATGGGGCGGGACTTGCCCGAATTTATCAAGGAATACCGCAACCAGATATCCAGTTTAGAAAGTGAACTGAAAGACGCAGAAAGTACAAGCGATCTGTTTGAATACCGAAGACTCGTTCATAATGTTAAGTCTACTAGCGCAACAATTGGTATGGAGGGGCTAGCAACTATAGCTGGTCAAATAGAACAACTCTGCAAGATTGAGAATGCCTTTGCCAATCATCAGAGCTTGTCGGCATTAAAAGAGCACATCACATACGTTTTAGAGTTTTTAGTTTCAGAAGGATTAATCGAACCAAAAGTAGAGGACGTGTTTTCCTAAATACATCACGCAATATGGCCTCAGAGAATGCTGTCTGCCTAGACAGCCAGCTTTTCGCTAACGTTTTTTTGAAATGTTTTCAGCTTGCGCATTCCTCCTGAATCACAACGATTATCAAAGAGTTCGCAAGCACTCTGTCCTGTGGAATAAAGATCCCACCCTCAAATTCAACAGCATAAAATTGTTTCATTGATAAGAATGAGCGCCAGAATACTGGTCTGCTACACTCATCTAACGATGTTGGTGTGGCAAAATGTCCCGCACTTTCGATATTTCCCAACACACGTGAAGATGAAAACATGCGAATGACGTCGATCGATGTCGCCTCGGCAGTGTGTCAAAAAATCGCTAGAAAAAATGGGTCAGAGCTTAGAGAAATATCTTGTTGTTACATCGCAGTGACCAGAACCCCAAAATGTGAAGAGATTGACGCGAAATTCGAGTGGGGACGCTATTGGTCTATGCAATAAATTTTACGATTAAGAGCATTAGAGTTGACTAAATTAATGTTTAATAATTACAAAAAGATATCATTATTCCTGTTGTTTTTTTTAGTTCTATGTCCATTTACGAGTTACGCGATGCCCTTGATGGATGCAAAGAGTTTGTATCGGCATCTTTCATTAAAAAGTCAGGTAAGATTTGACAAGTTTGAGCGTGCTTACCACCACTTCATTGTCAGCGGTAGCAAAAAGCCCATTTTCACCCTGATCGATTACGCAAAGCCATCGACTAAGAAACGTTTTTGGGTCATTGATGTAAAGAGAAAAAGAATTCTTTTTGAATCTCATGTCACGCATGGCAAGAACAGCGGCGAGCTTTACGCCGTGGCATTTTCCAACAAGGTCAACTCGTTCAAGACGTCTGTAGGCATTTTTAAATCAGCCGAGGCGTATTATGGTAAACATGGCTATTCACTTAGGCTAGATGGTTTATCGAAAGGGTTGAATGATAACGCCAGAAAAAGAGCAATTGTTATACATGGCGCTGATTATGCTGATCCGAGAGTCATTCAAGAACACGGCCAGCTTGGAAGAAGCTGGGGTTGCCCAGCATTGCCATTGAGTATTTCTCGAAGGGTCATTAATCTAATTAAAGAAGGGACGTTTATTTACGCCTTTTCCTGACATTATTTTCACTCAACGTAAAGCAACAAGGCCCCATTATATTGGGGCTTTGTGTACTCTGAAGTCTTTGGTTTGTACTAAACAGCGACTGAAGATAGAAAACTGTCTTTACGTTGGTAAAAGTAATCGACTAAATCGCTAATTTCATCTGTGTTATAAGGACGTAAACCGCTGCACACCATTCGCTTGCTGCCATGGCCAATTTGATTGTTACCATCTTTAATGACGAAGCCCATGGTTACTGTTCCGCGTTTACCACTGATATCCATATTGGTGTCCGCCAGTTCGACAACAGGATTTGAAAAATCAAGCGTATCGAAGTGCAACTCCATGCTTTCGTACATCACTAATGGCCGGGCAGGGTTAATCATCATCCAGATCTTTCCATCAGAGGCACCATGATGTAAGGGAAGTTCTTACCAGAAAATTGGACGTAGTGTGTTGCGATACTCTTTGCCAGTTCAGGGTCGGTAATATTTTCGCCACTGTACTCTAAGGACAGATATTCCTTATCTGCTTCATCTAAGATTAACAGTTTACCTTGACCGTCATCTTTGAGTACCAGCTCCGTAGTATCGGTTATCATTCCATTGAACTCGATTCGCATCGTCTCGCTAATACCGACTTTGCTCAACAATACGGAAAAGAGAAGGTCGCCCGGTACACAAAACCGTTTCGCATCTTCATCGTGGATAGGGTTGAAGTCTCCGGCAACCAGTTTTGCAAAGTGGGATGCCTGCTGGCGTGAGAATTGTAATTTGTTGTTATTTTCGGTGTAGTATCTTCCAGCTGCATGATATGGGTATTTAATTCCTGTCTTTCTTCCATGGATGGGCATTGTATAGCACATTAATTCGAAGAATGGTCTAGCCAGTTGATTTGCAATGAACATTAATGATGCCCTTCACAAAAACCTTTATCGCTTAGCCATTTGTACGCTTATCACTTGAATCCTCTGACTATACGAAAATTTGGTTATCACATATTGAACCACTTACGTCAGTATATCTATACACCTGATTTTTAAGTGGAATAATTTCAATCCTTCATTGCTGCAGTTTATTCGTTCCCGAAAAACGGGTCATACATCGACTAATAGTCTCCTATTAGCGCCAAAAATTGGGTGAGGCTAGTCACTCAACGCATGAAATCCACGTCTTATTCTGAATATTATCAAATGTAATAGCCTCACCTTTCTCGAGAATATTCTCGAGTCAAATAACACCTTACTGACTACATATTCATACATCTCAGTCATGTTATGTGCTCCAATGATTGAAGAAGTGAAATTGCAGAGAAGCAATAACAAAATCTTATAAGGGTAAAACCCTAAGTGCTCTGTATTGAAAAATCGCCTCTCAAGGTCAATTGGCTTGGTTGTACAACACGGATAAAGGAGAAATCCATGAAACCGACAGCGATACTTTTTCATGTGCCTCATGTCGATCAGGGAATCGAGTGGTACAAAAAGGCATTTCCGAATGCCAAGTTCATTTACCTTCCAGATCTTGATTTTGTTGCATTAGACTCTGAAGGCTTTTCGATTGAAATTATTCAAGGCGACAATAAGGTGAGCGCCGGCAAACGCGGCACTGTTGTTTATTGGTCTGTTCAAGACTTTGAAGAGGCCGTTGAGCACTTTTTGTCGCTTGGCGGATTAATGTACAGGAAACCGTTAATCCTCGAAACAGGTATGGGTATGTGCCAAATCGAGGATCCATTTGGCAACTTAATCGGGCTCAGAGGGATGGTGAAAAATCACCAGACTGCTGAAGCCTAGCGGATGTGCCCTTGGTAAATTTTGTCGAATGACTTATTTTGGAAGCTTTGAACCATCGCTTTCGGAAAGAAAAGTAACTCGTCCAGCTTTTCCAGGGGCATCCATACGAAACCGATCTGGTCTTTATCAAATTCTGCTGGCTCTGCAACAATCTCAAACTCAGTCGCTTCAACGAACATTTCGATTTGATGAAGATGCGCTGGGAGGTAATTGGTATCAAGCCTGTCTGCTAGCACCTCTCTAACGAACAGGATGTCGCCCATCTTGGCTTTACCACCTGTTTCTTCCAACAACTCTCGGTCGAATGCTTGATCAAGAGTCTCGTTGTGTTGAACACCACCACCAGGGAGAATGTACCAAAGCCCACGCTCATCTCTATGTTCAGCGAGTAAAAGAGCATTATCTCTGTAACAGACTGCCCTGACGGACACACGTACGTTCTTCATTAACACAGTACCTCCTAACTATTTAGCCCTCAATACTACTGAAATTTCTGTCTATTGGTTCAATGAACAACCAAAACTTGCTGACCAAACTTACAAGCTGCATAAACTTGGGTCGCTAATCTCGCACACGCAAACAAAGTCGTAATTTTTGATGACAATAAAAGGATGTGTAATGGATTGATGTTAATAGAGTGAGCTTTGAATTCGTATATATCGCGCAAATACACAACATGACATCGGAATTTATGAATGAGGAGTTTATTACAGCAGCACCAGTTTAGGCTCAAGGTTTGTTGCAGTAAATCGTCCAATCATCAAGTAGCCTAAACAAAGGCCAGGCACCAGTATTCACCAGTCTTTAAACTCCTAGCCAATTCGCGCTTTTAAGCTTCACAGTTGATATTCATTTCTCCAGAGCTCCCAAATCTGCTCTTAAATGTAAATGAAAAAATTCTTTCTAACTTCGAACAATCAAAGCTTTCGCTGGCTAAATGTTCTTCAAGAATACTGAGTAATATTTTCCTTTGTTCTGACTTAGATATTTCTGGATAAATACTAAAATCTATTGTGTATTTGTATGTGGTCTTAATACCATCTTCAATAGTTATTGATTGTATGTTGTGCGCTCTGCATGAGACGTCATCACTCACCCAAATCGATTCTGATTCTTTTTTCGCTTTTTTTCTTGCAGTATTCGACTTGAGCTGCGTAGCTCTGATAACTGAAAAGAAAAAAAGAAAACAATAAGTAAACGAAGCATATTCTCCCCATTAGATATCTGATTTATCGTGCTTTTTAAAACTTGATGATATCAACGTTGTCAGAGTGAGAATTTACTTTTATTGCGGTTCAGGTTGTAAAATTGAAGGAATTTAAATTGACTAGCAGACACATAAATTCTGCTTGGATAGATATAGACAGTCACACAACTAAACCATTTTTCTTCAGCCAATGAGATTTATGACCAAATATATATTTCATAGCTTGTATTTTGACTGTCGGCATTGTAGAAATGACTTTCTCTCGATAATTTAGCGCTTTCTGACATTGTCCACTGTGCGGACAGAATACCCTCTGTGGTAGAACCCCTCTGATAATTGAGCATATTCGCAGACAGAAGGATCCGGATGACCAACCATTTTTGATGGAGCATGCACTATTCAAAATGATCAAAGACATCCGTCAGCGCGGTCTGTCAACACGTATAGGTGAAGAGTTCCAGTCAAAAACCTCTTCATTTGCCGTGCCTGTATTTTCCTCAGGCAGAATCGTTGCTTGTGTCTCGATGGTGTGGACAAAAGAGGCGTTGAGCTTGCGCCAGGCGTTACTGTTGGCAGAGCAAGATATCAAGGAGATTTCATCCAGTCTCAGCACATTGCTGGATGGCTGAGGACAACAGAATTCCAACCTACTTACTTTTGAGCTGATGTTTTTCTTCGGTATAGAATGGTAGAAGTTCTTACCATTATTTTTCACGTGATACATAGCGTGATCAGCTTGCTCAATCAGCGTGTGAAGGTTTTTACTATTTTGTGGAAACAGACTGATACCGATACTTGAGCCGACTTTTGCGGTCTGTTCATGTCCAATGTCGACAGGCATAGCGATTTGAAATTGCAGATCGTTGGCAATATCACGAACCGCAGATTCATATTCCGGACTGTACGAGAAACCGATGAGAAACTCATCGCCACCCCAACGGGCAACAATGTCTGAGTTACGGAAAAATTGGCGAATGCACTTCGCCACTTCAATGATTACTTTATCTCCAGCATCGTGGCCGTAGGTATCGTTGACACGCTTAAAACCATCTAAATCTATCATCATCAGCGCAAAATAACGGCCAGCCTCCTCGACGTGGCGCAATGCAGAAGAAAGCTTGCTCATTGCAGCCCGGCGATTGAGTAGATGTGTAATGGGGTCATGCTCAGCCTCAAAGATGATCGATTGCTCCCGCTCAGCACGCTCAGTAATGTCATAGACAACCAATTCAATCAAGGTTGCATCGGGGGCGTCCATGTCCTCTACTTTAGAGAAAAGGCAATGTACCCATCTGTCAGGGTTTTTCAGCTTACGTTTGAGAAGGATATCGATGGAGGTGAAAGAGTTGCCTGATTTGGCGCGAAATTCTTCCAGCACACTTTTAATTTCATCAACATCGTTAAAGAAAGTGAGAAAATCAGCGTCTTTAAACGATGAAGCTCGGCGATTACCGTTTGCCCCAAAAGCCTCATCAAAGCAGGGTTAGAGACGACTAGCGCATTTCTCTCATCAATCAACCCTATACCCGCGCTGGCACGTTCAAATATAAAGCGGAATTTTCGAGATAAGGCTTCATTTTTCACATTCATATTACGTTCGTTCTCAATTTTCTGATGCACGGAACGTAGCAGGGTATTGATATCGCTGACCAGTGCACCAACCTCGTTGTTTTCATTGCCCGAGGGCGTTTCAACGAGTTTTTGGTCTCCCGGTTTAATCTGATGAAAGTGGCTGGCAATCTGTTTCATGGGCTCCGTCAGTAAGCGACTGACAATGACCAACGTCAGAAAAGCAACGGCAGCCGAGTAAAAGAAAAGTAAAAGTATCTGGCTTTTCACTGACTCAAAGACATTGTTATTTATTTTCGACTTATCAATGATGACTTCAATTTTTCCCGCAGACTCGCCATTAGCGAGGAGGATAGGGAGCGTCAGAACTGCATCGAGAAGAACGGGACGTTGGGTCGAGGGTGTTTTTGTGATTCTTCCATCCTTGTGTCGCAGACAGACCGTTTGTACTGAGGGAAGTGACTCAATGAGCATTAAGGTGTCAGTAAGTTTGGTGCCATTATTGATGTTGGCGATCACCGATTCAACAAAGCCCGTATCAGCAAGGCGTTGTTTTATCCGCGCTTCAGTCTGTGTAACCTGTTGCTGATACGAGATAATTAAGAACGCCGCGGCAACAATCATTGCGAAAAGCAGTGATCCTGATGTGACGCCAGCTGCAACTCTGAAATGGATTTTGCTGTTTATGTTCGTCAACGCAACATACCGTGAAAGATATTGATTATTATTGCTTGAAGAGAAGTCGTATTCTCAGTCACCCACCACTAGCATAATGAGATGGGTCCGCAGTGCGAATCTGTTGGTGTCAGTCCTACAAACAAATAACCTGTTAAGTATGGCTTATTAAGACACACTTTTTTGTAATTTGTGTAGCCTTTTCATCCTTATCTGATGGCGACAAATCTTGAATACGAGATAAAAGTGAATGCTGAGCAGCAAATAAGAAAGGATTGTTCCCTATGCAGTTTCCCTACAAAAAGATTGTCATTCTTACGGGCGCCGGCATTTCGGCTGAATCTGGGATAAAAACGTTTCGTGCACAAGATGGACTATGGGAAGAGCACACATTGAGGATGTGGCGACCCCGGAGGGATATGAGCGCAACCCAGAATTGGTGCAAAGGTTTTATAACGAAAGAAGACAAAAATTACATGGTGTAATAGAACCTAATAATGCCCACCTCGCTCTGGCGAGATTAGAAAGGGAATTAGACGGAAAGGTACTGGTCGTTACCCAGAACATCGATAACCTGCACGAGCGCGCAGGCAGTCAGAATATTTTGCATATGCATGGAGAGCTGTTAAAAGCACGCTGCACGCAGTCAAATCAAGTGGTTGAATGGCCAGGAGATCTTAGCGTCGATGATCTATGTCATTGTTGCCAAATGCCGTCACCTCTGCGACCGCATATTGTTTGGTTTGGAGAAATGCCGATAGCAATGGATAAAATCCACCAAGCGCTTCTTGATGCGGATTTATTTATTTCTATCGGTACGTCAGGCGCTGTGTACCCTGCAGCAGGTTTTGTTCATGAAGCGGGTTTGTACGGTGCCCACACTATTGAAGTCAACCTTGAGCCAAGCGCCGTTGAAAGCGAGTTTGCTGAGAAACGTTATGGCAAAGCAACGACGCTTGTTCCTGAACTGGTTAACGAGCTACTCGCCAATTGAAGCCGAGTTCGAAAGGAAAAAGCAGCACAGTGTGCTGCTTTTTTTAACAATTACTGGCCTGCTTTCAGCTTCTGGAAATAGGTTTCGTAAAGTGCATTTGCATCGCCTACTGAGCTTTGCCATTCCCCTTGCGTCATCACCTCTTGCGGAGGATAAATACTCGGATCGTCTCTGAACGCTTTTGGCAGTAGTGGGTATGCTGCTTTCACTGGAGTAGGGTAACCAATTTCAATCGCCAGCTTCGCGGCATTTTCCGAGCGCAACAGGAAATCGATCATCTTGTGGGCAGCAGCAACGTTTCTCGCCTTTTCAGGGATCGCGAGACTGTCCATCCAGAAGATGGCTCCTTCTTTTGGCCACACAATCTCGACCGGCACTTCTTCTTTTCGAGCAACGTAGGCTGAACCATTCCATAGCATTCCCAGCTCAACCTCTCCCGCCATATAGGGGTTCGCCGGGAAGTCTGAATTGAATACACGAACATTCGGCATCAGTGATTTTAGTTCGTTAAACGCCGCTTCAATTTCTTTCGGATCTTTGCTGTTGGCGGAATAGCCGAGCTTACGGAGTGCAATGTGGAAGAACTCACGGGCGTCATCCATCATCAACAGCTGACCTTCCCACTCTGGATTCCAGAGGTCTGCCCATGATGACACTTTTCCAGCATCTAAATACTCGGTATTCACGCCGATCCCTGTCGCTCCCCAAATGTAAGGCACCGAGTATTGGTTGTCGGGATCAAACGGTTTATTCAGGTTATTGGGGTCAATGCCATCGAAATGTGTCAGTAACGATTTATCCAGTTTTTGCAGCATGCCTTCTTCACGCATCTTCGCAACGTAATACGTCGAGGGAACGACCAAGTCATAGCCCTCTGGATGCGTTTTAAGCTTGGCGTACATACTTTCATTTGACTCATACGTTGAGTAAATGACTTTGATACCTGTTTCTTTAGTGAAGTCTTCCAGCACGTCCTGTGGGATATATTCCGACCAATTGTAGAAATAAAGTTCTTCTTCGGCGGCAACTTTCCCTGATGCCATTGAAAGCGCCAGGACACTGCCTAGCAAGAACTTGGACCATGATTTCATGGAGAACTCCTCGATGTTTTTTGTTGTTGCTTTGAGAAGAATAACGGGTGGGAAACCCCACCCGTGACTGAAAAATGCGAATTGCGTTGGCTTGATTAGCGGACTTTGTCTCTGGCTAGCAGCTGAGAGCAGATCACTAAAACCAGTGACACGATCAACATCAATGTGGCCAATGCATTAACTTCCGGCGACACGCCGACTTTCACCATTGAGTAAATCTTCAATGGCAGAATCTCATAGCTTGGCCCGGTAACAAATGAGCTGACAATTACGTCGTCAAGCGACAAGGTAAAGCTCAACAGCCAACCTGCAGCAACGGCGGGCGCCGCAAGCGGCAGAATGATCTTACTCAGGATTATCCACTCATTCGCCGCAAGATCTTTTGCAGCTTCCAGCATACGCACGTCAAAGCCATTAAGTCGGCTATACACAGTCACCACGACAAACGGCAAACAGAACGTAATATGAGACAGCAGCAGCGTCAGAAAGCCCAATTGCGCGCCCAGCAAGACAAACAAGGCTAACAGCGAAATGGCCATCACAATGTCAGGAGACATCATGACCACAAAAAGCATACCGTTAACAAAATTTTTGCCCTGAACTGGTAGCGATACAGGCAACCGCCGTAAGGCTACCAATCAAAGCTGCAGCAGTCGCAGAAATGACAGCAATAGTCAACGAGTTCCACGCTGCTTGAACAAGACTGTCATTGGTGACAAGCTGCTCGTACCATTTGGTCGTGAAACCTTTCCATTTCATGCCAAACTTACTTTCGTTAAACGAGTTAACGATAAGAATGATGATAGGGATGTACAAAAATGCATAGACCAGCGTCATAAAGCCGGTTTTGAAGAAACGACTCATTCCAGCTCTACCTTCTTATTCATCAGTTTTCCAACACGCCAGTAAGCAAAGAGCATCAATCCCATCAGCACGGTGAGCGAGATACTCGCTGCCGAGCCAAACGGCCAGTCCCGAACGTTAAGAATCTGACTTTTAATGACATTACCAATCAGGAGGTTCTTAGCACCGCCAAGGAGGTCAGACACGTAGAACATTCCCAGTGCTGGCAACAGAACCAACAAACATCCTGCAATAATGCCGGGCATGGTAAGAGGAACAACTACCTTGAAGAAACTTTGCAGTTTACTTGCACCGAGGTCTTTCGCGGCTTCTAAATAGCTGCGATCAAGCTTTTCGATACTTGAATACAAAGGCAAAATCATAAATGGCAGGAGTATGTAAACCAAACCGATCATCACCGCATATTCTGTGTACATGATGCGAAGAGGCTTATCAATAATTCCAACGGTCAGTAATGCGTCGTTGAGCAATCCTCGTGTGCCCAAAAAAATCTTTAACCCGTAGGTGCGTATCAGCGAGTTTGTCCAAAAAGGTACGATCACCAAAAACAGCATGTAAGGGCGCATTTTCTCTGGCATACGCGCAATGATGTACGCAAAAGGGTAACCAATCAAAAGGCAGAGTAAGGTTGCAATCACCGCCATATAGAATGAGTGCCACACCACTTTAGCGTATAGCGGATCTAAAAGTTTGGCGTAGTTACTCAGCGTAAACGTCAGCTCAACAAGGTTCGCATCGTCACGGGTCAGAAAACTGGTGATAATAATCATCAGGTTGGGTATAAAAACAAACAGCAGCAACCAACTGACGATAACCCCAATAACAACGTTTTGTAGGTTAATCTTCTTCATCAGGCAGCACCACTTCCCAGCTTTCAACCCAGGTGACAGCGACTTTTTGATTCAATGAATGATCAACATCCGGATCGTCTTCATTGAAGAACTCGCTGACCATGACTGACTTACCAGATTCAAGCTCTACCACAGAATCAAGCGTCATGCCTTTGTAGTTGCGTTCGCGAACATACCCCACGATGCCGCTTGCAGCATCACCGTTGTGTAGCTCTTCAAGACGCAGGTCTTCAGGCCTCAACAGCACTTTGATGGCATCGCCTTCAGATACATCAAGGTCACAGAAAACCTGACACTGACGGCCTTCAACGGTTGCCATAATCCGTTTTTCATCGAGGCGCTGAATGACCGTGGCATCAAAGACGTTAATTTCACCGATAAAGCGGGCAACAAACAGGTTTTTGGGCTCTTCATAGATTTCGCGAGGCGAACCGTCCTGAACAATGTCACCACTGCGCATCACTATGATTCGGTCTGACATCGACAGGGCTTCTTCCTGATCATGTGTCACAAAGATAAAGGTGATACCCAGCTTTCTCTGCAGTTGCTTTAATTCCATCTGCATTTTCTTACGCAGTTTGTAGTCCAGTGCTGAGAGGGATTCGTCCAACAGAAGTACTTTGGGTTTATTGACCACAGCACGCGCAATAGCAACGCGCTGCTGTTGTCCGCCCGATAATTGATGGGGTTTTCGTGGAGCGAATTGATCAAGCTGGACCATGCGAAGTGCTTCCATCACGCGAGGCTCAATCTCATTTTCAGCAACATTTTGCATTCTGAGGCCGAATGCAACGTTGTCAAAAACAGTCATGTGAGGGAAGAGAGCATAGCTTTGGAACACGGTGTTAACGTGACGATTCTCTGCGGGGATGCGTGTGACGTCATGATCATCAAGCAAGATAGTGCCTTCATCAGCATCTTCGAGACCAGCGATGAGTCTCAGTACTGTTGTTTTACCACATCCTGAAGGGCCCAGTATCGTCAGAAACTCGCCGTGGTTAACGTCCAGTTTAAAGTCACTGATGATTTGCTTACCGTCAAAGCTTTTGCACAAGCCGCGAAGCTGAACAACGGGTTTTTTGAGTGGTTGTGTCGCGTTCAATTCTTCTATCTCTCCTAAATCGCGGGCGATTAGTTAATGAATTTCCCCAAAAAAATAGAAGCGCATGATAGACCTGAGCAAATGTATGTTAAAGCGTTTTTTGACGATATCAGCTCGGCATATTCATGAAAAAAGTAAACGAGTTATGCAGTGTCATTTATATGTGTATTTTTTACGCGAGTCGCCCATTTAATAGCCCTTGGCGACCAACGGAGAAAGAGTATAACGCGTAAAAATGCCGCAAAATAGTAAGATAAAGGAGATCCGAAGTCTTACTTCATCTATAACTTAAGAAAAGCGCTAAATTTTTTTCTTAGGGTTGATACTGGCAAGTCATGAGAGAGAAAGAGTTCAATAACGAACTGAACATTGGTGGCACTGTTGAGAATGCACTGAAGGGAAACTACTCACTGAGTGCGATCAACATTCTTGATGAGGCTGTGACACTTACCGCGAGGCATTTCTGGCAATTTTTGCCTGCAATGTGTTTGTTGTTTGGTGCTAATTTTCTTGTCTGGTTTTTGGCGATATCAGCATATTAGACGATCCTGCGGCCCTGCTGTCTTCCTTAACATCAAGCGAGCCTTTCACTCAAGAACAGAGCGCCGCGATGCGGTTTGCTTCTTTTACCAGCACAGTTCTTTGTTCTCCTTTGTATGCAGGCGCAAGTTTAATGGGGTTAAGCCATGCGATTGGTTTCACGACGCGTCCGAGGCATTTACTCAAGGGTATTGCATATACGTTAACACTGATTATTGCCGTTTTAGTGACAACGTCACTACAGTCAGTGTCTAACCAAATCATTCCTTTGCTTGGTGTTTACTTGGGGATTGGCTTCTCGATGACACCATTGCTTATCTGTGAAAAAGAGATGAAAGCGACAGACGCTATGTGGTTGTCACTGAGGGCAATTACTAAAAAACTGCTGCCTTTGTGTGCAGTTTATATTGTCATTGCGGGTCTTTTTGTACTATCGTTGCTAACCGCTGGCGTCGCATTGATCTGGGCGATGCCTTTTCTGTTCAATGTTAAAGGCATTGTTTATCGAGAAATGTTCGGTGTCGGTCTTTCTGTGACGGTGTCACAAGATGAAGATGGCGAAACAGAGGATGAACAAGGCCCCAAAGGTTATTTCGACGCTTGAAAAGATTCCACATTGTTGCTTTGCTACTTTCAGCAAATCTCATTTCCGCCTGTGTTCCCCCGAATGAAAGAACCAATCAAAATAGCTCCGCTCAACAAGCAGAGAGTGATTTAATAAAATCATCGTCGGCTTTTCGTTCTACACCCAACTTTGGCGCATTTTCAGATGTTAATGAAAAGAAATCGGCTTTTTTTGACTTTATTCGCCCCTCTGTCGAATGGGCAAATACGAAAGTAGAAGCGCAGCGCGTCAAGCTGCTGACATTGAGAGATAAGTCGTCCTTGACTCAATCTGAGCGCTCATTTCTCAACGGTCTAGCGAAACAATACTCATTGGATATGCCGAGTACTTTTCCGGATCTGAGTTGGTTTAATGTCGCATTAGAAAAGGTTGATGTCTTACCGACATCGTTAATATTGGTGCAGGCTGCAAAAGAGTCAGGGTGGGGCACGTCACGCTTCGCACAACACGGCAATAACTTCTTTGGTCAATGGTGTTACTCAACAGGTTGTGGCATGGTGCCAACCAAAGGGCTGATGATAAATCACATGAAGTGGCGGTTTTCGATTCTGTTGACGAGTCAGTGCAAGCTTACTTCGACAACATCAATAGAAACACTGCTTATGCCCGTGTTCGTGAAATCCGCCAAGGATTGCGTCAATCAGGCAAGCCGATAAGTGCATTTTCGCTAGCAGAAGGTCTAACGAATTACTCGGAGCGCGGGCAAGACTACGTCGATGAAATCAGGGATATGCTAAGACACAACGAAAAGTTCTGGAGTAAAGGATGAAACGTCATCTTCTTGGTCTGCTGGTCACCTTGCTGCCAGCCTTTCCCGCCTTTTCGGCGCAATACGAATTCAGCTACAACAAACTGTTCTCCCAACTTAAATATAATAATGCCGAGTCTCATCCCGATGTCAAAGTTGGCTACTTTATGGTGAACCCTATCTCGGGAGAGACATGCCAAATCACCAAAGCATGGATGAGTAAGAAAGCGAATTATGAAGCGTTTGTCATTCCAGCCTCACAAGAACTGCCTTTGCCCATAGATAGACATTTAAAAAAGGTAAATCCAGATGTCTTTGTCGAAACTAAGGGAGAGCAAGTTTGTGACATATCTTATCAGGTAATGGCTGAACCAAAGTACAACGCGGGTATCTCTTCTGGTGAGCTTAGCGCTTTAGTGCCTCAAATGAACGCAATCATGGATGACTTGGGGGGAATGTTGTCTTCGTGGTTTATGCCTGAAGTAAAGGGGATTACTGTTCATTTTGATCAGGACGTCAACTCACTCACAACAACTCTCGGTAACGTTATTCCGGCTACAGGGCGTAAGGTATTTATTCGGCCATCAGATTTAGTGGAAGACGAATCCGTGCTATTTAGTGTACCACCGGATAAAATTACACCGTGGCTTCCCTCTGACTAGCAAGCGACTTATCATCCGCACTTTGATTCGCTATTTTCATTTTTCTATTTTTGGCGTGCGGAAGCTTGCTTCATCATTGCTTTATCTTCTCTAAGGTACCCTCGTAAAAGGCGCGACGTCTTTGTTAATGAGAGAAGTATTTAAACCATGAGGAAAAATCCGTATAATTCGCCCCCTCAAATAGTCCAATCAAAATAATGTCTAAGGCCAATATGGCCCGCAACATGAGAAGCCAGAATGAGTCAACAAGACACCCGAAAAGAAACACTTGAATTCAACAAACTTCAAAAGCGTCTGCGTAGGAATGTTGGAAACGCCATTATTGACTACAACATGATCGAAGAAAACGACGTGGTGATGGCGTGTATCAGTGGTGGTAAAGACTCATTCGCCATGCTGGATATTCTGTTGAGATTAAAAGAATCCGCACCTGTTAATTTTGATGTTGTTGCTGTTAATTTAGACCAAAAACAGCCGGGATTCCCAGAGCATATTCTTCCAGAATATTTTGAGACACTTAATATCCCTTACTACATCGTAGATAAGGACACTTACTCAGTGGTAAAAGAGAAAGTACCTGAGGGTAAAACAACCTGTGGTCTTTGCTCTCGTTTACGTCGTGGAACCTTGTACTCGTTTGCTGAGAAAATCGGCGCAACTAAAATTGCGCTGGGGCATCATCTTGACGATATCGTCGAGACCATGTTCCTAAACATGTTTCATGGTGCGCGACTGAAGCGATGCCGCCGAAGCTTCGCTCTGATGACGGCCGTAATGTGGTGATTCGTCCACTGACATATTGCCGTGAAAAAGACCTTATCAAATATGCTGAACACAAAGCGTTTCCGATTATTCCGTGTAACCTTTGCGGTTCGCAGGAAAACCTTCAGCGCCAGTCAATTAAGGCGATGTTGGTTGGGTGGGACAAACAAACTCCCGGCCGCGTAGAGAGCATCTTCAAATCTATTCAAAACGTCAGCCCAAGCCAGCTTGCTGACAAAGAGCTGTTCGACTTTGTCAACTTGCCTATTGACCGTTCAGAAAAGCGTCGTGAATACGGTTTCACTGAGGCAACGGTCTCATCCACAAATATTGACGAGTCAATGTTTATCGATGTGACAAACGTCTAGTCAGAAAAGAAAAGGCTGCTTCATAGCAGCTTTTTTTTACATCTTAGCTACGCGATTTAATCGCTTTTTGGCGCCAATGGACTGACATAACCATCCGGTTTTATCGCTAATAAATCACAATTAAGCTGGTCAATGGTGTGTTCTGCCGTATTTCCAATGAAGATGGCGGAAAGCCCCGTTCTGCCCGTTGTTCCCAGTATCACCAGTTCCGCATCTAACTCCTCAGCGACTTGTGGGATGACATCTTCAGGCAGCCCTTCTTCAACGTGCGTCAGATTGTCATCGATGCAGTGCTTCTGACGAAGTGTTTTCATTGTCAAAAGGTGATGCCCTCGAACAGCATCGGTGTAGGAAGCGGGGTCAAATTCAGGCAGCTCGACGGTTATGTTTACTGGCGTAGCAGGGTATGCATTAACCAGATGAACCTCAGCATGAAGTAAAGAGGCCATCGCGTTAGATTCTGCAATCAGCTTATCATTGAGCTCAATGTGCGTTTCGTTATCTGAAGAGACATTCACCGCCGTTAAGATTTTACCGTTCTCAGGCCAGTCATGATCTTTTACCAAGAGAACGGGGCAGGGACATTTACGTAACAGATGCCAGTCTGTCGGTGTGAAAATGACAGAGCCAAGTTTATCGTGCATGTGGGTCGCTTTAAGCAGCATGTCGTGTCCACCTTCAAGCACTTGCGAAACCATGGCTTCATAAGGTCTGTTATGCCAGACAACATGCCTTTCCACTTCTAGGTTTACCGCATCATGATTCTCAAGCAACGACTCAAGCCATTCTTCCCTTTGCTTGATAACACCACTCCGCATTGCCTGCCGTTCATCTGTCGACAGCATGGATGTCATCTCATAGGAAAGATCATAAATGGCAAGAAAGAGTGTGAGTTTGACCGGGGCATCAGACTTGCGTGCGATCAGGATAGCGCGGGACAGGGCAGGCTGTTCTTCCTGCTCTGGGGCTATCGCCACCAGTAGGTTGGTGTATCTGTCCATATTGGTCTCCTGAATAACAAAAAAACCGATATCCTTAATTTAACGTAGTTCACAGGCTTTGTTTGCGACAATATGGTTGAAATATGAGAGAAAATAGAAATGGCGCGGAACGCGCCATTGATTGGAAGCATTTTATTACAGGATCTTAACGAGAGAAGCCAGCCAGCTCACGCATTTTTTCGTTGTCTAAAATCGTAATGTACTTACTGTTTACTGCCAGCATTTCACTCTTTTGGAATCGGCCAAGCAATCGACTAATGGTCTCAACCGTCAAGCCAAGGTAGTTACCGATTTCACCTCGGGTCATCGTTAAGCGAAACTCGCGAGCTGAAAACCCACGTTGTCCAAAACGCGTAGACAAGCTGTACAAGAACGCAGCAAGGCGCTCCTCCGCATTCTTCTTGGATAATAGAAGTATCATGTCTTGATCGGATTTAATCTCGCTACTCATTAAACGCATGATTTGCTGTCGAAGCTTGGGCATTTTACCTGACAGATCATCGAGAATGTCATAGGGGATCTCGCAAACCATTGATGTCTCAAGTGCCTGAGCAAAGCTGGGGTGAGACATTTCATTGATAGCATCAAATCCCACCAAATCACCAGCAAGGTGAAAGCCAGTGATTTGTTCTTCGCCCTGTTCTGTGATGGTGTAACTTTTGATGCTACCAGATCGGATAGCATACAGTGATTGTAAACCGTCGCCTGCTTTGAATAGAGACTGACCTTTCTGTACAGGTTTCTTTCGCTCGATAATTTCATCAAGCTGATCAAGCTCTTGTTCATTCAATGAAAAAGGGATGCATAACTGGCTGATACTGCAATTTTGGCAATGAATGGTTGGGCAAGCACTTGAAGGAGAACGTTTGAATACAGTCATATTTATCATACGTTTGCAGGTCGGATGTAATATGCGACCATGTTAACACTTTCAATATGAAAAAAACGAACGTCTCAGAAAAGTTTTAAAGCATCGATAGCGGTAATAATTCCGTACACTAACAATATTGCAGCCGTAAAGCGCCTAAATAAGAGGTTGTTCATGAATCGTTTCATGGATTCAGCTGTTGAACCGACCAACAGCATCGCAGGCAAGGTACCCAAACCAAAAAACAACATTAATACTGCCCCCTGCATTGCAGACCCTGATACCGCTGACCAGCTTAATGCTGAATAAACCAGTCCACAGGGCAGCCAGCCCCAGATCATTCCAAACGGGATTGCTGCGAACGGGGTGCTCAATGGTAAAAATTTTGATGTGAGTGGAGAAAGGAACTTCCAAAGGTATTTGCCGACGTTTTCTATGTAAGACAAGCCATTCCAAATTTGCGCGAGATAAAGTGCGAGAAGAATAAGCATTAATGCAGCTAACAGTCTTAGAATGGCAAGACCGTGTTTAAAGCCACTGACTTCTATCACGGTTGAAAGCGCGCCGCCCAGAATGAAACCAGCGAGTACGTAGCTGGCCAGTCGCCCAAAATTATAACCCAATAAAAAGGGCCATCGATGAGTGGTCGTTGGTGTTGCCATTGCGACTGCAGCCCCGATGCCCCCACACATGCCAAGGCAATGCCCTGCGCCGAGTAGACCAATCAACAAAGCAGCAAGCCAATCTTCAGACATCATCACTCAGGGTCAACCTTATTGCTTTTATCCTGTGTCCTGTCATTCTTTTCATCAAGAAGGATATTCATTCCCTGACGCTCTAAATCCTCAAATTGTTCAGACTTTACGGCCCAGATAAAAATACCCACGGCAACAGCCACGAGGAGAATGGCAATAGGGATCAGAATATATATACTTTCCATGCGTTATCCGTAATAGCTATTGGCTATTTCTCAGCAGTCTTAGCGAATTGGTGACCACAATTAATGAGCTTGCTGACATACCGGCAACAGCAATGTAGGGCGCGACTAACCCCATTACAGCAAGGGGTAATATCACTATATTGTAGCCAAGCGCCCAAGCAAGATTCTGCCTGATTATATTTCTGACTTTGACTGCAAGGTGACGAGCAGACAGCAAGTGTGATAAATCATCACTGAGTAAATGGATATCCGCAGATGATTTGGCAATATCAGAACCACTCCCCATCGCCACAGACAGGTGTGCACCAGCCAAGACTGGCGCATCATTAATTCCATCACCCACCATCATTGTGACTGATTCACTCGGCTGTTTCTCTAAGAAAGCGTATTTTTCTTCCGGCGACACGCCTGAAACCCAATGCTTGAGGCCAAGTGCATGTGCTAACTCTGGCGCTGAATTCGAGCTGTCTCCCGTTAACATGGTGATCTTGACGCCGTCTGCTTTAAAAGCATCAATAAACGCTTGACTGGATTCTCTAATGGGATCGTGCAGACGAAACGAGGCAACTGGTTCTTCTTCGCATGATAACCAGATCTGATCATCAGATTGGTCGGCAAATTCAGGGTCAGATAGAGCAAAATCAGGTTTTCCTATACGCCATCGCTTTCCTTCAAAACAGCCGCTGACGCCATGACCAATCTTATTGGTCACATCTGAAACAGAAGCCGCTTTTGGAATATCTCTAAAAGCAAGCGCAATAGGATGGTTGGCAAACGACTCTAATGTTGCGGCAATGTGTAATGCTTTATCAGAGGAGCTCTCACTGTAAAGTGTGTGACCGCGTAACTCTATATTGCCCGTTGTTAAGGTACCTGTTTTGTCCAAAATAAGATGATTTACTTTAGGCAGTGTTTCGAGTGCATGTCCTCGCCGCAATAGAACACCAGATCGGCTCAGTGTACTTGTCGCACAAGTCAGCGCCGTGGGTGTTGCAAGAGCGAGTGCACATGGGCAGGTTGCAACAAGCACAGAGAGCATAATCCAAAAGGCATCTTCAGGTTTTAGTTGGTACCAGTAGAGCCATGTAAGAGCCGATATCACTAATACAACAGCAACAAAATAGCGGGCTACCCGATCGGCAAGCACTGCGATTCGTGGTTTGGTGTTGTGTGCTTCGTCTTGTAAGCGAATAATCTGAGACAGCAGTGAATCTTGACGTTTATGGGTAACTCTCAGGTCGAAATTACCTTCTGCATTGACTGTCCCCGCGAAAACACTGTCGCCAACGGTTTTACTTTCAGGCAGTGACTCACCCGTCAACATAGATTCGTCTACTTCCGATGAACCCGACTCGATGACGCCGTCAGCAGGAATTGACTCTCCCGGTAAAACACGCACAACGTCGTCCGGGTTGAGTGACTTCGCGGCGACTGTTGTGCCATCTGCCAACGTAGCAAGTTTTGGGATAAGTTTTAGAAGATTCGCACTTGCTGCGGCCGCTGCTCTACGTGCACGCATTTCCAAAAAACGGCCAAGAAGCAGGAAAAAAGTGAACATAGAGACAGACTCAAAAAATACGTCTCCCCGATCATAAAGTGTTGCGTAAACACCAGAGAAATAAGCAAACAGAAGAGCGATAGACACAGGGACATCCATCCCCAAGCTTCTTGCTTTGATATTACGCCATGCATTGATATAGAAGGGCATGGCTGAATAGAGTAAGACGGGTGTCGCGAAGATCAGGCTGACCCAGCGCAGATACTGACGAAAGGTTTCATCCATCCCGCTGAAAACGTCGAAATATAATGCAACGGCAAGCATCATTACTTGCATCGTTGCCAAGCCTGCAATACCGAGGCGATAAAGGTATTGCTTCATTTGTTGGTGATATTGCTGTTCTTGATTATCCGCTTCAAAGGGCGCTGCCTGATAACCAATCTCATGCACGGCTTTTAGAATCGCGCTGAGCTTTATCGAGGTAGACTGCCATTGCACCGTTGCTCGCTGATTAACAGAATTAACGCGGATGCTTTGAACACCTGAAAGAGAGAAGACTTTCTTCTCAATCAACCACGCACACGCAGAGCAAGAAATACCCTCAATAGAAAGTACTGCCTCTTTCACGTTACCGTTGTGAGAGACGAAATCTTGCTGGACATCCTGATTATCGTAAAGCGTGAACGACTGGATTTCATCGGGGACCAACTGGGATTTATCGGCTGTTGCTGTGCGATATTGGTAATACGATACTAGCCCGCTGGCGATAATTGTTGAGGCGACGGCCTGACAACCGGGGCAACACATGATTCGCTGCTCATTTAATATTTCAACCAGGTAAGTGTCTCCGGTCAGAACTGGCTCGCCGCAATGGTAACAGTTAGCCGTCATTTATTTGCTCTGGCCGTAAAACGCAACAGTGGTAGATGTGGGAAAGTTAGCTCGCGTAGCCAGTCTCCATACTTCATCATGGGAATTTATTTCTATATACCATGGCCCACTCAGCGGGCTTGGAAGGTCATAACGGTAATTACCGGTGCTATCTGGCGTTAACATCACCCGAATATCATTTTCGGGAAGGGTGCGATGGCGAAGAGTCAGTCTGAGAGGAGGTATATAGCTAACTTGCCCTTGTCTATATGAACGATCAGCCTTGAATCGTGCTGCGTTAAAGATGCCGAAATTCCCAAATCATCAGCCTCTTTTAGACGCGATAAATCCTGATTAATGCTTTTCCCTTTTTTGTAATAATCATCGGCAACCAGACTCACTGAGTTCTGAGAAAAGAGATAAAAGGTAAACAAGCTCGCGATGATGACTGAGCCCGGAAGAGCAATTAAAAACCAAGGCCAAAATTGCTTGTACCATGGTGTTACCATTCTTTTTGTTACTCCCTAACAAATAAGTGAAGCCCCTGTCTCGGGGCTTTTGTCTCTTACTGATTCTCAAGTTGGCTCAATTGCCACACATATGCTGATAGCAGTTGAATCTTATCCTCATCAAGGATGTCTTTCCACGCAGGCATCACGCCTTGACGACCGTATCTTATGGTGTCTTCGACGGCCTTACGTGAACCGCCATATAGCCAGTCTCTGTCCGTCAAATCGGGGGCGCCAAATGCGGGGTTACCTTTACCATCTGTGCCATGGCAGGCACCGCAGACAACAAATCTCGTTTTACCTTTGGCTGCCAGTTGAGGATCAACTTTACGCCCCGACAGACTCAGTGCATAAGCAGCCACTTCCTTCACGCCATCTTCACCCATCTGATCCAACCACGCAGGCATGTTTCCGATTCGGCCGTCTACGATGGTTTCTTTGATCTTCGCGGGCTCTCCGCCATACAACCAAGCTTTGTCTGTAAGGTTCGGGAATCCACCTTGTCCTCGTGCGTCAGAGCCATGGCATTGAGCGCAGTTTTGTTTGAAGAGCTTTTGACCGACCTTGAGCGCCTCTTTTTTGGTCGCTATCTGCTCAATCGGAAGCAATTCATCGGTTTCCGGTTTATACGCTAACGAGCGATAAACGGCGCCATAGTTCTTTTCAGCTTGTGCTACTTCACGAAAGTATTGGTTGAACACATCATCAGATGAAGAGGCCGCTGCTTTGGATTCGTCAATACTCTTAATGTCCTGAGCGGAGCTTTGCCAGCCAAGTAGACCTTTGTAGGCACCTAAACCCGGCATCAAGAGCAAATAAATCAATCCAAAAACGATAGTCATCCAGAACATGTACGACCACCATTTTGGGAGTGGGTTATTTAGCTCCCTGATGCCGTCATATTCGTGCCCCATGTCTTCGCCATCTTTCAGGCCTTCATAATCTTTCGTACACCAGATCACTAACGCACCACAGCCAAAGATCGTGCCCAGCGTTAGAATGGTGATAAATAGGGTCCAAAATGTTGTCATTTGTCCGTCTCTCCCGCTACCTCTTTGTCTTTCTCTTCGTCTGCGAAGACGAGATTGGCAGCTTCATCAAACTCTTTTTTTCGACGACTGCTGTACGCCCACAAAACAATACCGATAAACATGATGAACAGTACAAGTGTCCATATCGCATTGAACATTGCCATCAGCCATTCCTTATTTCATTGCGTGACCAAGTGACTGCAGGTAAGCAATAAGCGCCTGCATTTCGGTCTTACCGACGACATTGCTTTTGGCATTTGCAATTTGCTCATCGGTGTAGGGGACGCCAAAGTTATCTTTGAAAATAGTCAGCTTTTTCGCCGTTAATTCACCATCCAGTATATTTTCGTCAAGCCACGGAAAGCCTGGCATATTTGATTGCGGGACCACGTCACGTGGATTAATCAGGTGAACACGGTGCCATTCGTCAGAGTAACGGCCACCCACACGGGCAAGGTCTGGGCCGGTTCGTTTGGAACCCCATAAGAACGGGTGCTCCCATACACTTTCGCCTGCAACAGAGTAGTGTCCATATCGCTCTGTTTCCGCTCTGAATGGACGAACCATTTGGCTATGACAAACGTTACAGCCTTCACGGATGTAGATGTCACGGCCCTCCATTTCCAACGCGGTGTAAGGCCGCAGATTCGCCACGGGTTCGGTAGTTTGTTTCTGGAACATAAGAGGGGTGATTTCAACAAGGCCACCAATGCTGATCGCAAGCACCATCAAAATGGCAAACAAACCCACATTTTTTTCGACAATCTCATGACGTTTAGAACTCATTTTCTTGCCTCCTATGCCGTTTGACCAACAGCTTTCAGACTCGCTGTTGGTGCCATGATCGTTTTATACGTGTTGTAAGCCATGAGGAGCATACCGAGTAAATAAATTGCGCCACCGATGAAGCGAACGAGGTAGAAAGGCCATGATGCCGCAACCGACTCAACAAAACTGTAGGTCAGTGTTCCATCGACGTTGACCGAGTTCCACATCAGCCCTGCATCACGCCAGATATCCACATCGCGACAATGTAGAGAACGACACCGACAGTCGCCAGCCAGAAGTGGGTATTGATCAGCTCAACAGAATACATGCGCTCTTGGCCAAAAAGTTTTGGAATCAAGTGATAAACCGCACCTATAGACACCATAGCCACCCAGCCGAGCGCGCCTGAGTGAACGTGACCTATGGTCCAGTCGGTGTAATGCGATAACGCATTCACTGTTTTTATCGCCATCATTGGGCCTTCAAACGTCGACATGCCATAGAAGGACAACGAGACAATGAGGAAGCGGAGAATAGGGTCGTAGCGAAGTTTATGCCAGGCCCCGGACAGCGTCATAATGCCGTTTATCATCCCACCCCATGATGGCGCGAAAAGGATAATCGACATCACCATGCCAAGTGACTGAGCCCAATCAGGCAACGCTGTGTAGTGAAGGTGGTGAGGGCCTGCCCATATATAAAGTGAAATTAACGCCCAAAAGTGAACAATAGACAGGCGATAAGAGTAGACCGGACGACCTGCTTGTTTCGGAACGAAATAATACATCATCCCAAGAAAGCCAGCCGTGAGCAGAAAACCAACCGCGTTATGGCCATACCACCACTGAATCATTGCATCGACGGCACCCGAATAGATGGAATACGATTTCATGCCCGAGACAGGAACAGCCATGCTGTTGACGATATGTAGAATCGCAACCGTGACGATAAAGGCACCGAAAAACCAATTGGCAACATAGATGTGAGATGTTTTCCGCTTCACTAACGTACCGAAAAACACAATGGCATAAGACACCCAAACAACGGCGATGGCAATGTCGATCGGCCACTCCAGTTCTGCGTATTCTTTACTCGTCGTGTAGCCCATTGGCAGTGAAATCGCTGCGGCAACAATAACAGCTTGCCAGCCCCAGAAGGTAAATTCCGCGAGCCTACCTCCAAACAACCTAGCTTGACACGTGCGTTGCACGACATAGTAAGAAGTCGCATACAGCGCACACGTGCCGAAGGCAAAAATGACAGTGTTGGTATGTAAAGGACGAAGACGGCTATAAGTCAGGTAAGGAATATCAAAGTTCAATGCTGGCCAAACCAGCTGAGCAGCTATTAACACGCCTACGCCCATTCCGACAATTCCCCATAGCACTGTTGCAAGGGTGAACTGCCGGACTACACGGTAGTTGTAGTCAAGCTCGAGTTGTTTCTCTTGGTTCATTTGCTTGCTTCCACATTTTTATGATTACTACTCACGTTTTACTATTAGCCTTATCGGCCTAAATGCCACTGCTATGGTAGAAAACGCTAAAAAGAAAACACCTTATGTTAGCATTGCATTGCAATTTTTATTGATGGGCGGCATTCAACGCTTTCGATGATACTGGTTTTAACAAACTAAATACAGAATCGTAACGAAACTCGCTTTATCGCATTGTAGATTTATATAGAATTTTTGATATATAACACAGGGAAGACACCAACTCATGGCCGCAGAAAAATTGACACGGGCAAGACTCCTCCAAATAGTATTTATGATGGCGTTACTCATCACTGCATTCTTTTGGCGTACATTTAATTATTCCAGCCTGACAGTGAGAAAAACTGCATTATTAAAAATAATAAATGCGATGTTTCTATAAATGATAAGCCATTTTCAGCGGTGTTATCGGATAATGATAAAAATATGCCGACACTTGTTATCAGCCACCACGAAAAGCCAACACGCGTCACCTTTTTCACCAATGAAAACAGAGAGATGGGAAAGAGAACTCTAGCTGATAACGCATCAAACTCAGCAATAGTTTCATACGACTTACCGGTCAAAGATCAGGAAAACACGGTTGCTTTCGCGATTGTTGAGTACGACAAATATCAGGTCAGGGTTGTTTTTGACGCTAACGCTAAATAATAATCATTATTAAATAAAATATGCCTTTACTCGTAACGACGAATCATGGCCAAAAAATGTTGTGGCGTCTTACTGTATTAAACTCATTGTTGTACTGTGAAGTGGCTCTTTAATGTGAAATAGCGTGAGAGTGCTTGATGCAAATAGCGATGTGTGGATCAAAACAATAGAATGATAAAATATTGTTAATAGAAAGTGGTGTATCCGGTGTGACTGCTGATGCGCAGCTTTTGTGAATGGCGTCCAATGGTAAAAGTTGATGCCTTTGTGAAAAACGATGGCGAAACAACCCACAAGGGGCGAAAGTGTCTATATTTGCCGTCCGTCACGAATGCTCAATACACCGACAAACATGCTAACTGTTTTCTCATCAGCCGTGATCTAGCTCACTGATAACATTCCAATTCACTATAAAATCTTGCGTTACCGTGCGTATGTGAGACAAAGGCTTCTGCTATTAATTCTAACAATAGGCTATTACATGGCCTTAATATACATACACAGGTTGTCTTTACTCCATGAAAATAGCCACCGCATTTTCATCAATAAAATGCATTCAAAACGCTGTCGGTCGAATCGTTGAAAGCTTGCGCAAATCCATTGATGAGCCAAATATGCTCGTCGTTTACTATACGCAAGCCAGAGATTTCATCGATCTTCGAAAAGAACTCACTACATACTACCCAAATGCGCAAATCATTGGTTGTTCATCATGTCAGGGACTTATCACTGAGGTTGGTTACATCCATGGGCAAACTATTGCCGTTTGGGCGGTTGAAGACCCTTCCGGAGCCTACGGCTCGGCGATGCTGGAATTCGACGGGTCAACCGACAACATTGACGCGGTTTCCAGAGAAACGCTAGTAAAAGCGATTTCAAACAGTCAACGTCCTGGCGAGTTACCTGAGCTCATTGTTTTACATGCTACGCCTGGCTATGAAGAAGTCATTCTTAAAGCCATTGAAGAGGAGCTTGGCGTATCGGTCCCGATTATTGGCGGCTCAGCGGCTGACGACAATATTTCAGGTAAATGGTCTGTCTTTGATAACGAGCAAGGTTCATCCGATGGTGTCGCTATTGCCGTCTTTTATCCATCAGTCAGAACAAGTTATGCATTCAATAGCGGTTTTTCAACCGTTGGTTACGAAGCCACGGTAACCAAAGCAGTGGGTCGTGAGGTAATCGAGCTCGATAACAAGCCAGCCGCTGATGTATACGGTGACTGGTACAAAGAACTCACCCGAAAAGACATCCACCCGGAGACAATTTTTAAGCAATCGACTCTTTTCCCTCTGGGTAGACAAACTGGAACCATCCATGGCATCCCATATTTTGCGCTGAGTCACCCTTCAGCCATGACAGATCAGGGAGGAATCGAGTTTTTCAGCAAAATTGAAGTCGGTGAAAAAGTGTTTCTGATGTCAGGCACCCGTCAGATGTTGGTAACGCGGGCGGGGCGGGTGTTACGCTCCGCATGTGGCTACAAAGAAAAAGACGTAAAACCGATTGGTGGACTCGCTATCTATTGCGCTGGCTGCATGTTATTGATAAAAAACCAGTTATACGAAGTTGCGGGGCAAATGAACAAAACGATGAAAGGAAGCCCATTTGCTTGCGCGTTTACGTTTGGGGAACAAGGACAGTTTCTTTGTGGGGAACTTGCGCACGGTAACCTTATGATATCGGCCGTTGTGTTCCATGAGGATCGAGTATGACAGACCTTGTGTCAGAACAGCTGCAAGAAACACTTTTTGAATTAAATAGGGTAGAAGAGCGGGAACAACGCTTATACGAAGAAAACCAGGCCATACTATCAGCCATCTCTGCCATGTCGGGAGCCAGCAACAAAGCGGAAATATTCGATACGCTACTTGATGTAATAGAACGATATATCGATTTTGATCAGGCTGTCGTTTTGAGCCGAACACAGTTTAGTGATGAGAAGTTCACCTGCCTTGTATCAACGACCGAACACCTGCAAAAAATTGACTGGCGAAATGGTGCAACGATAAAACGCTGCATCGATGGCCACACAACAGTACTTTTCGCACCTGAACGAACACCTGAGTTCGCCGACCTTTGCGCAAGTAAAGAGCTGACATGCCGCTCCGCAGTGATAACAGGCCTCACGGTGAACGGTAGCGAATCGTTATTAATCTTGATTTCTCATAACAAAGGCCGCTTTGACGTAAAAGCCAAAGAAGTTCTTAACCGATTCAGGCCATTGATTGTCAGAACAATCATCGATATCGACTACAGAGAAAAACTCAAAAGCCTCGTTACGTTAAAAACCCGGGAACTGTCAGCGAGTCGACGTCGTTTCAGGGATTTCGCGAAAACAGCCAGTGACTGGTTTTGGGAAACGGATATTGACAATAATCTCTCATATCTCTCGTCTCCATCAGATAAGATCAGGCCAATTGCTCCCAATGTGATTATGGAAGAGATTCAATCACAAACTGACTTGCGTGGTTTATTGGGTTCGATTACCGCAAAAAGAGAGCCAATTTCTGACCTTGAAGCGCACTTGGGCGACGGTGGCCATATTCATTGGGTAAGTATCTCGGGACAACCAGTTTACTCAGAGCAAGGTGAATATCTGGGCTATCGAGGAACAGCCAAAGACATTACCGACAGAAAGCAACAACTCGCTGAATTGCAGGCTGCACGTAAACAGGCAGAAGAAGCCAACGAAGCCAAATCAAGATTCTTAGCGATGATGAGCCATGAAATAAGAACACCGCTGAATGCTGTTCTTGGCTTGATCGACAATTTACAACACACAGTGTTAAACAGCGAGCAGATCGAATATATCTCTATGATGGATATGTCTGCCCAATTGCTCCTTACGATCATCAACGATGTGCTTGATTTATCGCTCATCGAATCAGACAACTTTTCCCTCCATCCCGACAATATTGATCCGCGTGACAGCGTCACTGTTGTTCATAAACAGATACTCAGCTTGGCCAATAAAAAAGGGATTGAACTAAACGTCTTAATTGACGAAAACGTGCCGAAACTGGTGTATCAAGACGGAAATCGATTTACGCAAATTTTGCTCAACCTGGTGGGAAATGCAGTCAAGTTTACCGAGGTGGGTAAAGTCGACATAAGTCTGACCAAAGATAATAATGAACTTATTATTTGCATTAGCGACACAGGTATAGGGATTACCGAAGCGGGCATGGAGACAATATTCTCTCCCTTTATGCAGGCTGACAACAGCATTACCCGCCGATATGGAGGCACAGGGCTTGGACTTGCTATCTGTAAAAAGCTTTTGGATTTAATGGACGGACACATTGAATGCTTAAGTTCGCCAGGTATCGGCTCCCGATTTAAAGTCTCCATTCCTATCGTTGAACCGGTAGTGATTGAAAACAAACCAGGTATTGTTGTTAAGGAAAATCAAACGCAACCAATGAATATTCTTGTCGCAGAGGATAACAAAGCCAACCAAATGGTGGTTAAGCTGATGCTCGAAAGAGCAGGGCACTCTGTGGTTGTTGCGGGCGATGGTATTCAGGTCATCAAAGAAATAGAAAAACAAGGCTGCGACATCGGTTTCGACCTCATTCTTATGGATATGTCGATGCCAAAGCTAGACGGCATTGAGGCGACGCGTCTGTTGCGAAATGCTGGCATCACCATTCCTATCATCGCATTGACTGCAAACGCTATGGAGGAAGACAAAATGAAGTGCCTCGAGGCCGGTATGAACGATTTCATCACCAAGCCAGTGCGATCTGCAACGATTAAACAGGTGATAATGGACTTGGTTCACGATGACCCATTCGCGGTGAACATCTAAGTTGATCACCGTTCATGAAACAGCGAAAAGTATTCAAATTTAACAGAACAGCGTCTGAGATCTATTCTAGTTTTCACGATGTAATATATGTGTTTATCACTTAACACCACACCGTAACCGTCAGTATGAGAAGCTATAACCTAATCTCACATTTTGATTCGACAATTTTTGATTAGGTATCGTTTTGAAGATAAACAACATAGCTTGCTTCGCTGCATGCCTGTTACTCTCAGCGTGTAGCTCTGTTAGCTTTACTGATTCCATTGCTACTGCCGCAAAAGATCCCATGACCTGGGGTAACTTAGTCATTGGGGCGGCGATTGTAATGAGTGAATCCGACCAGTCCATATCCAACTACGCAACGCAACATAACCACCTTTTTGGCAGCAAAAAACGAGCAGCCGAAGTCAGTGACAGAGCCCGCTCAACCAGCAGAGTTTCTATGCTCATTTCTTCAGCGATGGTCGAGCCCGACTTTTCAGATTCATTAGATAAAACATTAGAAAAAAAAGTCATTTCGCTTAATTAGAGACAACCTAACTGCAGGCATTGTGGCGACAACAACGGGCAGTATCCAACAAGCAACCAAAGAATTAAGACCGACAGGTAAATGTTGCGGTTGGCCATCTGCACACACATCAAGAGCATTTGCGACAGCACACATCGCTAAACGAAATTATGACAAATCTGGCCTGACGACGCTGACAAAAGATATGTTGATTTATTCAACATTCCTGACCGCCTATGCGACGGGATGGGCGAGGGTAGAGGCAGGCGAACATTATCCCTCTCAAGTGTTCATTGGCGCCGCATACGGGAACTTTTTATCCAGTGTTTTATATGATTCAACGGAATCACTGGATATTCTGCCAATGATATCCATTGAACCAGATTTCATGATGATCGGAGTGCATTACGAATTTTAATCGGCTTTTAAGCTAAAACCGTAAGTTATCATTTTCGCTACAAGTACATGCTGCAACTACAGCTAGTCTGAGTAAAATGCATTTTGTCTCAGACTAATTTAATGATCATCAAGCTTATTTTATCTATCTATATTGCTTTCTCACTCACTGGTTGCAGTTCATTACAAAACTACTCATTTAAAGATAGCTTTACCCAAGCAGTATCTGACCCAATGACTTGGACAAATGCAGCGGTAGGGACTTTATTGATTATCACAGATTCCGACGATTCTATTTCAGAATCAGCAATGAAACATACCTATGTTTTCGGTAGCCAGGTAAAAGCGGCAAATGCGAGCAACCAAGCGAGGACCACAACAAGAGTTTCCATGCTATTTTCATCAGTCATGGAAGCCTCTGACTATCAAGGCTCAAACCTGTTTTTGCTAAAAAGGAAAGGGATGAGACTGCTCAGAGATAACATAAGTGCCGGTATTGTCGCCACATCAACCGGAACAATCCAACAACGAACCAAGTCAAGAAGGCCCACCAGTAGCTGTTGTGGTTGGCCATCAGCGCATACATCACGCGCTTTTTCTACTGCGTTTTTTGCAAGAGAAAATTATAAAAACTCTTTACTCCCAGATTATCTCAGCGATGCACTGACTTACACAACGTATGCAACGGCATACGCCACGGCGTGGGCGCGCGTCGAGGCGGGTGCACATTATCCGTCTCAGGTATTTTTTGGCGCTGCATACGGAAATTTTCTATCGAGTATGATTTACGATCTTACCGCGTTTGATGATGTTACTGTCACACCAAAAGTCGCCATTGACGCAGATTCAATCTACGCAGGAATGAGCGTCAACTTCTGATAAGTTTCGAATGTGAAGCACGCCCAGTCAGCGAGAAATTCTAGGATTACAGTAGAGCTTATTAAATTTTAATTGGGTATCAAGTAGGAATGACAGACCAAAAGACAATGCATAAGAAGCAAATTACCATGCGGAAGCCGAAGAAATTAAAGGCGGAAGCTCTAACCTGTTTAATGACGCGCTGAACATCATTCAAGGCATTATTAATGTGTTAGATTTTGGCACGTTAATCAAAGTAGCTGGTGACTTCCTAAAACTGATTGGCGCGCTTGCCAATGTATTCAAGTAGAACCGCTCATATAATAATTCAGGTGTGAATCTCTGATTAGCAAACTGATTATTATATACTTTATGGTAAATAGATTATGTTCAACAAAGACGTCCTGTAGGGGAGTAATAGTCCCAAGAAACATAGATGGCTAATATCGTATTTAACATAATATACATAATGCGAACTTAAGGTCTAAACTCCCCATGGTCAGAATCCCAGCCCCCGCAAGGCTTGCCAGCTTAGAATTCCGACCCAGCAGCTTTCCCACGATGTTCTGCCATGCGCGTTGCGCTTTTTCATCTTTGGCTCTGTCAGCCGCCAATCTCAGCAACACTTCTTCGATTTGAACGCCTGCAACTTCCGCAAGAATAACTGCTTCTGAATCAGTTACTTGGCGTTTACCTTTTCGCATTTCACTGATTCGTGACGAGTCCAAACCTAAATCGTGGGCAATCTGTTTGTCTTGCACGTAGTTTTTTGCCTTTTTATAGGCGTCAAACAACTGATTTATGTACATTGCGTCCCTCCGGTTTGAGCCATTCTAGACCTCTTCGAGCCAAAATTCGCACCTTGCGATTACGAAAAATCGTATTTATCGTTTACGAAATATCGCAATTCAGACTGACGAATAATCATTATGGTCAAGAACGGCACAATCTATTACGACTTCGAATACGGGATTGGCATCAACGCCTACTTTCCTGATTCTGCGTCTGTTGGTGGTTTTTACTGGCATGAATGGTTTGCTTCGTTTTACCAGTTCAATCTTTATTGTGAGTTGGAATATCTAGATTGTGAAGTTATTGAAATAAATAACGATAATTACTCTGAACTATGCGCTCAGGGGGTCTTCAATGGCATCGTCTGAGCGTCCGGTGATCATCGATCATCTTGCCTTTACGGTACAAATCAGCGCCCTGCAATATCTGGACTGCGCAACCCGGCTTGGCCCTGAGCAAGAAGATAACTTTACTTGGGAAAGAATGCCCAAACGCGATTGGAATCTCTGTAAAACACCATATGCCCGTCAAAAGCGGATTGATGCTTACCAGTCAAAGTGTCGCGCAGTTCTGGAAGCGCGTTTGTCTCAGTTTATGGCTAAAGTGCTCGGCGTCATGCTTCGCCCGATGCGCGGTCGCGGCCTCATGGTTATTTAGACAGCGCGGAAATGTACTCACCGTGTGGCATCAAACTCGGTCTATTCGCTATTGGCGGTAATAACGATACTTTCCATTGCCAGTTCTCCGGTGACGGTTGCCGTTACTTGTTCGATCCTTTGACTCGCAACCGCGCAGACCAACGGACACTGACACCACAACGTCTGCACTTCTGGCTCCACAAAGTCTTAGGCGTGACTACTCTTTCCCGCATCGATCTTGCTGTTGATGACTTCGATGGTCTGTTTACATGTGACTATGCCGAAAAAGCCTATAAGGACGGCGCGTTCCGACGTTCTAACCGTGGTTTGAATCCGACCTATGAACCAAAGCGTGTTTATCAAGATACACAATTTGGCCTGAAACTCATTAATGAAGGCGTCATCGTTGGGTCTCGTCGTTCAACGGTTTACTGGCGTGTTTACAACAAGGCACTTGAGCAAGGTATCGACGGCAAGCTTTGGTATCGCAACGAAGTCGAACTTAAAAAAGTGTCGGTCGATGTTCTGGCTCGGCCTGCTGAACACTTTGCAGGTATCTGCCCATTCTCAGCATCTATTGAGCCGACCGTTCCTTGTGCTTCAATTTCTTTAACGGTCAAGAAAACAGGTCTTACGCTTGCTGGCCGCACTCGTTGGTTGCGCCGTCAATGTAGCCGAACGCTCACAGAACTGGTTGATAAGTTCGACGGTGATGTTGCTGCCGTCGTCGGCCTGCTGCTTCGTGACCCGCATTTAGATGCACTGAATAACTCCTTTGGCGAGAGTAAATTGCACTTGCCATACACACACTATCAATTGTTAAACGCGGGAAAAGTGACACCGTCACCCGCACCATTTTAAGGATGAAATAGATGACCAGACTGTTAGTTGCAGGGTTCTCGCATTCTCAAGCGTCGGTAAATCCGGCAAGCCTTATGACATGGCGAACATTCACCACCTCTCACCGATTCGCGGCTGGGACAACGAACGCGGCAAAGGTGTTGGTATCGGTTACGAATCCGGTGACCGTGAAAGACTTCCGATTGTGAAGACACCAGAACTGGTGCAGAAGTTAGAAGCGATTCACTACCCTGCCCTGATTGAGATTGTTACCGAGCCACACCCAGACGACCCACTGAGAAACATCGTCTGTGATGTGAAGTTAGTTCGCTCATTGATGGATGCGCCCAAGCAATGACTTCACGCAATAAGCGGTATGAGTTAGGCCAAAAGGCCAAAGGACTTAAAAAGGTCACTCTTTGGGTGCCTGAGTCCCGAGAGTCAGATATCAAACTCGCAATTTGCCTGATGATTGAAGACGAAAACTTAACCGTGAATGTGCTTAGAAATATGCAAACAGGTCGCCTTGTATCCATGAACAAATAATCTGATATGAGGTGCCGTCACTGGTGACAAATTCATGGGTTATGACACCGGAAATATAGAGACACTTTTGCTTGCTGCTAAATGGATATTATTTGGCGTTTTATTTCTAGTTTTCGGTGCCATCTATTACGCAAGTAAATAACGATTTTATATTTTTAATCGTTTCAGGGAATGAATATGTATTTACTGACTTGTGCGGTTGAAATTGTAAATAGCTCCTGTCCGTCCGGATGGGAAACAGTAAAAATGTCTGGGGTTGTACTTACTCAGGCAGAATTAAAGCAACTCATCGGCTCCACTATTCTGTTATTAACAACAGCATGGTTATGGAGAATATTACGTAAACCTGTCGGAGATAAAAATTAATGTTTAAGTCAATTGGTAAAAAAGTGATCGTTGCGGGTGTTGTTCTTTCTGCGTCTCTTCCTGCGTTTGCAGAAGGTACAGACGTTGATGTTACGGCTGCTGCGGCCATCATTGGTGGCGGTATCGCTGGGGTCAGCTTGCTTGGTGCGGCTGTGTTGAAAGTACAGTCTGTCATCAAGGCATGGCGTATGGCACGCGGCGCTGTTCGCTAAGTATTCAAATGACGTTAATCAGGGGTGGCATTGCTGCCCCTTTTTTATAAGGCTTTCCAATGGGAATTATTTTAGATGTCTCTTGGCTATTAGGCTTTTATGTAATGGTTGTATATTTGGTCACCCTTAATATTTTATTCTCGGGGGACTGATGAAAAAGCACCTTCCGTTTCTTCGTATTCTTTTTATCTCTGCTGCATCTTTACTTTATATCTTTTATGTCTCAGAGATCGCTTTTCCCTTTTTTAAATCTCTATTCAGGGAGGGGTTTGTAAAATGAAAAAGGTTTTATTATTAATAATCGCGTTTTTTCCTCTTCATTCTCTTGCGTTAGAAAACGGTATTCCAAGAACTACGGTAGGTAGGGCCCATTGTCAGGATAAAGAGATGGGTGGTTATGTAATTTTTGAAGTGGGAAAAGATTATGCCGCTTACGTGCAATCGCAATGTGACGGTTACTTCTCTGGCCTTATTAGTGGTAATGAATGCTTAACGGGTGGCTCATGGGATGGTTGGAAGTACCGTTTTTTTTATAAATGCGGAATTAACGCAGGCGATAGAAATTACAATGCTAGTCTCAACAGATATAAAAACTCTTGTCCGTCTTCACATCCAATTGCAGACGGTGATTACTGTTACCCCGATCCAGACCAAGAGCCTCCCGATGAGGAGTGTGATGAATCCGAGTTCACTCACTCCGTTCCCAAGGAACAACACCCACTCTCTGAAATCTGTCTTGATGGTTGCAAGGCCATTGATAACGATGAGCTTTATTTGTGTTTCAACGATGCGGAAACCTGCTCCCAACAAATGAAGTTTACCGGGGAAACCTGCACTTCTGGTGGCGGCAGCGCTGGCCCCGGTACTGGAGAGCCCGGCACCGGAGAACCCGGCACTGGAGAACCCGGTACTGGAGAACCCGGTACTGGTACTGATGGAGAAAACCGAGACGGTGAAATCATCGGAGAACTCCAGCAAGCAAACCAGACTCTCGATGAAATGCTCGGGGAACTTCAACAAGGCTTCTGTGAAAAGAATGAAGACCATGAATCATGTCAGGAGAAATCCGCTCAGGCCGGAATGGATGCAGACGGCAAATGTCAGGAGTTTAAGTGTCAGGGTGACGCGGTAACGTGTGAGCTTCTAAGAGTCCAGCACATGAATCAGTGCTTACAGCCTGATACCAGTGAAGCGGGTGAAGCCGTATCCGAATTTATTGAAGCGGGTGACTTTGAAAACCTCATTTCTGGTGAGGCCGATTTCAGTACCTTCCAAAAGGTTAACGCCATACAAATCAGTGGTAACTGCCCTGCTCCAATCTATGCCGAAGTCATGGGCGAAACTATTTCATTTTCCTTTGAGCCAGTGTGCGACGCGGCCCGTTTGCTGCGTCCCTTCGTTATTGCGCTCGGTTACATCATTGCGGCTCTCATGGTTGGCCGTGGCTTAGGAGGTGCATGATGCACGTTGTTCTGTGGTTTTTGGCTCAGGCTGGCGTCTGGTTATCTCGTTTGGTGCCGTTCCTAAGTTCGATGGTTGTTCAGTTGTTGGTTGCCTTGGGTTTCAGCTTCACCGTTGTTCAAGGTGTCTCTGTTGGCTTTGAGGTTTTTATCGATCTCATGAGCGCAAAAATCTCGGCTATCCCTTCCGACATGCTCGGCCTGATTGGGTTAAGTGGTATAGGTGAAGCCATTAACGCCATGCTGACCGCTCAGGTCTTTCTTATTACATACAAAGGACTGAAAACCAACGGTAAGTTGGTCGGCGGTTTCACTAAGAAAGGATCTTAAATGTTTTATGCCATTACGGGTTTGCCTGGCGCGGGCAAAACACTCAACACCATAGACCTGATACTGACGGATGATGTTTTTGATAACCGAGAAATCTATTACTCACACATCCCCTGTTTGATGTTCGACTATGCGGTTTGTCAGTCGTTTCAAGGTTGGTTCTACGGTCACTATTACTTCTCGCGAAAAGACAACACCGCACTGGTGAGGAAAATTACCCAGATACACAAGAAAGAGGATCGTCTCTGTGAGCTGGAAGACTTCCCTTATCTGCAAGATGAGTTCGAGAACTTCAACCCGTTAGAACTGTTCCTGTTCTGGGTGCGTCGCTGCTACCCCAAAAGCAAACAGAAGAAACTCGACGAGCTATTAGAGGTAACAGGCAAAACAGAGGGCGAGTTAGAATTCAGCGATATTGAACCGCTCAACTTCCACTGGCGTAAACTGGCCCACCCGAAAGACTGGCTCACCACTCCCCGGACATCAGTGATCGTGTCTGATGAGATTCACCTCTACTTCCCTAACCGCTCGGCATCTAAAGAAGTCCCCGAAGCGGTAGAGCGGCTATCGACTCACCGCCATGAAGGTAAAGACATAGTTTGGATCTCTCAGGACTTCGCCAACGTTGATATCTTCGCCCGTAAGATGGTTAACCGTCATATCCACTTTGAGTTCTTAGGCCAGAACCGAATCAACCGCTTCTCAGACAGAAAGTTGATAGACGTTCATACCCAAATGAAACGGGATAAGGCAGACCGGAAAATCATCCCCCGTGCCTCTCACCTCTATGACAGCTATTACTCAACCGACCTCGATACCAATGACAACAAGCTATCAGCCAAGTTACGAAATGCGCTGATTCAGGTAGCGGTTTTATCTGTTCTCGCACTGGCCAGTGTCGGCGGTTTCGCTTACATGATGTCTGATTTCATTTTCCATGAAGAGGAAACAGAGACCGAACAAGTTGAAGTAACAGAGTCATCCCCGGAAATCCAAGATAACAACCCGTCACTGGTGACGCCTCCAACGGAGAGATTAATGCCTTGGACGAACCCGAAATACAACGCAAAGGTGCGCTCATACCCAGACGTAATGTGTTACTCCTTTGGTGAAACCTGCAAGTGCGTAACCCAACAGGCAACCGCTTACGAAATGGAGCAAAACGTGTGTCAGGTACTCGCTCGGAATGGCATTTTCGACCCACACCAAATCGACCCAAGACAAGACCTTTCAAAAGATAAGAAAAGGAGTGGTTTCCTATGAGAATGTTTGTTGCTGCACTGCTGCTTATGTCTGGCTCGGCCTTCGCGGAAGTCTCAACCAATGCCAACGGAAAAACGCTTAACCAGTTTCTCTACATGGCGTCTGATTACTTCAATAAGCCAGTGGTTGCTAGCCCTGATATTGAAGGCGAGTTGATCCTCTTTGGAGTCAATGAAACAAAAAACTTTTCCGCCCTATTCTATTCATTGCTTCGTGCTCATGGCCTGAGTGCTATCAACACCGAGCTGTATATTCGGGTACAGAAAGCGAGCAAAGGATTAGGAACAGTTGATGGTATGTCAGCGTTGCATGAGTACATCACAGCTCAGGTGAAGACGGTTTATATCACCGGGTCTGTGGGCCGTCGTATCAACGGAGTGACAGATTACGATTACGTGTTTTCAGATGGAAAAGACAAAACGTTTCACCCTGATGCGCTTGGGCTGACTGTCTACAGTATGAGTGAATGTTCTGCCATGCTTGGCTATAAGAACTACAAGACCATAGTAACGTGTCAGCCTTACACCGAGATTAAAAAACCGGAGAAAAGACCGATGAAGCCAGCACCGGTTCTTCCAGTGACTACGGAAAAGAAGAACGGAAAAGAGCTCCTTTCTAAGAAGTCGGTTGGTTCTGGGGCTTAGCAGCCCGGTTAAAAACCGGGGTATGTTATCTGATGGCATACCAGTACGTTAAAAAATGACATACCGCCTTCCGGTTCCTTGGGCTTGCTTCCTGTGATGCCCGAAGGGCATGTGAGGCCGGACACAAAATTCCACTCACAGAGATCGTTACACTCAAGGCCGCTTCGCGCTCTTAGGACAAAGATAAAACAACCATAACCGGAGCGCAGCGGCGCTCCCCACTGCTAGACCAATGATAACCACGCCTAAAAAATGCAGCCGACACTTGAGCACATAGAGCCATAACTCCATTATTTATCAGTCTTTTATAGGGGTTAGTATGGCTACTAGTGTGATTGATTTAATTCCGGCTTCGGTTTACTACATCTTAGGAACAGGCATAGCGATTGTCATTGCTATTAACTTCATGAAACTGTCGGTCGATGTGAGAGCTAAGTTTTCCTATCAACAGCGCGATGGACTTTTCACATCAGCAGAGCGTTCCTTTCTCCAAGTGTTAAACAAAACGCTTAGTGATGATTACTACGTATTTGGAAAGGTCAGAATTGCAGATGTTATCACTCCAGATAAATCTGTTGGCCGTGCGAATTGGTGGAAAGCGTTCAACAAGATCTCAATGAAGCATTTTGATTACGTCATTTGCCGTAAATTAGACTTAAAGGTAATGGCCGCTGTCGAACTCGACGACTCAAGCCACAACACCGTGAAGGCAAAGGCCCGAGATGAATTCGTTAACGCAGCTTGTGAGAGCGCAGAACTTAAATTGCTGAGGTTTCGTGTTACTCGTGGTTACAAATACAGAGATGTGGCCAAGGTTCTTACCGAGAATGGACTATCAATTGCGGATTTCTCGGAGGCGAGCGCCCCGCGCTCGGAACGAGAAACCGCATGAGTGCCAGAACCCCCGTAACTGTATTACGGGGGTTAAATCAGCCAAAATTCAGGGCTTTATAGCTTTCTAGGCTACTGTGTATAGAAAATTGTAATAAATATATATTTTTAGTATAATTACTCTACTAGATTCAATGAGTGGTATTTATGCTTCCTAAAATAGGCGATTATAACTTCGGAGAAACATATGGAGAAAACGAAGTTCTATATCTTGATAACTTTGAGAAATATTTTTATAACATTAATAACTCAAAAGAAAAGATTTTAAATAAAAAGAAATTTGTTGTTGTTGGTAGAAAAGGTACCGGAAAAACGCTACTAGCGAATGTAATGTGTTCAGAACTTAAAGATACATACTCTATTGCAGAAGTAGAATCGCTAAAAGACTTTGTTTTTCATGAGCTCTATCACTTTCAGGGCGAAGATATATCTAGTACAAAATATGTACCTATATTTGAGTGGATGATTTATATAAATATAGCAAAGAATATTATATGTAAAGAAAGTGATTTTTCTAGTAATAAAATCACTGAGCTAAGAGACTTTTTATCATATTTTGGTTACACAAGTGGAGACTTAAAGCCAGAAAAGACCATTGAATTAACTAGAAAGTTTAATGATAAAAATTCTGCCTCCATTAAAGGTGGATTTTTCAATGTTACTGGAGGTAATGGTACAGAGTCAGTAATAAAAGAGTCTGCACGATCTTACTTAGAGAATCTAGAACCTTTAAAATCATTTATAAATGGGATATTAAAGGAGTCATTAAAGCCATCAATAGTTTTCTATGATGAGTAGATGATAAATTCGTAAATGACGAAGAATATAAGAATGCAGTTATTAGTTTTCTTAACGCAATTTCAAGGATTAATACTAACCTTATAAAAAATAATATTAACACAAAAGTATGTGCTGTAATCAGAAGAGACATAATAGATCTTCTAATCGCTCCAAATATAAATAGAATTCTAGAGGATAACTCTGTTCACTTAGATTGGAGATCAGATTCTTGGCAAGAAACTGAACTTCTCGATATGATTGCACATAAAATAAAGTCATCTACAAATCATTTTAGAAATAAAGACTTTGAAAATGTGTTAAGTGAAGTTGTAGCAAATCCTATCTGCAATGAGTATTTCAAAAGATTCTTTATAGACCGTTCTTTAGGTAGACCACGAGATTTAGTTAAGTTCTTCTCTCTTGTTTCTGAGGATTATGGTGAATACATGAGTAGGTTCGAGTCTGACCTTTTTGTACGTGTTCTCCCAACTTACTCTGGGTATTTAAAACGTGAGATCACCTCTGAACTCGCTGGTCACCTTGATAAGAATACCATTGACGCAATGTTCACAATGCTCAGAAGAAATGTCAGAAGAAGATTTAACTATGAAAAAATTAAGTCTGTTTTCGAAATGTGTAAGTTTGAAGACACCTCTTATAACTTAGATAATTTTTTGTCAAATCTTTTCGATGTTGGAGCTATAGGGAACATAACAGAGAGACCAAAATTTGATGGTGGTGATATTTATACATGGTCTTATTTATCTCACGATGCAGTCGTAAATTTTGATGCTAGTTTTGAAATCCATCCGGGCTTATGGGATGCGCTATCAATACAGAAACCAAAAAATAGATGGTAAAAATGTTAAAGAAAATCACAATTAACCCATTATTTATAATCGGTACATCAATAATATTCCCAGTTTTATTAGTCTTTATTTCACCATTCATTAACGATTATTTAAAAGATGATTATAAACTGACTTTCTTTGAGGCAACTAGAGTAGATCTATGGGATTTTCCTGGGAGAAGTTCTGTCGATTGGATGCCTCTTAACCTTGAGAGTAATGGTAAAAAACTTGATAGACCAACATATATTGATATATACATTGAAAATGAGGGTGACAAACCAATACCATCTTCAAGTTTCGAGTCAGATTTAGTTATTGATTTTGGAAGTGATATAAAGCTATCTTTTTTATCAGTTGAATCTATATATCCTGCTGACATTAAGATTAACTACAGTTTTGATGATAGTAAAATTTATATCAAGCCTTTATTAATAAATAGTAAAGACATAATTCACTTAAAAATAATAACAGAGAAATCAGAACCAAAATATAAATTTCATTCTCGTATAGCGGGAATAAATGAAATACAAGAAAAAAAATATACCGAAGATAATGGAATAACAATTTCAAAAACAGTGAAACATAAATATGGTTATATTCTTGAGCCTATTACAAGAATAAACCCAATCCAATTATTAATAATAATAGTTTTACTTATTTCATTTTCAAGCTATCTACTTATTGAAAGTAAAAATAAATTTATCAGAGTGCTTTCCTATATCAACATTGTATTCCCAAGTTCAATATTCTTTATTTTTGCAAGGACAATCTGCCCCATTGGTCGTGAAACATTGCATTATAAAAACTTATATTTTTTGTTGGCTGATATAATTTCTTTTACTTTTCTAATGATACTAATACATTTATTGGTGTACTTATCTATACAATTGTATAATAGGAAAAAATCTGTATAAAGATGATGCTAGAATATTAATTACTGAGATATGACAGCATTAGGTATATCATACTAAAACCGCCTAATGGCGGTTTTTCTTTCTTCCTTGAATCAGTCTACTGAACTTTAGTACATCCCTTTTAGCCAATCTATCCTCTTCACAGTTCAAGCTCACCAAATATGCACCTGTAATTATCTGGTCAGCATTAAGTAGCTGTCCTGCTGGGGTCACAATGCCATCTTTTGTCATTTCCCAGCCTTCCCATTGATCATCTACTCCATTGAGTTCTCTACCAGAGTGTAACCGCATTAGTCGTTTGCACTCTGGGGGTATCGTCCTTCCTCTGTCCCAGTGTTCGACTGTCTTCACACTTTTAAAACAAAGTTTAGCTGTCTGATTTTTTGATAATCCGCATATAAAACGTCTGAAAATATAGTTATTTGTGATTTTTCGAGACATAAGCGTTAAAACTCCACGTTAAGTCACCTAGCGAAAAGTAAATTAACAGATTTCATTTTTAGAGTTTTTAGACTAACTCGCATCGCGGTCTATTTAACGTAACATCGACATAATGCGAATTATAGGGATAAATAATGCAAAATACGTTGTTTCGATCCAAGATATTTTCGTTTAGACAACTGCAAAGTAAAAATAGGTTTAAAATCAAAAATCATATATTTATAAATCTATTGCTACAGCAACAAGGCAAATACTCATCGTGATCTTTTCTGTGCTGGCATGTTATTGGATTCAAAGAGAGAAAAATGAAAATAGTTGAAGCAACTGAGAAACATCTCCCCGCATTAGTTGATATTGCCGCAAGAGGTTGGCTTGAGGTAATGGTTACTGTTCTAAGTTATGAAGAAGTAAAAAAATGGATTGATAGTAACGCAGTTAATAGTGTGCTCGAAAGTGGTTTAGATTGCATAAGAGTATGTGAAATTAACGGAGACGTTGCTGGGTTCGTGATGATCAACGGTGATCGTATTCGTGAGATTTACGTCGAACATTCCTTTCACCGCCAAGGAGTGGCAAGTTCATTAGTTAATTTTGCAGAGGCTGAAATGAAGCGGCTTGGCTTTAAGTCGGCGAATGTTAATGTGAAACGTATTAATTTCAAATCAAATAGCCTATTTAAAAAATTGAACTACGTAGTACAAGATAATTCTGATGATGCTTTAAATTGTTATTCTAAATTACTGTGAATCATTCAAATCAAGCTCATTAACTGGTAACTATAAGTTATAAAGCGTCCGTATATTTTGAACCAAAAAACATAAACACAAAAATGCCCGTAATTGCGGGCTTTCTCATTGGTTGCGTTCATCTTTTTGATCGCAAGGGTTGTTAGAACAAACGCCCCTGCCCTTTAGCTGTTGCTTTAAATTCCGACCTTCACACTCAATTACGCTCGGCCATACTCTGTTTCATGGCCTAAAACCGTTTTGATACCTCTGAAGTTACTTACTCGATAACTCACACCAACATCAAAACCAGAATTGTTGTAATCAGTAGCGTTGTTTGAACCAACCGTTATTGATGTGTAATTGCCGATCAGCATTCCGAAATATAAAAAAGGCCCGTTTATGGGCCTTTTATTGCAAGGACGGTTACTTTTTCAGTTTGCGCGAATAGCCAAAGAGCATCAAAAGAACAAACGAGAATACCCCTAAGCTACCTGCTGTAAATTCAATGTTTCTAATAATCCCTGTTTTTGCCGTGTTTGGGTCATAATCCGTACCACGATAATGGAACTCAACGTAGTTACTTTCGCCTTCAAGTTTTATCGGAGAGTTCAGAGTGACCCATCCATCTTTACCGTGGTATAGGCGAATAGCTGTCTTCTGATTGACGAAGACATTGATAAAACCATCGGGATCGGAACTGTCTATATCAAAGGTCAGTTCCCCTTCGGGGAAGTTATCGAAAATGACGGTCGATTCACCTTTTGCGGCCTTGGCTTTGAGCTCTGTACCCGAGGCAACCCACGGCGTCTGACCAAAAGCAACAACCTGCTCTGGGAGATTGAGTGCAATCAAGTCGCTTTTACTGAACGGGGTCTGAGGTTCTCCATAGGTATATATGGTCGTTGTTTGACTCTCATTGGTGTTCGTTTGTACTTCAATGTCGAAGTAGTTATGACCCTTTACGGTTTTCAACGACATCGATATTGAGCATTGATAATCGGGGTAAACTGTCTCCTGACATAAGTTTTGTCCTGCGGGTTGTCCATTGATATTGATGTGGCTGATGTCAAAGGCGCTGTTACCTATGTTGGTGATGTTGACTTCATGTTGATACCAGCCCACGGGTCGACTGCTGCTGCCTTTTTGCTGCATATCATGAGACAGTTCGACATTCACATCTGGCTGTGCTGGTGCATATATATTATTTAGCCAATCAATATAATCAGGTACGTTGGTATACACCCCCGGAAAATCAGCCAATGCGCACCCTATGCCATAGCTGACAATACCTGTTTGAACCCACTTACCGCCTTCTTTTACCAATAACGGTCCGCCGCTGTCTCCTTGGCAGGCATCTCTGCCTCCATTGGTCGTATCACCCGCACAAATAGCGTTCTTAGGAATAACGATGCCTTCGGCACTGAACCGTTGGCGACAGAGTGTGTCAGAGACGAAGTTGACATCTACCTGCTGAAGGCTATCTGATCTCTCGCCTATGTTCGTGTCGGTTATGCCCCAGCCTATAACTCGTAAAAGTGTTTTCTCACTGGCGATGTGTTTCAGGTTGTCAGATGACAGCTTGATGGGTTCAATGTTTTTGGGGGAATCACTGAGGATAACAACGGCAATATCATTTTCACTGGTAGATATGTTGTAGTCAGGATGCAACACAATGTGTTTAGCAGAAAATACTTCACCAGCATGTTGGTCACTACTCACATCGAGCGCATTAACCGTAACGCTGAAGTCTGAAACGGACAAATGATGGACACAATGCGCTGCAGTCAGAACTTTGTTTCCTCCAAGGTAGGTCGCTCCGCAGAAAGGCTTTCCATCCGATTCACTCAAGTAAGACATATATGGGTAAGCGCCTTTTGGGGCCTCTCCACCGCCAATGATCCTAGGGTTTCGCTCACTTGCCTGTGCAGCAGAAGGTATGAGTAAAAGCAGACATAAAAAAGACAAAAGATTCGTTATATTTTTCAGCATACGAATGAACACTCCCCATGATTGAACGATAAATATATTTTGATTTTTATGAGCCGATTTTTATTAGAAATGGTCGATGGCACTGTATTGAAAATAAGGTGTATTGAGCGGCGAGATAATACTAAATATGAGAATTCATACAGGGAGAAGTAATGACAGACAAAAGATAAAATAATTTGATTACTGACAGAGCTGACAGAAAATAAGTTTCATTTATCACGTTGAGGAAATAAGCACTATTTATTACATCTATTTTTCTATCGTGTAGTGCCTTTCAACGTTCCTTGCTATTTTTCCCCAATCTGAATTTTTCACTCTGTCTTGGTGGGCATCAAAAGCGTCTTCACTTTCGAATTCTTCATACACATTGAATCGATGCATGTGGCTATCATCTTGCACAACAATGAACTTGATGCAGCCCGGCTCTTCACGAGTCAGCGTGATGTGAGTAACCAGGGCGTGTTGAATCTTTTCTAATTCATGCTCAGGAACAATGATGTAGCCAGATAACGTTACTTTTGCCATAAATATAAACCTCTGTAACGTTCAAAATATGGCAAAAGAGTGTCATACAGGTAGCTCAAAAGTCATCTGACATGGTGTATTTTGCGACGCAGTGTGGCTTGATATGTCACGTCTTCTTTAGGATAAATTCAAGCGGAGAAGTTCGAGCCACATGATAACGAGAAAGATAAATGCAATTCCGAACGATGCCATTCTCAAAATCAATTTGTTCGATGTGACATGTACAAAGGCGTGGATGGCACGAAATATTACAAATAACCAGGCAACATAGAGTGCAATATCGCTCTCAAACCCTTGGATAAGATACAGACAGCCTGCCACGTAGAACAAAACCGGTGTTTCAAATTGATTGACGAAGTTACGCGAAACCTGATTGACCACATCAGGTACCTCTTGGCCCTTCATCAGTTTAAAGTACCGATTACTGACCTCGCCTTGCTTCACGCTTTTGATGCGTACAGCCAACATATAAACACCCACCAGCACGGTGATCATAAACATCGTAAAAATTGGATAAAACATGCGATTTCCCTTTTTAATGTAAAACAGTCAGAGATCTGAATGGTCTTATTTTGTTTCTCATTGTTGGTGACATAACATACCGTGTATGGCTGGATCTCTATAGAGGTTTGCGGTCAGCGAGAGTTTAATTGATATTGAATTAACGATTTTAATGAGACAAGGCCGCAACTCTCCCAGTTATAAGTTTTACTCTCGTTACGAGCATCGACCGATGAATAAAACACCACTTATAACGCAATAAACATCAATGATGATAGAAATTTACCGAGCTTATACAAATAATTTTGCATAGTTAGTCTGACTACCCAGCTTTGCATGTGTAATGTTTTACCCTCACCCTATTTTTGAATTTTGTGTTGCTATTAAATTAGTTATAGTGCGTTAACTGCTGTGATAATAATGATACTGCCGATTGGCTAACGCTTTTGTCTTCTAAATCAACGGGGTTGTTTTCATGTGAGTAAAACTTTGATGCAATGAGGGGAATTCGTTGAATACCAGAGGCTAACACTGTGGAACGTCGCGTAAGTGTCAAAGTTCAAACATACCCAGACGATGCAAAACGGGCTTTCATCGAATTGCGCGATCTTATTTTCAACCTCGCCGAAAAGACAAATTCAGGGAGAGTCAGTGAAAGTCTCAAATGGAATGAACCGAGTTATACCGTCAAGGCTGGTAGCCCTATTCGGATAGACTGGAAAGAAAAAAAACCGGCAAACATCTATCTCTTTTTCAACTGTCAGACGTCATTGGTAGAGACATTTCGCGAGGTATATCCTCATGCGTTGTCCTTTGAGGGTAACAGAGCCATCGTTATTGACCTCGCAAAGCCTTTACCCATTGAGGCAATTACGCAATGTATCTTGCTTGCTCTCACCTATCACAACGTGAAAAATTTACCCCTGTTAGGGGTTTAAGCAACAAAACATGAAAGAAGAAAACAACAGAAGCGCCCAACCAAAGGTTGAGCGCAAAATAAAAGTCATCAAGCCCACTCAAGCATAACGTGTTTCTTGTGGCGTTACTTGTCTGAGAACGCTATGAGTCGCCCGTAATAGTCGGGGTCTCGCATTGCTTTTTCTCTGATTCCACTGATTGCCTTTTTCTCGGCATTTTTTATGCTTTCGTAAAGCTCCCGGTATCGATTCGATTTTTTTGCACCATCACTATCGAAGGACGTTATACCCTCCATTTCATCGTTCTGAAGACTATAGTTTCCAGGGCGATGCTCTAGGTCGAAGAAATCAATACTTTCTCGGTAGTATCTGACTTTGTCCTCGGGGAGAAGGTGCCTAATTGCCAAATCCAATTCATGCGTTTTTATTTTCGCATCGTAGTATTGGAGCTGGTCTAATTCCGATTGAGATAGAGCTACACCATCAAATGCCCTACTTTTTATCCTTAAATATTCATCACGCTCATGTACCTGACTAATTAATTTAGCGAGGTTCAGCGTCATGTATATCTGAGACAATAATGTGGCAGAGTCATTTTCAGAGCTCGCAATCGCCGACTCGAAGTGTTTCGTATCGGGGGCTGTCGTACTCTCTTCCACGAGCTTTTGAGTTAACTCATTAAAGTACTCCTCGGGATTGAGCTTCTTTTCTTCCATTGTTTCCACCTTTGTTGAAAAAACTTTTCCATTGATCCTCTCTTGATTTTTTGAAATTAATCGGTCGCATCGGCCATTTATCGCCGATGTATCATTGCCGCTAAAAACAGCAATCGGGTGTCAGTATATTTGTGCAATTACGAGGCTTCGGGTTCCTTGCGAATAATGCTTGTAATGTAAATTCCAATATATGCAACAGCCCATTTTTGATTTATGGGAAGCAATAAGAAGCCGCCACGAATAATGGCAGCTTCTGCAGAGAGAGATTTACATTTAAGCCGTGGCGGCTTTGGCGAGTTGTTGCTGAGTTTGTGTGACAAAAGCACCAAACTGCTGTTGAGTCATTCCTAAACCCTGAACCAGGTTTTTAATGTTTTGCTGGCGTTCAGGCGACAAGGTGTCCAGAGTCTTGCCCTCAAGGGTCATTTTGATAATTTCATTCTCTAGAAGTTTTACACCTGCCATTTTCTGGTTTCTTGCCTGCCCCTCAGATAACTGCGCAGCGGCTGATTTACCATTGGCCTTTTCAAATTCAACCTGATTTTTAACCTTGGCAAATACCTCATTAAGCTGTTGAGGCGGTATCCCTGCTTTAGCTGCTAATTCAGCCAGTTTCTTTTGATCCTCGGGAGAGAGTGATTCAAGAGCAACACCTTGTTCAGCAAGCTGTTTCAATGTTCCCAGAAGTTCTTTCTGACTTTTCCCTTGTTCAATCATTGCCGTCAGTTGTTCTGGCTGACACCAGCCTGCTTAGCAACAGCGAAAAGCTGCTCTCTGAGCTGTTTAGGAATAGTTTGAAGTGATTCGCCACTTTCAACCAATTGCTTGACCATTGCTTCAAGAAATTGCTTGTCTTGCTCTGGGTTAGACGGTGCGAGGTGGTTGGTTCCCCCGCCATTAATGCCAACTGCCGGTCCTATTGCCATGGGGTGCCCCTGATTGTTTTTGGAGTAATGATCAAAACAGCCAGCGTGACCATTTTGATTTTTGAATTTGCACTATTGGGTGCATATAGGAGGCATTGGGTTCCAATAACAGGAGAGAGGAGTGGCAAAAAGTTTCTGATGAATATGCATTTAATTTTATTTATTTGGCAATAATTTTGAAGAGTTCTCCCATCGCTGAAAAGTGAAAGTCAGCACCCGCCTGTTCTAGTCGCTTAGACGGTGTATTCAAGCTAAACCCAGCCACCGTCATGCCTGCAGCTTTGCCTGCTTTTACCCCTGTTGGTGTATCTTCAACAACCAAGCAGTTTTCTGGCTGCGCATTCATGGTTTTGGCTGCCATTTGAAAGACATCAGGCGCGGGCTTTGGGTGACTGACATCATGCGCACTGAACGCTTTACCCACAAAATAGGGGTCAAGCCCAGTAAGGCCCAACGTCAATGACATTTTTCTGTGGCTACCGTTTGAAGCGACACAATAAGCGATGCCTCTTTGATGAAGAGCCTCTAAAAGCGCCTGAACACCTTCAATGGCCACCAACTCATTTTCTAGGGCCACTGACACACGTTTTTCAAGTTGATGGAAGAAGTCTTCAGGAGGAGCACAGCCGAGAAGCTTTTCGGTGAGTTCAACACACTTTTCGGAAGATTGACCAACAAACATTTCAAACAAATCATCAAGCGCGACGTTCACCTCCTGTTCACTGAGCATGTTCGAAAACACACGACTGGTGATGGTCTCGCTGTCTACCAGTACACCATCGCAATCAAAAATCACCAGTTCTATATTTTTCATTCTCACCCCGCGCATGTTTGATCCAAGGGAGTCTATCAGTTGAATTCCCCTACTCGCTTGTTCATACTGCGCAAAACCCAGAAATAGATCGCAATAAATAGGAAACAAAATGAAAAAATCAGTGTTGATTGCCTTGGTTCTCGCTTCAGGATTCATCTCAACCCCTTCTATCGCTGACAATAGCGACGAAATTTTCAGCCTAAGACAAGAACTACAATTGTTGCGCTCTGATATTTTGCGTTTAGAAAGTAAAGTGCATGAACTTGAAAAGCAAATGAAAAATAGAGACAAAGCCGGTCACAAGAACAGCAACAAATGGGGATGCTATTTGGACGATCTCAGTGCGGGCGGTGTGTACGGAACGGGCAGAACAGAAATGGAAGCAAAAGGGAAAACACTGGCCACGTGTAAAGAGAAAGGTGGAACCTGTTTCGAAATGAACCTCAAATGCTCTGCTGACCAGTAACAGGGATTCAGTGTCATTTTTACTGATGCTTGTTTCTCGTAGCGGCTCAGCAGGCATTTAAGCGGGTAGCCCTTCAATGATAAGGGCTACTCACAATCAGCTGACTTTACTCAGACTCAAGACCTTGTGCTGGGGTAACTTCCCCGCAATGTATCCGTCCAATTCTTGCTGTTGCTCTTGGCTGAGGTAAAGCCCCATTTTTGTTCTTCGCCACAGCAAGTCATCGGCCTTAACAACAAACTCATGGTCAATGAGGTAGTCGATTTCTCGTTGATACAGGTTACCACCAAAGCATTTCCCCATACCTTCAAGCGAATCCATATGTCTGAGAAGGTGATGCGTACGAGAGCCGTATTGACGTGCATATCGGCTTGCCAGTTTCTCACCGAGCCAAGGGTATTGTTCACTCAGTGACTTGGCATAGACATCGCGAGTACAGCTAAACTCCCCACCAGGTAGGCTTTCACTTCCCGTCCAGCGACTCCCCATCTCTGGAAAATACGGAGACAGTTTCGCCATCGCAGATTCGGCCAGTCTTCGATACGTCGTTAGCTTACCGCCGAAAATTGACAAGATAGGCGCTTCATCCAATTCCTGTTCAAGCTCGAGCGTATAGTCACGGGTAATCGCTTGCGGAGAGTCAGATTCATCGTCACATAATGGACGCACACCACTGTAGGTCCATACCACATCATCTTTACAAAGTTGCTTTTCAAAATGCTGATTGGAGATATCGATAATGTATTCAACTTCGTCATCAGATATCGCTACGTCACGAGGGTCCCCTTTGTATTCAACATCTGTGGTCCCCACCAGCGAAAATTCATCCATATAAGGAATGACAAAAACAATTCGGCCATCTTTGTTCTGAAGAATGTAAGCCTGCTCTTCATCATGGATTCTAGGAACAACGATATGTGAGCCCTTTATCAAACGGATATTTCTTGGCGACGGGCCAGCCAAACCGTCATCATAAAATTGTTTCACCCAAGGCCCTGCCGCATTCACTAATGCCTTGGCCTTGCGTTCAAATTTTTCGCCGGTTCGTTGATCGACAATGGTGACACGCCAAAGTCCCGATTCCTGAATGGCATTTTCCACTTTACAATAGTTACGCACCTCTCCACCCATCTCCTGAGTGGCCATCGCATTGAGCGTAACAAGGCGAGCATCATCGACCCAACAGTCTGAGTACTCAAAACCAATTTTCATCTCTGGTTTTAAAATGCCTGATTTTGCGAGATCAACGCCTTTGCTTGCGGGTAAAGCTTTGCGCTTGCCTAGGAAGTCATAAAGAAACAAGCCGCAACGGATCATCCATGCAGGACGAAGAAACGGACGGTGTGGCAAACGAAAACGCATCGGCTCAACGATATGAGGTGCCTTTTGAAGCAAGACTTCTCTTTCTTTTAGAGCTTCCGAAACCAAACGAAACTCGTAATGTTCCAAATATCGAAGTCCACCATGAATAAGTTTCGAACTTGCAGAAGATGTTGCAGATGCAAAATCTTTGGCCTCAAACAGACCGACATTCAGCCTCTACCAGCTGCATCTGCAGCGATGCCAGCCCCATTAATACCACCACCAATGATAAGCAAATCGAGAACAGGGCTTTCGTTATCTTGCTTCTTGTTATCCATAAAACTGACCTTACCACAAACTGAGCGAACGAACATTTAAGAAGATGAGTGAATCATATTATAACTTTCGGATTAGAGCATCATATATTTTCGAAAATGCGCGTTTGTGTGATTTATCTATGAAAAAGCCTCCAACAGGAGGCTTAACTGGCTATATGTGACCGCAAGAAAGCTTACTCAGGAGGCGTTGGCGCTACTTCGACAGGTATTTGGTGCGATTGGAGGATATCGAGGATCTCTTTAGGCGGCGTTTTATCCGTGAAGAGTGTATGAATTTGCGCAATGTTACCGAGTTTCACCATCGCGTTACGGCCGAATTTGGTCGCATCAACAGCCAGAAAAACACTCCGGCTATTTTCGATAATTGCCTGCTTGACGCGGACCTCATGATAATCGAAGTCAAGGAGAGAGCCGTCGAAGTCGATACCACTGATACCGAGAATGCCAAAATCAAGACGAAACTGTTTAATAAAATCGAGTGTCGCCTCGCCGACGATGCCGCCATCTCTGTCTCTGACTTCACCACCGGCAAGAATGACTTTGACTTCCGGTTTATCTAAAAGAATGCTCGCGACATTAAGGTTGTTTGTCACTACCCGCAATTGCTGGTGGTTTTTACCCAATGCACGGGCAACCGCTTCTGGCGTCGTTCCAATATCAATGAACAGTGTTGCCCCATCAGGAATATGTTTCACCAACTCTTCGGCAATCAAATCTTTTTGGGTAAAGTTCTGCGATTTCCGGGTGCTATATGCGGTATTTTCAGAACTGAGGGGAACGGTCGCACCGCCATGATAACGGCGGATTTTGTTTTCATCAGCCAATTCATTTAAATCTCGGCGAATTGTCTGTGGACTGACATTAAAGCGTTCCACCAGCTCTTCAGTACTCACGTAGCCCTGCTTGATGACCAGCTCAATGATCTGCTGGTGCCTTGGTATTTGTTTCACAGTTCCACCGTATCCTTGTCGTTTTTAATCGTTTTTCTTTCCATTTATTGTGGATATTGTGCGGGAAATAGCGAGAAGAAAGAAGTGATGGAATGAAAATTTCATTCTGTTCATCAAAAAGAGCGCCATATAGACGCTCTTTTGCTCATGAAATGGCGCAGATGGCCAAATTATCGCGACTAATCTTCGCTTTCGCGCAGTTCAGCCCATGTCTGAGCACATTTCACTGCACGCTTCCATCCTTTATAGCGACGGTCGCGTTTGTCTTCATCATCATTTGGCACGTAAGTACGGTCGATCACCGCTTTGTCTTTCAACTCATCAATAGAATCCCAGAAACCAACAGCCAAACCAGCCAGGTAAGCGGCACCCAATGCTGTTACCTCAGTCACCTCCGGGCGATGTACTTCGGTATCCAACACATCGGATTGGAACTGCATTAAGAAGTTGTTGGCGACGGCTCCACCATCAACACGTAACGCCGAGAGCTTGATACCCGAGTCTGCCTGCATCGCATCCAGCACGTCACGCGTTTGATACGCAATACTTTCGAGTGTTGCCCGGATGATATGGTTTGAGTTCACTCCGCGTGTGAGACCAACGATAGTGCCACGCGCGTACGCATCCCAGTAAGGCGCGCCAAGGCCGGTAAAGGCTGGCACAACATAAACACCGTTCGACGAGTCGACTTTGGTGGCAAAGTACTCTGAGTCTTTGGCATCAGCCAATAGCTTCATTTCATCACGAAGCCACTGTATTGACGCGCCCCCCATGAACACAGCACCTTCAAGCGCATAAGCAGGTTGGCCTTCTGCACCACAGGCTAATGTTGTCAGCAGTCCATTTTTCGACGTAACCTTTTCTTCGCCAGTGTTCATCAACAGGAAGCAACCAGTTCCATAGGTATTCTTTGCCTGCCCAGCCGTGACACACATTTGCCCAAACAGTGCAGCTTGCTGATCACCTGCAATACCAGAAATAGGGATTCGAGTACCGCCTTTACCGCCTATGTTTGTCTGACCATAAACTTCAGATGAACGTTTCACTTCAGGCATCATCGACGCAGGAACACCTAACTCTTCCAGCATCTTCTTGTCCCACTCCATAGTATTGATGTTGAACAGCATAGTGCGAGATGCATTGGTATAGTCAGTAACATGAACACGCCCTTGCGTCATCTTCCATACTAACCAGGTGTCAACGGTGCCAAACAACAACTTTCCCGCTTCTGCGTCTTCTCGGGCACCTTCCACGTTATCGAGGATCCATTTCACTTTGGTACCGGAGAAATAAGGGTCCAGCACCAGCCCTGTGTTTTCTCGAATGTAATCTTCCAGATTACGCGCCTTCATTTCTTCACAAATCGGTGCTGTGCGGCGACACTGCCAGACAATCGCGTTGTAAACGGGCTTACCTGTTTCTTTGTTCCACACCACCGTCGTTTCACGTTGATTGGTAATGCCTATGCCTGCCACTTCATCACTGGTAATGCCGGCTTTATTGAGAGCCTCAACCAATGTTGAACTCTGCGTCGCATAAATCTCCATTGGATCGTGCTCTACCCATCCCGCTTCAGGATAGACTTGCGTGAATTCTCGCTGCGAAACGCTGATGATGTTTGCATCATGGTCCAACACTACAGTGCGTGAGCTAGTGGTTCCCTGGTCTAAAGCAACAATGTATTTCTTTTCGTTCATTTCAGAATCCTTTTTGTTCATTTCACCGAAGCCGCGACATTAAGCTCGCGCACTCTCTGAAGTGTTGTTCGTATTTGTCTCTTCAGTCATCTCTTCCGATGGAAGGTGCGCTGAGATAAGTTTCGGGTACAACCAGCCACCGAAACACGCCCCTGCAATTGGAGCCAATATAGGTACAATAAAGTATGGAATATCTTTCGCGCCTGTCAGGGCATAATCCCACCCAGCAAGATAGGCAAATAGTTTTGGTCCAAAGTCACGTGCTGGGTTCATCGCAAAGCCAGTCAGAGGCCCAAGTGAACCACCGATAATCGCAATCAAGATGCCTATAAGCAGTGGAATAATCGCGCCACGAGATTCCCCATTCTTTTCATCACCGAGAGCCAGAATTGCAAACATCAATACCGCGGTGATCACGAATTCCACAGCGAAAGCGCCGCTGAACGTCAAAGCCGAATGTGGATAAGTGGAAAATATACCTGCCGTCGCTAACGCTTCCTTACTATTGCGAGCAATACCATTTACTAACTCATAATTAACAAATAACGAGCTGTATAACGCGTAGACAAGGGCCGCAGAACAGAAAGCACCAAGAACTTGGCTAATAATGTACGGTGCAACTTTGTTTTTCTCAAAGCCATGAAACATCGTAAGCGCGATTGTCACCGCTGGGTTAATGTGCGCACCAGATATAGCCCCTGTACAGTAAATGGCAATACTGACCGCGAATCCCCAAATGATACTGATTTCCCACTGACCAAAATCAGCACCAGTGAGTACGAGAGCAGCAACTGACCCAACACCAAAAAAGATAAGAAGCCCTGTACCGATAAATTCGGCAAGACACTCTCCCATTAAGGTTGTTCTTTTGTTTGTTGTCATTGAATAAACCCTTTGATTATAAATACACCAGATTCTTTCCTCTGGCTGACAGCTATTTTGCACAAATGGATCAATTCGAAAATAAACAAAAGTTAAAAATGAGCGTTCGCTCATAGTGCTTTTACTCTATTATGGATTGAGTTGATGAGATAAATACTGAGTACAATGTCAGTACTTGAATTCACACAAGATTAAATCGCTGTCGGAATTAGCTTTAAGATGAATGGATTAGAGCCTGGAAAGTGGCACCTCAAAAGAGCGAATAACTATTGTCTCCTGTTTAGAAAGTATTTCTCAGTGCCAGTTCCTAATGCTAATCCGTTCGATCGACATTGAACTGCTGACGTTCTGTTGTATTGTATGCTCAGTATTATAGTTATAGTGCATTATGACAATGAAAAAATATGTATCACCCCAACATTATTGCGATACCACTAACTCGCCATAGCCTGTGTCGGGGTCAAACTCTCGGCTGAGTTCATATTGCGGAAACGAAAGTAAGCAAACCTCTGCGGTATAGCTGACGATGCAACCTTCGAGCATATGGCCTCCAATGACAACGCCTTGTTTATCCGCAAATGACGCATGGAGATGAAGATGCTTGGGCGTAATCGTCCCTGATACATTGATGATTTCAAAGGGTTCACACCGTTCAAGCTCGGTAACACTGTCGGCCAATCGTAACTTGGCTACAGATACGCAGCCAACAACCGATGAAACACAGCCAGCTTCTATTCCATTTCGCTGACAAAACGCCATAATTGACGCTTTAAGATCGCAGCCTTTTCGTAAACGAAAGCAATATGCACGAGCTTCACTGCCTGTGAGTCGGTTATTTGATGAGGTCATAATTTGAAGGATTTTTCAGGGAAGACGTTGCGAATACGCTGCTGTACTTTTTTGTCGATGTTTTTGGAGAGAACTAACTTACCTGGATTGAACGAATTTCGATAAACTTTTATTTTGCCCGTAAATGGCCATTTTTTACCAATTTCCTGACAATCATAAAGAAATCCTGAGGGGATCTTACCCTTCTGCTTCGTCAGCTCGCCATCTTTGAACTCCATAAAAACAATCGGGCGATCAATAGCAATAAAAGCAACAAGGCCGACAAAGGCGATGCCAAGAATGAATTCCACAAAATGCTCCTTAGGTGTTACTAAAGATCGAGGAGACTGCTGAGATCTTTTTTCAGTGCACTGACTTTTTTACTGGCATGTTCAGTGCGATTCGCTTCGCTGAGAAGAAATTCTATCGTGTCTGATAACGTCGCATCCAACTCTTGCGCCTTCGCAGATAGCTTTTCCCACACCCTAAAATCTAAATCTATCGATTTTTTTCTCGTGTGTTCTTGCTCTGCATTGAAGTGACGTTTTCGCTTTGCACGGATCGCCTGCTTAAGCTTCTTATCAAGCTCCGGCGACATGTGCTCAACAATCCACTCGATGACTTTGGTAGGCTCATGTTCAATATCAAGCAACTGATGAATGGCCGCTTCCACTTCGCTGGTATCAATGTATCGTGTGACAGCATCGCCGTCTTTGTACTTTTTGACCAGATATGTCCACTTCCAACCTGCTTCAAGGTTTTCTAACTGTTGATATTTCATGGTTACTATTTTGTTAGTGATAGGAAAATCAGACGTTTATAGTGACAGCGTAACAGTAGATAATAAATCATTCAAACCTATTATCGACAAGAACATCAATTTTCACACTCTTGTCACTTTCTGATGAATAATGATGAGCTTATTACGTTGAGTTTTTAAGCATTGCTACTTTGCCATGGCATGATCATTTATACTCTGCGGTAATTTATTTATCTGGATCAAAAACAAAAAATTATGCATGAAGTTAATTGGCAATCGGTCATCCCTCGCTTCCCTCAATTTGACCAAGCCATCGATACCTATTCGACACTTGCCCCACTCCCTGCTGGTAGCCTTCAACCAAGACTAACAAATAGTATTGAACGTTTACTTCATGACTCCCATTTCCCACGCATGTTGGTCGTTACGGCACCTGACATATTCGATTACTTCACATTGATCAAACAAATGGTGTCTGGAGCGGCAGAAAGTGACACTCCGATCGTTGTTGCCGATCATTTTGACGAAAAGCAGCTGTTTGGCGCTGTTTATCACGATAGCCGAGACGTGACATCATCTCGAATTGTTCATGGACTGATTCATCAAGCAAATAATGGCTTACTCATTGTTTCGTTGAGGTCATTGATCAGCCATTTTGGAGTTTGGAGTAGACTTAAATCCGTTTTATCTAAGGGAAAGGTTTCTTGGACTGCCGCTAAAAATGATAACTATTGTGAGCTTCCCGAACCCGAAGACGTTTCCGTTCGTGTCATTATCGTTGGTGACCGAGCAGATGTCGCTGAACTTGAGTCTTCAGAGCCGGAACTCTTCTCGGGCCTCAGCGCATACACGGAATATGAACAGGACATTCAACTAGATAGTGACAACGTCACTGAATATTTACAGACAATCAAAGGGTTTCAACAACACTTCGGCCTAAAAGAACTAGAACCTGAAGCAATCCGCCGAGTTATGCAAGCAGGTGCAAGATTTACCGAAGAGCAGGAGAGAATGCCTCTTTGTCCACTTTGGTACCAAAGTCTACTGACTGAAGCTGATTTTCAATCACCATCTGAGTCAATTTCCAAGAATAGCGTAGATAAAGCCATACAACAAAAGAGCTATCGGGAGTCTTACTTACCTCTCCGCGCTGTTGACGACATCCACAAAGGACAAGTATTTATCGACACTCAGGGCGAACACATCGGTCAGATTAACGGGCTCACTGTTATTGAGATGCCAGGCCACCCTGTCGCCTATGGAGAACCTGCCAGAATCTCATGCGTCGTTCACTTTGGCGATGGCGATGTATCAGATGTTGAACGTAAAGCCGACCTGGCCGGTAATATACATGCCAAAGGTATGATGATCATGCAGGCATTTGTCAGTGCCGCCCTCGATTTAGACGAAGCTCTCCCTTTCTCTGCATCCATTGTTTTCGAACAATCGTATTGTGAAGTTGATGGAGATAGCGCATCACTGGCAGAACTCTGTGCGCTTGTCAGTGCGCTATCACTTCAACCAATCAATCAGAGCATTGCGGTTACTGGTGCCGTCGATCAATTTGGTCGTATTCAGGCGGTTGGTGGCATAAATGAGAAAATTGAAGGATTTTATCAGGTTTGTCTTAACAAAGGCCTCACAGGCGAGCAAGGTGTTATTCTGCCGAGGACAAATCTGAGTGCGCTTTGCCTCAATCAGGATATTGCTAATGCAATGAAAGAAGGCAAGTTTCATATTTGGGCGGTTGAGCATGTTAACGAAACCTTCCCAATTATTTGCGGATTGCCCTTTGAGCGAACCAACAACGAAAATATCACAGAAGAAAACATTACAGATGACAGTTCAGAGACATTGTTGGAGCGCATCGCCGCGCGTATTGATGCATTTCACAATGGTGAACAACGTCACATGTCTTTAATAGCAAGAATGCGTCAATGGCTGAAATTTCACTGATCCGATTTGTTTAGCGTACACGTGTACGCTAAAATTCAGCCTTATTTTACAGGAGTAGTGATATGCAAGATAAGCGACATTCATTCGACCGATTAGATCTGATTGCTTCTAGTCAAGGCGAGCTGTTTGGTCCGGGAAGACCACAACTGCCTGCACCAAATATGCTGATGATGGACCGCATTACTGATATTTATAAAGAAGGCGGCGACTTCGATAAAGGCTTCATCAAAGCAGAGCTCGATATCTCACCAGATCTGTGGTTTTTTGATTGTCATTTTCCCGGTGACCCTGTCATGCCTGGCTGTCTTGGCTTGGATGCAATGTGGCAACTGGTTGGCTTTTTCCTCGGATGGATGGGTGGTGAAGGCAAAGGCCGTGCACTCGGCGTAGGTGAAGTTAAATTTACCGGCCAGATTCTTCCAGAAGCTAAAAAAGTCCGTTACGAAATTCAAATGAAACGCGTCGTAAACCGTCGTCTTATCATGGGCGTGGCAGACGGTCGCGTTTTAGTCGACGACAAAGAAATTTATGTCGCTAAAGATCTGAAAGTAGGTCTTTTTCAGGACACATCTTCATTCTGAAGTTCTTCAACCCCTACTTCTGACAAGTTAACCAAATGCCACCTTTGTGTGGCATTCTTCATTGAGAAACGTCATCAATTTAATATTTTCTAACTACCTTGGATTGAAAATATTTAGTTATAGTGCATTAAATGGTTAAAAGTAAGCCCCTGAGAAGGGGCTGTCGAAAAATGGTTATTTCATCATGGTAGCCTTGTTATCTCTGCCATCACGCCAGCCGCCTAGCCAGCAACTTCGCGCATCCATGGCTTGATAAGGACAAGTTTCAGAGGAGCGACCGTTTAGTCCAGCCTGATAGCCCTTTGACTGGGCACGTTCCAAACGATCTCGCTTCTGTCTTTTCATAGTTCGACCTCTCATCCTTTGATGATTCATTTTTACAATGCAGTTACAGCAAGGTGAATATTCGCTGAACTGTCATAAATAAGCATCATCCAAGGATGGAGATTTATCAAGGGTAGTATCCATAGACTTGGTCAATTTGTGAACGTTTATGGAAGATTGACTAAATTTGCTTGCAAATAGGTATTACAAGCGTTAGACAAACTTATCCATACTCAATAGGTGTCTATAAATGCATGCATTTACGCTAAGTCATTAGTAATTAATATACTTTCTTGATTTCAGGTAGGAGAATATTGATGCTAGGAAGCAGCTAAATAAAGCCAGCATAAACTGGCATTATTTATTTGTCGTAAATACGAGAAAATACCTAAATTATTGCAAAGGGTATTCAATCACCATTTTGCAATGACTCAAGTTCTTCCCACCTCTCAAAAGCTGACTCGAGCTCACTTTCCGCATCACTCAATCGTTGGAGAATCGGCGCAGTATCTTCACTACTTTTTTGGAAGAATTCAGGATCATTAACCTCACCCTGTAACTTTTCAACCTCTAATTCTAACGATTCAAGTTTTTGCGGGAGCTCTTCAAGCTCTCGTCGCAGTTTATAAGACAGCTTTTTCGCCGGTTTACTTTGAGTACTAGATGATTTCGTAGATGACGTATCTTCCACAGGTTTTTCAGTGACTTTTTTCTCTGCAACCGTCGTAGCCGCAAGGAAATTCTCCCTTTGCTGCTGGGCATCATGGTAGCCACCAACATATTTGTGGATTATCCCCTCACCTTCGAATATCCAGCTGTGAGTCACCGTGTTATCAACAAACTGACGATCATGGCTCACCAGTAATAGTGTTCCCTGATAGTTTGATAACAACTCTTCCAGTAGCTCAAGCGTTTCTATATCGAGATCATTGGTTGGCTCATCAAGAACTAGCAAGTTTGCGGGCTTCAGGAACAGTTTAGCGAGCAATAATCGGTTCTTCTCACCACCAGATAACGCCTTGACTGGGGTACGAGCGCGGCGTGGATGGAACAGGAAGTCTTGTAAGTAGCCAAGTACGTGTCTCTTACGGCCACCTACATCGACTTCTAGCTTTCCTTCAGCAAGGTTATCTACAACCGTTTTCTCTGGATCTAGGATTTCACGGTATTGATCAAAGTAAGCAACTTCAAGCTTAGTACCAATATGTAAGTGGCCATCTTCCGGTTCAAGCTGTTGCAGCATGATCTTTAGTAGAGTGCTCTTTCCACATCCATTAGGGCCAATTAAAGCGATTTTATCGCCACGCATGATATTGAAGCTGAAATCTTTAACTAAAGTATTGTTTTCCCAACTGTAGTTAATATCTTTGGCCTCAAAGACGATCTTTCCTGAGCGTGACGCATCATCAAGTTGAATGTTTGCCTTACCTTGTACCTCAATGCGCTCAGATCGTTCTCTACGCAATTGCTTAAGCGCCCTCACTCTGCCTTCGTTGCGGGTTCTGCGAGCCTTGATCCCCTGTCGAATCCACACTTCTTCCTGAGCCAGCTTTTTGTCAAATTCTGCGTTTTGTTCTGCTTCAACACGCAGAGCTTCTTCTTTGCCATCGAGATACTTCTCGTAGTCCCCAGGATATGAAGATAGTTTGCCTCGATCCAGATCGACGATCCTTGTTGCCATTGCACGAATGAAAGCCCTGTCGTGCGAAATAAAGATAATCGCTCCCTTAAAATCCTTCAAAAAATTCTCAAGCCAAAGGATCGTTTTTACATCAAGGTGATTAGTGGGCTCATCGAGTAACAATACATCGGGATCACAAACCAAGGCTCTTGCGAGCGCCGCTTTTCGCTGCCAACCACCCGAAAGTTCGGCAAGCTTCTTATTACCATCCAGTTTGAGCGCACCTAAAACCGACGTTATTTGGTTTTCAAAATGCCATGCATTATTTAGATCAAGTTTTTCTTGTACCGACGACAGTCGATTGAACAGTCGATCGCTTGGATCCGTTTCGATCTTTATCAGAAGGTCGTGATACTCTTTTAATTGTGCACCAACTTCTGCCAAGCCTTCAGATACATAATCAAAGACTGTTCCTTCTGCATCTCGTGGAGGATCTTGTTCCAGACGAGATACTTTTAGATCTTGTTGGCGATTAATACTGCCGTCATCCAGATGAACCAAGCCGTTAATCACTTTCATTAACGTCGATTTACCTGCTCCATTTCTACCAACGAGACATACTCTCTCGTTCGGTTGTAGGATAAATTCTGCGTTATCGAGTAAAGGGTTGTCACCGTATGCCAGTTGGCCGTTAGTGATCTTAATTAATGCCATGCTTATTTAACCACGCTGATAATTCTGATTCGTCAAAAGGCCATCCAAGTTCTTCTATTATTTCATCATTTTCATTCTGATGGGAAATAACAGGTATAGTTACACCGTAACTAGAAAACAGCTTTTCATCGAAAGCTATGTCTACAACAAGTAAGGCAGTGGTCCTGCCCACCGCCCTATAGAGTTGAAATGCTTGTTCGCAAAGATGACAGCCTTCCGTGCTGTATAGAATGAGCGCCATCACCCTTCCTTGTGTGAGATGATCCAACAGTTGTGAATATGTTTGTTTCTCACAAAGTCTAGCGGGATGGATTTCTCGGTAATGTTAATGGCCGAAAGACCCAAAGCCTCTAGAGATTCAATATCCATTTTGAATTTACGCTTGTTATTCGAGAAGACGATCTCTCCACCCGTTTTTAACAATCGTTTTAGATCTGTCATAAGTCGAATATGATCCCGCTGAACATCAAAGGTTGCATCCATTCTTTTCGACGTTGAAAAAGTGGGAGGATCAATAAAAATAAGATCAAACTGACGATCCGCTTCTGACAACCATTTGAGACAGTCAGCATGAATGAATTGGTGTTGTCTGCCGACTTTCCCATTTAATTTCATGTTTCGCTCAGCCCATGTCAAATACGTTTTAGACATGTCTATCGTTGTCGTTGAGCGCGCACCGCCAGCTGCAGCATGCACGGAAGCTGTTCCTGTGTATGCGAAAAGATTCAGAAAGTCTTTTCCTTTTGCCTTCTCACCCAGCATTTTTCGAGTATTTCGATGATCTAGGAATAAACCAGTATCAAGGTAGTCTTCAAGATTGACCTCAAAGTCGACATCATATTCTTGGACTTTCAAATAACGTTTAGCGTCAGATAACTTCTGATATTGGTTGTCGCCTTTTTGCTTTTCGCGGGTTTTCAAGACAACTTTGTTCGCATTCACACCCGTTACACTGATTGTTGCTCGGACGATATCAAGAAGGCGTCGTCTTGCTTTCTCTTCGGGGATAGATTTTGGGGCCGCATATTCCTGAATAACGATAAAGTCTTTGTATCTGTCTATCGCTGCGTTGTATTCAGGAAGATCAGAGTCATATAAACGATAGCAGTCAATACTTTGTTGTTTTGCCCATTTATCTAATTTCTTGATGTTTTTCTTTAGACGGTTTGCAAACTCCGGGGCTACGTCGGCCGCAGGTTGTTTTCCCGCCTTATCTGACTCCACTTCACCACGGGCAGTGATAGAATAATTTTTCATCAGACAATCAAGCGCACCATTTCGAAGCTTATATTTGCTGTCGGCACGCATACGAATACAGCTTAGAAGTTCGTCTGACCCTGAGTATATTGACGCAGTCGAGCCAACGAAATGTGTTTTGAGCTGAACACCAAGCTGAGTGTATAAAGCAATCAGGCTTGGTGTTGTACCCAATCTTTCACCATATGGTGGGTTAGATATAATATGCCCTTCATTAAATCCATCAGGTTTAGTTAATTCACTGGCATCTGAATTAACAAACTCAATGAGATCAGCTACGCCAGCTCTGCGAGCATTTGCTTTTGCAGTTTCCAACACTCTACGATCATTATCGAAACCAAAAAAACGTGTTTCGCATTTAGCTGGACCGCGTTTAGACTTCACAGTCACTTCTGCGTGCACTTCAAGCCATTTCTCTCGCTCAAAAGATTTTAATGCTTCAAAACCCCAGCGTTTTCTTCGTAAACCGGGCGCCACACTTGCGGCCAACATCGCAGCTTCTATCAACAAAGTTCCCGAACCACACATGGGATCTAGCAAAGCCTTATCAGCTGTCCATCCGCTTTTCTTGATCAGGGCAGCAGCATTTGTCTCACGTAGAGGCGCAGCCCCAGCTTCCGTGCGGTAACCTCTTTGGTGAAGACCGCTACCTACCATATCGATACCTAGCAGGCCATTTTCACGTGAAAGACGCATATGAACGCGAATATCTGGCTGTTCTCTATCAATACTCGGGCGTTCTAGATCAGCCTTAGTGAAGCGATCGACAATGGCATCTTTAATTTTTAGCGCACCATACTGGCTATTGCGTATTTCGCGGTTAGTACCATTGAAATCAACAGCAATACGCTTTCTCTCACTAAATAAACTTGGCCAATTTATTGCTGAAGCCCCAAGGTATAAATCCATATCGTCGCGAACAGTGAACTCGCTTAATACCAGAATAAATCGTGAAGCCAGTCGGCTCCACAGACAACATGTGTATAGCGTTTTTTCGTCAGCTCGAAAGCGAACACCAGCATTTCCTGCTTTTACATTGCTGGCACCTAGTTCAATGAGTTCTTCAGCCAGTATGTTTTCGAGTCCACGCGAGGATATAGCGAGATATTGATTCATGTACTTGTAGTCTTAGGAATGTTGCGCGCGATTATACCCGAATAAATGTGAGTTATCTCGCTTATAGGTTCAGATACATCTGACTTTTTCACGACGTGAAAAAATTTGAAAAGTTGCCATGCCCCTTGTCCACATCATATGCCGTCAGACCCAATCAAAACCTTACATAAAACAAGACAACCTACACGTATAATTGTTTCTTCATGGAAACTATAAAACATCAATTACTCAGAGGCTTGAAAAGGCATTCACCCTTTTTAACTTAAGCTAACACTCAGCATCAATAGAATTGTGAGTGAATACCCACATACGACCAGTGACCGACAATTAGGTGTAAAATATTTTTAATTTCTGATCAAACACACCAGAATTACATATATATTCACTATAAATCTGGTATATACCAGAGTGAGAAGGATTAAGTTTTCCCAATGAGACAAGACAGAAAAAGGGGAATTTTATGGATATTTGTTTCTATTTTACGTCTGACTTTGAGTCCAAAATTGACAAGTAAGTGACCATTACGACAGACATAAAGAAAATACTTTTGTGATTTATATCACTTAAATATGAGAAGAAATTAATATATTTTTTATACAAAATTTGATTAATTTTGCAGAAAGATTAGGTTTCGTGCCCTGCTGGAAGAGCATTCTGAATGGTACGCTGATAAGCGCTAGTAACACAAACGGAGAAACTTACAGTGAGGGAGTAAACTAAGAGTAAAGAGATGGCTGTCGATAACACTATGACTGGCAGGTATGAGAAAAAAGTTGGGCTAGCCGCTTAAACGGCTAGCCCACCAGTGCATAACGCCCTTTTCCTTTGTCTTGTTTATTTTGATATGGACAAAGTCGGTCGTTCATCACCTTTATCGCTTCACAAAATACCATGTTCTTTTTACCAGTCAGCGCTAGGTCAGCTTCAGCAGCTAGCATGCACAATGAGGCAGCTCCTGAGTTTTCAATGACTAAAAACGGTGCTTTGCCTGTTTCGGTTTTCAATTCAACGATTGAGCCTGTTTCTGGTGACAGGTCCCCCCCGATGTCCTGAAAGAACCAGCTTTTAGGAAGTAATGGTTTGTGAAAGCGGTTTGCAGCCACTGCATTTAATACGAGCTCTGCTTTACGAGGGCCAGATAATGATAATCCGGTTAACCCATCGCTATACAGATGAAATAATGATGCGTCATCGACTGAGAATGGGATATCCATGAACGCATCGGGGATAAGATGCTTACTGGCAATTGCGACTTTGAACACCATATCCTGCCCTAGTTCGAGCATCAGCGAGTCGGTATCGGTATCAAAATACCATTTCCAAGAGCTGTTTGGTTTTAACATGATGTTCTCCTGCATATTGCAAGAACGTCGTGCACGTTGTTCTGGATGCACATGGCCAGTATTAAGTGTTAAGGTGAGTGTAACGGGCAGGAGGTAAAAAAAAAGGGGAAGAAATCCCCCTCTATTTGTACTAAATACTTAATTTATTTCGCTAAATATTTCGAACAAGGCGTTTGACAAGTGCCGGACCATGGTAAATGAAACCAGAATAAACCTGCAGTAGATCGGCACCTGACTGCATTTTCTCTTTCGCTGAGATTACTGAGTCAATACCACCCACACCGATAATAGGTAACTGACCTTTTAACTCCTCACGAAGGAGTCTGACGACTTCAGTGCTACGGTTTTGTAGAGGACGACCGGACAACCCACCCTGCTCATGCGCAAAAGGCATGCCATCGACAAGTGTACGATCCAACGTTGTGTTGGTTCCAATTACTCCATCGATTTTGTGTCTCACCAGCGCATCAGCAATTTGGACTAATTCTTCATGATCAAGATCCGGCGCGATCTTCAACGTCACAGGAACATACTTTCCATGCTTCTCCGCAAGATCTTTCTGCTTGATCTTTAACGACGACAAAAGATCGTCCAATGCTTCGCCGTATTGTAAGGATCTTAAACCTGGGGTGTTTGGTGAAGAGATATTGACAGTAATATAACCCGCATGTTCATACACCTTGTCCATACAAATTAAATAGTCATCTTTACCCTTTTCTAACGGTGTATCTTTATTCTTGCCAATGTTGATACCCAGAACACCGTCATAAGAAGCTTTTTTTACATTTTCTATCAGCGCATCAACACCGTGGTTATTAAACCCCATGCGATTAATAATGCCCTCGCCCGGTTCAACACGGAATAGACGAGGTTTGTTATTACCTGACTGAGGCCTCGGTGTTACCGTGCCCACTTCAACAAAGCCGAAGCCCATTGCGCCAAATGCATCTATACATTCACCATTTTTATCCAGGCCTGCGGCCAAACCAATTGGGTTTCTAAAATGTAAGCCCATGACCTGTACGGGACGAGGAGGAAGATTTTGGCGATAGACGACATCAAGAGGAGTGCCAGTAAAGCGAGAAAGGTTTTTAATTGTTAAATCGTGTGCCTTTTCAGCGTCTAATTTAAAAAACACTGATCTGGCGAGGCGGTACATCATGTATCCTCCATAAAAAAGCCCCGAATCATCGGGGCTGTATTATCATCTTATTGGCGTTTTAATTCAAACTTAATAACGTCAGCTCACGCAGTGCGACAGAGAATTTCGCAAACTCATGTGCTGAACCCACTTTGAATTCCGCAACCATGCTTTCCCAGCGACCGAGAATGACAGAGTTGTCCTCCATCCAATTCTCAAGCCCCTTCTCTGCTTTATCGCCTTTGCTCATTCCTGCCAAGATCTGTCCCGTCAACACACGCTGCTGCCAATCGAGATCTTCACGGAAAGACGCACGAGCAAGTGCTTGCCAGTGGTTCTCAACAGGTTGGTTAGTGATCTGTTTGAGGAACCAATGCAGTGACAACTTATCACCAAGGACAAAGTAGAGTTTCGAAACCAACTCAAACGGCATGTCGAGTTGTTCTGACACCTGCGCAATGTCCATACCGGAGTATAGGCTTGTTAAGCGACTGATCTTATCTGCAATTGATTGAGGCACACCTTTTTTGACTAATGCAGTCGCCTGGTCTTTGTGTTCTTTCATCTCAGAGTGAACAAGATACTTATCCATATTCTTAGCAAGATTTTGGATTGCCGGACGATAGAAGTTTACTTGCTCTTCTATGCTCTGACCCTTAGCCTGATTACGCAGGATCCATCTTGTAGAACGACGAAGCATACGGCGACAACGGAACATAAGCTGATATTGAATATCTGCTGAAATCTTATTGTCTAGTTTGCGGATTTTCTCGAACAGGTCTCCAAACTCAAAAACTTCACGTGAAATCGCATAAGCTTTCGAGATTTCAGAAACGCTGGCACCCGTCTCATCCTGCATGCGGCTGACAAAGTTAAATGCCATGTCATTGGACATTTGATTAGCCAGTGCCGTAGCAATGATTTCAGCTCTCAGTGGGTGGGTTTCCATTTCTGCAAGATAGTTACGCTGTAACTCTTGTGGGAAATAAGCTGGAAGGAACTTGCCAAAGTGCGGGTCCGTAGAAACTTCATCAACGACCAATTGCTCTTTTAGCACCATTTTTCCATACGCAACCAGCACGGCCAGTTCAGGTCGAGTTAAACCTTGACCACGAAGCTGACGTTCAGAAAGTGCTTCATCGTCTGGTAAATGCTCAAGGTTTCTATCGAGTTTACCCTCTTTTTCCAACTGATGGATAAAGCGGATTTGCTCTTTCAATAACGATACCTGCTGCTTATGAGTAACAGAGATTGATTCACTCTGTACATAAGCATCCTCAAGAACAATCTCAGACACTTCGTCTTCCATGCTCTCCAAAATTTGGTTACGTTTCTTGAACGTTAACTCGCCTGCAGCTACTAAGCCATTGAGCAGAATTTTGATGTTCACTTCGTTATCAGAGCAATCAACACCACCGACGTTATCGATAAAGTCTGTGTTGACGCGACCACCTTTTAGCGCGAACTCCATCCGGGCCAACTGGGTCATACCCAAGTTACCGCCCTCTCCAACAATGCGGGCTCCTAGCTCACTGCCATTAACACGGAGTGCATCGTTTGCACGGTCACCCACTTCGGCATGTGTTTCAGATTCGGCTTTCACATAAGTACCGATACCGCCATTCCACAGCAGATCGACTTTCATGTGGAGCAGTTGTTTGATCAGGTCGTTTGGTGTCATCGTAGCGCGCTGCGTACCAATCATTTTTTGGATTTCTGGTGTCAGCGAGATAGATTTTGACCGGCGTGAGAAGATACCGCCGCCTTTGGAAATTAACTTAGCGTTGTAATCTTCCCAACTCGAACGAGGAAGCTTGAACAGACGATCACGCTCTTTCCAACTCGGTCCAGATTCTGGCTCTGGATCAATAAAGATATGCATGTGGTTAAACGCTGCTACCAAACGGATATGTTTGGATAACAACATACCATTACCAAATACATCCCCTGCCATGTCCCCAATCGCAACACAGGTGAAATCCGTTTCCTGACAATCGATGTCAACTTCACGGAAGTGACGTTTAACGGACTCCCATGCACCTTTCGCGGTGATCCCCATGGCTTTATGGTCGTAACCATTTGAGCCACCTGATGCAAACGCATCACCAAGCCAGAAGTTATAATCCTCAGAAACAGAGTTCGCTAAATCGGAGAACGTTGCCGTTCCTTTATCAGCAGCAACAACCAAATACGGATCATCTTCATCATGGCGAACCACGTTCATTGGTGGCGTCAGGTTACCTTCCACAATGTTGTCGGTGACATCTAACAAACCACGAATGAACATTTTATAGCAACGTTGGCCTTCAGCAAAGATCTCATCACGATTGTGCATTGAGTGCTGCTTCTTACACACGAAGCCACCTTTCGCACCAACAGGCACAATGACGGTATTCTTAACTTGCTGTGCTTTTACAAGACCAAGTATCTCAGTACGGAAATCTTCCTGACGATCAGACCAGCGTAAACCACCACGTGCAACTTTACCGCCGCGCAGGTGAACACCCTCGATATCTGGTGAATAAACAAAAATCTCAAATTTCGGCACTGGCTGCGGAATTTCTGGGATTTTAGTCGGCTCGAGTTTAAACGACAGATAGTGTTTTAATTCACCCGTTTCGCTATCCGTCTGGAAGTAGTTGGTTCTTAATGTCGCCATGATCATTTCCATGTAACGGCGAATGATCCGGTCGTCATCAAGACTCTCAACATTTTCCAGCAAAGCTTCGATTTTTTCGAACAGTTTGTCTGTCGCTTTATCGCTATGCAGCGCTGGGTCAAAACGCTTGTTGAACAAATCAACGAGTAAGCGTGATAGCTCTGCGTGCGTTGCCAGTGTTTCTTCAATATATTGTTGACTGAATGGGAAACCAACCTGACGCATGTATCTTGCATAGCTACGCAAAATTGTTACTTCACGGCCAGTAAGACCAGCATTCAGAACAAGACGGTTGAATCCGTCGCTCTCAAGTTTACCATGCCAAATATCCGCAAATGCTTCTTGGAATCTTTCACGTGCTTCAGAAAGGTCCACGCTATTGTCCGCGCTGTGAAGCATGGCAAAATCTAGAATGGAATACTCAGTTTCATCAGACGTCCAAATGCGATATGGCGTTTCACCGATAACACGCAAGCCAAGGTTTTCAAGCATCGGCATGACATCAGAGAGGTGAATGGTATCGTCTTTTTGGAATAGTTTGAGTCGTACCGCTTTAGAATCCGTTGATTCTTCTTGTTGGCGGTAGAACAACATATCCAGTTTATTTTCATCATTGAGCCCTTGAAGACGCTCAATATCAGCAACCGCAGACCCTGGTAGCATCACTTCTGTATATGAACGCGGGAATGCTTTCATATATCGTTTAGCGATTGGTGTACCTTTACTCTCACCGAAGTTTGCAATAACGGCGGCCTGAAGTCTGTCATCCCATGTCGACGCTGCTTCTGTGAGATTGTTCTCCAGCTTCTTCACATCGATATCGAAGTTGTTGTTGTCAACACGGACAATGTAGTGCGTGCGAGCCAATGGACTTTCAGAGAAGAACGTATTGAACTCGACAGTCTGCGTCGAGCCAAAATACTGCTTCAGTATTTTCTGAGATGCGGCACGAAATTCTGTGTTGTACCTTTCACGAGAGACATACACCATGCACGAGAAGAAACGGCCAAATGGGTCGCGGCGAACAAAAACACGTAACATGTCGCGGTCTTGCACCTGCACAATGCCCATACCGATGTCGAGCATTTCAGATTCAGTCGCCTGAAAGAGCTCATCACGTGGGAAGTTCTCAATAATATTGGCAAGAGCTTTCCAAGAGTGAGTGCCTTTATAATAACCACTCAAATCAAGGATGCGCTGCACTTTGTTTTTAAGTACAGGGATACTCGCGGTTGATTGGTTATAAGCTGATGACGCATACAGTCCGGTGAATCTGTGTTCACCAATCACATTGCCTTTCTTATCGAAACGTTTAACACCGATGTAGTCAACATACGCAGGGCGGTGAACGCGAGACTTGCTGCTGCTCTTATTGATGACAAGGATTTCTTTCTTCAACGCAGCAACACGCGCAGACTCAGGCATCTCTGAAAGTTTCACACCGTCAGGGTTTTTGGGATCTTTACCTGCCAGTCCCAGTCCCTTTTCAGCGCAGGGCTTAAGGATATGATCACCCTCTACTGCATTCAGCTCGTAGTACTTGTAGCCCATGAAGGTAAAGTTGTGAACACTGATCCAATCAAGAAACTCGATCGCTTCTTGTTGACGATCAGCATCGACATTTGGCTTTTCTTTCTTCAGCGTAGTGATGATTGATTTGAGTTTATCTCTCATCAATTGCCAGTCATTAACGACTAATGAGACATCGTGAAGCGTCTCTGTCAGCTCGTTTTCTAGCTCTGCCATCGCTTTTTTATCTGTCATGCGGTCGATTTCGACATGGAACACAGCTTGTCTAAAGCCATTTTCACTGCCGATTTCAGTCACCTGACCTTTCGCGTTTTTAACGATATTGTGCGGACCGTTGAGCATTAAGTGTGTTGTGATATCCAGACGGTTTAAAGCCATTCGAACAGAGTCGACTAAGAAAGGAGCGTCTGGAGTAACAATTTCAACGATAGTGTGGGTTGACTGCCAGCCATTACCGCTGAGCGTCGGATTGAAGACCTTAACGAAGATTTTCGATTGATCAAAATGATTGATGTGGTGCCACAGACTAATTACTGCACCGTATAAATCCGACTCATTCCTTTCCTGGAGATCATCATCAGATATTGGACCCAAAATCCTTTTGGCTAATGTTTCAACCAGTGGTTGCTGCGTGCTGTCGAGTTTTTCTTCAATTAATGAATAAACCTTTTCCAGCAACACCGGCACAATAGGGTCACGCGCGGTCATGGTATTACTCCAAATTAAGTTTTAGTGTTATCGCTATGAGTATAGAGGCATTTTTGTCTTTGCGACGCGGGAAGTAGTTTAAGTGGATTGAAAGAAAACTGTTACAGCAAAATTGATTGAATTGAGAGAAGTTTTTAGTATTGTGACCCCTGTTATATTTAGTTTATTAACTCCAGCTGTTTAAAGCGCTTATTCTCGTCTGCCGTTAACCGGAAACGACCTCGAATCCCACTGTGAGTAAGGAATGGGCGAAACTTTTCTGCAGGTAATTGAAGTGTATGACCAGCGTCTGTTTTAACAATAACTGTTGATGCTGCACCCGAATAATATTGCATATATTCGGCATAAGATATTCGTACTGTAAATAAATATGTTAATTTGTCCATATAATAAAAAGCCGCCATTTCTGACGGCTTTCTCTTTAATTTGCTTGATTACAAGATTACAAATATTTAATCAAACTTCCAGTGCTTTGTTCACTTTCTCGTACAAGTCTTTTGCTAGGTTTTCCATTTCAACCAAACGAGACAATTGCTTACGAATTAATTGCTGCCTTTCAGCATCGAAATATTTTAACTTCAATAACGGGTCAATTAAGCGTGACGCGACCTGCGGGTTAATTTCGTTTAGCTCAATAAGAATATCAGTCAGGAACTCATACCCTAAACCGTCTTTCGCATGGAAATGCACTGTGTTCTGTGCGAAGGCACCAATGAGGCTTCGTAGGCGATTTGGGTTTTTCAGGCTGAAAGATGGATGAGACATTTGTTTCTTCACATTTTCCAGTGCGCCTTCCATCGGGCTGGTGCCTTGCAGCATGAACCACTTGTCCATGACGAGACCATCCTGATGCCACTCATCGCTGAAGCTTTGCATCATTTGATCGCGAGATGGCAATTCAGCAATATTCGCGGCAGCTAACGCGGCAAAGGTATCTGTCATGTTGTCTGCTGAATCATACTGAGCGGCAACGATTTTCTCGCCACCCTCTGAGAGCGCGATATATGACAAACACACATTCTTGAGTGTTCTGTCTGCTGCCGCTGAATGCGTAAGCTCGTACTTGTCGGCCTTACACGCTTGATAAACCGCAACGAACTCGTCTGCCATCTCTTGAGCAAAAGTATTACGAATCGCAGCAACAACAATGTGTATAGCGTCAACATCAATCGTCGTGTACCAGCCGCCTACCTCATTTTCTGTTGGTAAATCCAGAACCTCAGCAATCAAGGCTCGGTCAAGTTCTTTGTTAAGCAGAACGCCACGGAATGCATCAACAACAGATTCTGGCAATGAGAACTCACCGCCTTGCTGAATACGAGACACATTCTCTTTGATGTGCTTACCAAGCAGCATCTGGCTAGCGTCCCAACGAGCGAACTCATTGCGTGCATAAACCATTAAGAATGCAAGCTCGTCATCCGAATAGTCATACTCCAAGTTCACTGGTGCAGAGAATTCTCTCAAGAGAGATACGACAGGTTTGTCATCAACATTATCGAAAACAAATACCTGCTCTTCAGCAGTTACTTGCAGTACATTATTTAGCGCTTCACCATTACGTTGTAACGCAACCACAGAGCCATCTGCGGCATAAAGCTCTACATCAAGAGGGATCAATAATGCTTGTTTCTTAGCTTGATCTGCAGTCGGTAAGGTTTTTTGGCTGACTGTCAGTGACAGCGTTTTAGCCTCAGCATCATAGTCACTCACAACCTTAAGAGTCGGCGTGCCGGACTGGCTGTACCACAGGCGGAACTGAGACAAATTGAAGCCAGACGCTTCTTCCATCGCTTGAACAAATTCATCACAAGTCGCTGCTGTGCCATCGTGGCGATCGAAGTAAAGCTCGATACCTTTCTGGAACGTTTCTTCACCCAGTAAGGTGTGCATCATTCGAATGACTTCACTGCCCTTCTCGTAGACTGTTACCGTATAGAAGTTATTCATTTCAATAACTTTCTCAGGTCTGATCGGGTGAGCCATCGGGCTTCTGTCTTCTGCGAACTGGGCACTTCTCATAATGCGAACGTTGCCAATTCGATTTACTGCGCGCGAACCCATGTCTGAAGAAAATTCCTGATCGCGGAAAACAGTCAAACCTTCTTTCAGGCTCAACTGGAACCAGTCGCGACAAGTAACTCGGTTACCACTCCAGTTATGGAAGTATTCGTGGCCGATAACACGCTCAATGCCGTGGTAGTCAGCATCAGTCGCAGTATCTGAGTTAGCCAGAACAAACTTGGAATTGAAAACATTAAGGCCTTTGTTCTCCATTGCACCCATGTTGAAGAAATCCACGGCCACAATCATGTAGATATCTAGGTCATACTCAAGGCCGAAACGGTCTTCATCCCACTTCATTGAGTTTTTCAGAGACAACATTGCGTAGTCCGCACGGTCAAGGTTGCCTTTATCAACAAAGATCTCTAGGGCGACTTCACGGCCACTTTTCGTTACGAATACGTCACTCAGGCAATCAAAATCACCGGCAACCAGGGCAAACAGATAACATGGCTTTGCAAATGGGTCTTCCCACTGTACCCAGTGTTTACCATTTTCCAGATCACCAGACCCGATTTTGTTTCCGTTACTCAATAGGTAAGGATATGCACCTTTGTCTGCAATCACTTTTGTCGTGAATTTTGCAAGTACATCTGGGCGGTCAAGGTAATAGGTGATGCGGCGGAAACCTTCAGCTTCACACTGCGTGCAGTATGCGCCGTCAGATTTATAAAGGCCTTCCAACGAGGTGTTTGCTTCTGGATTGATTTCCGTTTCAATCTCCAGCTCAAACGTTGCTGGTACACCACTAATAACCAGCTGAGTCTCTTCCACAGAGTAATTCGACCAACTCTTACCATCCACTTCAAGACGGACAAGTTTCATTCCCTCACCATCGAGCGTCAGCGTCTGAGCGCCATCAACATTCTGTTGAACTTTTGAACGGGCAATAACACGGGTTTCAGTGTCATTCAGATCAAAGGTTAAATCGATATGGGAGATAGTGAATGCTGGCGCGGTATAATCTTTGCGATACTTGGCCTGTGGTTGTTGCGTCATGTCTGTTTCCTTATGTGCATAACGATTGCCAAACCGGACAGGAAGACCCGATTGGCATAGAACTGGCTAATCTAGTTAATATCTCTGGATTAGCAACGATATACGACGATTTGAACAGAAATGACTGTGCAAATGCAAATATAAACACTGTTTGATAAGAAATTGTCAGGCACAGATCCTAGTCTGAGACATTAGCTCAAAATCACGCTTATCGGCAGTGTGTAGTATGAAGGCTACGTCGTTTCAAAAGACTATACGCGACAAAGAAGCCCGCGACATCACTGAGACATATAACGAAGCAGATTCAATGTAGCTTTGAGCAAAGTGCCTCATCTTGCGTTGCTGGTGTCGAAATATGTTACAGTGTAATAATAATTATCACGCCCTTGTAGACACTGTGTTGCTCTTTCATTGAATTAGGTTTAAGCAGGTTTTAATACCTTTTTTTAATTCAGTTTTTGACTAGCTAGGCATGCTAAAACATTGACGCTTTTGGGTTAATATCGTTAACTAATCCACCGCTATTGTTGCGGAAATTAAAAGAACTTAGTTGGTTACAAGGTCTCTTCAGGCATGCTTAAACCTATCATTACATCTCTACTCGATACCGATGCATACAAACTCAACATGCAACAGGCTATTTTCCATCACTACCGAGATGTTGAAGTATCTGCAGAATTTCATTGCCGATCAGGTGAAAGCCTCAGTCATTTGATGTCAGAGTTGGATAATGAGGTCGAAACATTATCGCAACTGAGGTTTACGAGTGACGAGCTAGCCTATTTGGACGGCATAGGCCATTATCAACAAGACTACTTAGAGTTCCTATCTGAATTTCAACTAAAAAAATCGAACATCGAAATATCGTCTTCAGACGGTCAACTAGCAGTGAAAATCACTGGGAAATGGATAGACGTTATTTTGTGGGAAGTCCCCCTTCTCGCAATCATTTGCGAACTACGCTGCCGTAAATCCTATCCTGAACTCAATGAAAGTGACGCTGTCACACATTTAAGTCGCAAACTTAGACATATTAAAGATAAAATAGGCTCAGAAGATAATAGCCAGGATTTCAAGGTTGTAGACTTTGGCACTCGCCGACGTTTTTCAAAATCAGTTCAGCACTCAATCGTTCAGTACTTGAAAGAAAATTGTCGCTTTTTTGTTGGGACATCGAATCTGTTACTAGCGAAAACATTCGACTTGCCTGCTGTCGGAACCCAAGCGCATGAATGGTTCCAGGCACATCAACAATTGGCAGGAGATTTAGCTGACTCACAGCAACTAGCATTGCACCGCTGGTTGCAGGAATACCCAAACAAACTTGGCATTGCGCTTACTGACTGTATCAATATGGATGCTTTTCTCAACGACTTCAATTCCCACCTATCAGAACAATTTTCCGGCTTGCGACATGATAGTGGCAACCCAATTTCCTGGGGAGAGAAAGCAATAAAACACTATGAGAGTATTGGCATCGACGCGCTGACTAAGGTTTTAGTCTTTTCAGACAGCCTAACTCTTGAAAAAGCATGGAAAATTTTCTGTCATTTTCAAGGTCGTATCAATACGTCTTTTGGTATAGGCACTCAGTTAACTTGTGATTTACCGGGCGTCCCTACACTGAATGTGGTTTTGAAGCTAACATCATGCAACGGAAAACCTGTTGCGAAAATATCGGATGAACCTGAGAAGTCGATTTGTCGCGACCAAAATTACCTCAACGATCTGAAGGTAGCTTTCAAGATAGTTTAAGCTGCATGTAAAAAAGGAGGGCTGATCCCCTCCTTTTCTCTTATAAACCTTTCCATTATCGAGCGACTTGTCGTCGCATCACAGCGCGCATACCGATTTTTTTGTCCGTTAATGTCAGCGTATCTTCAACTAGCTTATATGTTGAGTATTGCTGACCGCTTTTGTACACAAGTACAAGAATATCATTTTCTAAGAAGTAAACACCCCTGTGTGATACCGAATTGCCGTCACTATCTGACACTTTCGATGCAAAAAGAAAGTCAGGCTGTAGCCTAAGAGAGAGTTTACTGACCTTGCTGTCTACATCCATGCCAGTGATTTTCACAGAATGCCATGTACCACTCAGGTCTTCTCTGAGTAATTTTGTAAACTGTAAGCCTTGAAGGAGGAGTTGGTTATGGTTGAGCCTATATGGGTGTTGCTGCTTACCACCTTGATCGTCTTCTAGAACCAAAGCGTTATCATCCATGTTGTACGTACCCTTTGCCTCTTCTACTTCCCCGGACCGTTTTAGCAGTTTTACCTTAAACGTATATTCCGACGTGAATGACAAGCTGATGGCTTTGTATTCGCCACGTTCACTTACCGGCGCTTCTTGCTCAGGGCTAAACCAATACCATTCCCCTACCAACAACGGATAATCAAACTCTGACAACCTGTCTGCGTAAGAGGCCGGAATCAAAAAACAAAACAATAAAACTGAAATAATTAATCGCATCTCTACCTACCATTTTTTATATACTTTCTAAAAGTTTAGACGCATATCCCATAAAATCAGGCAATAGGGAGCCAATTACGATTATTTTTTTGATCGAATTTTCTTTTAGTTTCAGTAAATTATAAAAAAACGGGCCATAAGGCCCGTTTTGGTTTCAACTGGAATGAGTTTTTACGATTTCAGTAATTTGCCGTACTCAAGAGTAATTTCGACAGCTTCGTTTAGGTAAGCGTCAGGCTCTTCATAATCATTTGGAACATCGTCCAACGACTTAAATATTTCTTCACCCTTTTCTTTCTGGCGAGCATTAAGACGTGCTAAACGTTCTGTCTCAGCCTCATTTCGCTCCGCAATACGCTCTTTCTCAACAAGCGACAGTTGGTTATTGTCTTTATCTTTTTTGAAGGTTTCGATGTCCTCAAAGATAAAACTAAACTCCATATCACTACTGATGCGTTTTTGATGCCTAAGCGTTAGCTTATCAACTAATGGCGTAACGTCCCCGACTTTACTGTAAGCCGCTGGATCTATGCTGTCCCAAGGCAATGCGTTATCTTCAACACTTTCGCCAGTTTCTTCCGGATCGACTGGCGACGGGAAAGAAATATCAGGAATAACGCCTAAGTGCTGAGTACTCCCTCCATCGATTCTGTAGAACTTCTGGATCGTGTATTGAATATGCCCTACTGGCTTATCAAATAAGTCATAGATCTTGTTAAGTGACTTATGCTGCTGAACCGTACCTTTCCCGAAAGACTGCTCACCAACAATTAATGCACGACCGTAATCCTGCAATGCGGCAGCAAATATCTCGGATGCAGACGCGCTGTAGCGATTTATCATCACAGTCAGAGGTCCGTCGTAGAAAATCCGGTTATCATTATCAGTGTTGACTCGGACCCTACCATAACTGTCTCTGACCTGAACGATCGGGCCATTTTTAACGAACAGTCCAGTGAGAGTTGTGGCCTCACTTAACGCGCCACCACCATTGTTTCGGAGATCAATGATAATGCCTTTGACATCTTGTTCGTTGAGGCTCTGTATTTCTTTCTTGGAGTCTTCTGTCAAACCAACATAGAAACTTGGTACGGTAAGCAATCCAATCTTTTCGCCATCTTTCTCAATGACTTCAGATTTCACCGCGCGATCTTCCAATCGAATCTTGTCGCGAACGATAGTCACTTTGAAACTTTTGGCATTCGAACCATCAGGCAGTATCTCAAGTTTAACTTTGCTGCCTTTCGGGCCTTTGATGAGCTGAACTACGTCGTCAAGGCGCCATCCGATAACATCAATAACATTACTGTTTTCCTGCGCCACGCCAATAATTCGATCTCCGGGAGAGAGTTTTTTGGACTTAGAGGCTGGCCCACCAGCGACCAGCGAACGAATCACTGTATAATCATCTTCCAACTGGAGCACCGCACCAATACCTTCAAGCGAAAGATTCATTTCAGATTGGAATTGTTCAGCGTTACGCGGTGACAAATAGCTAGTATGCGGGTCGACTTCTCTTGCGAAAGCGTTTAGATATACCTGAAAAACATCTTCACTCTTGGTCTGTGTAAGCCGCTTCAGCGCATTGTTATAGCGTTTTTCGAGAGTAGAACGTATATCATCCCAGTCCTTACCCGCAAGTTTAAGGTTCAAGGCATCGCTTTTGACACGAAGACGCCAAAGCTCGTCGAGAGCACGATCGTCCTTCGCCCACTCAGCTTCACTTCGATCGACTTCCATACTTTCTTTGCTGTCGAAGGTAATTTCCTTGTCAAGCAAGCTCAGTGCGAATTCATAGCGTTCGAAGCGCTTTTTGAGGACAGTATTGAAGATACTATACGCTGCAGATGTATCACCCGCTTTCAATTGGTTATCAAGTTTCGTTCGCCACTTATCCAGTTTGTTGACATCTTTCTGCGTCAAGAAAAGGCGGTTATAGTCCAGCGACTGCAGATAACGGTCAAACATCTCGGACGAAAATTTGTCGTCAAGAGAAAAACGCTTGTAATGAGACTCTGTAAACTTAGACGTTGTTCTGATGGTTGCAGTTTTATGTTGGGGTTCAGACGTTAAGTTAGGTAACTCCTCAGAGCTGAACTTCGCGTCCAATGCGAGAGCGGGAACTGCCAGCAGCATGCTGGCAGCAATCGCGGTAAAGCGGAATCGACAAATCATACGTGGATAAGTCTCCTTTATGAACAGAGGTGCTCCGCTTTCACTAACATGGTCAAGCCATTGTTCAAACGTACACGAACCTCGTCCTTATTAATCTCAACAATCGTAGCAGGCATGTTTCCATTGCCCATGTTGACGTTAACGTCTTTACCTACGATAACCTCATCAGCTTTCAGCGCACGACGTGGCTGTACTGGTTTCTGTTTAACTTTAGTATTTTTTGGTTTGTTTGCTTTAGGTTTTTGGCCGTTACCTATTGATTTTTGTTGTTTAAATGCTTTTTTTGATTTGTCGTCAGCATTTTTTTCTGCTTGTTGCTGTTTACGACGTTCAGCAACGCGAGCTTTGCTTTCAGCAAGCTCTTTTTGAGCATGTTCTACGTGTTCTTGCTCAAGTTCACCACAGCTATTGCCATCAAGGTCAACACGAGACGCTCCAGGCTTAACACCGTGGAGGTAACGCCAGGAAGAAGTGTACTGTCTTAAAGCCGCACGAAGTTGCGTTTTGCTCACTTTTGGATCTTCGCCCAAGCGCTCTGCCAAATCTTGAAAGATACCAATTTTTAGTGGACGAGCTTCGCCTTCGATAGTGAAACATTTCGGGAACAGCTCAGCAATGTACGCGATAACTTGTTTACTGCTAGCCAGTTTTTCAGTCTTTTCCATTTTTCTTCCTGTCTCGTCGGATAATGTTCGACAAGCGCTATTCGTTTAACAATAAAAGTGGGCGCTATTATAAAGACCTGTTACTGAAAAACCACTCTCTGTGCGGAAATCAAAGATGTTTTTGCAACTCATTTACCAACATTTCTAAACCCTGCGCATCTTCTTTATCAAATCGTCCAATTTGTGGGCTGTCTATATCAAGTACGCCGATACAGACATTATCTACCATCAGAGGAAGAACGATTTCAGAATTGCTAGCGGCATCACAAGCAATGTGACCCGGATACGCGTGAACATCTTCAACCAACACCGTTTTTTGTTTTTCAAACGAGGTGCCACAAACGCCCTTTCCGATACCAATTCGAACACAGGCTGGTTTCCCTTGAAAAGGACCAAGAACAAGCTGCTCAGACTCACTTTCGAAAAGATAGAAGCCTGCCCAGTTAATTAGCGCTAGTTCCTGAAACAATAACGCACTGACATTGGACAAATTGGCAATTCGATTACTCTCATCTTCGATAAGTGCGATCATTTGGCGGGTGAGAAGTGCATAAAAGTCAGGTTTATTATTCATGAAGAACTGCATCCTTGCTGTTAATCGCATTACAATAGGGATATTAGACTTTGGAATCAACTATTGGAAAAACATATAGATGCTAAATTGGCGCTGGCTGGTAGAACAGGCTAAAACCCATAAAAAACGACTGGTTATCGCAAATATTGTTGCCGTATTGGCAACATTGGTAAATGTCCCTATCCCTCTATTGATGCCACTGATGGTCGATGAGGTTTTACTAGATGATCCTGGGCAAGGTATCAAGATACTCAACAACATACTGCCTGAAGCATGGCAAAATCCAACGGGTTACATTCTGCTTGTGCTTGGTTTGGTCGTGCTTATGCGTGCCGTCGCTCAAGCACTTAACATTTATCAAAGCAGGCAATTTACGCTCGCAGCAAAGTCTATCACCTACTCCATCAGATTGAAGTTAATCGACAAGCTCGGCTTGATAAGCATGAGAGAGTATGAAGTCAGAGGCAGTGGCGGAATAAGCTCACATCTGGTCACGGATGTCGAAACCATCGATAGCTTTATCGGCTCCACTCTGAGTAAATTCATAGTTGGCCTTCTTACCATTACGGGCACGGCCATCATTTTATTGTGGCTTGATTGGCGACTCGGGCTATTTATTTTATTGGTTAACCCTATCGTTGTTGCGCTAAGTCGAGCTCTGGGTTCTCGAGTAAAAGATCTCAAGAAACGCGAGAATCAGGCATTTGAAAAGTTTCAACAACGTCTTGTTGACACGCTGGATGGCCTCTATCAATTGCGAGCAGCAAACCGAGAAAGAGAATATCTGGCGAAACTGAAAGACAGCGCTGAAGCCATCAGACACAACGCCGACAAATATGCTTGGCAATCTGAAGCGGCCAGCAGGCTTTCTTTCCTTATGTTTCTTATTGGCTTCGAGCTTTTCAGAGCCATGGCCATGTTAATGGTGGTGTTCAGCGACCTGACGATTGGACAGATGTTCGCCGTCTTCGGTTATCTTTGGTTTATGCTAAGCCCAGTACAAGAACTACTCGGTATTCAATTCGCATGGTTTAGCGCTAAAGCGGCCATGCAGCGTTTGAATAACTTACTAGAGATCGATGAGGAACCACGTAACTCTGATGGATTGAATCCGTTCAACAGCAAGAGGCAGTTTGATGTTACTGTCGAGAACTTAACTTTCTCTTATGACGAGGATAAGAAAGTACTGAACGGACTAAGCCTTCATATAGCTGCGGGTAAGCGCATTGCGTTGGTCGGAGCCAGCGGAGGAGGAAAATCGACGCTCATTCAGCTTCTTTTAGGCCTCTATCAGAAAGACAGTGGCGACATACGTTTCAACAACACTGCTATCGAGGATATCAACTTCGAAGAAGCGAGAAGCCGCGTCGCGGTGGTACTTCAACAACCCATGTTGTTTAACGATACACTTCGAAACAATTTATCACTCGGAAGAGCATACGCTGATGACCAACTCTGGCATGCTTTAGAGATTGCTCAGCTTCAAGACGTCACTGACAAGCTGACTAATGGACTAGACACACCGATTGGTAGGCAAGGTATACGCCTTTCTGGCGGGCAGCGACAACGTTTAGCGATCGCGAGGATGATTCTTACAGACCCGGATTTCGTCATTCTCGATGAAGCAACCTCGGCACTGGATACTGCAACAGAGGCTGCATTACACCATGCTTTAAAAACATTCCTCTCAGGCAGGACAACACTGATTGTTGCCCACCGCCTATCTGCGGTAAAACAAGCAGATTTGATTTATGTGCTTGAAGATGGTGAAGTTAGTCAGCAGGGAACGCATATTGACCTAGTAAATAAAGATGGGCTCTATCAAACACTTTACGGAAGCGCTCAAAGTCCTGAAGACGGACCTCTCGCCAAACAAAGGTAACTAAAAAACCATGCATGTCTTTCGTTGTAATGGCTGCGATTCAATGATGGAAGTCGTCCACGTTTCACGTGGACATGTTGCTTGTTGCCCGGGGTGTGGAACCAGACTGATTAAGGGAACATCTCTTTCCTTTTCCGGAGAGCTTGCTCTCGCATTCACTGCCCTCCTATTGTTCATCCCTGCACATGCATTCCCTTTAATCGACATTAATTTGTTAGCGGTGAATATATCAGCAACAGCGATTCAAGGGGCTGTTGAGCTTTTTGATAGTTTCCCATTCATCAGTGCTCTGGTTATCTACACAACGTTGATTGCTCCTCTTGTTTATCTGCTCTCTGTGATTGGGGCTAACCTTTCCGTTATGGCCAGAAATCGTAAATGGCTACTCAGGTTTACCCGTGTCATTCACTTTTGCCGTCACTGGGTAATGATCGATGTGATGCTGGTGAGCTTGTTAATTGCAGGCTTCAAGCTGAGAGATTTTGCGGATGTCTCCCCGGGTATTGGTCTCGCGTGTCTTGTCGCATTGCAAATTTTTGTCGCTATCCTTTTGTCTCGGGTGACCCCAAAACGCTATTGGGATCATTTGTCTGACTTAACACATGATGGCGACTATGCCATTAATACAGAAACATCTGACAATACGGTTGGCTGTCTTCATTGCAAAGCAGTTCAACCGGTAGGCGAAACTCACTGCCGACGTTGCAACAGTAAAATACATCGTCGAATTGACCAAAGCCTGCAAAAAACGTGGGCAAGTTTGCTGGCGGCGACTGCTTTCATGATTCCTGCCAATATTTTTACCATTTCGGTACTGATCACCAATGGTCAGAGGCTCGAAGACACCATTATATCCGGTGTGGCTGGACTGATTAACCAAGGAATGATTGGCATTGCCATCATTATTTTTACAGCGAGTATTCTCGTTCCGGCATTAAAGATATTTGCACTTTACTACCTACTCATATGTATTCACATCGGTAGACTGACAGGCCAACGGCACAGGATGACACTATATCGTTTCGTAAAATGGATAGGTAAATGGTCAATGGTTGATTTATGCGTTATTGCAATAATGGTTTCACTGGTTGACCGTGGCCAAATTCTCGATTTCACACCTGGGCCCGGTGCAATCGCATTTGGCTTAGTGGTTGTCCTCACTATGATTTCAGCAGACGCGCTTGACTCTCGATTAATATGGGAAAAATATGAGCGATAATAAAAACATAAATAAGCCCGAAATAAAAAAAGATCGGGCTATTTCTCCATTATGGCTATTTACCCTTATTGCCTTTCTTCTATCAGGGTGGCTTCTTTTTAAAACGGTCAACGAAGCGGGCCAGAGAATTCAGATATACTTCAGCAATGCTCAAGGGATTGAAGCGGGAAGGACGACAATACGTTACAACGGCCTTGAGGTAGGTACTGTCCGTAAAATCAATCTCTCCGAGGATTTAAGCAGCATATTTGTAGACGCAGATATCTATCCTGAAGCCGCAGTACTTTTGGGTCAAAACACTGCTTTTTGGTTAGTCAAACCAACAGCTTCGTTGGCCGGAATAAGTGGCTTAGATGCTCTGGTATCAGGCAACTATATTGCGATTCAACCCGGCTCGGGTGAGCGTGACAATATGATCTTTACTGCGCTGGAAGACGCGCCCACTGACGCGCTGACACAAGCAGGCCTTCATCTCAAACTCACCTCTGACGACTTGGGATCATTATCAGTCGGCTCACAGGTTTATTACAAAAAAATCCCAGTTGGTGAGGTTTATGATTATCGCTTGAGCCCCGACAACCAAAAAGTGGTCCTTTCTTTGCTGATCAATCCTGAATATTCTGGGCTTGTAAATACATCGACACGCTTTTGGAATGTTAGTGGCGTGCGAGCTCGGTTAGGTCCAACTGGCGTTGACGTTCAGCTCCAAAACCTCGGGGCATTAGTCGCTGGAGGTATCGCTTTTGACTCCCCACCCAGTAATTCTGCCGCAGACGACTTCACGAAATATCCGCTTTTTCGAGATATAAATCATGCTGAACGCGGCATTCATATCAATATTAAACTCCCCCTCGATCATGGCATTACCGATCCTCATTCAGCCATATTGTTTGAAGGGATGGAAGTTGGGCGTCTGTCTGACATCGCATTGGACGATGATCGTCAGGGAATGACAGCAACAGCATCTATCGATCCATCAATGAAATGGTTGCTTACCGATAAATCCGAAATGATTATCGAAAAGCCACAGTTAGGACTGGACGGCCTCAAAAACGTCGCTAACTTTGTCTTCGGGGACTTTCTCACGATACACCCCAAAGAAGGTGAACCTACCGTCGACTTTACCGCACGTACTCAGAGACAGCACATAGCAATGGACCCTGATTCTTTGCGTGTCACTGTTGAAGCAGATAATGCATGGGGAATCGGTGAGAACACCAAAGTACTGCACCGTGGTGTCCAAGTCGGCTTTGTTGACGATGTTAAATTACAAAATGGAAAGGTAGAGCTTTCTCTTGTTGTCGAAAAAGAATTTAAGCATCTGGTTAAGTCCGCATCTCGCTTCTTTATGGTGGGAGGAATAACGGGTCAACTGAGTGACGACGGTATTGAGGTTATTGTCCCTGCAGTTTCACAAATCGCGGACCCCGCGATTAGCTTTACTAGCGAGGGGAAAAAAGACATATCGAAGTCATATAACCTTTATAAGTCAGAGATCAGTGCTCGAAACGCTAAAGAGGCGCAAAAAGGCGTACAAATTTACACATTGCTTGCCGATGAGCTCCCTTCTATGTCGGTCGGCGCTCCTGTGCTACACAAAAACTTTTCGGTTGGAACAATTGATAGTTTCCGTCTTCGTAAAGGAAAGGCAGAGATCAAGCTTAAAATCGAGAATAGCTTCAGCCACTTAATTACAAAAGAAACCGTGTTTTGGAGCCAGTCAGGCGTTCAAGTTGAAGCCAGCCTTAACAATGGTTTGATAGTTAACACCGGCTCCGTCAAATCTATTGTTAGTGGAGGTATTTCGTTCGGCACCCTAAAAGGGGTTCAGAACAAACGCGAAGGAAAATGGAAACTGTATAACAGCCTGAAAGACGCAGAAAATTACGGTATTGATATCAGCCTGACGACAAAAGCGACTGACGGCCTATCCAAAGGGTCAAAGATACGTTTTCAGGGTATTGATGTTGGCGAAATCACCGCCATGATGCCCGTTTTTGATAAAAATAAAATTATCGTATCAGCAAGAATATACCCACCTTATTCTGCAGTAATATCGAGGTCTGACAGTTACTTTTGGCGGGTTAAGCCATCAATCAGTCTATCTGGCGCGAAAAACCTAGATACTATACTTATCCCGTATATTTCAGTGAATCCGGGTAAAGGAAAAATTACGCAATCATTTGCACTACATGATAACCCTAAAGATCTGAAAAGTTTCATAATTTATCTGGAAAGCGAGTCAAAAGGCTCTGTCAAAGTAGGCACACCGTTGCTTTTCAGAGAGATGGAAGTTGGCCATGTTTCCGGCATTGATTTGGGTCGATTTTCGGACAGAGTTATCATAAAAGCGAACATAGATAATAAATATCGCTATTTAGTAAGGAAAAATACAATCTTCTGGAATTCCTCGGGTCTCGATGTTTCTATAGGCCTAACCGGGGCACAAATAAAGTCGGGTACGGTGGAAAGTATAATTAAAGGAGGTATAGCATTTGCTATACCTGAAGAGACGCCACTAAAAGAGCTTGCAGAGAATGGGCAACACTTTTTGCTCAATGCAGAGCCAAAACCCGAGTGGAGAAAGTGGCGCACAGCGATTCCCGGGTTTTAATCGTTGCTGCGCTGCACTAGTGCAGGAACGATGACAATGACTACGCAAAACAATTTTGGGATAAAGACATTTCTTACAGCGAAGCATTTTAGGGTAAACCCTATATATGCCAACATTGCAAAAAAAGAATTCATCAAAAACACCACCAGTAAAGAGATAAAGAAAACCTTAGCTGTCCAAAAGTTCTGGAACAAAGTCTTCAGCATCGAGGCTATCTCATCTTTTGTCTCAACCTCTCTCAAAGGAGAAACGGTCAAGTCCGTTTCTCCGTCAGAAACGAATCAAACATCGAGACTCTCGTTAGACGGTTGTGAAATTGATGTCTCCACCACACACACTAATATCGACCGAAACACACTCAGAATAACGGCTGACTATCACGTTGTCTCTGGGAGTACCTCTCAGGCAACGCTTAACCTGGGAATCTCTATTGATGATTGGCAGAAGACAGACTTTCTCTGCGCGCCCGGTGCCTCATACAACGCGGGGCGTTTTGAAAAACTGGCCACAACCTACCCACCGTTTATGCCACCAGAAAAACAAAAGAAAGATATACCAATCATCACTTCGGTTATTCCGGGTTTGGACATAGAGGCCAAATCATCACAAATGGACCTTTTGCTGACTGAGATGACATCACCCATCGTCGGTGTTTGGTTGAAAGAACAACAGCAGTGCTTGTGGATTGATGCCGATATCGACATATCTGGTCAATCGACAGGATTCACAATAAAGGAAAATCAACAAAACAACCAACTCACCGTCGAACTCATGACCCCTCCCGTTCGTCAAAAAACCAGTTCGCACGGAGCCTCGGCGATGCCGTCTTGGGATCAGGGGGGACAATTAAAAAAAGGTGACACTGTCACTCTCTCACTGGCTGTCCATAGCTCCGATTGCTGCAATATCCATGATTTCTACCAACAACTCACTTCTCTCTTACAGTCTAAGCGTCACAACCCCACGCTGGTCGAGAAAAAACTGCCACTTTCCGCATCATGGCAATATATTGAAAAACTCTATAACCAGCAAAAATGGTCCGAGCACGGTTATTACCACGCAGGCTTTCTGCCACCATTTATTGATGCCGAAGCTTGGAGCGCTGGCTGGACAGGAGGATTAGCACTTTCCTTTGCGCTACTTGCCAATGGAAATTCCTTGTCTCAAGAGCGTGCGATCAAAAACCTCGAATTTTTCTTCAGTGATGGTGGACAATCAGCACAGGGAATATTTTACGCCACCAGCGACGGGAAAAGCTGGGGTGGTGATGATTATTTCAAAGATTATGGCCTTGGAAACAATTCATGGTTGCACGTAAGACGTTGTGGAGATTACCTGTACTTTGCGATGAAACATATCAGAGTGCTGGATGCCAGAAACCAGTCTGATCTCATACGGCCTGAGTGGTTGGAGAAAACAAGAAAATGCGCAAGTGCACTTTGCAAAATATGGAAAAGTAACAAACATTTCGGCCAATACATCAACCCAAATACGCTTGATATACGCATAGGAAACAGCGATGCCGGTAATATCATTCCCGCAGCGTTAGCCGACTGTGCTGCCTATTTTGGTGACAGTGATTATATGGATGTTGCGAAAGAAAGTGCAGAGTTCTATTTCCAAAATTACGTTAAACAAGGCTTTACATGCGGCGGGCCATTGGAAGTTCTTAATGCCCCTGACTGTGAGTCTGCGGCTAATCTTCTTGAATCTTTGGTTGTTCTTCACCAACACACTGGAGACTCACAATGGACTGAAAAGGCACTCTCCTACTGCGATTATATTCGTACATGGTTTTATACCTACGACGTGTCTTTCCCTGACAACGCAATTTATAACAAACTTAACGTGCAAACGACTGGCTCTGTCATGGCATCATCCCAAAATCGTTGTGCCGTGCCTAATCTTTGCACCCTTTCGGGCGATGTTTTCCTCAAGCTATTCAGGCAAACCGGTGACACATCCCTCCTTCAGATCATTCAGGAATGTGTTCATAACACCCAGCAATACTTATCGCGCAAAGATAACCCCATCGTAACCATGACGGGGGAAGTATTACAGGAAGGCACAATACACGAGTGTATCCAGACAGGAGACTGGTCAGGCCCTCCAGGGGAAATACCTTATGAATACCCAACGAGCTGGACCGAGGTGGCCAACCTGTTATCAATTGTCGAGCTGCCAGGCATCTACCTTGTTACTGACGAACAACGTTTATTTACTTTCGACCATCTCGATGTCGTCATTTCGGGCTCAGATGAAAGCAGCATCGAGCTAAGTATCACCAATCCAACCCAATACGACAGTCATACACGCTTATTGGCGGAGAGCAGTGAACAACGTAAAGTGCCACTTCCTTACGATATGGTAAATGAATGCACAGATATCACGGTTAAAGCTGGAGAAAGCCTCAAAATAAGGGTTGAGCGGTAAACTTTTTTTCTTTCAGCTCCTAGCTCTCTGGACTCACGTTCCAGAGAGCTACCACAGTCATACATATCCCATCCCCACGCTCTATTTATCACTCGGTGTATAGTGAGCGGTAGATACTTCGTCCTTTTCCATTTAGACTTGCCAGCTCTGTAAAACGAGAGAGGCAGACACGGTGCACGCAAACATCAAACTCCCTGAGTTATTCCTTCAAGAAATCGAGAAAATCATGCCTTCCCACTTATCGATAGATGACTTCGTCGATAGTTGCAAACGGCCTCTCAGAAAAAGTATCCGGGTGAATACGCTCAAAAACTCCGTTGAGGAATTTCTCGTACATGCCAAGACAAAAGGCTGGCAGCTAGAGCCCGTGCCATGGTGTGACACAGGTTTCTGGATTAAAAGAGAGGACGAAAGTGTTTCACTGGGTAATACGTCTGAGCATCTTGCCGGTCTGTTTTACATTCAAGAGGCAAGCTCAATGTTGCCCGTGACCGCTCTGCTCGAAGGCAACGAACAGCTGGAATACGTATTAGATGTTGCATCAGCACCGGGATCTAAAACAACGCAATTGGCAGCAGCTATGAACAATCAGGCTTGCTTGTTGCAAATGAATTGTCCGCAAGCCGAGTAAAAGTTTTGCATGCTAACATTCTCCGTTGTGGGGTTCGGAATACAGCGCTAACCCATTTTGATGGTCGTGTATTTGGCGGTTGGCTGCCAGAAACGTTTGATTCCATTTTGCTCGATGCGCCCTGTTCTGGTGAAGGTGCAATCCGAAAGGATGCCGATGCCATGGCTAATTGGACATTGGAATCCGTCAATGAGATTGGAGAAACCCAGAAGGAATTAATCCTCAGTGCATTTCATGCCCTCAAACCCGGCGGCACCATGGTTTACTCGACGTGCACACTGAACCCAATAGAGAACCAAAATGTCTGCTATTTCCTGAAAGACACATTTGGCGATGCGGTAGAGTTTGACTCATTGAATTCTCTGTTTCACGGGGCTGACGCATCTTGCACCGATGAAGGTTTCCTTCATGTGTTCCCTCAAATATTCGACAGCGAAGGCTTCTTCGTTGCCCGCCTGTGCAAAACAAAAAGTGTTGGCAGTAAAATGGTCAAAAAGCGCATGGGCAAATTCCCATTCCAAAAAGCGGCCCCCAAAGACAGTGAGGCAATTGCTGACGCATTAAATAAAACGCTCGCATTATTACTGCCTTCTGACACGTCAATATGGATCCGAGATAAAGAAGTTTGGTTATTTCCTAACAATGCTGAAACCTTAATTGGTGAACTTCGTTTTGAGAGGATTGGCCTTAAGCTTGCTGAAACACACAAGAAGGGGTTCCGCTGGCAGCATGAAGCCATCATTGCACTGTCGGATGCAACACAATCGTCCGCTTATGAGCTGAATAAAGATGAAGCTGTGGAGTGGTATAAAGGAAGGGATATAAGGCCTGAAGGAACGACTGGTACTGGAGAGGTCATTGTCTGCTACCGAAGACACCCAATTGGTATCGGTAAGTGGGTCGGTAGTCGAATAAAAAATAACTTTCCACGTGATTTAGTAAAAGATTCGAATTTATTTTCCGATTGATTTGTTCTTTTCTCACTCATGAAACAGGCAGGAAAAATGGGACGTGTCTATTGTTAAATCAGTTTGAAAAACAATTTAACCAGTTAGCGCAAGGCTCTTAGGAGCCATTCCCCTAAGCCCGGAACAGGAATCGTCCCGGGCTCTTTTTTTGCCTGAATTGTCTGATTTTACATGCAGAGCAGTCGGCATTACCCACCTAGTTATACATGTGAACAAAATCTAATAAATATCACGCTAATATGAATATTAATTCACATTATGAACCTGTGCGTTTTAAACGTGGTCAGCACCGGCACTTTCAGTCACAAAGAAGGTGACACCTATTTGACGAGGTAAATACCATCGTTTTCAATTCTGATTTTGCGTTGCTTATACAGTGCACCAATAGTGCGTTTGAAGGTCGCCTTGCTCGTTCTAAATAGAGAGAATATTTGGTCAGGGCTACTTTTATCCGTAACAGGAAGAAAACCACCTTTTTTATCAAGCGCCGTCAGAATTTTATCTGACAAGTCATCGACCTTACCTTTACCTGCCTTTTGCAGTGACAAATCAATCTTGCCGTCATCCCTGAGATTTCTGATAAAGCCCTTTAGTTTTTTACCAATGAAAAGTTTGCCAAACGTCTCAGCCCGGTATAGCAAGCCCCAGTGCTGACCATTTACAGCGCACTTAAAACCAAGGTCTGTGCTTTCCGCAACAACAAGGTCAACCTGTTCGCCTTGCTTATAACTTGCCGGCATCTTATCCAGGAATTTATTAAACTTTGTCGAACCAACAATTCGGCCGGAGGCGTTATCGAGATAGAGAAACACAAGATACTCACGACCTTCTTGCATTTTGATGCGTTGCTCACTAAAGGGAACCAGCAAATCTTTTGGCAAGCCCCAGTTAAGAAATGCGCCCACTCTGTTGGTATTCACACAGCGCAGTAACGCAAACTGTCCCACCTGAGCGAGTGGCTCTTCGGTCGTTGCAATAACATCATCTTCCGAATCAAAATAGATAAAGACATCCAGTTCGTCGTCAAGCTGGGTGCCTTTTGGAACATAACGTTTTGGCAATAATATGTTTCCATATTCATCGCCGCCGTCCAAAAACACGCCAAAATCAACTTCCTTTACCACGGGCAAAGTATTTCGCTGGCCAATTTTAATCATTGATGTTTCGCTCATTTATACATAATTACCGCGCAGTATACGGCATATGACACGCCTCTGCGGCTGAAATTTGGCTGATGCCGCTGTAATTTCAGCCCATCGGCAGTAATACCCCTACTTTTAGTCCCTTGCTAGCCGCCGGGTTGCTGGTTACTCTTACAAAAATGTTAAGGAACAACCATAATGACAATGTTTGATAATCACTCTGTATCACAAGCATTCGCCTCATTGGGCAACGTATTTGGTTCACATGTCACCCCTGAGCCTCTCGAAGACGCGACGGTACTCACTGTGAATACTCGTCTCGCTCAGCAGCTTGGCTTTAGCCCAGAACAACTCAACAGAGACGAGTTTCGTCAAATCATGGCTGCTGAATGCGGCTTACCCGGTGTTAAGCCTTTTGCAATGAAATACACGGGCCATCAATTCGGTACTTATAATCCTTTCCTTGGCGATGGAAGGGGTGTGCTTCTCGGTGAAATTCAAGATAACGAGGGAAGCTGGCAAGATTTTCACTTGAAAGGTTCAGGGCAAACCCCCTACTCTCGCCAGGCCGATGGTCGCGCCGTATTAAGGTCATCAATCAGGGAGTTTTTGTGTAGCGTGGCCATGAAAGGCTTGGCATCGCTACAACAGACGCCCTTGCGATCGCAGGCAGTAACACCCCTGTATGGCGTGAAAAACAAGAAACGGCGGCTACACTGTTGCGTGTTGCACCAAGCCATGTGCGTTTTGGTCATTTCGAGTACCTCTTTTATACAAAACAACACGATGACTTGGCGAAGCTCGCTGACCATCTGATCCAGCGTCACTTCCCTGATCTGGGCGATACTGAACGACCCTATCTTGCTTTTTTCCACCAAGTGGTGAAGCGCACCGCGATGACAATTGCAAAATGGCAAGCGTATGGGTTCTGTCACGGTGTGATGAATACCGACAACATGTCAATCCTTGGCCTGACCTTTGATTATGGACCGTATGCTTTCCTCGATGATTATCAGTCGGGCTTCATTTGTAACCATTCAGACCATACGGGTCGCTATGCATTCAACAAACAACCTGACATAGCTCTTTGGAACCTCTCTGCGCTTGGGTACGCACTGTCTCCGTTGATAGAAGCCGATGAGATTAACGAGGCTCTTTCTGAGTTTTCCACCGCAATGGTGCGCGAATACAGTCGATTGATGCAGGCGCGACTGGGCCTAGATACCATTCAAGAGTCTGATTCAGCCCTGTTTGACGGCCTTTTCGAGACCATGGAAAATCAACATATCGATTACAACTACTTCCTCCGTCAACTTTCCCTGTTGGAGGCTGACGAATTTGTCAGCGCGTGTTCGTTGACACGTTTGGGCGATAACCCTGAAAGAGTGTCTGAGTGGCTTTCTGACTATCAGCAACGTGTCGCTGACTACTCTGAAGATGAGCATCAGGTCCGACGCCAGACAATGCTGATGCATAACCCAAAATATACACTTCGTACCTATCTGGCTCAGCAAGCGATAGAGGATGCCGAGGCTGGAAACATGGAAAAAGTGGAAGCACTCATGGAGGTTCTTGCATCTCCTTTTGAAGAGCATCCAGTTCATGAATCGTTGTCTTTGCCACCGGGTGAAGAAGGTAAAGGCATGGTATTGACATGTTCTTCTTGATGTAACATTTTGAAGTTGGGAAACACATATCGCTGTTTCCCCTTCCTGCCCATTTCTACTGACACAAAGAGCACTCGAACCGCTTTTTGTTATCTTTTTGATTGTTAATTCATCCGCAAGGTCCCTGCTTTTAGCCATTGTTCGCTGCTTTCTTGAGCGATGGCAGTCAAGAACTCTCACTAACTGCGCGTGATTGCTTTATTCATCTGCTTTTTTTGCTATCTTACTGACTTCACAGCAGAGACGATGTAAGGAAGGCATAGTTCATGCCCATTAAAACAGATGAATTAAGAACCGAAGCAGTCGGCACGCTACCTACTCCTGCTGAGCTGGAAGCGGTTCATACACTGACGGACGACGTCGCCGAACTGATTGCACAAGGCAGACAACGTACGGAAGATATTCTCTCAGGTCAGGATGACCGACTGCTGGTCGTCGTGGGGCCATGCTCTATTCATGACCCCGACGCAGCCATTGATTACGCAAAGAAACTCAAAGAAATCGCCACACAATACAATGATGCGCTGCACATTGTTATGCGAACTTACTTTGAAAAACCAAGAACGGTTGTCGGCTGGAAAGGTCTTATCAACGACCCCCATATGGACGGCTCTTGTGACCTTAAAGAAGGCCTCCACAAAGCGCGAAAACTGCTGTTGGAAATTAACAAGTTGGGTTTACCAACAGCCACAGAATTTCTTGATATGATTGCAGGTCAGTACATTGCTGACTTAATCACTTGGGGCGCAATTGGTGCCCGCACGACTGAGTCACAGATTCACCGTGAAATGGCATCAGCGCTGTCTTGCCCTGTCGGCTTCAAAAACGGGACCGATGGTAACGTAAAGATTGCAGTTGATGCTATTCGCGCAAGTCAGGCCTCACACTTGTTTTGTTCGCCAGATAAACAGGGAGTCATGACCATATACCGTACCTCTGGTAATCCTTATGGCCATGTTATTTTACGAGGCGGTAAGCAACCCAACTACCATAAGCAGGATGTCGACGCTGTCGCAGCCCAGCTTGATGGCGTAGGTCTGACACCAAGAGTCGTGATCGATTTCAGTCATGCCAACTGCCAGAAACAACATAAGCTTCAGCTTAATGTTGCTGCTGATATCGCCGAACAGATCATTGCTGGCGACACACACATTGCAGGCATCATGGCCGAAAGCTTTATCGAAGAGGGCAATCAGGCCCTGTCGCAGGGTGATTCCAATGATTTGGTTTACGGAAAATCAGTGACTGACCCATGCCTTGGCTGGCAAGATACCTGCAATATGCTTGATACGTTGGCAAACGCCGTTCGCCAGCGTAATAATTCGAAGACCGCCTAACTCTTATGTTAGGCTCCTTACTAAATTAATTTTGATCAGGAAATCACTATGCCTTCTTTTGACATTATCTCTGAAATCGATCTGGTTGAACTGAAGAACGCGGTAGATAACTCGAACCGTGAGCTCTCAACCCGCTTTGATTTTCGTGGAGTGGAAGCCAGCTTTGAGCTGAATAAAGAAGTCGTGAAAGTGTCAGCGGAAGCTGAATTTCAACTTAACCAATTACTCGACATTTTACGTGGCAACCTCACCAAGCGTGGTGTTGATGCGCGTGCAATGGAAACAAAATCGCCAGCATTCTCCGGTAAAACCTGCTCACAGGATGTCCACTTCAAAAACGGTATCGAAACCGATGTTGCCAAAAAAGTAGTTAAAGCGATAAAGGAATCAAAAATCAAAGTTCAAAGCCAAATTCAGGGCGAGCAAGTTCGCGTGACGGGTAAAAAACGTGATGATTTACAATCTGTTATGCAACTTATGCGCGAAACTGACTTGGGGCAGCCCTTCCAGTTTGAAAACTTCCGTGACTAATTAACCAAATGTCCTCACCCTAATATCGGTAACTAAAAAACCAGCCTTTCGGCTGGTTTTTTTACTTTATATCAATCAGCCTACTGGCTTTTCGGTATTGAACTTTCCAGCCGTTCCAGCGCGGTAACTCCCAGCGTTTAGGATCGGCTTTGCGCTTACCGCTTTGGTGATGAATCACCACCAAACGTTTCGCTTTAAAATACTCCACAGATAAATGCAGATCTGACAAAGAAACCGTCAAGGGGTATTTTTCTCGAAAGCCATCATACTCCCATGAAGGTATACCATCGAAACAGAGATCCGCGCCATCAATCAGCGCCAGATCATCCTCTGTTTCGACCCCTAACTCTTCAAGCCGTCGAGTGAGCCAGTGTATCGGAGCCTCGATTGGGGATTGATCTACAGGATCAACTTCAAGTTGTTGATACAGATTCCAGTATGCTAATTGTTCAACCAGCTCTGTTCCAATATCGAAGTGATGGTTATCAAGAATGGCCTGCGCGAGTGCTTTGATGAGACTGACACCAAAGGGTGTGCAGTAATCCTTATGAATAACTCGTCCACCATAGCGATGTTCGATCACTTCCATCATTGTGCCATCAACATTTTTTGTGCCTACGGAGGTAGTTTCACATAACGACAGCTCAACAATCCACTGCAAAGGGATCGGTGCCATACACGTCGCATAAGAGGACGTCTGTTTCGCCCCCCGTTTACCCGCGAGGTGAAACTGGTCGAAAACGACTGCAGCTTGAGGCTCATCAGGGAAAAAGCTATCGCGTCCGAGTAGCACCTCGCCAAAACCATTCCCAAAGGCCTGCGGTCTCTTTTCACGCCTCACATAAACCAGCTCGGGCGCGAGTTTCATAACCTCTTTTAACCAAGACTCTCTTTGGATTCGTGTCGGAGCCTGCCAATGCGGAAGTTCGAGCGCTTCTCTGATCGAGGACGATAGCTTGCGCGCTTCATCTCTTACATCGGAAAAGACGTCGACCATATCTCCCTCTTCCCCTCGCAGCGCTGATATATGAGTGACAGCGTCACAAGAGTATTTATTCCATACCTGATAGCTATCGATTACCTCTTCACCACGGGAAAGCTGCCAGAGTTTTTGTGGTGTTTGAATGACCGAGGCGAGGTCAACCATGGCTTCTCGGTGGCTTTTGGTCGTCATACCGGAAATTAAGTGTGCGAATAATGAGTCTATGGGTAATGGGTACAATGTCTTGCCATGCTCGGTAGCATTACCTTCGCTATCAATGGCTCTCATCGCCAAAAGCTGCTCAACACCTTTATTAACACTTTTCTCCGGTAAACGGCTAAGCAAAGGTAAATCTTGTAATCTGTGGCCGCAACATGCAGCAGCTAAAAGGGTATCGGTCAGTTCTTCTCTTTCCAGCTCAGGTGGCGTGAAAGACTCCAGCGGTGCAAATTCCCCATAAAGCCGCACACAAAACCCTTCTCTTACCCGACCGGCTCGACCTGCACGTTGTCTGGCACTGGCTTTTGAGATTGCATGCAAAGCAAGCACTGTTCTACCATTGCGTTGATGCGTTCTGCGCTCCAAACCAGAATCGATGACAGTAACGATATTGGGAATAGTGAGAGATGTCTCGGCGACATTTGTTGCGAGGACCACTTTTTGACTCTCACCAATCTTGAGCGCCCGCTCCCGCTCATCATCGCTGACGCCAGCATGCAGCTCTATCACATCAGCACTACAGTGTTTTAGTTGCCCTTTGCAGGCTGAAATTTCTTTTCGACCCGGTAAAAATACAAGAACATCGCCACCCTTCAAGAGCGCGACTTCAACAGCGAGTTTTACCCTCTGTTCTAAATCACGTGTTGATGGAGAGTTACTGCTCTCTCTCGACATGTAAGAAGTAGTGACGCCGTAACTACTCCCCTCGGCCTTAATCGATTCAGCGTCGAAATACGCACTTAATACCGGACTATCAAGAGTTGCAGATGTGATGATAAGTCGATGACTTCCGTTCTTTAGCAACAAGCCAGCTAAAAGATCAGACTCTGTCCGCCTCTCGTGAAACTCATCCAACATTAGAATATCGAACTCAGCTAGCTTGTTTTCACTGAACCAACGCAGTGCAACACCGGGAGTAACAAATACGATGTTTGTCTCTTCGTTGAATGCTTGATCAAACTTAATGGCGTAGCCTACTCTCTCGCCGATTTCTGTAGACAGATTGTCGGCAATAAAGCTGGCCAACGAGTTACAAGCAATACGCCTTGGCTCTACAACAAGGACGCGTCCTTGAGCACTTGCCCATACGGTAGATGTGTTGATTTACCGGTTCCCGTTTCAGCCTCAATCACAAGGTTGGTGTTCGGAAGAGCCTTGAGAAATTGTTCTCTAATCTTTTCAATTGGAAAGTTATTCATTTTCGCTTTTGACGTTAGAAAATGTGCAAAAGTCACTCACATATTTGTAAGCAAACTGATATTATTCATCGCACTAAACCTGTTTGAACAGAACTTTACGCTACGATCTCCTCCAGCAATAGACTTTCCGGATATAGATCTGCCGTTTGACTACTAAAGTTCACATTTTTGAATTATTTATCAAATAGAGTTTTATTAAGGTTTTTTACAAGACTAGACTCGTCACCCTTTTGAATATAAAACTCGGTGACAGTAATTTGATCACCTCTTGGCTAATAGAGAAACAACACACATCCCCATGAATAATCAAAAACGTCCACTCTATATTCCGTATGCTGGTCCAGCACTACTGGAAACCCCTCTACTTAATAAAGGCAGTGCGTTTACACTCGAAGAGCGCATGTACTTTAACCTTGAAGGCTTGCTACCAGAAGCAATTGAAACCATTGATGAACAGGCTGAACGTGCTTATCAGCAGTATAAGCAGTTTGACTCAGATATGGACAAACATATCTACCTGAGAAATATTCAAGACACTAACGAAACTTTATTTTACAAACTGGTCAACAAACATGTTACTGAGATGATGCCTATCATCTACACACCGACTGTAGGCGCAGCATGTGAAAACTTCTCGAATATCTATCGTCGTGGTCGCGGGTTGTTTATCTCCTACCCCAACCGTTTCCGCATTGATGACATGCTCAACAATACGCCGCGCCACAATGTGAAAGTTATCGTTGTCACCGACGGTGAGAGAATTCTGGGTTTGGGCGACCAAGGCATCGGCGGCATGGGTATTCCAATCGGTAAGTTGGCACTGTATACCGCATGTGGCGGTATTAGCCCGGCATACACGCTTCCTATCGTGCTTGATGTCGGTACAAATAACCCGCAACGTTTATCCGATCCTATGTACATGGGTTGGAGACATACCCGTATTTCAGGCCAAGAGTACGATGACTTTATTGAGAACTTTATTCAAGCTGTTCAGCGCAGATGGCCAGACGCTTTGATCCAATTTGAAGATTTTGCACAAAAGAATGCAATGCCGCTTCTGGAGCGTTACAAAGATAAAGTGTGTTGTTTTAACGATGACATTCAGGGCACTGCAGCAGTAACCGTCGGCTCCCTTCTGGCTGCGTGTAAAGCGGCTGGTACCAAGCTGTCAGACCAACGTATCACCTTCCTTGGCGCCGGCTCAGCAGGTTGTGGTATCGCAGAAGCGATTATTGCTCAGATGGTCTCAGAGGGCATTTCAGACTCGGAAGCGCGCGAGCGCGTCTTTATGGTCGATCGTTGGGGTCTGCTCGCAGACAACATGCCTAACCTGCTCGATTTCCAACAAAGGCTCGTCCAAAAATCTGGTGTTCTCGCTGAATGGGAGCAGGACGCTCAGAACGTTTCCCTGCTTGATGTCGTGAAGAACGCGAAGCCAACAGTGCTCATCGGTGTGTCTGGTGCGCCTGGGTTGTTTAGTGAAGAAGTCATCAAAGCTATGCACGAGAACTGCAGTAAGCCAATTGTCTTCCCACTCTCGAATCCAACAAGCCGTGTTGAAGCAACGCCTGCTGATATTCTTCGATGGACAGATGGACAAGCGCTTGTTGCTACAGGTAGCCCTTTTGAGCCAGTTGTACTGGAACAGGGTAAGACCTTCCCGATTGCACAGTGTAATAACAGTTACATCTTCCCGGGGATCGGCTTAGGTGTTCTTGCCGTCGATGCAAAACGTGTAACAACGGAAATGCTGATGCAATCCAGCCGTGCTCTAGCGGACTGTTCACCTTTAGCGCAAGATGGCCGAGGTCCGCTTCTTCCACCACTTGAAAAAATTCAGGATGTATCGAAACAGATTGCCTTTGCAGTTGCCAAGAAGGCGATTGAGCAAGGTATCGCAAATCAACTGTCTGATGAAGCATTGAGAGAACGTATAGAGGCTATCTTCTGGGAGCCACGCTACCGCGATTATAAGCGAACTTCTTTCTAAGCCTCCCTCCATAGAAACGAAAAAAAGAAGCCGCTGTAAAGCGGCTTCTTTTTGTTTGGCGTTTTCTCACAGCCTAGTCTCTGTTTGAGCTGTTTACATCTGTATCATCTGCGTTTAATGACTTCCTATCGAAAAAGCGTTTTTTCACCGAGTCCGTCTTTTCAAGGTTTTCACTGTCCCCTGCGATGTCCCGAACATTTTTTTGTACCGCAATGGATGCAAAGAGGCTAAGAACATAGGACATGCCATAAAACCCCTTCTCACTCAACAGAAGTTCAGCATTCCAAAGGCCAATACTGAGGAACGAAAGTGATGCAACCACAGCGAACCAGCACATATTGAAGTATAAGCTGGTCACTTCAATGCCTTCCATCTTATCTCGAACGGTCTTTTGTAATGATATAGCAGAAAAAAGGCCAAACAATAGAGTAATGAGATAGTAGCCTTTTTCATTAAGCATCATTTCTGAATTCCATAGGCCTAGAGCGTATGCACTGACACCTAAGATGAGTGATGCCCATGATGCCGCCATAAATGCACTCGTTGGTTTGTTTACTGACTTTTCCATTTTTCCACCTCTGATAGTTGTGGTGAGAGCCGAGTATTTACTAGGACTCTATTTCCATTAATCTGTTTTTTACTTACTGAGTTGCAAATGAGCTTACATTAATCGAACGGTGTTTTTAAAATTAAACTACTGGAAGCTAGATTTGGCCCACAAATTTAAAACAGTGTTTCTTTCAACGTTTCATGGCTCAGTTTTTTTAATGTTGAGATGTAAGGGAGTTAGTTTCAGAGATATAAAATTCATTGATCAGCATGTTGATTTATATTGAATTGTAGTGACTTAGATAGAGATGAAAAAGTAACCCGCTATTTTTCATTGTCCCATTTGCCGCTTTCAGTCTTTGTGATTTAACTTACGATCGGGTAATCTGCCTAAATACTTGGCTAACCTGCTGTATGTTCTGAAAGGTTTATGACCACAAAGCGTATTTTAATCGTTGTTCTAGCTTCATTGACGGCTCTCGTTAGTACAGTTGCGTTTATAGACTTTTGGATTGGCAATCAGACCAAACACAAAATATATAGTGATGTCTCCAATATTCCCAAACGTAGCATCGGATTAGTGCTGGGAACCAGTAAATATATTGGTCGTCAACTCAACCCCTTCTACACCTATCGTATAAATGCAGCAAAAGAGCTTTTTCAAAAAAAGAAGGTCGATCTCTTTTTATTGAGCGGTGACAATGCTCACCGGTCTTACAATGAACCATGGACAATGAAAAGAGATCTGCTCAAAGCACAAATCCCTGAAAGCAATATCTACCTCGATTATGCCGGCTTTCGAACGTTAGATTCTGTCATCAGGGCCAAGAAAGTGTTTGATGTCGACCAATTCACCATTATCACTCAACGCTTTCATTGCGAACGCGCTTTATTTATTGCACAAACCTACAACATCGATGCAATTTGCATGGCCGTCCCAGGCCCTGATGGTAAGGCAGGTCTATCGGTACGCATCAGAGAAACACTTGCTCGAGCTAAAGCTATCCTTGATATCTATGTCTTTGATGTAGAACCTAAGTTTTTGGGACCAAAGAGTCCATCATTCAGGCATATAATGAGAAGATAAAGAAAGACTCTGCACATTTACTGTCCTCTCGGTAGTGCTTGAAACATCCTCCCTCCAAGAAAAACCATGTTTCAAACATATATAATATTAAGATTTATCAGTATTTTAGACATAAAAATATTCCAAAACCTTACATTTATCTAATTCTTTTTATACATCTTTATAAGGGAGCAATTACCGGCTATGTCTTACGGTCTTTACAGGTTTTTTTTCTGTTTTCACCGCTTTTTATGTGGCTCTCATTGTTGTTAAATTCCATAAATGTTGGTTAAATTGCAATACTATCGAAACCTAAGAGATGTTCATGTATTTTGCAGAAATTACAGGCTGGGGAAAATGCCTCCCTCAAGCCAAGCTTACTAATGAAGACCTAAGCACATTCATCGATACATCTGACGAATGGATCTCGTCTCGTACCGGTATAAAAGAAAGAAGAATCAGCCATGTTAATACGTCTGACATGGCAACGGTTGCTGCAAAGCATGCCATCTCTTGTGCAGGAATCACCGCTGACGAGGTTGATTTGATTATCGTCATGACCTGCTCTCCGGACTCTCTGATACCAAACATTGCTTCAAAAGTTCAACGGGATCTTGGAGCCAAAAATGCCGCTGCATTTGATATGAATGCTGCATGTACTGGTTTTCTCTACGGGTTGGAAACTGCAACCCGTATGATACAAGCTGGCTGCTACCGTCACGCCATCATCATTGGTGCAGAGCGTATTACCTGGTATGTCGATTGGAGTCGTAGAGATATTGCCGTTCTTTTCGGTGATGGCGCTGGTGCTGTCGTTCTGAGCAAAACTGAGCAGGAATCTGGCCTCATTCATGCTCGCTTGGGCTGTGATTCCGAAGGAAGAGACGTGCTGTCTGTGCCGGACTTCGGTACATCTATGGACAGGTATGACCCTGACAATGGCTACTTCGATTTCCATTTTGTTGGCCGCGAAATATTTCGTCGTGCCGTCAGAGGTATGGGGGCAGCAGCCACCAATGTACTTTCGCATCTGAGTTTTACCGCGGATGATATAGATATCGTTATCCCTCATCAGGCCAACAAGCGCATCATTGAAGCCTTGTGTGAGCACTCAGGAATTCCGCTCGAGAAAGCATTTGTCAACATTGAAAAATACGGGAACACATCGGCAGCAACCGTTCCTATTGCATTGTGCGAAGCGCTTGAGCAAGGCAAGGTAAAGCCTGGCGCTAATATCCTGATGGCAGCGTTTGGTGCCGGTCTTACCTGGGGCGCTTCCGTTGTTAAATGGGGTAACAGGGTACAACCTATCAGTGAGTCAGATGCAGCATTGCCGGAGCCGGAGCAAAACGCTTTGGGTCTTCTTGATAAAGCTATCCGTGCAAGTAAAGCAAGAGCAGAACAACAGAACCAATAAACATTTTATTGACTCGAAAATGAAAAAAAGGCAGGGTGTCAAACCCTGCCTTTTTTGTACTTTTTAGAGAGGAGTATTTGACCGTCAACAAACATTAAACCTCCTCCCCTTCAAACACTAGATATTCAAGAAAGCCGCACCGCGCACACCACCAGCATCCCCGTGTTTCGCTTTAACAATTTTAGGTACCGATGAGAGGGACAAAATATGTTTCTCCAAACGCGTAGGCAATTCATCATAAATAGTATCGAAGTTCGACAAACCGCCACCAATAACAACCACATCAGGGTCAAAGGCCGTCAACGGGCCAGCAAGATAGATAGCTAATATTTCGAGGAACATATCGACAAATTCGGTTGCCTTGTCCTCACCTTCTTTGAAGCTTGAGATAATTTCTACGGCTGATTTTTTTTCTTCGTAGAATGATGATAAAGCTGCTCGAAGCCTCTGCCCGACAAGTAATTGTCTGCACAACCTTTGTTACCGCATCCACAGTCAAATAACGGCGCTTTTTCTCCCATGTACAACCATGCATCAAGCGGCATTCTCATATGACCAATTTCGCCAGCAACATTGTTTTTGCCAGAGATTACTTTGCCATCAAGAATAAAACCGCCACCAACGCCAGTGCCAAGAATAAGCCCCAACACACTTTTTTCGTCTTTTAATTCTTCATCCCACGCTTCTGACAGAGCAAAGCAATTTGCATCGTTATTTAGCGCGACTTTTCGCCCTAAGCGCGATTCGAGATCTTTACGTAACGTATTGCCGGATGCCGCTGGAATGTTGACAGTCAAAACTGTCCCATCAGTTGAATTTTCAAAGCCTGGAATACCCAAGCCAACCAAGCCCTCACATTCAAACGTTTTATCGTGCTTTTCCACCAACTCTGCCAACGTTGAAATCAGTTCTTCATAATCGGTTTTCGGCGTTGGTACTCGCTCAGTTGCAACTCGTTCTAATTTTTGGTTGAAAGCACCGAACTCAATTTTGGTGCCGCCCACATCGAAGCCGTAATACATCCGTTTCTCCGCCTTAATTTAATCAATCTTTGTCTGAGCTCGCCTTTAGGCTCAAAAAACCAGTTTTTGCCATCAATGTCTAGCAGAACGGGGGATTTGTCCCAGAACAGTTGGAGTTTACTGAGGAAACTCGAACCTAATCGCAATCTGGTGCGAAGCCGCTTGCTGACAATTTTTTAAACGTATCCAACGCACTGCACTCTGGAAGTTGCTTTTGACGCTTGCCCGCAAGATAGTGTTCTTTGAATACATCAAACCATGCATCAAGGCATATGCTTGCTTGTTTTTCGCCAGCAAGATCCAGAACTTTGGCTGCAACTTCTGCTGTTGCTAACTGATTTTCACCGTTCGCTGAGCGAACTTTATACCGAGAAGCTGCGTCTGTTTGAATACTGAGGACAGGAAACTGTGTCAACCATTGGCTTTTTCGAAAGATCTTCTTCGCTTCTTGCCATGTACCATCTATGACAATGAACAAAGGTCGCTTATTTCCATCGTTGGTTGGCGCCTCCACCACTCTCTCTGGCATTGCGTATTGTGCGGGAAATACCACATAGGGTTGCCATTTAGAATCACTAAGCATCCGCAACATATCCCTATCAGGCTTGGTTCTCGACCATATGAAACACACCGTATCTTCTACAGTATCAGCAATCAACCTACCTGTATTACTCGGTTTTAAAATTTCGTCGTCATACATAACCAGCATGAACGCACAATCGGTTTTGAGCGTGACTTTGTGCTGACAGATACAAAGATGCTCAGCAACCATGCAATAGCCACAACGCTTTACGTTCGCACCTCGGGCACGAAATGGTCGAGTTGAGCGTGCAAGGCGCTGTTGATAGAGTTTATGAATCGAATGTATTTGCATAAAAGAGCGCGCCTGAAAACAACAAACGCGCATTGTAGAGAGATCGGCATTAATATCAAAGAGCCCGGATGGTCGTTAGCGGAAATCAGACAATGCAGCGTCAAACATGTTTTTAATGAGGCTAATGAACTCCTCGAGGAAATCCTTCTGACTCTTGGTAGGTGTTTTTACCCATACTTCGCATAGCGCCTGTTCAAGGTCAGAAATAATCACATCCGCCTCTCTCATCACCATAAAGCGAATTTCTGCTTTCATGTTTTTATTTTGATCGCAGATCGCCATCAATTGATCGACCAGTAACTCGTGGATAAACTCATCAACCGTCTCGCCTTCTATGGGGTCGTCAGCATCTTTGAACTTGTCCATGTTTTCTATGAAGTAATCAACTAACGCGTTGTAACCATCAGTATCAACGACCATGCTTGGGCTCCCAGATGAGATGAAAAGTATACAATGTCTCAAAGACAACAAAAAATGATGCAAATTGGAGTATTAGTTCACTATTTTTGCCCCGATACACTGAGTCTTTTTCATCAGTAACTACATTAATTGTACTTGGTCGAATAGGATGTTTAGACATACATCCTATGACAATACAATGACTCTGGTTTTCTGCTTCACAGACAAAAAATCATTACTCATAAAGGTTAGTCGCTGATATTAGAAATATAAACCCAGCCAGCAGCCTCAGGGTCATAAAACCTTGCTTTACTTAAGGAATCGAATGAGCGGTAAACATTTTGAGCGCTACACAGGCAAACCTTACCTAAAAGGGATTGTGGCAAAAGTTGCTCTTGCAATGGCGATCATGACCTTACTGGTCACCATTATCTCAGCATCAAGTTATGTGATGCTTAAAAATGCCAATGATGATTCTGGCAAGAAGCTTCAACGTCAGGTACTGACTTCCCTGCTCTCCTCCTCGATGCTTCGTTATAGCGCCGAAATGAATATTGCCTTGTACAGATATTCAACTGGCCAAAGTAATACACAGGCAATGTTCAATGAAAAAAAGGCAAAAATAGTACAAGCTTTCGAAGACCTTGAGGAATATTACGGAAAAAACAATGAGACTATCAGGGTCTTACAGACCTTATTTGTTTCCTACACAAGACAAGCAGACAGCACAGTTATCTTGCCTTTCAACCCGCAAGATGAGGTTCGGATTCGCAAAAAATACGAAACACTCCAGTCAGAGCAATATAATGATTTGCTTAATCTCGTTAACGAAATGATGTCATCGCTAAGTGTGACTGAGAGCTCAGACGAGAGAGCCAAGCTTTATCTTGAGGAAATGCTGATTAAGTCAAGATCGATGCTGACCGCGGTCAAATCGCACATCAATGGCATTCCCGGCGGACTTGAGTTTGTTAATTCAAACAACGTCGAGTTTTTCCAATACCTTGGTTTATATCAAGGCGCTTTCGGTCAAAGCGATCTCCTTGAACAGTTGCAAATGCGTCATAAGGCACTTTATGACAGCGCAATATCAATTTTCAATGATTATGACCCTTCTAAAAAGGTAGAGGCGTCTCGCGCTGTCGCTGAGCTCACAGATACCATTTACAAAGAGCTAATAGAGAATCTGACATCTTTTGCTGAAAACGGAAATATCGATGCCTTTGACACTATCAACAAGCAACAAAGCGTGCTTCAAACCAACCAGACCTCTTTCATGGCATTATTCGCGATTATTGCTCTGGCCAGTGTCTTGATTACCTTATCGGTGTATCGAAATGTTACCCGGCCTATCGCAAAATTGGCTGACACCATGTTTCAACTCTCGCAAGGGAATACTGAAGTCCCAATAATGTTCAGAAACCGACGCGATGAGGTGGGACAAATTTCTTATGCGCTGAGCTTGTTCCGCGACCATATCATTTCCCGCAATCAGGCTCGTGAACAATTGGTTTATCAAAAAGAGCGAGCCGAGTCCGCTTCACTTGCTAAAGCACAGTTCCTTGCCGCAATGAGCCACGAAATAAGAACACCGATGAATGGCGTGATTGGTATGATAGATATCCTTCGACGTTCTAATCTTGATGCCACTCAATTGGGCCTTGCAAATACCGTGAGAGAATCGGCGTTGACACTTCTCGGTATCATCAACGACATACTCGATTTCTCGAGGATCGAGGCAGGAAAGATGAGTCTCGATCAAGTGCCGTTTGCTATTCGAAATATTGCTGAACAAGTCATGGACAACTTCGCAGCTGAAGCAATGAGCAAAAACGTCAAACTCTCACTTTTTGTCGACCCGAAGTTATCCTCATCCTTAATCGGGGATCCCATTCGTATCAAACAGATACTCTTTAATTTAATCGGAAATGGCATTAAGTTCTCTAGCAGAAAAGGCCATACCGGTATCGTTCAAGTCTGGGTTTTCGCCGTCGATACTGAGCATGCCAGCGAACACACTGAAATAAAAATTGAAGTACGCGATAACGGTATCGGCATAAGTCAGGAGAAGCTTGCTGCAATATTCCAGCCGTTCACTCAGGCCGAGTACTCTACAACCCGGCGCTTTGGCGGCTCAGGGTTGGGACTGGCAATTTCACGTAATATCATCAACATGTTAAACGGCAACATATCGGTTTCAAGTGAAGAAGGGTTTGGGACGACATTTGTGGTTAATTTTGCTCTTCCTTGTGCCGAAACGACAGAGGATGCTCCTGATTTCAAATCGCAAGTTGAGAAACTTAAAACCTTCTCGTTGATCAATACACTTGGCTCAGGCCCTCTTCACTCCATGGTTGATAAATACCTGCCCTATCTCGACCTTCTACCCGTTACCATTCCAATACACCAGTTGGAAAAAGACGCCTCAGGGTTCAGTGCTGATGAGCACTATATTGTTTTATGTGATGATTATCTGTTCACCAAAAAACAGCTTGAACAGCACAAGCATCTCAACATTAAATATCTGGAGATGGATACTCGTCTTCCCGTCCATAAGTACGGCGCAACAGATGTATTCTCTATTCATGCATCGCCACTCAAACTATCAAGGCTCATTGAGGGACTGCAGATTTGTGCTGGCGTGAAATCACCTGATTTCCCAGTATTCCATAGCCAACCCAAAGCGAAACTACGCGAGCCCAAAGTCACTAATCGAGCTCGTATATTAGTTGCTGAGGATAATCTCACCAACCAAATCGTTATTGAAAAACAGCTCACCTACCTTGGCTATCAAGTGACCATGACCGAAAATGGTGTGGAGGCAGAGGACGCCTATCAGAAGGAGAAGTTTGATATCGTTTTGACAGACTGTCACATGCCTGAGTTAGATGGTTATCAGCTGACAAAGCATCTGCGAAACATTCAAAAAAAGGATAAACGTTGGGTACCTATTGTCGCACTGACTGCTAATGCGCTTGTCGGTGAAGCTGAGAAGTGTGAAGCAGCCGGAATGGACGATTTCATCAGTAAACCGGTCGAAATGGATGACATACAGGGTGTTCTTGATAAGTGGCTAAAGGCAGCGAAAGAGAGAACGGATGACACATCAGCATTATTAGAAACACAAGTAGATCAAAAGCCACTCATCGACTTGGCTCCCACCAATAACAACCAGTCAAAATTTGCGTTGCGGGAAAATGTCCTTGAGAAACTATTTTGGGGTGATGAATCTACTTACCTTGCTGTGCTCAACGAGTTCAATCGACACTGCGTTCCAGAATTATCAAGACTTGCGGACTATTCAATACCTTTTGAATTTGAGGAGGTTCGTCAAGCCGCACATAAACTAAAAACATCCACCAGCAGTGTCGGTGCGGATTATCTGTCTGAACTTTGTAAACGCATCGAACTTGCCAGTCGCGAAGAGTCCAATGAGCTTGATAAAATGATCACCGAGTTAAAAAGGGTACTACCCGAGTGCCTAAAGGTCGTTGAAGAGAAAAGAAGCGAGCTAGAAGCCTCTGCAGAATCAGATCAACAGTAAACAAGGGAAAGTCTTTAATGAGCAAATTTTTAACGGTTGGCTACAATCATTAAGAAACACAGTCTCAAAATTAATTCACTTCCCACTTAAATTGCCAGAGCAGGCATCGCTGTATATTGATTGCGGGTATGACTATGACAAAGAAAACAACGATCGTGACCTCAGATGATATTTTACTGAAGCTATGCCAGTCCGTGACAGACGTGCTCACAATGGGTACCAACTCGGAAGTGACACACTCCGGGTTTGTTCAGAAAATTGAAAAAACAAGCCTGAAGCCTGACATTGGTTGTTTTGTTTTGTTTGATGGTGGCTTTTCAGGTTGGGTAGTCATCAACTTCGAGGCAAAGGCAGCCCTCGAGATCTACCAAAAATACATGCTAAACATGGGTATTCCCAAAGAAGAACTCACCTCGGTCCACACATCAGACGAAGTCGGCGATGTGCTCGGTGAATTGATGAACCAAATGCTTGGTGATTTTTCAGGGAAAATTCAACGCTCACTCCACATCAGCATCACGCAAAACCAGCCTAAAATGATGGCTTTTAACAAAAAAATTAGCGTGACTATCGACGGACATGTAGAGCATCCTGAATCTCGCCGTGTTTGCTTCCACACGGAAGATTGCCACAATTTCTTCCTTGAATTCGCTGTTGAAGCGACCGAGTTTATTCAACTCGAGACATTCAAGAAAGAAAAGGAGCTTGACCCAGATGCCATTCTCGAAGAAGAAATGGCAAAACATGAACCAGTGAAAACGGCAAAACCAGCGGCGAGAAAAAGAGCGCCGCGAAGAACCTCGAAATCTAAAGTATCCTGAAAATAATATGAGCGATGCGTTTATTCCGCGTTATCGCTCCTTTCCCTCTTCCTTGTTGAAACCAACCGTCTTCTTTTCATGCACTCTTTTTTCAAATAGAGTCCTCAAATCCTGCCAAACCACAAACGTGCAAGGAACAAGCAAGAGACTGACAAAAGTGGCGAACAGAACAGCAAAGCCAAGCGAAATAGCCATGGGGATAACAAACTTTGCTTGTAAACTGGTCTCAAACATAATCGGAAGAAGCCCTGCAAACGTAGTGATTGACGTCAAGGTGATCGCACGAAACCTCTCACAGCCTGCATCGATCACTGACGTAAAAATCGAATACCCTTTGTGTATACGACGGTTTATAAAATCCATCATGACGAGAGAATCGTTAATGACAACGCCTGCTGCCGCAACAAGTCCGAATGTGGACATCATGCTCAATTCCAAATCAAGCGCCACATGAACCCAGACAGGCAAAATAAAACTGAAGGGAATAACAGACATAATGAGAATGGGCTGTGTGTAACTTCTCAGCGGGATGGCAAGCAGCACATAAACTGCGATAAGTCCGAAAATAAAATAATAGCCCTGCCGTTTTTGCATATCAGCATCGTCGTGGCTTCGCCGCTTATCTTGATATCGATTTCGGGGTACCACTGCCTAAGTTCGGGCAACATCGTGTCTTTCAGGATCTTAAGCGCCGAGTCTGACGTTAAAACTTGCTCATCAACTGAGCTAAACACGTACACACTGCGTGAACCATTGTCTCTTCGAATCTCGTTGTGCCCGGGCTTAAAGTGAATGTTTGCAATGTCACCCAGCATAACTTGCCGCCCCTGTGGGGTCTTTATTACCGTATAAACTAATGAGGAAAGCGCCTCACGGGTATACCGAGGGTACCTAACAATCACCCTGACCTCTTCTCCATGTCGTGAGATGCGTTGTGCCTCTCCGCCGTAGAAACCATTTCCAACCTGAGAAGCCACTGAAGAGAGATCAAGCCCCAACTTGTAAGCAATGGGCAAAAGTGTCAACTGAATTTCCTGACTACTGATATCCAGCGTTGACGACACATCGAACATACCCTATTGATTTTTTAGGAGTCCTATTAGGCTTGAGCCAGCCTGATTGAGCTTATCAATGTCATCACCAGCCAAGGTTACGCCAATTTCATGCAAGCTCGTTTCCCCGAGCACACTGTCGACGATGAACAAAGAACGCACTCCCGGGTAGTCCGGAATGACTTTTCGCCAACGGCGTGACAACTCAAAAGCAGTCATTGGCCTTAGGTGCTCGTCGACAAGCTTTATAATCAAAACTGCATTATTTCTACTCAAATTCAAGGTAAGAATATCCTTGACCATCCTATGGCCATGTTCGCTTTCTATCTGAATATCTTGCGCTATGATTCTTTCTTCCACATCTTTGAGCACATTGATGGTCTGCTCACTCGATGTATTTTTGTGCATGTTGATGTGAATATTGGGATAGTCTTGAGGCACTTTGGGCATCAAGGTTGTCTTTACATATCCAAACTGAAGTAACGCAACGGTCAGCAACATCGCAGAGCCAAACAAGGAAAGAATGGTCCAGCGATAGTGAACACAACGAGTCAGAAGGTCTCTAAATGGGCCATGTATGAATTTCGTGCTGCGTGTTGTGAAACACGCTCTTACAACATTCTTTTTTTTCTTTTCCGACAACCCCTGAACGAGATTAGCAGGAAGAATAAGCTTTGACTGCAGTAGGCTAAACAACAAGCAACAGATTGAGACCGCAGCGATATCGTGAAAATACAGGTTTCCACCACTACTGGTCATCAGAAAGGGAACAAACATAGCTACCGTTGTTAGTACACCAAAAATCGCGGGGGTCGCGACCCGCTGAACTCCTCTGATAACACTGTCTGCACCCTCGCCATATCGTTCGATCTGACTCCACACGCTCTCACCGATTATAATGGCGTTATCAACAACAATACCCAGTACCATGATGAACGCAAATAGGGTAATAACATTCAAGCTCAGACCGAGTGCGTACATCATTATTACGCCGCCGAGAAAACTAACAGGCAGGCCCAGGATAGCCCATATCGCGAGGTTAGTATTAAGAAAAAGCGCGAGAATAACAGCAACAATAAAGGCACCCTCAGCCAGATTTTTCAGCATCATTTCTAAGCGCTGGTTCAGGTAATACGTCATATCAATGACCACATCCAAACTGACACCGTCGGGTAAAGCCTGATTTTTCGTCTGAATGTATTCTTTTACTGCTTTAGCAACCTCAAGGGTATTTTCATTGTCCGTAGCTCTGATGGTGATGTTTATGGCATTTACACCTGAGTACTTAAAATAACGCTCCCTCTCAGTAAAACCGTCTTTGATGACAGAAATGTCACGAAGCAAAAGCTCAGCACCATTAGCACCTATCTTGACCGGAATTTGACCAAATTCAGTTCCCTCGTAGTATTGATTCTCTATACGGACGGAAACGTTGCCACTTTCCGTGCTGACAAACCCGGCTGAATGGTTAGCGGAAAACCGTCTAATTGACTGGCTTATAGATGATAAGGTGAGGTTGTATTTTCGAAGTGTTTCTGGGTCAATTTCAAAGGCAATTTCGGGCTCAGGGTTAGTCACTTTGACATCAGATACCTTATCAAGCTTTCTAATTTCCGCACCTGCTTCCTTCGCAAATGGAACCAGTTCCGCAAGAGGTAAATGCCCGACGACCACCAACTCAAATACCAATTGATTTTTGATGACCTGACTTACACTGAAAGACTCCATTCCATCAGGAAAGCTGGTAATCGAATCCACCTTTTCTTTGACGCGCGTTACTAACTCGGCGGGAGAATACTCCCTATTTATCGTTAACGAAATGACCCCAAAACCTCGCTGAGCGTTTGAAACAAATTTATCAATGCCTGTAATATCAGTTATATTATCTTCAATTTTCATTATTACTGACGTTTCAATTTCTTCTGGCGATGCACTCGGGTAAGCAATTTTTATTTCAACAAAGTTAGATTGTTGACTTGGGAATATCTGTCGCTGTAACGCTGAATAAGTCATCGACCCGATGATAATGATGAATATCATCATCAAATTCGCCGTAACGATATTATTTGCAAAATATCCGATAAGGCTTTGTTACTGGAAAACTCGTTTTCTTTATTCATCAAAACGCTTTTAGTTAAAGGCTTCTAGTCGGATGGCTTTAACGGTAAGCCCTTTTTTCGGATAGTCAGGTACTGATAGCACAAAGGCGTCTTCACTTTTTACTCCACCACGAATGTAGACAAATTCGCCTTCTTGTCTCAATATATTGGTGACCCTCGATTCAAGCTTATTTTCGCTGTTGACTACCCAAATGAGGTTATCCCGCAGTAAATCCTGGCGAATTCTATACGCATCTTTTAACTTCTTACCATCAAAGGCGACACTCACGAAAGAGCCAAACTTTATTGGGGGATGATTCGAATTCAGCCCATACGGATCATCAAAACGCACTACCAAATTCGTCATTCTTGTCTCAGAGTCAACCACACCCAGATCTCTGACTATTTTCCCCTCTCTTCGAGTCAATTTAGTAATGTCTTTGAGCACAACCTCTGCTGCAAGATTGGATAGGTCGTTAGGCAAAAACTCCGCATCAAAACCAGCAATAGGAATATGGATTTCAGCAGTTTCTATATTGTCGAGCACAGCGACTTGTGTTCCCGCCATCACATACTGACCAATACCGATATTTCTCGATACAATAAGTGCATCGAAAGGGGCACGAACAACGCAATTAGAGAGATGGCTTCGAGCTCGGGTTAGCGCCGCTTCAGTGGACGTGACTCTCGCCTCTGCACTGAGTAACTGAGGCTTTCTTAGAAACAAATCCGTGACTCGCTTTTTGTCCATTTTCCTTGCCTGACGTGCTGCAACTCTTGCGAGTGCTCGCTCTTCAATCAATACCGCTCGCGCCGCAACAACTTGCGCTTCAGACTCGGAGACAGCAGCTATGTAGTTCCCCTTATCGAGGGTGAAGAGGACCTCACCTCGTTTAACCAAGCCACCGATAGCAAATTTGGGATTACGTTTTATGACGGTACCCGATACTCTTGCAGCAAGGTGGGTTGTCTCAAACGACCGGACTTCACCATAACTGGTCAGCTTTATCTGATGTGAGGTTGGCTTCATGTCCACAACACGAACGGATGCTAGGGTTACTCCGTCATCTACTTTTTCTACCTCTTGGGGTACATCAGACATTGCCACATAGCCGGCACAACTCGCCAGAAAAACAAGAAATGGCAAAATGTATCTAGCATTCTTTGCAGGCATGCTTTTTCCTTTCAAATTACGAAGAAATATGAGTCAGCAGTTCGCGTTTAATGGTGGGAGTTATTTACCTGAAATAAGCAAATAACGGCTGAAAAGTGGCGCGGATTATCAAAATTTTATTAGACATGATCCCGGATCCCTCGTCTTACAAAAATATTCAAAGATTTTCGATGTCTTTATAATTTTTATATTCAAAAAAATGTATGAAAATAATCTAATTATTATTTTAGCTGGCGTAATAAAAGTGTCAGTCATTAAAAATTAGCAGGTTTATCATTTATTACATGTCGCGAAAATAGAACACTATGCACTTTTCCTCGTTACCTTCTCATAGATAATGAGAAATGTTTGAAAGAAAAGAGACGATAGAGTAAAAATCAAATAGAAACGAAAGAGTAATAATGGCGCGGTTAACTGATAACCAGAGACTGCCGCATGATCAATTCTTTGAGAGTCTCTGGTTTACTTACATCTTAGCGAGGGTAATTACTCCCAATCGCCGAAGCTATACACTACACCTAGACTTCCTGCGACGCCGAGATCTTGTCTAATCAGAGGGCTGTCGGTATCGTGGTAATTAATCCTGACTTTCACCAGAAGGTTCCAGTCAGGATAGAATTCATAAATGCCAGTTATTCCCGCCTTAAATGAACGCGTATTCGCTTCTTGAAATTGCTTTAATCCAGATGCCGCAGCCTCTGATGAAGACACACCATAAAGGTGATTAGAAAGCTTCTTATCTCGAAAGTCTGCCTCTAAGAATGGTGCAAATGCCAACCCATCGACTGGCGTTTCAAAAGCCTTTGAGAGGTACATCTGAAGCTCGTAACCATCATGTTTACTGGTTACATCATGTAAAAAAGTGATGCGAGCACCAACGGTGCCTAATGTTACACCCAATTCCCCGCTGGCATCCCGTTCCTTTATCCCAGTTGGTAGATTTGTGACGTCCTCCGACACCTCAGCAAAACGCCAGTTTGCACTCACACCAAGCCATGGCAGGACGGCTACATTCGCTAAAGTCCCGTCAACAAAACCATACTCACTGTTATAGAAAAGGCTCGGAGAAGCTCTGAATTTCACCTTATTATCAGATGAATACACGGATTGCTCAGCAACGCCACTGACACCAACAAAACCGTAATCTTGAAACAACTCCGCACTAGCAATTTGAGACCATGCCATTCCCGACAAAACGACTGATGCAGCAATCGATTTATTCATTTTCATTCCTGTCCCTCCATATTCATCCTTAAACAGACCCGAACTAAGGTATTTACTTACAATTTTTTACTCTTTTTAGCTCGTTCAGTCATCTTCACACTAAATAGAGCTTTAACGCTAGGCACTATATCGTCAAGGGCACAATCGCGTCTTTCACGCATACGCTCCTCCAAACGACTATTTATAACAAAGGAAAGTCTAAATGTACGGCCATTACGTACCCGTACCTACATCAGGTCTAAAAGGGTTACTCTTTGAAAAAAGCGCATCTCCCCTGCAAAAGATGTCCCGTATGTGGCTTTCCGTTCAATTGGCGCAAAAAGTGGGAAAAGAATTGGGATAACGTAATTTATTGTTCTGAGCGTTGCCGAAGAAACAAAACATCCAGTCCAGAAAAGCCCAGCTAAGTGCTGGGCTGATATTTTTATCAAGGTCGCTTTTCAGTTAAAACGATAGCTTCCAACTGTTGATAGCACCGGTGTCGTAGTTTGCCGAATCAACCACTTTTAGTGTCCAGTTACCCTTCACGTCTTCACTTCCCGTATTAACGGTGTAAGTTTCCACGATATCGTCACTGCTCCCGCCTGTGTTCTTGTGAACGGTATGAACTGTGCCAGCCGGGCTGATAACCGATACGTTCAGATCACCCACATAAGTATGGGATACATTGACTTCAATCTTGACCGAGCCCGGAACGGCGCTTTCAGTCACATCAATAACACTGCTCGCACCTGTTGGGTTATTGTCAGGAATTGGGTAGCGGGCCGTATTCGAATAGACATTGCCCGAGGCCACATCGTAGTCTGCAACCAGTGAGGTATTACCGTAGGCGGAATAACCTTCCAACATGACATGGTAACGCTGCGCACCGGAAACATTCAGGCGGCACACTTCATCATTGCCACCGACATACGGGCGACAGTCATAGGTGCTTGATGTTGGTTTCTGACCTGTTCTGACATACAGGTCTGCATCGCCCGTTCCCCCGGCCATAGTGACAACCAGATTCGTTGCTTCTGCCGGCACATCAACGAAATAGTGTGTCTGGCTGTCTTTGGCTCCGCTCAGACCATTAACAACAACACCATCGAGAAGCTCCTCATCGGTAAAGACTTTACACGCGTTAACACCCACAGTGTCAAATGCCGCAACCACATCATCGGCATTGTAGCCTGCATCTATAGCCGCTTTCTTCACCCCGCAGGCACCTTCATCAAAGGTTGATTCAGGTGTCCAATACAGTTGGTTTGCCCTAACCATAACTTCAAAGGCTTTGCGAACGTCCCACCCTGATGTGTTAGCCAGCAGATAAAAGGCACGGTTGAATACACCACTGCTGTAGTGAACATCCATTGAGTCGGTGTAGTCAGAAGCATGGCCAATTGATTTACCGTCTCTCGTCGGGTCTTCAAAGTAGCGTAATGCACCATCAGCTTTGAATATTTGAGCTCCAACCAGCCAGTCGTTTGTGCCCTTCATATAGTACTCTGCGGCTTCGCCCGCCATATCAGAGAAGCTTCATTAATACCGCCCGACATTTCCCGATACTTTAGACCAGAGTTTTGTTCAGTAAAGCCGTGACTGACTTCATGGGCCGAAACATCAAGACTCACCAACGGGTGGAAGTAGTTTTTACCATCACCAAAGGTCATCTCGCGGCCATTCCAGAATGCATTCTCATAATCAGACTGATAATGTACGCGCATTGTCAGCTTGAATGACAGAGGCTCGGTGCCATACCAATCTTTGAACATATCGAAGACAACACCGCCGAAATAATGCGCATCGTTGAGTGGTGAATGTGCACCGTTGATAGGCTTCACCGTGTTTTCAGGACAATCATAAGAAAACGCCGCACTGCCGCTGGTCCCATGATTGAGGTTGACGGTTTTTACGTTTTCATTTTCCATCGTACAGGTGCTGCCTGATACGGCAACGTCCATGTGCCCGTAATCGGTTCCGTACTGATACTTTCCGGTTTTGATATTGCCACCAGGCCCTGTACCAACATCAGCATGGTTTAGGCCCTCCCATTGCTGGAGCACTTCACCCGTGTTCGCATCAAGGATGGTAAAAGGACGACTGGGCGTTTGTCCTGCATCGAAATAAGAGACTTGATAGACCAAACGCGCATTGCTCTCGTCATCCAGCATCACATATAACTGAACTTGCTCGTTTTCTACCTTGGGTGCCAAGAGCGATTGGTTAAGAACCTGTTTGAGCACATCATCGGCTGACAGCGTTGGTTTGACAGAGGATAAATCAACGTCAACCCCCGTCAAGATTTGCGCTTCCTGTGCTGTCATAAAGCCTTGCTGCGAGACATCAGCAACCAGGTTACTGCCATAGACAGGGATGCCTTGATAGGTTTGTTGAAGACGGACTTTTTGTACACCATTGGGTAAAATAACACGCTTCACTTCTTTAAAATCGTGGTTGCTGCTGAGTTGCAACTGTTGATTCAAACTCATGCTCATCACAGAGTTTGTTTGCTGCTCAATATTTTCGATTGATTCCCACTGTGCTGCCTGTGTATTGACACTGAATGCAATTGCGAGAGCTAACGGTGTCATGGTGAGTACTCTGTTCATAAAAATCCTTTAATTACAGTTACTTTTCTAATGATTACCCCAGCCATCCCAGGCCACATCGGGGTAATCCAGTATTAGAGGATTTTTGATATTGCTGTAAACGCCAGAAGTCAAAATTGTCTTTTTTACAAGACATACTGCACACTTTGCCGGGCAGGGTTATTGATATATTTGAAGAAGATCAAAACTCTGACTCAGGTCGGCATATCAGGCTCGATCACTATAAATGAAAGAAATGTAAGTCTTTTTAACCAAAAAGTGTGTCGAGCGATCACTGGTACGATGAGAATGACTGTATTTCCAGAATATAGAAAACCAGACAGCCTGAGCCATAATGCACTCAGGGGTCATCTATAGTTGGTGGTGTTTCATTTACCAGAGAGGGACGCGTATTTCTCTAACTTGGCGGACCAAAAAATCGATGTTTGAATCAAGGTCATAAACATCTGGACGCAGGGCGGAAATGCTGACGTTGAACTCACACCACTCATAGCGAGCACGTAATTCAGACAAGGCGACAAATTGAAACTCACGGATGAAGTCGCTAATCACGATATGCATTCGACCAGAGTTGACGAGATGTTCGTTTTTTCCAACGTCCGGTCTCGACTCGAAGCGTTTATCTCTCTTGGCTTTATCTACGCAATTCAACAACTTTCTATCGAATTCATATTGATGTTCAGCCTCTATGGGCCACTCAATACTTATTACGTTGTCTGAGAGAGCAGCCTTAACATCAAAGGGGACAGGAAGAATACTGATACTACCAGACTGGACTCTGGCCCCATTTCTAACGATGTAAAGTTCATACTGTGTCGAGTTAGGATCGAGAATTTTGTGATAAGAAGTATAGCCCTGAGTCTCAGTTTTATTCAGCTGGCTTATGACACCATCGACAGAAAGGAATATCTTGTCAGTCATCTTTGGCTCACTTGCATCCGTTCCAAGCTTTGTCTCTGGGACCACATTCACATCGAGTCTGACTTCACCTTTTCCGGTGTAAGAGAGATAGGCAAAGGCAGATAAATTATTGTCATCAACAATATAGCGCTCTGACTTTTCGTGTTGAAATGAGGGATCAACCATGGTCGGCGTGTCACTGCGGCAAGCAACGATAAAAACGAGCAAGGTAAGAAATAAACCCAATTGCTGCATACCTCCCTCCGTGGAGCCTTTCAGACACTTTCCGTTACAGCGCGTAACAGGCTTTTTCGTTTATATTTGACGCCTGCTGCCTGACCAAATCAATGAAATTCTAAGTGGTTTCAATCAGCGGAAAACAATATTCGACCAGTGTTGTATCTCGTTTAGCTGATAGTCAACGCTGAAGATTACTTTTAGCCTTACGGACTAGGCTTATTGAACGCATCTCTTCCGTTAATTGCCATCTTTTGTTCAAATTCTCAAATTCGAAATACGAACAGGAAAACAAAAAGGGAGAAGCACTAGTCAGCTAGCGCCTCTCTGTTCGGCAATTTCAATGCGTTTTAGGCAACCTTTACTTTTAGTTGCTTGCCTTGCTTTCTCTTTACACTGCCTAGGTAAGCTTTACGCCAGAGAAGTTCCAAAGGTCCCTGTCGGAAGAGAGAAAGATAGACATTGGCAAGAAAAATTTGAAATATCGTGTAAGAAATTACTATCAATAGGTAATCCAAGCGTGTCGCTTCAAAGTGAAATTCAGGGAAAATCCATCTTAGCGCTATCGCCATTACAACGGACTGCAGTATGTACAACGAAAACGCCACTCGACCCGTGTTTGCCAGCGCTTTTATGACTCGCGAGGAACCCTGGGAGAACTTAATCAAAATGTGAGCATACACCAGTGCAATAAACACTGCCGGTATAGAGGAAACTATATTGATTATTGAAAGCTCGATATCAAAATTATTTGTCATAACAAAAAGCAGGGCAGACAACGTCATGCCAGTGACAAATGCAAATATAAGCTGGATATTACTTAGTCCGCGCTCGAAGAACCCTGAGCGGTATAAAAACGCGCCAAACATTATCAAAGCAGCAATTTGGATCCCCCCTATCATAGGAGCGAGAACAACCATTCCGAGAGCAACCCCCCCTTGCACTAAAACCTGATAGCCGTAATTGCCGAACCAATTGCCGTAAGCTTCCAGATATGCCGGAGAACCACGAACCATCAACTCCTCTTGTGGGATAAGCAATAAACCACCTGCTACAGCAGAGACTACAACAGCACCAACCACGTACCAAATAATGGCTTTATTACGCAAAACATTCTGTTCAAGTGCCAGTTTCTTATACACAAAGAACCCGATGACGGCATAGAGCATTAGAATATCACCACCAAAAATGAAAACGGCGTGGATAAAACCAAAAAGGAGCAACCAGTTGAGGCGCGTTTTGATAAACATCATAGGGTCGATGTCTTTTTTATTGCTTGACTCATACTGAATCGCAAGACCTGCACCAAAGAGCAGACAGAAAAGGCTTCTAAAGCGTCCGTCAGCAAAGAAGAGGTTAAATGTATCGATAATCTCGTCTAAAAGGGGGGGATTCTGGAATCTGACATAACCATTGAGCAATTCGCCATGGTGATAAATGTTCATGAATAGGATGCCTAAAATGCTACGCCTCTTAGAACATCAAGTGATTGAATTCTCATTAATTCTCCTAGCATACGACGTATTATCGGGTTCTCGTCACCCACTATCAGTCCAAAAGCTAGAATTCTCAATATGTTATGTTTGACTACATCTGATACGGCTCAGAGCTGTGAATCCAGTCCAATTTCTGCCAACTCAAGATGGAATGCGCCGGGAGTTTTGTCAGCCAACATAAGGCCCATCTGTCTACTATCAGCAAAGTTAAATTCAGGCACGTTAATAACCCGACGTCCTCTAAACACAGGTACGAAGTCATCCTCACCGATCGTAATCGTGACCCATTGGTCTTTTACTGTTTGAAAGACTGCCCGATAACTCACCCCGTCCCAGCTTTTCGTCGTTCTCACGCGAAATTGATATTGTCGGCCATCGCCTTTTACTTTAAGGGATATGTATTGTTTTACAGATCGGAGGTCTAAGGGCGCAAAACGCCTTACCGAGCAAAGCCACCGTTGTTTTCCAGTGAAAGGTTTCCTCTGAAATGTAAAATCCCAGATTCAGTCCACACTGCTGATGATGAACGTCCTCCCATTACGCCGTCATTAACGACTAGCCACGTATCACTGTCCCAGCCATTATCGAACAGCAGCTTGTTGTCCGTTTTTTCTTTTGTCATTCCATGTGCACCATTTATAAAAACCGTTGTGCATAGTAACAGTAGCGAAGCAAAACGAGTCAACATGATAAACCCTAAACTTATATGCCTAAATCATTGATACTCCTTTCTTCGCGCATTGGATCGGAAACGATATAACAATCATAAATGAGCAAATCGCAGTGTGGGCAAAGTAAGTTTTAATCACTTTAGGGGTAAAAAATAAAAAATATTTTCAAACAAAAATAATTATTAAGAGAAACCTGCAAGTATAAAACAGATAATTTTAATCGACTGAATAATATAATTTTATCATTCAATCAATGCTAATACTTACAAGGGCCACTCGTTTGAAATTCAAACGGAAGAGAGGAGAGCCATTAATAACAGAATTTATATCACATTGAAAATTATATATTTTCCCTCATCTTAAAACGGTTAGCTCTGATTGTTTTTTTATTTAATGAGGGAACCAAGGGCTTCTATTGGGCACAAAGTAACGACTGCGACGACAAATAGAGCTCTCGCAGCAAGAATAACAAAAACACGAAGGGAGACTCCTCTGTCATTGATGTTTTCACAAACATAAGAAAGCACAAAACAGCGGACGTTTGGGCTTAGGGGAATGGCTTCTCTCTCACTCGGTCAACCAACTGACCAAAGGCCTGCTAGAGCATCGCTCTGGCAGGCCTTTTTGTTTCGCAAAATACCACTCACTTTTCTAACAACTGAATAACCATACAAAGCACCTAAATACACAATTGACATTCTCAAAAGTAAAACAGACATCTTTATATGCAACCTGCTTTTGGAACCTTTATTTCATAATAAACACTTACAAAAGGTTAGTGAAATATGAAAGAGGTGGATTATGCCAGTTAATCAGGCAGCGCAGATCAATCAAATGCAGGGTGGCATGGGTCACCAGCAAGCAGCTATACAACAGCAACAAAACCAGCAAAATGCAGTCGCTATGCAAGCTCAAATGGCTAATAACCATCAAAACACCATGCAGCGCATACAAATGCAAAGCAAAATTGAGGCAGATAAAGCATTATCTGAACATCTAAAAGCCAAAGCAGCAATTGCAAGTGACCAAGCAACATCATTACACACCAATTTTCTAAAGAACGAAGCTAAGAAGGCACGAGCAACAGAACAGCATCTCTAAATACCGAACCGTAGCGTCAACCGATAAAAGTATCGTTGCCGCTACCCAAGCATGTGCTTCCTTTGGCTCGAAACCAGACTCGTCGAGTATCCGTCGTGTTCTGATGGTATACCTGATTAGGTATCAATGACCGAAGACAAGAGCTTTTATGGCGTCGCGCTCAAAGTGATACTCTGGTATCGGTAGAGATCCCTCGCCGGAGAAGAATACTATTTTTGGTAACAAAAAAGCCGCTAAATTTAGCGGCTTTTTTCGGTTATTGACTACACGTGTTAGATTAGGACGAACGCGAACATCCCTTAGGTCTGAGGTGTTCAGGTAACATCGGAGTGTCAATCTTCATTATTTTTTTTCTCGGTTGCCCGATATAAACGACAGCGGAAGTCGGTAACCAAACCGGACTCTCGAAATCCATACCACCTACAAGAAACTTGCCGTCTTTTTGCTTCGCGATAACTCCAGATTTACCAACGTGCTCGCCTCGTTTGATCCAAACTGCACGACTTCTGAGGCGAGGATCGGTTACCTTGTATTTCCGCTGAACTAGGCTTTCTTCCATAAAACCCCCAAGGTATCCTTCCATACAGCAGCACACACTATGCCTTCTTGACGACTGTCAACGAGGACCGCTGACCTTAAACGAAAATGACATAAAGCATACTTACTTTGTTTACGGTACATGGAATCTCTTTTTTGCGGCTGCAAGTCAAATCGGACCAGTCATTTTGCGACATGAGATGAATTAAATGAAACAAGATTTGGAAATTTTGTGAAGTAAAGTGACGTCGTTCAACTAATGAAAAAAAGAAGCTAAAGTTACTGATCTCTAATCAAACTGTCTGCTTTTTTACGCTTTCTTGCTCTTAGAAACACTGTTGCTTCTACTTTGCTCACGCTTTGAGTAACGAAATAAGGCTGCCAATACAACATGGCAGCCCAAAATGACATTAGAATGTCTCTACATCTAAGGTGACAGAAGAGAATGCTTGATAACCATGAACACCGATATGGACAACATCGCCTTCTGATACTGAAACACGACAGTTTTCGGTGTTACCACCAGCAAACGGACGGCAATCGTAGCTACTTTTAGTTGGCTGTTGATTTTTCTTCACATACAAGTCTGCATCACCACTACCACCGAACATCGCAACGTTAACGTCTGACACGCCCTGTCCTACCGTGTACTCGTAGAATAACCACTCACCTGTGCCAGCAGACAAATCCGTTTTCGGGAAATCACCACCAACCAGTTCGCTGGTCTCAGCAATAATCGTGACATCGGCAAACGTAGAGAATCCAATCAGTTTCACATAGACACGACCACTGTAGATACCAGAGCAACTCTCGGTATTTCCGCTGGCATAAGGACGGCAGTCCCAGTCGTTTTTCGCTGGCTCTAAGCCACCTTTGACATAAAGGTCTGCATCACCACTGCCACCAGAAATACGAACGTTTAACTTAGGTTGATCTTCAGTCACATCGATGAAGAAGACCAGCTCCTCATCTTTCTCACCAAACAGTCCACCCACTGCCACACCAGATTCCAGTTTTACAGGCCCCAGATCGCCCGCTTTAATGCTGTCAGAACGCGACGCTGTCGCACCTTCGTTATCAGTCACAGTGAGCGTGACATCGTAACTACCTGCTGCTGAATAGTTGTGTGTAACAACATCACCAGTAGCTTGTGAACCGTCGCCCAGCTGCCATATATAGCTGTCGATATTACCATCAACATCAGTACTTGCAGTCGCGTCAAATGTACACTCCAGCCCTTCACATACGCTGTCAAAGGCAGCTAACGGTGGACGGTTGCCATCGGTGTCGTTGTCGCCGACAGGAGGAACACCGTTAAAGTAGCTCGAGACCTGTGGCCAGATCTTGTCGATTCGAACCCCCTGGTTTTCACAACCACCGAAGTGGTGGAGCGCAATGACGTTGTTGCTATTCGCAGCAAGAACAGGTGAACCGGAAGAGCCACCAATGGTGTCACAGAAGTAACCTGTATCAACACCATTTGCTCGTCCTTGCGCACTAACAATGTCTATCTGACATAAGCCACCATTATTTTGGTCACTTTCAATAGACAATTCTTTCGGGTTACCCGAGCCATGTTGAGGGATATAAATGCGTTCACCATATTCAGGCGCTCTGACATCGAGACCGAAGTGACCAAAACTAGCAATATCGCTGAAACCGTTAACCGTGAACAGGGTGTAATCGAGGTCGTAATCAGTTTTTAAGATTTGAGCACCTGTGACTTTCACCACTTGCTCAAACTCAGCGCCGTTACACGCGGTGCGTTGGTAGTTAAACCAAACTTCTGTGTCTTGAAGACGTGACTCAGATGCCACACAGTGGTTATTCGTGAACATATGGTTGTCTTCGCCGACACGCCAGCCGGTACAAAGACCGCTACCAGCCATTAGCAGGCGAGCAACCGGACGTGTTCTTTCGAATTCTACCGGGTGACTGTCTTGCCAACATGCCACATCATATCGCTCATTCTCGCCACATGTGGAGAATGGTGATGCGGTGTTTTCCTGATTGGCATCATCGACAGCCGCTACGTTCTCGTTACCAGCAAAATATTTGTCGATCTCAACACCATGCTCTGCGTTCCAACTAACGCCCGCCGGAACAACCAATCGAACAACTGCTGTTTCACCCGTAATCGACATCGCAGAAAAACGACTGAAACCATCCTCGCCAGCTGCAGTATCAAACGTCACTTTCTGTGATGATTCACCGGAGTAGGTATATTTCTCTGTTCCCGCTGGGTCAGAAACTTCAACATACGCGCCTTCTGGTAACACAAAACGCTTGAAGTGAACTTTTACAAATGTTGCGCCATCTACCGAGATCACATCTTCTGAAATACGGGCATCACCTAGCGCATTAACGGCGAACTGAGCCGCATCAAGCGTCTTCTGATAAGAAACGGTATCAGAGATCACCAGCGGTTTTAAATCTTGTGTCATGTTGTTCGCTGATACAGCAGACGAAATGGCTACGCTAAGAGCAAGTGCAGACCATTTTATTCTTTGGTTTTGCATGTGTAGATTCCTTTCGTATTTAAAACTGACAAGAGCATAGTGATTTACATGTGTATATTTATTTAGTCAAACGCGAACATGCAATAGAACCAAAGGATATATTTAAGACCATCTACTCATAATCAAAACCTGATCATTACCTAATGTTATCGATTACAAATAGTGACTTAATAACATTGATCGTTATTTTGATAGTGGAAATTAGATATTGACTTCGCCAGTTGATGAAAAGGTTTGAATTTTAAAAAAATCGATTGTGTCTATTTTAATAGTCAACAAGTTAGACATCAGCCGCAGTTTTTAAACTGACATCTTTCCATAACATAAATGACATCTATTCTCATTAGCCTACGCCGCTGACTAACCAATCACTAAGGGAATATTGATGTTTTCACTCTCACGCGCGGCAATTTTGCTATCTGTTGCCTTCTCGTCTTCCTCCTTTGCCGACACCGATGTGTACTTAACAAATAATTCAGGAGAAACGCTGTTTATTGATGTCAGTCATTTCGGTACAGACATCTTGCAAAAAGGGGATGAATGGTTACAACACGAAGTCGAAGTACCACCCTGGACGACACGTGAAGTTCTTAGCTTTAACAGATGGCAAGGCGTAAAAGCAGGAAAGACATACAATTTTGAAACGTTGGTAAGTAACCAATCAGGAGACACAATCAAGCTGCACCAGCAAATGCGAGGTAGCTGGCATAACTCGTCAATAAAGCACAGCGTATCAGCTGATGACAAAGGGTTAAGCTGGAAAGATGACCGCAATATTCACCGTGTTAGTAGCGATACGTTTGGTGATAAGCGCGTTGAACTGGCTTACAAAGCTGACTTCACATGGCGCTATGACGACTTGCATTACACCGTTACACCGACATCTCAGGACAATGCCCCTACCCCGACTCCTGAAGCTCTTTCATTAATGACCTATAACATCTGGGCATTACCGGCAGTTGCGTCGAATATCTCAGAAAGATTTCAACTTTTGCCTGAATACCTGAAAGGTTACGACGTTATCGCGCTTCAAGAAGTCTTTGCGGGTGGTCGTGACAGCTTTCTTCGTGATTTGGCCACAGAATACCCATACCAGACAAAAATGCTGAATGCACCGGGTGCGAATGTGCATGATGGTGGTGTGACAATAGTGAGTCGCTACCCGATCGTTAATCAGGCTCAGTTTGTCTACCCTGATTGCAGTGGCACGGACTGCTTTGCTGACAAAGGGATAAATTATGCTGAAGTCATCAAAAACGGTGAGGCTTATCATGTCTTTGCTACGCATGCCGCCTCGTTTGACACCGATGCTGCCCGTGAGAACCGTCAACGCCAATTCAAGCAAATGCGTGCAATGGCAAAATCACTGAACATCCCTACAAACGAAACAGTGATTTACAGCGGCGACCTGAATGTCAACAAACTCAAGTTTGAAGGCGACTACAAGCAAATGCTGAGTAACCTAAATGCTTCTGAGCCGACTTACACCGGTTATACCAGCGGAACATTCGACCCACGCATCAACAACTACGCAGGCGCTGCGTTTTCAGGTGGCTCACATATCGAATATTTAGACTACATTCTGCTCGATAATGACTATGGTCAGAATCAACAGATTTTTAACCGCGTCGATGTGCCAAGAACGACAGATTCATCAGTCTGGGGAGACTGGAACTTATCCGATCACCAGCCAGTTGTCTCAGTTGTCGGTAACTAGAGGGTGGTGAGATTTATCATTACGGGCGGCCTGTTGGCCGCTCTTACTCTGAGTGGTTACCTAGTCATTTCGCATCATGATGTTGAAAGAAACACGAATCAGTTCCCCAAGACACAGGCGGACGATGGCATGGGCGATAAAGACGGTTACCAAACGCCAGCAATCGATAACCAAGTCCGGCAAAGCATTCCATTTAAGGCCTCGTTTCCCAGAACAATCAAAGAGGCCGACAACGAATCGCATCCACTGTCATCTGCCGAAGGTAAGGCTTTGTTAGCGTTGCTTAAAGATTTCTGGTTCCAGTGTGAGCTACGAGAAGACTGTGAACAAAGTCTGAACGCATTGGAAATCGAAATAGATCCATCACTATTTGTTCTTGTCGGCCAATATCCCTACCTTTCTACACAATGGAAAAAGCAGCAAGCAGAACTTGTCGTCAATAGTTCGGATGATTTGGCGTCTAAAGTAAATGCATTTAAAGACGCTGCTGCTATTGCTTGGGGAGAATATGCCGAGCGCATACTAGCCGATCAATATGCCTATCTCGATTATCAACTGGAGAGTGATAGGCTTCGCAATGAGCTGGCTATGTCACCCGACACTTTGGTTACTAATATTATTTCGCACGTGGATAAATGGCAGGCAAAAGAGAAAAATAACACAGCATCAAACGGCGTCATCAAATATGAAAAGGCTGAAGCCCTGATACCGGAATCACTCACTGATCGCGAGCAGGAGACATTTCGTTCGGAGTTAGCCAACCATTATCTAACACCCGCTCAACGATATGATATTCACCAGGATAATCAACGCAGACAACAGCAAACCATTATTGTTGAAGATTACCAGACTCAGCTAGCTCGACTTAAGGCTCAATTGAATACGGCACGCTTATCTCAATACGCTCACCTGAGTGACGATGAGTGGCAGGCATATTACCAAGACAAAATCCGTCAATTCCGACAGCAGTTCTTTGGATAATCCCACCCAGCCTAATCTTATATGTCAGGCCAATCGGCATAACCCTTTTGGCCAGCATTTATTCATCTTGCATATTTGTCGATTCAACGCTGAATGTGTCACTTCATGAGTTTTACACTGCTGAAACGATATCTTCCCATTAGTCTTTCCCCATCGAACAAAAGCAAGCAGCACTGAAGCTGCTCTCGCATTAGAAATGAACGGAGTCATCCATGCAAAGTAAGTTTTTGCGTAACAAAAAAAACATCAACGTCAGAACATCAGGCTTTTTCACGGCAAAGGGTTTCACTTTATCACTTGCAGCACTTGGTATGTTTGCTGCGAGTTCTTCGCTTGCCAGCGAAGTGGCAATACACACTTTAATGGTTGAAAATGTCAGCATATACCAGCCTCATCTGGGTTCATTCTCAACGCCAAGCAGAATGTATATTGATGATGGAAAAATCGTCAAGGTCACAACGATGACAGATAAGCCAATGGCCGTCGAAGAGGTTTATGACGCAGAAGGCCAGTATGCACTGCCGGGTCTCATTGATCTTCATGTGCATTTGTCAGCATCAGGAAGTAACTACGATAACTACATTCATGTCCCAGTACAGTCACACCTCAACAGTGCGCTTTACTATGGTGTAACGGGGGTTACAGACCTTCTTATGTCAACGCAAATGGTGAAGCAAATCCATACGCTCGAAGGCAAGGAACCCGATGTCTTCTTATCTGGCCCGGCGTTTACCAACCCAGGCGGACATGGCACTCAGTTTGGACCTCAAGGTGCCTATGAGGTGGTTACCAAAGCCGATGTTGAAGCGAATTGGTCAATGCATCTGTCGATGAAACCATCGGTTACGAAAGCAATTATTGAGGACTTTGGCGGCAGTCGCCCAAGCATTACAGATGAAGCGCTGACGGAAATAGGTAAACGCTCTAAAGAAGCGGGGTTACCGCTATTTATTCATGTCAGCACGCTGGAAGACGGCAAACGTGCAATAAAAGCCGGAGCAGATGCACTTGCGCATGGCATTAATCAAGAAGAAATAGACGAAGAATTCATTCGTCTTATGTTGGAAAACAATGTCACCTATATTCCGACTCTGAGTGTTTACCACAACCCAGGCGACGAAGCAGAGTCAGGTCTTGTCAGCAACATGGACTTAGCTCCCGTTCATCAGGATATCACTGATTGCCTGTTTAAAAATGTAAGCAAGCCTTCTGGGTGGCAAGCTGCAAGCTGGGAAAAAAAATCGGTCGCTAAAAAGAATGTAGCCTTGCTGGCAGAAGCTGGCGTCAAGATTGGTGCAGGCTCAGATGCAGGAAACCCTTTCACTTTGCATGGCGCGGGCTTAATCGGGGAGATTGTGTCTCTCAGTAAAGCGGGATTGAGTAATCCTGAAGCGCTAAACGCTGCCACCCTTATTGCAGCAAAAACACTGGGTGAAGCCAGCCAACGTGGTGAACTTATCAAAGGTGCGGCAGCAAGTTTCACCCTATTAGACACCAATCCAATTGAAAATATAGAAAGCATCAAGACGCCATCTCGGATTTACCACAAAGGATCATGGGTGAACCGACAAGCCCTTGTAACGTCGAATCAGGCTAAAAAAGCATTCGGTACAAAGTGTGTCAGTCAAGAAGAAGCGTTGTCCGCAAGAATCTTTGACAAAGAAAAAGACGCGGATTGGGTGACGCTCAATGACAGCATGTTTGGCGGCACATCGACAACAGCGCAAACGAAAGACAAAGGCTCTCTGGTTCTCAACTCTACCTTAGCGGGTGGCGGTCAGTTTGGCGCGTTTACCGGCTCACAAATGCTGTTTGATTCACTAAGTGATGCCACCCATTTTGAGGGCATCAGCATTACGTATAAAAGCTCACATCCGGTATTTCTCTCTTTATATATGGATGAAGTAAAGGACTGGAACTACCACAACACCATGCTTAACGAATCGGACAGCCATGTGACGGTGACGATTCCTTTCACGAAGTTAACTCAAATGAGCTTTGGCCAAAAAATCGTTTGGTCCGGCAAAAACTTAAAAGGTCTCAGCCTACTGTGGCGAAACGCGCCAGGGGGTAAAGCTGTGGATGACATCATAACCGCAGAGATTGAAAGCATCAGCTTCTACTAATGCGTTAACCAAATTGAACCCTCATAAATAATATCGACAAGTCTGCTGAAAAGCAGGCTTTAGGAGGTCTATTATGCACTTATCGCCAGCCCAATTCACGATGGCATCCTTCGCTTCACTCAGCACTTACCTTCTCATAAGACACTTATTTTCAACGCCTTTTCTCGGAGCAGATCTCCTTATCGTAATGCCTTTAACCCTTTGCTTATTAGTTGGGTGTATTGTCATAGCAACAAACGTAGACGAGTTGTAGTGGTGAGCCTGATAAACGATTTTAAACATCCCATATTTCTCCAATCATTCGTTGCATTGTTAGGCATCGATATCGCCTATACTTTCCTTTTGGTTATGCAAGGGCTGACTGAGTTGAACGCTGCAGGGATTCTTGCATCATTTCAATGGTTTATCTTCTTCTATTTGATGCCATCTTGGGTGAGCCTGCTCGTTGTTTTTCGCTTGCGTCGATACGGAATAAGCGCTCCTTTTAAAGAGTGGTTAGTCACTGTGTCAGCATTCACAACGGGAAACCAGTTGTTGTCATGGGTTTTCGAGTTTGGCTGGCAGATCCCCGGTGGATTGAACATGGGGCTGTTTGTCATCACCAATGGCTTGGTCTGGGGCACCAGTGCATACGGAATAGTCTCATTCATTGAGTACCGTAAAAAGGCTGCTGCAGAAAAACAAGCAGCACAAAAAGCTCAGTTACAAGCGTTGAGGTATCAGCTAAATCCACACTTTATGTTCAACAGCCTCAACACGATTTCCGCTTATATTTATCAAGACCCAATGCTTGCAGATGAAGCCGTGCACAAATTGGCCGATGTCCTAAGGTATTCCCTCAATAATGGCGAAAAAGAAAAAGTATCTCTTAACGAGGAGTTAACCCTGATAGAGAACTACTTGGCGATTGAACAAGCTCGCTTTGGTGAACGTCTGATAGTTAACTATGAGATTGCGCAAGATGCCCGTGGTTGCCAGATCCCTCCCTTCCTGCTTCAGCCGATTGTTGAAAATAGCTTCAAGCAATGTGCAGCACAGGAAATGCTGGAGATATCGATAAAGGCATGGATCTCGGGTGGGAAACTCAACATCAACATCTCCGATAACGGCCTGGGTTTTACTGATGAAACACTGACCTTCAGCCACAAAAACGGTATCGGAATGCACAACCTCAAGCGTCGCATTGAGATGCAGCCCGGCGGACGGGTATCGCTTTCCAGTAAAAATGGCGCAATCGTAAACATCGCTATGCAGGTATAACATGATTTCAATTGTCATTGCGGAAGATGAAAAACCCGCTCTTGAAAAACTAAAAGGCCAGTTATCCGTGCTGAGCGGCATCAAACTTGTCGGGGAAGCCACCAACGGTAAGGAAGCTATTGAAATGATCAATCAGCTAAAACCGGACCTAGCATTGTTAGACATCCAAATGCCGCTGATCAACGGCATGGACGTACTGGCGCTACTTGAACATCAACCCAAAATAATTTTCACCACGGCCTATTCAGATCATGCCGTTGATGCATTTTCACAGAATGCGGTCGACTACCTTCTCAAGCCTTACCCGCTATCGCGGCTAAAAGCAGCTATCGAGAAAGTTTCGGGTACAGCAGATGCTCAACCTCAATCGATAGAAAAGGCTCAGCCTGCATTACCTCTGCCACCCCGGAGGCTGGTTAGCAAAGCCGGAGAAAGGATGACTCTCCTCGACCCGGCTGATGTTGACTACATCAAAGCTGAACAAGGCGTCACATTTGCTTGCCTTGAAAGTAGCGAAAAACCCCTGAGTGATTCGCTCGATCAACTTGAACGAAAACTTGATGCTAACCAGTTCGTGAGAATTCACCGCAGTTATCTCGTCAATATCGACAAAATAAAAGAAGTGCAGCGTTGGTTTAACGGAAAGTTGATGGTCATCTTAAACGACAACAGCAGTACAGAACTTTCGACAAGCCGAAGCGGCGCTGAAAAACTAAAGGCAACTCTCGACACTTGATAGTTTTTTATTATTTATTTCAGATACTTATACAAATGACACATTGACTGTCATACGACATGGAGAGGACTGTCATCATTGAGGCGTGGTTTAGCAACGTCGAACGAGGTTTAGTTTGTTTCAACGTCACTACAAACGAGCTTGGAGCAAATTATGGAATACTCAGACAGCACTGCCTTACCTAGCGATTCGGTCAAAGGGCTCTGGTATCAATACTGCTTAGAGAACCTAGATGTTCGCGTTTTTCATAGTCACACATCGGGCAATCAAACCGTGTATGTCAATGGAAAATTGATGAGTAAGAAAGGTGCATGCCGACTCCTGACATTACATCGCTTTTCATTTAAAAGCACAGATATCCGGATAGAATTTAAAGTCAACCTCATGAATCTCACTTATCACTGTAAATTATTTATAGATGACGAGTACGTAGATGAAGAAATAAAAACCACGACATTATCGGTGTTAGGCTTTGAAATAAAAGGCTGGAAAGCTATCACATGGTTCTTTTTCTGCGGATTAATCGGTGGATTTATAGGTAGCTACTTTCTTGTGCCATTTCTTGAGGGCATTCTGTAGCGATGGAAATATGTGCCGAGAAAATAAAGCACCTTCGATCTTCGAAAGCATGGACGCAACAGCACCTTGCAGAGGCCTGTGGCTTAAGCCTGAGAACAATTCAACGTGTTGAGAACCAGGGAGTAGCATCAAAGGAAACGGCTCTAAGTCTCAGTGCCGTTTTTGAAACCAACATTGAAAGCATCGTGCCGACACGAGATAAAAAATCCGTAAAAGGCACTACTGACATCTCTTTAAATGTAGCGCTCGTGATATTTCTACTGGGTGCCATCACTGGAATATCAATCACTTTGATACTGATTACATTCTAAACCAACGGGTCTGAATCAATCAGGCCCAAAGTGCATATCAGGGTTAGCTTATTGCATACTCTCAGCACAGTAAGACAAAATCTTAATCCGGGATCACCAATAGAATATCGAATCTAGACATTTGCCTGAAAGCGAAAATGTCAGTTTCAAAAATAAAAAATTCATATAAAAATAGTCCGCATAAATACCCATTAGTAATTTTTTGTTTACTATCTGTTCGGCATGTTCTATGCTCCCGTTATCTGAGCAACAACCACCAAATCATTCCTTCTTTATAATTTAAATGGACGTATGGAAAGTACTTTACCCACCAGCCGCACTGACTGGCTTATTTATTTCAGGCGAGCGAAGACTATTGACACTTTGGACCTGATGTTGGACGGCGCCTTGAAAAAGCTAAATACGCCTAGAGAACAAGCAGATGCGATCTTAGCCCATGAAACACGTATGGACGAAATAGAACGTAGTTAATTGTCGTGATAAAGCGAAGTATCATTTCGATCATAATGTACCGTATTTATAAATGGTGCATTATGTAAACGGCATAATAGCATCTAAAAAACTAAAATGACTTAATCTTAAATTAGTACATAAGCTGTAAAAACCCTCTATTATCAAGATATCTAGCAATCAAATGCTCTATCCAACGCATGCCGTCATCGATATTTATTTCATGATTAGTTTTCAACTTCTTTACCGAACTAATATTTAATTTAAATTCAATAGAAAATAAATAAAAAAATATTATGTCACTCCCTTCTTTGATCATGTCTTTTCGATTTATTTACAATACAGTTGATGTGTTGACTTTACCTAATCCAGGTCGACTTTATCCATAACATAACTACCAATATGTCAGATGAGCTAATGTGCACAAGCCTGAGTGAAGGAGTATGTATAATTTTTAAATATATATTTCTGATAGAGGTTTAACATCAATTTTTGCAACCAAATGAATAACACTTAAATGCATAATTATTCGTATCGCAATTGAGCTATTTAATTTTGAATGAAGAGAATATGATAGGCACTAGAAAAGTAAGTAAAGGAAGTGAAAATAAATGACAGAAAAAATTGGTGCCGCAGCTTTAATCGTTGAAGGTGGTGCAATGCGTGGCGTTTTTTCATGTGGAATTCTCGATCATTTTCTCCATCAGGAATTTTCGCCCTTTGACAGCTTTTGGGGTGTGTCGGCTGGCGCAAACAATCTGGCCGCATATTTAGCGAATATGCCCGGAAGAAACGCAAAAATTTATCTTGATTACAGCCTACGAAGAGAATTTATTTCCGTACGAAAGTTTATCCGTGGTGGACACGGTATTGATCTTGACTGGATGTGGGATATTACGGACAGTGAACTGGGTATAGATAAGAAACAGTTGGAGACAGAAAAACGCCCTTTTTTCCTTGGTGTCACAAGAAAAGATACGGGTAAAGCTGAATACCTAACTCCCGCCGTAGACAGTCTGCTTAAGACAATGAAAGCAAGCAGTGCAGTACCTATTCTATATAGAAATGGAGTGACGCTTGAAAAAGGGCATGGGTATGTTGACGGCGGCGTTTCAGATGCCATTCCAGTAGCAGAAGCCATCAAACGTGGCGCATCAAAAATCATGGTATTACGCAGTCGTCCAGATAGCTACCGAAAATCAAGAGGAAAACTTGATTGCATTATGAAACCTATGCTCAACAAAACACCCGCTCTTATCGAACCAATGATGACACGCTATATCCGATATAATCAGGCCATTGATCTAATCAAAAGTCCACCAAATGGAGTGCAAATTCTGCAGATTTGTCCCCCTGATGCATTCAAATTAACCCGCTTGAGCACGTCAACCGAACAACTCAAAAAAGCTTATCAGCTCGGACTCGATGCAGGTAAGACGGCTATTACTAAATGGAATCAGTTACTTACCACTATGTGAGCTAAATTTCGCTTATGGTGTCCTCGTGACAACGCTCTCTACTTTGTAATGCTGATATTTTCAGTGAACACTCAATAAAAGAAGGCTGATAGAAGCATAAACGGAGATGTTAATTTGCCAAAGTAACATGTCATAAACAATGGATGCTTCTCCTGTACGCATTAAAATTGTGCTTCTCCGCCTTGTTAACCGAATATAGCAGGCATATATTCTACAAAAAAGATATTTAACTGTTGCATGATCTCATTAATTACAACTCAGTTATTTTTATCATTTTTGATAGATGACCCGATACTCTAATCATTGAGGCTAAACAACGTGAAACAACTTAGTGCAAAATAAAATTCTGTAGGGAACTATTTTATTACAAGGACAGTTCCGTCCAAAAATAAATAATTTTAAGATAAACTGGACATTTTAATGTGTGTAACACTCTCACTTATCAGACTGATTTAAATTGACCACATCTCTTTTAACAATACGGAAGTGATTTACACCTAACCGTATTCTCTTTTTACAATAACACTATTACTTTTTAAATAACAAACCTCACATATAATTAAAATCAAGCATTATTGTTCGATTTTCACCCTGTAGATGAAGTTAAAAACCACATATCAATAAATCTATGAGATATTTATCCAGATATATTTTTGAACAACTTTAAATAAAAAATTTGCATCTCTGCATCGTATTAGGCATAAAAATTGTATGTCCTCTTTCGTCTAGCTTATAAATAGACATCTTTTTATTTTCTTATTTGTTAATAAATGGACATAAAATGAATAATAGATTTAAAGCGCTTGCCTTCGTCAGTATATTGGTCAACGTACAAACGATACATGCTACAGAGGAGCTGCCTTGTGAGGACTGCCTGCCTCGATTAGGCGCTGATACGCATTCAGTTACCGTATCAGGGCTTTCATCTGGTGGTGCCATGGCTGTTCAGTATGGTGTGGCTTTTTCAGCTTCTGTAAAGGGCATTGGTGTCATTGCAGGGGTACCTTATTCTTGCGTTAAGCCCTACTCTACCGAACTGGGATGGTATTTCAGTATTAATGGCCAAATTCAGCAAGCTAATAACTGCATGAATGAAAAAGCCAACGTTAGTGACCTCCATGAAATCACACTCAGTAATGCTAAAGCAGGCAAGATAGATAGCACACGCCACATTGCAGAACAGAAGGTTTGGCTATTCAGCGGAACCGAGGACAAGAAAGTCAAACGTCAGGTTATGGACTCCCTCTTTGAATACTATCAAGAGCTTGGAGTCAAAGAGAGCAATCTGGCTTATGAGTATAATCAACCCGCTGGCCATGGATTCGTTTCATTTATCAAGGACAATACCAACTCATGCGATGAGACAGATCGACCCTTCGTCAATCATTGTGCCGATGACTTCGATACTGCTAAAGAAATTTTTGCTCATCTGTATGGGTCTCTCAATATGAGAGCCTCGCAGGAAAACACGTCAAATCGATTGTTCAAATTCGATCAAAAGCCATTTTTCGACACTTACCCATACATGGCCGACGAAGGTTTTATCTATGTACCTAAGGGATGCGCAGAAAAAGCAGGATGTAGGCTTCATATTGCTTTTCATGGTTGTAAACAAAGCGCAGATCAATTCTTGCAGAGCGGCTCACCTAAGGACAGCTATCCCAGACTGACAGGATACAATGAATGGGCAGAAGCAAATGACATTGTTGTTCTCTATCCCCAAGCAAAAATTAGCTACGTGAGCCTAAACCCTCATAGTTGTTGGGATTGGTGGGGATACACTGATGCTGATTTCACTTTAAAATCAGGTCGCCAGCTCAAGGCTGTCAACAACATGGTTTCACACTTAACGGCAAAGAAAACGCTTCAATTTTGATCTGCTTTATTATGGGCAATTGCACGTTGAAGATTTTGACGTGCAATTGGTCGCCCGCCCTCTATCCTGCAAATAATCAAAACCAGTGGCACTCATATCTTCCTGTATTTTCAAAGTGATAAATTACGCGATTCTGGATAGTTAGCCTAAACCGTTCCAATCTAAGCTTTTAATTATTTATCCTAGCTCTGTCTACTCAATCAAAAAGGTAAACCAAAGAAGCAAAAAACGCCGGGAAAACCCAGCGTTTTAGAAAAGAATTGGAATATTGAGAGTCTATTTAGGGATATTAAAGAATGTACCGCCCTTACATGTAAACGTATAAAATTTCTCTCTTTCTAAAAATTTCTCAAAGCCTTTGCCTTCACAATATGTGGCGTTAAGGTCAGTAGAGATATTTAATCGGCCGTCAACAACACGCTGATCAGGGTTTGGCATTGATTCTGCAGTCTCAAGACCTGAGCAGCCTGCTATTACTACCGCAGTGGTTAGCGCCAAAATGACTTTTTTCATTGGTATCTCCCAATTATAATACGTAGTTGGAGCCGTCTTTACAGGACAACTTTATGTCGCCGTCTTTATCAGACTCCAAGTTTCTAATCCCCATGCTTGAGCAATAAACCTTGTCTAGCTCAGTAACGCGTTCAATACCCACGCCTCCACGAAGTATATAAGAACTCCCATCGTGGCACATCACCCTAAATCCATCTTGTGTTTGTGAAAAGGCTTTCGCGCTATCGCTTTGACAGAGCTTAATAGCAGCTTCAATCCTCGCATCAACGGGGTCTGGTGATGAAGAACAGCCAGACAATGCAAGAATAGCAGCCAGAGACATCAGTACATTTTTCATTATATTAGCCCTGTCTCAATTTGATGATATACAGAAGTTTCTGCACTTTCATTATGGCATTGAACACTATCATACGATTAATAAAACCGCATCCAATTGAGCTCAAAATCAGCCTTAAATTTTAAATAGTGCGAGATTGTCTAACATACGCTCTGGTTTTGATGAGACTGTAATCGGTGTGTACCCATAATCACTAATTGTTTTTAAAATCAGTGCAGCAACAGAGACATTGAGCTGCTGAGCTTCAGCTTGCAACTCTTCAACCATAATACTATTTAGCAAATTATCGTAGTCTGATGGCAGCTCGTCAGGATCATCTTCAAGATGTCCATCTAGCAGGGCTGAATAGGTAAGAATTTCGGGGTTAAATGCTGATTGGTGGAGCACATCATTCAGCTTTTCATTGAGCAGTATCTGAGGGGCGAAGTCTCGATCGTAGTTTGGGCTGATCAGACTATAACGGTATTGAGCAAACTTGAAAGGCACGAGATCTTTCTCATTAATCAGGTTCTCAAGTTCGATTACCCGTTCTGCGGAATAGTTTGATATCCCTAACTGCCCTACAACCCCCTGTTTGACCAAGTTTGACAACGCCATCCAACTTTCTTCCAGCGACGTGCTTTTATCATCGACATGTGCATACAACACATCGATAAAGTCTGTTCTCAAACGATTTAAGCATCCATCAACAGACGCATTAATGTTGCTGGCGGAGAGACCATCAAGGTGTTGATATGTCAGTCCATCAAGAGGAAGCGCACCAATTTTGGTCATAATCTCAATATTGTCTCTTCCACGCTCAGTCTGCCACTCACCAATCAATGACTCGCTCTCACCACCATGGCCCTCTGGGTGCCAGCAAGCATAGTTATTTGCAGTATCAACACGTCGGCCTCCTGCCTCAACAAATGTGTCAAGTAATCGGAAGCTGGACTCTTTGTCTTGAAATGTATCGAATTTGGCAGTTCCAAGCACTATCGGCAACATTGAACGCTCCTTGCTGAGGTTATCTTTAACAAGCCCATTTCTGACATAGATTAAAGCTAGTCGTCAGGGGCTCGAATACAAACTTGGGCATATTCAGGATAAGTGTTCAAGCTTACATTGTCCGGCGGAGGTTAATGCTGATTTTACCGACGCATACGACATCAGGCGCTAAAATATAGGCCTTATGAGTTTTTTGAGGGTGTTGAAGAGATATGGCCAAGCCTGTGTCAGTATTCAGAATTGTGATCATTGGAACGCTTGATTGGATACCGTACAGAATAATAATTCCAATATAGTGCTCTGAATTACATTAAATTCACTTTAAATTTTAAACGGTTAACTCATTCAGTATCCAGTTAGCTCCATAAAGCCTGTCCCTGTGCTACTACCAGAGATAACCGTTGGCCCCTCCCAATATGGAAAGTAGAAATCCAGCCAATTCTGGTGATTGAGTGCTCGAACTTCCCATTGTTTATCAAGGTTTTTGAGTGTTATCTTCCAAGTGAGTGGAACATGCTTGTCTTTTTTGACCTTTCTGTAGGTTACTGGCGTCAACAGAATATCTTCCGTCCCCAGTATTGAAACGTCGCTATTCGATGATATGTAGGTTCCGAACGCAAAATTGTCAGGTTCTCCCCTCAATTCAGCAATCATTAACGAGCTGCCGTCATCCAAATGCATTGAGAACCAGCTCCACCCTCTTTGTGAAGGTGACATTTCTCGTGTTCCCCATTCACGATCAAACCAACCTAAGCCAGAGACATCAACGGATTGACCTCCGATATTGATGGTTCCCTTAATGTTTATCCTTGGCACACTGAAATAGTAAGATGCAAAGTCGTCCACATGCTTCTTGCTATACCCTTTGTCACCATTGAGAACGGGCGGCAGTGTTTGTGTGAGTGATAATCGGTAGCTGACGTCATCTTCCCCTGCTGTTACTGCTGCTGGAAATGGCTGCTCACTCTCAGATTGCATACGCCAATCATCAAGCCAAATCGCAAACGGTTTAGCCTGTGTTCCTGCTTGTCCGATCCCCCCACGGCCATAGCGCTCAAAGGCATAGACCTCTTTTTCAGTGGTCAACACTGAATGTGCCATGTAGACCTGATTGCTGTTCCACCTTTCACCAGTGTCTGGTGATGACGCATAGCGAAACAAGGTCCACTGTATTCCATATCTGTTGCCACTTTCATCTTTGAGATTTGCCGTGACATACCACCATTCATGCCGAAATGATGGATGTGCGCCAAAATCATCGGGGAAAGTCATTACGTAACCCGGCGTAACAGCAGAAAATCCCTCTGCAGAGGAACTGGAAAGTAAACTGGCAATTTGATTTGTTTTAGGCGGCTCGAACGAGCGGATAAGCAAAATCAGCAGAATAACCGAAAGGCTGAACACCACACCAATCATTAAACGTTTTAGATCGGAAAAACTAAATTTCACTACAATGCCTCACGCATCGACGATACCGCTGACCGTTTGATGAGCCGCCAGACTGGCCAAGCACCAGCCGCTAACAGCGTAATAATCGTTGCGACGAGTGTTATCGCGTAGGATGACAAAAAGTACGTCAGAGACATCGTCCAGCCAAAGGAATATTTGATAACCACATTAAGTAATAATTCGGAAATAAGAAGACCAAGCGGTAGAGCAAACAACGCAGAGAACAATCCGATGACCGCCAGCTGACCGCCTCCAAGGAAGGCAAGGTTACGACCGGAAATACCTAAGAATCTGAGCAATGCGTATTGCCGTTGCCGGGAGAATTCAGTTGCAAGTGTTGCGAAAAACAGGCCACATAAGGCGATGATGAGAGTTAATGTACTCAAGGTATTTGTGACGGAGAAAGTGCGGTCAAATATCACCATGGCACGTTCAAGGATATCGTGTTGATGTTTTATCTGGTTATCACGTAAATCAAAGGTTTTTTGCATGCGTGCAATAACCTCATCAGGCTCAATGCCCTCTTTGAACAGAATGGCAAAGTCTCCACTGCCATTAGAGATCCAAGGTATCAGTTTGGAGCGAACAGATACCATTACCTGACCACGCGGATTACCGTAATCCAAATAAATACCACTGACCTGCCAGCCCGGACCAAAAGGAGGAGGTAATTCGATATTACTGCCCACATTAACGTCTAGTCTCTGCGCCAAAGACTCGCTGATAAGCAGCGACTTTTCGGTATGAAACACAGTCCAGAAGTCTGCCTGTCGATCCTTTAACACCAGAGACTCTCGCTCTTCTATACTTGTACCTAGAGATACCACCTCTATTGCACCGTCACCGTACTCAAGTTCGTTCTTCCACGTCACCCAGCTCTTATAAATTTCAGGTTGAGATTTCATCCATAAATTCAACTCACGCATTTTGGCTTTTTCAGAACGTACGTATACATCAGCAACCAGACGCTTTTCGAGCCAAGATTCCGTGGCATGTCTAAAGCTACCGATCATTGTCTCCATACCGATATTGACTGCAATTGCCATCATGAATGCCATAGCAGCAATACCGCGGAAGCTGAGGCTTGCCGATGCGTCAGAAAAGAACCACGTTAGCTTGGCTGAACGTGTGAAGCGAGCAAAAAACTGGAAGGATTTACCCATGAAAAATGGTAGAGATAGGCCTCCGCAAAGTAGTGTTAACCCAACCAGCAAAAATCCCTGTTCAAGACTTTCTGGCAGAACATTAATGACCAACGTGACACAAAGGAGAACAAATGCCAGTAATGCTTGCCACTTAAACTCCGTAAACAAAGAGCCGACGACATACACTGATTTGGCTAGCCTCGAAGGCTCAGTGCGTAACAACCTTAATGAAGGCCAAAACGACGCGAGGCCAATGCCTGAGAGAGCTAAAAGCAAGCTATATGCGCCCCACTCCCACTGCCAATGCATCGCTAAAGAGATATTGGCGCCATAAAGATCATTGAGCGTGGTCGCTACCGTCGGTAGCAGTTTGCTGGCAAGAAAGACGCCAATCACATTACCGAGGCCAAGCCCAACAATCAGTAGAAGCGCCATTTCTACAATAATGACCCAAGCCAAGACAGAACGGTAAACCCCAAGCTGGCGTAAGGTACCTACTAGTGGTTGCCTTTGCGTTAACGACAGAGATATCGCCTGATAAAAAATAAATAAGCCCACAACAAAGGCAAGCAGTCCCATAGCCAATAAATTTAGGTGGAATGCTCGAGTAAGGGGTGCCAATTCTGCAGACTCAGTGCGTGACAGGGTCACTCCATTCTGAGCCTGATGCTTAATCTGTTGTCTTTCTTCCTCAGAAAGCTTGCCGCAATATATCTGGCTAAACCCACTGTGTGGGCTCAACTTTCTAAGTACTGAAATGTCTGTAAACAATCGTATTCCAGAGGTCAGGCTATCTTCGCTCATTAACTCAAGCGGGCCTATTCTCTGTCCATTAATCAGCTGGATGTACTCGCCTTGCTGCCAGCTAAAGTGATTAGCAAGCTCATGGCTCACCCAAATCGTGTCATTTCCACGATTGAGGTCGAACAGACGAGGGCCGTTTTTCTGGAAGCTGTCGAGGTTGAGAAAAGCAATATAATCCAATCCAGTAAGACGCATATCCCTTCCCTCTTTGGTCATCACCTCAATGGAGTCGACGGGTACGCACTGTTTAAAGCCTTGCAATCGCAACGAAATATAGAAGTCTTCACTGATCCTGTCGCCGCGGTTAATAGGATGAAGAACGTAAGGGAACGGATTGGAGAACATTCGCTCGCCGCGTTTATAGCTTTGTTGCGCGTGTTCATTGATTGACATTACCCCCACCAGCAAAGCAACGCCAAGAGTCAGTCCAAGAAGCACAAGGATAATTTGCATCGGGTGGCGGCGATAATGCCCCCACAGTGCTTTAGCTACTGTGCCGAACATTCAATGTACCGCCTTGCAAGAGATATTTGGTGTCAAAGTTCTCTGCGACTACCGGACTGTGTGTTACCACAACCAAAGTGGCATTTAATGATTCAGTCAGTGACAGAAGCAAGCTCATGACAACATCAGCATTTCGTTCATCAAGCTGCCTGTCGGCTCATCTGCCAGCAGCAGTTTAGGCTCCATATACAGCGCACGTGCGATTGCTGCTCTTTGCTGTTGCCCACCGGAAATTTCTTCCGGGTAACGACTGAGGAGAGGGCGAAGATCAAGCGCAGAAATGATCTTTCGCCATAGCGCATCATTTTCAGCTAGTCCCTTGAGTTGTCGTGAAAAGCGAATGTTGTCGTTAATGGTCAGTGTGGGTAAGAGGTTAAATTGTTGGAAAATAAACCCGATATTTTTGCGACGAAAGCGGGTTCGGGCTCGCTCTGATAAATCATGCATTGACTGGTTATCAATCCATATCTCACCGCTATCGGCAAAATCGAGACCGCCGATCAGATTGAGTAGGGTACTTTTGCCAGAACCGCTCTCACCCATCAACGCAATTTTGTCGCCCCTTTGGCATTCAAATGTGGTTCCTTGCAAGACAGAATGGTACTCCTCTCCATCCTGATACCCTTTGCAAAGGCGGGCCAGCTTTAACATGACGTCCTCTGTATTTGCTTTTGATGGCGTTGATTTCAACCTAGGGTCGACGTTTGGCATTCCTTGCTCATTGTTGCAACCTCTAGATGACATGCTAGTGTTCTAATTTTTACACTTTGTAGAGGTGATTTTCCATCACGGTTTGAGATATCTAGCAAGAAAGCCAGCTAGGTATACTAGGCGGCTTATATTAGGTGGGGATTTTATGCGATTTTAATCACACTTTCATCTCTTCGGGGAGAACTGCGAGACAGGTCGCACGATTCTCAGGCCAAAGCATATACTCAGCGTGATATTTAACAATCGATTTGTAATCAGAGACTTTAGATACCAACAGGTTCTGCTTTGTGGCTAGCTTAACGAACATTGGTTCAGGGCATCGAACAAAAAGACTCAGCGGTTTGACCAACACGCCTCGCCCGTCGAATGCCTTCACCATAGTTTCACTGCAGACTGCGAACGAATACAAACCATCAGAAATCACCCGTACTTTACGGTTAATTTCATACTCGGTATGAACCATCCATTCTTCATTGTCTAAACTCGCGATAAGTTCTTCAAATTGACGATGAGTAACTGGTGCTGGCGGCTCACCATCCGGAAAAAAGTGCTGATAAACATTTTGAATATGCAGTAAATGCCCTTTAACGTTCGCATGTTTACCCATGCTCCGTCCCTGTTGTAACCAGGTTGTCATTTCTCGCGCAACGATGTTGCCAAATCGTTGCTTCTTAATAGCTTGTGCAATCCAACGGCACAGAAAGGCTTCTTCGCTCACAGGCCCTGATTGGATTTTTTTTTCGCTAATGGCTTTTTCTAATTCATTCAGCGCCGTATCTACGAGGCGCTGAATTTCCTCAACGTAGTTCATTCGATTAAGAGTTTCTTGCTAGGAACCAATAAAAACCCGATGACAAGACACTACATGCTGTGATGGCAAGCACCATTGGCCAAGGAGAGTCAACTGCGATCAGGGACAAAATAAGGCCGATGATTGTACCCACTCCAAAACGCATTGTCCCCATTAATGACGCAGCCGTACCAGCTATTTCCGGGTATTCGGACATCACACTCGCGGAGATGTTACTTGCAACCATTGAAATACCGCCAACAAACATCATTACCGGAATTGCCGTTCCCCAGAAACCCAGCTCCAGAAACTGCGCCGCCAGCAAAATAATACCCGCAAAAAGCTGAACACCAAGGCCAAACTGCAACATCGCCTGACATCCCATACGTGTGACAAACTTGCCATTAACCATGGTCATAATAATCAGACAAACAACGTTCAGACCAAATACATAGCCAAAATCGTCAGGACTTAATCCGTAGTAGGTAATGTAGACAAATGAACCTGCCGTAAGAAAAGCAAACATACCTGCAAACGAGAAGCCCGAGCACAACAAATATCCGAGAACAGCACGATTGGAAAGTAGGCTGCCATAATTGCGCATAACACTTTTAAAATTTAGTGACCTACGTGCTTCAGGCTTCAGTGTTTCAGGAATAAATATTGCCACCATGACAATGACAAACAACGCAAATCCGGCCAGTACCCAGAAAATAGAACGCCAGCCAAACCAAACCGATAAATGACCACCCAGCATAGGTGCGACCAAAGGCGCTACCGTCATTACCAATGTAATAAATGACATGGTTCGTGAAAATTGTTCACGATCAAAAAGGTCTCGAACCAATGCCTGAACGACAACAGCCGCCGCTGCACCTGCAAAGCCTTGAATTGTCCTAACAATGGTGAGTTGCTCAATGCTTTCTGTCATGGCACAGAATATTGCACCCACCATAAACAGGAAGACACCACCAAGCATGATCTTGCGTCTGCCGTAGCTGTCTGAAAGCGGTCCGTGTACAAGCTGGCCGACCGCAAATCCGGCGGTGTAAGACGCCAAAGTACCCTGAACCGAACCGGACATTACGCCCAAATCATTGGCGATGTCCGGCATGGCAGGCAAATACATATCAATAGCCAAGGGTGTGATAGCAGCCAAAGACCCAAGAATGATGATAAGAAGCGTGCTGAACTGCTCCATCGGTTGATTTAACGTTTTCGTTGTCATGACTACCCTTATAATGACAAAAGACGTGAGTTATCTCTCACTACTGACTCATAAGGATGTTAACACGCCATTAATTCCAATTAGGAAAGAATACGTTTCTCGATGGGTAAGATGACGGCCTGTAAAGTGAAATTGTAAACACATATTTTACACTTGCCGTCAAAAAGCACCGAAATAGCTAATTTTTAGGCAGAAATGAAGCGATTTCTTCTTCAGTCAATGGTCGGTATTCGCCCGGCTCCAAATCAGGATCAAGAATCAAATCTCCCACTTGCTCTCTGTGTAGGCCCACAACCTTGTTTCCAACAGCGGCAAACATGCGTTTTACTTGGTGGTATTTTCCTTCATGGATTGTTAACAACACTTCATCATCTGCGACTTTTTCCATCTGGGCGGGCAAGGTTAAATCTTTCTCGCCTCTGAGCTGCACCCCTTCTATGAACTGACTCTGAGTGTCTTGGCTCACTGCGTCTGCCAACCAGACTCGATAGGTTTTATCGCATTTATGTTTTGGCGATGTCACTCTGTGAGACCATTGACCATCATCGGTCAGCAGTAAAAGGCCCGTTGTATCACCGTCAAGTCGACCAGCAATATGCAGTTTTTCTGCGCCAATCTCATCAAGCAGAACAAAGATAGTTGGATTGAAAGCATCATCATGAGAACAAACATAGCCTGTCGGCTTGTTCATCATAAAATACTTTGGTCCGCTTAACGTGAGTGGCATACCATCAAACTCGACGTCAGCATCATTCTGAATTTTCAGCGCACCATTTTTTACCGGAGCTCCGTCAACGCAGACTCGCTCTTCTTTTAATACCTTACCCGCCTGTTTTCTTGTCACGCCCAGCGTTTCGCAGAGAAATTTATCCAGTCTTATCATTGTGTTTCCGCATGTAAAATTGACGCGGCATTATATACATAAAATTTCAAATAGGCAGACTGAATCAATAATATCGCCGCTGTAAAGAACGCTCTTTCGATGCATGAAGACGTAACATTTACTAGATCAACCTCATATTTACATGGGGTATTGAAACTAATTCACTATGTGTTGCTCTTATATCTCTGGATGAGAGAGAATCTTACGTTAAAAGCACAGCACTCGATTGCTCAATAACTAACCATATGAAATTTAGGTCACAATTAGCGATTTTGGATAGTGAGTGAAACGAAAGAAATGGTTCGCAATCTTGCAGTACAGCAATCAAGTTTCTATAACTTATGAATGTCAGATTTACTTGAAGTTTTGACAGGAAGTCATATTTTCTGTGCACTTTGCACATATCTGACATCTAAACTTATTAGCAGGAATAGTTTATGAATATTTCTTTGAAACGGCCTTCTGTGGACACCATGCACTCACTAATAAAACTAGCGCAAGAGCAGCATGACCATGAAGTACTTGCTTTCAACCCTGAGCATTCCCAGAAAGCATTTGAATACTTGATCAATACCCCTACGCATGGCGACGTTTTTCTGGTCCATGTCAATCAAGATGGACACGAAGATATCGCTGGTTTCGTCGTCATTTGCTACAGTTTCAGCATTGAATTTGGTGGATTGATAGCAGTTATCGATCAAATATTTCTCAACAAAGACTGGCGGCGACAAGGCGTCGGCTCTCACGTGTTACCTATGCTTGAAGAACAAGTAAAACAGAAAAATTGCAACGCGATTGTACTTGAGGTGAATATCGGCAACGGTGGTGCCAGAGAATTTTACGAGCAGTTCAATTATATACCTCGTCGGCAGCATTGCATTATGTCAAAACGCATCAATTCTTAGTGCCCCCAGCCAATAATTCGTTAGCATTATTGTTGGTAAGAAAGCCCCTGGAAAGATAAACTTGGCAGCCTTTGCGCTGCCTTTTGATAAATCAATTATGTATACCCTTCGCCCTTATCAGTCCGATGCTGTCAAAGCTGTTGTTCATTATTTCCGTCAACACCACCGTCCCGCAGTCGCCGTATTGCCCACGGGAGCAGGAAGAGCCTTGTCATCGCTGAGTTAGCAAAACTGGCTCGTGGTCGTGTATTGGTCTTGGCCCATGTAAAAGAACTCGTTGAACAGAATCACGAAAAGTATGAGGGATATGGCTTAGAGGCAGGCATATTCTCCGCCGGTTTAGGCCGCAAAGAAAGCCATCACAAAGTGGTGTTTGCCTCCGTGCAGTCAGTGGTAAGAAACCTCGATGCCTTCAAAGAGAAGTTTTCACTTTTGGTCATTGATGAGTGTCATCGCGTACCGGATGACAAAGACAGCAGTTATCGAAAGGTCATCTCTCATTTGCAAGAGGTCAATGGTGGAATAAAAGTACTAGGGCTGACTGCAACCCCTTACCGGCTTGGTATGGGATGGATTTATCAATTCCATACTGCAGGCAGAGTGAGAAGCGAGCAGCCCAGATTTTTCCACGATTGTATTTTTGAACTTCCGATTCGCTATTTACTCGATGAAGGCTTTCTGACTGAAGCAAAACTGCTCGACGCACCAGTACTCAGCTATGACTTTTCAGCGCTAAAGGCCTCGTCTTCCGGGCATTATAAAGAAGCGGAACTCGATAAAGTCATTGCGAATGCTCCACGCGCAACGCCTCAAATCACTGAGCAGGTTTTAAATTACGCTAAAGACCGACAAGGCGTCATGGTGTTTGCAGCAACAGTCAGGCATGCGCAGGAAATCTTGGCGCTGTTGCCCGAAAAGGAATCAGCTTTGGTGATTGGTGACACACCACAAGATGAGCGCGATAGAATAATCCAGAGCTTTAAGCAGCGGAAAATAAAATATCTAGTCAATGTCTCTGTGTTGACCACAGGGTTTGATGCACCACATGTAGATTTAATTGCCATTTTAAGGCCCACAGAGTCTATCAGCCTTTATCAACAAATCGCTGGTCGCGGGCTCAGGTTGTCGCCTGGCAAAGAAGACTGCCTTATCCTCGACTACGCTGGCAACGTCTACGATCTGTATCAACCCGAAATAGGTGAACCCAAGCCCGACAGTGACAGCGAAATTGTCACCGTACCCTGCCCTGGCTGTGGATTTAACAATAACTTTTGGGGGAAATTGGACGACAATGGCTTTCTGATTGAACATTACGGAAGACGCTGTCAGGGTTTCTTCGAACAGGACGGAGAGCGGGAGATCTGCGGATACCGCTTCAGAGCAAAGTTTTGTGACGAATGCGGAGCCGATAACGATATTGCAGCGCGGAGATGCCACCAATGCGACCATACGTTGGTCGATCCAGATAAAAAACTTCGAGATGCGCTAAAACTGAAAGACGCGCTCATCCTTGCCTGCACAGATATGTCATTAACGGCCGGGAAAAATAAGCACGGAAAACCACAACTTAAAGTGACTTATACTGGTAATGAAGGCGCTGAAGTACACGAAGTATGGCAATTGGCAACACAACGCCAGAAGAAAGACTTTTTAGCCAAATTTATCAATCTACACCTCGTTGATCGTCACCGTCCATTCACCGACACTGCACCATCAAAAGTGGTGAAGTCCGAGCATCGATTGCGGCAACCTGATTTTGTGGTCGCAAGAAAGAATGGCAGGTTCTGGGCAATCCGCGACAAGATTTTCGACGTGACGTAGGAAACACAATAACAACGTCATCTATCGCCCGCAAAGTCTTGTGGTCCAAATCTATCAACGGCCCAGACATAAAGCTTTCGAAGTGGCCATTTAAGCTCGTACAACTGGTCATCAAAAATTTGGGTTACTTGTCGCTTTGAGAGAGGCAATGTGTCCCTAAATTGCGTTAACGCGTCATGAACCAGTGTTGCCTGATACGTCCAAGGTAGGTTGAATCTCAAAGCACCATCTGGCGTGCCGACAGTAAACAGACCAAACGGCTGCCACTTTGGCGTTGCTCCGTCCCATGCATAGCCAGCGTTAATCGTTAGCGTCGTGTCCTTAATCATTAACCAGTCGTTTTTGAAAATGACACCTTCAAATTCCGGGTGTGAATACCGATACATGTGATCAAGGCGAAATAGCCAGACTTTTGTTTTTGCCACGGTTTAGACTCTCTCGGACGCACTATCCGCAGTATTCTCGCCTAAACGCAGCAAAGACTGATGTAACAGGTTTAGGAAGAAAAGCGTAATAAAGTTGGACACTTTTACGCCAAACAAATGCTTTGTAAGTAAAAAACAGACGCAGAGCCTCAATATACTTGTCATTCAAAAATACTGATGTTAGTATCCGCGCTCAATTTGTGTGGTACCGAGTTAGGTCGCTAAATTTGGTACTTGTTTTTAACTCTACTTTAAGAGTATTGATTATGAAATTCGAAGCAGTAGTACGTACTGAGCAGGGTAAGGGTGCGAGCCGCCGCCTGCGTCACGCTGAACAATTCCCAGCTGTAGTATACGGCGGTAAAGAAGCAGCAGTTGCAATCGCTCTGGACCACAGCGCAGTGATCAACCAGATGGACAAGCCTGGTTTCTACGATGCGATCACTCTGGTTATCGATGGCAAAGAAGTGAACGTGAAGCCTCAGGACATTCAACGTCACCCGTTCAAGCCAAAAGTTATGCACATGGACTTTATCCGCATCTAATTGCGTTTGACACCAATTCATTCAACACTTTTGTGTCTGAATAAAAAAAGCGCCCAAGGGCGCTTTTTTTATATGTAGTCATTAAAACTATTCAGAGATCATCAAACAACGATTGTTGCGGTGACACTTCTTCAACAACTTTAATGGCGTTTTGTTTGGCCTGTTTCGATCTCAAAATTCGGTTATAGCGCTGGCGGCAAAGCCTAACAACATGTCGTCGCTGGTCATTGTTGAAGTCATTCCAATGAAATCTTTCGTCGCGACTGCGAAAGCATCCTTTACAGTAGCCTTTATTGTTGACCTGACAAACTCCCACACATGGGCTGGGAACATCGAAAAAATCTAACTGCTCCACACGTACTCCTTCGTCCTCTTAATTTCATTCAAGCCACAATTTAAGAAGAAAGCAATGCAAATTGGCGGAAAAAGCTAAATCACTCGCTATCCCAACTCACGCTAATGCTTCTTTCAACCATTTTCGTGTGTTCAAAAGAGCCCCAGCTGTGGCAAGGATAAAGAAGCGAAGTCTTTCCCGATAAAAGGAAGAATGCCGTCAGCTATTGGCTTAAGTTGCTTATCAACGTAGTGCTGATAGTCGATACCACTTTCAAGGCCCTCTTTCGGCTCTGGGCCTTGGAGTGTAATAACATACTCAATCCAGCCACCCTTTTGATACTGTAACTGTCGACCGAGTCTTTTATTGATCTCGTCTGCTTTCCGTGCTGCTCTAACGTGTGGAGGTACGTTCTTTTGATATTCATCCAGCTTTCTACGGAGACGCTTGCGATAGACCAGCTTGTCATCCATGTGCCCATTGAGCGTGTCCTCCACCATTTGGCGAACATACTCGTCGATATCTTCTTTATCAAAGACTTTTTTATATAGGGTTTGCTGAAACTCCTGTGCCAACAGTGTCCAGTCCGTTCTTACTGTCTCAAGCCCTTTAAAGATAATTTCACGCTTGCCATCCTTATCTATTAAGCCAGCGTATCTTTTTTTACTGCCTGTATCCTGACCGCGAATTTTTGGCATTAAAAACTGACGGTAATGTGTTTCGTACTCTATTTCGAGCGCCGAATCTAATTGAAAATCTCTTTTCAGATGCTCTTCCCACCAGCCATTTATGAACTCTGAAAGTTCTGCGCCGACCTCGTCAGCTTCTTCTTGCGAGTATGCTCTGCCGAAAGAAACGAACGTTGAATCCGTATCGCCATATATGACCTCATAGCCTCTGCTCTCAATCAGCTCTCGGGTTTTTTTCATGATTTCGTGGCCACGCATTGTGATGGAAGATGCCAAGCGATGATCAAAGAAGCGACATCCTGAGGAACCCAACACACCATAAAAGGAGTTCATAATGATCTTTATCGCCTGCGAAAACGCCTTTTCTCCCTGACGCTTAGCCTCATCTCTTGCTCGCCACAAGTCTTCAATCATGGCTGGGAGGAAATGTTTCGTGCGATGGAAAACCCCTCCTCTAAATCCCGGAACGGCCTCTCCGTCCTCCTCAGATTTGAGGCCCTCAATAAGCCTAATGGGTCTATCAGAAATGTACGAATAATAGAGGGGTAAAGAGACTTAAAATCGAGTACAACCACGGAGTCATATATCCCGGGTTTACTGTCCATTACATAACCGCCAGGGCTGGCTATCCAATTCTCACTCGCAAGTGTCGGTGCAACGTAGCCTGCGCGATGCAGTCTCGGGAGGTAGAGGTTGGTAAACGCAGCGACTGAGCCACCCACTTTATCAAGCTCGATACCCGTTAATCGCGTTCTTTGAACTAAAAAATCCAGTAAATTGGTTTCATCGAAAATTCGATTGACCAAAACACAGTCTTGCAGGTTATATTTCGCAAGCGCAGGTTTATCCTCAGCAAACATACGATTGATTGAGGCCATTCTATCGTGAGGGTTGTCAATCGCTTTTCCTTCTCCGAACATTTGCTGAGAGACAGATTCGAGGGACCATGAACTGAAGTTATAGGTGGCCGTTTTAAGCGCATCAATACCATCAATAACGACTCTACCTGGAATCGTTATGAAACCTTGCCTACCCGTATTACTATCACGCCAATGTGCTTTCTCTTTACCTCGCCCTAACGTCAGTGGGACGCGATTAACGGCTGACCGTTTCATTAGCAGACGAAAATCAAAATCAATTACACTCCAACCTACGACAACATCAGGGTCGTAAGTAGCAAACCAACGGCACAACGCTTTCAACAATGCAGTTTCAGACTCTACCCATTCAATCCATGAAAGTTCTGAGGTATCTTCAGGCGGTTTGCCGATCATAATTACACGGCTATCCATTAGGCTATCCAAGCCTATAGAATATAAAACGCCTTTTTCTGAACACTCAATATCAAGCGACACACGGGTCAGGGACGTTTGATAATCAGCGGCCTTAATCTTGGTGTTACGTATTTCTGTAAAGCCATTTTTAACCACTCTTTCGCCAGCAAACATCACTCCCCCGCAGACAAATCGTTCCATAAGGAAGCGGTCAGTCAAACGCACATCAGCTTCAAACGGATCAAAGCCTTCACTGATCAAATGTCTGGACGCCCGCTGCGCGTCTCCAATCGTCGAAAAGTACAAAGCAGTGACAGCCTGATAAGCAAAATCACATAACTCGAGTTGTTTTCGTTCAGGGTAGATATTGATATGACTTAGCGTATCCAGCGCTGCATCTGTATCTATCGATGGGACAAAAAAGACGGGCTTTTCTCCAGTGACGACAAGCTTTACAGGTCCCACGTCGGTCTGAAGCCACAGTACGATTTCGGTGACTCGACCCAAATCTCTGCTGTGACGACTAATGACAAAGCCTTTTTCAAACGACAAAACAACCTCAAAACTCAATAGTTAACGTACTAAGTTTATGAAAATATGTACTGAGTTACTATGAATTTAGGTGCTTTGAACGGCTTAATGCCTGCAAATGAAGCGAATCATTCCAACGACTCCTTCACTTGGCGTTTACCGAGAAAGGTAGCCAAGATACCTAACAAGATGACTGAAGCCGCAATCATTAAACGCTGACTGATCATTTCGTCCATCAACATGTAGCCCGCAACCGCAGCAAAAATTGGTACCAACAATTGCATCACGCCAGACTGTGCAGCCTTAAACTGCTTTACGACCCAATACCAGATAACGTACCCAACCGCTGACGCCAACGCTCCGGACACAATCGCGAGAAAGATCCCTTCCATCGTCATTTTCATTGCTGGAAGACAAAGCAAAAACATAGGAAGAACAAAAGCCAGACTCAGACGAAAATTAATGCTACTTGAAGAAACCTGACTGTCTGAGGTCTTTTTGCCTAGTATGCTATAGCCGCCCCAAGCTATTCCTGACACGGCCATTAGCACAATTCCTCGAGGATCAGGAGACTGAATGCCGGGAGACACAAGGTAGCCCAGGCCACTTATTGATATCAGGACTCCAATAATTTCGAGGCCTGTAATCCCGCCTTCTCGATAATGGCCATATGTAAGCATGGTTAGCTGAACAAAAGTAAATAGGATCAGCGCTCCCAGCGCAGTATCAAGATACATATATGCGAAGGAAAACGATGATGCGTATAAAAACAGCATAGCGGCAGCGAGCCACGATTCTACAGGTGACTGAAAGATGTTTCGTCGTCCAGATTGGTGGTTCGCAACTGCAGCACCACCTCCTTCTGCGACAGGGAAGAAAAGTAAGATGACATACAAAACTAATGCGCCAGCAACCAACCGAATTGATGTAAAGGTCGCTGGATCTATAGCCTCGTCAGTAAGAGCCATCCGACAAAGAACTGAGTTTGCGGCGAAAAAAACCAAAGCCAGCAATGCCATAAAAAATTTTTTGAGTTGCCAGCCTACTTCCCCAAACATAATTTGTATCCTTACTAATAATATTTTTATTGTCCCACTTAATTGACCGACCCGAACAATTTTCTATTCACTAATTTATAAATAAATACGCATCATCATATACTCAAAGGATTGAGACATCGTGAGTTTAGTTTGGAGATATTGCGCAATTCCCATCTTGCAAATGCTCCAACCACAACACGCTATATCAGTAATTTTTCGCTTCCATCGCTGTATTGTTTAACCTACAGGCTTTGTAATTTTTAGTATTGGGGGTAAAATGTTCCCCCTGAATTTTTCTTGGGAATATAGATGTCAGAAGCTAAACGTAAAGCCTTGAAAAAAATTGCTAAGTGTTTGGAACTTGGTAATTCTGCCAATATCAATGAAGCTGCTCAGGCTATCAAAATGGCACAAAGGTTGATGAAGAAATATGGTCTTGATCAAGACGATATTGATTTTATCAGCATGGGAAAAACCCGCTCTGAAACCTTACTTCCCTCGAGTATAAGTGACGCAATTCTAAAGATAATTCGTGGTATTAATAGCCGTTTTGGCGTTGAATGTGTCTTGATCAATCATAAAGCTTAAAAATTGCCGAATTTATTGGTGATGCTGATAAAGCCATTTTTGCCGCATTTGCGTTTGATATCGTTTATCGTGAAATGAACGAAAATGTTGGTCAGTTTCGAAACAGCTTTGCTGGGTCTGGGACATCACAAAGCGAGCTAGCGAGGCGTGTTAGATCTTACACTATCGGTTGGCTTGAAGGTGCATTGGAAAAATTACCAAACATTGCAAACGATGAAGGCTCTGATAAGAAGATCAAGAACTACATTGATAACGAATTCAAAAACATAGACCGTGAAACATTTAAGAAACAGTTGAAAGAAGCTATGGGTGCGATCACGGACGACTATGAAAAAGGAATGAAAAAAGGCCGGCAAGTCTCTGTCAGTAGGCCAGTTTCTGGCACCAAAGACGTCAAAAGGATCGGTTAATTTAACTTCTGCTAACATAATTAACGATTTACCAAACATTCTTCGGAAGCTCAAAAGCCCCCTCCGACAACGCTTGAATCAAAAAGTTGCTATTACATCTGAAACACTCGTCTCAGGGCGAGTGTTTTTCTGTTAAAAAACAACCCTTGTCAGTAACTCGACTTGTAGATGGGATAGAAAAGACATAGCTTTACGGCTGCTCTGAGCTTTTTTTCAGGAAGTTGCTATCATTGTAATAGTTTCTTGCGCATGCAATAAAATTTCAGAGCAGGCATCTCACGCTATTAAAACGGAGAAACATTGATGAATAAATCGGTAATTAGCCTGAGCTTGGCTCTCGCTATGACTCCACTGTCAACGATTGCCGACAGTGAAGGGTTTTATCTCGGGCCAAGGGTTGGCATGTCTATGCTCGACGACGCCTGTATTTCTGGTCTTCCTTGCAAAGATAAAAAAGTGGGTGCAGGTTTACTTTTAGGTTATGGATTCGATGACAGATTATCTGTTGAAGGGTCTTATGATATTTTGGGTAGTTTCAAAACTGGATTTAACACCACAGCAGGCGCAGTAAAATCAGACGGCAAATTATCCGCTATTACACTTGCCCCTAAACTAGATTTCCCAATTAATGATGTCAGCGATGTTTATGCCAAAGTGGGTGTGAGCCGCTGGGATTGGAATGGCGGCTCAGGCGCTGATCAGGAAGGCACATCGTTACTTGCTGCTCTAGGTTATGACCGTCAGCTAACCGATCTTATCAACCTTCGATTGGAATACCAATTGATGAGAGACCTGACGGATGATTACTTCCGCGGTGTTGATAATCACTTTGTAAATCTCGGTATGACGGTACACTTTGGAAGAACAACGGAAGAGCCACCAGCACCTCAGCCGGTTGTTGTTGCACCAATCAAAAAACCAGAACCACCGAAGAAACCAGAAATTAAGAAAAAGCGCGTTGTACTGAGTTCAGCATCCGGTGTTGAAATGTTCAAAACCAGCAGCTCTTCACTCTCTAAAAACGCGCTTGACGAGCTACTACCACTACTTCGTCGCCTTCAAACGTTTGCCGAGTCAACTATTACGATTACTGGCTACACAGATAGCACAGGTAAAGCTAGTTTTAACCAGAAACTTTCTGAGAAGCGTGCAACTACAGTCGCCGAATACTTCACTTCTAACGGGATTGATCCAAATCGAATTACCGTTGTAGGTAAAGGTGAAGCCGATCCAGTAGCATCTAACGATACTGCTCAAGGTCGAGCGAAAAACAGACGTGTAGAAATTACATCGCCTGAGTTTTCGTATGAAGAAGACGTAAAGTAAACCCGTTTACGCATTAAAAAACCGCCGAAATTGGCGGTTTTTTAATTTCAGGTTTTTGTTACTCTAGGGCAGTTGAGACCCAAGGATTTGATCTACTCGTGACATAACCTGATCGTCAACACCGGCAACACGTGAATATAATGGGCTAAGCCTGTCATCAGCACAGGGACATCGCCATCCCTCAGTCAAATCCACAAATGCTGATGCAAACTCCTCACCAAATTCTAGGCAACCTGCGATGACTGTATCAATGTAGCTCTTCGCAATCGGATATCGAGAGGACGGCGGAGAAATTTCAGATGTCACGTAGACGTATACGGGTTGATCTATCACTGTATCTGCGTCAAGCGTCTTAATTTGATCGGGAGAAAGCTTAATGCGCTGGTACCCTTTCTCGCGGATATCGAATTCATTTAGGGTCAATGCTGACATTCCGATTAGCACACCATTACACCTTCCCTCTCCGACTTCGACAACCAAATGAGACATAACAGGTGATCCTGTATACCCCCAATGACGAATCAAACCTTCGACGTAAACAGGCACCGCTTTACTGGTCTGCCCGGTCAATGCGCGAGATGCTGAATTAATCAAACTCCCATAACCAAATACATAACAACCGATCTGTTCTTCTGACATACAACACAACATCCTTGTCAATACTTACCAGTTAACAATAACATAGGATCTTAGCGTCGCTGGCTGTATTTTCGCTATATATCGATTAAGTAAATTCAACCTCATCAAAATGGGGATTAACTTCTACAGCTTTCATTTTATTTATACTGTCCATCTCTATGTCTACTAACTGCTTGCCCGAGTTTATAACCATATACTCTCGCTTTTCATCGGTGACCTTGGTATCTGTAGCGACACCTATTATCTGCTTTCCGCCACTGAGTGAAAGTTCTACCTTAATTTTATAAACACATGCCACTTCGACAATATCGTGAACGTCACAGTTAATCATAAAATGCTCCTATCGTAACAACTTATCTCGTTACATTAGGTGAGTAAAAAACAGCTCACAATATGCAACGACAACGAGCGAACTCAAGTCTTGAATCTATGACAACTATCTGCGTTAGCACCCTTTGAAACGAGGCATTGACAGCGCATTAAAATTATTAGCCATGCAGGTGCAGCCCACACAGTTTTTACACGTTGGCGGTTACCCTCAATAAGGCTGGCTAAAACAGAAACAACCTGACCAAAACAACGTAATATGCCATTAACATCTCGCATTGATATTCAAGGTTCGAAGCTTTTAACGTCTTATCAATGCGATAATCTTCGATTATTCAGTCACTTAACTGCCTCACTCAATGACTAATTCAACGAGTTATCCACAGTTTCTGTTGATAGGTCAGCTTAGTGGTAAACGGGAAATAACCAAATAAAAACAGTAACTTATTACAATATTACTGTTTTTTTAATTTTTTCTTGACGTTGCAGAGAATTTTGTAGTCTTAATTGTGCAAATAAACCGACTTCCCTCTCTGTATAAAATATGCGCAACATCACAAAATTACAGGTACTGCTCAGAATAAAGGTCCGTTTTATTTAACTATGCAATTCCCATAGATCAAAACCACCTCATTGCAGCATCAAATAACAATTTGTCTTCGTTTGGTTGTGCGAGCAACGAGATACCAAACGGAAACTCATCGATTTGTAAAAAAGGGATAGTTAATTGTGGAAGACCTGCAACTTCTCCAATTGCAATCAATCGCTTTTGATTCTGAAAATAACTTTCAGCCAAATCACCTGTCCTTGGCGGTGCTGTACCCGGCATTGTCGGGACCATCAAAAGTTCACCAGATTTAAAGATGCTGCATAATGTCTCACTGAATACTGCCTTTTTCTTTTTCGCCTCCACGAGCTCCTTAAAATCAAAGCCACGAATACTGTCGAGATACTGTTGTGTCTCTTCATCTAGCGATGGCTTGTGGCTATCCAACCACTCTCCATACTCCATTTCGACTTCTCTACCCATGATCACTGCATGAATCTGTGCTGACTGCGTGAGTAAAATCTTTGAAAGCGATGTGTTCTCTTCAAGTGGACAGTTCACAGATGTCAGCTTTTCCGAAACCTTGTTTTGCTGTTCCTCTGTCAATAAACTTTTGAATAGATTCGTTGCATATTGAATGCCGGACAAGGCTAACATCTGGCGTGGGCCAGAGCATTTCTCGAAAACTTGTTGTAAAAGGGGTATGGATTTCGACATGAACCCAACGGAATCAAACGTCGCACTAAGTGGCTTAACACCCAACATATCTAACATCCCTGGTGTCGGTCGATAACCGTACAAGTTGCAATATGCGGCGGGGACAGTAACACCACCATTACTTGCGTTTCCCACGCCTAATGTCGCTTTGCCGCTTGCGACAGCGACAGCGATGCCACTAGAAGCACCACCTACGCGGCATTTTCTGTTAATCGGGTTTCTCAGATCACTGTAAAAGGCATTCTTACCGCTGATACTGACACCAAAATCATCGACCTGCCCCTTACCGATCATCACCATGCCAGAAGCCATCAGTTGGGTAACAATTGAAGCATCAACATCAGATTTTTGCGCATTTTCTGACCATGCAGGAATACCTATCCCCGACACGTGCTCTCTGACATTTATGTGGTCTGAAACAACCATTTTCTGCTTGGAGAAAATCCCATTTGGTACATCTTGCCGTTCAAAGGCCGCAACCAGAAAATTATCACCAATCATCTTCCCCTCACTGATCCACGCAATTTAATTGTGTTTGTTATCAGTGTAATACTTAAAAGGTGATTGGGTTCAAAGAAATGATTAAGAGCAGAATGCTTTCAGTTCCAAAAGAGTGGTGGTGAAACCAAGGCCTGCAAAACGTTGATTCAGGATAATCTGTGCACGATCCTGTCGCCACTGCTCAAGGTTCGTCCCATTGCCATATCGAATATCGTAAACAAAATAGTCATCAGCTTCGTGGCTGAATTCAAGATTGGCTGACAGCTTGACGGGTTTTGCTTCTTCGTAGAGATAGAGGCGGAACTTTTCATCGCAATCAAGCACAACCACTGAGCCCTCAAGATTAGACAGCGCGATATAAGGCTTTTCCAGTGCCTTATCATGAATCAATGTCCAGTACTTCACATCAACATTTGAAAAGTCAGGAACGGGAACCAAAACTGCATCGGCTCCACTCTTGGTTTTTGCAAGCTTTTGATTATCGTCTGACGCACTCACCCTCTCCTCGGATAATTTCTGATGTTGAGCCTCCGACTTCTGGGCCCCAGAGTCTGGCGAAAACTCGTTATTGCTGGTGAGATGAGATGTTGTAAGGCTAATGATGACTGATGTAAACGCCATGAGGAACAAGATAAAAAAGGCAGGAAACCAAAACTTTCTCGCCCAGTGAAGAAGTCCAATTTGATTCTTCACACCGGCTTCAGTCAACTCTGTTTCCAATAACTCGTTATTTGTCAGTGCGCGATGTAACTCTTGGGTTAACCGCGTAATTTCCTTATCAGCACCATCTTTCTCAGTGCGTAATTTTTGTCGGTGCTCCTTAAGCACACTCAACTCGACACGCGCCTGAGCAAGTTCACGATTAAGCCGTTCGACAGCTTCAGAACCATTGCTCGAGTTATTTTCAGCTTTTCTACCATCACGCTTGAGACTTTGATTCTCAGAACGCAGGCCCTCGAGTTCTCGTTTGAGGCGTGCAAGTTCTATGGTCATTGACTTCAAATGCTGCTCACTGGCGAAGTCGACTCTCAACATTTCCATGCTGTCATTACCAAAACCACTTTGCACTTTTTCATAGGCAAAGCTTAACAATTGCATCATCGCCTTGGATCCCCCCTTATCAGGGTGAAGGCGGGCTGATAACAACCGATAACGTTGCTTTATGTTTCTGGCTGAATCTTCTTCAGAAGTTCCGAGCAATTCGTGATAGGTGGTCATGATTCTGTCGTTTTTTCTCAAAGAGGTGATGAAGCATTGATGACATTCAGTGGAGTGCTGACTTTAATCATAGACAAATTGGTTGAAACTTTTTTGTAGCCATTAACGAAAAACCTAAATAAATCATTATATTTGATCATAATCATCACGGATTGGAGCGTACTCGAGCACTCTGATTCTGTACATAGTTTTTATGCCTTTTTTTCTACGATTTTATTGCATTAATATTTCAAGTAAATATGATGTCCATCCATTTTGATGTTCCCGTGAAGACAGCAGGAGAGTGATGGCCTTCGCCATCCGCCGACGAAGTAAATCTTTCAGGCACTTTTGTATGGACTGTTGTTGGAGGAGCCTCTGGAGAGATCCGTTAAATCGGGCGCCGAAGGAGCAAGCGGGATTACCCGGTGAAACTCTCAGGCAAAAGGACAGAGGAGATAATCGTGTTTATACTGCGCTTGACAGTCACTCCCGACTAATCTCCGCCTTTGATGTTTAAAGGGGGATAAATGAATCACACTCTACTTTCAATTCTTGAGGCTGCAGACCGTTTGGTTTGGGGACCACCACTTCTCATTTTACTGGTCGGATCCGGTATTTATTTCTCATGCAGACTGGGCCTCATACAGATATTTAAATTACCGTTGGCGCTCCGCTATCTGTTTTCTAAAGACCGCGGGGGGAATGAAAACGGTGACGTTTCCAGTTTTGCAGCTCTTTGTACCGCATTATCAGCCACAATAGGCACGGGTAACATTGTAGGTGTCGCAACAGCCATTAAACTAGGTGGTCCCGGCGCATTGTTTTGGATGTGGATTGCTGCACTATTCGGTATGGCAACCAAATATGCTGAGTGTCTTCTGGCCGTTAAGTTTCGTGAAAAAACGTCAGATGACAGCTATATCGGGGGGCCGATGGTGTATTTAGAGAAAGGCGCGCAGAAGCCACTTCTAGCAAAAACGTTCGCTTTTTTCACTATCTGCGTAGCATGTTTCGGTATTGGTACCTTTCCACAAGTCAATGCTATATCTGAAGCCAGTCAGCTGACATTGAATCTACCGCCCCTGACTGTCGCAATATTGTTAACCATACTTGTTGCTGCCGTAACAATGGGAGGCATCAAATCTATTTCATCTGTCGCGAGCAAAGTTGTTCCGGCTATGACAATCCTCTATGTATCAGCATGCGCAATTATCCTATTGAACTTCAGCGAAGAAATTCCTAAAGCAATCACATTAATCGTTACTTCCGCCTTTACAGGAACGGCAGCAACAGGTGGCTTTGTTGGCGCAAGCATGATGCTCGCCATTCAGTCTGGCATTGCCCGAGGCGTATTTTCAAATGAGTCAGGGCTTGGCAGTGCACCTATGGCCGCTGCATCTGCAAAAACCGACTCATGCGTTGAGCAAGGTCTGGTATCGATGGTGGGAACCTTTCTCGATACCATCATAATATGCTCGATGACAGGGCTTGCGCTCATTCTTACTGGTGTCTGGTCTGGTAACTCAGAAGGCGCAGCGATGACAACTGCAGCATTCTCACAGGGTTTAGCATCAGATTTCGCACCAATAGTCGTCACCGTAGGACTGGTATTTTTCGCGTTTACGACGATTCTGGGTTGGAATTTTTATGGGGAGCAATGCGTTCAGTATTTATGGGGGATACGCGCAATTAAGCCCTATCGAATGTTCTTTATCGGTCTGGTTTTTTCCGGCGCATTTCTTCACCTTGATGTTATTTGGTTACTGGCTGATATCGTCAATGGACTGATGGCTGTACCTAATCTGATTGGGCTTATTTTGCTTCGACATGTTGTCGCAGACGAGACCACACTCTTTTTTGAACAACGACGCCTGACACTATCGCAGCGTAGTTGCTCATCGGTGTGAGTCTTGTATTAGCCAACAAACACAAAAAAGCCGCCCACAATGGCGGCTTTTTTGTGTTTGACGATATTTTGTCAGACATTAAGCATCTCAGATATACCAAGCTTACCGAAAATCGCCTCATAGTGGACAAAGTTGGGTATCTGGGTGAAGTGCTTTACGTTTTCACCCACCGCAACAAACTCATATCCAAGTGTGTTAGTCGCCATTTTATCCCACTCACCATCGCCGAAATACACTCGTCGGTCAAAGGTAACACCAGTGTCTTGCTTTGCACGAAACGCCGCCAACGCCATTATCTCACTTCGCGTCATAGCATCTGAACATGATGAGAAAACAACGCCCGATATATCAAAACCCGCCGCTTTCAATTTCAGCTTTGCAGATTCTTCCCATCCGCCAGTGGCAATCGCCAACACCACATTCGGGTTGTTTTTCATGTCATTGACAAATCCAATCGCCCCATTCGTTGCAACGATTTCATTTTCGGGGTGTGCGATATGCTCTCGGAGGTTTTTCAAAAACGTAGACTTAACGTCTCGAATGATCCGCATACGATCTGCACGCATGCCGTTTACTTCAATCAGCTCCTCTAAAATGCCAATATCAGTAATGTTTTTAAACTCTGACCAATTATCGGCCAGTTTAATGCCCATGACTTCCTCAACGGCACTGCGGAAACACTCCGCGTCAAAGTCAACACTATCAATTAATGTCCCGTCGACATCTAACATGAATAAATTCATCAGCGCTCTGTCCTCAAATCTCTATTTCTCCAGCCCTGAAAGCTGATTTGATATGCGCTTGTAATACGCTTGTCGATCCATCGATCAGCTCGTCAATCCCTACGAGCCGGTTCATCTTAATATCTAAACTTCATAATTGTAGTCGTCTCAAAGTTACGGCACCGTGACAAGGCACAGTTTCTTCACATGAAAGCCCACTAAGTAAGAGACCTGTGAGCCATCGCCCCTATCTAACAACAATAAGTTGATAATTTGTTTAATTGCACTTCAGCTTCTTGTCGCTAAGACAAATGAGCAGGTCGCTCGTGAATAAAAAATCATGAGCAAGAGTCAAACACTTTGTTTGAAAGCAAACATGAGTTTATCAGCTGGCGTTCAAGTAAGCCCATAGCATCGTGGTTTGTGTCTCATATTTATAGACGGGTCTTATCCTTGCATTCGTCACCAATACAGCTGCAATCTTACTAGGTGATAGACCAACAGCATGTCATCCTGACCGAGTTTTAATTTCATTTCTTAACTGCCTAGTGGAACAAATAGAAAACTCGCTGATTCATTTCGTTTACATAGTTTAAACCCCCGATATACAGCAATAACAGTTCAGAAATCAGTACAAAGTTTTGTGTGTCAAAGGCGGGTGTCAAGACTTGAAGATCACAAGATATAGTGGTTTGATCTGCGCCCTTCGCGAGTATCTGGAATTTTTCACTTTCCAGACGGCATTACATGAGGTGCAATTCATAATGGCCAGAACCCAGTCAACAGCAGATATCAAATATTCTGACGCGTTAAACATTCCCTATCAGGATACGTCAATGGAGATTTGGGATAGCAAATATCGATTGAAGACAAAACACGGTGACGCCGTCGATTCGACACTTGATGACACCTTCAAGCGTGTGGCTCGTGCCCTTGCTGATCTTGAAAAAAAATCGGACCAATCAAAATGGTATCAGGAATTCCTGTGGGCACTCAGGAATGGTGCGATTCCAGCTGGCCGTATCACCTCCAATGCAGGCGCGTTCGAGCACAAACCCGCTACATCCACAATCAACTGCACAGTGAGCGGAAGCATCGAAGATTCGATGGATGACATTCTTGGAAAAGTGCATGAAGCAGGCTTAACGCTGAAGGCTGGCTGTGGAATTGGCTATGATTTCTCAACCCTACGTCCGCGTGGAGCATTCGTTTCAGGTGCTGGTGCGTATACGTCTGGCCCACTCTCTTTCATGGATATCTATGACAAGATGTGCTTTACCGTCTCATCGGCTGGCGGTCGACGTGGCGCACAGATGGTACCATGGATATTCGCCATCCTGATGTTATGGAGTTTATCCGAGCAAAGCGTGAAGATGGCCGTCTGCGACAATTCAACCTGTCTCTTCTGATCACAGAAGAATTCATTGAAGCCGTCAAACAAGACGAGGAATGGAAACTCATCTTCCCTGTGACAGCAAAAGAGTCGAAGCAAGATAACCTTGATTTTGCAACTGCCCAAGACATTGTTTGGGCCGACTGGCCAGTTAAAGAGGGCTTGGTTGAAGATGATCAAGGCCGTGTTGCGTGTAAGGTATACCGCACCATGCAAGCGCGTAATTTGTGGAATATCATCATGACCTCCACATACGATTATGCTGAGCCTGGGTTTATCTTGATTGATAAAGTTAATCAGATGAACAACAACTGGTTCTGTGAAGACATTCGTGCCACAAACCCCTGTGGCGAGCAGCCTCTACCCCCTTATGGCGCTTGTTTATTAGGCTCTGTGAATTTGACAAAATTTGTTCGCGACCCTTTCACCGAAAAAGCGCGCTTTGACTGGGAGATGTACCGCAAGGTTGTCTCTGTATTCACTCGTATGTTGGATAACGTAGTTGAAATTAATCAGCTTCCACTCGAGAAGCAACGTGGGGAAATCCAAAACAAGCGCCGTCACGGCATGGGTTTCCTTGGCCTAGGTTCAACGTTAACCATGCTTCGTCATAAATATGGTAGTCCTGCTTCTGTTGCTTTCACAGAACAAGTTGCACAGGAAATGGCACTTACCGGTTGGGAACAGGCACTGCAATTAGCTGAAGAAAAAGGCGTCGCACCCGCACTTGAGCAGGAATACACAATCACTGCCAAAATGCTCCGTCAGCGACCAGAAATGGCCAAAGACGGAATCAAACTTGGTGATAAAGTGAAGGGTAAAGCGTTGCATGCAAAATATAGTCGTTACATGCAGCAAATCGCGGAGGTTAACCCCGAACTGGTCGAGAAGCTGGCACAAGTTGGTGCTCGTTTCACACACCACAGCTCTATTGCGCCAACGGGTACAATTTCACTCTCGCTTGCCAACAACGCGAGTAACGGTATCGAACCAAGCTTCGCACACCATTACACGCGCAATGTCATCAAAGAAGGCAAGAAGTCTAAAGAAAGTGTTGATGTATTCAGTTTTGAATTACTGGCTTACCGTGAACTGGTCAATCAAAAAGCGATGCCTTACAGCACAGACAAAGATGAGCAGCTACCCGAGTATTTCATCACCGCCGATGATATTACGCCAAGTCAGCATGTTGAAGTTCAGGCCGCTGCTCAGCGTTGGATAGATTCTTCTATTTCAAAGACGGCAAACGTCCCTACTGATTTCCCGTTTGAGAACTTCAAAGACATTTATATGATGCATACGACAAAGGCCTGAAAGGCTGCACAACGTTCCGATTTAACCCGGAAGTGTTTCAAGGTGTCTTGGTGAAAGAAGAAGATCTCGAAAATACCACTTACGTCTTTACCCTTGAGGACGGCTCTACGTTCGAAGCCAAAGGCAACGAAAAAGTGGAATATGATGGTGAAGAGCACACAGCAGCTAACCTGTATGACGCACTAAAAGAAGGTTACTACGGCAAGTTCTAATAGAGCGGCTGTCAGCATAGAAGTGACGAAAATGACACGTAAAATTGAAAGTAAAATTGTTGCCTACAAAGTTAAGAGTAAAGAGCAAGCTCCCGTCGAACTGGTCGAGCTACCGCAACCAGACATTGAGACTATGCACGATGCGATGCAGCGTCCTGAAAAACTCATGGGCACAACCTACAAATTGAAAACCCCTGAACATGTTTCAGAGCATTCACTGTTTATAACCATCAATGACGTGATATTGAATGAGGGCAACGAACATGAAGTCCGCCGACCATTTGAAATTTTCATAAACAGCAAGAGCCTCGAGCACTACCAGTGGATTGTTGCACTGACCCGCATCATCTCTGCTGTTTTTCGCAAAGGTGGCGATATCGCTTTTCTTGTTGAAGAACTACGCTCGGTTTTTGACCCAAAAGGTGGTTACTGGAATAACGGCAAATATGTCCCCTCGCTTATCGCCGAGATTGGTAACGTTATCGAGCAGCACTTGATGGAAATTGGGATGCTAAAAAATCCGGAAATGGATGAACATCAAAAGGCATTTCTTCAGGCCAAACGCGCAGAAAGTGACGCTAAAGCTTCTGACGAAAAAGCTCAAAACACGGGTTTCCCGCCCAGCGCAACCCTGTGTAATAAGTGCCATAACAAATCAGTGATTGTTAAAGACGGCTGCCAAACCTGCCTGAACTGCGGCGATTCTAAGTGCGGTTAAACGGCGTTTTTCTAGCCAGTCGTTACCGACTGGCTTCTTCTTCCCCAACAATTTACTAAATACTTCTTTTTACAACATTCACTTAGCAACTTATTAAAAAATTATTATGAACAGCGTTTGATTTTATCAGGTTCTTTCTATAAGATGCGCACAAATTTTGAACAGTGTATTTTATAGGTTAATTCAATGAAAAAGATTTTATTAACATCAATCATCGTCAGTCTTGTTGGATGCGGTGGGGGTGGAGACTCATCTCCAACACAAAAAACTGACATACCAGCAGTGCCCAAAATGTCGCTAACACCATTAAAGGGGACGGTAGCGAATACGCAAAAATCGCTTAACGCTATCGACAGTTATCCGGCATATGAAGACCCCGCTGACGCGCGGGGCAACATCGACAATCAGGATCATAACTTCTTTGGTCAAGACAACATGAATACCTGTATTGCATACATGCACCTAACGAATGTTACCGCAAATGGCTATGATGCGGACAAAGAGCAAGAGTATTCAAAATATTTATCCCAACAACTCATTGAGCAATTCCGGTATGCTAAGGGTATTAGTGGCGCAGACGGGTTTGTGAATCAAAACGGGGTTGAAGCTAAAGATTGGATTTCACACTTTTACTACAAAGCCAACAATTACGACTGTGATTCAAGAACGGGTACTCATTATGATTCTGTTGAGAGGGAAAAAAATGGCATAGTCAACCTTCGTCTGGCTTTCAGCGCTAAAGACGATGACGGTATTCAGTTCAACAGGGTTAAATATACTGGTTGGCAAAATGACACCAAGAACAATGAAGTAGCAGGCATGACAAAGTCATCGACAAAAGGTGGGCTCGTTTACAATCACAAGCTTCGCAGCTTCAAGACTGAAGATGTTAAGTCAGTTGATTTGGTTGATGACATCTACCAATCAACTGGAGAAAACAACAAAGATTGGCAACACCTATCTAAAAGCTATTTCTCCGAAGGCGTCTTGGATAATCATAATTACCAAATAGTCGGTGGTAATATCATTTCAGCATACGGTAAAAGCCCGGAAGACAAAGAAACGACCTACTATGCCGTGAACATGGTGTCAGCATTTGTCGACGGAGTGGGTACTAAAGTTAGCTGGTGTACTGTGGGGACCGGAAACAAATCCGATCATCTGCCACAAAATACCTTTAACAGCATTCGTGAAAGCGGTGATATGGGGGCAGCGTACTGTGATCCTATTAAATCCGAAAACAGCAAGACACAATATTACGACCTAACGGGTCAACCTATCACTGAGATAGGCCAGAAAAACTTCGTTGATAACGGAGTTCGAGCGCTCGAAACCTCCGTAGATAAATTTTCAAAGACAACGACGCTGTATAGCGGAAAATCTCAACAAGAGTACTTCGACAACCAGCAACTGGCTAACGAGGTTGATCAACTGAAGGTAGACTTAGCGATTAATTAATTTCACAACTGACTGGCCAAGCGACAAAATGGCATCATCACGATGCCCTTTTTGATTCAGTGTTTGGCCGTCAAAACAAACAGGTCGATATGACCTTGGTGTCTTGGGTCCATTGGTCTTATGGGGTTAGCATTGTGCCAAAGTTGGTGGTCATCCAATAAAGCGACGTCACCATCATCAAGGGCTAAGGTAAAAAATGGCCTTTCCGTCTTGTCTTTATAAACAAGAATTTCTCCTCCCTGCACATTTGCCCTGTCTATCGACGCGATGGCGATATGATCGAATCCATCCTGATGAATACCCTCAGGAGAAACAGGCGTGATTTCATCAAAGGTAATGACGCGCATCTGATGGATTTCAATTGGATTATCGTCATTGAGCTCATTATGCTCTTTGAAGAGCTGACAAAGCTCAAAAAGCCCCGTCGAGCCAATAACACCCTCTTCTAATTCTTCAAAATTTCTTACAACGCCTCCCTGATGGTGATTAATGTTTTCAGATTGGCAAAACGACTTATGAGCAAGATGCTCCAGCTCATCATGGTGACAACGAACGACCGAATAGCGCCTCAGTCTGTATTGTCCGTCTGCATAAGGTGTGGTTGGCAATTGCGCAAAGGATGGTTCGAGTTCTCTCACGCTTTGTTCACTGATATGACAAAGCTGCATCATATAGTCGGCTTGGGACATATGCATCTCCTCTTCACATCAATCAGAGGTTACAAAATGAAACCTCTTTGTATTAATAAAAAGATTAGTAGCATCTGTTGGACTGACCAAGGTTCACCATATTGTTAAAGCTATCAATTTGACAAAAACAGAATGAATCACTGGATAACGTCATATTAGAAGTATGTAAGCAGGATAAAAACTGTGATTTAACACCTAGTCATTGAGGTCTGATAAAGCGGTGACCTTCACATCACTCTCTGAAATCTCTAAAAAGGATTGAGGGGATACACTTCGCCAACCCGAGCGGTTTTCATCAAACGGCTCAGAAGCCATTACAACTGCATCAGGCGTTGTTTTATAGAAAAGTGTTGGTGGTTTGCTATCGCTGGAATAACGCACGCCGAATATTTTATTGCCATTAGACAAGGCAATACAGGCTTTGAAAGGTTCATCTATGTTTTTTGAGGCCATCGCTTGCTCAACAATGCTCAATGTTTCGACCATGGCTTGTCTCGGATTGGCATCAAGCCCGTTTTGCAATAAAAGCAGAAACAGTAATTCGCTGTCTGTTGTTCCACGCCTTAATAGATACCATTCTTCCTTAAGTTGTCTTTCTAATCCCATACGCAAAGTATCAAAGTGTGGGATTTGCCCATTGTGCATAAAAGACCATTTTGACCATGTAAATGGGTGGCAGTTTTCTCTGGAAGTTGTCGCACCAGTGGATGCTCTAACGTGGCCCAAAAAACAGGCTGATCGCGTGTGCTCAGCAATCGACTTAAGGTTTTTATCAGCCCATGCGGGGAGAATTTCATGGTAAGTGGCTGGTGTCGCTTTTTCACCATACCAAGCAAGACCAAACCCATCAGCATTAACTGTTGTGACAGCTTTTACTGCATCTTTACTTTGACTGACCAAACTATGTGCTGGCTGATATAAAAGCTCATCTAGAAAGACAGATTTACCGATATAGCTCATCCAGCGACACATAGTTACTAATCCATTATCTATTCGAAAAATTAATTTCTCCAAACTATCACAAAGTAATAACAAACTCTCTATTTCATTTCCTACACAGAGCAATGCATGCCAAAGCAACAGAAACAAAAAAGCCACCCGCATGGGTGGCTTTGAAATCACTTAAGTTTCAGTGATTACTGGCTCTTTGGATCAATTGCGTCTTGGAGCGCATCACCAAAGAAGTTTATTGCCATAACTGTCATGGTAATTGCTATACCCGGGTAAATCGCCAAACCAGGAGCTTGCCAAATGGTCTCTTTCGCGTTATTCAGCATATTTCCCCATGATGGGGTTGGAGGCTGAATACCCATACCTAAAAAAGAAAGTGCTGCTTCACCCAGAATAACGCCACCCACCCCCATTGTCGTTGCGACAATCACAGGCGAAATAACGTTAGGTAAAACATGTCTAAAAATAATAGTTACCGACGAAGCGCCGTAACCGACAGCTGCTTTTACATATTCACGTTCTCGGACCGAAAGCGTACCAGCACGAACAAGGCGAGCAGTCTGAGGCCAGCCAAGGATACAGAAAATAATTGTTAACTTAGCTACTGCGAAAAAATCACTACGGGCGATGTCAGCAGGCACACCCAGTTTTTCCGGATCGATAGCTGATAAAACAATGAGTACAGGCAGACCAGGTAGTGAAAGCACAAAATCAGCAAAACGCATCAGTACTGAGTCGGTTTTACCACCAAAATAGCCAGCACAGATACCTATCGTGGTACCAATTATCGACATAAATAAGGCTGTGACGACAGCAAAGCCAAGAGAAATTTGCCCCGCATAGAGCAACCTTAAAAATACATCCCGCCCCAATTCGTCTGCCCCTAGCCAAAACTCAGCCCCTGCAGGTTCATAACGGCTAAAGAAACTTACCTCAAAAGCATCATTACCTAAAAAAGAAGAAAATAATGGTGCTGAGACGCAAATGATCAGTAAAAATAAAATGAATATCCCACCCGCAACACCAACTTTATGTTGGAGGAGGCGATTAAACATCAATTGCCTTGGGGTCAACGCCTTCTTCGACTTGGGTTGCTCAGTGGCCGCCGATGCACTTGTTATCGTCGTCATGCTGAAGCTCCTTTTGTTAGATCGATACGTGGGTCAAGTTTGCTGTATGCAACATCGGCTAAGAGGTTCCCTAGTAACATGTTGATCGTTAAAACGATAATACACAATAAAGCGACGTTGTAATCACTACCGTTAATTGAATCAAGCAGCACTTTCCCCATACCTGGCCATGAGAAAAGTGTCTCCGTAAGGACAGCACCGCCGAGGACGGTACCAAAGTCCAAAGCAATGATGGTAACAACAGGAATTAAGGCATTCTTGAGCACATGTTTTCTGATAACACGGCTTTTTGATGCACCTTTGGCGATTGCCGTGCGAACATAATCTTGTCTCAGTACATCAATAGTACTAGCACGCATGTAACGTGAAATAGAAGCAATACTAATAATAGACAGTGTCGTTGCGGGTAAGATGTAGTGCTTTGCTGCAAACCAGAAGCTGTCGTCACCTTCTCCAGCTCCTGTTCCGCCCGCAGGCAATAGTCCGAAGCTCACAGAAAAGACCAGCATCAACATCAAACCCATCCAAAATGCGGGTATCGAAAAGCCAAGAAATGCAATAAAGCTCGTAAAATAGTCTAGGAAAGATTTCGGCCTAAGAGCTGCAATAATGCCGAATGGAATACCCAAAAGAATCGCAATAATAGTAGAAAGACCAACCAGCTTAATGGTATTCCAAGCTGCTGGTAGTATTACATCGATTGCCGGCTGATAGTAGAAGCGAGAGTATCCGAAATCTCCTTGGAGTCCATTGATAAACCAATGCCAGAATCTCACCAGAATTGGCTGATCGAGACCCAGTTGAGCTTTTAGACGTGCAATGTCCTCGGGTTTAATATCAGGATTCGAACTTATCATTAAATCAATCGGGTCACCCGGCATTAACCCCATCAATGCGTAAGTACAGAACATAACCAGAAACAAAATCAGAAGGCTGTGAAGCGTTCTGTGAAGTAAAAATATCATTGTGTAACAACCTCCCGGTCAACAGTTACTTCTGTATGCGCTGCAACCTCAGGAAAATGGCAACTTACAGTATGCGAATTACTTTCTGAAACCGGAGCACTGGCAGGCTTCTCGGTACGACAAAGGTCAGTTGCTTTTGAGCAACGGGGATTAAATGGACAACCCGCTGGAGGATTAATTGGGCTGGGTACATCGCCCTGGAGAGCTAGGCCCTTTTTGCGACGACCTGTCCCTACTTCCGGCACTGCATTTAGCAATGCTCTGCTGTAGGGGTGAGCTGGATTAGTGAAGAACTCGGTACGAGGTGCGCTTTCAACCACCTGGCCAAGATACATAACCACTATAGTGTCAGCGAGATAATCAACGACCGCCATGTCGTGACTAATAAAGAAGAACGATAGATTTCGTGTTTGTTTCAGTTCGGTAAATAAATTAAGTATCTGGCTTTGCACAGAGACGTCCAAAGCGGACAGCGGTTCATCTGCAATGATTAACTTAGGGTCAAGAACAAGTGCTCGGGCAATACAAATACGCTGACGTTGACCACCCGAGAATTCATGAGGATATCGGTCAAGGGCATCTTCGCTCAAACCAACTGCTTTGAGGCATTCAAGCACTTTGGCTTGACGCTGAGCTTGGGTGCCTATGTTATACACTTCCAGTGGCTCGGCAACCAATTGAGAGATTGGCATTCTTGGGTTTAACGCTGAGAACGGGTCCTGAAACACAAGACCAAGCTTCTTCCTGAGTTCTTTGAGTTCATTTTTTGATAATGTTCGAGGGTCAACGCCTGCAATTTCCAATTCGCCGTCTTTTGGTGACTCAAGTAACGACACAATTCGGCCTAAGGTGGACTTCCCACAACCGGATTCACCCACCACAGCCACAGTCTCTGCTTCATCAATCGTCAGAGAAACATCTTTTACTGCATGAAGCGTCTGAGTTGATTTGCCAAAAAAGTCTTTTTTGCCTACGGGGTATCGTTGGCAGACGTTTGTTAATTTCACTAGTGTCATAGACGATATCCTCAAGGGTGGTGACAGGCGACACTGTGGACTGCACTCAGTTCCACTTCTTCGGGCATTTCTGCCATACAGGTCGGCGTTGCTCTGGTGCATCGGTCAGCAAACGGGCAACCCGAACCACGTTGATCAAGAGGTGGCACAGCGCCGGGTATGGAAGGTAGCGCTCCACGAGGCATTCCTATCCGAGGCAGCGTGCCAAGAAGTCCAATGGTATATGGATGCTGTGGGTTAGCAAAAAGCTCTTCAGCGGTCGCTCTTTCAACCACACGTCCCGCATACATAACAACTACATTTTCAGCCAACTGAGAAACAACACCAAGGTTGTGGCTGATAAATTGAATAGCAGTTCCTGTGGTTTCACGTAACTCTTCGAGCAGGTCGAGTACCTGCGCCTGAACAGTCACATCTAAAGCCGTTGTAGGTTCATCTGCGATGATAAGAGAAGCTTACACGCCAGAGCCATGGCAATGACAACACGTTGGCGCATACCGCCAGAAAGTTCGTGAGGATAGGCTTTGGCACGACGAACAGGGTCAGGAATGTGCACCACATTAAGCATTTCGATGGCTTTTTCTGCAGCCTCTTTCTTATTGCAACCCTGATGAAGTTCAAACATTTCGGCAACCTGTTCACCGACAGTAGTTACCGGGTTTAATGCAGTCATCGGCTCCTGGAAGATCATGGCAATGCCTTCGCCGCGAACTTTCTGCCATTGCTTTTCAGTATTTTCAAGCAGGTTTTTGCCATCGAAGATGACTTCACCGCTGGCTTGCATTACGTTTGGCTGTAATCCCATTGTCGTGAGTGCAGTCAGGCTTTTACCGCAGCCTGACTCACCGACGATTCCCAGGATCTCACCTTGCTTGATCTGGTAGCTAATATCGTTAACCGCAGGGTAGCCCCGAAAGGCTACCCGTAAACGACGTACATCTAAAATCGTCTTTTGCATGAACTGTCCTTACTTCTTAGACGTCCAGTTTTCTACCCAGTTTGTAGAGGCAAACTGGTGGCCAGTAGGTTGTACACCCTTCAGCCATTTTGGCATCACGTAACTGTTAGAACGGAAGTAAAGTGGCAGTACTGGTAGGTCGTCTGCATAGATTTTCTGCACTTCGGCGAACAGCTCAGCACGCTTCTCAGCATCCAGCTCTGTTTCGATCTGCACAGTCAGTTTATCCATGACAGGGTTGTTATAACCAGAGTAGTTACCACCACTCTTACCATTGGCCTCAGATGGGATATTTACTGAGTGAACCATATACTTCGGATTGCTCTCAGGTGATGAAGCCCAAGCGAACATAGCTAAACCGTTGTGGTCACCATTCGGCAGGGTCTCACCGAAGAATACACGCGCTGTTTGGTTCTTGATATTTGCGGTAATACCGACTTTTTTCCATTGTGATTGAAGAACTTGCTGAACAAGTTCGCGGGTCTTGTTGCCAGCAGTTGTCATCAGGTCAAACTCGAGGGCTTTGCCCTCTTTGTTGACCATCTTACCGCCTTTAAGACTGTAGCCAGCTTTACTTAGCAACTCTTTTGCTTTTTCTGGGTTGTAGTCGTATTTTGCCACATCATCAGTGTAAACCACATCAAGTGGACTCGCGCTACTGTGAGCAACAGGCTGTTGACCACCGAAGAGTTGCTCAACCAACTCTTCTCGGTTCATGCATGCATTAGCGCTTTACGCACTTCCTTTATAGCCAAGTGTTCGTTACTTAGGTTCGTGTCAAGGTGCTCGTACAATAAACCTGGTTGGTGTACAACGTTGTATTTGCTGCCATGACGCTTCTCGAACTGCAATGCTTGGTCAAGCGTCAAGCCAATTTCACCCGCGATGTAATCAACAGAACCAGAAAGTAGGTTTGCTTCCAATGCAGATGTATCAGTTACGATCTTAAACAACAAGTCGTCAAAGTCTGACTGTTTGCCTTTCCAATGAGGGTTCTTAACTGCTTTTACCAAAGTACCCGTTTGAACATCTTTTAGGATGTATGGGCCATTATACAATCCAGCAGTGGTTGGAGCAGTTAGATATTTACTCGTTTTGTGATAGCTAGTCGGGTCATTACGATAAAGTTCACCCTCAACATGATCAGGAATTAGCCCAGGCACGTAAGTGCTGTATTGGTAATCAACAACGTTCATGTAAACTTCGAAACGCTTCTCATCGAGAACAACAACTTTTTCCACTTTCTTCGCGTTAGATACACCCGGGTTACCCTGTACACGTGCATCTTTAGCAATCTCGCTCGCCAGAACAGCATCTTTAGATGTGACAGGTGTGCCATCGCCCCAGTAGAGATCATCTGGCAATGTGACAGTCATTTTGACGCCATCTTTACCATTTACTTTCACACGCTCAGCTAACCCATTCTCGAAAGTAGGAACGTCTAAACACGCAAGACACTCATGTGCCCACTCCGGGTTGAATACAACACCGCTTCGTAAAACTGAGGAAAGAACATAAGTACCTGCCACACTGTTGTTCAAAGTTGGATGCAGATTTTCTGGGTACTGTGACATACCGATTTTCAGCGTATCAGCCATCGCCGCAGCGCTACCCATAGCCAGTGGCGCAGCCATCGCTAATGCAATCAAAGTTTTTTTCATTTTCACTTCCCTATTGTGCGGGTTTTATTCCCGTTGTTTTAATAGATGAACATGTTGGTTTGCTCTGTGGGTGCGTATCCAACCGCAGCCACAGCAAATGTTACCCAGTTGTTATCTTAAAGATTACGAGGATTGTCGAGTGGGAATAGGTCAGAAATCGGTGCGACTTCATATAGTATCAAATGAAACCATGAAGTTGCTCCAAAAAATTGAAATGATTTCATTGTGATTTCAAGAGGTTTAACGTCACATAGAAAAAGCCCTACAGGCCCTATTTATTCTGGCTTGGTGAATAATTAACCGAGAATATGTTTAAAAAGTGTAGGTAAATAGCATGATGGAACACCGAGATTTGAATACAACTTTAGCATTAGAAGAAAAACTGACACGCTGGCTTCATAATGATGATGAAAGAATGCATGCACTCAGAACGGCTGCCAAACTCGATTTACCGCAATGGTGTCTTGCTGCAGGATTTGTCAGAAATCTCATTTGGGATACACTGCATGGATTTGAATACGCCTCAGCACTGGAAGACATTGACTTAATTTACTATGACGCTGGCGTAATATCCGAAGAGAGAGACCGCGATTTTGAACATGTCTTGCGCTCTATGAGTAACCACCCTTGGTCGGTGAAAAACCAAGCCAGAATGCATAAGAAAATTGGTGTAAAACCTTATCACTCTGTTGTAGATGCGATGAGCTACTGGCCTGAGGTTGAAACAGCAATAGGAGCTAAAATCAATCATCGTCAAGAAATTGAAATCATTTCGCCGTTTGCACTCCCACTATTAGTCAACACAACAGTAACCATCAATAGTAAGCATCCCGAACTAAATACAGCGAAAAATCGTGCTGCTGATAAAGGTTGGTTTAAAAAATGGCCAAAATTAGTGTTCAAGGACTAGCAGCAAAAAACTTCATCAGAAGAAATTATCCTTGAGGAGGAAAAATTTCATCACCAATCACTGTCACTCGATGAAGACGACGCGGTGTATCGCCGTAATCTGTGACGGCAAAGTGCTGTGTGCATCGGTTATCCCAAATCGCTACACTGCCTTTTTGCCAGCTAAATCTGACTTGAAACTTTTGATTTCTCGCGTGACTGAAAAGATCGCTAAGCAGTTTACTGTCCTTTGTTTCGTTCGTTCCTTCAATCTTGAGCGTAAATTGCTCGTTTATATATAAACTGAGCAGGCCAGTTTCTGGGTGCTTTGATATCAATGGGTGCAGCACTGATTCGATTGATTTTGATTTCTCAACCACACTGCTCTTGCCCTCTGCATCAATATCATCATAGCGACTCCCTTCAAACGCATGAAGGCCGTGTGTAGCAAGTTGTCCGAGAAGCTTTTGCTGCATCTCAAAAGATAAATGTTCAAACGCAGCCTCCATTGACGCCCAAATTGTATCTCCGCCCTCAGGTGGAATAATTTCTCCGTACAAAATAGAACATTTCGGTGGGGATTTTTGCCAAGTCATATCGGTATGCCAAAAGCTTTCTCCCGGAGGGTTTCCTCTCGTCGTCTCAATAACACTTACCTGAGGTGCGCCTTCAGCATGAGGAAAGAATGGATGAGGCTTTTCGATTTCTCCAAACCGTGCAGCAAATACAAGTTGCTGCTCTGGCGTCAAAGACTGATCTCTAAAAAAAATCACTTTATATTTGAGGAATGCAGCGTAGATTTGGGTAAATTGATCATGATTCACATCTGTTAATTTAATACCAGATATCTCAGCACCAATGTGAGTTGTCAAAGGGGTTATGCTAATCACATGTATCCTCAAGGCTAACCGCTTAGTTTTTTGATGAGCTAAAGATAACAGAAAGACAAACACAGAAATAATTTCAACATCGAATAGTGATGCTCTCTACCTATGGAAAGAGCATCATGTTGACATCACAGCATGTATTTCAGGTTAAATAAAAGATGAAGGGCGGTGTTTGGTACCGTCACTGAACCATCATCTAGGTCCAGTTTGGTGTATGAATAGGAAACCTTGCCTTCGACACCCAAGGAAAAACTGTCAACTGCCAGCAACTCTCGCTCTAGGCCAAACTGGGTCGTTATACCAGCAAGCTGATAATCTTCACTGGATTCAACGCCATCAATCGATATAGTCGGACTGGCTATTACAGGCCCCACACCACCTCTTGCGATCCAGTTGTTCATTTCGACAGCATAGTTCACATACACCAAATTAAACCCATGACTGATCTCAAAGTGATTCACCCCATGACTTAAGTTTTCAGGTGCAATAAAAAGCTTGTTGTGAATGAACTCAACTTCAAACGCTGATGAGTTATCCCACCTTCCTGCTTTTAATGAGTAATAAATTGGGACTTCTAATGCGGTCGATTTAAACTTTGCATCGGAGAAAATAATGTTTGATTTACCCTCTCTCTCAATTTCAATCTTCTCTTTCGCGTTATGCACATAACCCAACCCAAGAGATACCTCCCATCCCGCTTTAGACTCAAGGGCGAAAGCAGGTTGTGACAGCACAAAGAAAATGGGAGCGGAAGCGAGAACAAGATGTCTTTTCATATGTAACCCCAAAAGCCAATTGGCTAAAGCATAAGGAAGTGTTGTTTTAAAGGCGTATAAATAACGCAGTAAAAACCGAAACATATTTCTGTAATAATCGTACGGCAGCCTGTTGAATATAGTAGGCAGTTTTTTATCCATCTACCTTCATATCGCTTTATTCTATTGATTTAACTGCGAACCTGATCTCCTGCAAATTTCCACTGAAAACATACCATTTAACAATTTGTTTAATGCCACCATGCACATCAAGCCATCGAGAGTGAAATACACATTGGGTCTAGAATGTGACCCTGTCCGGTTATCACAATGAGGAAAGTCCAAAAACATCTCATTGGCTACCCCGAATCAATTATTTTTGATAGTATTTTGATAATAATTATCATTTGCAAGAATTTATCTATGTCGAAGTACTATTCAGAAGTTACTGTTATTTCAAATGACACCATCACACCAAACATGCACCGCGTAACGTTACGCGGTGAAGATCTTGTCTCTTTTCCCGACGATTGTGAGGGTGGCTATATAAAGTTTCTGTTCAATAAGCAAGGTGGAACGGATATCAGCGAATGCATACAGGCAGAGCAAAGGCCTGTTATGCGTACCTACACGATTCGGTCGTATAACAAGAATCAAGGACAAATAGACGTCGATTTTGTCCGTCATGAAATTGATGATCACAGCTGTGGATTCGCAGCGCGTTGGGCGCAAAATGTAAGAGCGGGTGAAACCATCAATATCGCTGGTCCAGGCTTAATTCAGAGCTTAAACCTCGAAGCCGACTGGTTCGCACTCGCCGCCGACATGACCGCTTTACCGGCACTTACGGCCAAGATTAAGCAGTTACCCAAAAATGCAAAGGGGTTTGCGGTAATAAAGGTATTAACAGAGGAAGATATTCAGCCGCTTTCTGCTCCAGATGGTATGACCGTTGTTTGGCTTACAGAAGGACAGTATCTCTCTGAACAAGTTCGGTCAATGCCATGGCTTGAAGGGACAGTGTCCGTCTGGACAGCTTGCGAATTTGATGACATGAGAGACCTAAGAAACTACTTCAGAAACGAGAAGGATGTAGATAGAAACAATATCTATATCAGTAGCTATTGGAAAAGTGGTGTCACTGAAGACGGCCATAAAGTCATCAAGCGACAGGATATGGAAGACCAAAAAGCATTAGCAGACGCCTAATGAAACATTGGCTTGACCATGACTATGGTCAAGCCGCTTTACTATGATGGTTAGCTAACGACAGCGACGTCGAGTGAATTAGATACATACTTTTTATACTGATATTGGACAATTACAATAGTAAGCACCGCAGCAATCACATCCGCCGCCACAATGGCGATAAATACACCTTTCAAACCTAACAATTCCGGCAGTATCAGAGAAAGTGGAACAAACAAGCAAATTACCCGGAGACTACTGAAAAATGTAGCCATCCTCGCCTGCCCATTTGCTTGGTAGAAGCCTGTCGCCAACATGCCAACCCCAATTAGTGGAAGCCCCCAGATACAATAATGAACAAAGTCGACACCGTATTGAATCAGCGCCTCCTCCTCAATGAACAGCCGCATTAATGCTTCAGGAAAGAACAGTACCAGTATGGTTGAACCCGACGCAAAAACTGTCATGGTGCAGAAGGCGACTTTGATCAATGCTTTCACCTCATCGTATTGCTTTGCACCAAGGCTGAACCCGCACAAGGTTTGAAAAGCGATCAGCATTGCTACAACAGGGAGAATCATGAATACAGATAATCGGCCGATCACACCGTAAGCAATGACCCAGTTCTCGTGGCCGTATTGTAAGAATTGCGTATTCACCAAGAACGTTTGAATGGCAACCCCAATCTGCGCAACCAAGGTTGGGAAACCTAAAAACATAATCGCAGGCCATGCGAATACGTTAAATGAAAAAAGGATTTGGGTGTTTGCTTTGCCACGCATATACATAGCCAAAGCAATCAGTGATGATATAAGACCCGCGATGATCGTTGCATAGGATGCACCTGTTACACCCCAGCCAAGAACAGTGACAAAAAGGAAGTTGAACAAGATATTTAGTAATGACGATGACAAAAGGATCATCATCATTATTTGCACCTTACCCTCAGCGCGATAAAAGTCAGCCAATATTGGCAATAAAAAGAAAACTGATGAAGCAATTAAGATCGGTTTGGCATATTCAACAGCAAAATCATAGAACACAGGTTCGATTGACATAGCAGTGAGGACTTCAGGGAGAAAAAACATCCCAGCGACAGTGAATATGATCGAAAACACTATACCAAATTGAATGGTATGGCCCGCAGTCTCTCCTGCTTGTTTTAGGTTTGTTTGCCCGATCAGCTTGCTCATTGCTGCAGCCATTCCTGCTGAGAGCATTGTTGCAATGGCTGCGATAAGAAGTTGAAGAGGTAGAACAACAGTTACTGCCCCCATCGCAGTTGGGCCGACCCATCGACTGATAAAAATACCGTCAGCAACATTGTTAATACCGACAATCAAGGTACCAATGATAATAGGAATTGCAGTTTTTAAAAATTTAGATAACGTTGAACCTGAAGCATCCATTTACTCTCTCTCACCGCTCATTTTTACAGAAACAGAATCAAACGTAATAAAAGCTATCATTATTCGGTCATAAATAATTGATAATTCTTGCTACTTTAACGTTTTTTTATGCCACCACTTTTTGGAAAGTGGAAATGGTGAGATTGGCGGACAACTGACGTTTTGATTGCAATGCAAACCCATAGTTCTCGTAAAGCCTCACTGCAGGAAGATTACCCTCCCCGTTGACACAGAATAGACGCCTCGCGCTCCGCAGCAGAACCTGAGCATAGCCTGACCAAACCCACGACGGAAGTGTTCAGGCGATACCACTAAACGATCAATGTTTTTGGCATTTGTATTGCGCTCCAATACAAGAGTGGATATTTCTAGTACTGCCACTAACGTATTTTCAACGTAGAGGCCCCAGAAAATTCCTTCACTTTTCTCAATGTCATCAGTTGATTCATTGAGCGGAGGGAATGTTTCTAACCCCAACAAGTCACATTCAATACGATATGACTGAAGTGAGAGCTCGAGAATGTCGGACGCAACAGAATGATTTCTGTGGTTCAGTTTTATTATGTTTTGGTTCATGATTATGACGAGTAGGTGTTTACTTCACAGTACACGAAATAGTCACGGCCTGAGAGTAATTAGCATTGAAATCAAGTTTCTTTCGCAATATTTATGGCGCATTAGTTAGCTAATAAGCCAAATCAATTGCGAAGTTTGATGTCTGTTATTTCCACCAGCTTGATATCGGTGGGGCTTCGCCAATGACAAGTCGCTCGCCCATCTGCGGCGCTACCATGGTTACATCTCTCTTCTTACTGCTTTGGAAAGCTTTTAACAATGGTTCATTCCAATCATGTGTAGAGAGATCAAATGTACAATTATGAATCGGCATCATGACCTTACCATTGAGGTCAATATGCGCCTGTACGCTTTGTTCAGGAAACATATGAACAAAAGGCCAACGACTATTGTAAGCACCTGTTTCAATTAGCGTCAGATCAAATGGACCATATTTTTTTCCGATCCTTTTGAAGCCGCCAAAGTAGCCAGAGTCACCACTGAAGAAAACCCTTGCATTTTCACCGAGCATGACCCAACTCCCCCAAAGCGTGTTGTCTTTTTTAAGCACGCCCCTGCCCGAAAAGTGTTGCGCTGGCGTCAGCACAAATTCAGTGTTTTTAACTGATACCGATTCCCACCAGTTCAGCTCAATGATTTTATCCGGCCTCACCCCCCACTCGACGAGGTAAGGCTTGACTTTTAATGGCACTAAAAACACCGCAGTTTTATCAGCAAGCGCTTCGACGGAACCTTGGTCAAGATGGTCATAATGATCATGACTGATCACGACAACATCAATGGGAGGTAAGTCCTCGGGACGAATGGGTACGGGATGAAAACGCTTTGGCCCAACCCATTGGGAAGGCGATGCGCGTTCGCTGAACATGGGATCGGTAAGGATTAACTGCCCATCAAGTTTTAGCAACAACGTAGAGTGACCGATTCGGTACACAACATTCTGTTTTTCTACCGTTAACTGATCGGCTGTGATTGTCTGAACGGGAAGAGGTTTTATGGGTTCGGGGCGTAAACGTTCAGAAGACAAGTAGTCTTTAGCAACAGCGAGAAGCGAACCAGCACCCGGTCTTTCTACATATTCAGTGTTTATAAAAACATCCGGGTATTGCCTCTGATCTGACGTATTCGCTGAACAGGCAGTCAATAGCATCAATGCACATGACATCATTGGCCAAGGTGATAGCCACAAATTTATTTTCATCATCCAATGCGTATTCTTCATTCCATTAGACGCTAAGGTTATCGCAATTAAACAGAAAGGAATTAATCAAAGATGCGAATAAGATAGTCGAGGAGACAAGAAGAAAAAAACCTCACAAAGTGAGGCTTTCTATGAGTTCACAAAGATAGACGCTGTTAGAATTGATAACCCATATTCAACATTAGAGATTCAACGATATCTCCGTCAGTTTCAGCCAGCATGACTGAGCCTCCGAACTGAGCACCCGGTTTGTTCTGCCCATTAACGTAATAGACATATTGTGGTGCAACGAAGACTTGAAACTCACTGTCGTCATTAACCGTGTTATAACCTGAACCAACATGGACACCGACAGCGTGTTTTCCTTCACCGGGGAAAAGAAGTGCGGTATTCAAATAGCCAGCACCCACTCCGCAATCCGAATTAAAGTCGTTACCTGATGTTTGAACCAATGCCAAACAACCCGCTGATGCGTAAACCATCGCATCTGACACATTCATGCCATAATACGCACCAACACCGTTGAAGTTAGAACCCATCCCCAATCCGAAGTTGTGTTCTGTCGCGGCGGCAGAGCCGGAAAAGGCACCGAGCCCCATAGCCGTGGAAAGCAAAATTCCTGCAAGTTTCATTTGGTGTACCTATAGAGTAAAGAGAAACATCCGGCCACACCTAGCTATATAAACTTGAGTGCGTAGGGTTTTAGGTACCAACCATAATACTTTTTGCGCGGATATGAGTCTTTAGTGTCAAAGGTTGGAAGCAATAAGTTGAGATATGCCTCTAAATTTCACTTTGATGAATGGGTTGTTGATGGACGAACGAAACATGGGAAAAGCCAATCATTCACCTATGCCCACTTGATCGAAGATGGAACAGTTTCTCCCAAAGCGTAAAGATGTCGAATGAGTTGTCCTTCGTGCATGGTTTCATGTTCGAGTAAGTGGACGAGTAAGTCATCTCGTTCTTCTGTCCATACCTTTACTGCTGCAAGAGCATCATCGAAACTGCGTGACGAATCGTCTAATGCCTTTTTGATCTCTGAGTAATTGGAATCTGATTTGAGTGAGCAGGCAAAACCATCCCATTTACCATTCAGCAAAGCCCGAGTATAACTTTCCCTCGCGCCAACGATACACCACATGTGCTCACCAACCGATTTGCTCATAGCAACAGGCAATTGCAACGTCAGAGAGTCCTCTGCAATTTGTTCAAACAACAAGGAGTAACTTCTAAATCTTTGGCGGATGTTTTTAACGACTGTATCTCTCATTCTTACATCTCAATGCATCTCTTAATATCAATCAAATCATGCGTGATAACACAGTAATCGACGAGATATTATTGGTAGTTGGATGACACTTTACGAGTGACACCTAGATTTGGTTTTGAGTCGAGTTCTCTGATACTGACACGATTAAAAAAGGTGAATAGCCTTCAATAAGCTGGCACGGACGTTCAATCTTATAGAGTCTAATCAGTCATGGGTAACAGACATAACGTACATTATGACGTATGGAGGCTGATTATATCTGGCCATTGTCATTGATTTGTTCTGAAGGCGTGTGATTGGTTGGTCGATGAAAAGCCGAATAACGAAAGAATTGGCTCTGGATGCTCTGTTGATGGCAATTTGGCGTCGCTCGCCAATAGATTGGGAGCGAGTCTAACCTATTTTTTGGATTCAACTCAGTTCGGTTGACTAGCCCATATCAATGTAAATTGAGGAAGTAATTGATTAATCTTAATCTCATTACTCTTATTCTGGTAATATCATGTGACTGGCGGATGTACCCACTGTCAACTATTCAATTAACATCGTTATTGTAATCTTACTTTTAGTCTTTTATGCCGTCCACAAAGAAAATTAATCTATGGCGGAAAAAATATTTCTTGCGATTGTGTGTTTCCTTGGAGGACAGGGCATTGGAAGACAAACTAAAAAATAGCAATATATAAATGAATTGTAAGATAGCCCCAGCTTTTAGCTGGGGCTTATAAAATTAAGATAAGTAGTAAATTTACTCGGTTACATCTTTATCAACAGCTGCAATTTTGTAGCTTAGTATTTCTGGTCCATGGATATGATTAAACTCTATACTTGTTGGAAAATAAAATATTATATTAGTATCATTTTCAATAGCAGCACAATTACTAGAGCCACAAACTAGAAGAGTCATCTTCCGTTTCTTTCCATCTAATTTAATATTAATCTGCCTTGGTTTTTCAAAGCTATTATCGATATGGTTACTAATCGTACTCTTGGCACTAAAGTTATTTACCTTATGTACATGGACTAAGTAAGAAAATAGTAACACTACTAAAAGAGATACAATTAGAATAGGAAAAACCGTATTTAAAACATTTTTTCCACCTTCATAAATCGTATTTTTCCCAGCTTCTTTTGAAAAATTAAAGTATTTTAATTTAAGAGAACTTAGATATTTCAACGCCATTCCATGGATAAATAACATTGATATAATAACTGCGGTTAATATATAGATGTAGTTATTAAGGTCCATATATGAATCTAAAAATATCAATAATCCTTTATATAAAATCTCACGATAGCTTTTTTCTAGCAGGCTCGATTCTAACCCCATCGAGTTAATATACCCGTGGTAGCCAGTGGTACCAACAAGGTAAAAAAAGACAGTTATGATGGCTAGGAGGATCGCGCTATCAACTTTTAGTAACTTGGTCATATATTCTCTTTGCAGTAAAATCTCAACCGTTGAACATACACATAAATCTCAATTTATTAATAATTTCAATTCATTAAATTGGTTTGAGTCGAAAAAAGATGAAATCAAAATCAGTGTGGTTGCTTCACATTACTATCCAGATAGATTTATATACCTAATAGTGAAGACGCTCCGAACATTCTAGGAGAGCTCTAACACGGTATAGGTTGGCTAAGTGTCTCAAACAAACAAGCCCCGGCCAAAAGCAAGGCTTTTCTATAAACCTAAAAAACTCTAAAATGTTAAGTGACGGGTTCTTTTTCCTCGGTCTTCTCTATGTATGCAAGAAGATCATTCATTGTGTTGTTATCAGTGATAAAAAGATTCGAGCAATAGCTGTTTTCATCAGCACCAGACAATTTACTCATTGTCATAACAACTGAAAAATCATCACAATTTTTTTCGACTCTGAGAACCTTATTAGCTCCCTCTTGATGTTTATATGTGCTTTCAAATTTTTCCTTATCTACGTTAAATAGAGCTGAAATCGAGTTGTCGGAAAATCTAGGAATATCAGCAACAGCACACACATTACTGATATTTTTAATATCCAAGTTAGCATTAAAAATCATACCTAATCCTTCAAAAAAGGTACTATCGTTCACCATATAATATGAAGCGATAGAAATAATAGGTTCATTAGTCTTAAATCCTGGTATCGGAGAGCACTGAGGATTTCCTATGGTTGCAGGTCCAAGTACATTTGTAGATGTGCCTTTTGCTGCTGATTTATCAACGTTATCCATATATGGGAAACCAAGATCAGTCAGAGGTTTCGAAGTAATATTATAAACTTCAAAACTAAAGTGGTATTCTTTAAATAGCTGATTGATTAAAAGATCAATTACAATTGCTATAACCGCTACGACTATTAGCTCTCCACCAAATGCAGCACCATTTAATAGTTGAGCCATCAACGTTTCTTCTAAATCAAACTCAATTTCAATTCCCGCAACATCGAGTTCTTGATACAAATCCTGTAAAGCCCCTTGATCGGGCTCAATTGCCTCTAAGCCCTGTGGCGCATGTAAATCTTCGTGTACGATATTTTGGAGTTCAATTTCTCGCATGCCAGGTTGAATCCGATCATTAGCAAACAAACGACTCATTTTATTAATAAACATTTTGGCGCCGGCTAACAGTAATTTTTCTGCGGCAATACTGAGACCAAGGTCAACTCCACCCTCAATAAGGTACTTCTGGTACCAAGTAAGCCCAGAACTAGAAGAAAACTGTACGTGAATAACGCGATTATGGTGAACCTTGTCTGCACCAACGACTTTAGCCAATTCATCATCTAATTTAGAGGTAACAAACGAGCAATAACAATCCCCATCTTGTATGTAGCGGGCAGGCATTCCATCTACCTCACCGTCAATCCAGTCTTGATCATTACCCTTTCGCATAACGGTTAGCAGATCACTCAGGTCATTCTTCGAGTTTTTGACTAGATTATGAAGTTTAGATGTAGAGTCTCCACCATTTTTATATGCTTCATGAACAGCCTTTACGGCGTCATTTTTTAGTGCAGCTCCATTGGCTACAACGGGAACATAAGTAAAGTTAAACTTCTTGGATTGTTTTTCAGATGTATCTTGTCCCAATTTTTTGTTCCTCATTTCCTAGTGTTTTATCCAATGATGATAATCTTTCGGTTCACGTAGATTGACCTTTACAACGCAATGTGAAACTCAATAGATACAGGGTAATCTCGTCATCTGTTGGCGGAAAATATCTGGAGCTAGCAAGAATGAAACCAACTGATGGGTGGCTATTGCTTTTTACAAAGCGTTCAATTACCCCATAATCAAACTGCTTCGCTCATGTCAGTTCCCTTTGTTTTGTCTGAAGACGCCTTAACTATTAACCCAAATCAATGCCTAGTTAATTACACATCATTACACCAATAAACCGTACATCACTCGAAAACCTCATCCCAGAACATGCTGACTATCATCTACCCATAAAAACCTGCAAAAACAGCTACTAAACACACAATAAATAATTACAAACTGCAATTAACACTTCACACTTTGTGACGTATCCTTGGGCGGTAAATGTCTAGATTTCTGTTAACCACCCTCAGGTGGTTGTTTTATTTATCAAGGAAAAGGAAAAACGATGAAAACGTTTGTTGGTATAGGTATTGGGTTGGTCTGTTCAGTCTTGGCGGCGGTGCCAGTGATGGCGTCGCGTGGGCACAAGCCGCTGAGTTATTCTCAGGTATGGGCGGCGGAAATCATGGGTGCGCCAATCCTCTATATCTAGTGACTCTCTTATTCTTCGGATATATCGATTGGCGCCAGAGATAGTGATAGGAATATTGAAGTTTTGGCCGGGGAACAAATAGTCATCTCAAGCCATCATTAATCTCTCGATGATTGGCTTAGCCACCGGTGGGATTGGGCGCCGAATTTCATTCCCCATCTTGCTTATCTCTTTTGGCACCGTCCAAATGCCTGTTTCTAGATCAAAATGGCTTCTTTTAGCCAGCCTAAGCTCTGATAGTCGATTTCCTATCAACATGGTGAGCTGATGCAGTGATTTGTTCGCAGTGCTCGCTTGGCTTCTCTCTATGGCTATCCAAATCTTAGCTAGTTCATGCCAACGCAATACCCTACTTCCCTTTTCCGACGGTATGCCCACATCTTGTTGGCGAAGCATTTCAAGCTTAGTACCGTTGATGATGAATTTGCTCTTGCAGAAGTTCAGACAGGAGCGAAGCTTGGAGAACGCGGAGTTAGCAAATTTACGATTGTGTTCGGAAATCTTGTCGAACCATTCCATCCACTCTCGCGGACTTATCTTTTCAACATCTTTGTCAGGAAAAACGTTGAGGTAGTAGTTTTTAGCGAAGGACTTATAAAGCTCTTGGGTACCCTTTTTCAGATGAACTACTGTGGGTTCTAGCCAGTAGTTTACACAATCATCCAGAGTGGTGAATTCATTATCTCCGGTGAGGGCAATTTCTGGGTTCTTAACCTCTTCTCTCAACTCAACCATGCGCTTATGGATTTGTCTTGCATCCTTGAGGTTAACTATCGGATACTTCCCGAATCTAAACCTTTGATTGATGCCATTGAATCTGCATCGATATTGAAAAGTGACTAAGGCTTTCGGCGAAACAATAGCAACTAAGCCATTTCCGTCTTTTAATCAAAAGGCCGCATCATAGCTTTCTGATTTTGATATGGCTCTTATAAACTCACAGAGATAGCCTCGAATCATTTGGACGCACCACTTTTCAAATTTGGGTACATCATTGGACGTAAATATCAATGATTAAACGGGTTTCATCAATTTCGTTGCTGTAAAAATGACACCTTAGCGTACAGCAAACCATTAATTTATAAGGGGTTAAGCCTCTTTTGCAGGTTACCTTTTTCGACCTATGAATAATTCAGATCAACCTACATTCTTCTTCTTTGATTACGAAACGTTTGGTACCAGCCCGGCATTAGACAGGCCTTGTCAGTTTGCGGGCGTTAGAACCGATATGGATTTCAACATAATTGGTGAGCCATTAGTCATCTATTGCCAGCCTCCTAATGATTACCTACCCAACCCTGAAGCATGTTTGATAACGGGCATTACCCCACAAACAGCTGTCTCTAAAGGTCTTCCAGAACCCGAGTTCATTGCGAAGATCCACGAGCAGTTATCTCTTCCTGGGACGTGTGCAATTGGTTATAACAATATCCGGTTTGATGATGAAGTAACCCGATATACGCTATATCGTAACTTCTTTGATCCGTACGGTTGGAGTTGGCAAAACGGCAACTCGCGTTGGGATTTACTTGATGCCTTGCGAGCTTGTTATGCGTTGCGTCCAGAAGGCATTCAATGGCCTTTGGATGATGAAGGCAAAATCAGTTTTAAGCTAGAAAAACTATCTGTCGCAAACGGCATCGAACACAGTAACGCGCATGATGCGATGGCAGATGTAATCGCAACTATTGAAATGGCGAAGCTGTTTAAAAAAGCGCAACCGCGACTGTTTGATTACCTCTATCAACATAGAAATAAAAACAAGCTGACATCAATGATTGACGTGGTGAATATGAAACCATTGGTGCATGTATCGGGTATGTTTGGTGTAAACCGGAGCAATACAAGCTGGATCGTGCCGGCTGCCTGGCATCCTGAAAATAAAAATGCAGTCATTACTATCGACCTTGCTCAAGACCCTTCACCTCTCTTTGAATTAGACGCTCAGGCGCTCAAGGAGCGCCTCTATACAAAACGTGAAGACCTAGGCCCTGACGAATTACCTGTGCCAATCAAACTTGTTCATATCAACAAGTGCCCGGTGCTCTCTGAAGCAAAAACGCTGAGGCCTGAAGACGCAGAGCGGTTGGGTATCGACAGGCAAAAATGTCTTGAGAACCTCAAACTAATACAATCCCAACCAGAAATTCGAGAAAAACTTTTAAAGATTTTTGTGACAGATGAAAATTATAAAACGTCTAATAATATAGACAGCATGTTGTATGAAGGATTTTTTTCTCCTGCTGATCGTTCAACGATGGAAATTGTTCGTCAAACATCACCGGAAAACCTTGCCGCCTTCGAACTAAATGTCTCAGACAGTCGAATCGCACCATTGCTCTTTCGCTACCGCGCACGAAATTTCCCTTGGACCTTGAGTGATTCTGAGCAGCGAAAGTGGCATTTCCACAGAAGGGATTATTTTGAAGAGAATCTGCCTGCACTTATGGCGAGTCTAGAGCAGTTGGGTGAGCAACATCAGGGGGACGAGAAAAAGATGGCGGTACTTAAATCAGTTTATCATTATATTGAGTCTCTAGTCAGTTAGTTTGCCTGAAAAACCATCCATATTTCCGTGTCTTAAGGTAAAGAAAGTTCATAAATTTCTCACTTTATTCATTTGAATTTTTGTGAATTGCGTCCACACTTTTAATAAACGCACTTGAGAATGGGACGAGCCGATGACAACAAAAGTAAATAGCCGCTGCTACCGCTTCTCGGGCGTTGTTTTTGAGCCTGAAAGCCGCTCTTTGATTTGGACTGACAGCAGCGTAACAAATTTGTCGTATGAAGAATGCCGTCTGCTAGAGATGCTCTGTCATCATGCTGGAGAAGTCATATCTTCGAGGGTCTTATTTGCTTCGACAACGTTGTCTGATGCGTCCTACTCTCAACATCAGAACACGCTGTGTTCATTGCTAGGTAAATCATATCGAGACGGAGAAAAAGTGCTTCCACTCGATATGGTAGGTGATTTTGGATACCGAGTATCTCTACCACAAAGAACATACCAAAAGAATCAAACGCCCGCTGAGATTTCTGATGAGCAAGCGGAATCTGTAGATCTCGCGCTTGCTGCGCCGCAAGAAGATGAAGAACAAACGCCGAACATTTTCGGCCGAGCCAGTGCAGTTGTCATGTGTGTGGGCATATTTGGCTTCTTACTCTACACCTTGCATACAATCTGACGTTTTATTGATCAAACCATCTATGAAAGGCGGTCATTTCTCTTTAGAATGACCGCCTTTTCTTTTGAGGTGGATTTCGTCATGGACAAAATACTAGGCTTTGTCGTGATCGGGTTGTGTTACCTATTTGGTAGTTTCCTTACCGAACGACTCAGTTTACCGATTCCCGGGAGCATTATTGGTATGTTGTCTATGCTTTTGCTGCTTAGTAGCGGTGTTATTAAGGCAAGGATGGTGAAGCAAGGCTGTATTTTCCTTATCGGTGTGATGCCACTTTTTTTCGTCCCAGCATCGATGGGACTGATTAATCACTTCAATACTTTGCAACACCATTTTATGTCACTCATTGGTTCAACAGTGTTCAGCACACTTGCTGTTATGGCAATCATCGCTGTATTTATCGACAAGCTTGTTCAGAGCAAGTCGTCGGAGAAAAAGTAATGTGGCTGCTTCTCACCATTGTGGTGTATTTTTTGGCGAGAAAAATTGCCACATGGATACGACATCCCCTCTGTAACCCTATTTTCCTGTGTCTGATCGTGCTGATGACGTCCCTTACAATGACCGATACAAGCTATGCGGAATACTTCCACGAAAATCAAATTCTACATGCGTTACTTGGTCCCGCTGTGGTTGCAATGGCTTATCCCGTCTATGAACAACTCGGGACAATCAGAAGATATTGGAAAGTCATTTTCACTGCATGTCTCAGTGGCAGTATTTTATCTATTTTTATCGGTGCGGGGCTGGCACTGATAGGGAGCGACGATCTCGTCATCATGGCCAGCGTACTGCCGAAATCAATTTCAACGCCCTTCGCTCTTAGTGTTTCAGAACACATAGGTGGTGTAGCGTCCATCACATCAGCATTAGTTATCGTTGCAGGTCTAGTAGGTGCAATATTGGGTTATCCGTTGATGAACTTCTTGAAGGTAAAGTCACCGCTTGCACGAGGTCTGGCTATCGGTGCAGTATCGCATGCAATTGGCACTGCCAAAGCATCGGAACAAGACTATAGAGAGGGAGCAATGAGTTCACTTGCTCTGGTACTCTGCGGCGTAATTACTTCGCTCTTGGCACCCCTATTTTTTGCCCTATTTACTTGGTTCGCAACTACGCCTATGTGAACTGGTTAACATGTAATCGAAATCATGTGAGCTCACTTCAACTTGCAAAGCAAACATGTCCATTACATATTTGTTGTGACATAAATTGTTTATTTATTCTTTCGAATAGGGCTAGAATGACCTGCCATAGTGCTTGAACGGAACTGATTATGCGATCCAGCTTACGTAATGCTATCGCTTCATTACCGGCGCCTCTTAGAGATGCGCTCACAAATATCTTCTCCAAACCTGATTTTAAAGCAAGTATTAGTGATGCCTGTTTTCAGGAGATGTTAGTCAAGTCAGGACTTTCCGATAGTGAATTAAGGCTGGCGCTCTTGCCAGTTGCAGCTGCATATTCAATCGCCCCTATCTCTCAATTTCATGTCGGTGCAATCGCACGTGGCCTCTCTGGAACACTCTATTTCGGTGCCAACTTTGAAATAAATGGTGTTCAGCTCGGCCAGACAATTCATGCCGAGCAGTCTGCAATTGCACATGCGTGGTCACGAGGGGAAAAAGGCCTCAAAGACATCACAGTCAACTACAGTCCATGTGGCCACTGCCGACAATTTATGAATGAATTGACGACAGCAAAAGAGTTACAAGTCCAACTGCCTAATATAGAGGAGAAGTCTTTGCACACTTTCCTACCCGATGCGTTTGGGCCTGCTGATTTAGGTATAGAAGACGGATTGATGACACCTGTTAACCATGGTCTTGTTGCCAGAGAGGACGACCCACTTATAAATGCCGCCCTTGAAGCAACCAATGGAAGTCATGCGCCATATAGCCATAACCACAGTGGTGTTGCGCTTCGGACAACATCAGGGCGAATTTACAAGGGAATGTATGCTGAGAATGCAGCGTTTAACCCAAGCCTCCCTCCTCTTCAGGTTGCATTGATTAATATGAATATGGCATCTGAAAAACTGAGTGATATCACTGATGCTGCTTTGGTCGAATTATCAATCAGTTCAATGAGTCATCTTGCGGATACTCAGGCAACACTCGAAGCCATCAACCCAGACATTACACTCACTTACCAGCCTATTTAGCATAAATGACGCTTTCGGTAATCAACTGAAAGCGTCAGTGCCCCCAAAGATTAAGTAGAAAGCTCACTGTCGAATATCTCACTAAGCGTAAAAATGAATAAAGTTAAAATTACGTTGTATAGTTATTAACATCTGCCTAAAAAAACTATTTACGCCCTCTCTATCTTTGTCACTCACATCATTATCCCCGTTACTATTTAGTCAATATTTTGACGAAATTAAATTGTCTTTAAATTATATTAAAAATTTCGCATGAATTTAATTTATCACAGGCATTAGCTAACTGAGGTGAAATCAGACCCAGCGTGATAATTAAAAAATTCTTATAAATCTGAATCTTACAACAAATTAAACCACTACTTCTTATCTAAAGTTAATCTAATTTTTATAAAACGGTGTATTTTATTTTTTTAGATCTGAGTCTAAATATTATTTTTTGACTCGAAATATGTTGGCGTAAAATGTATAGTTCTCGTCATAGTTTCACGGCTTACATTGTTAAGTTGGAAATGAAAAATTCAGTCATCTAAGAATTCTCCACTGCCGCTCAAAACATAGTAGTGCTCTTGAGGTAATAAAATGCGTAATTCATTTGTCGCAGCGACGCTAGCTGTATCTATGGCCGTTGCTCCGGTTGCTCATGCAAAAAGTGATAATCTAACAACCGTCGGCGATATCACCCAAATCGCTGTCCCTGTTGGCGCCGGAATTATTTCCTTATTGAAAAACGATACCGAAGGTTTCTTTCAGCTAGCAGAGGGTGCTGTGTACACTGCTGCAGCGACACACACTTTGAAAGCGGTTGTTCACGCACCACGTCCAGACGGAAGTGAGAATAATTCATTCCCATCAGGCCATACTTCTGCAGCCGCCCAAGGCGCCGCTTACCTTCAATTCCGCTACGGCTGGGAATATGGTGTACCTGCATACGCATTGACAGCGTTAGTTGGATATTCCCGTGTTGATGCTAAGCGTCACTACTGGCGTGATGTTGCTGCAGGCGCGGCATTGGCTACAGGTATACAATACGCTGTAACTGAAATGGGCTATTCGTTAACTGATACGTATGTGATGCCTTATATCAACGGCGATCAGGTTGGTCTGACAGCGAGCGTTAAGTTTTAGTTTGCTTAACCAACAAAAAAAGCCACTCTTCGAGTGGCTTTTTTTGTTGCGTGTCATCTTTTCGTGATTGCCCATACTTGCTCACAAAATCGACTCGCCGATTTACTCTTTGGTGGCTTCGCACTGTTGTCTGTGTCCAGCAGCGTCACGTCGCATGATGAAAACAATTGCTGCACTTCCGTTTGGTCAACACTGAACGGAGGGCCAGACATTTCGCTCTGATCGTAATCGAGAGTGATCAACAGAATCCTTCCTCCTGACTCCACAACTGACAGTAACCTATCAACATAGCGTCTTCTCATCGTTTCAGGCATCGCTATCAGCTGCGCGATCATATACAAGTGAAAACTGGCCAACTGGAGACGTAAAATAGTCACCACAAAAAATGCTGACTTCATCGAACTGATAAAGCACGTGCCCACCCGGTAGAGTCGAGACCATAGGCGTATAAAGGTGCTCTGAAAAATAAGTGCGCACAGCGATATCACTCAGCTCTACGCCTACAACCTCCTCATGATTTTGTGCAAGCCAAGTTAAGTCGACTGACTTACCGCACATAGGTACAAATACACGTTCTTCCCTCCTTGGATTTATCGCAGGCCAAAAACGCTGTAAGGACGGATGCGTTTCATCACTGTGAAATCCAATACGATTTTCTGCCCAACGGCTATGCCAAAATTCTGCATCCACGGCTATATCTCACTCAATTTGTTTTCTCGGATCATATCAGTTACTTGTGCTCGGAATAAGCGCAATTTAGCTACGACGAAATGTTAGAAATGAAAACAGAGCATGGTTTAGTTTGAATAAGATCGCGGAATGATCGTTCAGATGATTGAAATAGCCAGCTAAACAAACTACTGTATAGGCATACAGCACTGGATGAGTAAACAGGACTAAACTATGAATCGCCAAACAATTTCTAATACATTTTGTTCAATTCACTTTGGTTCACGTTGCACCGACTTACCACAACTGAGAACTCATGAACGCAAGCACGATGTGAAGGACATGATTGCCAGCATAAAAAATGCTGAAATGCTGATTGGCCAAATGAAAACAATCATATCGTCAGAAGATTCAAGACAATGGATAACAGTGATTGAGCCGACAGAAAGTTTCTGCAAGCACGTACTCGAAGAAGCGGGTATAAACTGCAGCAGAGTCAGGATTGCAAGAAAGCATCCTCGTCAAGACAAGGTCAGCATGCTAGAAAGAGCCATCAGTGCGGGTACATCGGAAACAATCATCGTATTCGGCAACACGCAGGATTTTGCTCATCTGGCAACAACAGATTCTGGCAGTGTGACAAACGTTCTAATCGTTGAAGATACAAATCAGCTTGTGCACTGAACCACTCTCCATGTGGTAAAGGCATCGCTGTGCTAATCGACAGGTAATATTGATATCGAGAGAGTGTCGATATCTCCCTTGATGTGTGAAACTCTGCTCGTTGTATTTTTGGACACCTCTTGAATTTGTTCATCATCTAGCGGATAAGGGAGTTTCACATACACTTTATCTATCCCTTGGCGCCTAGCGATATCAATCAGTCTGCTGATGTTATCGACGTCGCTAAACTGCGGTGACATTGCTTCATAAAAACTATCTTCTAAACAGAGTCTTGTTTCTTTACTACTGTCTTGCTGAAAATCAAATAGCCATTGTTTGATTGGGCGACTTAAAATGTCTGAGAAGTACCATTGTTCATCACGTTGTTCTCGACACAGAAAGTGTGAGTAATCAAAATTGAGCTTTTTGCTAAGCAATCTATCGTTTTTCGTACCCAATATTCCACTACCTCAACTGATTGAAACAAAAGCATAATGTCTTCATTGTGGTGTCGACGGGCGACGTACATCTAAGATGCTGTACCTATTTGCCATCTGTAAAGATAGGCAATGTGCAGCTTGTTGGCGTGTCAAAAATGGGAAGCGACGCGAGAACAATGATTAATTCTCACAGGGTGATATAAATCGGCAATCGTTGTGAAGGGCTAGAAAAACAAAAACCAGCAACATATGCTGGTTTTTGTTTGTTAGCTATCAGTGGCTTAAAGTGCTTTGTAAATCACTTTATTGCCCGCTAACTGAACACGCTCAACCATACCGCCTTCGGCAAGTTTTTTTAGAGCGCCAGTAGCCCAGGAAGCAGCTTTGCCATCCTCCTGGCCGGCTTCAAGGCCGATACCCTTTGGGTTAATACCCTCAGGGCTTCCACGAACAATGTCTAAAACTTGTTGCTGCTTTGGCGTTAGGGCCAAATCAGCAACCACTTTCTTTACAACTGTTGTATCTGAAACTGCTTTTTTCTCAGCAACTGGTGCCGCTTTAACAGTTTTGACTTTAGGCGCAGCAGTCACAGAAGTGGTGGTCAGAATGCGCTTTTTCAGTTTGAGCTGAACTTTACGTTTGTGAGAGATTTTCATTAAATCGTCCTACTCCGTTGCACTACCTTCAGTATTCTGAATGCAGCGGGGTCTAAAACAAGTCGGCTTTTATAGCAAAAAACAGCTCGAAGTCATAGTGTAAAACGGGGACTAATCGATAAACTACACATTATCGTTTTATTTTCGACCCACTCAAACGAGGTGATACATCATACTGGTTAAGGTGATCCACTTTTTCTTCTTTTCAGTAGCAATGAGTAAAGGACGATACGTTGAGTAGAGCATTGCATATATTTCATAGACAAGGACAACGATCCCGCACTTTATCAGCAGTCATCGTCACTGTTTGTATCGCCGCTCTTCTTTTCGTCTTAACCAACCCTGAGATTTCCTTTGCAACAGGTTTGATTGTCATTTTATTGGTCACAGCTCTCGCCACTTACCTCATTCACACCCTAAACCAATCCAATTTAGCTTTTTCATTCTCTCAAATGCACCTCCAGCATCACACACAAAAAGGCGGTTGGAGTGTCAGGTGGACAGACATCAGCGAAGTCGGTGTTCCAAGTATTTCTAAAGAAGGATGGAACCACCCCCTGCCTTGGATGGGCATAAGAATCAAAGATTACGGTGCCTTTCTTGATAGCATCAGCTTTCGGCTCGCCAGCGGCATCATTATGGAGCAAAGGGGATTATTACTTAGCGCTTATCGTTTTCGAGAAGAAGATAGTAAGAAAGAAATAGAGGACATGATTTTTGACGACAAACCCTACGTAAGTGCCGACGGTAAAGAGTACCATGGGCTTGTTGCCATGCTGGCAAATCGTATGGTCTACACTCGCACTTTGTTGGGCTACGACATTTTCGTCAGTGAGGATTTTCTTGATCGGCCTCTAAACGACTTCGTAGGTTTAACCCGCCGCTATCTTGCGGCATCGGCGGGCCTAGACAGTATTCCAGAAGACGAAGTTGAGCGGCTTAAGGCGTTGGCAACCCATCAGCAACGTATGGATTAAACTCTCTTTCGTTACCGAATGTTGATTGCGGCCCGTGCCCAGGAATAAACGCAATATCATCCCCCAGAGGAAGTAACTTATCTCTTATTGAACTGATCAATGTCGCATGATCACCTTTCGGAAAATCGGTTCTTCCTATGCTACCGTAAAACAGCACGTCACCAACCCACGCAAGACGATCTTCAAGACTAACAAAGACAATATGTCCTGGCGTATGACCCGGAGCATGGATAACAGTGAGTACACTCTCACCCACAGTCACTTCATCGCCGTCTTCAAACCAACGATCTGGAGTAAACGCATCGGTATGTTCAAAACCAAACATTTGGCTTTGCGATGGCAACGCCTGCAGCCAGAATTCATCCTCTTTCTCTGGGCCCCAGACAGGGACGTTAAAAGTGGATGAAATAGCCATGGTGCCGCCAACATGATCCAAGTGTCCGTGAGTCAGCAATACTCGCTTTACCTCAACACCAAGTTCCTTCACTTTTGCCAGCAACAAAGAAACATCGCCACCGGGGTCAACAATTGCTGCTTCGTTTGTTTTGTCACACCAAATGATTGAACAGTTCTGTTGAAAGCCCGTCACAGGGATGACTTCGTACTTCAATGCCATCTTAATTTCCAAGAAATATAAAAACAAAAATATGAAAGTGAGAATAACAGGTTAGCCTTTATCCGTCCTCCCCTACCTCATTAGCTTGTCACAAAACTAACAACGAGCTGCAATAGTTCCTTCACCTCATTGACCCTTTTTCTTCATATCAAACGGTTAGTTTGTAATCGATTGATAACCCGATCACCAAATAAATCAGGCTATCAATGAATTGCTTAGTCATTTAATGGATCGATATTACTCAAGGACTCAACTAGTAGGCGATTATGAAGGTAAAATCAGTTCGTACCCTTTGGATTTCTGATCTCCACCTTGGCAACAAAGACTGCAAAGCCAACTACCTCCTCGACTTTTTAAAACATCACGATGCCGAGACCATCATCCTTGTCGGTGACATTGTCGACTTGTGGTCTCTTAGCGCGTCTCACTTCTGGCCGGAATCACACAATCAGGTGATTTCAGCACTTCTCGAACGAGCTCATAACGGATGCCGTCTGATTTATGTGCCCGGGAATCACGATGCGTCTATACGTGAGTTTGTTAAGTTCGATTTTGGCAAGGTAGAAGTAAGATCACGCTATACACATACCACGGCATCAGGAAAGAAAATACTTGCTCTGCATGGTGACGAATTTGATACCGCCGTCTGCCACAGCAAACTGACGTCGATGGTCGGTGACATTGGCTATGATCTACTTCTCTTCCTCAACCGATGGTGGTCTCGGTTGAGAAATAGACTGGGCTTTTCATATTGGTCGCTTGCTACTTACATCAAAACCAGAGTGAAAACAGCAAATGTGGCAATTTCGCGATTTGAAAAAGCAGCCGTGCAGTTTGCTGATAAAAAAGACGTTGATGCCGTCGTCTGTGGACACATACATCACCCTGCCATCAACGATTATGACGGCACTTTGTACCTTAACGATGGTGACTGGATTGAGAACTGTACCGCGCTCACTGAAGACTTCGACGGACATATACAGTTGGTCCGCTGGACGGAGCAAGAAACGTTGCTTGCTGAAACTGACCAACTAGCAACGAAGAAATCGACAGAGATTCATCGAAGAGAAGACGAAAAAGCCGCATAAACGGCGACCAAACGAAGGTAAACCACAAACATGTTTGATATTGACAAGGTTCTTGACAAAAACTACCCACAACTGGCTCAAAAGCCTTGGCTTGCGCGCCTGTTAGCTCAACGCTTAGGAAGTTACTTAACCAGCAAGCCTTTGAGGAATTCGCCGAGAAATATCCCCACCTTAAAGGTTTTGAGTTTGTTGAGCAGGTCCTTGAGTATTTCAATTTCAGCTACATGACGACAGACAGAGAACGTGAACGCATTCCTACAACGGGTCGTGTTGTGATCATCGCCAATCACCCGATAGGCAGCCTTGACGGGCTTGCACTCCTTAAACTGGTACGTGAAATCAGACCTGATGTTAAAGCTGTCGCAAATAACCTTTTGATGCAAATCAACCCGATGCAAAATTGCCTGCTTCCGGTAAATAACATGCAAGGTAATACGCCAAAAGAAAACCTGAGGAAGATTGATGAGTGGTTAAACAATGAAGGCGCTCTGATCATTTTCCCAGCAGGTGAAGTATCAAGGCTTGCGCCAACGGGGGTGAAAGACGGTAAATGGAACAGTGGATTTCTTCGGATTGCCAGCAAGACGCAGTCACCAATTTTACCTATTCATGTAAAGGGTCGAAATTCTGCAGTGTTCTATGGCGCATCTATGGTCTATAAACCTTTGTCCACTCTGTTACTCGTAAAAGAAATGTTCGGTCAAGAAGACAACAACATTACTCTGACTATCGGCGAAGCTATACCGCATAGCAGTTACAACGCGTCGGCCAACCTCGATATCAAATCCAGAGTAAAGCTGTTTTATAAGCACCTTTATCAAATTGGTAAAAAGCGATCTGGTGTATTTCCCACAGAGTCCGCCATTGCCTCACCCGAATCACCTTTGAGCTTAAGGGATGAGCTAAAAAATAGCGAGCTTCTGGCATTACGCCTGATGGAAAAGAAATCTATCTTCATCTATACAACCAAGAATCCGCTGTGATGCGAGAAATAGGTCGCTTGAGGGAATTTACCTTTCGAGCTGTCGGCGAGGGAACAGGACTGCGCCGTGACATCGATAAGTACGATGAACACTATTTCCACTTGGTGCTTTGGGACCCTCAAGTCCATGAAATTGTTGGCGCATACCGATTTTGCGATACGCAAGCCGTCATCGTCAACTACGGCATGAAGTATGTCTATACCGCAACCTTGTTTGACTATGACGACGGTATGAAGCCATATCTCGACAACGGTCTTGAGTTGGGACGCAGTTTTGTACAGCCCAAATACTGGGGCAAACGGAGTCTTGATTATCTGTGGATGGGAATTGGTGCATTTATAGCAAAACATCCGCATTATCGTTACCTTTTTGGCCCAGTCACAATCAGTAACGCAATGCCACAACCTGCAAAAGAACTTCTGATTTTGTTTTATCAGACCTACTTTGGCTCGGAAGAAACATTTGCTAGATCAAAACGTCCTTTCCGCTTTGATCCAACAAATGAAAATCTGCTTGCAGGACACTTTTCTGGTGATGACTATGACGCTGATTTAAAGAAGCTCAAAATGCTACTTGATCACATGGGAACCAGTATTCCAACGCTCTATAAGCAGTACAGCGAAGTGTGTGAAAAAGGGGGCGTGTCATTCCTTGATTTCAGTATTGACCCTGACTTTGCAAACTGTATAGATGGTTTGGTCATGGTTGATTTAACCAAGCTGACCAATAAAAAGCGCAAGCGATATATAGAGCGCCATATCGTGAATGACGCTTAAAACGTCGTTAATCGCGCAAAGACAACAACGTCGACACTCTTCACCACAATGAAAAAAGCGCCTTCAGGCGCTTTTTTACTATCCCCAGTATCTCACTGGGCCAGTATCAATGTGTATGAAGTTACTTTTAGGGTAAAAACCCACACCACCTGCTTTCAATGACATAGCCGCTTGGCGAATTCGCTTCAGAGGAATCCCCTCAATTGTGAAATCGATGGCCTGCCCAGTGATGTGAAAACTTTTTAAAGCCTGACCGCCACCGCGTTTTCTTAGCATGTTGTTGGTCTCTTCTGAGCGGTAACCAGAGAGGACCACACAGCGTTTATCTGTCTTCAGGATGTGCTTTATTGCAACCAACTGGTCGTAAAGCCTCGGGTCGAGGTCAATCGATTTGTTCTGACGATGATCGCGACATAAATGATTAAACACCTTTAGCGCAGAGGGAACATAACCGCTTCCGTCGAAGTAACATTCGCTGGCTGACTCTGATGTATGAGCATTGAACAGAGAAAGTTCTCTGATATCGGGGCTAACACTTCCCTGAGCCCACACACTGGAAGGCAGGATAAGAGCACCAGTCGCTAATGCAGCACCAGACATCACAAATTTTCGACGATTCGGGTTAAAGTCGTTCATATCCACCCAATGATTAAAAAATGAGACATCATGTCGAATTAAATGCACTCGACGCTTTGTTGAAGCCGAACTTTATCCACATCGCATTTCGGCGTCAAACGCAACTTGCGTCACATTTTTGAGACGGATGGAAGTTTGATCTAGGAATCAGGATCTTGGGTTCAAAAGCCAGATATAAATATCTGGCTAAATATCACATGGGGGAAGGCTAAAGTTGATTTTTGGTCAGTAATGTAGGGGGCCAATCAAGCTGTGTACGTTCAAATTCGGGGGCGATGTCATATTGATACACATCATCACGGTATTCGACGTTTCCTTGTGCATTTACCCAAGCAGTTTGATAGATGGCATGCACATCAATTCTCTCTTTGAGAGAAACCTGTTTGGTCGTGAAGGTTTTCTTGTATTTCGCATAACGGCGCTTTTCAAGCCCAGAGCGGTGAAGAAGTAGTTCAGCCAAAACCTGCGCTTGCTCGACCCGAACACAACCAGAACTGAAAGCTCGCCGCCCCTCGTCAAATAAGCTTTTCGCTGGCGTGTCATGCAGGTAAATCGCATTGTTGTTTGGAATATTAAACTTATAAAGACCTAAGGCATTCTGTTTGCCCGGAGCCTGCTGTAACCGGTAAGGAAATGTGTGTGGCTTAAACGTCGTCCAGTCGATATCCTCAACAGGTATCTCAGTCGATTTCACCCAACTGTTCAACACCCGATACCGGTTTTCAGTCAAATAATTACTGTCACGAGACGCTTTAGGCAGAATATCTTTGCGCATGATTTTGATAGGAACATTCCAATGGGGGTTAAGGACCACGGAGTTCACGTGCGCATTGAAAATGGGGGTTTTTCTGCTGGGCCGCCCCACAATCACTTTGCTGTTTAATACCACTTTGTCATCCATCCATAGGTCCAATTCGTAGCCGGGGATATTCACAAAGATGACTTGATGGGTTTTCACAGGCCAATAGCGCATTCGCTCTATATTCAATGCGATGAGCTTCACCCTATCTTTTGGGGTTTTGTTCAACCATTTTTTTGTTTGAGAGCCAATCACACCGTCTGACTTTAAGCCGTGTCGTGTCTGAAATCGCCTGACTGCCTCGACAAGTTCAGGGACATATCTGTCTGTTTGGTTAACAATCAGCCTACGAGCTGTTGAAACATCAAGCACGCCATGCCGCATTAAACTGGTGATCAGCGCATCAGATTTATTAAGTCGGTATTTCGGTTTTATAAGACCTTTTTGCTGAAAGGTAGGCCAGTGTAAAGGCTCGAGCTCTTGCAATGAGATGATTGCCTTCACCATCGCCCAATACTGCTTAGGTTGCGGTCTCAAGCTATCGATATAGGGATACAAGCCATTCCTACTCGCGGCATTAACAAGTTGGGAGACCTGCTGAAAATCAGGAAGAGGGAGTTCGATATCGACGCCTTTGCCAAAGAGCCAATCTCTTCCTCGTTCTGCAATAAGGCTATTGTAACTCATCAATGAGAGAAGAGTGTCTGTGGCAAAAACATCGTAGACGCGCCAGTCGGCTGACATTTTGGCGTCCCTCAGAACAGTTGCACGCCAAGCAAATTCAGTACTTATACCTGAAAGAGAAATGACATTAACCTGTGTTTCCAGTTCATCTTTTGCCATGCCATCAATCCACAACGGCTGGTAAGAAAAACGGAAATAAAGCGATGTGAGGAGTTTTTTGTGAACCAGATGTCCGACTTCACCTTCTACATCATCAATCCATGCAACATCTGAAACAGGAACAGCCTTTTCGCCTGTTAACTCGACGGCAGTAGCGCTTGAAATAAAAATTGAAACAAGAACAAGTGTCCAGAATCTTGAACGCATTACCGACATGCATCACCCCCCTTCTTCACTTTAATTATGGCAAACAAAGAAAGAGAGTGAAGTCTTATTTCTATGCAACTGATAAAACAGTCACTTAATTCTCAAATCAGATTCACTGCACTCCAATGATTGTCCCAAAGTACGTCAGAGGCCTTATAAAATGTAGTGTTATCTGAATCTATAGACACGACTTTCCCACTACCTGAACTCAATGCAACAGAATCCTCAACAATAACAGCACCTGACGCATCAATAAGAGGTTTTAAGGTAATCAACTCACCCGTTTCTAATGACCAAATACCAAAGCAGTTGCCTCGGGGCGATGTCGCGTAAATATATTTTTCCGTACAGGCGATACTTGCTATGTAGTGATTAAACCTTGCCCACTGTTCTGGCTCCGCTTTGAGCGAGTGATATCCGTTTTCTGGATGGTATATGGCGACAAGAGGAACAGACTGGCTGCTGTCACCTCGATACTGTTGCCCCGTTAACACCTCACCATTGGGGCCAACTGCAAGGTGACGGATACTAAGCTTGTGATCATCGAGACGATGCCTTTCTACGATCCGCCCCGTGTGACGATTAATGAGTACAAGTTCAGGTTTCATCGACTCGATATTTTGTGGCTCTCGTCCTTTGGTGTGAACGCCTCCTACACCTATTCCTAATGTGTCCTCATCCACCAAGACCACTTCATGAGGACCAATACCGAAGTCGGTGAACTCTTTTAGCTTGTGGAGCTCACCGATAGATGAAACCGTGTAGACACCAATAATACCGCGGCTTGTTTTGACTTCCCCTTCAGTGACATACAAAAGACCGTCAGCCGAAACCACGCCGTGTCCATAAAAATACCTGTCTTCAGGTGCTCGATACAATGGCGCAGTTTGGCCCGTTTGCCAGTTAAATGGCTGAATATATTCCCCGGGTCGACGCGCAAAGACGAACGCCATATCACCAAGGCGATCAATCGCTATTCCATGCCCTCTTGCAGGCAAGGGCACACTAAATCGTTGCTTCCCATCTTCTCCAGCGGCGGAAACACAATAACTTCCCGCCGGCGTTCTTGCACTGCCAAGATATAGCAGACGTGAGCCAGATGTTGACTGACAACCAGACAATACAGTGGCACCAGAGCCGATAACAATCGTAGCAAGAGAAGACTTGATAAGTTGTCGACGTGTGAGGTTAACCTGTTGCATTAATCACCATCTGTTGAGTTGAAGCCAACAACAACGCCAAGCAAAGGCGCAACCTCATCGCTTATTGCTAACTGAATGTACTCCAAATTGTTGTAAACGGTCAGTAGCGATTGATAGCCCCTCACAGTTTCAAGGCGACCTCTCATGCCGTCTGATTCTGGCACACTGTCCAAGGCAATTCGCCAATGTTCAGACAGGCGAGCTGCCAACGCCTCATGCCCCTTCTCTCGTAACAACACGTTCAAATCCGCTTGGTATAGGCGACTCATACTGATGATGCTTTGCTTCAAGAACGCTAATGACTGCTGAGAGCGCCATGCCTCTGCTTGGTAGGACTTAGGAAGCCCGGGCTTACCAAGTGGCATCGACAGCTTTTTCATAACACGATCCAACTGGTGACTAAGCGCTGACAGAGTATTTCTGGTTTCGGCCATCTCATCAGCCATAGAGAAAGGATTTATTTCCCATGCTTCACGGTATGCGCGTGCTGAACGGCTCAAATGCTGAGAGATGGCAACAGCAAGCTCGCAGTGACGGGGGGTAAGCATGTCTGAGGTACTATCAAATAGCATCCACTCCATGGCCCCCAGCCCCTGAACAGCAACGCTCTGCGCCGCTATGTACTCAGATGTCAACGGCGTATCTTGCTTTAACAGTTCAGAAATTTTTCTACCTGTCGTGTTTTTCTTGTCGGGATAAAACTGTATTTGCCAACTGAGAGAAAGTAGCTCTTCAGAGCCCATATCAACGCCTTGCAAAGACATCCACGCATTCATGGTTTCTTTCCAATCCTTGCGCAGGTTGAGCAGCAGCTCAGGATGGCTTCCCTCATGTATGCAGTAACGGTGAACAGATTGGTTCAATGCATTCGCTTCACGCGAAAAAGCGTCAGCTGATTCTTGTTGAACATGCCAAAGCCTGACATTGGGTTGTAATTGATTCGCAGACTGACATCCGGTGAGCTGTGCCAAAGACACGCAAAACGTTGGCAACAAAAAGAGACGAGAAAGGTTTACATTGCTAATTTTCATAAGATTAATGTTTATAGTGATTTAAGGAAAGCCACGAGATCATCGCGTTCTTGCTTTGACATTTTAAGCACTCGCTGCTTGCTGGTTTCTGCCTCTCCGCCATGCCACAAAACAGCCTCAAGCTCGTTGCGGGCCCGACCGTCATGCAAAAACGACGTGTGACCGTTAACTTCTTCTGTGTAACCAAGCCCCCAAAGAGGAGGTGTACGCCACTCTCGTCCATTAGCAACAAATTCGCTTCGGTTATCTGCCAGCCCCTCCCCCATATCATGTAGCAATAGATCTGTGTATGGGTGAATTGTTTGCTGACTCAATGCTTGTCGGTCTGCTCTGACAGCCGTTTTTATCGTTGGCCGGTGGCAACTCACGCAGCCTGATTGCTCGAAAAGCATCTCTCCTCGCTTAACACCTGGCTCGCTCATATTACGCCGTGCAGGCACAGCAAGATGCTGACTGTAGAACTCAACGAAGTTAAGCACTTTATCTGTCACTTCAGGCTACCACCGCTGGGCATTGTCTTACAAACAGACTGAGAAGAGGTGCAGTTTTCGACAGGGAATAGGCGGCTGGTCAAGCCCAGATCCCCATTGAAGGCGGATGCATTTTGCTGCATCAGTGAAGGTTGTCCGGCTTTCCAGCCAAAACGTCCAATCACCGTTTTCTGTTTTTCAACATCCCATACCTGATTAGGTCGTCCAGAGACACCGAGGTTTTGCTGTTTTTGCTCTTTTGCAATGGCAAGCAGTGCCTTGTCTGAAATAGATTCGAGAAGACCGAGACCGATCATGGGCGGCGCCACACGGGGAGAGATTTCGACATCCTCCCGCATTTGGCCATAAGCAAGATGACTGATAAAAAACTCAGGTTTTCGCAACGCAACGGTTGTGCCATCAGCAAAGGTTTCGATTACCTTTGTGTATGTCACATTCACTTTTCCTTCCGGCACGAACCCGGTATCGCAAAGTCCTGCAATTGACCGCCGTAATTTGGTTCTGGGATATTGCCATCAATGATGAGTTGCCGTTTCTCTTCGGCTGTCATCGCAGGCACACTCAGACGCAACAAGAGCGAGACGGTGTGTGGGTCCCCAGTTTCAGGCGGGTGTCCCCTACCATCCTTTATGTGACAGTTTTGGCAACCATTGGTATTGAACAATGGCCCGAGGCCATCGCGTGCATCGGTTGTCGAAGGCGCAGCAATCCAAGGATTACGAAAAAAACTGTTTCCGACACTGAAGTCTAACCTGTCGGTCATCGGTAGATTAGACGCAGGCTGGGAGAAAGCATTCGCGCCGGTTGTTTTGGTTGTTGTTTTACCACCTGAACGGACAGATGAAAGTGGTGACTCGATCTCTGATTGATGTGCGACTGAAGATAATGAAATGAATGATGAAGCAAGTAGCACGGCTGAGAGAGAGACAGATTGAAAAATACTGCTCATGGTTATTCCAGTAAATGGCCCCTTTAAAGGGGCCTTGTTATATTTTGTTGGTTAGAACTGATGGTCTGCGGTGTCTGGACTCAGGTTATCTACGCCCACAGTTGCAGCCACTTTCTCAATGCTACGCGTTTGCTCAACCAATGCAGAGATTGCGTTATTTACCAGTTTATTGCCTGCAGCATTACTTGGTGCAATCAGTTGGTCAAAGTGCTGGTCATTCTTTTCCGCTGATTCAACCAGAGCAAAGACTTTGGAGCGTGCATTGTCAAAATCTGTCATGATTTTTTCCGCAGCACCTGCGTCTTTTTCCTTCACTAAGTCAAGCAGTGACGGACCGGTCACTTTTGAACCATCAAGACGTGCATAAGTGCCCGTCATTACGTTATAGATACCCTGCTCATTGTAATAATGAGAGTTATGGGTGTTGTCAGAGAAACAATCGTGCTCGTCTTCGGTTGAGTTAGCTTCAAGTGCGACCTTCATTCGCTCACCGGCGAGCTCACCCAGCGACAAAGAGCCCATGCCGAAGAGCATTTTACGAAGGCCATTTTTCGCAGGTTCAGCAAGTAAGGTTTCACGATAATTATCTTGCGCTTTTGCAGACCACTGACCTTCCATCCACGCCAGATCACTGACCAGCAGTTCAGCTGCCGCCTTAAGGTAGTCACCGCGACGGTCACAATTACCGTTAGTACACGCGCTGCCTGAAGCAAAGTCAGTATATGGACGTTCGCCAGCACCAGACTTAGTGCCATTCAGGTCCTGCCCCCAAAGCAAGAACTCGATAGCATGATAACCAGTCGCCACGTTTGCCTCTGAGCCGCCCAGTTCATTCAGTGAAGCAAGCAGTTCAGGAGTGATCTGTGAAACATCAAGTTTCTCAGTACCCACCTGTACTGACTTATTGGAAACGATGTTGGCCACTGCACCTGCGTTACCTAATTCGTATTGGTAATCACCCGCAACATAATCAATCAGGCCTTCATCCAAAGGCCATGCATTCAACTGACCTTCCCAATCATCAACCACAGCGTTACCAAAGCGGAAGACTTCTGACTGCTGATAAGGTACACGCGCTGCCAGCCAAGCTGTTTTAGCTTCGTTCAAGGTTTTGTTAGACGGTGACGTAATAAACTTGTCAATCGCCGTATTTAGAGACTGAGCTGATTGATGCGCGTCATCGAATACAGCGTGGGCTAAGTCTGCATAGTGGGTAACAACATCGGTCGGCGTCGTCGCGTAAACATTTACTGAAAAAAGTGAGGATACGACAGCCGAAGCCAAGGCAGTGCGGGAGAACGTTTTCATGTTTCATCCTTGTTTAATACTTATCCCAAATAAGGATCGCAATCTAAGTGAGAATTATTATTACACTCAAAAGCAAAATATTTCAATAAAAAGCTTGAAATCTCCCACGTTCGGCAGTTTTTCGACACTTACCGATTATTCGTATATTCCTAATAAGAAAATCATGTCTAAAAGGCCATAAAATAGTGTAGAAACAACTCCACATATAAAAGAAACGATCAACCGACAAAAAGTAGTGACTCATAAGAAAAAAAAAGGCTTAATGCGGTCAAGCATCACTGTTAATGCGTCTGGAGATAAAAATGGAAAGACACGAAGAGGTATTGATTGCGCTACGCCAAATTATTCGGGCTATTGATATCCATTCTCGTCAGCTTAATAAAGAAACAGGACTAACTGGGCCCCAATTAGTATTGATGAAAGCGATACAGGAATTGGGGCAAGTCACCATCAGGCAATTGTCTATTCATACCAACATGAGTCAGGCCACGGCCACGACGATACTTGATCGTCTTGAGAAACGCGGTTTTGTCTCTCGGGTTCGAAGTGAGGTAGACAAACGTAAAGTACATGCCCATTTGACAGAAAATGGTGAAAAAGCCATGGAGCAAGCACCTCGACTGCTGCAAGACAGCTTCATTTCACGCTTTCAAGGGCTTGAGCACTGGGAACAGAGTCTTTTACTTTCCTCCGTGCAACGAGTGTCATCAATGATGAACGCCGAGAACATTGACGCCGCACCGATGCTGGAAGTACAAAGCCTGACTGATCCGCTGCTAACAAATGCAAACAGCTGACCATTCACCTACAATCGCTGCGCTCGCCACTGCTTAAGCTTATTCTCAACAAAGCCTACGGCGAGTGCAGTACCGGAAAAGATGATCGCCGCGCCCACCAACATTTGCTGAGTGACCACTTCACCAAGAAAAATTGCGCCCCATAAGGTTGCGAATATGGGGATGATATAGGTAACCGTCATGGAGTTTGCCGGACCAATTCTTATCATCAGATTAAACAGAATCATGAATGCCAGCCCGGTACAAAGCGCACCAAGCATGATGGTTGCAAGCCAAGCATCAACACTTATGGACTGTTCAGGCCAATACATGATGCCCAATGGTAGCAACGCAACCGAAGCACCGAGCAAACTGCCTGCTGATACAACGATTGGCGGCACATCAGAGAGGAAACGTTTTGTATAGCTTGCTGATAGACCGTACATAAATGTGGCACTCACAACCGCGACAACAGACCACCCCAGCCCGCCTGACGTGAATTCCAACTTATCCCACACCAGCACGACGACACCGCAAAAGCCAACAACAAGCCCCATAATACGGGTAAATGACATTGAATCACCCAGCCAAATTAACGCGATCAGTGCGCCCCAGATAGGGGTTGACGCATTAAGGATCGACGCAAATCCCCCCGTCACGGTCAGCATTGCGTAAGAAAGCAGCGTAAACGGCACAGCCGCACTGATCGCACCGATAATAAAGAGGTGCTTCCAGCTTTGAAGAAGCAGAATCAACTGACCACGAAACAAGAGGATGGGAAGCAATACTGCCGCAGCAATTGCCACTCTCAAAAAGACCAGAGCGAACGGGCCAAACTCAGGCACCGACAAACGAGTAAAAAGGAAAGATGCCCCCCACAACGCCGCCAGTAATACTAGCATCGATAAATCCCTAACTTTGACTTCCATGAATACGCTCTTTGTTGTGAATGATCATCGTGAATATCGGTCGTGAGTATTGAGAACCCAGAAAGACTCAACCAGTTTGATATTCACTACATTTTCACTCTTACTTATGAAAAGCAACGGTTATTTTTGTCCGTTGATTCGTTCCCTCGCAAATTCTCATTATTCGTTCTCGAAAATTGTCATAAATCCTGAAGTCATCGCTTCCAAATTGATCGCTGTTTGCTTTACGTCCCGTATTTTTGCATGCTTAGGAAAATGCTGAAAACAGTTTGGAAGTAAGGATCAGAAAAGATATGAGCACCTCCTCTCTCACTGTCAGGGAAGGAACCGAAAAGGATTTAAATGCGATAAACGACATTTATAACCACTATGTTCTGCATACCTGCACCACATTTGATTACGAAACATGGGACCACAGAAAACGTTTTGATTGGTATCAAAAGATATTGGGCTGCCCTGATTATTCTCTTTTAGTCGCAGAGAGCGAAGGCCATGTAGTTGGATTTGCTTACAACGGTGCATTCAGAGAGAGAAAGGCCTATGACATCAGTTCTGAACTCAGCATATACACATCTAATAGGCATTCCGTAAAAGGAACAGGTTCAGCGCTAATGGAGGCACTATTAAAAAAAAGTCCAAGAGTCAGGAATCCATCGACTTTATTCAGTCGTGACACTTCCCAACCTCCCTTCAGAAGGTATTCATAAAAAATATAAATTTCGCCATGTAGGTACGTTAGATGAAGCCGGATATAAATTCAAAAAATATCATTCAGTTGCAATTTATGAATTAGAAATTACGCCAGAAAGCAACACATAAAGTAAACAATTCTAGGCGTTTTAATGATTGTCGAAACTTGAAGCATTAAAATTGAAATAATTATTTTCCTCTTCGGCTCTGCAGCCTTTTATTTTTAAGCCTTGCCGTTCAATTAAAACATCCAAGGATTATTTAAAATAATGATTTGCCTCAATTGATAAACTATTTCCTATAATTGAAAATACGTTCATGCGAGGCTTCATAAATGAAGATTTCCCTAAAAATAAGAGCAGCAGTTTTGTTGACAACATTGGCTGGCGTTTTAGCCACCGCGACAATCTTTAGCGGCCAAACGGTGAGGTTATCGACAGAAGCCCTAGAGAGTCAAATTAAAAACCAGCTTTTTGCGGTTAGGGAAATTCAAAAATCTAAAGTCGAAAGCTACTTTAACTTTATCGCCAAACAAATCGTGTCTCTCTCGTCATCAACAATGACGACAGATGCACTGTCGGAGTTTTCAAAAACATTTACTCTTGTTGAGGATGAAGTGTTCATGAATACTGCTAGCCAGAGAAGGCTAGAGTCCTACTACACTGAACAATTTGGTGAGCAGTTTAAATCACTCAACTCCGTATCTGACGTCCAAGTATTGGACAAACTTGATAGTATTAACGCCAACGGTGTTTTGCTGCAGCAAGCATATATTGGTGATAATGAAAATGAGCTTGGCAATAAACACTTACTCGATACATCCAGCTTCGCAACATCGTATGACAACGTGCACCTTAAGTATCATGGTAATTACCGCTTGTTTCTTGAGGAGTTTGGGTTCTATGACATCTTCTTGGTTGATACATCAGGTAACATCGTTTACTCCGTCTACAAAGAGCTCGATTACGCCACTAACTTGTTTGACGGTCCTTATGCGAACAGCGGAATAGCCGAGGCATTTTCTCAGGCCATTGGTATGGAAAAAGGGCAATATGCCTTCACTGATTTTTCACCCTATTATCCCTCTTACAACAGTCCCGCATCGTTTTTAGGATCTCCTGTTGTTAAAGACGGCACGTTGCTTGGCGTCCTCATCTTCCAAATGCCTGTCGATAACATCAATAGCATGATGACCTATAACGGCAATTGGAAAGCCAGCGGCTTGGGCAGCACAGGCGAAAGTTTTCTTGTTGGGCCAGATAAACTCATCCGAAGCCAGAGCCGTGGATTAGTCGAAAACAAAGACACCTTTCTCAAACAACTGGCAGACTCTGGTGTCGCCAAATCCGTTGTTCAGCGAATGGAAAATACTGACTCCTCAGCAGGTCAGCAGCCAGTCGATACCGCTGCAATAGATGCAGCAATTCAAGGCAACGCTGGCTTTCAACATGAGATAAACCACTTAGGTATTGACTCGTTTACCGCATTTACACCTGCTGATATTTTGGGTGTTAGGTGGGTGTTGGTCAGCGAGATCAGCGCAGAAGAAGCGCTGGGTAACATAAACACACTTGTCTCTGAGATGAAAAACACCAAGTACTCGGTGATTGCGGTAATAGGAGCAATTTCTCTGGTTATTGCTTGGATCGTCTCAAACAGCATAAGCAAACCGATAAGTAGATTCACTGAAAAAATCAGACAAATTACTGCTGATGAAGACCTGACGCAGCAGCTTGAGGTGAAAGGCAAAGACGAGCTCAGCGAACTGAGTGCATCCTTGAACGGAATGTTTAAGGATTTCAGAAAACTCATTGTTGAGGCAGACGCAACAGTTCAGGCTCTGACATCATCGACAATGGACATTCAAAACAACCTTACCAACATGGGTAAGGACATCGATGCACAGGCAAATGAGTCTAATCAAGTCGCCTCTTCAGTGACAGAGCTAAACGCCAGCGTATCCGAGGTTGCCAATTTTGCTAATCAGGCATCTACGGCATCCGATGATGTCAAACGTACCGTGAAAGAGAGTTCAATGGTTGGTGAAATGCTGGTGACCGAGATAGACGCTCTCTCCACCAAGATGGGAGGAGCAACATCCGCAATGGGCAAACTCTCTGAGGAAAGTGAGTCAATCGGTACCGTTTTGGATGTTATTCAGGGCATTGCGGAGCAAACAAACCTCCTTGCTCTTAACGCGGCTATCGAAGCAGCGCGAGCTGGCGACCAAGGCCGAGGTTTCAGTGTTGTTGCTGACGAAGTACGAACACTGGCGATAAGAACACAGGAATCAACAGAAGAAATCCGCAAAAAAGTGGAGTCGTTACAACGTGAGACAGAGAAATCAGTCGTTGAAATCAATAATGCAAATCAGTTTGTCACACGTAGTGTCGAACACTGCCAAACTAATAATGAGATGTTAGATAACATCAATAAAATGATCATGAAGATCAATGAAATGAACAGTCAGATTGCGACGTCGGCAAATGAGCAATCAAACGTGACGGAAGGGATCACCGCCAGTATCAACATGATCGCGTCTTCCTCTTCTGCAGTATCAGAAAAAGCACAAAGCTCAAACCAATGTGCCGTCGAACTAAGTACACAGTCAGATACATTAACCAAGCAAATTGGTAAGTTTAATATTAGATAATCTGGACAGCCCACCAAACGATAAAGCCAGCGGCACCTAGCCTTCCCTCGCTGGCTTCATCTCAAAAAGAGTACAACTGCAGTCAAATATCCACCTATATTCATATCATAAGTTCGGAACAGCATTGTGCTGAAATTTTATGACTTGGAGAGGCTCTTTGACTAATAACTTGCCAGAAAGGCCCGCTGTTAATGCGTTCTGTAATGATGTACTTTCCGACCTCGATGCCGTAGACATTGCCGCACACATACAACGGGGCGAGTTTTCAATTAATGAGGTACTCAATGCATCGATAAAAAGAATTGAAAACGTCAACCCTACGCTAAATGCTCTTGCGCGCGAGACCTACGAACTAGCAAGAACGCAGAGTCAATCTCTCCCTGATGGCCTAATGAAGGGTGTCCCCTCCCTTATCAAAGACAATGAAAACGTTATTGGCTTGCCAACCTTACACGGGTCAGCAGCATTCGACGAGAAACCCGCGACACGTTCCAGTGATTTTGTGAAACAATTTGATTCACTGGGACTAATGACGCTGGGTAAAACCACACTTCCCGAATTTGGCCTAACGGCGACGACTGAATCGACTCATCTCCCTCCCACTGTTAACCCCTGGAACACAAAATTTAGCTGCGGCGGCTCCTCCGGCGGCAGCGCAGCATTGGTTGCAGCTGGCGCAGTTCCTATTGCGCATGGCAATGACGGTGGAGGCTCGATACGAATACCTGCATCCTGTTGCGGACTCATCGGGCTTAAACCTACCCGAGGTCGGCTTCACAATATACAAGGCTCGGAGGCAATGCCCATTAATATCGTCAATCAGGGTGTGCTTACACGAACTGTTCGCGATACTGCCACATTCCTTTATGGTGCAGAAAAATATTGCCGTAACCATGAACTGCCTGCGTTGGGTCATGTTGACTCTCCAAACGACAACAAGCTCAGAATAGGCTTCTTCATTAACGGACCGGAACACATTCTCACAGATTCCGATTGCGCAAGTGCTGTACTCAAAGCCGTCAAGCATTGCGAATCTTTGGGACATATCGTCGAGGAAATTCCATTTCCGTTCGATTCAAAGCTGGGCGATGACTTTTTGGTCTATTGGTCGCTGCTCGCGTTCAGTTTACACGTGGCAAGCAAACATGTAGTTGGGCAAGCAGCAAAGAAAGACAAACTTGAACCTCTGACAAAGCAAATGAGCCGCAACTACCTGACTCAGGCATATAAAACACCCTTTTCGATTTCACGCTTAAAGCATTTTGCACATACCTATGAAAAGGTGTTTAAAGACTACGACGTCATTGTGTCTCCTGTCTTGGGTCACCCTCCACCAAAAATTGGGTATCTTGTTGGTGAAGACATCAGCCTCAACAGCGCGATAGAGAGATTGCGGCGTTATGTCCCCTTTACCGCAATTCAAAACATTTCTGGTGCGCCTGCCATCTCATTGCCGATTGCGATGAGTCAAACAGGCCTTCCGATCGGTGTTCAATTTGCCGCATCATACGGCAACGACAAATCACTCATAGAGCTTGCCTATGCACTCGAAGCATCAGAGGCTTTTCACGGCAATCGCTAACATAGAAGTAACAACTGTAACTATATGGCATTTTTGATAACACTGTTATTTGAACCAGTTCAAATAACAGTAATACCAATTACATATCTAAAATCCATTAAATATGAGACGCAACACGCAGTAAATTGTCAAAATATTTATCAATCATAAAATTATCAGCTGTAAATCCAACTTATTTGGATTCACTTCAATAATTACCATTCCCCGTATTAATATTTCTCATTTACTTTCATATGAAACAATATTTTTGTTTTTTGAGAAATCTCTCGAGGTCTGTTTATAAGTCGATTGTCGGCGAATTAACACCAGCGATAGGTTGGTTAGCGAGAAATATGAATAACTAAGACTCGATGTGAATCAGAGACATAAAGGTGCATTCGGATTAGAGGCGTTCATATTTCATCCACAACTAACTTAGGAACGCGCTATGAAAATGAGTAAACTTTCGTCGGCACTCGTCCTGGCTTTATCTATGTCAGGCGCCGCCCACGCAGAAATGCAAACCGACCGCATCGAAAATGTCCGCCACATGATGACCTTTAATGAACTGAGTCAGACAGACAAAGAAACCTTGTTCGAGCAAGCTTCTCTGCTGATCAATGACATTTATGTAAACAAAGATCAAAAGAACCAGTATTACGGTATCAGTCCAACCTATGATGGCCACGTAGACCCTGATGCAGCAATGGCAAAAATTAAAAGCCGTCTGCCCGAGTTAAGTACCGAGCAACTTTACACTGAGCTGCACAAAACGTTCGCCAGCCAGCGCGACCTTCACCTTACTTATGTATTCCCTGAACCTTACAAAGCGTTCACCAGTTATCTGCCGTTAACCTTCACCCGCCTTGCTGGCAACGAAGTACGTGTAAGTGCAGTAAGTTCACAACACCTGAGCGACAGCTACCTGGAAGGCCAGAGCGCACCTGCTGTGGGCGATGTACTGGTGTCCTACAACGGTAAATCTGTCCCAGAAATCCTGAAAGAAAAGCAAGCAACAGCGCAAGGCTCGAACGCTTACGGTGGTTTCGTTCGTGCACTGAGCATGCTGACTCGTCTACCTCAAGCCGTCAAACTGGCTCCTGAAGAAGACGAAGTCACCATGACACTCAGAAAGGATTCAGGCGAAACGTACGATGTTACCCTGCCTTGGTTGGTTGACTGGAATGACAATCGCGTTCCGGCCACTGAAGCCGAAAATAACAACCAAGGTTACAATCTGGCACAACTGGCAGTCAGCTCTGATGTTTACCAAGAAAGTGTCAACAAGCTGAACAAACGCCACGGCATCGAACAAGGTAACTTCTTCGAATTGAACCCAACCAGTGAACCAATCCTGAATTGGTCAGTCCTGCAATATGGCGATAAGCGTATTGGCTATATGAAGCTGAACAGCTTTTCTCCAGTGAATGCTCTGGACAACATGATTAACGAACTGGTTAATCTTGTTCATTACGGCTTTATGGGTACCGACGGTTTGATTGTCGATGTAAGAGATAACCCGGGTGGTTATATCTTACTTGCTGACATCATGGCTCAGCTATTCATTCCAGGAAAAGCAGAAGTCGGAGACTTTAAAGTACTGGTAAACGAAACCAACCAACCAGTTATCGATCTGTTCGGTCAGTTTGGCCTAGACATTGACACGTCGGCAGGTGACAAATATTCAGGCACTTTCCAATTCACGCCAGATGAAGTCGCTAACCAAATTGGTCAGCTTTACTACAAACCTGTTGCTGTCATGAGTAATGCAAAGAGCTACTCTGCAGGCGATATGTTTACCTGTGCAATGCAAGATAACGGCGCAGCAGTTGTTTACGGTGAAGACCCGCAAACCGGTGCTGGTGGTGCAAACGTATGGCGTCATAGCTGGCTGCTGCAAAATGTTGGCGGTGACTTCAAACCTCTACCAGACGACAGCATCATTACGGTTTCATGGGGACAGGCACTGCGTGAGAAGCATCACAAGAACAGCCTGATTGAAGACTACGGCTGCGTGGCTTCTGTTGATGTCAGCCTAACACCAAGCGACTTGAAAGATGGCGGTATCTCGCAGTTTACTAAGGTTATTGAAGGACTGCTGGCTCAGCCACAGGCGCGCTCTTCATACTCTTTGAACGTGCGTAACGACCTACAACTTGTCGTCCCGCAAGAGAATCCAACACTGAGCATCAATGTGAAGAACGTTGAACACATTGCGATGTCTGTGAACGGTCAGCCGTATAAAAAACTGTCTGTATACGCATACGGTCCAGAGAAAACCGTCGAGTTGAAACTGCCTGAAGGCTTTAATCCAGGAGAGGTTTATCAGCTCAGAATCCAAGGGCTTGATGGTGGCAACCAACCACTTTGGAACACCAACAGATTTATCGTGACTCAATAAATCAACAAGCAAAAAGCCCCTGCAGAGGGGCTTTTTTCATTCGATAGTTCCGCTCGTTACCTTACTCATTCAGCTCCAATTCCATCATGGGTAAGACTCGCCCAGCAGGTTTTGATTGAAACTCTCCCACTGTGACCGCACCCATTTTTCGATAAAATCCTTCAGCATTTGGCTCTGAGGTTATCCTTAAGGTTGATACCTCTCGTTTAGCTATTTCCTGTTTCACCGCGTCAAACAACTCTGTGCTGTGCCCTGCCCCTTACCGATATGTTCAGGGGAAAGGAAAAAATATTCGAGTTCAAGACACTGAGAAGTGTCTTCATCATTTATCTCACGCAAACCAAATATCCCTATCAGCCGCTTCGAATCGTCACGAGCAACAAAGATATCCAGTTCGTGCAAATGATTGGGGGTCAGTTTTAAATCTGGCCACCAAAGAGCCATTAAATCTTTTGAGTAGCCCCAATGCGCTTTAGAGGAATAAATGAGCGCATTGAGTTCATCCAACTCTTCCGGCCTAGCCTCAGAATTTTGCATCGTTTTATATTCCCTTTTCCTACGGTTTCCTTATGGCGTAAAGTATTACAACGTCACTCATTTACAGCGTAAATTTTAATCACCAAGACAAACACCTGTGAACTACCTACTCTGCAAACACTATTCTTCGTTCAAAGGTGTATAGACAATCGCAAATTTAACCATTGAATTACAGTAGAAAAATCGCTTTGGCTTCAAACGAATAATATTGGTGATACATCCAGCTCAATACACTTTGTGGTTTATCACATTATTAGGCAATACAGATGCCCGCTCAAAATAACTGTGTTTATATACAGTTATTTATTTAAGTATGGGGAGGGTTACAGAAGCTAGGTTAAAGGCGTGTAGAGGATCGCAAAATCATACCTTAATTGGCAACGGGCACTTTGGGGTTGACTACATTGTCAGGCTTCTGAAATTTTGGAGATCTCTCGTGTACGGAATGAAGAAAAGTGCGTTGCGCCTACTTCCGCATGACCCTGCATGGGCTGGGCATTTTGCTGACGAAAAACAGCGCATTATTGATGTCGCCAACGACATAGCACTTGATATAGAACACATTGGTAGCACTTCTATTCCACGCATATATGCAAAGCCAATCTTAGATTTAGCTGTGATGTGTAAGGAATGTGAATTGCCGACTCTCGCAGAGGCATTAAATCGCCTTGGATATAACTATCGTGGCAAGTATGGCGAAGATAAAGACCACTACTACGCAGTTCTTGATCGAGATGGGGTCAGGTATTGTCAATTACACATTTACACCCAACAAACACCTGATTGGACATGCAAAATCAAGTTCAGAGATGTATTGCGGACCAATGATGAGCTTGCTGCGGAATATTCCAGTTACAAACAGGCGCTGGCCAAACAAGGGCATACCAAAGGTGATTATGCCGAAATCAAATCGAACTGGCTTGACTCCTTCATTATGAAGGTTTTGGCTATACCTACGAGGCGCATAAGCAAGATAGTATGAAGAAAGTTTTAAGCATTTTAAGTAAAGTCTGAACGTTGGCTATTTTTGCCTTTGTCGGTCTCCAATTTTACAAAGCGTCAGGCAATGAAATTCCAGACGTCGCAGAGATCTATGTCGATAAGTTTGGAACTGCGATTTTTGCTTTTTTTAAATTCGGGTTGGCTCATTGCCTTTTTTCCTATTGCCTGGCTTGGCGCATCTTATTACTTAGCGAGACAAAGCGGTTGGCAAAAACTTGCTATTAAGTACAAATTTAAATCTGGCATTGGTGCTGAGCCGAGTTTCTTTACTCATAATGGAGTTATCGGTGGAGTTCAGCTTAAGGGAATATTGTGAGTTGCTACCGATGAAAAAGGGATGTACTTGAAAGTATTATTACCTTTTAAATTTGGGCACAAAGACCTGATGTTCTCTTGGTACGACATAGCGTCCATCAGTTCTGATCCTGACTCAAGAAGGACGGAATTTACCTTTCGACACTACCCTGATCAAACCCTTTGTTTACATAAATTTCATGAGTTGGACGATGTTCCATCTGAGTTACTGAAATAAATAGCAGAGACCTTTAACGAGCAAGTAACGTCGGGGTTGCTTGCTCGGTTTCATTTCGAATCACATTTTAACTGGCAGTTTTCAGCTCTTATTGAGAGTTTTCCCATAGCCCCTTCCCTCCATACAAAAATCTTCATTTTGGCCTTTTACCAAAATCATTCGCACTCTCGTTACCTACAAAAAGAATCAAAGTAACATTTAGGCTCAATTTTGAAGTAGCATAACAAAGCCTAGATTTTTCCTTTATGCCAAATTTGATAAGATCAGCTCTATTCCTTTTGAATATGAAATTTTAATATGAAAATAATAAAATCGGTTCTTGGTCTTACAATGGCTGTGTCTGTGACAAGCTGTGCAACACGACCACCAACACCTATGTATGTTGAGCCGGAGCAATTTAGTGGCTCAGTGTCATTTCTTGCAACCAACTGGATGCTTGAGAAAAGACTAGAACTAGAAGGAAAAGAGAAAAATAAAAACACAGTACAAAAAACTAAGCGTGCGCTTTTCACCCGTGATAATTCTGAGTACAGAGTCAAAGTATTTCAAAAGCACGATACATGTGATGAGCCTGCGCAGGTAAATATACAAAGCCTAAAACCAGTATTATTTGGCGAGGGAATGCACGAAGTAAAGAGACTCAAACTCCCGATGGGTGATATGGCAACGCTTAGTATAAGTGGGAGTGGTTGTTTTAATATAATTACATTTCCTGTTGAAAAAAATGGAAACTACTCCATTACACACTTTAATGATTTAAAAACTTGTGAGGTTTCGGTTATTAATGACAATACTCAAAAGTTAGTTAAATTATTTGACAGAAAGTATTCAAACAAATGTAGTGCAGACGATTTAGACGAGAGCAAAGCGGTTGATGTATCGAAAGACAAATCTGTGTACTTCGGTGGGTAGTATCCAAGCATAGTTAAAAGTGAAAATCCCGCACATAAGCTAAAGTATTGCCTTGTTGAAAGTTGATTATCAGCTTACGCAGTAGACGTTGGGTCTGTGTCAGTGGCATCCATTATAAATCTCGATAAAAAGCCCCGATAAATCGGGGCTTTTACAACAATTTATTTAACAGCTATTAATCCGCTTTACGACGCAAAGCATTTGCCAATAGCAATACACCTGCGATGAAGAACGGGATGCTCAGTAGTTGCCCGGTATTCAGCACCAATTCTGAGCTGTACGCTGCCTGTTTGATTTTGACGAATTCCAGACTGAAACGTGCGGTGAATACCAAGCACAGGAACAAACCGAACAATGCACCTGCCCTCTCTTTGATTTGGGTAGTTTTGTACAACACCGCCAAAAAGATAAAGATCGACAGGTAAGCAATCGCCTCATAAAGCTGAACGGGATGGCGAGGCAATAAATCAATTTTGGCGAAGACTACGGCCCAAGGCACGTCCGTCGGTTTACCGATGATCTCTGAGTTTACAAAGTTCGCCATTCTGACAAAAAAACCAAACGAGGCTGTGGCGATCGCCAGTCTATCGAGCAACCAAGTGAGATTAACCTGATGCTTTCGGCAATAGAACGTAACCGCAAGAATAGCGCCCAACCCACCACCGTGGCTGGCCAGCCGCCTTCCCAGATAGCAATAATCTTCATTGGGTTAGCGAGGTAATAGGCTGGGTCATAGAAGAAGCAATGTCCAAGCCTTGCACCGACAATAATACCAATTACGGCGTATACCAGCAGCGCATCGAGTGACTCTACGTCACGCTTTTCCTGAGTGTAAATCCATTTCATTACCTGAAAACCACTGAGAATTGCAGTGGCAAAAAGCACCCCGTACCAGTGAATTTTCAAAGGGCCGAGAGAGAGTAAAATCGGGTCAACGTTCCAGAACATAACATCATTCAACGATAAAATTAGTGTCGAAATTCTATCATGATGACAACGAGAATTGATACCTCAGATGAAAAGCTAACTGCTTAACTTTTGTAAATTTTCTGACGATTCCCAGCCTATGTGATCGGTCAGCGATTCGTCGTTGAAGAGATGTATATGAATATCAACTGTGGGCCATGGCATTTGCATTAGAGTGCTTTCAAAGTATGGGCCTTGATAGACTTAACCGCATCATCAGGTTTTTCTTGCATAAAGCAGTGACCACCTTCCAGTGCCTCAACCTTAAAAATCGATGGCTTCTTGTTCAATATTTTGAATGAGATCCGTGAAAACCAGTAGGTATTCTCACCAAACAGAATACTGGTGGGTACACCTAAGCCCCTCAGTGAGGCCCAAAGCCTGTCTGGTGTGCTACCGAAAATTTCGGATTCTCGCTGTGGTGAGCACTTCAGCGTTACGCCACCATCACTTGCATCGGTCAAACCGTTTTCAACATAGGCAGAAATTGCAACAGGTGACCAGTATTTGAGGGCGCCGCGCCCAGTGAAATAACGTTCGGCCTCCTCTTTACTGGGCCAACTGTTCCGGCGGTTTAACGTCGCTTTTACCAAAGGGTTGGGGCTTGGTAGCCCGAAGAACGCGCTGGCTTTAAGAAGGGCAAGTACGATGGGTGAAAAAACAACAGGATCTAGCAGCACCAAACGGTCGAACAGCTGCTTGTCTTGGTCTTGCATGAGTACTGTCAGTACGCCGCCGAAGCTGTGGCCCATGCCAATGACTTCACAGCCGCGGTATTCGGTTGAGAAGTGGCTCCATATTTCCCGGCACACCTCTGCGTTACGGTTCCACCCCCAAAATTTACCGCCATCATCGCTATCACCATGCCCTTGAATGTCAGGTATGAAAAGATCGAATTCATTGCTCAAAAGTCGCAACATTGGCCAATAGGTCAGCCCTGATAAACCCGTGCCGTGAAGAAAATGGATGACGGGCTTTCCGCTGGGCTCAGTGCGATGACCACGGATTACTGTGCCATCAGCCAACTCGAACTCGATACGGAGTAAGTTTTCGATACCAAGATCAGCGCTCTTATTGAGGGTGAGCTGACTTGCGTTTTGCGCACTCATTTTTACAATCCTTTGCCGGCTAATTTAAACAGGTGTTTTAATTAATATCACCGTAGAACGTTGCTTTCGCAAGAACGATTTTACTTTTTTGTCGTTTTTGTTCCTAAAAATGCGCGTTAGTGTAAAATTGCTGGATATATCGACTAAACATTCCGGCTGTGTTAGCCCGCCTCTGTGTTATTTGTTTCATTTTTATGTGATATATTCCCACACATTCTGCTTCTACTTTCTTAGTCGAATCTAGCCTTATGAACGCTTCAGAAAGTCAGCCAACTTCCGGTGACAAACCAGCCTCCAACAGACGTACAGTGCGGTTTTTCGCTCGGTTCTTCGGTATTTTGCTTTTTCCCTTTGTTGTTTTATTGGTATTGCTCAGTGTTGGCATTAATATCGATTTGAGTTCGCACCGCGCAGATATTAATTCCTGGCTAACAAAAAAGCTGGATCGCCCAGTTTCTGTCAATGGAAACCTGAAATTTTACGCATCATGGTCGCCAGAAGTTCAACTCGGCGGAATAGAAATCAAAGATTCTGACCCCAATGCCTATATGCCCTTTTTTACTGCCGGAGTAATTGATGCCAAGATTGATGTTTGGCCGCTATTACAGAAGACGCTGATTCTTAAACACATAGGTCTGAAAGACATTCAACTCAACGCGCAGGTTGATGCGGAAGGAAAACCAAACTGGCTGTTCCCCGGCATGGCGAAAAACGAGGGAGCAGTCGCTGAGCACTCAGATTCGCCATCAGAGAGTAATGAAATTCGCGTCAAACTCAGCGACTCCATCTCGGCATCTCAAGTTACCTTCAACTATTTCGATCAAACTACCTACCAATCATTCGACTGGTCATTAGAAAGCCTTGAGCTGACAAAAGCAGATAGCTGGCAGATGAAAGCAACTGGTGCAGTTATTGGGGAGCATTACGACCTAACCTTGGAGGGAGAACTCGAATCTCTGATCAATACTCAAACGGGTAAGGTCGCTATTGAGGGGGAGTTTGCAGGTGCGGCACTCAATGTAGATGCGGATATCAAACCACTTAAAGCGGGCACATCGACGGCAACGCTCGATTTTAACTGGTTTGATACGTCAGCACTTGAGTATCACATGGGGTTAGACGCCAAGTATGCCACGCCGCTCTCTATTAGGGCGAACCTCAAGGCATCAGCATCTGGTTTTTCGATGTCAGATTTAAAGATTGACAGCCCAGTGACGCAAGGCGACGGCTCTCTTGATGTTGCTCTTGCACAGTCAGCCGATGAAAAAAATACCATTTCCGGCGCATTATCTATTTCTTTCGTCGATTTTCGACCTTGGTTGCAACCAGAAGAAGTGCCGGAAATGATTGGCTACGCTAGCGGAGCGCCGCAAAAATCGCCACTGCAGCTGGCTCTGGAACAATGGCTTGAAAAGACAGAAACCGATATTAAGTTGGGTATTAGTGAGATTAAAGGTCTTGGAATAAACGTCAGCAATCTCACTCTGAATATTGAAGGGAAAGAAGGCAAACTGACCGCCCCTATCACCGCAGATATCGCAAAGGTTCCATTTCGGGGTCACGCGAACATCGATGCCTCTGAGTGGATGTCGACGGTTGATGTCCGACTCGGCGCTAAAGATTCACAGTTGGGTGAAATGGCAGGCTGGATCACAGGTATTCCCAATGCTGAAGCTCTCTTCAAAAAGCTGAGCTCGCCATCACCACACAAGGCACCAAGCTGAAAGAGTGGATTGAAAACTGCCAGCTCAACCTTGATGTACTTTCAGCCAATGTTCACTGGGGAAGCAAAGCCACATTTGCGATTGATAAGGCCTCACTAAATGCAGGTATGCTCGCACCGTTTTCGTCTGATGTCAGCGGGCAACTAATGAATATTCCGGTGCGCGTGACGGCTAACGCAGGCACCTTGCAAGACATTCTTCAAAAGCGTGACTGGAAAACCACGGTTCAGTTCAACAGCCCTGTCTTGACAGTGTCTGGCAGCGGCTTACTGGCCGCGACGGAATGGCAACCCGGTAGCTGGTTTAATCTCGATATAACAAGTAAAGATGCAAGTTTGTTGAGCCCGTGGCTTGGCACTGCAGCGTCTATCAACGGCGAGATTGATTTCAAAGGTCGACTCGACTATCGCCATGGCAGCATCGTCTTCGATACTCCCTCGCTGACACTAATGAACACCAAAGGCAAAGCACATCTCGCATGGCACCCTGATACCAATCTGCTTGAATTAAACAGCCACTTTAGACGACTAGATTTCACGCAGTTTGGTCAGTTCGTCAACAAAGAAGAACTACCGCAAGTCGAACAAACCGCCCCCACACAGGGGGTGAACCTTGATGTCCCTTTGCTACCAGAAAATCTAGTGATTGCCGATGCTAATCTCAACCTGACCGTTGACCGCATGCTTTGGGCAGATCAGGCGCTGAGTAAGCTGTCGTTCAAAGGCGAAGTCAGAGACGGCAAGATGGAAAATGCTCCTTTTCAGGCATATTACGCGGGCAGCAAATTTGTGGGGGATTTGAGCCTCGTCCTGTCCGATCAAAACCTGAGTGCGGCTTTAACACTGTCGGTCAACAAGCCCAACATTGGTGCGGTTCTCCACCAGCTGAATGTCGCGGACAATCTTAAAATGAGCCTCGACAAAGCGTCACTGTCCTTGAGTCTGTCGGGCAAAACGGTGCTTGAATTGATGGAACAAGCCAGCGTTAAAACCTCGTTCACTGGCGGTGAACTTAAAGTAGCGGATACCTATACAGGTAAAGCCATTGATGTATTCCTAAAAAACGGTGAGTTCGTTACGGGGCCGGACACAGCAACACACCTCACGCTTACGGGCACTGCATCTGGCCTTCCCCTAACTTTGACAATGGACTCATTGTCACTCAAGCAGGCCAATGATGGTCGGGCGCGTGTGCCCATGAATGTCGCAGTGACATTGGGCGATAGCTACTTTCATGCAAAGTCAGATGTGGTTGTTCCTTTAGAGCTGATGACGATGACCGTTTATATCGATGCTGACTCCCCCAGCCTTGCCCGTTTCAATCGCTTCACTGGCGCTGACCTGCCGCCTTATGGACCGCTGAAGATATCGGCGTCAATGACCATGGATGAACTGGGTTATCGGCTCAAAGACTTCGTGATCAATGTGGGTTCCAGCACCCTGACCGGACACGGCGATATTTTCCCGCCACAGCAAAGTAATGGCCTGAAAAGACCAATGTTGGACATGGCCTTCTCTGCGCCTTTTATCCAACTGGATGACTTCAATATTCCACACTGGTCAGCATGGCTACCTAATAAAGAAGACGGTGAGATTAAAACACCGTCTGAGCAAATAGCGGCTAAAGAAACACCACAGCCGTCATCAGACGCTGTGCCCGTCGTCAGCCCTAAAGGTTTACTCCTTGCTGATGCCAACTTCAAGCTGGACGTTGATGAAGTGCGCTCGGGTAAAGACTGGCTGGGCGCTGGTAAGCTGTATTGGACGCTGGATGATGGGCGACTCACTTTGCAGCCGCTAAATGTTCAGATCCCGGGCGGGCAGATTCATATTGAGGGAGATATCGCCGCTAAAGGTGAAATGTTTGACATCAACCTCAATGGGGATGTGAAGAATTTTGATTACGGCGTGATCGCGCGTCAGGTCGACCCCGAAACAAGCATGTACGGTAAACTCAGTACCAAATTCGAACTGAAAAGCTTGGCCAATACACCCGATACCCTGATGGAAAATGCGACTGGTTTTATCGGTTTTGCTGCATGGCCAAAAGCCTTCGATGCGCACCTTATCGATTTGTGGGCGGTCAGCCTGACCGATGCGATTATTCCCAATTTCACCAATGATGATCCTTCGCAGCTTAACTGTGTCGCAGCAGGGCTGGAGATCAACAAAGGCGACATGAAGCAACGGGAAATGGTGATGGATACTTCTCGCATCCATGTTATTGGTAACTTTGACGCTCATTACAAAACGCGTGATTTTAACCTCGAGCTCACACCTGTTTCGAAGCGAGCCCAGATTTTCGGCTTACAAACGCCTGTCGCCATTGAAGGGAAATTTGAAGATTTCAGTCTCAATGTACCTTGGTCAGAAATTATCAAAACCACAGTACGCTTTACCACCAGCCCGATTGTAACGCCGCTTCGATGGTTATTTGAGGAGCCACTGCCCAAAGATGCGAGCGCGGAATGTGAGCGAATCTGGCAGGGTTAGCGACGCACTTAAAAAACAAAGCAGATTAAACCGGGGCCACAGAAATAACACGCGATACTCTCTATGCCCCAAGACTCCCAACGTCTTTTGACATCGATTTAGCGAGATCCTCAGCTGCTCTGCTGGCTGGACAACGTTGAAGACACCCCTTCCCTCTTTTTCTGCTCACTGGACTCCTTTCTTTCAGCTTTACAGGCCCACGAGTAATATAAATACCGATGAATATAATCACTCATGCTTAGCAACAAAACTCGAGATGACATCGAATTTGTCACATCATTAATACAAATAAAATATCTAAAAATATTAAGTTACATGAGGGTGCATCAGACGACATTGCACCATCTCGTGGGTTTAAGCGAGGGGAAAAACGACAGGGATGCGCTTTGCTCAACGACCTTTGTACAACGTATGCGCAAGAAGCTCATTAAATTATAAAAAGACATGGATCGCCTTTAATTATCACCTCCCCCTGCATAGCCTCTCTTTCTATTTTTCAAAAGGTTTATCCATGCAGACTTCAACCATTCGAACTTTCTTCGTCACAATCATATCCAGCCTCTTTTTCGCTCAGGCAATGGCCTGCACAGGTATTGTTATAAAATCAAACGATGGCGCGACCATTCCTGCGCGGACAATGGAATTTGGTTTCGATGTGCAATCCAACATCTATGTTGTTCCCGCAGGCGCAACGATCGAGAAATTGTATATGGACGACAAACATCAAGGAGGAACATACAAAGCTAAATACGGCTTCGCTGGCGCGAACGCACTCGGCAAGCCGATCGTTGTTGATGGCGTAAATGAAAAAGGGCTCTACTTTGGCGCATTCTATTTCGCGAACATTGCGGAATTTACCCCTTTAACAAAAGATAACCAAAAAGAAGCCATTTCAAGTGAGGAACTTGGGAATTATATCCTCAGCCAGTTTGCTTCCGTTGCTGAAGTGAAAAAAGCCTTACCCGACCTGATAATTGTAGGTACCCACATTCAGGAAATTAATAGTTTCGCGCCTTTCCACTATGCAATCAGCGACGCAACAGGGGAATCAATCGTTGTAGAGATAACCAAAGATGGTTTAAAGATATTCGACAACACCGTCAATGTAGTAACCAATAACCCAACCTATGACTGGCACCTGACAAACTTAAATAACTATGTGGGATTAACACCAGACAACCAAACGTCGAAAACCGTATCACGTCAGAAGGTATCCCCTTTCGGCCAGGGAACCGGGCTGTTTGGACTACCCGGTGACCACACCTCACCTTCACGTTTTGTCCGGGCCACTGCCTTTGTCAACACGTATAAAGAGGCTAAAACGTCAGATGAAGCCGTATTTAATGCATTCCATATACTGAATCATTTTGATATTCCGAAAGGATCAATTCGCGAGAATATTAACGGTGATGTCCACACCGATTACACGGTGTGGACATCAGTGGTCGATACCAAACATCCCACTTATTACTTCAAGACATACCTGACACAACAAGTCGAAAAAGTTGACCTGTTAAAAGCGCTGAAGAATCTAAAAGCGCCAAAAACCATTGTGATGGAATCAGGATTTTCGATAAAAGATCGCACTAACGATTAGTTTTAAAAGACATGAGGGTGGTTGCTGATTCATTAGGTGCCACCCTCGATATACGCTGATACCCTTTAGACTTTCCGCATCGTTTTTACTTTCTGTTACTTCAGCCTAGACCTTACATAATGCCGTAACATGCAATGTTTGTGCTGTGCGCCTGAATTCCATTCCAGTCGTTTGAATCTGAACAATATTTGATGTTCTTTAAGGCAATCATAAACGCTGGGTAAAAAATATAAATGAAAAAAATCATCATAGGCGCAGGGAATGTTCAGCAGGATGGCTGGATTTCGACGCAGCAGAATGACTTCAATGTCTTGCACAAAGAAGACTGGACGAACTCACATACGCCAAACAGTATCGATTGTTTGTTGGCTGAGCACGTTTGGGAACACATGACACTGGAAGAAGGTGTCGAGGCTGCGAAACATTGCTTTGAATTCCTCAAGCCCGGAGGTTACATCCGATGTGCAGTTCCGGACAGAAATTTTGACAATGACTGGTATCAGAATATGGTTCAGGTTGGCGGCCCAGGGCCTGAAGACCACCCGGCTGCTGATCACAAGATTGTTTACGATTATAAGCAATTTAAGGAGGTCTTTGAACGCGCAGGCTTCCAAGTTGAGCTGCTGGAATACTGTGACGATCAAAACCTGTTTCATTACACACATTGGAACGAGGAAGACGGAAAGATTGGCCGTTCCTTCCGCTTTGATACACGAAATTCTGATGAATCGCTCGGGATGGTGTCGATTATTATTGATGCTAAGAAGCCGCTTAAAGTACCTAGTAAACAACAAACTAAATAGGTGACGGCGTATCGACATAACAACGTGCAATGTTTTTGTCAGTGATGTTGCCGCAGGTAACCCCTGCGGCGTTGTTCAACTCGACAGTTGGTTACCGGATTCAGATTTACTCCGAATCACAAAAGATATTGGGTTACCTGTCACTTCCTTTGTGAAGCAATGTGACGGAAAATTATATATCCGGTGGTTTTCACTACACAGTGAAATAAACCTTTGCGGACATGGCAGCTTAGGTGCTGGTGCGGTAATACTGTCGCGTTGCGACTTTCATGAAGTCACGTTCGACAGCCAATACGGACAGGTCTGTATATTCAGGCAAGCAGACTCTTTCGCAATCACGCTACCAACATGGAAAGCAAAGCCGAGTTCATTACATAGGGCATTAGCAGACACTGTCAGTGATGTTGTCGAGGTATTCCACACCCGAGATCTGGTACTTGTTTTGCCTTCTGTCGACGATGTCAGGCAATTTTCACCCGCTCCTGAAACTCTGTTACAGATTCCCAACCATCATGCGATTATCGTGACGGCAAAGCAGGGAGATTGTGGTTATGTATTGCGATATTTCGCGCCAAAAATTGGCATCGATGAAGATATCGCTACGGGCTCTGCACAATGCTCACTGGCGCCATATTGGTTTGAAAAGCTGGGCAAGACCAAGCTTGAGGTTACTCAGTTATCTCCCACAGGCGGCTATTTTCAGGTACAAAAAGCATCCAAAAAAACGATAACGGTTATGGCCAACGTGTCTTTTCGGGATAGCGTCAGTCAGTGACATCAACAGCGCTTAGGTGCAAATGGAGAAGCTGGCCTCTGCCAGCTTTCTCTTATTAGATTCTTTGATTTATTCCAGCCAACCGCTAACTGTTATGGTCAGCCAGCAAGATTTTTATGACACTGGATAGGGTTGAGGAGAAGCCCGAATGATCGGTTTTGTTCACATGAAAAACGAAACTGGTATCTTTACTGGGAATGTAAAATGCAGCGGTTAAATATCCATCCAATGCACCCGTATGCCCGACGACTTTTGTGCCTGCCCGGCTAAACAAAATCTCTGTTCCGAAGCCCTGCTTTACTCTTTCAGAGTCACTTATTGGTTTTTTCATCATCGCAACTCCAATATCACTGAACTGGCCATCTTGCGAATACAATGCACGAAGCCAAACATCGACATCGCTGGCCGTCGCCAATAAACCGCCATCTGGACCCGTATTTTCTTTCCACGCGTAGGTATCTTTCCATGGCATAAGACTAGCTCCCCACCCCATTGTGTATGCGCCATAACCATGGATAACATCGCCAGTCGGAGAGCTTTCACCATAATATGTGTCGTCTAGCCCCATAGGTTCGAATATCTTTTCACTCAGTAGAGATGCCAAAGAGCGTCGATAGACATTTTCCAGTACCAACGCAAGCACATGGTAATTGGTATTGGAGTACTCAAATTTACCAGACAACGAAGCTGATTTTCCTGAGATACTTTCAAGTACTAACCGAGGTGTGATGGGTTCTTCTTGATTCCAATCAAAAAGATAAAACCCCACCGAATAGTAATCGGGTATGCCGGAAGTATGATTTAATAATTGTTCAATCGTTGGGTTAATGTTCTTTGGCAAATGTTCGAGCGCCCACTCTGGAACATATTGATACGCCTTGTCGCCCACATTTATTCGCTTTTCTTTTTCTGCCATGACAGAAAGAGCAGCGATATATATTTTTGTAATGCTGCCAACGCGCAATGTGAAGTTACTTTGCATTGGGAGATCTTGTTTTTTATTTGCCACACCCACAGCCTGTCTAAACTGAAAATCTGGGCTATTCACATGTAATATTGCGCCTGGTGAGAATGTCTGTGTTTCTTCCAATATGTTCGCGAGCTGAGAGACTACACCTATTTCATTCGCCTCTACTTGTTCTGTCATTGCCATCATCATTCCCAGGAATACAAATTTAACAGTCAGCAGCACACTCTCTATCTTTGTCATCTTCCTACCATTTGTCATGTGTTGAAAATCAACCATTGATGTCAGTCTATTTTACTGGAAGGACGCTTGACGATATTGGCAAAAGACGTTGATTATATGAAGAAATTCGCACATTACGGAACATACGATGAAGAATATCGCCTTTGATGCGCCGATAGCGAATCAGCCCTTAGATAAATTCGATAGAGCCATCTTACGAATTGTTCAGGTGAACAATCTTCTCACTCACTCTGAAATCGGTGAAAGAATCGGGCTATCTGCGTCGTCTGTACGAAGAAGACTCCAATCGATGAGAAAACAGGGTGTTATCAAGCGTGATGTTTCTATCGTTGCACCTCAGGAGTCATCAGTCACGCTTATTGTTTCGTTGTCATTTGGCGACGAATCTATTGCTTTATATGAGAGCTTCAATCGTCAGATGGAGAAACTTTCTGAGGTCAAACAAAGCTATCACGTCGCGGGAACAGAAGATTATGTACTTGTTGTGCAAGGGCCGTCTTTGGCATGGTACGAAGATTGGAGCCAGAAAGTGTTTATGAGTAATGAAAAAATCCGACGTTATGACACCAAGGTAGTCTGGTCTTGCCAAAAATTTACGACAGATGTTGAGATCTGACCATCAGCAGCGAGCCTTGAAGGTCAGTAAATGGTAAAGAAACTATGAAGAATTTTCGCTGTACTGGTATGAAAAACCGAAGAAAGCAGCGCTTTGATGGAAATGGAGAAGCGGGCCTCTGCCAGCTTCTCTTATTAGGTTCTTTTGTTTATCCTCACCACCGTATAAACCACAAGCGCCATCCCTATTCCGTGCCAAACCGTAAATGCTTCATCAAGTAAGGTTATCGCCAACAGCGCCGTTACCGCTGGGCCAATGTTACTGGTGAGGCTCAGTACAGAGGGCGTTAATCTCGCCATGCTGCCGCAACAAAATATGACGGTAACACTGTACAGAAAAAGCCAATCGCAATCCCCATCCAAATCAATTCAGCTGACATCTGAGAAAACTGAGCACCCTGAACCTGATATTGAAGCATGATGACAATACCTGCGCTCCCCATACCAATACTGGTAAACAACTGAGATCCCAGCTTGCCAATCACTTTCTTGCTGAGCACTAAATAGATAGCAAACACCAATGCCGAGCCAACAGCCATAATACTGCCCAACCACACCTGCGAACCGAGCGAGGTGAAGTCGTGCAATACAATCATCGCCACGCCAACATAACCAAGAGTTATCGAAAAAAAGGTCCCTTTTTTCGGCGTTTCATTGAGAAAAAACCAACTGATAACCACAACAAAGGAGGGAAAAAGAAAAATCAGCAGGCGTTCAAGCTGAGCGGAAATAAACTCCAAGGCAATAATATCGAGCAAGGAGGCAAAGTAGTAACCCAGAATACCTACCAAGCCGCCTGCCAACCATATTTGAGCGCCTTGCTCCGCTGCTCTGTCTGCCTGCATAACCAAAACAGGATGGCAATGTATAGGGGAAGTGATGATGCCGCGCGCAGGCTCATAATGGCGGTTGCGTCTCCACCAGCGGCGTAAGCGAGTTTAATAAGAACAGGTTTTATTGAAAACAGGAGCGTGCCGATAAGGGCGTAAATGATGCCCGTACGGTAGTCTGTTGGGTTTTGTGTCGCGATGGTTGCGCCGTTCATTGTCTGTCACTTCCTTGAATTTATTTTTCTGGTCAAGGCTGTGAGAAAACGACATCCGGCTGCTTTACTCACAGCCGGGCACGATTCACTCTACCGACTGATGGGCATTAGCATAAGTAGCCATAGTGATAGAGGTTTAAGAATCATAAGTCACTCTTTATTAAGTGGTCTTTCAACTTAAAGGTTTTTTTTCGGTGACGCAAGAATAAAAACTCACCACACAAGTCTATTTATCCCACCACTAAAACCAGATTAGCCGCGGCTTGTTGCTGTATTGGTTCACGTTCATTACACATAACCTTTTTTGGAAAATCCTGCTCATCTCTAACGGTTTAAAAAAATCACCCACAAAACTTAGCTATCTATATAAATAACAATAAAAACAGTGTATTAACTTTTAACTGACCAACAACACGACGGACGTAGCGTAACTATTTAAGGGCTAAAATCATGAAGGCAATCGTACTTTCGCGTTATGGAAAAACAGACACACTATCGCTGGAAGAAAAAGTGATTCCTCAACCTAAAGAAGGGGAAGTACTGGTTAAAGTCCATGCCACTTCAGTCAATGATTTTGATTGGCAGATCATGTGTGGAAAGCCCTTTATTACAAGACTGGTCTCCGGCATTTTAAAACCGAAAATCGATGTATTGGGAGCGGAGATAGCGGGCACAGTGGAATCTGTTGGTCAGGGAGTCGCCTCATTTGTTGTGGGTGACAGAGTATTTGGCGACGTCTCCAATTCGGGTTTCGGTGGCTTTGCAGAATACACCAGTGTTTCGCAAAACGCCCTGAGAAACATGCCTAACCTGATGACCTTTCAACAGGCAGTCAGCCTGCCGCATGCCTCATTACTGGCATGGCAAGGCTTGGTTGACCTTGGCAAAATCAAGCAAGGCGACAATGTTCTCATCAATGGTGCTGGCGGCGGCGTAGGTGTGTTTGCTTTGCAAATAGCGAAAGTATTCGGCTGTGAAGTAACAGGCGTCGATCATGCTTTAAAACTCGATTTTATGACGGGGCTTGGCTTTGACCATGTCATTGACTATCAAAAAACCGACTTCACTGCAGAAGCAAAACGTTACGATCTTATCCTTGATGTGAAAACCAACCGAGCGCCGTCTCGTTATCTTCGCACACTCAATGTCCCGGGACATTATGTAACTGTCGGTGGTGATACGCCAAGACTGTTACAAATTGCTTTGTTTGGACGTTTGTTCACTAAAAAGAAAGGAAAACGTTTGTCAGTGCTTGCTCTTAAGCCAAATAAAGGGCTTGAGCATATCAACGAAATGTTCGAAAACGGCAGCTTAAATACACATATTGAAGGTCCCTTCTCTCTTGAGGATATTCCAAGAGAAATGGCACGTTTTGGGCGGGGTGAACATAGGGGAAAAATCGTAATTAACGTGGTTTAAACAAAAAAGCTCCGGACTGGCCGGAGCAAAAAACTACCACAGTTTTAAACGCTTACAGCTCAGTACCCGAGAGACCTAGGCAACCACGTTGCAAGGTCAGGTACAAAAATGCACACAACAAGGAGTGCATACATCGCAGCGATAAATGGCCAGCTTTCGCGGACCAACTCGCCCATTTTAACCCCCGTGATACCACACACGACAAACAGCACAACCCCAACGGGCGGCGTAAGCATGCCAATCACAAGGTTAAAAACAAATAAAAAACCAAAATGTAGCGGATCGATACCGTAGCTGATGGCTATTGGGTGAAATAGCGGCACCAGCATGATGTAGCTGCGTTCGACTCAAGGAACATGCCGACAACAATCAGCATCAACGCCACGAGCACGAGGAATACATGAGGGTTGTCAGTGATCCCGTGCATCATGTTCGCCAGCTTCATCGGTAATAAATCAATGGTAAACAGGAAGGTTACCGTTGAGGCATAGGCGATCATGGCACCAACAATCGCTGACGTTTTTGCGGCTTGGAGCAGCACGCCCGGCAGATCCTTGATGCGAAGTTTACGGGTAACGAAGAATCCCAATAACAGGGAGTACACCACACCCACCGCAGCGCCTTCAGTCGGCGTAAAGACACCGCCAACAATCCCACCTATCACCACGACTGGCATCATAAAGACAATCAGAGAGCGGCGAAGCTGGCGGAAGATATTGGCAATGTTAGCCTTCTCCCCCACCAACGGATAATCACGCAGATAGGCAATCAACCAGCATAAGAACATAAGGATAGTGACAAGTATCAGCCCGGGCACGACACCTGCCATGAACATGCCACCAACTGAGACGGTTGAACCCGCCATAAAGGCGTAAACAATCATTGCTCCGGATGGTGGAATAATCGGGCCAAGGTTCGCTGCTGCAGCGACAATACCGGTTGAGAAACCAAGCCCATATTGTTTTTTCAATGAGGGAACAAGCGTGGCTGACAGAGCACTGGCATCAGCAACAGCCGCGCCAGAAACCGAAGCCAGCCCAGCACCTGACAGCAAGGCAACCTGTGCCAAACCACCACGAACTCGGCCCACAAATGCATTGGCAAAGTCCACCAACCTGTCCATGATGCCAGCTTTCAACATCAGTTCACCCGTTACCATAAACAGGGGTATAGACATCAATGGAAACGAGTTAACGGAGTTCATTATCCGCGGAGGAAGCACGCTGAGATCGAACCCTGCGAGAATCAGCCCACCTAAAGCAGATACACCCAGAGAAAAGGCCAGCGGCATACCAAACGCAGCGAGTGCCAGAAATAGAAATATAACCAAAAGACTCATGAATTGATCTCCCTATCAATCACTCGTGACATCTTGCTCGTCCTTATACACCGGAAATAGCACCAGATTTAACAGGTGAAGTCCGGTATGCGCCGAGCCCACGATAACAGCGACAAAGAAGTAGCTGGATGAGATATCGATTGCGCCCAGCCGCTCAGACCAAGTCTGAGTCGCTACATGGATAGATTCATAGGTCACAACGCACATCAGCACAAACGCCAGCGAGAGCATGACACGGGCAGTTGCCCGCGCCAGCTGTTTAGGAAGCCGATTGGTGAGGATATCGATACCGACGTGTGCTCCTTCGCGCACACCCAGCGGTATTGCGATGAAGATTGACCAGACAAATGCCATGCGGGAGACTTCGTCTGCCCAATCAATAGAGCTGTTTAGAACGTACCGCATGAATACCTGACTTGCGACAACGGAAATCATCACCACCATACAAGTCAGCAATACAGATCGCGCAACTGCATCAATACGCGACAGAACGTTTTCAAACAAGGCTTCCATGCATCTCTCCCAACCTATTTCGCTGCCGCAGTTTCAGCCTCAACCAGAGAAAACAGCTCTTTTCCTACTTTTTCTCTCACAGAGTCTGCAACATCGGCCGTTTTAGAGCGCAGTTCTGCCGCGAATTGGTCTGAAACAGGTGTATACACCATGCCTTCTGCAACCAGCTTATCCAATGCTGCAGCGTCTTGCTTCGCGGCCAGATCGCGCTGGAAAGCAACGGCTGTCGCCATGGCATCTTTCACCGCTTTCTGGTGCTTAGGGCTCAATGCAGCGAGGCGATCTGTGTTTGCCACGACTGAGATGAAGTCGAAGAAGTGGCCGGTATTAGACACATGCTTTTGAACTTCTGGATAACGCGCTACATGAATGATTGCAAACGGGTTTTCCTGACCATCAATCACCCCTTGCTCCAACGCTGAGTATAGTTCTTTCACATCCATCGCAACGGGGTTTGCGCCCAATGCGCGGAACGTGGCGAGATGCGTTTCGTTCGGCTGAAGACGAATTTTGAGGCCATCCATATCGGCGACAGATTTGATCGGGCGCTCGTTGTTGGTCAGTTGCCTAAAGCCCAGCTCCATGTAACCGAGTGAAACGAGGTTCTCTTTAGCCAAAAACTCATCAAGCTTATCGCCTACAGGGCCATCAACCACTTTGAAGGCCGTTTCACGGCTGGGGAACTGGAAAGGTAAACCAATCACTTCAAGTTCAGGAATAGTACGTGTTAGGTAAGCGGTACCCACCCAAATAAGCTCAACGGCACCAATTCTGACCGCCTGAACGTTTTCAGCAGCACCACCCAGTTGCTGAGCCGGGAAGATATCCACTTCAAGCTCACCATTGGTTAACTTCTGTACTTCGTCTTTAAACACTTGCATGGCTTTACTGGAAGAATGCTCGGTGGCGAAATTCCCTGCCACACGAATTTTTTCTGCCTGCACGGTGAACGCACTGACTGAGAACACTGCACCTACTATGCCCGCAAGCACCATTTTCATGGTTCGATTCCTTGGTATCATGGTATGACTCCTTGTTGCGTTACTCACTTCGACGTTAATGCCATTCTGTTGAGCGACTGCTTAACCTTCATACTGCTCGGCTCGCCCCCGAACGACTTGCATGATTTCATTTATTGCATTTTCAATTTCCGTCTCACGGCTATTGCGAAGGCGGCTCTCAAATTCAGCGAAAACTGCGCCCAGATTGGGTAACAACCTGAGTGCAACGATGAATGGAAAGCCAAACCTTTCACGGTATTCCCTGTTCATCACCGTGAGTCTGAACAACTGATCTCGTTGCAATGACAACAAACCGAGCCTTCCCTGCTCGCCAGTAGAAGCGCTGGTCATCGTGCCTTCCATCGCTTCCATTCCTGCTAATTCTGGGTGAGCATTGAATAACGCGACCAAGTCTTCCTCAGGTAAACAACAAATCACTTCTTCAATTGCTTCGCACAAATTATCAACCGAGGCAAAAGGCCTTTTCTGTCCCGCACGAGTAACAATCCAGCTTGCGTTCTCTACCAGACTTCCAGCCACTTGGGCGAACTCCGCGTCGCTAAGTTCATTTAGTTCCTTTAAATGCATCATTATTCACTGCAACCTTGTGTCACTGACTAAATTCAGGCTAGCATGTGAATAGCAATCTAAAAATTTCAATAAACTCAGCTCTGCATACTAAAATTTAGTATGCATACGAATGTATACAAGCTTTTGCTTATTTTTCAGGAGCATGAAAAGTGCCTATATCGTTATTGCCTAACTCATTGAGATACCTAGAATCGGTCGCTAAAAATGGTTCGATTCAGGCAGCAGCCAGAGATATACCCATTTCAGCATCAGCGATTAACAGACAAATTCTGATGCTCGAAGAGGCCGTGGGGGTAAAACTTTTCGAACGCCACGCCTCTGGTATGACATTGACTCAGGCCGGAGAGATGTTGGTGGTACTTGCAAGGCGTTGGAGAAACGAAGGCAATGACGTTTGGTCTGAATTAAAGAAAATGCAGGGTATCGACTCCGGCCAACTAAAAATTGCCGTGATGGACAGTATGGTAAACAGTGTGTTACCTGAGTTTGTCAATAAAATCGCCAAGCAATATCCAATGGTTCAAATTGATTTGGAGGTGATGACACCGACGGACGCAGTCAATGCGATTGAGACAGGTAATATGGATCTCGCGATGGCCTTTAATGTTCGGCCTCACCGCAATATCGATATTATGTGGACGGAGCAGCTGCCTTTAGGTTGTGTTGTCGCATCTACTCACCCATTGGCCAATAAAGCGGAGATTCAATTTGAAGAGATGACAGCCTACCCTTTGGTACTTCAAAGCCACGCACTGGCGATTCGCCATAAAATTGAGCTAGACCACGATTGGGTGATTCACGAAAGCCGACAGCCACTCATCACCAACTCACTTCAGCTCATCAAGGTAATGGTTCGGCAGGGAAATCATGTTGCAATAACGTCTGAATTGGATGTGGCGAAAGAAATTATTGATGGATCTATCGTGTTTATTCCGATTAGTGATGCCGCATCATCTCAACGCGTATCATTAATCAGCGCAGCATCAAGAAGTTTGTCCAGCGTTGCTCAGACTATTTCTTCATGCTTTATCAAAATTATTGAGAGATCACTGAACGAGGCGAGAGATATCAACAACCACGTTTAAGTTAAGATAAAAATTATCTTAATATATATAGATATCAAGATAGAAAAATAAAATATATAGACACACAAGTAATTGTTTGATGAAGAATTTATCAAACAATTACTTGTCATTTAATCAAGTTCTTATACTAAATTATAAAGCTATACAGAAAGCCATTCCATATATAAAGATAAAGAAAACCTTAACGCTGTCGAATAACAAGATAACAACAATAAAAGAATAAACCGTACCTAATACTAAAAGTAACGGCTTTAATATTTGATTGTTTTAAGGCGATTGTATGTCTGGAATAATATTTAACAGCTATCAACAATCTGTTTTCAGCAACCAAACTAAGGTGCAACAGAGTTTTGTCGCTGACTCATCCACTAAAATTACATCCGGCCAACGGATACATTCTGCGGGCGATGATGCAGCGGGTCTTCAATTGTCAAATAGGCTCAATTTTCAGACGTCCGGCATGAACGTCAGCTTTAGGAATATTAATGAAGGCCTCTCCATGCTCGAAGTGGCCGACGCCGCAATTGAAGAATCCACATCCATCTTCCAACGTGTCAGAGAACTTGCTGTAAGGGCATCTAACGGCTCTTTGGGTCAGACCGAGCGCGATTCAATTCAAGTAGAGATAACCGCACTTAAAGACGAGTTAGATAGAATATCTGAAACCACATCATTCGGCGGAGAGAAACTCCTTAATGGCGCATTCGGCAGCAAAACACTTCAGGTGGGTGCTGACGCAGGCGAAGGGCTTTCGATTACCATGCCAGATCTGACGCTAGATAAAATGACAATGAACTCCGACCCTGAACTTTTCAAAAATGCCAACAGTTATTTCAGTGTTAAAGACGTCACCTCAGCAGAAGGTGATTACATTATATGGGAAGTTGAAAAAGGTCCCCTTATTGATAATTGGATTCAATTAAATGTTCCAAGCGACACTGCGACATATGGTAGTGATTTTGGTTATTGGAATGCGTCATACGATGGGGGTAATACATGGGGAGCAATCATGTATTATGGGGACTTTCTAATTCCTTCCGAAGGGAGTGGTGATTCCTTCTTGGTTCGAGCGCCCACATATGACGACAACACATACGAAGGCAATGAATCATTTGCCCTAACTATTCAAACAATCGGCGGCGAACTCAGAGCACAAGGCCATATTATTGATGACGCCGACTATGACATGAAAGACATTAATGTGAACACCATGGACGATGCTCAAAACACAATTAATGCGGCCGACGGTGCAATACGTTATTTAGATCAAGAGCGTTCTAAAATCGCCGCAACACAAAATAAACTAGAACATAGCCTCAATAACCTTGCCGAAAATCAAACAAATATTGAGACAGCAAAAGGCAAAATCTTAGACACTGACTTAGCCAAAGAAACATCAAAATATACGCTTCATACCATGTTACAAAATGCATCTTCAGCTGTTCTTTCTCAGGCCAAAAATTTGCCTGCAAACCGACTTCAGCTTATGAGGCAACTTAGCTGATTTTTATAAATTGATTGAAAAACATTAAGTACGTTAAAAAGTGACAATAAAGCGAATGCTATACAGATATTGTGAAATATGTAATTTCTTGGCAAATGAATGTCTGGAATAATTTTTAACAACAGTCAACAAATGTTGTCCGGCAACCAAACCAAGTTTCAACACAATTTGGTTGCATAATCGTCCGCTAAAATTGCATCCGTCCAACGGATACATTCTGCGGGCGACGATGCTGCGGGTCAGCTCTCTAACCGACTCAGCTTCCAAACATCCGGCAAGAACGTCAGCTTCAGAAATATTAATGAGGGCCTTTCTATGCTCGAAGTAGCAGACGCTGCCATTGAAGAATCCACATCCATCTTTCAACGTGTTAGAGAGCTCGCTGTACGCAGATCAAACGGTTATCTCGGTCAGACTGAAGCGACTCGATTCAGGTGGAAATTACCGCACTCAAAGATGAGTTAGACAGGATATCTGAAACAACATCATTTGGCGGAGAAAAACTCCTTGATGGCACATTCGGCAGCAAAACACTACAGGTAGACGCTGACGCAGGCGAAAGACTGTCGATTAGCATGCCAGACCTTACATTGGATAAAATGACAATGAACTCCGACCCGGATCTGTTTAACAATACCAACAGGTACTTCACTGTTAAAGACGCCTCTGCTTCTGAGGGGGAATATGTTATCTGGGAGATTAAAGATGGGCCAGTCTATAATAACTGGATTCAAATACTAGTCGAAACTGACACCGCGACTTCAGGCAGTGATTTTGGTGACTGGACTGGTTCTTTCGATGGAGGTAACACTTGGGATGCCCAAAAGCACTACGGAAATAGCATTTACCCCCAAAGTAGTCTCCATGAATCGCTATTTGTGAGAGTACCTACCTATAACGATAGTACCTATGAAGGTAATGAGTCGTTTACACGACGGATTAGGACAAATGATAGTGAAATAACAACTAAAGGCTATATTATTGATGATGCTGACTTTGACATGAAAGACTTTAATGTAAACAACATAGATGATGCTCAAAATACAATTAATGCGGCCGACGGTGCAATACGTTATTTAGATCAAGAACGTTCTAAAGTCGCCGCAACACAAAATAAACTAGAGCATAACTTAAATAGTCTTACCGAAAATCAAACAAATATTGAGACAGCAAAAGGCAAAATCCTCGATACCGACTTAGCCAACGAAACATCAAAATATACACTTCATACCATGTTACAAAATGCCTCTTCAACCGTTCTATCTAAGGCCAAAAATTCACCTGCAAATCGGTTACAACTGCTGGATCAGTTGCGATGAGTTATCTCGAGATATTATCCCTGATAAAATACTCTCCAAAACATCATTTCTTAACCCCATAAAAAGCATTTATGCCCATTACACGTTACTTAAAAACGGGGGATTTTGTCAAAAAACAGAGATATTGATTGAGTTAACGCTTTAAAAAACGCAGAATATCGCCCTTTTCGTCTGCTAGTTCGATGAGTTAGCTGTTCCCGCCGTATTCAGGCGTTATCTGTTGAGTATTCAATTTATGGGTTTTACCTCACTGGGTCTTTCCACACCAATCCTTCGAGCCGTACAGGAAAAAGGTTACGACACCCCTTCCCCTATTCAGGCACAAGCCATTCCAGCGGTATTGGAAGGCAAGGACGTGATGGCTGCAGCTCAGACTGGTACAGGTAAAACCGCAGGTTTTACGCTTCCACTTATTGAACGCCTCGATAATGGTGAGCGTGTAAAGGCCAATCACGTAAGGGCGTTGATACTGACACCGACACGCGAACTGGCGGCGCAAATCCTGGAAAATGCACGTGAATACAGCCGACATACCCGCATCTCATCTAACGTCGTCTTTGGCGGTGTGAAAATTAACCCGCAGATGATGATGTTGAGGAAAGGCACTGACATTCTGGTAGCAACTCCGGGGCGCTTACTCGATCTATTCCAGCAAAACGCTATCAAGTTTTCCCAACTTGAAACACTAGTGCTGGATGAAGCTGACCGCATGTTAGATATGGGCTTCTACAGAGACATCAAGAAAATACTCGACTTGCTGCCTGAGAAACGCCAGAACCTTCTTTTTTCTGCCACCTTTTCAGATGAAATCCGTTCACTGGCCAAGGGACTGGTCAACAACCCTGTAGAAATCTCTGTCAACCCAGCAAACTCGACTGCGCGAACGGTCGAGCAGTGTATTTACCCCGCTGACAAAAAGAAAAAGCCGGCGATGCTTGCAAAACTTATTAGCGACGGCGACTGGCATCAGGTTCTGGTATTCAGCCGCACTAAACACGGTGCAAACAAGCTCTCGCACTTCCTGAATGATCAGGGCATAACATCAGCCCCTATCCATGGCAACAAGAGCCAAGGAGCAAGAACCAAAGCATTGGCTGATTTCAAGTCTGGTGATGTGCGTGTGCTCGTAGCAACAGATATTGCAGCTCGCGGCATTGATATTCCTCAACTGCCTCAGGTCGTGAATTTTGACTTGCCACATGTGTCAGAAGACTACGTACATCGTATTGGCCGTACTGGTCGAGCAGGTGAAACAGGTAAAGCCATTTCTTTGGTATGCGCCGATGAGGCAGCTGACTTGTTCAATATTGAGCGACTAATCAAACAACTTCTCGTTCGTAAAGATCTAGACGGTTTTGCGCCAACGAATAAGGTGCCAGAGTCAAAGCTAGATACTCGCCCGATCAAGCCAAAGAAACCCAAAAAACCGAAAAGAGTTGTTACCTCCAAAGGCGCATCCCGAAATGGTGGGAAATCTTCTGAACAGAAAGTCAGCACAGATCAAAACAAACCTAAACGCCCGCGTCGTAATGCAGGTAACACCGGCACCAGCCAGAATCGTCGAAATGAAGGCAAGGCGATACAGGAAAACACAAAACGTGGGAATACACAGGAAAAACCAAGCGGGAAAGAAGGCTCATCAAGCAAGCCAAACACCCATCAACGTCGCAGAAAGCCTAAAAGCGAAAATCCTAAAGTGAATTGGAAGGCATACTGAGCACACCAACTGGTTGACTGATAACAAGATTGCCTGAAGTTCATCGATGCCGAATGATAAAAGCCTGTATCTTGCGATACAGGCTTTTTGCTAATGCTGGTTAACTCGCTGCACCAGCCTCAGTTGCAGAGGGAACCTCTACTAATTTCCCGCTTTTGCAATTATAAATGTAGCCAAATACAGGGATGTCACCCGGCACCATATTACTGGTCTTGATACGTTTCACGTCCTCAAGCACACTTGTTTCTAAGTCGCTTATTTCCAGCCAGTTGATGTATTTGCCGTCTACGGTTCCACCATTTTTGTTTGGGTTAGACCAGCCAGTCTCATCGACATTGGCAGTATCCAGGCTGCCCTCCAGCAACTCACCCATCACCTCACTGGTAAATGTTTCCATACCGCAGTCTGTGTGATGAATAACAAACCATTCATTGGTTCCGAGCAGTTTATGCGAGATCACCAGAGAACGAATCGCATCATCACTGGCTCGTCCTCCTGCATTTCTGATCACATGTGCATCGCCTTCAGATAAACCTGCAAACTTGGCTGGATCAAGTCTGGCATCCATACAAGTAAGAACAGCAAAGCGCCTTGCCGGAGGCATGGGTAATTCGCCGTTATCTCCAAACTCAGCAGCATACTTATCATTTGCCGCTTCAACCGAGCGTTTATTTTCACTCATGTTCAATGCTCCATTATCCTTGGTTAAACATCGCTACCACCTCCAAAACAACTCTAAGGAAGTGTGTGTTTACAATGTCACCAAGCAGGAGTGCGCCCAAGTCATCAAATCTATGCAAACTCCATAGATTTGATTGGTTGAACATCATTCTGCTGAGCTGTGCGTAAAACAATCCGACAAAGAAACGATTATTCCATTTAAGCTACTTCCAAGAGTAGTAATGGTCAGGGACCTGAGCACCAGCGTGACACATAGCGCATGAGAGATTGGTTTGTGACGGGCTGGCAGGGAGCCTATACAAGCCAAGCCCTTTTAGTTTTGGCGTTTCTTCTGCATACTGGCCGTACAATACCTCCTGCTCAACCTTTTCTAGTTCCTCAAATAACCCCTTTGGTAAACCATTTTCAATAGCAAATGCTTTTGCTTGCTCAAAAGCCTGTTTGGCCTTCTCAGGCTCTCCTAATGCAATATGTGCTTCTGCCGCTGTCCACATGACCCCAACTTCTTTAAACGGGCCCAGCGAGGATGTCCTTTGACATACGAGTCCTGACAGTTGTTCATAATTTCAAGTCCACGTCTTATTCTTTCTGGGTCACGCGTATATGCCAAAGACATTGCTCCCGAGATGGTTCCCTCATAACCAGGAAGTCCAAATTGGTCAGGCATCGCAATCATACGATTTACAATTTTATCGCCCAACCCACCCCATCCAATGACATACGGAAATACCGTATCGATAAAACTTCTCAAGGCCACAGAATGTGAGTTATTGGGTTGCGATGTATCTGACTTTTGGGCATAAATTCTAGCCATCAAAATATTTGGAGCGCTGGAAAGTGTTATTGAAGCACTCTGTTGAGCTCTTACCATATACCCAAAACCAATTAAGCGATAAAGCCTTGGCGCATATTCACTGCGGCTGGAAAATGCGTAGCCTTTCATCCGGTTAATTAATGTTTTCATTTTTTCAGCATCGCGATTTTGTACGTATGCCCAAAACTCCTTTTCGAGAGAAAACTCTACCTTTTCGCTTCTCTGACAAGGAATAGAAAATACAAAAGTATCACAGCCAAAATCTAATTCAGTGGTTTTTACAACCGCAGGGTGAACAACAGGGCCATAGGATGCCGGGAACGGCGCAGGGCCATTGTGAGAAATAGCAGGAAAAGAAATTAGAAAAAAAATAAGTGTAAAAATTAAGTTCACTTTGCTTAAAAGGCTAGTCATGGATCCTCTCTTTTTCATTTAGATAAAACAGAGTCGTATGAAAGCTTATCTAAAAGCGGATAAGCTGCTGGGAGATAGGGTTATATTTACTATTAAAAAAAAATGGTGAGTAGAGAAGAGTTTTTTTTGAACTAATATCAGGTTAAAAATAGATCCATACATTATTAACAAAATTAAATAGAACAAATACTTATGATGTCGTTTATCGCAGATGTACTTGCACAGCAAGGTGCCATC
>NZ_PEIB01000029.1 GCF_004116385.1 Veronia nyctiphanis | reverse complement strand
GCCCCCTTTTAGGGGGCCGTTTCAAAGCCACCTGCTCTGCAGGTGGTTTTTTACTCTGTATTTAAAGACCTATTTACTCGAAGAGGCTCTCATGAAGCGCACGAATGACGGGCTTGGAGTCTTCCTCATCAACCAGAAAACACATATTGTGGTTGCTGGCGCCTGAGCATATCAAACGAACATTAAAATTATCCATGGCACCAAAGATACGCGAGGCTGTGCCGCGTGTTTCACCCATATGGTTACCAATAAGAGCAACCAGTGACAGACCGTGCTCAACTTTCACGGTACATAGGGTTGAAAGCTCCTCCAGAGCAGCGTCTGGAAGGGTTGGCGCACCACCGCCAGTATCTGTTTGATCCAGCGTCAGTGAGACACTGACTTCTGAGGTACTGATAAGATCAACCGAGATCTTATGTTTGGCCAGTATATTGAAGACCTCGGCGAGGAAACCATAGGCATGAAACATGTTCAGGCTGTTTAAGGTGACCATGGTCTGATTAGATCGGAGTGCTAAGGCACGCAGCAACGGCGATTTCTCTGCTGTTTTACGGATCCACGTACCGCCTTGCTCGGGGGCTTTAGACGAACCTACGAAGACTGGGATCTCGCGACGCATTGCAGGTAGCAAGGTCGACGGGTGAAGGATCTTTGCTCCGAAGTTAGCCATCTCTGAGGCTTCACTGAAGCTGATCTCCGAAATTGGCTTGGCATTTGGCGCTACACGCGGATCTGTGGTGTAGATCCCCGGTACATCCGTCCATATCTCAAGTACGTCAGCTTGAAGGGCCTCTGCCAGCAACGCGGCGCTGTAATCGCTGCCGCCACGACCTAATGTTGTGGTATTACCTTCGCTGTCACCGCCGATAAAGCCTTGTGTAACGACGATCTTCTCTTCACAAAGAGGACGAAGTTTTTCCAGTGCCAGTGCAGATGTCTCATCAATCTGTGGTAGCGCTTTACCAAACTGACTGTCTGTTCTCAGAACTGTTCTGGCATCGAAGCGAACGGCTGGAATTCCCTGGGTATTGAGTAAGTGGGTGAATATATGCGTCGACAGCAATTCGCCGCTAGCGACCAGTGCGTCGGTTAATTTCGTCGATGGAGAAGTTGCTGCCGCGTCGGCAAGTGTGGCAACGTCGTCGAGCAGTGCATCTACCGCAGATTTAACTGCTGCGTTTTCTGGTAACTGTGCAAGCACCTCGTGGTGAATCGCGGTCAGTTTTTCCAGTCTGTTTTGACGAGTTGGCTCCTGTTGAACTCCATTTGCCAATTCCACCAACAAGTTAGTTACGCCAGAGCACGCGCTGATAACTGCTAATCGGGTGTCATTGTTTCCTTTAATCACCGACGCGCAATTACTCATTGCGTGAAAGTCGGCCACACTTGTGCCACCAAATTTAGCGACAGTTATTTTTTTCACTTCTCCTCACCTCCAAAATGACAGAAATCGATAATAAACAGTAAATTTACAGGAAGAGGTCGGAAATTAGCAGGAAGGGAGCTAGGTTTGTTAGAACCAGAAGCACTCCACCCAAGCTGGGTGACAGCCCGAAAGATTCAACTTTCAAGACCGACAAACCGGGTCCCCTGCACCCGATTTACCTCGGCGACTTATCCCCTGACCACTGCGCATTGGAGTAGGGCTCCGCACAATGACTGCCTGATAATCGCACCTCTTCTGACATCGCACAAAGAAAGGATTTGTGCAGAAATCGTGTTATTGATAAAGTTTTGTAATAAGAATGTCAATCTAAAGATAAAGCTTATTGAGATGCGACTCGCATCTTTTTTTATGGGTGAACGCTAAAGTTGCTGCTAGAAACCACAAAGATACGCGTTATTTCAGTCATTTAGAGCAGAAAATCGCTGAAAGTGTCAATGTGTGGCGCATGGATTTATAAAATGGAGAATAACTATGACTTTTTCCCGCTTTGTACCACCGAGGAGAACGCTGATGGGGCCAGGCCCATCAGATATCTCTCCGCGTGTTTTACAAGCCCTTTCGCAACCGACTATTGGTCACCTTGATCCTCTTTTCATCGGTATGATGGACGAGGTAAAGGCACTGTTGCAGTATGCTTTTCAGACCGAGAATCCCTTCACTATCGCAGTTTCTGCACCGGGCAGTGCGGGTATGGAAACCTGTTTTGTCAACCTCATCGAAGCTGGTGATACCGTGGTCGTTTGTCGTAACGGCGTATTCGGTGATCGTATGCGTGAAAACGTTGAGCGCCTCGGTGCAACGGCTGTTATGGTCGATGACGACTGGGGTAAGGCTGTTGACCCTGAAAAGGTTGAGGCAGCACTGAAAGCCCACCCAGAAGCGTCAATACTCGCGTTTGTGCATGCTGAAACATCAACAGGTGCGTTATCAGATGCCGAAACTCTGTCAGCACTTGCCAGACAGCATGATTGCCTAACTATCGTTGATACCGTCACCTCCCTTGCGGGTGTACCACTTAAGGTCGATGAATGGCAGTTAGATGCGGTTTATTCGGGCAGCCAGAAGTGCTTGTCATGTGTACCGGGTTTATCGCCAGTAACTCTGTCTCAAAAAGCAATCGATAAGATTCAGAGTCGCGGCAGCAAGGTACAAAGCTGGTTCCTTGATCAAAGCCTGGTGCTTGGCTACTGGAGTGGTGATGGTAAACGCAGTTATCACCATACTGCGCCAGTAAACAGCCTCTATGCGCTTCATGAGTCGCTGGTGATGGTTCATGATGAAGGTCTTGAAAACACGTGGCAGCGTCACCGTGACATGCATGAGTTGTTAAAGTCAGGCCTTAACTCACTGGGCATCCAGTTCTTGGTAGACGAAGCAGATAGACTGCCTCAGCTCAATGCGGTTGCGATTCCTGAAGGTGTTGATGATGCAGCCGTGCGCTCACGTCTTCTCAATGAATATAATCTTGAAATTGGTGCTGGCCTCGGCGCGCTTGCTGGAAAAGCATGGCGTATCGGCTGATGGGTTATGCTGCGAAAAGAGAGAACGTCTCACTGTGCCTTCGTGCACTTGAGGACGTGTTACGCTGATATCGTGATGTCACAGGCTTCGGCCTGTGACACATTCCAGCCTTTCACCCGCCTACGTACTTATCTTCCCCAACCGATTTGAGTGGCTATTCTTTGGGTTCAAAGAGAGAATCCGGAAATAACATCTGTGCTTCTTGCTTTAACTGGTAAGCATGCTGATTTTTACCCAGCATAATGGCGAGATCGATAACGTTCTGGTATCCATCAGGATTAGGGTGCCTAGCGACTCTTGCGAGTCTGGATTGCAAGTACTGCTCAATATCGCGAATATTCTCTTGGGCAATATCTTCAATAAACTGTCGTTGTTCCAGCTCGTCATCAACATAGCTCTGCCACCATGGGTGCTCGCGATACAGTGCCAAAGAGCGGTTATCGACGTTTTGAGGTTTGACTAACTGCTCAGAAATAAAAACTGAACTCACTACCAGAATAAAACTGGCAGCAACAGCAGGCACACTGAACCATATGATGGGACGTGTCATGATCACCGGGGACTTTCTGTACCTGCCAGTTAGCTGATCGACCCAAAATACCAATGTCATGAATAACAGAGCTAGCGTTGGGTTTGCATCGGTATAACTGGTGGAAAGCATCGCAATCAGTGAGGGGGTGAGGATAGTCACTAAGATTAATCGCGTACCGGTGGGGGCATTAAAGAGCCTGACAGAGATGCCTATCAAGAAAATGGTAAACGCTATCAGGATACATATTCCAGACATCGCGACCCAACCAATCAACCAGCTCGGAAACAAGGTGGGTAGCGGTAAAACCTGATTGTGTTCGAGCCCAAACAGCAGCATGTACTGCGTAAGCATACCGTCTCCGGCCCCTTGAAAAGGTGCTGCTTGAATGATTTGCAGAGCTTGCAATACCAGTGCACGGTGCTCCTCTGTTAACAAAGGAGAGAGCAGCGCGCCATCAGGTAGCCATCCCGCCATCGCCGAGAACCAAAACCCCCACAATACGGATAAGTTCCAAAGCCCTTGGTGTATTTTGCGCGCAAACCGAAACAAAAAAGGTTGAACCAGTGTTGCAGACACCACAATCGCCGTTACCAACCACGGCTGGTTTAGCGCCATTAATGCACAGACATTCGCGACAGGTGCCAAAACGAGAAGAAGGTGCAGAGAAGTAAAGTTTTTCTTATAGCTATGTGTACGTGCAAGAAGATATGCCGACAAAGGCAAACTTGTCAGTAAAACGGCAACTGATGCTGAGTGATTAAATTCAGGCAAAGAGGTATTTATGGTAACTGAACCAATACCTGTTTCGAATGTGCTGATCCAGCTCGGGTCTAGCCATTTTTCCGACGATAGATATTCAGTACCGGATGTTAGGCCTGCTTGCACTGATGGTGTGAGCAAGGGCAGCGCAATCAAGCCTGCACCGAGAAACGGCAACCAAAGTAGAAGCTGCCGCTGACTGTGATTAAAGCTGAATTGCTGAAGTGCGATGAAAAAGAGTAAGCATCCTGCCGTGCTGATAAGCGTTTGCCATGATGTGGCTGGATCGCCATGGACGTAAAGGATGGGAAGGTTGGCTATAAAGAACGTTATGGCTAACCAGATGGTAAGGGGGGATGAACGAAATGTATGTTGGCGGGCGATTTCAAGTAGCCCGCTTGCTATGGCCACGACAACAATCAGGAATGTCGAGGCAATAGCCGGGTGATGAAGCCCTGAAACAAGCAGGTCAGCCTCGCTCAGTGGCAAGCAGAACAAAAACATCACTGCCACTGACAACAGCAAGTGTTTAGTCAGTGGCTTACGGAGAATGGTTGTTCTTTGACGCTGCAACGTGTTTAACACATCATCCTCTGGTTAACAGTGGTTTGAGGAACCGCCCCGTGTGTGAGCCTTCAGCTTCTGCAACCTGTTCAGGTGTGCCTTCAGCGATGATCATCCCGCCACCGCTGCCGCCTTCAGGACCGAGGTCTACGACCCAATCCGCCGTTTTTATCACATCCAGATTGTGTTCGATAACAACAATGGTATTTCCGTGATCTCGTAGGCGGTGCAAAACGGTGAGCAACTGCTGAATATCATGAAAATGCAAACCTGTGGTAGGTTCGTCAAGTATGTATAAGGTCTTACCTGTGTCACGCTTTGATAGCTCTTTTGCCAGCTTAACCCGCTGAGCTTCACCACCAGAGAGTGTCGTTGCTGCCTGTCCCAATCGAATGTACGACAAACCGACATCCATCAGTGTTTGTAGCTTGCGTGCAATAGCTGGAACGGCATCGAAAAACTCTCTTGCATCTTCCACCGTCATTGTCAGCACTTCGTCGATGGTTTTGCCTTTATAACGTATCTCCAACGTTTCGCGGTTGTAGCGTTTGCCTTTACAGACGTCGCAGGGAACATAGACGTCTGGCAGGAAGTGCATCTCAACTTTGATTACGCCATCACCCTGACAGGCTTCGCATCGACCGCCTTTGACGTTGAAACTGAAGCGGCCCACTTTGTAACCGCGTGAACGCGCTTCTTGTGTACCCGCAAAAAGTTCACGGATTGGCGTGAAGATGCCGGTATAGGTTGCCGGGTTAGAGCGCGGTGTTCTGCCGATGGGGCTTTGATCGATGTCAATGACCTTATCAAAATGAGCCAGCCCTTCGATATCGAGGTAAGGTGCAGGCTCGCCTGTTGTAGCACCGTTGAGCTGGTGGTGCGCAATTTTATAAAAGGTGTCATTGATAAGTGTGGATTTCCCCGAGCCCGAAACGCCGGTTACGCAGGTAAACAAACCAACGGGGAGCGTCAGGTTGACCTTCTTCAGGTTGTTTCCTTTTGCACCGAGCAGTTTTACCACTTTCTTTTTATCGAACGGATTGCGCTCAGCGGGTACGGCAATTTCTTTTTTTCCACTCAGGTATTGCCCTGTCAGGGAATCTTCATTAGCAAGGACATCTTCCAGTGACCCGCTGGCAATGACTTCGCCACCATGGACACCTGCACCTGGACCAATATCGATAACGTAGTCAGCAGCACGAATCGCGTCTTCATCGTGTTCTACGACCAGCACGGTGTTACCTAAGTTTCTAAGATGCTCAAGTGTCTTTAACAGACGCTCATTATCTCGCTGGTGTAGGCCTATTGAGGCTCATCCAGCACGTACATGACGCCGACTAATCCTGCACCAATTTGGCTGGCGAGGCGAATTCGCTGCGCTTCTCCGCCTGAAAGCGTGTCTGCACTTCGTGACAGATTCAGGTAATTAAGGCCGACATTAACTAAGAAGTGGAGGCGATCATGGATCTCCTTCAAGATCTTATCAGCGATCTGCGCGCGTTGTCCCGTCAATGACAAGCTGCTGAAAAATGTCAGTGCATCATGAATGCTCATTTCGCAGATTGCGGGTAAGTTCGTGTCATCGATGAATACGTGCCGCGCTTCTTGGCGAAGGCGTGAGCCACCGCAGGAGGCACAAGGCTTGGTGGCAATGTATTTGGCAAGCTCTTCGCGAACAGCCGCAGACTCTGTATCGCGGTAGCGTCGGTTGAGGTTATTTAGAATGCCTTCGAAAGGATGCTTTCTGACAGTGATATCACCTCTGTCATTGACGTATTTGAACGCGACTTCTGTCTTGCCAGAGCCGTTCAAAACAATGTCTTGTACCTTGTTTGATAGCGTGTTCCAAGGCACTTCAACATCAAAGTCATAGTGCTCTGCGAGTGAGCTGAGCATTTGGAAATAGTAGAAGTTGCGTCTGTCCCAGCCACGGATAGCTCCACCTGCAAGACTAACAGCTTCGTTCTGTATGACTCTGGATTCATCAAAGTATTGTTGAACGCCAAGACCATCACAGGTGCCACAGGCTCCCGCCGGGTTGTTGAACGAGAAAAGGCGAGGCTCAAGTTCTTGCATGCTGTAGCCGCAATGTGGGCAGGCAAAGTTAGCAGAAAAAACCAGCTCTTCTTTGTTGTCGTCATCCATTGCACTGACGACGGCTGTGCCTCCGGTCAGTTCAAGTGCCGTTTCGAATGACTCAGCGAGGCGTTGCTGAAGATCGTTGCGGACTTTGAAACGATCAACGACGACTTCAATGGTGTGCTTCTTTTGCAGCTCAAGCGTGGGTGGATCGGAGAGATCGCATACTTCACCGTCGATCCGAGCGCGGATAAACCCCTGTGCGACCAAATTATCGAGGGTTTTGACATGCTCACCTTTTCGCTCTTTGACGACAGGCGCTAATAACATCAGCTTGCTGCCTTCTGGCATCGACAATACTTTATCGACCATTTGGCTGACCGTTTGTGCTTCTAGGGTCACATCATGGACCGGACAGCGCGGATCGCCAACACGGGCATAGAGTAGTCTTAAGTAGTCATAGACTTCTGTGATGGTACCGACCGTTGACCGTGGGTTATGTGACGTGGATTTTTGTTCAATGGAAATGGCAGGTGATAAGCCATCGATATGGTCGACATCTGGCTTTTCCATTAATGACAGAAACTGGCGTGCGTAAGCAGAAAGCGATTCTACATAGCGGCGCTGTCCCTCCGCATAGAGCGTATCAAAGGCCAGTGAGGATTTCCCCGAGCCTGATAACCCTGTGATAACGATGAGTTTATCGCGCGGGATGGTCAGATTTATGTTTTTTAGATTGTGGGTACGCGCCCCTCTGACGTCGATTGTATCCATGTCCACCTTACCTGAATGCGTCGCTGAATTGCTGGCTATTGGATTATGATTAGCGCTTGAGTATCGCACAGAGCGCGGTAATCAAAAAGAGAAAGCATGTATAAATGCACAGTATTTGAGAGGCGACGATGAGACCGGATGATACCATCACTGGGTGACATGTTTATGTTTTGGCGAAAGATTTTGTTCTGATTTTTAATCAATGAAATACTTTTTATAACAGTGATTTGTGGCATCGATAAACCCCTCTACCGTCCCACAGTCAAAGCGTTTCCCCTCAAATTTACAGGCCAGTACGGTACTGGACTGTGTTTGGCTCAACAAAGCATCGGTGAGCTGGATTTCACCTTTAGTGCCCGGTGGGGTGTTAGCGAGAATATCGAAAATGTCGGGTGTGAGGATATAGCGTCCGACAATAGCGAGGTTTCCGGGCGCGTTACCGGGTTCAGGTTTCTCGACAAGGTTATCAATGCAGTACAGCCCTTCTTTGATTTCGCGACCTGAAACAATGCCATATTTTTGGGTGTCGCTTTCATCGACCTCCTGCACCGCAATGACGCTGCAGCGAAACTCCTCATAGACTTTGACCAGTTGAGCAAGCACACCGTCGCTGTCGTTCACGCAAAGGTCATCTGCGAGAATAACCGCGAAAGGCTCCAGTCCCACCATTTCCTGGCCAGTAAGAATTGCGTGTCCCAAACCTAGCATGTCGGACTGACGTGTGAAGGTGTAGGAAGCCGCACCTATCGTGGTTCGGATGTTATCGAGCAGAGGATCTTTATCTGTGCCTGCAATCTGATGTTCTAGTTCGTAACTTTTGTCGAAGTGATCCATCAGAGCATGTTTTCCGCGCCCAGTGACAATGCACATGCTGCTAATCCCTGCTTGTAATGCTTCTTCGACGCCATATTGGATAAGAGGTTTGTTAACCACGGGCATCATTTCTTTTGGCATGGCTTTCGTTGCAGGTAGAAAGCGAGTGCCATATCCGGCTGCAGGAAACAGGCATTTATTGATCATCTTTTTGTCCGATTCAGTCACTGGTTAGAGTGCGGTTTGCGCAAGGTCACAAACCAAGTATGGGTGGAGATCGGAAACAGAGCCAACTGGCTAAATTGCGCAATCGGCAGTGCAGGAGATCAGCTGCGATGATAACGCTGGTGGAAGGCTGCCAGAAAGGCATCAAGTTGATCGGCAGGGAGTGCATTGATCCCTGCAGCTGCCTGTCTACCGCCGCCCGTTGGGAACGATGAAGCTAATTCATTGGCACCCGTTCGGTTAGTCAAAGGCGCGCGGATACTGACCAGATAAGAGCCATCATGACGTTCGGTAATGACCGCATTGGCGGTATCAGCGTCCTGATTTGTGAGAGCGTTAGAGAAAACCCCACTCACTCGCCGTGCCCATGCCTCATCAGGCAGCATAAATGCTCTTGAGCCTGTTTTTTCAGAGAAAGCATTGATGGCAGACGCTTTACTATTGTCTTCAACGTATCCCGACTCCAGTTTTTCGAAGACGGACTGACATTCATTGAGAAAGGCGAGGGGAGAGGAAAATTGGACCATATGTCGATAAAGATCAGCAGGGTAAAAGTGCAGGTCCTCTTCGCTAGCGCCATAGCCATTGTAATTCGCGTAGACACCGAGCTTTTCGAGCTGTTGCGCTTCATTATCACTGAGCGAAGATTTACTGATAAGTGCATTGGCTGTCGCCAGCATGTTATCGCCATACGCCCCCACCAGTGCCCATTCTCGGTATTTACCTTTGAGTAGCTTGTCGACAATCAAACTTGTGCAGGTATTTGATGCCGTGTGGATATGGTGAGTGAGTTGAGGATGTTCCGGAATTGTGCCCGGATCGTGGTGGTCGACATAGGTAACAGGCACACCAGATTCTAGGAGGTTATTCAGTGCTGGCAGGTTTTTTGCCATCGAGATATCCAGAGCGGTAACCTCAGAGGCTTCATTCGCGGGTACCTGTTTTAACAGTGAGATATCCCTCTTTACGCCAGTGATAAGTTGAGTGTCTGAGGGAGTTTCAAGTCGAAGCTGGATAAGCGCGCAGATACCGTCGGCATCGCCATTAAATACGTCAAAGCGATTCATCAGCATATTTCCTTTTTACACTGCTATTAGCGGTGCCAGTGAATGAAGTATTTCAGCGGCGGGTGCAGTGGCGATGTTTAACTGATTGATTACGATTCCATCGATATCAATATTGTTGTTAGAGATTGTCTCAAGCGCACCTTTTAACGCTTTCTCCCCTGATTGACTGGCTTTCATTACCAGTAATACGCCACCTGCTAACTGCCCGAGGTATAAGCTGTCTTTAACCGCTTTCATTGGCGGCGTATCGATAACTATTCGGTCGTAGCTGTGTTGAAGCTGCTTGAGCAGCGCCTTAAATTCTTGGGAGCGTATCAGTTCACTTGGGTTTTCTGTCAGTCTGCCTGCAGGCAGAATGTCGAGGTTAGCTGTGTCAGTAGGCTTGATGAAGTCTGAGGCTCTTCCATCAAAAAGCAGCAAGTCGGTCAGGCCTCGCAATCTGAAAGGAAGGCCAAAGCGCATACCCAATGTTGACATTCTCAGGTCGGCATCAACAAGCAATGTCCTTTCTGACTTCGCCAACGACTGGGCCAAGGTCATGGCAGTGTTGATTTCCCTTCTGATGCTTTGCGGGAAGTCACTGCGATAATCTGACGTTTTTGAGAAAAAAGCTGGCAATCCAACTTGGCGGCAATTGTGCGAATCGCTCGTCCATAATCCTGCTCTTCGTGCGCAGGCAACAAGGTATGATCAAACGGACGACCAGATAAATCGGGTTCGCTGAGTTTGGGCAACACACCGAGAGGTACATGACTGACACAATCCTTATGCTCAAGACAGGACCTTATGATAGTGCGATCGGCTGCGTTCATAAATGATCGATTAGTTCTCAGATATACAGTTATTAAGCGCAAGATCACAGATGTGCTATTTGCCTGAAAGTAAAGTCATAGATGTAAAATTCATGTAACGGATATGGGGACTGAAAGAGAGTGTTCTGTTTCTTTTCCTCAATGACGATGGTGACTTTCTGTTACGCCTTTTTCTTGTCTTTTTTGTACGTGATGAAAGATAAAATTCGAATGTTATCTCATTCCAGACTATCCAAACCGCTTTATCACAACGTCATCGCATTTAGTGGTTAATATACAAACAGTAGGGATAAATCTTATAAATGGGTTGTGCGCAAAGCCATCGTATCAGTTTTGGCTTTCTGGTATTATGCTCGTTTGATTCCAGCCGCTGAGTGAGGGCTCATCGGTCAATATTTAGGTTTGGGAGTGAATTATGGCCAGCCGTGGCGTAAACAAAGTTATTTTGGTCGGTAATCTGGGTAATGATCCTGAGATCCGATACCTTCCGAATGGTGGCGCGGTTGCCAACCTTACTGTTGCAACCTCTGAAACCTGGCGTGATAAGAACACCGGTGAAAACAAAGAACAAACTGAGTGGCACCGTATCGTCATGTACCGTCGCCTTGCTGAAATTGCAGGCGAGTACCTGAAAAAAGGTTCAAAAGTGTACCTTGAAGGTCGTCTGCAAACTCGCAAATGGCAGGGGCAGGACGGTCAAGACCGTTATACGACGGAGATCGTTGCTAACGAAATGCAAATGCTGGATAGCCGTGGCGCGGGCCAAGCAATGGGCGGCGCTCCTCAGGGGCAACCTATGGGCCAGCAGCAACAAGGTGGATGGGGCGAGCCTCAACAACCTGCTTACCAGCAGCAACAGCAACCTCAGCAGCGTGCGCCACAGCAGCAGAGCGCTCCGCAACAGCAGCCTCAGCAGCAGTACAACGATCTGCCAGACTTTGATGACGACATTCCGTTCTAGGAAACGTATAAAATAATACCGTAAAGAAAAACGGTAAAATTACAGCGAAAGATACTATAACCCAGCAAAAATGCTGGGTTTTTTTATGCCTGAAAGTCAGATTTTCGGTGCCGTTTATACACTCAGGCTTTTGGCTTTTTCTTTGATGAAATTGATAAAAAGCTTGGTTTTTGTGTGGTTGAACTCAAGCTTCGGATAATACGCATAGGCAGACGCTTTGGGGACACGCAAATCAGGCAACACAGGGACAAGCAACCCTTGATCGAGTTCTTTGCGGATAGTGCCGGGGCCAACCAGAATGATCCCCATCCTGTAACCGCCGCTGTCACTAATGCTTCCGGGTTGGGGGAGATAAAATTACCTTGCAGCTTCAGGGTGATACCGTGTTCAAATTCATGATCCTGATGGTGAATTTCCGTGCCGTATAAAAGGCAGTTATGGTGAAGTAGCTGCTCAGGCTCAACAATCGGTGGGTGTTGGGCCAGATATGCAGGTGAGGCAAAGAACCGTGACTGGAAGTCAAACAGCTTGGTCGCGATATAACTTGAGGAGTTAAAGTCGGCGAGTTCACGGGTCACAACCACGTCTAGGCTGGGATCGGGCAATTCACCCAAGGCCAATGTGTGCAGTTCAACCTGAATATTCGGATAGGTATCGAGAAACTCAGCGAGGTAGTTGACCAGTAAGCGGCTACCTGTCGCCAGCGGGGCACCGATTCTCAGCACACCACTGATTTCGCCGTAGGTGGATGTTGTTTCTGAAACCAACTGGTTCCAGTCATACAAAAGCCGCTTTCCCCGCTGATAAAATAATCGGCCTGCGTCAGTAAGTGTGAGCGTACGTGTTGTTCTCTTTAGAAGTTGAACGCCCAACTGACTTTCCAGCCATGCCAATCGCTTTGAAAGCGCTGAACTTGAGGTGTTGAGGCGATTCGCTGCTTGGGCAAGCGAGCCCATTTCAACCACAGTGATATAACTCTTGGCGCAGGTAATCCAATCCATCAGTACGCATATTTCCTATCAATTAACACGCTTGCATTCACTTTCTTAAGCATTCACACGATAATACACCAAACTCTAGAGGCGAGGGTGAGTTTGACTTTCCTGTAACGCCCACATTCCTCTCTTTTTTGCTAATGGATTGCTCTATGAAAAAAACAGCAGGGCTTAGGCTGACAAATCGACTGATAGCATTTTTTACGCTGATGCTGATCTGCGCCATGTTTGTGCTGTTCATAGGGGGGCCGTCAGTTTTCATAAGCTGGGGAATGACTTCATTAAGCACTATCTGGGGCAGGTGGTTACAGAAATCGATATAGCCATTGCCGACCCAGATGCCAACGACAACCTGAACACTTGGCTGCCAAAGCTTCTAAAAGCCAATGATGTGATTGAGCTAGAGATCCGAAGTGATACGGGGCTTTTGTATCGTTATCAGCAAATTCATCAGATGGGTAACAGCTTTGATGTGGCGAGTATCGGTTATCCATTGCCGAGCAATCCGGGGTTTCGCGTCGCGATCACCTACGTCATGCCTTATGCTGATTTCACGTATTCGCTGGGGGCTATGTCCTCGCTTGGCCTGGCTGTGCTGATCATTGTCATGTCTATTGTCTGGGCTATAGGCTGGCTCCGCCAACAATTGCTTGGCGCTGAGCTATTGGAAGAGCGCGGTAAATTAATTTTGGCAGGGCGGACAGAAGACGTTGCTAAAAGTGACGATAGAGAGTGGCCTGCGACCGCCAGTATCGCTCTGGATAAGCTGATATCAGGCCTTAAAGAAGCGAGACAGGAACGCAGTCGCTTCGACACATTTCTTCGCAGTAACACCTTCCTTGATCAACTGACTGGCGCTGCTAACCGGGTGATGTTTGATAATCGTCTCCACGCATTGGTGCAGGATACGGGTAACCACGGCGCAGTGATGATGGTAAAAGTCGCAGACTTTGAAGATCTGGTACATGAAATTGGTCGAGAGCGAGCCGATGAATGGATTCAGGAAGTTGGCGTCGTACTATCAAATGCTGTTCAACGATATCCTGATGCGATACTCGCGCGTTATTTTGATGCGGAATTTTCAATCCTTCTGGTCCAACAGGCCGATAAGGAAGCGCAACTTTTCGCAGGACAGCTAATGCGTGCGCTCGAAAGACTGTCGCCTCCTGATGTAATGGAAAAAGAAAACTGGTGCCATGTCGGGCTGGCGATATTTACCTTTGGTGAGAGTCGTGGTCGGTTGATGGACGAAGTACAAACAGCCGTCAAGAATGCCGAACTTCAGGGCATCAACAGCTGGTCTCAGTTTCGTAAAAATGTTGTGGCACCGGAAACCCGGGGTAGTGTGCGTTGGCGAACATTACTCACTAAAGTCTTCGAGAAAGATGATTTAGAGCTTTATACCCAAGTAGTGAAAAACCGTACGGGAGATCTGCTTTACACTGAGGTACTGACACGGATTCATGATGAGCAAGGTCGGCTGATTAAAGCGTCACGTTTTATGCGCGGGGTTGAGTTGGTTGGAATGACGGCAAGGCTCGACAGCTCTGTTCTGACGAAAGTTATTACAAAAATAAATCAAGGCCACTTCAGCACTGTGTCTGTCAATCTCAGTGTGTACTCTCTTAAAAACAGGCGGTTTGTGCGCTGGATCAGAAATGAGCTGATGCAACTGACCTCAGACAAAAGAAAGCGCCTGTTGTTCGAAATTGCCGAAGGCCCGCTGGTGACCAACTTTGATGCTGTGTTTCCAGCGCTCCGGCTAATTTCTGGCCTCGGTTGCCAGCTGGTGGTTGATCAGGCTGGGCGATCTGTCGTCAGCACCCACTATGTGAAAGATATTCAACCTGCCTATATTAAATTACATCGCAGCCTAGTGAGAGATATCCATCAACGACCGGAAAACCAGCTTTACATCCGCAGTATGCTTGGTGCCTGTGAGTCAACAGCGACAAAAGTCCTTGCTGTGGGTGTGGAAACAACCCCAGAATGGAAACAGCTACTACAGCTTGGCATTCAGGGTGCACAAGGACGACTGTTAGGGCCGGAACTCTCTGATAAACCTATAAAACCTACCCAAAGACGACGTCAGAGATGGCGTAAGAAGTAAAGATATCTTTACTTTATTGAGTATGATCTTTGTATAAAAACCAGTCATTTTTTTGTCTCTTCAGTGATTGAGATCTGTTTATTTTGATGAATTTTGATATATTCATCGCACATCATCTCGAAAAATATCTAAGTGTTTCATTTTTGAGGCAAAAGACTTCATGTCCAATACGCTTTTTTTTCAGCGGTTTTTGACGCGCCGTAAACGCAAGCAACTGTCGTTGGCTATTTTTAGTCATCAGGTACTGTGCGTTAACACTCATGGCGATGTCGTTGTTGAAGAAATCCTTGCAGGCGACACCATTGAAGCCGTGTCACGCTTGTTTGAAAAAATTGAAATACAAAAAGCGGATGTCAGCCTGCTACTTGGGCGCAACCAGTATCAATCTATCTTGATTGACGACCCTGAACTGCCACCGGAAGACATGTTTTCGGCACTGCCGTTTAAGCTGAAAGACTACTTGTCTGAGTCTCCGCTTGATGTGGTCGCAGACGGGTTTGACTCTCCGCTTTCCGGCCGTTTTCAGGCAATGGCGGCGAATAAAGCGAGCATTCTGCAAATCAGTACCATGCTGATGAGGCGTCAGTGCCGACTAAAACAAGTGACGGTGGAAGATGCTCAACTGGCGGCATGGACGGATACAGACAGTACGGAAATGGTACTGAACAGCCTGTATACCGGAGGCATTCAGTTAACGGTTATCAGCAAAGGTAAATTATGTTTCCAGCGCCAAATCAGAACCTTGGCACTGGACAACAGTCATCAATTATCTGAAACCGATATTGATGAGCTGGCACTTGAGATACAGCGCTCTCTGGATTACCTGCGCTCGCAACTGCGTCAGACACAAATTCGCGGTGTGATTCTCGATCTTGACAGTCTGGATGATAAGGCACTGGCGTTATCCTTATCGGCACGTTTAACGGTAAAAGTTCGAACACCTGAATTCAGAAAAGGCGTACCGTTCAGAGAAAAACTGGCGTTCTCGTTGCTGGAAACCCCCGAGTCGCTGATAAATCTTTACCGTGACAGTCTGGGGCATAAGACGCCTTGGCTGACATTTGAAAAGATGTTAGGCGCATGGGGAATCACCATGTTGTTGCTGTCATCGGTGTATGCATACGAGCAATGGCAGTTAAGCGATGCCAGTAAAAACCTGTTAGCTAAGAATGGACAGTTAGAGCAGCTACGTGTTGCGTCGCAGGACCTGTCGTCGCGATTATCTTTGCACCTGCCATCGGAAGAGAAAAAGCGTCAACTGAACGCGTTGAAACAACAAATGGCCGACAGCCAAAGAACACTGAGTGCGGTTGCTGACCATGATAAAGCCTCATTGGAAGGGTTTGCCGGCGTGCTGCGTGATTTGTCATCAGCATCGAGAGCCGATATTTCGATTGAGGAAGTCAACATTTCGCCATACCAGCTGAATATCAAAGGGCTGGCAGCATCACCGGATGCGGTACCTGCATGGGTTACCACGTTCAAGAGGCATCGTTACTTGGCGTCTAAGGCCTTTGCGTCGATGGAAATCAATCAACGCGAAGACAAGTTGTTGGAATTTACGCTCAAGACTCAGCGTGATTCAGATGAGGTAGCATCGGAATGACCATGTTACAGACATTAAAGATTCGTTTTGAAAGCCTCACCCGCCGTGAGCAGTGGATGATCGCGATCTGCGGTTGGGTGTGTGTGTTGTCTGTAGGCATTTTTAATTTCATAGAACCTGCTTATCAGCAGTTGGTGGTGAAAGAGCAACAACATCGTGCGATGTCAGTGAACATCAATGAATTGATGTCGCTGAATGATCAACAACTGAAAATGCTGAGTGATAACCCTGATTCACAGCTTGATCGTGAACTGACCGAGCAGCAAGAAAAGAACCTGCAACTTGCGCAGGAAATTCAGAAGCAAGTGGCGGGCTACGTCAACAGCAGCCAGATGTCATCACTGATGGAAAGCGTGTTGAAGCAATCGGACAAGCTTGAGCTGGTATCGATGCGCTCGTTGCCGTCGGCGTTGCTGACCAAAGACAAAGATGCGGGGTATCACTTGCATCCGATTGAAATGACATTACGCGGCAGCTTTTTTGACATCGTTGAATACCTGACGGCACTGGAGTCGCTCCCTGTGAAGTATTTCTGGCGCAAAGTCGACTACCGGGTTGTGGATTATCCGACTGCTGAAGTCGTGATTGAAGTTTACACATTAGGCGACAGCCCGTTGTTTATCGGAGGTTAAATGAAACTGCTTTTATCGATACTACTGAGCGTTGCGATGTGCTTTTCTTCTGCGGTCAATGCCGCGGCTGCACATGATCCTACCGCGCCGCTTGGGTACAAAGCTGCCCCTAAACCTGTAGAGGTGAAAACGGCGCCCGCACCCGTTAAGAAAAAGGGGCCCAAGCGCGTGCGCCTACCGCGCCTTGATGCGGTAATTTGCTCGTCAGAAAACAGCTGTGTGGCTGTGTTTAACGGGGAAATGGTAGAGGAAGGCAAGGTTTACAAAGGGTTTAAAGTTGCCCGTATAAACGAAAATTCTGCATTGCTGACGCGTCAGAAAAAGCAATGGACCTTGAATGTATACAGTGAGCAGGTAGTTCAGTGATGAGAGAATATGGATGTAAAGCGCCGCTGTTAACTGTGCTGGCTGCAATGACGCTGGCAGCATGTTCCAGTGTCGACCGCCAGCCGCCTGAAGAGATAAACAAAACACTTAAAGAGGCGTATCAACAAAACGGTGCGCAGTTAAAAACTCTCCCCGATGCCGTCAGCCGAGATCTGATGGCATTTGGCGATCAGGAGCGACCTGATTCTCAGCTCAACAACAAGCGTGTTCGGGTGAATGCGCGTGATATTCCGGCCAAAACCTTTTTCGCCAGTCTGTTTAAAGACTCTGACTGGAATTTAGTACTGCATCCTGATGTGTCAGGGAAGATCTCCGTTTCACTCAAAGATGTCACCTTGGCCGAAGCGCTGGATGTTGTATCAGATATCTACGGCTATCAGATTGAATATACGGGTAAGCTGGTTCAGGTATTCCCGGCTGTGATGCGCACAGAAACTTTTGCGGTCGATTATTTGCAATTGCGTCGTGAGGGTAAATCCAGCACGTCAGTGACCAACGGCATTGTGACTCAAGGGTCATCATCCAACGATAACAATACATCAAGTGTTGCTGCCACGAGCGGGACGGTGATCAATACCTCCGCAGAGAGTGATTTCTGGCGACAGTTGGAACAAACAGTGCGCGGAATGATTGGTCCGGGTGAGGGTAACAATGTCATGGTATCGCCACAGGCGAGTTTGCTGACTGTACGCGCTTACCCCAACGAACTGCGCGAAATAAAACGCTATCTGCAAGTGGCGGAAAAGCGTCTTAAACGTCAGGTTGTGCTGGAAGCAAAGATCCTTGAAGTCACATTGAATGATGGCTATCAGCAAGGCATCAACTGGAAGAATATTACCCGCAGTATTGGCAGCGGTGCAGTCACCATTGCCAACGCAGCCGCGACGATAGGTAACAACATCACCACTGAGCTTGGCGGACAAACAACCATTACCATCGGTGACGGCCAGTTTGAATCAGTGCTGAACTTCCTTGAAACGCAAGGCGATTTAAATGTTCTGTCGAGCCCACGTGTCACCGCGGCGAATAACCAGAAAGCGATGATAAAAGTCGGTGGTGACGAGTACTTTGTCACCAACATTTCGTTCAGTGACGCGACAGGCGATAATTCGAAATCTGGACCCAATATTGAACTAACACCGTTTTTCTCCGGGATTTCTCTTGATGTGACGCCGCAAATTGACGAGAACAATGGCGTGTTACTCCACGTCCATCCGTCGGTGATTGATGTGTTGACCGAGACGAAAAAACTAAAAGTCGGCAAAGACGAAGAATTTGAACTGCCATTGGCGAAAACGTCGGTACGGGAGTCAGACTCCGTCATCCACGCTAAGTCGGGTGATGTGGTGGTCATTGGCGGTTTGATGAAATCGTCAGTCAGTGAAAAAGTCTCAAAAGTGCCGCTATTGGGCGATATCCCGGGGGTAGGGAATCTTTTCCGTAACACTGCCAAGCAGAAACAAAAGACCGAACTGGTTATTTTGCTTCGTCCTTCTGTTGTGGGTGATAAAACCTGGCAACAGGAAATTCAACGCTCGCAACAACTTCTGGATACCTGGTTTCCTGAGCAGTAAAGATAGACCTATGTCTTGCGGGAGAAGCTGATGATAAGCAAACTGCACACCGATAAATGGACGTCTCTGGCTATGATGGCTAGCGTCTTCTTTTTGCTTTTTTCTCTATCTGTCCATGCTGACAACTCTCGGTCATCAGTATCAGGCAATGCCAGCATGACGGTAGAGCATGTCACTCTGACACCCAAAGAGATGGCAACCGTAGCCTATGATAAAGCGCAGCAGCGTGCAAAGCAGGGAGACATGAATGAGGCTATTCAATACCTTTTCACAGTGCTCGATAATCAGCCTACCCATGTTGCGGCAATCAATCAGTTAGCGGCATTACTGTATGGCAAGAACCGGGGGCGCGAAGCGGAGTTTGTCCTTCGCAAAGGCATAAAAGCCAACCCTAACAAATTATCGTTAACCCTCACGTTGGCAAAGCTTCTTGATAAATCAGGTCAACCCGAGGCCGCCCTTTGGGTGCTTGGTGAAGCGAGGTCCAAAGCTGATTCAGACCCGAAACATGCTAGCCATTTGTACGCGATGCGGGGTGCCTTGGCACAAGAACTGAATCATATCGGGATGGCGAGAGACAGTTATCAGTGGCTGACCACACACTATGCGGAAGACGGCCGCTGGTGGCTTGGGCTGGCGGTGGCGGAAGATAAATCCGGTCATATTGATAAAGCTATACCTGCCTATGAGTCGGCGCTCAGTGCTGGGCATTTAAGTTCACCGTCAGTGACATTTATTCGTGACCGTCTGGCTCTATTGACCACGCCTCAGGAGGTTGCCGTCGATGGCAATTAAACTCCGCAAGCGACTTGGCGACTTATTGGTTGATGAACATATCATTCAGCTCAGTGATTTGATGGCGGCGCTCAGCCAACAGGAGCAAAGCGGTAGTAAGCTTGGCGATATTTTCATTGAGATGGGGCTACTGACAGAGCAGCAACTGGTTGATTTTCTCTCGCGCCAACTTGACCTGAAAGCTATCGATTTTAATCATTTCGATATTAATGTGGATGTGGTCGGTTTGTTGCCAGAAGTTCATGCTCGTCGTCTGCGAGCTTTGGTGATTGACAGAACATCAGAGGGTTTGCTTGTCGCGATGAGTGACCCTGCCGACTTGGCTGCGCAAGAATCTGTGATGGCATTGCTGCCAGACCATAAGATTGCGCTGGCGATTGCGTCAGAACGCCAGTTGATCGCTGCGTTTGACCGTTACTACCGCAAAACGCAGGCGATAGCCTCGTTTGCTGAACGTCTGGAAGCGGAACACAGAAAAGAGTCATCGACAGCTTCGGAACTACCATCGATGATGCGCAAGACATGACAGTGGTTAAGCTGATTAACTCGCTGTTTGAAGATGCTGTGCAGATGAATGCCTCTGACATTCATATCGAACCCGATGAAAAAGTTCTGCGGATCCGACAACGTATTGATGGCAACCTGCAGGAAACTCTGCTGAAAGAGTCCGGTATCGCATCGGCTTTGGTATTGCGTCTCAAACTGATGAGTGAGCTGGATATTTCTGAAAAGCGTCTGCCACAAGACGGCCGTTTTCACATCAAAGTGCGTAAGATGAATATCGATGTGCGCCTTTCTACATTGCCAGTTGAACACGGCGAAGCGGTGGTAATGCGTTTGCTTAACCAGTCGGCAGGCCTTCTCAGCCTCGATCAGGTGGGCATGCCCAATGACATGCTGCGTCGTTTCCGCAGTCAGCTCCACCGTCCATATGGAATGATTTTGGTCACTGGGCCCACAGGGTCGGGTAAAACCACCACGCTTTATGGCGCGCTCAACGAGTTAAATATCCCCGACAAAAAAATCCTTACTGCAGAAGATCCTGTGGAATACCGTCTGCCGCGTGTCAGTCAGGTGCAAATCAATAACAAAGTGGGGCTGACCTTTTCCAATGCGCTACGTACCTTCTTACGACAGGATCCAGACATCATTCTGGTCGGTGAGATGCGAGACAGTGAGACCGCTGAAATTGGTTTAAGAGCGTCGATGACCGGACACTTGGTTCTCTCGACCTTGCATACTAACAATGCCATTGACAGTGCACTCCGTCTTGTCGATATGGAAGCGCCGGGGTATCTAGTGGCGAGTGCGGTCAAGGCCGTGTTGGCGCAACGACTGGTGAAGCGTAACTGTACAGAGTGCAGCGAGCCAGAGCCTGTCAGCTCTCATCATAAGGTTTGGCTCGACAGCCAGTACCCAGCCTATAGTCAGCAACGTTTTACAAAAGGAAAGGGCTGCCAGACCTGCAATCACACCGGATATAAAGGGCGTATCGGGGTGTTCGAATTATTAGAAGTGACACCAGAGCTCGCCGATGCTCTGCGTGCCAATGACCACAATACGTTTACACGACTGGCACAGCAGCAAAAAGGTTACCGTTCATTAGTCGACAGTGCGCTTGCAATGGCAGTCAGCGGTCAGACGTCACTTGAACAGGCCATCAGCCTTTCCGAGAGTGCTCCGCTGCTTGATGAGCTTGAAGGTAACTTCTGATGGCGTTTTATCAGTTCGTTGCCAAAGATGCCAAAGGCGCACAAGTTCGCGACGTGGTGGAAGCGGAAAGCGAGCGTATTGCAATCGACAAGGTCACCGAGCGTGGATACGTGCTGCTGTCACTGCGGGAAAAAAAGCGTCGTAGTGCCGATATCACCTTACCAAAATTTACGCTACCGAGCTTTTCCCGCGGTATCTCGCTCGACTTGCTGGTGATCTTTTGTCGCCAGTTTTACAGCTTGTCAAAAGCAGGCATTCCCTTACTTCGCGCTATCAACGGCCTTTCTCAGAATACAACAGACCCCAAGCTAAAACTGGCGCTTGAAGGCATTCATGAAGAGTTGTCGAATGGACGAGCATTGTCGTCTGCCATGCGCGATTATCCGCTGATCTTCAGTGATTTGTTCGTTTCCCTGATTCAGGTGGGTGAAAACACGGGGCGGCTCGATCATGCGCTGCTTGAGCTGTCGGAGTACTACGAGAAAGAAATTGAAACCCGCCGCCGTATTAAAAGCGCCCTGCGTTACCCAAGTTTTGTCTTAACCACCATCGGGCTGGCTGTGGTCTTCCTCAACGTTAACGTGATCCCCAAATTTGTCGGTATGTTCGCCAAATATGGCTCTGAACTGCCGTTGCCCACCCGAGTGCTTATCACCACCTCGAATTTCTTTGTCGACTTCTGGTGGATGTTGATATTCGGTCTAGTGTTCTCAGTGGCTGCTTTTAAGCTCTGGAAAGACACGCCTGATGGCGGCATTAAGTGGGACAAATTCAGATTGCGCTGGCCGCTGGTGGGGAGCCTTTTGCAGCGAGCCCTGATGTCTCGGTTTGCACGCACCTTCGCGATGATGATTCAGGCGGGTGTACCGCTGAATACCTCTCTTTCACTGGCCGCCTCAGCCATTGGCAACAAATATCTATCGTCAAAAGTCAGTGAAATGAAAACCGCGGTGGAATCTGGCATGACGATAAGTTCAGTAGTCGGCAGTTCCGGTGTTTTCCCACCGTTGGTTCACCAGATGATTCAGGTCGGTGAAGAGACTGGGCAAATAGATAAGCTGTTGCTGGAAGTCAGTGACTTTTACGACCGCGAAGTAGATTACGAGCTAAAAACTTTGTCAGCGCGGATGGAACCGTTTTTACTGTTTATTGTCGCTGGGTTGGTATTACTGTTGGCCATGGGTATTTTCTTACCGATGTGGGGTATGTACGACTTCGCTCGCGGTATTTGAGCAATTAACACGAGCTTTTGATAAAAAACTTTCCGCTCAAAAAGTGTGCAACATATTGTTTTAAAAGGCTGTACAAAAAATAATCAAAAAAGTTTTAAAAAACGGCATTTTTTTGTGGCGCAGAACAGAAAATCGCATTATATTGCGCTTCCCCAGCGAGGAGGGTGCTGGTCTTACCTGTGGTGAGACTCAGTGTGAAACATGGAAAACAAAGTTTGATATCCATGCGTTCAGTTCCTTACTCGCGCAACCGTGCCTGCCGTTTTGCTGGCCCGAGTTTGCCGACAGAAGCTGCGCGTTGTCAGCGTCGACTGGGAAGCAGGGATAGCATGAAATCAAAAATTTTATTAGAGAACGCTCAGTCTGATTGCTGAGCATATTACTGAAGTACCTATGAGGAGGAGTAGTATGAAACGTCAAGGCGGTTTCACATTAATTGAAATGATCGTTGTGATCGTAATTTTGGGCATTCTGGCAGTAACGGCAGCGCCTAAGTTTTTGAGCTTTGAAGATGATGCAAGAGTTGGCGCACTAAATGGATTAAAAGGTGCAGTCGATAGCGCTGCAACAATGGCCTATGGAACTGCAGCAATTAAGAATGTTAAGGATGGACCACTAGTAACCAGCAGTGGCACCATTCAGGTAGTGAAGAGTTACCCCAAAGCATCTTCCGATGGCATTGCAGCGCTAGTAAATGGTATTGGCACAGATTTCAAAATCGTGGCTAATAAAACTACTGCCAATGATGGCAAAGTAATTCAATTCACATTTAGTAGCGTTAATACACCTGCATCTACAGATAAGTGTGTCATTTATACCGGAGCAACTGACTCTGCTGCTGCATTTACGACCGTAGGTGCATGTGACGCGTAGCCAGACGACTTATCTCGGCTTCACACTGATCGAACTGGTGGCAGTGATAGCCATTGTCAGCATTCTGGGAGTGTTTGCCTTACCGCGCCTGACGGGAAACGATGAGTTTGCTGTAATCAGTGCGCGGGATGCTGGCCTGTCGGTGGCTCGACAGGTTCAGCTGAAAGCGATGCAGCAGGCAGACCCCCAGTCTGTCTGCCATCAGCTCGTTGTGATTGCCTCCCAATTGGGGGGCAATCCTATTTCTAGCTGCGAGAACTCAAGCAGTCAGCGTGTAGTGCTTGACGATGTCACTGTCAGCCCTGTCAAAACCCTTTCTTTCGATCTTCTCGGCCGTCCTTATGATGCCGGAGCAAGATTAACTAAAGAACTCACCTTCACTTTTTCTAAAAGCGGTGCAACCGCTGCATTTTGCCTTAATCAGGAAGGCTACTTTTACGCCTGCAAGTAAACAAAGTAACAAAAGGATATTGTCACTATGAAACAGCTTAAGGGATTCACACTCATTGAGATGGTCGCTGTGATGGTGATGCTCTCGTTACTCGCTGTGATGGCGGCACCGAAGCTTATCAATATGAGAGAAGATGCTGAGTTGGCTGTATTGCAAGGTTTGAAAGCTGCTGTTGATGGCGCAATTCTGACTGTCAGTTCCAAAGTTATTCTTGCTGGTCTGGAGGACAATGTTGGTACTCAAAAGGTCAACGGAATAGACCTTTATAAAGGCTATCCATCCGTTTCAGAATCAGGTATCGGTGTCGCTGTAGGTATAAATGACGGCGATGACTGGGAGTTTGATGGAACTACTATAAATCACCCTGAGATAAAAATACGAGCCGCAAATCAAGTGAGTAAGTATTGTCTTATTTACAGAGGTGTTCCTCTTGCTGGGAGTAAACAACCTAACCTACCCCCATCAAGCCGTATTGTGGAAGATTGCGGTGCCATCACTACGAGTTAATTGCCAATGAAACTGACTCATAACTTTCGTGGCTTCACCCTTATCGAAACCATTATCGGGATGGTGGTGTTCAGTGTTGCGATCATTCTAATAAGCACGGCCTTGCTGCCTTTTATCGGTGGCAAATCGACCAACCCTTACTTTGAAGCACGCGCTGCGGCTCTTGGTCAGTCAGTCATGAACAGTATTCTTGCCCGTCAGTATGATCAAAACAGTGACCCAAATGGCAGCCGCTGGCGCTGCGGTGAAAATGCCGTGGCAGTAAAAGAAAAATTCGGCTATTCGCTGAAAGACCCGATTCCAGCATGTTCTGCCACACTTGGCCCGGATGCTGGCGAAACCACACCAGCGCAATTTAATGATGTCGATGACTTTATTGGCTGCTGGGGGGAAGATGCAGCCCAGTGTGATGGCCTAACTGTCAAAGGGGGCATTGATACGTTAGTCGGTACTGACTATCCGGGTTTTACCGTCAGTATTAATGTCGCCAACAGTCAGCTGGAATCTGTCTCGACTAAGCGCATCACCTTGTCTGTCTTTCACCCACAATCGGGTAAGTGGGCGTTCACTGCTACAAGGGAAATTTCTGATGAATCGTCACCCAAAAGGTTTCACCCTGATTGAACTGGTGGTCACCTTGGTGATTCTCGGTGTGCTTTCGGTCGGGATTTCCGGGTTTATCGGTTCTGGCGTGGGTGGCTATATCACTGCTCGTGACCGTGAGGCCGTGCAAGGCGAAGCCCGCTTTGCTATCGAACGGGTAGGGCGTGAACTGAGAAATGCGGTACCGAATAGTGTGACTATAGAGAAGGCGGGGCAGTGTGTCAGCTATTACCCTATCTATGCATCGGGCTTTTATGAATTATTACCAACCTCTTTATTGAGTGCGGTATTTGCAGACTCTTACGCCATAGATGTGAATGCCTTGAAAGGTAAGAAGATTGTCTTTTCGCCACAAAAGCCCGATGACTTTGACTATGCAACGACGATAAGCAGTGTGACCAAAGAAACCAAAGATGATTACCTAATGGCACTCAATTCATCACCCGGCGGCCTTTCGAGATCTTCCACCAAACGCTTTTACGTGCTGGGTAATCAGGTGCAATTTTGTTTTGAATCGGGTCAGTTAGTGAGAAAAGAGAGCCTATCCGATGATATGCCATTAGCTAACAATGTGTTAGTCAGCACCAGTGTATTTACTTTGCAGCAGATCTCACTCAACAGTTATGGGCTGGTAAACGTGCAGTATACCTTTAGTCAGAATGGTGAAACCACGGTATTTGAACAGGAGATCCCGGTTGTTAACGTCCCCTAAGTCTTCATCAATGCGCCTTGGTAGGTCGCTTAAACGGCAGCAGGGCAGTATGTTGATTATCGCCATTTTTTCAATCGTGGTGTTGGCCGCCCTCGGTGGGTATCTGATGCAAATTACGACCTCCCAAAGTAACACCACCGCCCGAGAAGTACTGGGAACCCGCGCATGGCTGGCAGCTAACTCCGGCTCCCAATGGGCAATGAGCCAGCTTTTCCCCTTGGTTCAGGACAAAAATAGCCTGCCTTCACCAAGTTGCAGCGCCAAAAAAGAAATCACCTTCAATGATGTCGGTTTGCAAGGCTGTACAGCGGTTGTTGAATGTAAAGTTAAGCGTTCTTCAGGTGGCAAAACAATATATGCCGTTGAGAGCATAGGCCAGTGCGGGAGCGGAGAGTTTGCAGTTTCCCGCGCTCAGGAAACTTGGGCGAGGGAGGTGGAGTGATGAAAATACTCAAGCATTATTTTTCATTCACCTTATTGCTGATGATGTCTTTGTCCGTTGAAGCTGCGATCAACGATACCAATATATGCGATATTTTTCCCAGAGTAGCTCAGTCCCACTCCAAGTTAGCAGGTTCATTAACTGCATATGGTGATTCCCGAATCATACAAACACATAATCTAGATAAAACCAAGCCAAAGAGTTTTACTCTTAGGTTCGGAAAGTCGCCAAATACTCACCAAAATTCTTGTAGTGCAGAACCTGAAAAAGGCATTTATTTTCAATGTTTGACAGACGCTAAGCTACCAGCGTTTGAACTTAAACTTGATAAAATGCCAAACAATATTCAAGCATGGGAAACTATTGGTGCGGGCAAGACCCTTGTGCTAGGAAAGACCGGAAATTCATGTAGAAGCGAAAAATACGACCCGACGAAGACAGGGGTATGTAACTTTGAAAGCGTGACTCTGAATGGGGGCACTCTGGAGTTGAATGATGGCACCTATTGGATTAACTACCTTACACTAGCATCAGCGGGTGGTGGTATGCCAAGTATCAATATAAAAGGAAAGGTGAAACTTTACGTAAAGAATGCAACATTCAATGCGGCAGCAAAAGTTGAGAACGAGGGTGACCCAGATGACTTTATCTTTATTATCAGTGATGAAGGGAAACTAAACTCTAATTCTGAAATTACAGCGTTAATTTACGCAGTGAAATCGCTACAACTGAATGGCAATACTTCGATCAATGGTGCAGTTAGTGTAGGGAGTTTGTCCATGAACACTAACGCTAAAATCTACGGTGAAAACCAATGTTTGACGATACCGGACCTTTTATTTGAACCCTCTTCGGGAAAGAATTTTACTGGCAAAAGTATAAAGGTTGTAGTTAAAACGATTTCTTCAAAAGGTCTGCCGAGACACAATGTAAACGGTACTCTCCTCGTCAATGTTTCTTCAGATGAGCGTGCCTGTATTTCAGGTTCCGAATCGGGTGAATGTTTGAAAATATCAACCCCTCGCAACCCTGTGAGCCTTAAGTTTATCAACGGGGAAGCAACTTTTTGGCTAAAGGGTTTGGGGACTGGCGATGTAAGCATATCTACCCAGCTCACCACGGATGGGGGGGAGATCATCAAGAAAGACTCCGGCATATATACATTCCTTCCAAAATTGGAGTTAGACCCAGAGAAGGCAACTTCCGCAAGCTGCAGTGACTTGAAAATCTCAGTAAGAGCTGTAGATGCTGCTGGCCTGATTCAGTCATCTTTCAACAATCCAGTTACCCTTTCAGCGACGGGGGATGGTTGTCTTAAACTTCCATCAGGTGATACCTGTTCGAAAACTCAAACGATGGTCCTTAATAATGGCATTGGGCATGTATTTGTCCGATCTGATGGAATTGGTCAGGTCGACGTTGAAGCAAAATTAGAGGTTGGTTCTCTGTCTTCAACTGCCAACGGCTCATATTTTTTCAGGCCAGAAGGCTTTCGGTTTGAGCCTGCAGCTATAAGCCTCGTCACCGGTAAACCTCAAAAGCTCTCTTTGATTGCCACTTCAGGCAGCTGCAGCGTCGTAAAAGCGTATAAGGGGCAGAAAAAGCTCGATATCGGTGTAACAAAGTTCATTAGCCCATCTTTGCGGGGGCCTGAAGTCAAGATCACTAATGCCGTTAATAATTCACTCAACCTAAATTTTGTTGATGGTGTAGCCAAAAGTGCATTGGAAGTACAGTACGATGGGGCAGGGGAGGTTGAATTTACTCTTACTGATAGTAGTTGGAACCCGGTAACGAATGCGCCTTTTTCTGAGGCGGAGTTGCAAGCCAAAGCTGAGGGAAGAACCGAACTTTTTGGTGTGCGACTCGATCAAAAAATGGAGGGGACAGCAGCTTTGACTGTTCGGCCATATACCTATGCTATCTGTAATGTACAAACAGAAAATGGTGAAGACCTTAATAATCTCTCCGGGCCTTTCTTTGCGAAAGCGGGTGAGCCATTTAGTGCATTCTTAAAGCCAGTAGGTTGGAACAGCGGCGATGCAGATGATGTCACTAATCCCGTAAACCTAACGGGTAAAAATTATTGTGATCGTCAAAGAATACCGGGTTATTTCTCGACGCTATTCTCACCTGACGACAAGGTTGTCTTAAAGAGAGCAGGTATAGTGTCGCCAAGTGATGGCTCGGCCGGTAGTGCTTGGACACTAGCTCAAGACCCTATACGTTTTGTGCAGCATGGGAATGCGACAGGCTATTCTTTTGAGGGGTTATCTTGGGATGAAGTTGGAACCGTAAGAATCCGCACAGAGGGGCAATATCTGGGGCAAAAAATCACTCCTTCTTACATACCTGTCGGCCCCTTTGAGCCTGACCACTTTGAAATATTCAACAGCAGAATTAACACGGCAAGTCCGTCAGTAAACGGTTCGAAAGCATTTAGTTACATGAACCAACCCTTTACAGGACAATTCGAAATAAAAGCCATGACAGGGGGTAATAACCCTCAAGCCGTTAAGAACTATCACAAACTAGCATCCGGTCAGGTAACTTTTTATATAACAGCTGTCAGCGAACAGGGTGGTGACGATTTAACGAAAAGAATCAGCTACTCATCGCCACAAAAATGGATAGCTTCTCCCGACGGGATCAGCGTGTGGAAGTTTGACGATGCAAACATGTCAGTTAAACGCAGTAGTGACAATTCGCCAGATGGCCCGTTCAATCAATTGGCTCTGGGAGTCAAACCGTCGACAACCACTGCACAGATAAAAAACAGTGATAGAGTGACAAACACAGACAGTGAGGACCTTGGTGCTAAGTGGGGAGAAACGGATATTCGCTATGGCCGATTGCGTATTTCTGATACCGCGGGGAACCTGAGCAGTGATCTCAGTGTCCCAGTCTATGCAGAATACTACGATGGCGCTCAATTTGTCGTCAATCAAGATGATAATGCGTCAAAGATAAGCATCGGTGCCAGCAGACAGCAAGAAATCTATTCAGATGGAAAAGCGCCTGACAAATCCTCAATCGTTTTTGATGGAACGGGTACTGAAAAAACGTTGAAAAATGGTGCTGCTGCCTTTGTAGTCAAACCAGAAGCTGAAAATGGTGAGTTTTATCGTCGTCAGTTTCGTCTTTGGCAGTGTTTGAAATCGGACACTGAACAGTGTAAAGACGGTGTGATTAATGCTCGGTCATGGCTTACATTTGGCGGCTCCAACAATAGCGGTAACCCGTCAGCCATTATTACTCTCGGCACCTATCGGGGTAACGACAGAATTATCTATCAGGGTGAAAAAAACGCCAATGTGGCTAGGTAATGAAAAAAAAGACAGATCTTATTCAGGTTTGTAGACCATCACCTTGCCGCTTGTGCGCTGCGTTGGTACATTTAGCGGCAATATAAAAAAATTCTCATGCGTGCAGGATTAACCGAAGATTATGTTTAAGAAACTTCGTGGTATGTTCTCCAACGATCTGTCTATCGATCTGGGAACAGCCAACACACTGATTTATGTAAAAGGACAGGGAATTGTCCTTGATGAGCCATCTGTTGTGGCAATTCGTCAAGACCGTTCAGGTTCAACCAAAAGCGTTGCTGCCGTCGGTCATCAGGCCAAACAAATGCTTGGTCGTACTCCTGGCACCATTTCAGCTATTCGTCCAATGAAAGATGGCGTTATCGCCGACTTCTACGTGACCGAAAAAATGCTGCAACACTTTATTAAAACCGTACATGACCACAGCTTTATGCGTCCTAGCCCTCGTGTGCTGGTGGCAGTACCTTGTGGTTCAACGCAGGTTGAGCGTCGTGCAATTCGTGAATCTGCACTGGGTGCGGGTGCCCGTGAGGTATACCTGATTGATGAGCCAATGGCCGCTGCAATTGGTGCAGGTCTGCCTGTTTCTGAAGCGACAGGTTCGATGGTTGTCGATATCGGTGGTGGTACCACAGAAGTTGCCGTTATCTCTTTGAATGGCGTGGTTTATTCTTCGTCTGTACGTATTGGCGGTGACCGTTTTGATGAATCAATCATCAACTATGTTCGCCGTAACTACGGCAGCCTGATTGGTGAAGCCACCGCTGAACGTATCAAGCATGAAATTGGCTCGGCGTATCCGGGTGATGAAGTGCGTGAAATTGAAGTGCGTGGTCGTAACCTTGCGGAAGGTGTACCACGCAGCTTTACGCTAAACTCAAATGAAATTCTGGAAGCGCTGCAGGAGCCACTGGCAGGTATTGTCTCTGCTGTGATGGTTGCGCTTGAGCAGTGTCCGCCAGAACTGGCTTCTGATATTTCTGAGCGCGGTATGGTGTTGACGGGTGGTGGTGCGTTGTTGCGTGACCTTGACCGTCTGCTGACCGAAGAAACCGGGATTCCGGTAGTTGTTGCTGAAGAGCCGCTGACATGTGTGGCTCGAGGCGGTGGTAAAGCGCTAGAAATGATCGACATGCACGGCGGCGATCTGTTCAGCGACGATTAATTCTCCTGATTGCTAACAAGCAGGTCGCTATTACACAATGAAACCAATGTTTGGCCGTGGGCCATCTTTGCCTTTACGCCTGTTTTTTGCGGTTATCATATCAGTCAGCCTTATGCTGACTGATAGTCGTTTTGACGCCTTCGCAAAAGTACGTTATTTGCTCAATACGGTGGTTGCGCCGCTCCAGTACGCCTCGAATCTGCCCCGCGATATCCTCGATAATTTGTCTCATCAGGTCACCTCGAATCAACAACTTCTGATCGAAAACGACAAGTTGAAAGAAGAAGTATTGATTCTTCGCAGTCGTCAGTTGTTACTTGATGAGGTTGAACGACAGAATCAGCAATTGCGTGAGTTGCTGGGCTCTTCGTTTGTCCGAGATGAACGACGCTTAGTCGCGGAAGTGATGGCGGTAGACTCTGACCCATACAAGCATCAGGTCATGATAGATAAGGGCCGCACCAATGGTGTTTATGAAGGCCAGCCGGTGATCAACGAACACGGTATTGTCGGTCAGGTGGCTTACGTCGGGGCGCACAACAGCCGTGTATTGCTGATCACAGACCCAAGCCATGCCATTCCTGTTCAGGTGAGGCGCAACGATATTCGTGTGATTGCTTCAGGGCGGGGTGACAGAGACAATATCCAGCTAGAGAACATTACCAGTAGCGCTGATATTGAAGCGGGTGACGAGCTGGTCAGCTCAGGGCTGGGCGAAGTCTTTCCTGAAGGGTATCCGGTTGCAACAGTCACATCGTTTTCGTTCGACAATAAGCGTCCTTTTGCACAGGTTGATGCACGTCCGGCGGTTCAGTTCGACCGACTGCGTTATGTGGTTTTGGTCTGGCCGACAATGAAAGCTGACAAACACCGAGCACCGCCGCCTGAGAGTGAACGTGATACGGTGAAAATAGATACACCGCCGACTTCATCATCTAAGAAAAACTGACTGTACCCAGAGGTTAATTGATGGCAAACCCAGTGATGCGAAGCCATGGTCTTATTTGGCTGTCTTTTATCATCGCATTGATTCTGCAAACCACACCGTGGCCGGGAGAGCTAGAGCATTTCCGTCCATCATGGGTCTTGCTGGTGACTTTTTACTGGGTCATGGCCTTGCCAAATCGAGTGAATGTGGGAACCGCGCTGATCCTTGGCTTACTGTGGGATTTGATTGTCGGCTCGACACTCGGGGTCAGAGGGCTGATGATGTCCTTGGTGATTTACTTCGTGGCATGGAATTTCCAGATGCTACGTAACATGTCTCTCTGGATGCAGGCAGCATTGCTGACTATTGCCACTCTGGCAGCTAAAATCCTTGAATTCCTCGCAGAGTACCTGCTGTCTAACGTGACATTTGATCCGAACGTCATGTGGGCTGGCTTGCTTAACTTCTTACTGTGGCCTTGGCTATTTTTATTGTTGCGTCGAGTCAGGCGTAAACTTGCTATCAAGTAACTTCGGAGGCTGAATGTCATCTCAATCCTATTATCTTGCTTCAGCCTCACCCCGTCGTAAGGCACTTCTCGAGCAAATTGGCCTGTCGTTTTCCGTGTTGTCTGTTAATGTTGAGGAGCAACAGGATTCGTCGGAATCTGCGCAAGATTACGTGCAACGCTTGTCGCGTGACAAAGCTAAAGCGGGTGTTGGTGTTGCGTCTCATGCCTTGCCTGTTATTGGTTCTGACACCATTGTGGTTTGTGACGGTGATGTGCTTGAGAAACCCGCTGACTTAGCGCACTCTCGGCAGATGCTAAGACGCCTTTCAGGGAAAAAACATCAGGTGATGACGGCTGTTTCTGTCGCTGATAGGAACCATACACTCACAACACTTGTCATAACCGATGTCTGGTTTAAATCCCTGAGCGATCAAGATATTGATGATTATTGGCAGACCGGGGAGCCTGCCGATAAAGCGGGTAGCTACGCTATACAAGGGATAGGTGGCCGTTTTGTCACCCGTATGGAAGGGAGCTACCACGCAGTTGTTGGCCTGCCTTTATATGAAACCGAAGAACTACTTAACCAATTCAAAGTATTAACTGGGGAAAGTTAATGAGTGCCGAGCTATTAATCAATGTGACACCTGCTGAAACCCGGGTTGCCCTGATTGAAGGGGGAAACCTGAGAGAAGTGCACGTTGAGCGGGAAGCCAAGCGCGGCATTGTGGGTAATATCTACAAAGGTAAAATCAGCCGGATCTTACCTGGTATGCAGGCAGCATTCGTCGATATTGGCCTTGAGAAAGCGGCCTTTCTTCATGCCTCAGATATCGTGCCTCATACCGAATGTGTCGCCGAGAATGAGAAGCAGCAGTTCAATGTTCGTGATATTTCTGAACTTGTCAGGCAAGGGCAGGACATTGTCGTTCAGGTGGTTAAAGACCAATTGGTACCAAAGGGGCGAGACTGACCACGGACATTACACTTCCCTCGCGCTACCTGGTCTTTATGCCAGGGGCATCTCATGTCGGTGTTTCTCAGCGCATTGAAAGTGAAGAAGAAAGAAACCGTCTGAAAAAACTGGTGTCCCCCTATTGTGACGAGCTGGGTGGATACATCATCCGTACCGCTGCTGAAGGGGCGACCGATAAAGAACTGGCGCAGGACGCGGCTTTTTTAAAGCGTCTCTGGAAGAAGGTGCTTGAGCGCCGTGGCAAGAATGCTACCCGCAGCATGCTTTACGGTGAACTCGACCTTGCGCAGCGTATCTTGCGTGATTTTGTCGGTACTGAGCTTGACCTTATCAAGGTGGACTCCAAGCAGTGTTTTGATGTGGTCAAAGAGTTTACCGAAGAGTTCGTGCCTGAACTTACCGATAAACTGGATTATTACAACGGTGACCAGCCCATCTTCGATATGTACGACACAGAAAACGAAATTCAACGTTCTCTGGATCGCAAGGTTGAGCTCAAATCCGGTGGTTATCTGATTATCGATCAGACCGAGGCGATGACCACGATAGACATCAATACAGGTGCGTTTGTTGGTCGCCGTAATCTCGAAGAGACCATATTCAATACCAATGTTGAAGCCACCCGTGCGATTGCCCGCCAACTTAGACTGCGTAACCTCGGTGGTATCATCATTATCGATTTTATCGATATGATTTCAGAAGAGCACCGTGAGCGGGTCATACAGTCTTTGGAGCAGGCATTGTCAAAAGACAGGGTGAAAACCAATATTAATGGCTTTACCCAACTGGGTCTTGTTGAGATGACTCGAAAGCGAACCCGCGAGAGTATCGAACATATCCTTTGTGGCTCCTGCCCAACATGTATGGGACGTGGCACGGTGAAAACGGTTGAGACTGTGTGCTATGAGATCCTGCGTGAAATTACCCGGGTAAACCGCGCCTACGATGCGGATAACTTTGTTGTTTATGCATCGCCGACGGTTGCGGACGCCTTAAGGGCGAGGAGTATCATGCTCTGGCGGAGCTGGAGATTTTTATTGGTAAGCAAGTCAAAGTTCAGGCAGAGCCTTTATACTCTCAAGAGCAGTTTGACGTGGTGATGATGTAACCGCGGGTATGGCTGCAACATGATAAGACTTTGCCTGCGATTTCTCCTCGCATTTACGCTGACTCTATTGTTACTGGTGGCCATGGCCACCGTTTCTTTACGTGTCTTCTTACCAAATTTGGATGCTTTTAAAGGGCAGATACAAAACTGGGCCGCTGAACGCAGTGACTTTCAGGTGGATTTTGCCTCTGCGACCGGGCATTGGCGCTATCTTGCACCCTCTCTCTCATTACATCAGCTGACACTAAAAACTGACCAACACCAGCCGTTACTCTCTCTTGAAAAACTCGACCTTCAGTTTGATATCTGGGCCTCACTCAAAGAGCGGGACCCCGTTTTTAATTACCTCAGTGCAGATGGCCTTAGTATTGATTTCACCAAGTTCCAGTCGCCTGATAATGTAACGACACCAGACTCATCAGATACCAAGATAAATGAAAAGGTCCTTCACCGTCTCGAGCGGCTATTTTTGGTCAATATCGCTAAATTTGGCCTACGAAATGCCGATGTGACGTTCAATGGCCCTCAGGGGCAAGCGTATACGCTGGATATTAATTCTTTACTTTGGAGTAACGATGGTCACGACCATCGGGCACAAGGGATCGTCAGCTTTAGGGGAACTGAGCTTAACCAACTTGCCGTCAATGCCAGCTTCTCGGAAAAAGGCGACATCGACACGCTTTACGGACAACTCTTTTTTGGTGCAAAAGACATTTCGGTTTTGCCCTTTATCAAAGACCACCTGCCTGAGAGCGTTTCGGTAAACAATGCCAAGGCGGGTGGCCGTCTCTGGCTCAATGTTGAAAACGGCCGTCTGAACGATGTGCACCTGAGTTGGATAAAAGCGTGCTCTCTTGGCAAGACGGCGAAAAAAATGACCATAGTGTCAGAATTGCTGGCGGCGCGGTCAGTATCTTGCCAGAACCGGACGGTTGGCGCTTTGATACTGATACCTTACGAATTAGCTCAGATGGCCAGCCATGGCCAGAATTTACTGCTAGCGGTCGACTGTCAGGCAATCAATGGCTGGTTAATCTCGCAGGTTGAATGTTGCTTCATTACTGCCAGTCAGTAAGTTGCTTCCGTTGTCCGTTGATGTTCAAGAAGCGATCGATGCACTCTCGCCGTCCGGAAAGCTCACTGATTTGCGCCTCCAATATCAGCCTGGAGAAGACATTACTTATTCAGCAATGCTGAACAATGTCAGTTTTAACCATTGGTCTTATCTACCGAAAACGCAGGGTCTCGGATTACGACTTGCAGGCTCGGGTACAAAAGGGGTGGCCTTATTGTCCATGAAAGACCAAAAGTTGCTGTACGGTGATTTCTTTCAAGCACCTCTGAGAATAGAAAGTGGTGATGTTGCGCTACGTTGGCAGCAAAGCAACGACATTGTTCAAGTTTGGAGTGATAGGGTCTCAGTTGCGTCTCCAGTCATGAATGTTGAGGGGCAATTCCTGCTCGAACTTCCTAAGGAAGGCAGCCCGTGGCTGTCGTTTTACAGCGAAGCAGAGCTTGAAGACGTCAGCCAGACATGGCGTTATTTACCCAAGCGTGCACTTGGCTCAAACCTCACGGAGTATTTGTCAAAGGCCTTACAGGCTGGGCACATACACAAAGCAAAATTGGTGTGGAATGGTGCCCTCAATCAGTTTCCTTATAAAGAGCATCAGGGCGTTTTTCAGGCTGGCGTGCCTTTACATGAAGGGACGTTCCAGTTTCTCGATACATGGCCAGCAGTATCTGACATTGATGCTGACTTACTCTTTGACAACGAGTCACTTTTCATTGATGCCAACAAGGCAAACTTTGCCAGAATATCCTCCGATAAAGTAAGCGGGCGATTGGTGTTGGATGGTGAATCTCCCCTATATCTTGATATCAAAGCCGATGGCAAAAGCGTGATGCCACCTCTTTGATGATGAAGACTCCCTTGGCTTCATCTGTTGGCAATGCTTTGACCTATCTTGGGCTATCCGGTCCCGTTAAAGCAGGTTTATCACTGACAATTCCTCTTGATGGTGAACAAGTAAAAGCCGTGGGGGCGGTGAAGCTGGCAAATAACAGTATCAAACTCAGTGGACCGACCGTAGAGATTGATAAAGTCAGCGGTCAGGTCTTGTTTGAAAACGACCGAGTAAGTACGAACGGCCTTTCCGGTATGTTGCTTGGACAAAAGATTGAGCTGCGTATCGATGGCGAGCAGCAGGGAAAACATTATGAGCTGGATATTCGCTCCGGCGGAAATTGGCTGGCTGAAAAACTACTCTCAGAAGCTGGGCTCAAAGGATTTGATTATCTAAAAGGCAACACCATTTGGACGATGAATCTGGTGTTAGGAATTTTTCCTCAAACGACACAGTTCCTTGCCGAATTAAAAGCGCCGCTCAGCAATATAAAAAGCGGGTTACCCGCGCCGCTTGACCAAACGTCTCTCGCTGGCAAAAGTGCCAAAATTATTGTCGAAGGCACAGGTAAACAGTTTACTGCCATTGCCGAGTTGCCAGACACCCGCTATCGCGGGGTAGTGTCTTTGTCTGGCAAGCGGCCAAAGGTTGTCAGTAGTTTCTTTGAGGTGGGTAACTCTTCGATGCCAGTATCGAAAATTGGTAGCCATCTGATTGATATTAACTATCCCTCACTGGACATCGATAGCTGGAAATATGTTATTGAAGCCTTGACGAAAACAGCAGCATTCCAAAAACCATCCAGTACCGATATTCCCTCTCCAACAGGCATTAATCTCCGTGCAGACAAGCTGGATATCCTCGGCTTTTCGCTCAATAACGTCAATGTGGCTGCGAGAAATAATAAACAAGGTTGGAATGTACTGTTCGGCAGTAAAGAGCTTGATGGCAATGCGCTGTGGCACAACGAGGGTGCTTTAGACATTTCAGTCGATCACTTATTTGTTAACCACGAAGCGAATAGTTCGACCAATGAAGAAAAACGAAGAGTCGAGACTAAAGCCAGTGCGGTTGATAAGCTGATAATGAAACATTTTCCAAATACTTCACTGGTTATTGAGCAACTTTGGCTGCAGGGGTACCGCGTCGGTCGTTTGAAGAGTAAGGTTTCTAAAAGCAATAACAGGTTGAATCTCACCACGTTCTCCATCGACAGTGGCGACAACATGATTGACGCATCGGGTTGGTGGGAAATTAATAACTCTGGCAAAAACCATAGCAGACTCGCTTTTAATGCCAGTGGTGCAGATACCGCTGACATCATGGGACGGTTTGGTGTGACAGGTGGTATTCAAAAAGCCAGTTATACCACCATAGGCGATATTACCTTCGACGGCACACCTTGGGCGCCGGATACCCATACCATGGATGGCGACATCAGCGCGGTAATGAGAGAGGGCTATATCAGTGGTGTTGGTGGGGCTGGAAAGCTGCTGGGATTGTTCAGTCTCGATTCCATTGTGCGCAAGATGCAGCTTGATTTTCGTGGTGTATTTGAAGATGGACTGGCGTTTGATGAGATATCAGGGCGTGGAGTGATCACAGATGGTGTTGTTGTAACAGATAATATCCAGATGAAAGCCTTGGCAGGTGATATGTTTATTAAAGGGATAGCCAACCTCCCGGAAAACAGGATTGATGCCGACGTGAAATTTATCCCCGATATCACCTCCAGTATTCCGGTCTTAAGTGCATTTGCTGTTGCGCCTCAGACTGCACTTATCGTTGCTGCGGCGACGACCGTTTTGTCGCCAGTTGTTGATGTATTTACACAGGTCCGCTATCAAGTATCAGGGACAATTGACGCGCCAGTAGTCAAAGAGGTATCGAGAAGTCAGGCGGAGATGACGTTACCGAAAAAGGCGCTGGAGCGTTTAAGAAGCCAGCAAGGGAGCGAATAAAAATGACAAGATTTGGCATTGTGCAAATGAACTCGGGTGTTGATGCCGACGATAACCTCGATTGGCTCGAAGGACAACTTCGTACGCTCAGTGCGCAGGGCGCCAAGCTGGTGCTGACGCCGGAAAACTGTTTGGTCTTCGGCCAAAAAGAAGACTATGACAAATATGCCGAGGAGCTGGGACATGGTCCCAAGCAAAAGCAGTTCTCTCAACTGGCGTTTGAACTTTGCATTTGGCTGGTCATAGGCTCGTTCCCTATCCGCAATCATGATGGGACGCTTGCCAGTACCTGTTTGGTCTACGATGAGACTGGCAACCTGCGTGGCTCTTACGAAAAGATGCACATGTTTGATGTCGATATTGCGGATAAGCATCGTAGCTATCGGGAATCTGATACTTTCAGAGCGGGTTCAGGGATGGCACTTGTCGATACCCCGTTCGGTACGCTTGGCCTGTCCATCTGTTATGACATTCGTTTTCCTCAGTTATATTCAGCTCTTCGCGAGCAAGGTGCAGACATTATTCTTGTGCCTGCCGCTTTCACGAAGACGACAGGGCAGGCCCACTGGGAAGTATTGCTTCGTGCCAGAGCCATTGAGACCCAATGCTGGTTGCTGGCTGCTGCGCAAACGGGCGAACACAACGCCGGACGCGAAACCTGGGGTCATTCAATGATTGTTGACCCATGGGGACAGATAGTAGCGGGTTTGGACGATCAAACGGGTGTCGCAAGCGCTGACATTGATTTGTCGGCAAATGCAGCAATACGCAACAAAATGCCCGTGCTCCAACACGCCAAGTTGCAATGCGTTATGAAATAGCGCAGTCTCAAAGATAGAGCGTTTTTTGTCACCTGACCTCAACACCTCAGGTGACCTTCATATTATTGCGAAGAGCAAGGTTTAATGAGTCTCGAACACGTAGAACAAACCATGTTGCACCTGTCTGGTGTCAGCAAGGGACAAATAGAGCAAACGCTGGCCCACCTAACAGCGAGGGACATCGATTATGGCGATGTGTATTTTCAGTCTTGCTGGCATGAGTCGTTAATTCTTGAAGATAGCATCATTAAAGATGGCTCGTTTAATATCGATCGTGGGGTCGGAGTTCGTGCCATCACGGGTGAGAAAACGGGCTTTGCCTATTCTGATCAGATCAACGCTGATGCATTAATGCAAAGTGCGACGGCAGCACGAGGCATTGCGGCAAAAGGTGGTTCAGGTAAGGTGTCTGCTTTTGCCAGCCATCAATATCCCGCTATCTACCAAAGCACTGATCCTCTGAAGAGTATGTCCAAACAGGACAAGATTTCGCTGTTGAAAGAAATTGACACTTATATACGTGCCAAAGAGCCATTAGTGCAGGAAGTGTCGGTCAGTATCAGTGGCGTGTATGAGCAAGTGCTTATTGCGGCGACAGACGGCACGTACGCCGCCGACATCAGGCCTTTGGTACGTTTGTCCATCAGTGTGCTGGTGGAAAAAGAGGGACGACGCGAGCGTGGTGCCTCTGGCGGTGGCGGGCGCTTTGGTTATGCCCACTTTGTGTCAGAAGAAAACGGTAAATCGGTTGCCCTTAATTACGCTGATGAGGCAGTAAGACTGGCTTTGGTAAATCTTGCAGCACAAGGCGCGCCTGCGGGTACCATGCCTGTGGTCTTGGGTAATGGCTGGCCCGGCGTTCTGCTGCATGAAGCGGTTGGACACGGCCTCGAGGGGGATTTCAACCGTAAAGAGTCGTCTGTTTTCACCGGACAAATTGGTGAGTTGGTCACGTCGCCGCTTTGTACCATTGTGGATGACGGTACGCTGAGCGACCGAAGAGGGTCGCTGAATATTGATGATGAAGGTGTGCCGGGGCAATACAATACCCTGATTGAAAACGGCATTCTCAAAGGTTACATGCAGGACAAGCACAATGCGCATCTGATGGGCGTGAAGCCAACAGGCAATGGTCGTCGTGAGTCTTATGCGCACTTGCCAATGCCTCGCATGACCAATACCTATATGCTGGCAGGAGACAGTGTGCCAGAAGATATTATCAGCAGTGTTGAGTATGGTCTTTACTCACCGAGTCTGGGGGGCGGTCAAGTTGACATTACATCCGGCAAATTTGTGTTCTCAACCAGCGAAGCCTATTTGATTGAAAATGGTAAAGTGACGACGCCAGTGAAAGGGGCGACGTTGATTGGCAGTGGTATAGAAGCGATGCAACAGGTCTCTATGGTCGGTAACGACTTATCCCTAGACAGAGGCGTGGGTGTTTGTGGTAAGTCTGGGCAAAGCGTACCCGTAGGGTGGGGCAGCCGACGCTTAAGCTCGATGCCATGACAATTGGTGGTACCGAATAATAGCCTCACTTATCTCTTAGATGTGAAGAAAAAAAGCCAGCGATGCTGGCTTTTTTGTATCGAACGGCATATCGCGGTTTTAACCGAGATCATCACCCTTGAGCTCTTTCAGATACTGAAAAATCTCGCGGTACGCTTTGGGCGGCTTGTTCTGTGCTTTTTCTTTACTCGCCTGACGAGCCAACTGGCGAAGATATTGGCGTTCAGCGTCAGGATATAAAGCAATGACATCATTGATTGCACTGTCACCTTGTTCAACCACACGATCACGCAATTGCTCCAGCTTCTGAAGTTCAGCCGTTTGCTGAGAGTGTTTGTTGTTCAGCTTATCGAGTGCTGCTTGAATAGGTTCCGGATCACGGTTGCGCATAAGTTTCCCGATGAATTGCAACTGACGGCGTCTTGCTTCATTTTTAAAGCGTTGTGCATCGTCGATAGCATCGCGAAGGCTATCATCAAGTGGAAATTTATCCAGCACGCCCGGCTTTAGCTTAACCAGCTCCTCGCCCAGCTTTTGTAACTCTTCCATGTCACGCTTCATCTCGGTTTTACTGACCCAGATGATTTCCTCTTCTTCTTCCCAAGGTTCGCGTTTGTTCTTACGGCCCATACTGTATCCCGGGTTTGTTGTCTCAAATTGCAGTTATTTTACCAAGAATGCCGCCGCTTGGTGGCGTTTTTTGAACATTGTCAGTTATGGGAGTGTTATCCTTACAAGAACATCAAAACAACAGTGACTTATATGGACGCGAAACAACAGGTTTCTCAGCAGCGCTCTGAGTTGGAAGCGGCTGTCAGCCGTGCACTTGAACTGGCGGGAAAGAAGGCGGATGCCGCCGAAGTTGCCATTACTAAAACAACAGGCCTCAGTGTGTCGACGCGAATGTGTGAAGTCGAAAATGTTGAGTTCAACAGTGACGGTGCGTTAGGGATTACTGTGTATCGCGGACAGCGAAAAGGCAGTGCCTCGACGTCGGATTTGACGGAAGAGGCGATTGCGCAGACGGTTGAAGCCGCGCTTGATATTGCCAGTTACACCTCAGAAGACCCGTTTGCAGGGCCTGCGCCAAAAGAGTTGATGGCGTGGGAATACCCTGACTTAGATCTGTTCCACCCTGACGAACCGGAACCGGATCATGCCGCCAGCATCGCGATTGCCGCCGAGCGTGCCGCGCTTGAGCAGGATGATCGCATTAAGTTTAGTGACGGTGCGAGTTATGACAGCCATTACGGCGTGCGCGTTTACGCCAATAGCCATGGCATGATGGGGAGTTATGCTACCAGTCGACACAGCATCAGCTGCGTGGCCATTGCTGAAGACAATGGTGCGATGGAGCGTGACTACAGCTATACGGTTGCGCGTGATCACCGAGAGATGTGGACGCCGGAACGTGTTGGTATTGAAGCGGCAAAACGTACGCTTGGTCGCCTGAATCCACGTAAAGTCAGTACCTGCCAGGTGCCTGTGATGTTTTCTGCAGACATCGCGACGGGATTATTTGGACACCTTGTAATGGGGATCAGCGGTTCAAACCTGTACCGTAAGTCATCGTTTTTGTTGGATAAGCTGGGTGAGCAGATTTTCCCTGACTGGCTTTCCATCAACGAAAAACCACATATCATCAAAGGTATGGCAAGTGCGCCTTTTGACAGTGAAGGGCTCGTTACCCGTGATTTAGATATTATCAAAGCGGGGACTCTGGAAACCTATCTGGCAACTAGCTATGCTGCAAGAAAACTGAAGATGCAGCCAACAGGTCATGCTGGTGGTATACATAATTGGTTTGTCTCCAACACGGGTCAGTCTTTTGAGCAGATACTGAAAGAGCTAGGAACTGGGTTGTTGGTGACCGAACTCATGGGGCAAGGGGCCAATGTCGTCACTGGCGACTATTCGCGCGGTGCGTCAGGTTTCTGGGTTGAAAACGGTGAAATCCAATACCCGGTCAGTGAAATCACGATTGCAGGTAACTTGGTAGAGATGTACAAAAACATTGTGGCTATAGGTGCAGATACCGAGTTTCGTAGCCAGATCCAAACCGGGTCAGTGTTGATTGAGTCGATGAAGGTGGGTGGCGAATAAGCGCTTTTCTATTCACCAATCGATGAATGGAAAAAGGCCTGTATCGTTAACAGGCCTTTTTTATTGTCTATTATTGAGCGGGTTTCTTTGGAAAAGGTGTTAGACGAGAAAAACGGTTGCTAATCCAAGGAACACAGACAAGCCAATCATGTCCGTCACTGTGGTTAATGCCATGCCTCCAGCAAGGGCTGGGTCGATTTTCATCTTCTTGAGCATAATTGGAATAACCACCCCAGCGATACCAGCAACAATCAGGTTGGTCAGCATGGCTCCAGCAATGATTGCTCCGAGCAATATACTGCCTTTCCACCACACGACAACACCGCCGATAATTGCCGCCCACACAATACCATTGAGCAAACCGACTGCGGCCTCTTTCGTCAATAGCCAGCGGGTGTTGGACTCCCCAATATGGCCGACAGCGAGCCCTCTAATTACCAGCGCGACGGTCTGGTTACCAGCAACACCACCCATTGACGGTACAATTGTCATCAACACAGCAATCGCCGCCATTTTATCCAGTGTGCCCTCAAACAGGTTCGACACCGAGGCTGCAGCTAAGGCTGCCAACACATTCACGCCAAGCCAGATGCTTCGGCGGCGGGCAGATTTAAGGATGGGGGCGAAGGTATCTTCGTCGTCATCCATCCCCGCCATACTCATCATCGAGTGCTCTGCATCCTCACGGATGATGTCGACAACATCATCAATGGTGATACGGCCAACGAGCTTATTTTCTTCGTCAACAACCGGCGATGATAACCAGTCACGACGTTCAAATAGGCTTGCGACCTCGCTACCGTCCATGGTAACCGGGATGGCTTCATCCGGGTCATCCATGATGTCGAGGATCTCTGTGTCCGGCTGAGAAGTCACCAGTGAAGTAATGGATAAATGGCCGATCAAAGTGCTGTTTTGATCGACAACATACAGTGAGTCTGTTGCTTCAGGTAGTTCGCCGCGAATACGTAAATAGCGCAGTACGACGTCGACAGTGACGTCTGAGCGAATGGTTACCACATCGGTGCTCATGATCCCGCCAGCGGTTCCTTCAGGGTAGGCGAGTGCCTCTTGAACCCTTGCCCTGTCTTGCGAATCCATCTGGGCGAGCACGTCTCTTGATACGCCACGTGGCAGGCTTCGGAACAGGTAAGCAATATCATCACTTTCCATACCTTCAGCCGCGGCAGCGACTTGCTCGGGATCCATTTTGATCACAATGCCGTCTTTGACATCCTCGGAGAGTTCTTCGAGAATTTCCCCCTGAATTTCAGGATCAGTCAGCTGCCAAAGGACTTGACGCCCTTTGGGCGGTGAGGCCTCAAGAAGATAAGCAATGTCTTCGGGTTCCATGTCTTCGAGTATTCGTCGAACATGAACAAACATGCCGTTTTCTAACGCCTTATTGACGTCTTGCAGGATTTGATGTGTCTTATTTGGGCGATCGTTTTCGTAATGTTCTGCCATGTGATAACCCGCTTAACGGCTGAAACTAATGTGCAATGGTCTGAATTCTAACGCAATGGCAGGGTGCTGTCTTTCAGCAAATGGCTTATCAGTGGGATTAAAATGAGGTTGGTTAGTTTTCTTCGTCGAAGCCAGATTCAATCAGAAAAGTCACGGCATCAAAGGCCTCTTTTGCCTGGGGTCCATCGGCGGAGACTTCGATTTGTTCACCCTGGCTGGACTCCAACATCAACAGCCCCATCACGCTATCAGCTGTCGCGCATTTATCACCTTTGGTTAGGTGTATTGTGGCATCAAAACTTTGAGAAAGTTCAACTAATTTCATTGCAGCCCGGGCGTGAAGCCCTAATCGGTTCTTGATTAGGACGTGTTTGCTCAGTTCGGTCATACTTTTCCTTCCAGCGTCCGGTGTCTAATTTGCACTTGTTGTCCGGTACTCCCGAAATAATCTGCGAGATGTTGGGCGACATAGACAGAGCGGTGTTGCCCACCCGTACAGCCTATGGCAACGGTAAGATAACTGCGGTTATTGTTCTCTAACGCGGGTAACCAAAATTCTAAAAAGCTTTTGATTTGGGCGATCAGCATACTGACGTCAGACTCTGCGGCCAGATACAGTTTGACGTTTTCATCAAGGCCAGTCAGAGGACGAAGTGCGGGCTCCCAATGAGGGTTGGGAAGGAAGCGAACATCGTAGACAAAGTCTGCATCGGTCGGATCCCGTGTTTAAAGCCAAAGGATTCAAATACCATCACCAGATCTTTGGAATTCCTACCGAGAACTAAGCTGCGAATAGCTTCACTAAGATCATGTATGGAGTGCCCGGTGCTGTCGATGACCCTATCAGCCCGCTCTTTCAACGGTAGTAAAAGCTGTTTTTCCCGAACAATAGATTGCTCTAGCGTTAGGTTCTCTCTCGACAAGGGGTGCAGACGCCGCGTTTCACTGTAGCGTTTTATTAGCTCTTTTTCTTCCGCATCAAGGAAAAACAGATCAACATCAATCGAGGATGGTAAGGCTGACAGTACCTTGGTAATTTCTGAGGGATCTTCCGGCATATTGCGGATATCAATACTTACCGCAACTTGGCTAATGGTTTTAGGTTGTACCTTGATGAATTCAGGCAGCAATGTGACGGGGAGGTTGTCGACACAATAGTAACCCTGGTCTTCCAGTACTCTCAGTGCAACGGATTTTCCAGCACCTGAGCACCCACTGACAATTTTCAACTCCATGAAATAAATCCTTCTTATCGGGTCACTGAGTCATGATACTGAACAGTTCCTGATCGGATTTTGCACAGCGGAGTTGACGGGTTAATGTTTTATCACTGAATTTTTTAGCAATCAGTGACAAGGTGGCCAGATGGACTTTGCACAAGTCGTCAGGAACGAAGAGTGCGAAAAGAAGGTCAACCGGCTGGTTATCAATCGCATCAAACTTAATGGGCTCGGCACATTGTACAAAAACGCCAACGGCACGTTTGCTATTAAAAATACGACCATGGGGAATGGCGATACCATTACCTATGCCCGTAGTGCCCATTTTCTCGCGATTCAGAAGACATTCGAACAGCTCTTTTGGCTCTTCGTTTAATTCCTTAGCAGCAAGTTGGCTGATGAGTTCGAGTATCCGTTTCTTACTAGAACAAAGGACTGCACTTTTCGTGCAGTCCAATGTCAGTACATCTTTAATATCCATGCTTCTCAGTGGCTGTTTAATTTATTTTTGTGTTTGTTGAGTTGTTTAACCAATTTGTCGGTTAAGGCGTCGATGGCAGCGTACATGTCTTCAGAATTCGCTCGGGCATGAATTTCACCATTATTAACATGTAGCGTCGCTTCTGCTATTTGTTGGATTTTTTCGACGTTCAACACAACGTGAACATTGTTGATGCGATCAAAGAAACGCTCTAACTTATCAAACTTTGTCGTCACATAGTCTCGCATTGATGGAGTGATATCAACATGGTGACCGGTGAGATTGATTTGCATAAACATCTTCCTTCTGTTGATAGCCCGACGTTAAATCAGGCGCTTTCGCTGATTTGACGGAGCAATACCTAGCGACTCGCGATACTTTGCAATCGTTCGTCGCGCTACCTGTATGCCTTGTTCCGCCAACAATGTCGCTATCTTGCTGTCGCTCAATGGCTTTGCCGGATTTTCGGCAGCAACAAGTTTCTTGACCAGCGCACGTATAGCCGTCGAACTACATTCACCACCGTTGTCGGTACTGACGTGACTGGAGAAGAAAAATTTAAGCTCAAAGATGCCCCGGGGTGTGTGCATAAACTTCTGCGTTGTGACCCGGGAGATGGTTGATTCATGCATATCTACGGCAAGGGCAATGTCATTCAGCACCATTGGCTTCATGGCTTCCTCGCCGTATTCGAAGAAGTCCTGCTGATGCTCAACGATACAGCGAGCAACTTTCAACAGGGTGTCATTTCGGCTTTCTAAACTCTTGATGAGCCACTTTGCATCCTGAAGGTGACTACGAATAAACTGGCTGTCAGCCGGGCTACAGCCGTTTTTCGATAGTGCGGCGTACTGCTCGTTGACTTTTAACCTCGGGGCGCTGTCAGGGTTTATCTGAACAACCCATTTACCGCGGTCTTTGAACACCAACACATCGGGAATGACATATTCCGCTTCATTGGTCACGATCAGATTACCCGGTCGAGGCTCCAAGCTGTGGATGAGGTTCATCACCTCTTTCAGCTCAGGCTCTTTCATGCGGGTTTCTTTCATGATCTGCCGATAATCACGGTTGGCCAACAAGTTCATGTGTTCGGCCAGTACGTGTTTGGCTTCACCAAGCCATGGCGTGTCTTCTGTGAAGGCGGCAAGCTGGATAAGCAGGCATTCTTGAAGTGAGCGTGAAGCGACACCGAGAGGATCGAACTGTTGAACCCGTTTAAGTACGGCCTCCACTTCGTCCAACTCGACGTCTTCACTCCCCATGCTCTCAAGGATATCCTCGGCTGAAACCGTGAGGTAGCCTTTGTCGTCGACTGCATCAATGATGGCGGTGGCAATGGCAAGGTCGGTTTCAGAGAAGGGAGTGAGTTGAAGTTGCCATTCGAGGTAATTTTGTAGAGATTCGGTGGTTTCACCTTGGTAAACAGGGGCATCGTCGCTGACAGAAACGCCCGTGTTACCGGAACTGGCGGTGTAGACATCATCCCAGGTAGTGTCGACAGGCAGATCTTCGGGCATTTCGTCTTTGCCCATTGCGTCTGAGCTGTCAAGGCTATCACTGTCAGTGGTGGCTGTTTTTTCATTGTCAGCCGACGTGTCATCGATGCTTTCATCGGACACATCATTGTTCTCATCTTGTTCCAACAACGGATTAGAATCGAGTGCTTCCTGAATCTCTTGCTGCAAATCTAGTGTCGACAACTGCAGGAGACGAATAGCCTGCTGCAATTGCGGCGTCATAGCAAGTTGTTGACCAAGCTTGAGTTGAAGCGTGGGTTTCATAGTAATAGTGGCACCTTTTTACAATCTCATCGCCATAGCGGGTCGGAGACAGCCTCTGCCAGTCTCTTATAACTATAGTCTGAACTGGTCACCAAGATAGACGCGCTTGACGTGCTCGTCACTGAGCACTTCTTCAGGTGTGCCATCTGCAATCAAATGGCCTTGGCTGACGATGTATGCATGCTCGCAGACACTGAGTGTCTCGCGAACGTTATGGTCTGTGATGAGTACACCCAAACCTCTGTCGCGCAAATGTTCAATGATTTTTTTTATGTCTATCACTGAAATGGGATCGACGCCAGCAAACGGTTCATCCAATAAAATGAACTTGGGGTTGGCTGCTAACGCGCGAGCAATTTCGACTCGTCGACGCTCACCCCCCGATAGTGCCATACCCATGCTGCTACGTATGTGCTGTATATTAAACTCTTCGAGCAAATCTTCGGCTTTGTCTTGCCTTTGCTCTTTTGTCAGGTCGTTGCGAGTTTGTAGTACGGCCATCAGATTGTCATAGACACTGAGCTTTCTAAAAATAGAGGCTTCCTGAGGTAAGTATCCGATACCCATCCTAGAGCGATTATGCATTGGCTGGATACTGATGTCTTCACCATCAATGGCTATCACGCCCTCGTCACGTGCAACCAACCCCACGATCATGTAAAAGGACGTTGTTTTTCCCGCACCGTTAGGGCCCAGTAAGCCGACAATCTGTCCGGATTTCACTTCGAGGCTGACGTTGGTGACAACCTTTCTGCCGCTGTAGGTTTTCGCTAAGTTTTTCGCTGATAAAATGGCCATTCGGTCTTACTTCTTCGGGCTGGACTGAGGCGGCAGTGTGGTGGTTGAACGGCCTGCAAACACCTGTTCTTTGGTGATGTTATAGGTGATGGTATTACTCTCGACGCGGCTTCCACCTTGATGCTCAACAACGGCATCATCATTGAGTTTCAATAAACCGTTTGCGACATCATAATGGAGCTTTAGTGCTTTACCGTTTACTTTTTGTCCATCGTCCAATATCAATTCAAAGGTCACAGGTGTGCCGATAGCATCAATAAATTCATATTGTTGACCTTCACCTTCTTTTACCTGTTGGATGCGCTTGGCATCTACTTTATTGGCGAAAAGTCGGATGGTGCCTTGATTGATGTATACCTTATCAGTGAATACTGCGAGACCTGTTTTCAAGTCGAGAAACTGGCTTTCAGCATCAATGAGAATGGGTTGCTGCATGTCGGTACTTTTTGCCTGAGCGGTTTGGCTGCCCAAAACAAGGAGTAAACTAACGATTACTGAATGTAGTCGGTTCATATCTGCTCTTTACATTACCTATCAGATCTATGCTGTAAGATCCAAAGTTGCCTTTGGCACTGGCTGCCTCTGTTTGGAAGCCATTACCAATAATTTCTATCGCATCTTGGGTCCAGAAGTCTTGTTTTGCCAAATCAAGCGTCAGTGATTCGGTCGACACCACTTTGATTTTTGCATCTGGCAAAAGATTGAAGATCCTGACCCGCCCCGTCATCTCGAGCAGCGTTTTGTCTTTCAATACCGCAAAGTTTGCGCTGATTCTCCATTCTTCATCTGCTCCGTCTTTGTAAGTCCAAAGAACCGGCTCATTAAAATGGGTTTCGCCCAGTTTGCTGTAATACTCAAGTGATGAAGACTGGATTGAGTAGCTGCGTATCCCACTCGCATCATAACTGGTTGATTTAACTTTTTCTCCAGCAAAGAGTGGTTTTTCGGCATTCGGCTCGACTTGCTGTGGCTGATACGCAATGTGTGTGTTGTAAAGGTAGTAACCTAACCCGCTGCAAATCACCAGCAGAACCAGCGTGGCGAAACGCTGCAGCGTCATATACTCAATCCTTTGTGAAGGCCCATTTCACCACGTGCTTCTAACATTAAGTCACAGACTTCTCTGACGGCACCATGCCGCCGGCGATTCGGGTGATCCAATCCGCTTTTTGCGCTAATAAAGGATGTCCGTCTTTGACACAGATTGATAAGCCGACCTGTTTCATGACTTCCCAGTCAATCAGGTCATCGCCGACATAAGCTGTTTGCTCAGCCGGAACAGAAAGTGACGACAACAATACCTGATAAGCTTTGTCTTTATCGTCTTGCCCCTGATAAACATGCTGGATTCCGAGCGCATTCATTCTCCGTGCGACAATTTCTGACTGACGGCCGGTGATAATAGCTACTTCAATACCTGCACTCATGAGGGTCTTAATGCCGTAACCATCACGGGTATGGAAGGTTTTGAGTTCTTCGCCCGCGTTGCCCATGTAGATTCTGCCATCGGAGAAAACGCCGTCGACATCGCAGACAAGAAGCTTTATCTCTTTTGCTTTGTTGTAGATTTTCTCGGGAACTGGCCCGTAAAGTGTATTTATTTCGACGTTTTCTTCTGTGTTCATTTACACCACACCCGCTTTGACGAGGCCGTAGAGGTTTAGCGCACCTATAAGCTTTTTGCCATCAATGACCAGTAAGCCATTAATTTTTTTATCTTCCATCAGTTTTAGCCCTTCAGCGGCGAGCATCTCAGCACTGACAGTTGTCGGAGAACTGCCCATTACATCACCGATGGCTGTTGTATGTAAGTCAACTTTGCGCTCAATTAAACGTCTTAAATCACCATCGGTGAAAATACCCATGAGGTTTTGCTGATTATCAACAATGGCCGTCATACCGAGGCACTTTTGGGTCATCTCCACGAGCGCTTCGGTAACGGTGGCTTGTTGCTTTACCATAGGTAAATCATCACCACTGTGCATGACATCAGAGATATGCAGCAAGAGCTTTCTGCCTAGTGCTCCTCCGGGATGAGAGAGCGCGAAATCATCTGCGGTAAAGCCTCTGGCCTGCATCAAGGCAACTGCGATGGCATCACCCATCACTAATGTGGCTGTGGTACTTGATGTTGGCGCCAGTCCAATCGGACAAGCCTCTTTGCCCACTTTAATGCAAAGGTGCGCTTTGGCCAGCTGCGCCATGGTTGAGGAGGGGTTTCCGGTTATCGAAACCAGTTGGATGCCTCTTCGTTTCACCACTGGTAGCAGCGTGAGGATTTCAGATGCTTCACCGGAATTTGATATTGCCAGTACGACATCGCCGGGTTCTATCATTCCGAGATCGCCATGACTGGCTTCTCCGGGGTGCACAAAAAAAGCAGGCGTCCCAGTACTTGCCAGTGTTGCCGCTATTTTGTTACCAATGTGCCCCGACTTGCCCATGCCCATAACCACGACTTTGCCTTGGCAGTCAAGGATCAACTGGCAGGCGAGGGCAAAGGAGTCATCCACGTATTGCTCCAGTAGCCTAACTGCTTCTAGCTCTGTGGTTACGACGCGTTTCCCTGCACCGATAAAGTCAAAACCTGCCATGTAACTAACCTTATTGGATCATCGTGTAGAAAAGATAGCTCTGGTAGCTGATAAAGCAGGCTAACAGGAATGTTCCCTGGAATCTGCCAATTTTGCGGCCTTTACCAATCGCAAATACAAACAAAATAAGTGTCAGTGCCATCATGACAATGTAGTCCCGATTTATGGCGGAAGGTCAATCATCGACGGATTTAATAAGCCTGGAATACCCATTACTGCGAGTATATTGAATATGTTTGAACCGATGATGTTGCCGACAGCGAGGTCATCTTCACCTTTTAAAACACCAGCCACAGAAGCGGCAAGTTCTGGCAAACTGGTGCCGACAGCAACGATAGTCAATCCGATAACCAAATCGCTCATACCAAATGCTTTGGCGATGGTTGTTGCGCCCTCAACGACCATGCTTGCACTGCCTATCAGCAGAACGAGCCCTATCACTACCCAAAATGCGGCTTTACGGCTGGATACACCTTCAGGGATTTCCGCTTCTTGTTCAGCAAGCGCCGGGTCAGTTTCTCCGCTGGCACGACCAATATTCATCATCGCGATAAGAAAAACGACAAACATACCTGCCAAAATAAGGCCTTCATGGAATGCTAATTTGAGATCCCAAAGCACTGCACCAGCAACAACGCTGATGACAAGGAGTAGAGGCAACTCACGTCGAACGATGTCTGAGCTGATGAGAAGAGGCTTAATAAGTGCCGTCATCCCCAGAATAAGTGCAATATTGGCAATATTCGAACCAATGACGTTACCTACAGCGGTATCGGTTTGATCTTTTAACGCTGCCGTCGCTGAAACGACCATTTCGGGTGCTGAACTTCCCATAGCAAGGATTGTCATACCGATGACAAGCGGCGATATGCCGACGTTCCTGGCTATCGCCGCGGCACCGAAAACCAGTCTGTCAGCACTCCATACCAACAAAGCCAAGCCGACGACGAGAAGGGCTGTCGCTTCAATCATTAATATTCCTTTCTTAATCTAGGGACGTTGAAAGCAGCAATTTTGACGGGTAATGGATTAAATGTGAAGAAAAAGCGATACGGGAACCACAATTGATTCAGACTTTCAGTCGCAACAAGCGTAAAAATAAGCTTATGGTGCTCTAGCAAAAACAGATTCTATGGGGCGACATGAGGTGATTTTTCGTAAAGAGGCTTGCGCGAAAATCACAAGTTTTGATTAAGTCAGGTGCAACAAAATTTAAAATCAACCACATACCATGATTGCCATCATATATGAGGAACGATTACTATCACTGGCTTACTTGTACATTCTCGATTTTTATTTAAAGAAGGCTCGCGATGAATTCGGAACATTTGGTTGAAATTAAAGGCCTTACGTTCTCAAGGGGCGACAGGAAAATATTCGATGATGTCAGCCTAAACGTTCCTAAAGGGAAGGTGACGGCGATAATGGGCCCATCCGGAATAGGGAAAACGACGCTTCTCAAGCTGATGGCGGGGCAGTTGTCGCCGGAAGCCGGTGAAATCAATTTTGGTGGCCACAATATTCCTGCTCTGGGGCGTCAGAAACTCTATGAAGTGCGCAAGCGCATGAGCATGTTGTTCCAGTCGGGGGCCTTATTCACTGATATGACGGTATTTGATAATGTCGCCTTCCCGTTGCGAGAACACACTGATTTGCCTGAAAACATAATTCGTACAGTGGTTCTTCTCAAACTCGAAGCGGTCGGTCTTCGTGGTGCATCAGCGCTGATGCCCAGCAGCCTCTCTGGTGGTATGGCGAGGCGCGCCGCGCTTGCCCGCTCGATTGCGCTTGATCCCGAGCTTATCATGTATGACGAGCCCTTTGCGGGACAAGACCCCATTACCATGGGTGTCTTAGTCAGTTTGATTCGTAACCTCAATCAGGCACTTGGCCTAACATCGGTTGTCGTCTCTCATGATGTTACCGAAGTGATGGGCATTGCCGACCACGTATATATTCTGGTCAACGGCAAGATACTCGCGTCAGGTTCCCCCGCTTCGTTGCGCGAAAACCCCGATCCTCAAATAGCCCAATTCCTCAATGGTGTTGCCGATGGTCCGGTACCTTTCAGGTATCCCGCTCAGGAAATTGATACGGAGCTCTTTTCATAATGATTAGAATGATTCAGGAGCTGGGCTCGCGTGTGATGTCAGTCTCTCAGACTATCGGGCGTGCTACCTTTGTGTTGTTTGGTGCCATCTTTGGTAAACCGCAACCAAAGAAAATGTTCCCTTTACTGATCACCCAATTGAACGCAATAGGTGTTCGTTCACTTGCCATTATTGTCGTTTCTGGCCTTTTCATAGGTATGGTATTGAGCCTTCAAGGCTACCTTGTTCTCACGGGGTTTGGCGCCGAAACCAGCCTCGGCAGATGGTTGCACTATCACTGCTTCGTGAACTTGGACCTGTGGTTACGGCACTGCTCTTTGCTGGTCGAGCGGGATCCGCGTTAACAGCTGAAATTGGCTTAATGAAGGCAACAGAGCAGCTATCAAGTCTAGAGATGATGGCTGTAGACCCGCTCAGACGAGTAATAGCACCGAGGTTTTGGGCTGGTGTTATCTCTATGCCGCTACTCACAATGATATTTATCGCTGTGGGCATCTGGGGCGGACAGCTCGTCGGCGTTGACTGGAAAGGTATTGATTACGGTAGCTATTGGGCACTGATGCAGTCTTCTGTCGAGCTTGGCTACGACATCGGTAATTCCTTCATTAAAAGCCTCGCATTTGCCGTCACGGTTACTTGGATAGCACTATTTAATGGTTATGATTCGGTTCCAACCTCTGAAGGGATCAGTCAGGCTACCACACGCACAGTTGTGCATTCGTCACTGGCCGTATTAGGTCTTGATTTTGTCCTTACAGCCTTGATGTTTGGGAGTTAAAAAATGCAACAAACAAGAAAAACAGAATTTTGGGTTGGGACGTTTGTATTGGCTGGTTTAATGGCCATCCTCGTACTGATCTTTCAGGTCGCTGATGTAAAAAGCTTGACCAAAAGCGACACCTACACCATATCTGCACACTTTGAAAATGTGGGTGGTTTGAAGGTACGTTCCCCTGTGAAAATTGGTGGTGTTGTCGTCGGAAGAGTGAAAGACATTACATTGACGGCACCTGACTACTTGCCGACGGTAGTGATGGAAATCGACGAGACATATGGTCACTTCCCAGAGACCAGCTCCGCAGCTATTTTGACAGCAGGCCTTCTTGGCGAGCAATACATAGGCATTCGTCCGGGCTTTGTTGATGATGATATTGCGTTGCTTCAGGACGGTGATTTACTGGAAGAGACCCGCTCAGCGATTGTGTTGGAAGACCTTATTGGACAGGTTTTATTCAGTCTCGGTGACAAAAAGGAGTGAAAACAATGATCAAGAAACTCTCAGGCGTTATCCTGCTCGCTGTTTTAGGTACTGCCCCTAGTTTTAGTGTGCTCGCGACAGGCACACAAACAGGCACTGTGGCGAAAGCCGATATTGATGCGACCAACCCCTATACATTGATCAATCAGGTATCACACAACGCATTTGCACGCATTAAGAAAGATCATCAGACCTTTCAGCAAAACCCAGAGCTTTTGCGTGCCGTCGCGGAAGAAGAGCTGTTGCCACATATCAATGTGAAATATGCCGCTTATAAAGTGCTGGGTAGAGAAGCAAACAAAGCAACCAAAGCGCAACGCGATCAATTTGTTAAGGCATTCACAGATTATCTCATTGCTGCATACGCTCAGATCATGACCCAATATACTAATCAAGAAATTAATGTTGAATCGCCGTCACCGATTGATCCTAAACGTAAGGTTGTAGGTGTCAGGGTAGAGATTCTTGATTCAGCGCGCCCTCCAATCCGGCTTGATTTTAAACTGAGAAAGAACAGTAAGAGCGGTGAATGGCAAGGCTATGATGTGGATGTTGAAGGCGTCAGCATGCTGAACACCAAGCAGAGTGAGTGGAGTACTCAATTACGTAAAAATGGTATTCTTGCCGTCGCCAATCAGCTGGAAGAGCTCGCTAAGCAGCCTATTTCAGCCAAAGAGGCGATAAAGTGATGAAGCCTCTGGAGCTTGTCAAAAAGGAAGATGGTTCGTACTTTTTAATAGGTGAACTAGACCGAAATACAGTTCCTGCGTTTTGGCAACAACGCGCTTCTTGGTTGCCAGATCAGCAAAACGTGAATTTGAACCTTTCTCAATTAAAGCGGGTTGATTCTGCGGGAATGGCGATGCTTTTGCATTTGAAAAATGAATTGAACAATAACCGACAGCAACTTGTGTTGCTGGGGGTTCCGGAACAGCTGAAGGTGCTGCTGACACTGAGTAATGTTGATGCAATCCTCAATAACGATGCTGTTGCGTAAGACGAGGAAATACAGTGGAAACTACAGAAATTAAGTCGATCCTTGAAGCTGCGCTGTCGTTGGATGAAATCCATGTCAAGGGTGAAGGAAGTCACTTTGAAGTGATCGCGGTGGATGATATGTTCGATGGCATGTCCCGTGTCAAAAAGCAGCAAACAATTTATGCCCCTCTTATGGAACATATCCGCACCAATGCCATTCATGCTCTGAGCATCAAGGCCATGACACCCGCAGAATGGGCGCGTGACAAGAAACTGATGCAGCCAATGTAAGAGGGTGACATGCAAAAATTTAGAGTCCATGGCGGTGGCGCTATTTGCGGGGAAGTTTCAATCTCTGGTGCTAAAAACGCAGCCTTGCCAATTCTCTTTGCCGCATTGCTGGCTGAAGAACCCGTTGAAGTTGCCAATGTTCCCAAGCTAAAAGACATCGACACCACCATGGAGTTGCTTGCGCAACTTGGTGCTGAAGTCTCACGCAATGGTTCCGTATATGTCGATGCCAGCAAGGTGAATAATTTCTGTGCACCTTACGACTTGGTTAAAACAATGCGTGCGTCTATTTGGGCATTGGGTCCACTTGTCGCAAGATTCGGAGAAGGTCAGGTATCACTACCAGGAGGCTGCGCGATTGGTGCCAGACCAGTAGATTTACATATTCACGGTCTTGAACAACTGGGTGCTACCATCACTCTTGAAGAAGGGTATGTGAAAGCTAAAGTCGATGGACGTTTGAAAGCGGCGCACATTGTGATGGATAAAGTCAGTGTTGGCGCGACCGTGACTATCATGGCGGCAGCGACGTTGGCAGAGGGCACTACAGTCATTGAAAATGCCGCTAGAGAGCCTGAAATTGAAGATTGCGCAACATTCCTCAATACACTCGGGGCGAAAATTTCGGGTGCGGGTACGGATAAAATTTCAATCGAAGGTGTCGATCGTTTGGGCGGTGGTTATCACAGTGTGGTGGCAGATCGCATTGAAACGGGCACATTCTTGGTTGCAGCCGCTGTTTCTGGCGGTAAGATCATATGTCGAAATACATCGGCGTCATTGCTTGAATCTGTCATTGCAAAGTTGGAAGAAGCGGGTGCGAAGGTAGAGTCTGGTGAGGGCTGGATTTCTCTTGATATGACGGACAGAGAACTGAAAGCCGTTAATGTCAGAACCGCGCCTCATCCGGGCTTTCCTACTGATATGCAAGCGCAGTTTTCATTGCTCAATTTAATAGCCAAAGGCACAGGTGTTATCACCGAGACCATTTTCGAAAACCGCTTTATGCATATTCCTGAGCTTCAGCGTATGGGCGCTCACGCAGAGATAGAGGGAAATACTGTGATTTGTGGTGATTGTGATGGTTTGAGTGGTGCTCAAGTCATGGCAACAGACTTACGCGCGTCGGCGAGTCTAGTGATTGCAGGTGCGATAGCGAAAGGCGTGACTACGGTAGACCGTATTTATCACATTGATCGTGGATATGAGCGAATTGAAGATAAATTGAGGCCTCTTGGCGTCAATATCGAACGTTTCAGCGAGTAATCACCCAGAAGCTGATCAGTCTTAAAAAGCCACGCCAAAAAGCGTGGCTTTTTTAATCGCTATGGTTTGTTACGGATCTAAAGGCGCTTCCCCAATAATGATCGGTAACGTCAGAGTTTCACCATTTCGAATAACGGTGACTGTCGTTTTTGTTCCTGGCCTCAGGTCAGCCACAATATCAAAGCCTGTGCTTAGATTGTTATGAAGCGGTGTATTATCAATTTCAATCAGCAAATCCCGTGGTTGTAACCCTGCACTGTCTGCGGGTCCACCTAGCGAAACTTCCGTCACGAGAATACCGGAGAGCGGCTCAATGTTATGCAAGCGGGCTGTTAGCGGCGACACCTGATTTCCGCTAATACCGATGAAGCCACGAATGACTCTGCCATCAGCAATCAATTTTTTCATGATCTTAATTGCAATGGGATAAGGGATAGCAAAGGAAATTCCTTGGGTCTCGGTATCCTTTTGTGAAGCTGTGTTTATACCGACCAATACGCCACGACTGTTAACTAAAGCGCCGCCCGAGTTGCCATCATTAATTGCCGCATCAGTTTGCAGAAGATCCAGTGGGCTGCCGATAATTCTCACGCCTGAGCGGCCGGTTGCAGAGAGGATCCCGGATGTCACGGTCTGACCTAGATTATTGGGGTTTCCGATAGCTAACACGACATCCCCAACTTTTGGGCTGTAATTAGGATCTTGTGGGATCACCGGGAAGTCGCCCCCTTCCACACGCAGAACGGCGAGATCAATGCGTTTATCTTTTCCCACTAAGTGCGCATTGATAATCCTGCCATCTTGCAGCGCAACTGTAATTTCATCGGCATTAATAATGACGTGGTAATTTGTCAGGATATAGCCCTTGTCCGACATGATCACGCCAGACGCAGCACTGGTAAGTTCCATTGATCTGGTTTCATTATTAAAGCGTTTGTTATAGATATTGACGACAGCAGGTGAGGCTTTCCTGAATGCAGAGTTGTAGGAAATGAACGCTTCTTCGGGTGCCGCTGGCTGTGCAAGTATATTCATCGCGTCGGTTCGCAAAGAAGGTACGCTCAGAAGCAGTAATAAAGCTGCAGCTACACCTAGTACGATCGAGCGGAAGAGAAATGCCAACATCAGCGCAGAATTCCAAAGTGAGTGATATCATCCAGAGGATAACATTGAAACTCCCAATTGAGTAGATATGCAAAAGGCCTGTTAAAACAGGCCTTTTGATTGTTTGGATCAGGTTTTCGTATTCAGGATGTTACTGAACCATGAGATACATAGAATATGAACCACGAATGATGTTCAGAGGCAACGGACGATTCTTACCATCGAGCTCTTTACGGAGATCACCCAGATTGCTGATCACTTTTCGACCTATGCCAACGATCAAATCACCTTGCTTGAGACCATTAACGGCTGCGGATGAATCTTTACTCACTTCTTTGACAAGTACGCCTTGCTGACCGTCTTTACTGAAGTTTTCGAGCTCAGCACCTTGAAGTCCCTTGTGCAGGGTTTCGGCTTTGGCTGTTTGGCCTACATCATTTAGAACTGCAATGACTGTCTTTTCTTTGCCGTTTCGGACAAGTCCAAGTTCGACCTTTTTACCCGCGCCTAGAGAGCCAATTTTGGCTCTGAGTTCGCCGAAACTGCGAATATTTTTGCCATTTACCGACACGATAATGTCGCCAGCTTTTACACCCGCTTTATCTGCTGCTGAGTTTTCATCGACTTTACTAACAAAGGCACCGTGATTTGTTTCATAGCCAAAGTCCTCAGCAAGCTCTGAAGTGAGCTCCTGACCATGAACACCAAGGCGTCCGCGTCTGACCTGACCGTACTCGATGATTTGCTCAACCAGGTTTTTAGCCATGTTGGAAGGAATGGCAAAACCAATACCAATATTCCCACCATTTGGGCCGAGTATAGCTGTGTTGATACCCAGCAGCTCACCATTAAGATTAAGCAATGCACCACCGGAGTTACCACTGTTGATGGCCGCATCCGTCTGGATAAAGTTTTCCAGGTTTTCGACATTCAGTCCGCTTCTACCCAATGCGGAAATAATACCTGATGTCACTGTCTGTCCTAATCCAAATGGATTACCAATAGCTATCGCAAAGTCGCCAACACGGATAGTGTCTGAATCGGCGAGTTTAACTTCGGTGAGTCCATCCACGTTGTCTACTTTGAGCAGCGCGACATCCGAAAACTGATCGCTACCAATGAGCTCTGCATTTAGCACGCGACCATCATTGAGCTTAACCGTGATTTTCTTCGCGCCATCAATGACATGGTGATTGGTAATGATATAGCCTTCTTTCGCATCAATAATGACACCAGAGCCCAATCCGCGGAAAGGTCGCTCCTGAACTTGTTCTGACGGGAAATCAGGCCCAAAGAAAAAACGGAAACCTTCTGGAATACGTTGTTTAGAAACGTGGCTTCCTTCCACGTCGATGCTTACAACACCCGGACTTACTTTCTCAAGCATCGGTGCCAAGCTTGGCATAGTTTGACCGGATACAGCCGTTGGCAACGCCGCATATGTAGGTAATGTAGTGATAACAGAACCTATGAGCAGAGAAAGACTGCTCAATGCAACCAGAGACTTTTTCTTCATAAATTCACTCCTGTTTACAGACAACTATAAGAGTGGAAAGGGTGTAAAAAAGTTCAATGCCTGAGAAAGCTTGTCACAATTAGCTCGCTTTGGTGTCCGTCTGGGTTGCACCATTTTCCTTTAAGAAACCACTGGTGCCTTCTGAGTAATCACGTGGTTGCTCTTGAGGAGTGGACTCTTTTGCTTTGGAGTCACTGATTTTGGTGATTTTTTTCGCAAACGGGTTATCTTGCGGCGGTAGGTCTGGCACCAAATCTGCGGAGACATTTGCCATGTGTTGATAGAGCTTACTGTAGTCACGAGAGATATTATCGAGGATCTCTGCGCTTTGAGAGAAGTGATCGATCAGATCCTGGCGATATTGGGCAAGCTCATACTGCGACTTTTCCAAATCCTTTTTGAGTTCTTTCTGTTGAGAGGCATTGCCAGACGTAAACCTTGCGAGAAAAAAACCGATAACAACGCCGATGATCAAATAAACCAATATGTTGATCGCTCCCATGACTGCTCCTTGTACGTCAAAACCAAAGTGATGAAGCAATACTGAACGCCGGGTAATCAATGCCAGATTGTAAGAGCCCGATATGCGACAGAAGCGCTTCCATATATCTTAACTATACATGGCAATATATCTGCGTGGTACTATTGATTGGAATATGGAGCTTGGGCACTAATTGCCTGATTTAAGTTGAGAACGAGGTAGTTGAGTGCAATGACGCCCATTGAGTATTATCAAAAGGATTTAGAGCGTCCTGATTTTTATCACGATCCAGCCCAGCAAATGGCGATAGAAAAACTTGATGAGCTATATCATCGTTTATGTCGTAGCCCGGCAAAAGAGAGCGGAAAACCTCGCTTTTCTTTTTCTTTTTTTTCCAGAAAGACTGCCAAAGAAACGCTAACGCCAGAAAAGGGATTATATTTTTGGGGAGGCGTTGGACGTGGCAAAACCTACCTTGTCGACCTTTTCTATGAAGCATTGCCATTTGAACAAAAAATGCGCATGCACTTTCACCGTTTCATGCACCGCGTTCATCAGGAATTAAAGCTTCTGGATGGAGAGAGCGACCCACTTGAAAAGGTGGCAGACAAATTGGCGAAGGAAACGAGAGTGTTGTGTTTCGACGAATTCTTTGTTTCGGATATCACCGATGCAATGATTCTTGGAACCTTGCTAGAAGCTTTGTTTGCCCGTGGTATTTGCCTTGTTGCGACCTCAAATATTGTGCCGGATGGTTTATATCGAAATGGTTTGCAGCGCGCCCGCTTTTTGCCCGCCATTGCGCTTATCAATCAGCATTGCGAAATCGTAAATGTTGATTCGGGCACAGATTATCGACTTCGTACTTTGGAGCAAGCCGAGATATACCATTCTCCTTTGGATGCCGAAGCAGAAGAAAACCTAAAAGAGTACTTTCAGAAACTAGCCTGTGAGCCTCACAGACAGGAGCCTGAAATTCACATAAATAGTAGAACGATAGATATCAGGCAGGAAGCTGAAGGCGTGGTTCATTTTCGCTTCGACGCTCTGTGTGATAGCCCTCGTTCACAAGCTGATTACATAGAAATAGCGAGGCTCTACCACACAGTATTGTTATCTGAGGTCCCTCAGTTAGGGCCCGAAAAAGATGATGCGGCAAGACGATTTATTGCAATGGTCGATGAGTTTTACGAGAGAAACGTAAAGCTGATCATTTCTGCTGAAGTACCCGCTGAAAACTTATACTCGGGTGGGCGACTAGCCTTTGAATTCAAGCGGTGTTTATCAAGGTTGAACGAAATGCAAAGCCATGATTATTTGGCTCTCGAACATCTGCCGTAACATGATTTTTTAGGGCTTACGCTGGCATTTATCCTTGGCAGTCAAAAAAGCGAGAATTTATCTTAAAAAAAGGTGATTTTTTCTCCAGTGTGCCCTATAATCCGCCGACCCACCGTTACTGTTGAAAGGCTTAGGCCGAGGGTACCACCACTCGAAGGGGTGCTGAATGGACGCTTAACAGTGGGAGTCAAATGACTCCTTAAGTGAAATTATTTTAGAATCGGGTATTTATTAGCATGAAAACTTTCGTTGCTAAACCAGAAACCGTAAAACGCGACTGGTATGTTGTAGACGCAGAAGGTAAAACTCTGGGTCGTATCGCAACTGAGATTGCATCTCTCTACGTGGTAAGCATAAGCCGGAGTACACTCCGCACGTTGACACTGGTGACTACATCGTAGTTATCAACGCAGAAAAAGTAACTGTTACTGGCGCTAAAACGACGGACAAGATCTACCACAGCCACACTGGCTACATCGGTGGTATCAAGTCAATCAGCTTTGATAAGCTGATCGCTAAGAAGCCAGAAATGATTATTGAGCTAGCTGTTAAAGGCATGCTGCCACGCGGTCCTCTAGGTCGTGCCATGTTCCGTAAACTGAAAGTTTACGCGGCGCTGAGCACAAGCACACTGCTCAACAGCCGAAAGTACTAGACATCTAAGGGGAATATAGCAATGGCACATTACTACGGCACCGGTCGCCGCAAAAGCTCCGCAGCTCGCGTATTCATCAAGCCGGGCAGCGGTAACATCGTCATCAACCAACGTTCACTGGAAACCTACTTCGGTCGTCCAACTGCACGTATGGTAGTTCGTCAACCACTTGAGCTGGTTGAGATGACTGAGAAGCTGGACCTGTACATCACTGTTTCTGGTGGTGGTATCTCTGGTCAGGCGGGCGCTATCCGTCACGGTATCACTCGCGCTCTGATGGAGTACGATGAGAGCCTGCGTCCTACGCTGCGTGCAGCTGGCTTCGTTACTCGTGACGCACGTCGCGTTGAACGTAAGAAAGTTGGCCTGCGTAAAGCACGTCGTCGTCCACAATTCTCTAAGCGTTAATTTCGCTTCAGGATATTTCCTGGAATTTTGGATTCAAAAAGCCTGGCCATTGTGTCAGGCTTTTTTGTATATACTTTTCCTGACTCCTTCCTTTTTGTTCTAAACTGCCAAATAAAGTAATGACACAAATCCACTTTTTACGCGTTTAATATGGACTTTTGTCCCATTTTGAACTTTGTTAAGTGATGACATCACATTTGTTACAAAAAGGTAGCAAAATCTTGTCAAAAAGTGGTGTTTTCTTTATCATTCTGTTGACGATATGTGGTTGCTAGAGCGTTGTATAGGGCAGTCGTACCGCATACCTTTCTGTAAGCCACAAGCTCCAAGGACGCATAGGGACATAACAATAAACCATGCGGGAGCACATGGGAGAATGTTGGATGAGCAATGCGCCAGTGAATTCCGGCCGCCGCCGTTTCCTTACAGCCACCACCTCTGTGGTCGGCGGTATAGGTGCAGTGGCTGTAGCTGTGCCTTTTATCAAGTCTTGGAATCCGAGCGCAAAGGCAAAAGCCGCAGGTGCGCCGGTTGAAGTCGATATCAGCAAATTAGAACAAGGACAAATGGTTCGCGTCGAATGGCGCGGAAAGCCAGTTTGGGTAGTGAAGCGCAGCCAGTCTGTACTGGACCAGTTACCTTCATTAGATGCGGATCTGAGGGATCCTAATTCCGAAGAACCTCAACAGCCTGAGTATGCCACGAATGGCTATCGCTCTATCAAACCCGATATTTTCGTTGCTGTCGGTATTTGTACCCACCTCGGGTGTTCACCGACTTATTTACCCGATACGTTCGATGAGCAAGTAAGCGGTGTTCCCTCTGGTTTCTTTTGCCCGTGTCACGGGTCCAAATTTGACATGGCGGGTCGTGTCTTCCAGAGCGTTCCTGCCCCTTTAAATCTTGTCGTTCCGCCATATACATTCTTAAGTGATACGCGCGTTCTGGTGGGTGCTGATGAGGAGGCTGCGTAATGGAAAACTTAGCAAACTGGTTTGAGAAGCGCCTTCCATCGATGAATGCCTACAAAAAGCATTTGTCAGAATACCCAATGCCGAAGAATTTCAATTTTTGGTACTTATTTGGTTCTCTCGCGATGCTGGTGTTGGTAAACCAGATCTTGACGGGAATTTGGCTGACAATGAATTACAACCCGTCAGCTGAGGGCGCTTTTGCGTCTATCGAATATATCATGCGTGATGTGGAGTACGGTTGGTTATTGCGCTATATGCATTCTACGGGCGCATCAGCGTTTTTTGTGGTTGTCTATCTACACATGTTTCGTGCCCTGATTTACGGTTCATATCAAAAGCCACGTGAGCTCCTTTGGGTATTTGGTATGTTGATATTTTTGGTTCTTATGGCAGAAGCCTTTATGGGCTATCTGCTGCCGTGGGGCCAGATGTCGTATTGGGGTGCTCAGGTCATTATCTCGCTGTTCGGTGCCATTCCAGTTATCGGTGATGACCTCACGCTCTGGATTCGCGGTGACTATGTGATATCCGGTGCCACGCTGAACCGCTTTTTTGCGCTTCATGTTATTGCTCTACCTATCGTTCTGCTCCTTTTGGTTGTACTTCATGTTCTAGCACTTCACGAGGTGGGATCTAACAACCCGGATGGTATTGAGACTAAGCTCCCCAAAGGAACAAAAGGCGATGATTACAAGACTCGTTTCCCGTTCCATAAGGACTACAGCAATAAATACGACATCATTGACTCCATTCCTTTCCATCCCTACGGTACGGTGAAAGACCTGATTGGTATCGCGGGCTTTGCAATATTGTTCAGTTACGTGTTGTTTTTTAACCCTGAAATGGGTGGGTATTTCCTCGAGCCACCTAACTTTGAAGCAGCTAACCCGCTGAAAACCCCGGAGCACATTGCACCTGTTTGGTACTTTACGCCTTTCTACGCAATCTTGCGGGCAGTACCCGATAAACTATTGGGTGTTATTGCGATGGGAGCGTCGATAGTGGTGTTGTTCCTTTTGCCATGGCTCGATCGCTGTAAAGTACGTTCATACCGCTACCGCAGTGGCTGGCACCTCGCTAACATTGCGCAATTTATCGTGTGCTTCATCGGTCTGGGAATTTTGGGCGCGCTGCCTGCCACTCCGACCTACACCTTGATGGCGCAGATATTTAGCTTTGGTTACTTTATGTTCTTCGTACTTCTGTTTGTATACAGTAAAAACGAGGCCACGCAGCCACTTCCGGAAAGGGTGAATTATAAATGAAGAAATGGATTGTAATTCTGTTTGCCCTGCTGCCATCTATGGTTTTGGCTGCGGGTCCTAAAGTACCGCTGGACAGTGCAAACAATGATTTGAGTGACACTGCATCGCTCCAACGAGGCGCGAAGCTCTTCATGAACTATTGCTTTGGCTGCCATGCAACACAATACCAGCGATACGAACGTGTCGCTGAGGACTTGGGTATTCCAAAGAACCTAATGATGGAAAACCTGATCTTCGATGCGAATGCTAAAATTGGCGATTTGATGACAAACGCAATTTCCACAAAAGATGCCGCGACGTTTTTTGGAGCTCCAGCACCAGATTTAACCTTGGTATCTCGAGTGCGAGGCACAGACTGGATCTACACCTACCTTCGGTCGTTTTATGAGGACCCTTCGCGTCCGTTTGGCGTCAACAACACCGTATTTCCAAGTGTTGGTATGCCTCATGTGCTGGAAGAGCTTCAAGGCACACCAGTGAAACAGTATAAAAAAGTACTTATCGATGGTGAGATGGTTGAAGAATTCCAGGGTATCAAGTCACTGGGCAATGGTGAGCTGAGCGCGGAAGAATACGACGATGCTGTTCGCGATTTAGTGAACTTCCTCGAATATTCAGGTGAGCCAATGAAGCTCGAACGTCAAAGCTTGGTATGTGGGTAATAGGTTTTTTAGTTATTTTCCTCGTCTTATCCGTCTTGTTGAAGAAAGAGTATTGGCGTGATGTTCACTGATCGGTTACTCTAGTGAGTTGCTGATCCTATATCAAATGGGGGCTAACGCCCCCATTATTTTTCTGTAAATGAAACATTCTGGAGGGGTTAATGGCTGTTGCTGCCAATAAACGCTCGGTGATGACGTTGTACTCCGACGCATCAGACATGTATAGCCATCAGGTGCGTATTGTTCTTGCTGAGAAAGGCGTAACCTTTGAGATTGAGTTGGTAGATCCAAATAACCTGCCAGAGGATTTACTCGACCTAAATCCTTACAACTCTGTGCCGACCCTTGTGGACCGTGAGCTAGCGCTATACAACGCAAATATTATCATGGAATATCTGGATGAGCGTTTTCCTCACCCACCTTTGATGCCTGTTTACCCTGTTGCTCGTGGTAACAGCAGACTGATGATGTTCCGTATTGAGAAAAACTGGTACTCATTGGCTGAAAAAGTCAAAAAAGGTAATGCAGAGGAAGCTGAGCGCGCACGTCGTCAATTGCGTGAAGAGCTGCTGGCTTTGGCGCCTGTGTTTGCTGAGTACGAATTCTTCATGAGCGAAGAGTTCAGCCTAGTTGATTGTTACCTTGCTCCGCTATTATGGCGTCTGCCAGTTATGGGTATCGAGCTAAGTGGTCCGGGCGCGAAAGAAGTGAAAGCATATATGGCTCGTGTATTCGAGCGTGACTCTTTCCTAGCATCACTGACCGAAGCAGAGCGTGAAATGCGCTTAGCAGGGCAATAATATGCAAGACATATCTTTGACTCCTCGTCGTCCTTACATGTTAAGGGCGTTTTATGACTGGATTCTGGATAATGATCTTACCCCACATTTGGTCGTGAACGCTGAACTTCCCGGTGTTGTTGTGCCTTGGGAGTATGTTCAAGATGGGCAAATTGTCCTGAATATAGCCCCACGCGCCGTGGGCGAACTTGCTCTTGGTAATGAAGATGTGATTTTTAATGCCCGTTTCGGCGGTCGCCCAATGCAGGTGTCGGTGCCTCTCTACGCGGTTAAAGCTATTTACGCGAGAGAAAACGGTGCAGGTACCATGTTTGAGGCCGAAGAGGCTTATGAAGAGCAACTTGAAGCCGTGATGGCTGAATCAGAAGAACAAAGCCCGACTGAGGAAACTCCTGTGAACTCAGTCGATATCGTTGAGCCTGAAGAGGCATTGGTCGATACAGATGAACTCAATACTTCTGACGTCGATGAAAACGACGAAAAAGAGCGACCGAAGGGTAAGCCGACGTTAACTGTCGTTAAATAAAAAAACGCAGCCAATGGCTGCGTTTTTTTATGCTGCTTGTTCGACTATTGCTTAACTTCTGGTTGAGGTTTTGCCTCGACATAGTTGAAGCCTTTAATAACCTGTTTTACTCCAGAGATATGCCTTGCAATATCCACTGCGATATCTGCCTGTGTGTCAGTGACATAGCCAAGTAAAAATACTTCTTTGTCTTCTGTCAGTACCTTGATATTCACATCCATCAATTTCTTGCTGGCGACCAAATTTGACTTCACCTTGGTTGTGATCCAAGTATCTTGACCTATCTCAGAGAGGTTGAGAAGCGGACGCACCCGAAGTTGATTGAATACTTCATCGACATTTTTCAATGATTCAACTTTTTTCGCAACTTGTTGTTTGACCGTCTCGTTAACCGCTTGGCCAACAATCAGTACTTTACCCTGATAGGACACCGCGTTAAGTCTTACTAGCCCTTTAAACTCGGGTTTATTAACGATCCCTGCGACATCGATGACAACCTTGCTATCATTCCATTCCGTTTTTGCTGAACGGGTGTCGTTTTCATAAATCGTTGAACAGCCAGCCCCGAAGAAAAGGCAAAATATAGTTACCAGTGAAAGAGATATATTTTTCATTAGAGCTCTCCATGCTGAGGGAAGAGAACCTGATCGATCAGATCGCACAGCGTGTGCAGTGTGATCAGGTGAACTTCCTGAATTCGGGCTGTTCGCTGCGATGGTATGCGGATCTCGACGTCTTGCTCTCCCAGCAAGCCTGCCATTTCGCCACCGTCTTTGCCCGTGAACGCAACGATAGTCATGTCTCGTGTCACTGCCGCTTCCATGGCTTTGATAATGTCTTTGCTGTTACCGCTGGTTGAGAACGCCAAGAGCACGTCACCAGTTTGCCCGTAGGCTCTGACTTGCTTAGAGAAGACCTCATCATGGTGATAATCGTTGGCAACCGCAGTCAGAGTGACAGTGTCGGCGGTCAGGGCCAATGCAGGCAGGCTTGGACGCTCTGTTTCAAAGCGGTTCAGCAAACAGGATGCGAAGTGCTGCGCATTAGCGGCAGAACCTCCATTTCCACAGCAAAGGATTTTATTGCCATTGAGCAAAGACTGAACCATGACCTGTGCGGCTTTGGAAATCTGCTCTGGCAATGCTTCTGCTGCGGCTATTTGTGTCTGAATGCTCTCTGTGAAGCTTTCTTTGATGCTGTCTAGCATTTAAAACCCTTTTATTTCGATGTTTTTTATCCAGTTAACGGAAGATACGTCACCTTCAAACGTGACGGCATCAAACCTGAATTCGGTATGTGCACTGTTTTTTCCTTGTTGGCAAAGCCAGAATTCTGCTGCAGCAAATAACCGTGCTTTCTTTTTTTCGCCGATCGCATAGGCGGCTCCACCAAAAGTGTTCGTTTTGCGAAATTTCACCTCAATAAAAACGGTGCATTCGCCGTCCTGCATGATGAGATCTATCTCGCCTTGTTTACAACGAGCATTTTTAGCCAAGAACTTAAGCCCGCGCTGACTGAGGTAGTTGCGGGCTTGTTGTTCAAAATGGTCACCGGCCTGTTTCTTATTCCACGGCAACAATGCCTTGTTCCCCGAATTTTGCCCAGCTAAGGGCTCTGCTGACGACACAGCTGCCACCGATTGAAAGCTCTCCAGATTGCCCTTGATAGCGATAATCTGGCGAAGACTGCATCTGAGGAAGCTGATTGATGAGTTCAAACGTATCCATTCCGATCGCGTAAAGCCGTGTAGAGGAGTTATTTTGATTTGGCCATAGTTGGTAAAAGCGAACAGCCGTCGCGTTATTCTGATCAATGATTAGCGGTACATCACTAAATTCTACCCCTTTTACTTCACCGTTAGTACTTATCTGACCGATACCACTGATAGCCGCGTTGCTTCTTGAGCTGGCGAAAAGTTTAGGAGGCTGAACATCGGGGTTAATGGCAATATCAATGAATGGTTTGAGTGCAATAAGCTCTCTGGCACTCGCAACGAGATACACCGCATCCACATCGCGTCGGCTGCGTTGCTCAGATTCAAGGTCAAGACTAAGCAGCTGCTTCATCTGTTCGATACGCTTTTGGCTGTCAAACAAACCGAAGACAGATTGAATTTTCCGCTGCATGGTGGCTTGGTCGGTGAAGTAGTCCACCTGAGCACTTTTGTTGGTTTCTTTCTTCCACTCTTTGGCAAAGGCTTCGCTGACACGTTTACCGTAGGTTGTTTCCTGTGCAAGAACCAAAGGGTAGTGGAAGTTCTGTTTGATGAGGTGTCTTGCCGCCTGGCTGGCTTCCTGCTCTGGTGATAAATCAAAGTAGCAAGCGGCGCCAAGTGCTGTCTCTGAATCCGCCGGTGCATTCAACGCCAGCATAGGGATACGTTTGTCAGTGGTATCCAGATATTGCGCAATCTTGTCTTTTTGCAACGGCCCAATCACAAATTCGATACCGTCTTTTTCCAAGGCTTTGTGGATATCCTTCATGTCCATGGCATTCGTGTCATAGAACGAAATCGTGGGCGGTTCGGTGCCTTCTTGAGGTTGACTGTCCATCATTGCCTGAATGAAGCCGTTTCTGACGGCCTGACCGGCAGATGCGAATTTGTCAGTCAGTGGTAGTAGTAATGCAATATGCCTTGGGCTGTAGGGTTCAAGGTCGCGTAAAAGTGCGAGGTTGTTACTCAGAAAGCT